>CAWFIZ010000006.1:0-390248 GCA_963816115.1 uncultured delta proteobacterium | reverse complement strand
GCGGTACTGGGGCTTGAACAGGTTCTTCAGTGGGTGCTTGATCAGGTTTGACTGGCGGGCTGCCTCCATGATGTCATCAAACTCCTCCTGGACGTCCTTGGTGCCACGAATGGTCTCCAAAACCTAAACCAGAAGCCACAAAGAGGGATCAGAGTTCAGGACTTTGAAACCCTTCCAAAGCGATAGGGGAACATTAAACTAGTATAAATCCTCCGAATCCAGAGGGTTTCCCATCCCTAGGCCCTAGACCATATTCCAGAGCCGTTTTTCTTACGCCCTTTCTCGAAGTGTCCCCTCTCGAGCAGACTGTAGGGGGTTTCAAACTAGAATTTAGGACCCTAAAGTCCTAGGGTTTAAGCAGTTTATTTCCCCTACCTTGCGCCCCTTCTCGAAGTGGCCCCTCTCGAGCAGACTGTTGGGGACTCGGGAAGGATGATGCCTCCGATGATGACGAGGACGGCTGGGACGGCTCCCAGTCCAGGGATAGCCTCCATCCCCAGGTGTCGATGTAGTCGGCTCCGTAGTTGATCAGGCCGGCGGCAAAGATTCCGATGGTCACAAACAGCTGCGGGAATTAGAAAAAAAACGGTTAGCCTTTTGCATTGGCAAGGAAAGTGTAGTGCGGCTCACAAGGTTTGGGGCAAGGGGTAATAAAATAGAATTCTGCTAATACCCCTGCCAGGTATGACACGCTGAGGTCTACCTTGAGAAACAGGACAGTATTTGATGGTCACAAACAACTGCAAGACCCAAAAACCCCCAGTGTGCCCCTTTGGCAAAGAGAGAGGGAAACATAAGGACCCAGGCAGTCGCTAGAGAGGCATGGCGATTGTACACCCTCTCTAGTACTCTGCGCTTTACTTAGGGGTCTAAAACTACTTACACCACCATACCTGGAACATGATGTTCATGGCGCCGCGCATGTGCGGGGAGATACATCTCAGCGTTGTACATGGGGATGACCTGCGTGTCACAGAAAAACAAGAGGCTGAGCTCTGAGTTCTGAGAAAATTACATGATAGATGAATCCAATGTGGGTATATTAAGCTTGTTGTGCACACTAGACACCACGGACGAGAAAGCACGACGAAGTTCAGCAAGCAAGGCTGAATGGACTCGAGGGGGGGGAAGGGGGAGGGGCGGGGGGGGGGGGTGTCAGGTAAAACTACGGTAGAGCTCTCTACAAGAAACTTTAAACATGTGGAGCAGGGACGAGAAGAAATCTTTCTCTTCAGCCAGAAGTCGGGTATCATACCTACGTACCTCGAGCAGCACCCTTAGGGTTTGGTGTTAGATTTCAGGAATAGGGTTTGCTTAGGGTTTGCCTACCAGGGATCCGGCACCGACGCCCACTCCGAGCAGCACCCATAGGGTTTGGTGTTAGGGTTTAGTTGTAGGGTTGGCTTAGGGTTTGCGTACCAGGGATCCGGCACCCACGCCCACTCCGAGCAGCACGCGCCCGATGATGAGCATGGCGACGTTGACCGCGCCTGCCTGGATGGCAGCTCCGACGAAGAAGAAGATTCCAGCCAGCAGCAGGACGAGCTGCAGGGGGGAAATATTTCAATCAGCGGGTGTAGACATTTCAACCCCCAAGTAAAGCACAAAGTACTGGAAAGGGGTGAATGCTGATCAGGAATCCGGGAGAACCAGCTGCGGGTGGGAAATAGATCAAACAATCGGTCATGAGTCTATGGGTCTCAGCCCAGAAAACCTCAGCACAGAAGCCAACAGGCAGACCCCACCCACATCAGTTCTTTATTATAGGACTGTGTGATTCTTCCGATTACTCCCAGCAGAAGCCCGCCCAGGTCCCATGTGACAGCTGTTGTTAAGATCAACGTTGCAATTGGTAAGGTTGTTTTTGGCGGTTTGTTTGGGGCTGCGACCTAAACCGTAATTGGTAAGGTTGTTTTTGTCTGAAAATTTTGTTTAAGGCTGCGGCCTACCTTCCTTCCGAACATCCGTGCGAAGGGGGAGGCAGCCAGGCTGCAGAAGAGCGCAGAGATGTAGAGGGAGGACCCGCCCCAGCTGTAGGATGTGGTCGTTGTACTTGCAGTAGGGGTTCTGCGGCCCTTCTTGCACCTCCTGGGTTTTGCTGTAGACCCCGGGGAAGAATTTCTGCGGGCACACACAGCGGTACAGCAATCAGTTGACTCCCTGAGATAGTTGTGTGCAGCGACTTGGTGTTTCTAGACTGGAGGACAGGCAGTACAGGCCCTGTAAGGACTCATACAGTACAGGAGCCTATGGTACATACATAAGAGCAGATCATGTTCTCCCGGAGCCAGAGATCCACCGCTTCCTCTGTACCTTTTGGAATGCAGGCATAGCAGTGACACCACCGATGACTCCATTGTCATACCCAAGGAGAAGACCAGCGCAGCCTCCAAGCACGCAAACAAACCTGCAGTTCCCTTGCTTCCCTTGCACGGACGATATCCTCAAAGATGTTAAAATTGATGATGTCATGCAAGTCAGACGGGGAGGCAAATTCTATCGAGTCTTCCAGGTCTGTTTCCTCTTCCTCGTTCTCATAGCTTTCAACCGCATGGACAGAAGAGGGGAAGGAATGGGAAAAAAGAAAATAACCCGATATGAAAAGACAGATGAAGATCAGAATGCAGGTCTTATTCGCCGGGACTTTCAGGGCAGTTTTTCCTTTGAAATGGTTTCTTCTATACTCTTTGCGCAAAGAACTAATAATATAAATCTCTCCCTTTTGCAACCTTATTCAATTGAACAGATACCAGGGGCAGTTGATATTTTGTGGTCGGGCGCAGATCTTAATGGGATTAATTGTTTCCGGTAAGACGGAGGGGGGCTGGATCGGTGGGATAGTATATAAAAAAAGGGGGACGTTCCGGTCCAATATTATGTCAATTGAAGCCGGGATGTCCCCATTTGATATCGCAGTTGAACTATTGACGTCGTATTCTTTCGGGCGCCTCACTCATCAGCAGATTGACAGTGTACGCCCATCTCCTTGCATACCCGCATTACGCCGCCCAGCACAAGCGACGTGCCTGTCTTTCCCGGTGTTGTGGAAACAACAAGCAGCTGACAGATGTTGTCCGCGAGACTGCTTATTTGCATCCCGGCGGTGAGCCTTCCATCTGTGAACTCAATGGTAAGGGCTTTATCGTCTTTTTTCGTGATCCTGAAATTATTGTTGTTCTGCAATATGTTAACGGCAGTGCTGTAGACCTTGTCCGCGCGGGCCTCGAGCAGGACCGTGGCAACATCATAACCCGGCTGCGGAGTGTTCTTTGTTTCACTGCCCGGCTGCGGACTGCTCTTTGTTTCACTGCTCGTTGCTTCACTGGTCAGTTGCTTTATCTTCCCGAAGGCCTTTCTCCCCAGGGTCACCCACTGCGCGCTTGCAACTGACGAGAGAAGCATGGACACTGCCAGAAATACAGCGACAAATCTCACGATACGGGTCATTGTATTTATACCTCCTCTATTTTGTTGGTTGATGAACTTCGATTATGAGAATTCCAGTGGCCTGGGGGGGTCGCTCCCCATGCATTTCCGCAATTATTTTCTCAGCAGCATTGCGCCGCTTGAGTAGCCGCCGCCGAAGACCGTTACCACTATCAGGTCGTCCTTCCTGAACCTCTCCCAGTTCTGGGAAAGGCAGATGACCGTGCTCGCGCTGCCGGTGTTGCCCGATTCTTCTATGTTGGAGATCACCTTTTCGATATCCATTTCGAGCATCTTTGCAACGCGGCTCATGATCCGCGCGTTGGCCTGATGGGGGATAAGGTAATCAATGTCATTCGGGTGAAGGCCGCTGTGCTTCAATATGTCCTTTGCCTCTGAGGCCATGAATTTACAGGCGTTGATAAAGACATCCTGTCCGTAGGGCATTTGCAGACCCCCGTCATTGAGCCTCAGGTAAACGCCATCCACACCCTTGCCGATATGGCCAAGGCCGGCCGTGTGTATGTCGATGATCTCCATGTCCCCTTCCGAGAATTTCTCCCTGGAGATAAAAACCGCGCCCGCGCCGTCTCCCCAGAGATGGCCGGAGCGCACGTCCGATTCGTCGGTAAATGCGAAGTTGTGTTCCGAAACGATGACAAGGGCCTTTTCCGCTTTTTTTAATGCGAAATATCCTTCAACTATCTCAACGGCGTTTACAAATGATGAGCAAGCGGACGTGATGGTAACAGCCTGGGCCCGGGGTATATCGAAATGGCCCTGTATCGCGTGGGCAAGCGTTCCAACGGTGTCGAACGGCGTATACGTGGCCCCGACGATGAGGTCAACATCCGTTAAAGGGTACGGGAGGTTCTCAATGGCGCATTTGACCGCCTCGATGGCCATGGTATGGGTATTCTCGTCGCTGTTTGCCTTTGACCGCGTTCTGATGCCGGATCTTTTGAAGATCCATTCATCGGTCAATCCGTTCAGGTCCGTAAAGTGCGTGTTGTCGATGATCGTTTTCGGTAGATAGTGTGAAACTGTGTTTATGTACATAATCTGTCACATCCAAAGTGATCTTTTTGTAAAGCCCCGAACATGTACGGTTGACCATGAAGTGCAACGCCTGCGACAACGATGAATCGGATCCGTCATTTTAGCAGTATTTGCGAAAAAATTCCACTAAACACATTTAAATTGCTGGAATAACATGTACTTATCATGACCGGACCTCATGCCGGGGTCTTAAGAAAGTCCCTTCCACTGACCGGGCCCTCCGGCGGAGAATATGCGCAACTGTTGCCCCGTCGCTTTGAGCAGTTCACTGGGGCGGCAGCCCAGGATCGCTGCCGCGAGTGCAAGGCCCGATGTCGTGGCCCCCGATACCCCATGAATGATGCTTGCTCCGCAAAGGCAAAGACCTTCGATCTCCGAAAACTGCTTGAAGCTGAACGGTCCGATCTGCCTCAGGGACTTCTCGGTCCCGTAACAGGCCCCGCGGGTCGAGCCCACATAATGGTCGTTGGTGAGCGGGGTTCCCAGTTCGCAAAAGAGCACGTGATCGCCGATACCCGGAATGATACGTTCCATCGATCTCAACATTGCCGCGGTAAGTTTGTCCTTTAAGGCCATGTATCCTTCGGGCCTTTTCCCGGATCTGGAACCCGCGTAGGCGCTGAAAGCCTCATAGGTCAGAAGACGGACGACCTCAATGGTATGATGGCCGCTTTTAAAACTGCTCGGGTCTTTGATGCTTGTAATACCAAAGAAAATGCCCGGCAGCGGATCATTCACCGTGTCGGGATCCTGTGCCCGGGCATAGACCAATTCAAGATCACCGTCGGGAACGTACCAGTAATTGCCGGAATCCATGCCCATGGACTTAAGGTCAAGGTCCGTGGCCAGAAAAAGGGTCACCGCTGCTATTGAGTATCGTGTGCGGTCAAGTTTTCGCCGAAGACGGAAACTGAGGTGCTCCCGGCCCACGAGGCGATCATAGGTGATATGTACGGAGGCGTTGGAGACAACCCGGTCGGCGCGAAGTTCGGTGCCTCCCGCGAGACGAACCCCGACGGCGCGGCTGCGGCTGCCCCTTTTTTCGATGAGTATTTTTTCGACCTGCGTCGATAGACGGATGTCTCCGCCTTCTCTTTGAAGGCCCAGGATCAAGGCCTTCGGGATGGAGGACGCACCGCCGAGAGGGTAGTAAGCGCCGTCGATATAATGTCCCGCCACGGGTGCATGCATGATAAAAGGGATCCTGGAAGGAGGCAGTCCATGGTCGCCGCATTGTATGGAAAGGAACGAGCGCAGCAGCGGATCGGATATCCGGTCACGCAGGATACGTTCGAGGCTGTAGAGCCCGTAACGGCCCATATTCCAGGTGCGAAAGGGGACGGTCACAAAATCGATGAAGCTTTTTGTTTCGGGGATGCACGCCATTTCTTTGCAGACCGTATCGAGAAGCCGGAAATAATCCTCGATCCCTTTGGCCTGGTCCGGGAAGCGTGTTTTAAAGCGCTCCACCATGGCGTCCTTGCCGCTGGGAAGGTCGAAGGCCTCGTCACCAATGCGGATGTGCTCAAACCCCAGGGGGTTCATCTCAAAGAAGGCCAGGTCGTTCGCTACGCCGAGCCCTTCGTAGATCTCACGCAATGACCCGCCCGGGCCGAGCTGCCCGATGTAATGGACGCCGGGACTGAAGCGGTAGCCCCCGCGCTGAAAACTGTGGCACAATCCCCCGGGTTGGGTGTGCGCCTCCAGGACAAGTACCCGCTCGCCTGCCCGGGCCAGGGCCAGGGCCGCCGTGAGCCCCCCGGCGCCGGACCCTATGACTATCGTATCAGCGTCGAGCATGTTATCCTGTCTTTCTGACGAAAGATCGTGAAGCGTAAAGTGTAAAGAGTTTCAAGTTTCAAGGGAAAAATCATTGTTTATCAGGTTTGTTTGGTTTCTCTGGTTTTTAGATAACCAAAGAAACAAAGAAACTTAAAAAACTAAAGAAACCAGTTTGAAACGTTTCGCAAACCTTGAAACTCTGAAACTTTTTTCCCACGGTTGACTTCTCATTATTGAAGTGCTAAGAAATACCTGAACTTCGGGAAGCCCTGCATGAAAGGGTGAGTCAGTTCCGGAGGGCAGTTCAACTTCCGTTTTAAGGTATCCTATCGGTGCGAAGATTACACTTGTTCGAGATGAGTGATGCAAAATGGTGCCCGCCGTCCCTGCGCGGCATCGTCACCGACTATATACAGTTCGGCGTAATGAAGTGGAAAATGGATGTTGAAATGGCGTCTCTCCTGCGCCGGGTTTTTGAGCTTCTCGGTGTGCGCCGGGTGATAGATCTGTGTTCCGGAAGCGGAGGGCCCTGGGTCTACATGCTGCAGGCCCTCGAAGACGGGGGGTTGCCCGTCAAGGTGTGTCTCACGGACAAGTTTCCCAACGCGCAGACATTCAAAAACGCGCAGAGCATTTTCAATGGCAGGTTCGATTTTTGTGCGGAGTCCAGTCGATGCCGCCCGTGTACCGGAGGCACTTACCGGCTTCAGGACAATTTTTTCGGGCTTCCACCATTTTCGGCCCCCTGAGGCACGTGCCATCCTGCAGGATGCCGTGAACTGTCATCAGGGGATCGCGATATTCGAGATAACGCAGCGCACGGCGTGGTCAATGCTCAATTTCGCGGCCACCGCTTTTCTTGTACCTCTTTGCGTACCTTTTTTGCGGCCCTTCCGGTGGTCAAGGCTGTTATGGACCTATCTGTTCCCCGTCGCAACGCCGGTCATTTTCTTTGATTCACTGGTGTCCTGCCTGCGAAGCTATTCCACCTCTGAACTGAAGGAAATGACGGAGGGCCTTGACGCGAAGGGTTATACATGGGAGGTCGGGGAGATAAAGCCACCTCATTCACCCGTTCCGATAACATATTTGGTGGGATATCCAAACTGAAATAACAGCTTGAATCGTTAAGACCGCTCGAACGGCTTGAACGATAAAAGAAACATCTTTAAACAGATGAGTATTCTTTTGACTCTGACGCTCAAGCGGCTCAAGCTGTTTAAGCGTCTGCAACGGTTAACAGAGGATGACGGACCCCAGTTCTCCCTCCCTGCCTATAACGAGGCATTCGATCTTATCATCGCCCAGGGGTTGTCCTGGCGTGTCCGCGTTCCCGCCGGGGCGTGGAGAAGGGAATACCTTCCCGCTCTTTCTTGATATTGAGGCTATGGCGATATCGAACGCCTGGCCCGTGGGGAGGCTCCCGTACAGGGGGGTGTAGCAGGCTGTCGGCACGCTGCCGGGAAGATGGTCCCTGTAATACCTGCCGAACATCCTGTTCCCGTCGGCGCCGATGAAAAGTCTTGCGCCGTGAGTTGCACCGATCTTTCCTCTGCTGCATCTGCCTATCAGGATGTCCTCGATGAAGCCATAGGGTGAGGCGGTTTCCTTCTCATTGGCAGTGAGCAGGAAGAACGCTGCTCCCTCTCCGGGGATCGCGCTCTGGACATCGAACTCCAGGGGATTCATGTCATGCATGGTGGTTGCCCTGTCTCTGAAGAAGCGATGCCAGCAGTAGCCCAGGACATCGCAGTATTCATCGACGGTGCCGAACAGGACAGAGTCGACCCGCCCCTCTTCAAGCCAGCTGCGCGCTGCAAGAAGCGCCGAGGCGACGGACATCTCGAACTGACTCACCGTTAATCCGGGACCCGTTATGCCAAGAAGCATGGAGATGCTTGCCGCGGCGGCATTGTGGACGGAACTGGAGAAACAGGTCGGTGAGGAAAAGGAGTCGCTCTGGAGCATGAAGGAATCGAGAAAGTCGTAGGTGGTGTGAGCGGCGCCGTAGCCTGTGGCGACGATGACGCCCATCCTGCTGTGGTCTTCCTCAAGTTTCCCGGCCTCTTTAAGTGCGAGATGCGACCCCAGGAGGGCCATTTTCGAGAAATGATCGACGCGCCGCAGGGACCTTTTGTTGACGAAATCTTCGAGCCTCGACGTGTCCGCGAGATAGACGGGCATTTCAACGGGCCCGCGGGTTGTCTTGATGGTGACCCTTCCGGGTTCGCACCGGCCGCTGTCAAGAGCCGATGCCAGAGCGTCCGTTCCGCAGCCGAAACCTCCCACTGCGCCTATTCCATTGATGGCAAGCTTCATGGCAAAACCTCTTTCTTCCCGAAGACCAGGACCCCGTTATGGCCGCCGAAGGCAAGCGATTCAGAGATGGCCACATTGCCCGGGATGGACATTCCACTAACCACGGGGGATGCCGGCAATTCAGGGTCGGGTGTTGTGAACCCGGCACTTGCGGGTATTGCCCCCATTTCGAGACAGGCAACGGTGAAAGCGGCCTCGATGGCGCCCGCGGCGCCGAGGGTATGTCCAGTGTAACCTTTCGTTGAGAGAAAAGGCACACCGGGCAGCATGTCGCAAAGGACATGCGATTCTACGCGGTCGTTGTCCGGGGTGCCCGTGCCGTGCGCGTTGACGAACGCCACGTCTGCCGCGGAAATGCCGCACGCGGTCAGGGCCTCCCCGACAGCGCGCCTGAGTCCCCTGCCGTCAGGGTGAGGGGCGGTCAGATGATAGGCATCGCAGGACGCCCCGTAGCCGAGGACGAATGCGCGGCTCTGTGCGCCCCTTTCCTTTTTTGACCCTTCCGACTCCAGGACCAGCACCGCGGCGCCTTCACCGAGATTGAGCCCCCTGCGGTCCCTGTCAAAGGGTTTGCATGCTTCACTGTCGGCTATCATGAGCGATATGAAGCCGTTGCAGGCAATATGGCTCAATTCGTCGGCGCCGCCCGCCAGAACGATGTCGCACAGGCCCGACCTTATCCACATGGCCCCGATGCCTATCGCGTCGGTGCTGGAAGAGCAGGCATTGACCACGGTCTGAAGGGGGCCGGCAAGTTCGAGCTCTCTCGCAATGACGGATGCCGGGTTGCTCTGAAGGTACGTGGTGACCGCAGCCAGGTCGGGGTCCTGGTCTTTCAGGTATGTCCGGTAAAAGTCCGCGTTATTCATGACACAGCCGACCGTCGTACCCATACAGACGCCCACTCTTTTCGAGCGCAGGAACTCCCTGTCGAGCCCGGCGCTGGCAATGGCCTCAAAGGCGGCCTTGAGGCCGAGCTTACCCGTGCGCGATATGTCCGGCGTGTTCGCTGTGCTCATCGATGTGAGGTCTTCAAGCACATTGAAGACCGGATAGGTAACGGCATGGCCGGAGGTGAACCTCAGGGACGGGCCCAGCTTTCTTTCACCCTTGAAGAGCGACTCCATGCATTCAATGAGGCTGTTACCAGGGGCGCATATGCAGCCCACGCCCGTTATGGCCACAGGGGTATTGTTCATTGAGAGATCCTTTCTTCCACGTAAGCGGCCAGCGTGTTGATGGATTGAAAGGCCGCCTTGCCTTCTTCGAGGCTCTTCACCTCGACGCCGAAATGCCTCTCCAGCAGGACCACGATCTCGACGGCATCCAGCGAATCAAGGCCCAGACCTTCCCCGAAAAGGGGTGCGTCGTCCTCGATGTCTTCGGGTGTGATCTCCTCCAGATTCAATTCTTCAATGATGATCTTTTTGAGTTTCTCCTTAACCGTCATATTGCCGACCTTCCTTCATTAAGATTATTTCAATCCTCTTCCCACATATCGTAAAAGTTAAAGAATTGGTAGGGGTAGCGCTGTACGTAAGATTCCAATGCCCCGGCAAAGCGTTCGGCGTAGGGGCGGAAAACCACCTCCGGCCGTCCGGTCTCATGGGGAACCCTTATAACGTCATCAACGGTCAGTTCGTAGCAGTCCGGCCCGCTCTTGTGTGACAGCAGGACCGCAATGGGCGCCCCCGTGACGGAAGCAAGCTTGTAGGCGCTCATGGGAAGCCGGACGGGGTCTCCCATGAAGCCCGCCTGGATGGTGCCTTTGGTGTCGCCAAAGACCCTGTCACCCATTATTGACAGCACCTCACCTTTTTTAAGGACCTCCATCATCTCCAGTACTCCACCCAGGTAGCCCAAGGGGTCAATGACCCTGAATGGTGCCTGGCCGCCTGAATGCTCAAAATAATGGAGATCGACGTCGCCTTCTTCACGGTGGAGCAGTAGGCTCACCGGTGTGTTGAGTACACGCAACGCCGACATGGCCGCCTGCCAGCACCCCACGTGAGCGGTCAGCAGCACAAGCCCGCGCCCTTCACGGACCAGGCCTAAAAGTAGATCATGATCGTTGCATATGATACGCATATGCCCGGGTCCCTTGATCCCTATTATTGCCCTGTCGATGAGCGCCTTGCCGAGGTTTTCGTAGATGCGGTAACAGTTGAGGAATTTTTTGAGAACCCTCCCTGTCCCGAACCGCCGCTTAAGGTAAGGATCTGCTTTTTTCCTGATCGCAGGTCTGAAAAGTGTGTAGTAGAGGGCCACAAGACTCAGGACCGCGTATGCCGCCCTTCGCCCGCCGAGCCTGATGAGGGCATAGAATATGCTGTGCTGGAGGTGCGAGCCGACGCTGCGGCTTGTCCACCTGACGTCATCTCCTGTTTTGTCCGTTTCCTTATGCATTTTTCCCGATGCCTTCCTTTTTGAGCAGTAAAGTCATCACATAGACAACGGCGCCAATGAGAATTCCCAGGACAGGTCCCAGGATGAAGGCGCCGATGATCCATTCAAAGATCCTTTCAAGACCCTTGGTAACCGATGGTCTCCAGGGAGATCTCCGTGAGGAACCTGCCGTGACGGATAAAGTAACCGAGCTCAATGCAAAGCGCCGGAACAATGGGGGGAATGCACAACTGGCTGGTGCTCAATGCGGCGAACTTGCTCAGCCGAAAGTAGTTCGCCGTTACGAGGATCGTCAGGGTCTGACAAGCGATCAGGGGAAGGCTGCCGAGGAAGACCCCGAGGCCGGCCGACAGGGCGAGCTGCCTGGGCGATACGTTCCTTTTGAGGAGTGTCTTCAGGGAATTTATGGGATGGAGGATCGATATCCTTTCCGATCCGTTCCTTTCCTCCGAGTAGTTCCTCTGCGGTATGGGCAGGATCGCCCGGACGGTAAGGCGGGTGTTGAGGATGGTGAGGTCGAGATTATCCCTGAGAGGGTGAAAGTGGGAGATGCGCTTGCCCTGCTTTGGATAATGGACGGAGATGTCGACCTCTTTCAGGGGGATCCCTGCCCATGCCGCCTTTACCAGCACCTCTATTTCAAATGAGAAGCGCCTGTCATGGAGCTTCAACCACTCGAGCACGGCGACAGGATAGGCGCGAAAGCCGCTCTGCGTGTCTTTGAGGGAACAGCCCGTCTGGACCTTGAACCAGAAGTTAGAGAAGGCTCTGCCGAAGCGCGACGAGAAAGGAACGGTCTTTCTATCGAAGGCCCTCTTTCCCACCACGATGGCCAGCGGGTTTTCGCGGACCACAAGATCGAACCGGGGGAAATCGGCAGGGTCATGCTGCCCGTCGGCATCGATGGTGACGATGTGGGTCATGCCGAGCCTTTCGGCTTCCTTCGCCGCCGTGAGGATCGCCGCGCCTTTTCCCATGTTCTTTTCGTGCCGCACGAAAAGGGCGGGGAGGTCGCCTATGGCCTCTTTAGCGCTTCCGTTATTGCTGCCGTCATCGACGACCAGCACATCGTCACAAACGCGGAGCGCCCGGACAACAACATCCCGCAGCGTCCCCCCGTGGTTGTAGACGGGAATGACGATAAGCGGCCTTATCCGGTCTTTTACAATGTCGTGGCAGGTGACGGGTCACAGGTCATAGATGGTTTGGGTCAATGGAAGCTGGTTTATCGGTTTCTTTGGTTTCTTTAGTTTTTAAAAACGACAATTCATTCCCAACCTTAAACGGTTCACAAACTCTGAAACATTGAACTGCCTTTTTTTTTTCTGAGATGCGCCTGTCCGTCAATGCGAAGCGCAGGAAGGGGCCGATGTTGGTGATGAACCTCTTCCAGCTGTCGGGAGAGCGCCAGATCATGGTGATGTAATCGATAAGTATCTTCGGCCGCATGATGTGCTTGCGGTAGAACCTCGTGAAGAGCTTTTCAAGCAGCTTTTTCGTCATGCCCCTTGGGGATGAAAAGGAAGCTCATGCAGTCCATCTTCGGCCAGTCCTCCTCAAAGGTGCCCAGTTCATGAGCGTTCTCGTAGAGGGGGGTGCCGGGGAAGGGCGTGAACTTGGAGACGTTGATGTCGTCGACGGGCAGTGAGAAGACATAGTCCATGCTCTTTCTATACTTGACCGCGTCTCTCCGGGGAGCCCGATCATCATGAGCCCCTTTACACGGATACCGGCCTTCTTAATGACCCGTATCTTTTCCGCCAGCATGCCAAGGTCTGCGTTCTTCCGATGGCGTGCCAGGAGCTCCTCATCGCCCGTCTCGATGCCGAGGCTTATCATCCAGCACCCGGCCTGTCTCATCATGCCCGCAAGCTCCGGGTCGATGTGTTCCGCGCGTACTGCGCAGTTGAATGTCATTCCCAGCGGTTTGTCGATCATCATGCGGGTGAGGTCGATGACCCTCTGGCGATTAAAGGTGAACTGGTCATCGTAGAAATTGACGTGGCGGATATGGAACCGCTCATTGAGGTATTTCAGGTGCTCATAGAGATAACCGGCGGAATTGTACCGGAAACTGTTGCGGAAGACCGAACGGTCACAATAACTGCATGAATAAGGGCACCCGCGGCTCGATATGCAGCTTGAATTGGGGACCTTCGGATAGTTGAAGATAGGGAGCTTATACGCCTGCGGGTATCCGGGGAGTTTTTCATAAGCAGGGAAGGGGAGGCTGTCAAGGTTGACCCCGTTCTTCCGGTAACCGGTAAAGCGCGGGCCTTCTTCCCCATTGCGGTACACGATGCCCGGCACGCGGGACAGGCCTTCTGTCTCTCCGTCGTTTTCGACGAGCTCTTTCAGGGTCTCTTCGCCTTCGCCGACAACGGTAAAGTCGATCTGAGGGAAGTCTTCGAGGATCTTCGTTTTTAACGCCGACACGTGGGGCCCTCCGAAGACCGTCTTTATGCCGGGTTCTACACTTTTCGCGAGGGCCGCGATCCGGACCCCGTCGAGGAAGCTCGATGTGGTGCAGCTGAAACCGATAAAGGCAGGCCTCTGCCTTGTCAGATAATCCCTGATGAAGGGGTCGGACAGGGGGGAGGCGTAGCAGTCGACGATATCGGCCTCAATATTGCCCTTTTTCAGATAGGCCGCCAGGCTTGCCAGGCCGAGCGGCGGCATGATATTGGCCATTCTTGAGATATCCTGTCCGGCGCTTTCCGACCTGTAGCCAAGGGGGTGGACCAGCAGGACCCTTTTCCCGTTCACCATTGGCCTGTTCCCCTTGCCGCGGTCTTAATCAAAACGCACCAGTCTGTCCCACATAAGGCCGCGATAGCCGACACTTTTCAGCTTTCTCATGAGAACGAGCCCGTCAAAAGGGGGGAAGATCCTGTTTATGCGCCCCTGGAATGAGTTCACGATGGCATCGTTCATCTTGCCGGCGTCTATGCCCGGAGAGAAATAATAGACCGGCTCCAGGAGAGAGGCCCCCTCCGCAACGAGGCCGTCCTTTATCGCCCGCCCGTGGATCGGGGTGGAAGGGAGGACCCTGATGCCGGAGAAGGCGAGGACCATGGAGTTCCTGAGAAGGCCAAGGTTGTGCAGACCTTTGTTGACGGAGGCCTCGGTTTCGTCGGGGCCGCCGAACATCACATAATGGGCGCAGGGTATCCGCTCCCTCACGGCAGCTTCGTTGAAATCGTATATATCATCAAAGCAGAATTGCTTGTTCAGACCCCACAGGGCGGCATCGTTTGACGCGTCGCTCCCCAGTTCTATGGCGTAGAGCCCCGAGCGCCTGAGCAGGGACCACTGCTCCTTGTCCATCCTGGCGGGACGGAAAAAGGCCGTCCACTTTATGTCCATCTCCCTGCGCACAATGGTCTCGGCGACCTTCAGGTAGCCGCCTTCCTCGTCGTTGAAAACGGAATCGGTGAAATAGAAGGTATCGACACCGTGGTCGATCTTCAGCTTTTCCATTTCATCTACGATATCATCGGGCGGCCTGTGCCGTATCGTGTGGCCTTCGATGGCGGGATAGGTGCAGTAGGCGCACCTGTATGGGCAGCCCCGCTTTGTCAGTATGTTCATCATGCCGCTTTCCTGCTTGTAGAAATCAACCATGCCGCTCTCCCAGCAGGGGCTGCATGCAGCCGCAATCTCTGTGTCCCCATTTCGAACACTGCTTCCGGTGATGCGCGGCATCGGTCTTTTTTCGTCGAGCCCTTCGATGAGTCCGCAGATGGTGCGTTCTCCCTCGCCGACCACGCCGTAGTCCGCGCCGAGGTAACCGAGGATCTCCTCAGGCATGACGGAAAAGGCAGACCCCCCGATTATGACGGGCGCGGCCGTTGCCTTTCTGATCGCCTTTACGAGATCAAGGTCGGACGAGAGGTACCAGTTGTTTTCGGGGTCGCATGAGTCGACGGAGTCGATGTTGCGCAGCGATATGCCCACATAGTGGGGGTCAAAGCCGGATATCACCTCTTTGAGGCGGTCTTCGGACCGGCCCTCCACGAGGAGGTCGTACTGGCGCACCTCGTGTCCGCCCGAGGCCAGCGCCGCGCTGACGATGGCCATTCCTATGGGGTAGACCGGGTATGGGTCGGAGACCGTATTAGGGGAGATCATGAGGACCCTGCTCATCAGTTCGCGCCCTTTTTTTTGAAAACGCGCTTTTCCTTAGCATTGTACCCGCGATATGTGCCGTCTTTCATCTCTTTGCGGATCACGTTCATGAAAAGCTCGCCCATCTTGATCTGACAGCCGTTATCCCCGTAAAAGGTGTCCCATGCGTAATAATAGAGTTCCTGGAGCTTTTCGGGTGTCATATGTTTCGGCTGGAAGACCACCCTGTCCGCCGTGTAATGCAGCCAGTTGTTGTCGAAGATCCTCCCTTCGCTCTCGAGCCGCTGCCTTATGGGTGAGTGGGGGAAAGGTGTCAGGATGGTGAACTCCGCCATATTGACCCCGATCTCCTGGATGAAATCGACGATGCGCTTGATGTAGTCCTCGTCGTGGTCATCGATGCCAAGTATTATGGTGCCTTCCACACCCATCCCGTGGTCCTTGAGCCGCTGTATCCTCCTGCGGATCGTATCGGAGGTGTCATATATTGCCTGGTAGACATACCAGCACCCGGCATCGGCGGCAAGGGAAAGGACCTCGTCGTCGTCAAGGATGGGATGGCAGACGAACTTTTTCTTGAGGGGGGCCATGGCCGTGAAGAGGTCGATCAGCCATTGACGGTCCTGCGCGAGGGAATTGTCGACAAGGAAAAGGCGGTTGTTGGGGATCGATGCCATCTCTTCCACCACCTTGTCGATGGGGCGCGGCCTGAACTGCCTGCCGCCGAGGAAGCCGACGCAGCAGGGAAAACAGTTGAACTTGCACCCGCGCGACGCGTGGACGAGGTCCACCATCTGGACGCCGCGGTAGTTGTAGAGCTCCCTTTTTAGAAGGTCGCGCCGTGCCGTGCCGACAAGGCCTATGTCGGGGCGGTCGTCGAAATGGTCGTAGACGGGTTTGAGGCGGCCCTTCTTCAGGTCTTCGATGACCTGCGGGAAACGGCCTTCGGCCTCTCCGATGAAGAGGGCATCGGCATGCGCGGCCGCTTCACCGGAATGGAGCGTGGCGGCGATGCCGCCCATCACGACGGGCACACCCCGCGCGCGGTATTGCGCCGAGATCTCGTATGCCCTTGGGAGCTGGATCGTGAGCATCACCGACAGGGCAACGACATCGGGAGAGTCGGTGAGAGGATGGTCCTGTACGTTCTCATCAATAAAGGTTATATCGACCTCTTCGGGAACGGTTGCGGCGAAGACCACGGGGCCGTGCGGAGGGAGGTGGAACTCCGTCTGCCTTTGAAGTTTGGGCCATCTGGGGTAGATCAATGTCATCTTCATGTTTTTCAGCACCTTTCTTAAGCTTTTTTCTATTCTGTCAGACCTTCGGAGATCCTTTTGAAGATATCTTCCAGGTTACGCACCAAAGCCCCGTCAAACAGGATGTCGCCCGGGGCCGTCATGTCGATACCGCCGTATGACAGTGAACTGTCGGCGGGGGACTTTTCGATAAAAAGGAACAACGCGCCCGGCGCCACGTCCGTATCGTGCGGAAAAGACCCCGGACGTCCCGGGTCGGCGATGCCGACAAGCATTGTCCGGCTATCGTCGATCAACATGCCGCAGAGGGCCATGCGCAGGCCGCTAAGCCCCGTCAGTTGAGGTTCGTTGACTGCGAAGCCCGGTCCCGTGAGTCCGAAACGGATGGCCGCTTCCCCGAGAAATATATTGGGGAGCGTGCAGGCAAAGAGATTGGGGCTCGCAAGGTTGCCCCCGAATGTCATCACTGTCTCAAAGTAATCCATGTCCGTGGCGAGGCATCCGTGGACCGTGGAAACGATTATCCCGATGGGGCGTTTGCTCTTCCATTCGTCCTGCATCGCATCCTTCAGGGCGAAGGCGGCTGCGGCAAGGCCGAGCTTCGAATATTCATCGAGCCTGCCGAAATGGGGCGAAACTTTGCCGAAGACCATCCTGCTGGTGAGTTTCGGCAGTGCCCCGTCTTTCGATTGGAGCCTTTGACGGCCGCGCCCGGACCCCATGCTTTCCCGTTTTACCCAACCGATGCCGGTGACCGAAGCGATCATGTGCTTTTGCCCCTTTCCAGGACTATGGCCGCGTTGATCCCTCC
Organism: uncultured delta proteobacterium; assembly: GCA_963816115.1. GTDB lineage: Bacteria > Desulfobacterota > Syntrophorhabdia > Syntrophorhabdales > Syntrophorhabdaceae > Delta-02. The sequence continues at coordinate 373,058 of CAWFIZ010000006.1, read as the reverse complement.
GAAGCCGGAGTTGGAGGTAAGGCACAGATCGCCCGCAAGAGGGACCGGTTGCGCGCTCACAAAGCCTTCGGCGCCACCTTCGGGGTCCTTGAACCCTGTCGTGGGAGGGACCGTTCGCGCGGAAAGGGCCATTGCCGCCAGGGCTACCTCGATGCCCCCGGCCGCTCCCGTGGTATGCCCTATGCTTCCCTTAACGGAATAGACGGGAATGTCCCGTCCGCCGAAGATGCGTCTGAAGGCCGTCAATTCCATGAGATCGTTGTATATGGTCCCCGTGCCATGGGCGCTTACGGCGAAGATGTCCTCTTGCTTCAGGCCCGCACGGGCAAGCGCCTGCCTTATAGCCAGGACGAGGCCCTCGCCGTCCTCGGCGGGGGAGGTTATGTGAAAGGCGTCGTTCGACGCGCCCCAGCCGCGGACAACGGCAATGCAGGGCCGTGCGTCCCTTGTGGCGCGCTCTTCGCTCATTAAAAGCAGAGCGGCGGCCCCATCTCCAAGGGTCAGTCCGCTTCTTGACCTGTCAAAAGGACGGGCGGGGAAGGCCGAGACAACCTTCAGGGCGCAGAAGCCGGAAAAGGTGAATTCCGTGACCACGTCGGCGCAGCAGACGAGAACAGCTTCGGCCATGCCCGAGGCGATCAGGGAGGCCCCCTGGACGATGGCGATGGTCGACGAGGCACAGGAGGCACTCACATTGGTCCCTGTGTCCTTGAGACCCAATTTCTGCGAGATCGTCTCAGGCAGGCAGGAAAGGAGCACGTCCGAGGCCCTGGCGGGTTCTTTGCGCCGGAGCCTTTCCAGGCTGTCGATCCCCATCTTGGTTGTTGCCGTGACAAGCGCCGCGTCGGATGGCACCGGGCAGATCCCCTTAATGAGGATCTCGACGAGAGAATGGATCAGCGACCTGTCACCCTGGGCCTTAAGCCCTTCAACACAGGCCGCCAGGCGCGAATAATACCTTTCCACGGAGAAACGGTCTATCTCCCTGATCCCGGTAGCTCCTTCAGCAAGGCGCTCCCAGGTGCCCTTAAGGTTTTCCCCGAGGGCGGTAACAACGTTGGCGTCTACGATCCAGACCTTTTTTATTTCAGTTCCCCTGCTTTCCATTTTTCACGAAATTCCCCGAAAAAGGGCGGCGGTACCAGCAGAAGGTCGTTGTCCTTGTTCAGGAGCACCTGGACGGAATAGCCCGTCGTTGCCACGATGTCCTCGCTGTCCCTTATGATGAACTCGTAATTGACCCTCGTTGCGTCGGACCAGTGCAGGATGGCCTCGATGGTGAAGTTCTCCATCAATCTCAACGGGCGGTAATAATCTAGGTGCATCTTCTTGATGGGCGCGACTATGCCATTATTATAGAAGTCGAGATATCCGACGCCGTACCTTTCGCCAAGAGCGACCCTGGCATCCTCGAAATAACCGGGATAGCGACCGTGCCAGACTATTCCGAGGGGGTCCGTCTCCTCGAACCTGACCCGTCTTGAAACCTTCGCCCTTAAGGGCTCAGGGTCCGTTGCCTTCCTGTTGAAATATGATCTTTGCATGTTCTTTCAAACCCCTTCAGGTGGTTTTTATAAAAAAAGATGTTGCCAGTCCTTCTGCGGTGGTGATCCTGGCCTCGAAGGCGCAGGCGTCCCCTGGCCCGAGTTGTCTGCACTGGACAGAGATCTCCTGGCCGGGATGTATCTCCATGCGGAATTTGGCCCTTTCCATGGATGAGAGGTCGTGGGTGCAGCCCTTCCATTGTTCAATGACAATCAATGTCGCCATGATCTGAATAAAGGCCGGCAGTATCGGGTGTCCCGGGAAATGGCCGGAAAAGCCGATAAAATCGGCGGGGAAAAGGTATCGCCCCGAGACCTTCGTGGGCTCCGTTTCTACGACGGGTCCGATGATGCATTTTTTGATCTCTTCCCTGAGCTTGTTCATTGCCATGTCTGTTTATGCCTTTTTATTGTAGAGCGCCGGGACCACCAGCAGGGCAGACGGTATCACGCCGCAAAGGCCCAGAAGGACCGTTATCCCGATGGAACTCAGGGCGGGGTGATGTGCCAGGGCCAGCGCGCCGATGCCCACAAAACTTGTCAGGCCTCCGAGGAGGATGCCCAGGTTGGCGGTATGCTCGTAGCCTTCGGTGATGTTGCATACCATGAATATCCCGAGATCGACTCCGAGCCCGATGACCAGTATGGTGGCGACGATGTTGAAGATGTTGAACTCCACGCCCAGGGTCCCCATGGTGCCGAGCATGAAGACAAGCCCCGTCGCGACAGGCACAAGGGCAAGGAGGATCTTTTGCAGGTTGCGAAAGAGAAGACTCACCAACACGACGATGACAAACAGGGCGAAGACGATATATCGGATGAAATTGCCGACGAGGGCTTGACTGATAAGGCTCTTGAAGCGGCCCTGGGAAACAAGGCGCACATCGTTGGGCCTGTCCGCGTCTTTGTTGAAGAGATCGACGATCGCCTTCGTATCGGGGATCAGGGTCAGGGTCTGAACTTTGCCGTTGCCTTTCACGATCATTGAATCCACGAGGTCCGCGAAGCCCGTTTCTTTCATGCTGCTTTCCGTGACGGGCACGGGCCGTTTTGCGAGCATGTCGAAAAAAGGCGAGAAGGCGCCCGCCGAGAAACCGAGCTTTCCGCCCTCTTCGGACAGGAGCCTCTGTGCCAGCCTCCCGTTGTACCCGGACCAGAAATCCGCCCAGCGCTTCGCGTTCACCTGCTGCGTCGCCGACGAGGGGAATACCGGCGCCAGGCTGACGATCTGCGCCGCGGGGAGTCTTTCCGAAAGGTAGGCAAAGAGGGAGTCATTGGCGGCAAGCGATGTCTCCAGGTCCTTTCCCTCGGCAAAAAGGATCGCGGTGTCCCTGAAGTTCCCCCACGTTTTTGACATGTGCTGCTCAGACCGCTGAAGTTCTTCGGGTACGAAGTTCATGGCCTTGAGGTCGCCGTTGAAATTAAGCCCGCCCGCCTGCCACAGGCACAGGGCCATGACGAGCAGCCAGCACACGAGCACACCCCGCCGCGGCAGATCGAAACAGCGGGGTGAGCGTGCGCCTATGTAGCGCTTCTCGCCCGGCAGCGTATGGAGCAGGTGGGGAAGCACGACGAGGGAGAAGACAAGGGACACGGCGACGCCGATCATGGAGAAGACTGCGAGCTGGCGTTGCCCCGGCAGCGTGGAGAGGAGCATGACACCGAAGGTGGCGATGGTGGTCAGGCCGCCGAACATCACGGGATGGGCAACTTCCCTTGTTACCGCGGCGGGATCGCGCTCCTTGCTGCACAGGGCGAAATAGACGAGTATGGGGTAATCATCGGATATTCCCAGGAGAACAGCGCCGAAGGCCATTGTCACGGCCGAGACGCTGTCGTAGATCAAAAGCGTTCCCGCCGTCGCAAGGCATAATACTGACGAGGGAACCAGGAAAACGAGTATGCCCTTCCAGCTCCTTAAGAAGGCCATTATCAAAAGGAAGATGGCAATGGACGCGCAGGTCAGGATGACGTAGAGGTCCTTCTTGATCGTCCCTGCGTTTGCGGCGGTGTAGGCATGGCCGCTCACGAAGGACGCCTCGATCTTTGGGGGAACCACTTTTTTTATAAGGTCTTTAAGGTGCGTCACCAGTTCGTCGGAACCTTTTGAATCGGTTATCTTCACCGGCGTCTGGGCGATCACGAGGGTGTTCTTGCCGTCGGCGCTGATGAAGTGGTTATCATACAGTGCCATTTTGGGGATGATGTTCAGATATCGGAGCTTCTCAAAAACACCGCTGCGCAGGTCAAGGGGGTCGGTCTGCAGAATTGGTTTTATGAACCATCCCTCGGGCGATGTCAGCTGTTTGTAGACATTTTGCAGGCGTGAGCGGACCTCTCCCGGCGTGAGCGCCTTTTGCGCCGCCGCCATGTCTTTGGCAGTGAATGTGTTCGGGAGGGTGTTCATGAGCCACTGCGGGAGCTTCTCGTCGGACGCGATGGCAGGCCCGGTCACGGCGCGGGTGAAATACGGCGGTGTCATGGCCCGGCTTAGCATATCCGCCGCATTAGTGAGCTCTTTCCTGCCTGTCCCAGGATCTCCCTTAAGGTTGATCAGGATCTTGTCTGAAAAGGGCGCCTTCTGGAGGAGCGTGAAGTCTTTCGCAGCCTCGCTGCGGTCATCGGGAAGGAGCGGTTTTATGTCCTCGTTCATCTTGATATTCCTGAGAATGAAGGCGGCAAGGATGATGACGGCGAAAGTGGCGCAGTAGAGCAGGAGCCTTCGCCGCGCAAGATAGCCGTAGAGCGAGGAAAAAACGGAGAAAAAGGCATTCATGGTCAGTCGAACAGGCCCTTTTGCAATTGACTGTTCATGATCATGCCGGAAAAGACGATCCTTGTGGAATCGCCGCCTTTTTCCACGATGTCAACGCACTGAACATAGTTCGTCTCTGCCTCGAACAAGATGCGGATGTGGTCGACGTAGCGCCTCTCCTTTGAGTCGCGCGGGACAAGTTTCAGCGCGATGGGGTCGTCCTTAAGGACGGTGACGTTGTAACGCTGTTCGATCCATTTGAGGTCCGCCGTGGCCCAGGCAAAGATCTGGTCGACGATGAGCCTGATCACATGGTTCTGTCTGGCGTCAAAGGCATCCGATGTGCCTTCTTTGCCTTTCCACTGTTTCGCCGTGGCGCCGTTGACCAGGAAACCGGAAGGTTCGGGAGTTATAAGTTCCCAGCGGAGCTTGTCGGGTTTATCACAGTAAAAGCGGCCCGTGGAGACGACGGGGTCTTTGAGCATGGAGAGCCGCCTTTCCTGGCGGAAGGAGCCTGAAATCGTTTTTATATCGGAGACGGTCTTCGATATCCGCTCGAAGGCCTGGGCCTTGCGTTCCCTGCCGGGCCCGCGGTCGCCCGCCTCCCCTTCAGCGAAGATAGCAAGGGGAAGGGCAAGCATGAAACAAAGTAACAACAGGGAGATTATTTTTTTCATTATGAGATCCATACCGTTATGTTCCCCGCGGCGAGCACCTCATCGCCCTTCATGACAACACCGTCGGCGATGTTGAAATCTCCCACCTCGCTGGTGGTCGTCACTTTGATCCTGAGGAGGTCCCCGGCCGCGGCCTGCCCTTTTATCTCTATCCGTTTGGCGGCAACGAGGAATCCCTTTTTTATGTTTTTTCCGCCAAGCAGATCGGAGTAACCTCTGACAGCTGCATAGGATTGCGCTATCAACTCTATAAAGACTATCCGGTCAAGGGTGCCGTTCCGGTCGACGAGAAGACTGTCATTGGCTATGTGTGCCTCCACGATCCCGGAATTGTCATCGAATTCCACAAGGCGGTCAACGAGGCACATGGGCCGGCGGTGGGGCAGGAGCATTTCAACCGGTACAGGCAGCGCGAGGTCTTCTTTTGTCAGCTTGTCGTCCATGACCGCCGGGGCACTCTTTTTATGCCCGGTCCTCCCTCATTCTGTCGAGATGTTTTATTATCATGCCCCTTACATGCTTGCGCATGCTGATATGTGCCGTGTTCCCGTCCCCGGCGAAGTCGCCCGGGAAGACAGGGTCAAGGGCGCTAAGGCAGACGGTCGCAGGCTTCATCCACCAACGACCGGGCGGCAGGAGCGCGTCGGTGCCGGTAATGCAAAGCGGCAATACGGGGATGCCCGTTTCGACTGCCAGTTTGAAAGGCCCCGTATAAAAGCGCTTGACCTGTCCGTCGCCGCTGCGGTGCCCTTCGGGAAAGAACAGCACGGCCCCGTTTCTGGAGAAGAGCCTGCCGCACTCCCTGAGGGTCCCTTCCCACCCGAGTGCCTCCACGTCGAGGTAGCCCGCGAGGCGCATGAACGGCCTGTACCAGAAGAGCATCTTAAAGGGCCATGAACGCACCGCGAAGGTGACGTCGCTGATGGGGAGCAATGCCATGCAATAGGTATCAAAAAATGAGAAATGGTTGACGACGATGATGCAGGGCAGATCGATCGCCCCTTTTTTCAGCCCCTCCCTTTTGAACCTCACAAAAGGGGCCATGACGATCATCCAGACCCTGCCGTAGACCCATACGAAGAAACGCATCACCCGGCCGTTGTCCCACCGTGTGGCCAGCTTCCCCGTTGTAAAACAGACAGGGAACAGGACTATTCCCAGGACCGTCATGAGGATGATGACGGGATACATGACCAGGTTCATGAGAACAATGAACGGAAAAGGCATTATGGGTTTACTGCATTTCCTTTTTTTTGCATATAACGAAATTGTGGATATCGCCCAATGTGCGGATGGCCCGGATGGTCTCTTCCTCGCTCATCTTGAAGTTGAAGGCCTTTTCGAGCACGATCACCATGTCAACCCTGTCAAGGCTGTCAAGGCCGAGGTCGTCCTTCAGGACGGCTCCGGGGACCATATCATCGATGTTGAGTTCGAATTCACTGGCGAGCGTGGTATCAATGAGTTCGATAATTTCCTGGTCAGTCATGCTCGTACCTCCTTATGACAATAGAAGTGTTTACTCCACCGAGGGCAAAGTTGTTCTTCATTACAGCTGCGATGTCCAGTTTCTCCACCTTCCGGACGTGCCTGACCTTCGCGCAAAGCGGATCGATGTTCTCCAGGTTGAGCGTGGGGATCACTGAGCCGCTGCGGATCATGGCAACGGAGGCGATCATTTCGAGGGCGCCGCAGGCGGCCATCGTGTGGCCCAGGTGGCCCTTCAGGCTGCTCACCGGCACGCTGTCCCCGAAGACCCTTCCGATCGCCTCGGCCTCGGCAACATCGCCCTGTATGGTGCCTGTCGCGTGCGCGTTCACATGGCCGATCCGGTCCGCGCTCATGTTCGCATCTTCCAGGGCCTGCCTCATGCAGGCCTCCATGGAATCGCTGTTCGGGTCGGCGATGTTGGACGTATCGCAACGCGTGGCAAAACCGGCTATCTCGGCAAGAATGGGAGCGCCCCGTCTTTTTGCCGAATCCAGCGATTCCAAAAGCAGTATGCCGCTGCCTTCGGAGCAGACAACCCCGTCCCTGTCGCGGTCGAATGGCCGGGGTGTGCGGTTGGGGGTATCGTTGTATGCGACGGAGGCCGCGCTCATGATGTCGAAGGTGGCCGGGCTCAAGGGATGGAACTCGTCCGCGCCCCCGCAGAGCATCATGTCCTGCTTGCCGAAGGCGATCATCTCGAAGCCGTACCCGATCGCCTGGCAGGACGTGGAACACGCCGAGGAGGGGGCCAGGATCCGGCCGTTGATGCCCAGGGTCTGGGCCACGTTGGAGGCGCAGGAGTGGTTCATGATCTGGAAGAAGGTGGTGGCCCTCATATTTTCAATGCTGTGGCCCGCAAGATAGCCCGAGAAGAATTCCTCCGTAACGATGGGGCTTCCGACGGTGGAACCTATGATGACGCCCATCCTTCCGTTCGTGAAATATTCCGCCGGGGGATCGCTCTGGCCCAGCGCCTCCCGGCATGCAAGCGTGGCATATACGGACATTATCGACATGGACCTTCTATGCTTTCGTGGTATCTCTTTGGGGTCGATGTCGGGGACAAGCGCCGCCACCCTGGTCCTGAGCCCGCCGAGGGCTGCAAGCGCCGGGACATTGACCACCGCACTCTTCATATTGAAAAGGGAGTCCACAAGGGCATCCGTGCCCCGCCCGAAGGGGGATATGGAACCCATGCCGGTTATCACTACCCTTGCGGCCTGCATGCCTTCAGCTCCTCCCTGAGATGATCGCGCCCGAAAATGTTCTCGCAAACAATGAAACCCGACATGACGGCGCCCATGATACCGGGTGCAGTTACGGCCTGGCCGGCAAGATAGAGCCCTTTCAATCTGGTGACGGGCATCGGGTTATACTGCCCCGTCCTGTGCTTTACCCCGTATATGCTTCCGTAGGGACTGCCCGTGTAGTCCCTGAGCGTTAGCGGCGTTGCGCATTCCACGGCGGTGATCGTGCCCGCTATTTCAGGGCACGATGCCTCTATGTGGCGGCAGATCCTTTCGGTCAGCTCCTTTTTGAAGGTCTTATACTCCACGGGGCGCTTTCCTGTCACGGAGCCCGCCCAGCGCTGCGTCTTTGCATTCGACATGGGACAGATGGCGATGAACCCGTGCTTTTCAGGTCCCCCGCTGCTCCTTGCGGCAGTTATGTATATGGGCCACTCTTCCACGGGAAGGTCACTGTGGAAGAACGAAAAGTCAGGCCGGGGGAACATGAAGAGGTTGGACCCCTGAAGGCCCTTCACGGGTTCTCTGCATGTCGCGAATAAAATGCAGGCCGAGGACGTGTCTTCCAGGTCTTTCAGGCGATTTACATAGGCCGGGCGAAAGAGTGAAGCAGGGACTATTTCCAGCAGCTGATGCGGGTGAATTGTGGAAACACAACCGCCGCAGTTCAAGGTGGAGCCATCCTCGAGGGTGATCCCGGAAACAGTACCGTTGCCGGCAATAAGGATCTTTTTCACCGCCTGTCCGCATGTATACGCTGACCCCGGTTTTTTCGAGCCGGGCCTCAAAGGCCTTCGCCAGGCTTTGCCCTCCGTCCTTGATGCCGCTTGCCGATTCGTAGTATGAGCCCGCTATGCAGGCGTGGTGCGCGAAAGGTGTCTCCCCGGGTGATACCCCGTAAAGGAAACAGTGCATGGAGAGAACGCATTTCAGGAGCCCGTTGTCGGTGAGCCCATCGAGGAATTCCTGCAGGCTCGGCCCATGCACGGCCCCGAGTGCCGCCGGTTCGGTCTTGGCGTCGAGGCCTACATAAGGAAGCGAGGAATAGATCTCTTTAACGGTACGGAAATACTCGTCGATCGCCTTTTTGTCATCGGGGAAGGCCCCGTGGAATCTCTCTTTGAGCCTGTCGTATCCGTAAGGGTAATGGAACTCGAACGCAGGGTCAAGGCAGCGAAGCGAATCGAAGCCATCCTCTTTAAAGGGGTATGTCTCAATATCACCTGAGAGCCCGAGATATCGGAAGAAGATGTCCAGGGCCCCTCCGGTCCCGAGGCCGCCGGCGTAATGAAAACCTGTATCGAAAAAAAGGCCGCCCCTCGTGAAGCCCCTGATAGTTGGCGCCAGCTTTCGCGACTTTTCAATGAGGGCCACGCGGCAGCCGTGTTTCGCAAGTATCAGGGCCGTTGTCATGCCCGATACGCCGCCGCCTATGACCACGTGATCGTATTTCATCTATTGAAGGTGAGGACCATGCAGGAATTCGTGCCGCCGAACCCGGCGGCGTTGCACATGACCGCACGGGGAGGGCTGTCGATGGTCTCTTTCACGATATTGAGCCCCTCGGAATATTCATCGGGCTCTTCAAAGTTTATGTTGGGCGCGATGAAGCCCTGCCGGGCCATTATGGCCGTGTAGACCACCTGTGACGCGCCGGACATCCAGAGTTCGTGGCCCGTCATGGATTTGAGCGATGAGACATAGGGGGTCCTGGGCCCGAAGACCCCGGAGATCGCCTGCGCCTCCACCGCGTCGCCAAGGGGTGTGGATGTGGCATGGGCACAGACATAGTCGATGTCTCCAGGTCCCATACCGGCTATCTTCAGGGCTTTTTCCATGGCGCTCTGAAGGCCTTCCAGACTCGGTACCGACAGGTACAGGCCGTCGGAGGAAAAGCCATAGGAGCGGACCTCTCCAAGGACCGCCGCACCTCTTTTCTTCGCCGCATCGAGGCCCTCCAGCACCAGGGCCGCGGCGCCGCCGCCCGGCACGAGGCCGTCGCGGTTCTTGTCAAAGGGACGGCTGGCCGCCTCGGGCTTATCGAAATTGGTCGAGAAGGCGCCGATGGCGTCGAAACTGCACATGGACTCCCAGTTGATCTCCTGTGCGCCTCCGCATATGACCCTCTCCTGTTTTCCCAGGGCGATGAGGTCGGCCGCCTGGCCCACCGCGTGCCCGCCGCTTGAACAGGCGGAACTGATGGTCCAGCAGGCACCCCTGGTCTTCAGCAGGGTGTTGAGGTTCATGGTGACCGTGGAGGTCATTGAACGGAACACGAAACCGCTCCCGATGGAGCGGGACTCGCCGTGCTTCCTGAGAAGGTCCACCTGCTCCACGGCGGCTATGCAGCTGGAATCACATCCGAATATGAGCCCCGTCTCCCCGTTCTGAATGTCTTCAGGGGCAAGGCCCGACATCTCGAGCGCCTCCATCGCCGCCGCATAGGCCTGGACGGCAAAGTCGGGCATGGTCTTGCGCTGTTTTTTCGAGAGGACCTTCTCCGGGCTGAAGCCCTCAATGGCACCGGTCAGGGGACTGCGAAACCCCAGTTCGGCGCGCCGTGTGTCGTATATGATGCCCGATCTTCCCTGGCGCAGCGATTCCCCCACGGTCTTCGTATCTGTACCCAGGCAGGACACGATCCCTATGCCGGTGATGACGACCCTGTTCATGACGTCCTTTCGATCATGGCGCTTGTTTTTCCCACTGTTAATCTATCATTTAAAAAGGGCATTTCCAATATTATATTGAAGCATTCACGAGACACGGTTCGTGTACACTTACCGTTGGCCCGGTGAAGTTCCCGTAGGCTTCTTTCAGGGTGCCAAATCTGAAGCGCCTCGCCAACTCTGCAAGATAATAACGGTACCTGCCGAAGTACATGCCGTAGAGAGTGGCGGTGAGGGAATGGCATTTCCAGATGTTCCTGTTCACGCCCTCGGGATTTGCCTCGTAGGGGTGGCAGAAATAATTGAAGGCCACACCCTTTCTGTTGAGGCTTTTAAAATATCCTATCTGCGCACGTATCGGTATGTAGGCGCAGAAGAGTCCCCCGTTAAAGGGTATGGCGTTCCCGAAGAGCCTGAAGGAGGTGACGGGTATGACCGTCAGCAGGTCCTTGTAAAGGAAGGGTGTCATATCTGTCGGTGAGCGACCCAGATGTTTCAGCAGGTCCGGCTGTGCCGTGTTGTCGATGCTGTAGCCCGCCTCGATGAGTTCGTCGTATGCCCAGGGGGTGCGCGCCGTGATGCCCCAGCTGGGAGACCGGTATGTACAGACCTCTTTCGATATGATGTCCTCCAGCTTTTTCTTGCTCATGGTCACGTCGCTGCGGAACTTCTTTTGCTGGAGGCGCTCCGCGATGATGTGCCGGTATCCGTGGGAGCCCACCTCGTGGCCTGCGGCGGCGATGTCGCCTACGAGGCCGGGGAAATATTCCGCCACATATCCGGGTATGAACATGGTGGCCTTGAGGCCAAGGTCGTCAAGGAACCCGAGAAGGCTGTATGTCTCTTTCTCGACGAGGTATTCCGACGAGTGGCTTACCCCGTTCTTCATGTCCAGGCTGTAGGCGAGGTCGTCGATATCGAAACAGAGCGCGTTAATTATACCCGGTGGGATCTGAGTTTTTATTGACATGACGATCGGTCCTGCAAACGTCCTACATGTACGTGCCGCCGTTGACGGCGATGATCTGGCCGGTGATGTAGGCGGCCTTATCCGAAACTAGAAAGCTGACGACATCGGCGACATCTGTGGGCTTCCCGAGCCGTCCGAGGGGGATCATGGGCAGGATCCTGTCCTTCGGCAGGTCCTGTGTCATATCCGTCTCTATGAAGCCCGGGGAGACGGCGTTCACCAGGATGTTCCTTTTTGCGACCTCGGCGGCGAGCGCCTTGGTGGCGCCGATGAGGCCCGCCTTCGCCGCGGAGTAATTGGTCTGGCCGGGCATGCCGCTTTGCCCCGATGTGGAAACTATGTTCACGATCCGTCCCTGGCGCTTGCGGAGCATATTGACGAGCGCCAGCTTCGTGACGAAGAAGAACCCGTCAAGGGCAACGGAAAGGACGCCTTTCCATTCCTGTTCGCTCATCATGGCCATGATCATGTCTTTTGCGTACCCCGCATTGTTCACGACGGCATAGGGCGTGTCGTTTTCAAGAAGCGGCGCCAGGGCGCCCTTTACAGCCTGGCCGTCTGCCACGTCGAAGGGGAGCAGAAGGCACGATGCCCCCTCTTTTTCGACCTCTGCGGCCACCCTGGAGGCGGACTCGTGGTCGCTGCGGTAATTGAGCCATATGTCGAAGCCGTCACGGGCGAGGGCGACGGCGATCGCCGCCCCGATACCTTTGCTTCCCCCGGTTATCAATGCTATTTTTCGTTTTTCCATTGTGTTGTCACCCTTAGAAAAGGCAGGCTACCGCCATTCGCAGGTTGTTTTGGCCCGCATTATGATGATGCTCTAAAGATCTTTCAAGTGTCGTCATCTCAATCAAAAGCGACTGGAATGGTCAGGGTGCTGATATAATCCTACATTTGGCCTCAAATCGCAACAAAAGACAAAGCACTTTCACCGGGCATATAAAGACCCCGGGTTTTTTCCTGAACATCATTGATCAAAGGCCCGTTTTCCACCGGTTTAATTTTTCTGAAATATTAACAAAATCTGCCGCTTTTGGCAAATAGCATCGAGTCAGTCGGTCAATGTTCCATTTGTCCCTTGACTAAGTGCGGACGTATATATTATTTTAACCAGAAAAAACAAAAGAAAAGGAGAAATAATCAACGGTTAGGTCGAATGAAGATCCTCCTTGTCAATCCTCCCAATTGCGGGCGCAGTATCCCCGAGGAACATTACGGCATCGACTCGCTGAAACAGATATTGCGGGCTGAACCCCTCTCGCTTGAGGCCCTTGCGGGAAACCTCGACGAACAGGAGGTAAGGATCGTCGACCTGAAGGCGCAGCCGGAAACATTCGGGGAAACCCTTGCCGGTTTTGCTCCGGACGTTGTGGGTATTACCGGCGTTACCTGCGAGGCGAACACCATGCTGAAACTCGCGTCAGAGGTAAAGAGGGAGACCGGGGCTACGGTCGTCGTCGGCGGCGTCCATGCGAGCAATGACCCGCCCTTCTTTAACAGCGCAGATATAGATTTCATAGTGGCGGGCCTTGGGAAGAAGAGCTTTCGGGAATTGGTAGAGGCGCTGCGGTCGGGAGAAGGAACTGATGAAATTCCAGGGGTCGCGAGGACAAATCCCGGGGGACGCCTTTCCTTCACGCGGAGAAAATACTCCGGCGAAGACCTTGTAGAGGACAAGCCGCCCCGCTATGATCTGGTGGACATGTACAGGGAACACTATTTCCTGGAATCGTTGAATTTCCAGTTCGGTCTTGTTTCCGTCGCCTTCGGTTGCCCTTACCGTTGCTCTTTCTGCTCTATTCACCATATCACGGGGGGAACCTATCTGACTCACAGCACGGCTGCGGTTCTGCGGGACATCAGGATATTTGCGGATCTGCCGGCGGTGATCCGCCTTGTCGATGCCAATACCTTCGGAGATGTTGGACACGCCCGTGACCTTGCCGGTGAGATCATAAAGGCGGGCATAAAGAAACAGTTCGTAGCGGACGTGCGGTCCGACACGGTGGTGCGCCACCCGGACCTCTTCCGGGAATGGAAGGAGGCGGGACTGCGCTCTGTCATCATCGGTTTTGAAGAAGTCGACGACACAAGACTATCGGAGATCAACAAGGTGAACACGGTGGCTGTGAATACCGAGGCCATAGAGATACTCCACGATATAGGCATCACCATCATAGGTGACTTCATTGTTTCTCCCGACTACGATGAACGGCAGTTCCAATTGTTGAGAGACTACCTGAGCGAACACCCCGTCGATCTGCCCATGCTCTCAATACTTACGCCGCTGCCCGGAACGCCCCTTTACGAGTCCATGAAAGAGAGGATCACCATCCACGACCTTGATTTCTATACGCTCACCAACGCGGTGGTTCCTACAAACATACCTGAAAAGACCTTCTATGAGAACTATGCGGACCTCATGAGGTCGGGCCATGCAGGGGCAAAATTATAGCGAGGTGCAATCTCTTATGGATGTTTACATAACGGATGTTTCTTCTTTCCTTCCCAACGATCCCGTATCGAACGACGATATGGAAAAGGTCCTGGGGGTGGTGGAACATATACCCACAAGGATCAAAAAGATCGTCCTGAAGAGCAACGATATCCATTCAAGGTATTATGCCGTCGATCCCGAAACGGGAAGACAGACACATACCAATGCGCAACTTGCCGCCGAGGCGGTGCGCCGCCTTAAGCCCTACAATGGTTTTTCTACGGACGACATCGAATGCCTCTGTTGCGGGACATCCACGCCGGACCAGATCATGCCCGGTCACGGATTGATGGTTCACGGTGAACTGGCAAGCGGCCCCTGCGAGGTCGTGAGCACGTCGGGTGTCTGCATATCGGGCATGACGGCATTGAAATACGCTTACATGAACGTGGCGCTTGGCCTTTCGAAGAACGCTGTGGCAGCGGGTTCGGATCTGGCGTCGGCATCCCTGAAGGCGAGGTTCTATGAGGCGGTCGGCGAGAAGAGAAAGGACGGGAAGTTCAAGGAAGACGGGGAAGTACCGCTCTTCGATACGGTCTTCCTCAGGTGGATGCTTTCCGACGGCGCGGGCGCGGTCTTCATGACGGGCAGCCGTGCCGGCGACCGGCACCGCCTTGAAGGTTGAATGGATCGAGAATATCTCCTTCGCGGGGGAATTTGAGGCCTGCATGTACTGCGGGGCGAAAAAGGAGGGAGACGGCCGCGTGACAGGCTGGCGCGGCTACCCTTCCCCGGAGGAGGCCGCACGCGACGGGGCCTTTCTCATCAGGCAGGACGTGAAGCTGCTGAACCGGGAAATCATGAGGGTTTCCGTGGAAAAGGCGCTGCCCCTTGTCATTGAAAGGCACGGCCTTTCACCCTCCGGGGTCGATTGGCTGCTGCCCCATTATTCGTCGGGTTATTTCCGGCAGGAATACTATGACCACCTGAAGGATTTCGGGTTCGAGATACCCTACGAGAAATGGTTTACAAACTTGAATTACAAGGGGAATACCGGATCAGCCTCAATGTACATAATCCTTGAAGAGCTTTTCCATTCGAACAGGATAAAGAAAGGCGACAGGATACTCTGCTATATTCCCGAGAGCGGAAGGTTCTCCATCTGTTACGTCATGCTGACGGTGGTGTAGGTCCCATCCATCTGTTTCCTGACATAGCCCGCCAGCGTCTTTACGGTCCTGAATATCACCCTGCTTGACTCCTCCAGGCTTATCCTCACGTTGTATCTCTTCTCCACGGCCACGGCGATCTCCACGGCGTCGAGCGAATCCAGTCCGAGGGCGGAATCGGGGCCTATGAGCGGGTCATCGGGAGAGAAGTCGTCGTGTACGGGATCGGATATCCTGCATATTTTAACGATCATCTCCAGCAGTTCCTTTTCAAATTCCAGTCCCGGTTGTTCAAACAGTTTCATTGCCCATCCACCTTATTTCGTTAATTGTTTCTTATAAGTCCTTTGCGATATATAAACCACACCGGGATCGTCTCCCGTGACGGCACCGGGAAATTCATCGGACGATCTCCGACAGGTCGCGGAACAGCCCTTGTTCCTTTTCGGCGCAATCGAGAAGGATCTCGCTCAGGAGGTCGAAATTATCTTTCTCTGATGCCCTGCCTTTGTATATCCTGGCGCTTGAGACAGCATACTCCCTCCACCTGTCGCCGATGACCGTCATCCTCTTCGAGAGATCGAGCAGACGGTCGTCCTTCAGTATGGCCGCGGCCTCCTGGAGAAAGGCGGCATACATGAGGCGAAAACCCCCGCCCCCCGTCCCGACCTCTTCCTGCATCCTGATGGCGTGGCCAAGGTAAAGCAGGGCCTTGCGTTTTCCATACTTTTCCGGCCAGTTCCTTAGTTTTTTTGCAAAGAATTTGACCCCCCTGACGCCGATGATGGGGATCGGCAATTTCAACATCACGAAACAGGTCTCTTTTATGCCTTTAACGACCGCCGCCGCGAGGTCGATGTGCTCCGGGACACCCGCAAAATGGAACATCCTGCCCTTGGGCGAAAGCATGCCCCTGGCGAAGCGCGCCTTCACAAGGTCTTCCCTGGGGCAGGTGACGGGTTCGTCGAAAACGGGGTCGCTGATAAGGTAACCGCTCCCGTTCATGCCGTATGCGATGATGATGTGGGCGTTGAAATGGATCCTCAAGGGAGGGGGGAAGTAGGGGAGCCAGTAGACGCCCGTCTGGAGGCCGACGGGAACACCCTTGCGGAGCATGTCGTCAAGGGCTTCCATGCCCTTTTCGGGATCTTTGAACTTGAAGCCTTCAACTCCCACGCCAAGGCGTTTCGCTGTGTTCTTCATGAGCCTTCCCGGGAAGCTGCGGTATGTGATGAGCGGCAGGCCGCCCATCTTGAGGAAGGGGAAATAGCCGAAGAAAAGACCCGAGCCTATCCCGAAGACGAGCGCCTCCGAGGCGCTGATGCCGTAATGGAAGAGGAGGTTGGACGTGGAGCCGCTCTCGCAATGGGCAAAATGGCGGTGGGTGAAGCCCGTCTTTGCCGTATCAGTCATTTTCCGTACCTTTCTCAAGCTGCTCGACGGATATGCAAAAGACCTTTGCGTAGCGCTCCAGCAGGGAAGGGGCCAGCCGCCGGAACACCTTCGCATCGAGGTGCCTCTTCACCCTCCAGCTTGAAATGCCGGTATACCCGGACAGGGTCTTTATGTCCATGAGGTTTTTTTCCATGTAATACGCGATGGGGCTGAGCTCGCCCTTTTCCATCTTTTCCCGGATGAACGTGATGCGCTCCTCCACTGCCTCCCATGCCTGCTCGTTGGCGACGTTCACCGGCTCCCAACCCGACGTCTTTTCCAGCACATATTGACCGGATTCGTCAACGGCATAGTTGATACCGTGCCATTGACCGAACACGCCATTGTCCTGGGGGACACTTTTCCTGTCCATTTAAGTCAACCTCACCGCGGCCCAGTACCCATCTGTTTCCTGATATAGTCTGCCAGTGTCTTTACGGACTTGAATACCTCGCGGCTTGTCTCCTCCACGTTTATCCTCACGTTGTATTTCTTCTCCACGGACACGACTATCTCCACGGCATCGAGCGAGTCCAGTCCGAGGGCGGAATCGCGGCCTATGAGCGGGTCATCGGGAGAGAAGTCGTCGGGCACGGGATCGGGTATCTTGCACACGTCAACGATCATCTCCAGCAGTTCCTTTTCAAATTCCAGTCCCGGTTGTTCAAACAGTTTCATTGCACATCCACCTTATTTCGTTAGTTGGTCCCGATCCAACCCTTTTTGTAAATATAAAACCACGCGGCGAGCGTTGTGACCAGAAAAAAAAGCAACTGATGGTGCCTGCCGTCGTCGCATCGTTCATCGGACGATCCCCGACAGGTCGCGGAACAGTCCGTGTTCCTTTTCGGCACAATCGAGAAGTATCTCGCTCAAAAGGTTGAAATTATCTCCCTCTGATGCCCTGTCCTTGCATATCCTGGCACTTGAGGCTGCAAAATCCCTCCACCTGTCGCCAATGACCGTCATCCTCTTCGAGAGATCCAGCAGGCGGTCGTCCTTCAGTATGGCCGCGGCCTCCTGTAGAAAGGCGGCATACATGAAGCGAAAACCCCCGCCCCCCGTCCCGAACTCTTCCTGTAGTCTTATGACATTACCGAGATAGAGCAGCGTCTTGCGATTCCCGTGCTTTTCAGGCCAGCTTTTTATCTTTTCTGCAAAGAACCTGATCCCCCTGACGCCGATGATGGGGATCGGCAATTTCAACATCACGAAACAGGCCTCTTTTATGCCCTTGACGACCGCCGCCGCGAGGTCGATGTGCTCGGGGGCCTCCATGAAACGGAACATCTTTCCTTTGGGGGAGAACGTGCCCTTGGAAAAACGCGCCTTCATGAGGTCTTCCCTGGGGCAGGTGACGGGTTCACCCATGACGGGATCGCTGATGAGGTAACCGCTCCCGTTCATGCCGTAGGCGATGATGAAGTGGGCGTCGAAATGGATCCTGAAGGCAGGGGGGAAGTAGGGGAGCCAGTAGACGGCCGTCTGGAGGCAGACGGGGACACCCTTGCGGAGCATGTCGTCAAGGGCCTCCATGCCCTTTTCGGGGTCTTTGAACTTGAGGCTCTTCACCCCGACCCCGAGGCGCCCGGCGACGTTCTTCATGAGCCTTCCCGGGAAGGTGCGGTATGTGATGAGCGGCAGGCCGCCCATCTTGATGAAGGGAAAGTAGCCGAAGAACACGCCCGAGCCGATCCCGAAGACGAGCGCCTCCGACGCGCTGATGCCGTAATGGAAGAGGAGGCTGGATGTGGAGCCGCTCTCGCAGTGGGCGGAGACGCGGTGGGTGAAGCCCGCATTTGTCTCGTCAGTCATTTTCCGTACCTTTCTCAAGCTGCTCGACGGATACGCAAAAGACCTTTGCGTAGCGCTCCAGCAGGGAAGGGGGCAGGCGCCGGAACACCTTCGCATCGAGGTGCCTCTTCACCCTCCAGCGTGAGATCCCGGTATAACGCGAGAGCATCTTCACATCCATGAGGTTTTTTTCCATGTAATACGCGATGGGGCTGAGTTCGCCCTTTTCCATCTTTTCCCGGACGAATGCGATGCGCTCTTCCACTGCCTCCCACGCCTGCCTGTCGACTATGTTCACCGGCTCCCAACCCGAGGTCTTTTCCAGTACGTATTGCCCGGATTCGTCAACGGCATAGTTGATACCGCGCCATTGACCGAACACGCCATTGTCCTGGGGGACGTTTTTTTTGTCCATTAAAAAACAACCTCCATGTTGTCATTCCGACTTTAGGCCGTCCAAATATCCGGTGGATGAAAAACCTATGTCCCGTCACCCAGAGGTACCCGGCCGTATCTCCGGCCGCCTCTCTGCCACGGCAAGCATATCATATTTCCGGAGATGTCGTTTTGTCAATCAAACGTGATCGAACGATTATATGGAAAAGGTCCTGAGGGTGGTAGGACATATCCTGACCAGAATTCAAAAGATCATTAAGGGGACGGTTTTTTTGTGTGCTCCATGACGTTCACTGCTGCGCAGTACCCATCTGTTTCCTGATATAGTCTGCCAGTGTCTTTACGGACTTGAATACCTCGCGGCTTGTCTCCTCCACGTTTATCCTCACGTTGTATCTCTTCTCCACGGACACGACGATCTCCACGGCATCGAGCGAGTCCAGTCCGAGGGCGGAATCGCGGCCTATGAGCGGGTCATCGGGAGAGAAGTCGTCGGGCACGGGATCGGGTATCTTGCACACGTCAACGATCATCTCCAGCAGTTCCTTCTCAAATTCCAAACCCGGTTGTTCAAACAGTTTCATTGCACATCCACCTTAGTTCGTTAGTTGGTCCTGGTCCAACCCTTTTTGTAAATATAAAACCACGCGGCGAGCGTTGTGGCCAGAAAAAAAAGCAGCAGCAGTGCCACGTAAGGAAGAGACGGAACCTATGCCGCCGCCCCGGACGAAGACCTCAAGGAACGCTCGAAGCCCCCACGAAAGGGGGGAAAAGACGCTTATGCCCTGCATTACCTTCGGCATGATGTGCACGGGCACCATGAACCCGCCGAGTGCGGCGCAGATGACCACGGACACGGCGCCGAACATCGAGGCCTGTTCGTAGGTGCGTGCCACGGTGCCGAGGAGGATGCCGTAACCCGATGCCGCCAGCGCCGCGCTAAGGGTGATGATCAGGATCGCCGCGGGCGACGACCCGATATCGAGAACGGGGGTGCCCAGGAGGGGAAGCAGGAACATGCCCACCGCCATGATCAGTACAAGCTGGCACACACAGATGATCACGTAGGAGACGACCTTGCCCGATATAACGGTGAGGTATGACACGGGCATGGCAAGGAGCCGCATCAGCATGCCCGACTGCCGCTCCCGTATTAGAGAACCCGCAAGGGGAACAACGATGAAGAACATGCCGAAGAGCGCCCATGCGGGGACGTTCTGCTGCACCGCATCGGGCAGCTTGACGGACTTCCCGTATTGGGCCACCTCATCGCGGACGGTCATGATAGCCGCGTCGTCCCACTCGATACGGGCCTTGGGGATCAGTTTTTTATTCTCTTCCGACCAGAAGCCCCCCATCGCCTTTTTGGCGACTTTCTCCATTTTTGCCGGAAGCATCCCGGAGAAGAGCTTCATCTTTTCTTTTATCTCTATGCCCATGATCGCCTTTTCAAGCAGATTGGCCACGTTTGAACGGACCGTTTCGGTGAGGGCCGGGTCAAAATAGACAAGCAGCGAGGGGGCAGGTTCCCCGGCAGTTCCTTTGCGCGGTTTCTCCTTCGGCGCATCGGTCAGAATGGAACTTTCCACCGACAGGCGTGCCCTTTTCATGAATGCCTTTGTGGTCCCCGCGGGGACGATGACGGCAAACTGGATATTGCCTTTCGCGACGACCCTCTTTGCCGTTTCCATGTCGCCATCCTTCCCTGCTGTCTTGCCGACCATCTCCAACGAGGAGGACTTCTTAAGCGCCTCCCCGATCTGAAGGCCAACGGTGTCGCCGTCCATATCGAGGAAGAGCACCTTCGTCTTTGTTTCCCCCATGAACCTCATGGCGTTCTCCTGGACGAGGGTCACAACGACAACGAGCGCGAGGGGCATGAGAAATATGACGAGAAGGCCGGTCAGGTCACGGAAAAGGAGGAGGAGTTCTTTTCTTATGCAGGACCACAGTTTCATCATGGCAACAGGTCAATCCCTCAGTTCTTTCCCTGTAAGGGCTATGAAAAGCTCTTCCAGGTTCTTGCAGGCGGGGGTGCGCCTGATCAGGTCATCGGGCGCACCTTCGGCGATGATGCGGCCCGAGTCCATGATGGCGACGCAGGAGCAAAGAATTTCCGCCTCCCTCATGTAGTGTGTCGTATAGACCATGGCGGTCCTGTCTTTCAGTGAAGAGAGCCTTTCGAGGATGAGGTTGCGGGATTGGGGGTCGATCCCCACCGTCGGTTCGTCAAGAAAGAGCACCTTCGGCCGGTGGAGAAGGCCCGCGGCAAGGTTGGCCCTTCGTTTCATCCCGCCGGAAAAGGTGTACAGCCGCTGGTCGAGGCTGCCTTCAAGACCGACGAATGCGGCGGCCTCATCTATCCTCTTTTTAAGTTCCGGGCCCCCGAGGCCGTGGATCCGCCCGAAGAACCGGAGATTTTCCCGCGCGGAAAGGTCCGGGTAGAGGGCGATATCCTGGGGGACATAGCCGATGAGCCTTTTGACCTCTCCGGGGTGCTTTGCCACATCCATGCCGCAGACGGTGACATTGCCGCTTGTGGACTTGAGAAGGGTGTTCATGATGGAAATGGCCGTTGTCTTGCCTGCGCCGTTGGGGCCAAGAAGGCCGAAGACCTCGCCTTCGCCGATGGACAGCGTCAGTCCGTTCAAAGCGGGCTCGTCCGAGCCGGGGTAGAACTTTACCAGGTCCTGTGCCGATAGGACCATCTCCCGTGATGGCGTGACGGAATTCATCGGACGATCTCCGACAGGTCGCGGAACAACTCGTGTTCCTTTTCAGCACAATCGAGAAGAATGTTGTTAAGAAGGTCGAAATTGTCTTCCTCTGAGGCCCTGTTCTTGTATATCCTGGCGCAGGAGACGGCAAACTCCCTCCACCTGTCGCCGATGGCCGTCATCCTTTCTGAAAGACCCAGGAGACGGTCGTCCTTCAGTATGGCCGCGGCCTCCTGAAGAAAGGCGGCATACATGAAGCGAAAACCCCCGCCTCCCGTCCCGATCTCTTCCTGGAGCCTTACGGCGTTGCCGAGCAAGAGATGTGTTTTGCGGTTCCCGTGCTTTTCGGGCCAGTTCTTCAGGTTTTTCGCGAAGAACCGGATCCCTCTGACGCCCATGATCGGGAGCGGTACTTTCAGCATCATGAAACAGGTCTCCTTTATGCCTTTGACGGCCGCCGCCGCGATGTCGACGTGCTCCGGGACACCCGTGAAATGGAACATCCTGCCGTTGGGGGCAAAGGCGCCTTTGGAAAAACGTGCCCTGATGAGATCTTCTCTGGGGCAGGTGACGGGTTTGTCGAAAATGGGATCGCTGATAAGGTAGCTGCCTCCGTTCACGCCATAGGCGATGATGAAGTGGGAGTTGAAATGTTCCCTCATGGGAGGGGGGAAGTAGGGGAGCCAGTAGACGCTCGTTTGCAGGCCGACGGGTATGCCCTTGCGGAGCATGTCGTCAAGGGCCTCCATGCTCTTTTCGGGGTCTTTGAATGTGCTCATCTTGACTCCCAGGCCGAGGCGTTTCGTGACGTTCTTGATGATCTTCCTCGGGAGGCTGCGGAACGTGATGAGCGGCAGGCCGTTGAGCTTGATGAAAGGGAAGTAGCCGAAGAACAGGCCCGATCCCATCCCGAAGACGAGCGCCTCTGAAGCGCTGATGCCGTAATGGAAGAGGAGGTTGGATGTGGAACCGGTCTCGCAGTGGGCGGAGATGTGGTGGGTGAAATCCATCCTTACCATGTCAGTCATTTTCCGAACCCGAAGTGAGCTGCTGCACCGATATGCCGAAGACCTTTGCGTAGCGTTCCAGCAGGGAAGGAGGCAGGCGCCGGAACACCCTGGGGTCGAGGTGCCTCTTCACCCTCCAGCGCGAAATGCCGATATACCCGCATAGCATCTTCACATCCATGAGGTTTTTTTCCATGTAATAAGCGATGGGGCTGAGCTCGCCCTTTTTAACCCTTTCCCCGACCAGGGCAAGCCGTTCCTCCATTGCCTCAAATGCCTGATCGTGGGCAACGGTCACCGGCTCCCACCCCGCCGACTGTTCTTTCACGTATTTTCCCGATTCGTCGACGGCATAAAATACCAGGCTAAGTTGCTCGACGACGCCCTTGTCCTGGGGGACATTTTTCTTGTCCATTTAAAACAGCCTCCGTTTTCGTCTGGATCCAGGATCAGGCCCGGGACGACGACAAGATCAGGTTTATCAACGGGCCGTCCAAATTCCATGATATGTCATAAAGATACCCGGCGTATCCGGCCGCCTCTCTGCCACGGCAAGCATATCATATTTCCGGAGGTGTCGTTTTGTCAAATGAAACGTTGGAGCGTTACCATAAGCATTCCGTGTTGTTAACGGGCAGCAATTCAAGAAGATCTGGGGTTTGCCGACGATGTCCGTGACAAACCCCCGCGAGCCGCGGCGGTGTTCACCGGGTCCGTGTGAGCGTCACACCATCAACCACCATCTTCCATTGGCCCTTTTCTTCGTAAGGCACCCTCGGAAACAACGAACGTGGTCGAGACGGCGGGGAGCCCGACGATGAAATTGTCTCCTTCAAAGCCCCGAAGCGGCCCAGAAACGGACTTTGTCATCCCGCCCTTGATGCGTTTGTATTTCACGGAACCGTCCTGCGTGATGAGCAGGTACATCTCCGGCGACTGCCATTCACCGACATACTGCACCTTGTCCGCCGGGACCTGGATACCGCACCCGTAAAGAAAGAATGGTGCCATAAAGAATATCAAAAGAAAGACACGCAGTTCTTTGTCCATGATGCCCGCCTCCTTTCGCCCCCGCCGCCTCGCCGGTGGTCTTTTCAAATATCCTACCGCGGGCCGGGGAAAAAGACAACCGCTGCGGTGCCCTGGGCCGGTGGATCAATTGCAGAGATCGTTGGTACAGCAGTATGTCTCAACGATCATGGCGATCCCCTGCGGGTCCTCTATTGTGGCGTCACCGGAGGTTTTGACCTGGCCCTTGACGGTCCATGTCCCATCTCCGTTATCAACGGCATAGGTGCTCACACCAGCGATCGGGGTGATCGGGCTTCGGGTGCCGCCGAGCATGCGCACAGGTGTGACAAATATCTTCGGTGCCATTGAAGGATCGCAGGATGGTTTCGCAAGGGTTTCGTTGCTGTAATGGACGCTTTTGTACATGAGCAGGGCCCCGCTGTCAGCTGAAGGGGGTATGATATAGACGGCTTCAGCGCAAACACGCGATCCCGTTGGAACGATTCCTGTAAGGGCCAGAGAAAGGAGGATCAGACAAAAGTTATTCCCTGTCAGTGCCTTCATTTACCCTGCTTACCATTCAACTCGTGCCCATCCGTCACCGCCTTTGCCGCCGGGAGCGCCCCCGCCCGCGCCGCCGGCAGGAATGGGCCCTCCGGCTGCGTTCCATGGGCGCCCGCAACCCGTGTTATCACCAACGACCCACTGCCATCCGCCCAGACCGCCCGTGCCACAGACATCACCGAAGCAGGTGTTGCCTCCCTGACCGGGCTGACACCACTGGTAACAGTAGAAATTGGTCGGCCCGCCGACCCCTCCCGCTCCGACACTCACCGTTATGTTCGATCCGGGCGTCACGGTGACGCGCTGCCGGTTGACGTAGCCGCCCTGACCTCCGGCGCCGCCGTAGGCAATGACGCTTCCCATTTCACAGGTGAAGTTTGCGCATAAACAGTTCCCGCCCCCACCTGCGCCGCCGGCAGAGAGTGTGACCCAGACCCTGCCGATACCGTCAGGGACCGTGAACGTGTATGTTCCCGGCAGGACATATTCCATCCTCCCCGAATTGGTATCGGCCGTCATCCCCGTTATGTCCCTTACGCCTTTCAGGCCCGTGGAATCGATAGCGTGCCCGTTCCCGAGGAATACCAGCAGAAGGCCCGCGGCCGCCGCAAGGACTGTTGGAAATTTTGCGCATCTCATCTCGATCCCTCCTCAATCTTCATTTTTCACAGGGTCCAGCAGTACGCTTTTCTTAAATTCCAAAGCGCTGCCTATGACCGTGTCGGCATAACGGTCATCCTTGGCGCCCAGATATTTGTAAAGGGCATGGCGCAGATCGTTATTTGACTGCTCCATGTAAAGCCGCAGGATCCCCGTACCTACCGAAAGGTTACGATGGAGATCGTGTGCCTCGCCGGGGGAGGTGAAGTATTGCTTCCATGTGGGCCAATGGACCTGCATAAGTCCCCGGGCGTTCTTGCGGCTGATAGCCCCCGGATCGAAACCGCTCTCAACGCGTATGATGCCCATCAGGACCGATAGAAAATTGAGCCGGTGCCCCTCAGAACTGAAGCGGTATTTTTCCCGGTGGACATGATCTGCCAGTGCCTTTGCCACGGCACAGGACACCCACACTTTCTGTTTTTTGTTGATCTTTCGTATATGACGCAGGGCATATTGAAAATCCCGGTATTTATCGGGGTTACACCGTTTCATGTTTTCAATCTCAGTCAATACGCGTTGTTTCATACCGGCATCATCTTTTTGCTGGCGGCAATCTCCGTGTTTCAAAGAAAGGCTGCAACAAATAACAAGAAAAACCAGCGCAGCGATGATCTTTTTTGTCCGCAAGATCTGTCCTGTCGTCAGGGTGCCGGGTTGCCGGTAAAGCAGCGGTCTTTCGACACAATTTCGTTATATTTTTCTGCATAAAGGTCCTCGAGGCTTATAGGCGGCCTTACGTTCCCGTCCCGTGCAGATCGATAAAGGGTCAACAGCATTGAAACCGATTCTCGTGTGCCGGGGTCGCTTTTCGGATCAGATTTAAACCATACAAGCTCCATCGCGTCGTGATAGTCCCGCGCGCCGGTAACTTCTATGAGCTTCCTGACGGCCCCCTCGATCACTGCGCGCGGCAGGACGATCTCGAGATCTTTGGATCCTTTAGCGACGAACATTTCCGGCGCGGCGGGAGACGTTTCAAAAGACGGCTTGTTTCCATCAAAAAGCCCTGAAGGACCGATCAATGCATTCGCGTCACCGGTCATCTTTTTTTCTGACATAGCCACCCCTTTAATTGGTCATACGAATATAGAAATAGCAGGAAGTATTCTTTTGTTGGTCCCGTGATGATAAAAAAATTTTGAACTTGACAATATGGTCTCAAGTGTATATTTATAATTTTCTTAACACAGTTATTTCGTAAACAAGCATTCACAATCGTATATTTGTTGTTCCGGTTTGAACGATAGGGGGGATTACCGTGGAACGGCAGGACAACAGGGTCGGGGACCATGTGATATATTGCGTGGCGGGGATCGTCATATTGAGCCTTCTGTCGTACCTTGCGTCACAAAGCTCAATAATGCTTCACAAGCTGGACCTTCCCGTCCTTGGCATCCAGGCAAAAATATACAGCAAATGCCTTTTCAGTGACGATCTCGAAAGGGAACATCGGCAGATCTCAAAGATCATAAAGTTCATGGACAGGGAAGTTAAAAAAAGAGGCAGCTACAGAACGATCAATGCCTCTGCCCTGAGAAGCCGCATAAATACGGTTTCCGAAAGAACAATCCTGACCACCCGTTGCCTGGCGTTCATTTTCTTTATTGTGTCAGGGTCGCTCATGATCATTTCAACGATCAGGACCCGGGACGTTCTTTACAACAGTCGGGAAAATATCCATAAGTTCAGCAAGACAGCCACTGAAGGGTTCATCGGGGTCGCGGGCAAATACCTGGCCCCCGAGGTCGTTTCCCTCGTCAGGGCCTCGCCGACACCGGAAAACCTTGGTGATGCCTTCAGGGTTGTCCGGGAGCGCGTTAATATCCCCTGCTCAATTGTGGGCCGGCTGTTCCCGAAGGGCAGCGCGGAGCGTTTGACATTGCTTGGATACGGGAAAACATCGGTCGTCTTTGCGGAAGGGGCGGGCCGGACCGGAAATGCCGTCGACGGCGCAACGAAGAGAGATAATTAAGGAGGGACAGGTTAATGGTTCATACGGAGGGTGATACGTCGTGGATATTGAATACCCGGGACCGCATGCTGGCGATGGCGGCATATACAAGGACATTTTTTAAGGCAGTCAGCGCCGATGAGTTTTCCCGCATGCTGGAAGACGCCAGGGTTTTAGGCCAGCAATGGCTTATAGAGAGACTTTACACAAAACAGGTCATCAGGAACATTGTGAAAAAGGTCATAGGCCGGATAGACAGGGCGTATCTAGGAAAGGACCAGCTTGATGATTACACACATGACGCCACGGTTGTATTGATGCAGATCGCAGGGCAGGGCAGGTTTGACCTTTCAAAGTCTGCAGGCGAGATCGCGTGTTACACCTGTCTCTGGATAGAACAAAGGATAAAGAGGATAGCAAAAAAAGACCTGCGCTGGCAGTCGTCCCTGTCAGAGACGGGAGATGATCCGGAAGTGTGCGTACACAATTCCGAAATCGAGGAGCTCTGCGTGTTCGACCGGTGCCTCGATAATAAGGGAAATGCCGATGGCGCTTCGGGCCTCGAAGGGAATGACTCTCAGACGGCGAGAGCGGGTGCCCGCGACTGCCCTCCCGGAGGGAACAAAAAAAATCGGGTTGCGACCTATGTAATGCAGAAGAACAATAGCTATATCTCGTCCCTCTTTAATTCAAAAAGGACGACGGGCCGGGCTGGATAGCGCGGCGACCGCGCGAAATATGGCAAAAGAGATCAATATCAATGATCCCCGAATACCGGAAATTCTTGCAGTATATGTAGATCAATATATGGCAAAGCTTGGCCCCTATGTCAGTTGTGCGTTTTTCATCCTTTTGTTCAGTTCCGTTGGGTCAGGAAAAAAAGGGAAAGGATACGTTAAGACCATGCACATATCGATCAACGAGATCGCAAAAAGCAGCGGCATGTCGAAAAGAAAGGCCATCGATGCCATCAAGGTCCTTAAAAAATGCTGGATCGTTATACAGCTCAAACGCAGGGGCAGGGGAAATAAAAGTTGTTATTATTTTCTACCCGTCGCGAAATGGGTAATGCCGGAGGTTGGACCGTAAATGACGAAGGAAAACACATAATGCACCGGTCATGTATGGAAGATCTTGCTTTATGTATACATGATGCACCTTATTTGACAATCTCATGGCGTAAACAACCTTATATCGATAGCTCATGCAGGCATGGCCGTTGCCCCCAGTGTACAAATTGTGCACAGGGTGGCCCTTTGGACATTACGGGATGTCTTAAGGATAAGAAGGGGTTATGAAAAGGACTAAATGTTAGTAATGTGCACGATGTGCGCTTTTTGTTGCGCCCATGGTGTTGGTAACCAACAAGTGCAGTGTATTTTCCAATGACCGAAGGGGGGATATATGGAAATAGGAGATATCGTTGTGGGTAAACGGCACAGGGAAGACATGGGCGACATGGAAGGCCTTAAGCAGTCGATATCCGAGCTGGGATTGCTCCAGCCGATGGTGATCAAAAAAGGGACGAAAGAGCTTGTCGCGGGTTACAGGCGGCTAAACGCCCTCAAGCAATTGGGTATCACATCGATCACAGAGGGGAAACATTTCAATCTCATCGATATACAGAGCATTATACGGGGAGAACATGACGAGAATATTTGCAGAAAAGAATTTACCATATCTGAAAAGGTCGCAGTCTTTGAAGCTATCAAGGCAGAACAGCTGAGGATCAATATTGAGAAAAATGTCATTGCCGGCGCTATGGCAAATGAGACAAACCGCAATAATAAGGAGACGATGCCGGAAGGGGAGGGCGGCAAGCACGAGACGGCAATATCCGGGATTGCAGCAGGGGATGCGCAAAGACAGGGTGGGAGAAGGTACGGGCAATCGCGCGCTCTCGCGGCAAAAGCGGTGGGGCTCCATCAGAATACATTGAGGAAGGCTGCGGAAATAGTGACCGCCGCAAAACAGGACCCCCTGAGATACGGGTGCCTTGTCAAAGAGATGGATGTCACCGGGAAGGTTGAACCTGTTTTCCAGAAATATATGCGCCAGAGGTCCCGTCAGGCATTCAGCAGATATAGTATCTGCGGATCTTTGGCCAGGCTTGATTCCAATCCTGAAATCAGGGTACCGGAATTTCTTCAAAGCGCCATGACGTGTATCCCCGAGGAGCGCCAGGAAGATCTCGTGAAACGGTTCGGCGATGTTCTCCACCTGGTGAAACAGGTTGATTTCGACCGCGGGGTAAAGAACTATTCCAACGGGGAAGGTATGCCCCGCCTTTCGGAAAACGAGATCTATCAGGCAGTTCACGACGTTCTGGAACACACCGAGATGACGGTGCTGGAGTGGGTGTTCATGCCGCAGGTGAGACAAATAGCATCGATCGTTATGGGTGCCGCCAGGGCACAGGCCCCGGTTTCCCTGCTGGACAAGCTGGATCTTTTTATGATCGGCCTCGCCGTTTTTGTTGATATGACATGCAACTACCTGCAGGTTGCCAACAAGGAAGGCATTATCAATGATCTCCCCGAGGACACCCTGGAAAGATATCTGGCCGCCATCGATGCGTTCCGGATGCTTTATGAAAGCAAGCTGCCGCGCCAGGTCGGGGTTTTGAGAATGCAGGAGTGTGAGCTTTGTCCCGGCGAAGAGCTAAGTACGAAAACCGCGCGGGACCACGCTAACGCCATGAACGCCAACGAGATGATAACCAATGCGGCGGAAGGAGGCATCCCATATTACCGCAATCTCATCGCTAACCTTATAAAAAGCTTCCACACCGGCGCGGACGGATTGGCACAGGCCCGGGGAACTCATTGATGCAATTGCTTTGACAACATTGCGATTCCTGTGGTAAATATTACAGTCAACGCTATGGCCCTGAAGGTTTACAATACGATCTCCGGCAAAAAAGAAGATTTTACTCCCATCACCGAAGGGAAGGTGAAACTCTACGTTTGCGGTGTCACCGTATACGACCATTGTCATATCGGTCATGCCAGAAGTGCCATCGTCTTCGATACCATATACCGGTACCTGCTCTCGAAGAACTACGAAGTCACCTACGTGAAGAACTTTACCGACATCGACGACAAGATCATAAAGAGGTCCCAGGCCGAGAACATACCGTGGCAGGAAGTGGGAGAGAAATACATCCGTTCCTTCTACGATGACATGGATGCCCTCGGCATACTGCGGCCGAACCACGAGCCGCGCGCCACGCAGCATATCAGTGACATGATAGCCCTCGTGGAGACGCTTCTCAGAAAGGGCCACGCGTATAACGTCGACGGCGATGTCTACTTTTCCGTGGAAAGTTTCAGGAACTATGGGCAGCTTTCCAAACGGCCCCTCGAAGAGATGGTTGCCGGCGCGCGCGTTGAAGTGGACGATCGAAAAAAGAATCCCCTCGATTTTGCCCTCTGGAAGGCCTCGAAAGAGGGCGAACCATCGTGGGACACACCGTTCGGGGCTGGCCGGCCCGGCTGGCACATAGAGTGTTCCGTCATGAGCACCCTCTATCTCGGAAACCCTTTCGATATCCACGGAGGGGGCAAAGACCTCGTTTTCCCGCATCACGAGAACGAGAAGGCCCAGACCGAGGCGGCCACGGGAGCAAAATTCGTCAATTACTGGGTACACAACGGATTTGTGAACATCGACCGCGAAAAGATGTCGAAATCGATCGGCAACACGCTGGCGGTCAAAGACTTTATAAGGGAATACCACCCCGAGGTGCTTCGGCTTTTCTTCCTGTCCAACCATTATCGAAGCCCCGTTGATTACAACGGACAGTCCATCGAGGACGCCAACACGGCCCTCCACAGGCTCTATTATACCCGCCAGCGGGTCATGGAGGCTCAAAAAGGAAGGACGGTGGAATCCCGCCCGTATCCTGAGGCTGACGAGATCGCTAAAAAGTTCATCGATGCCATGGATGATGATTTCAACACGGCCCTCGCCCTTTCGTATATCTTCGAGCTCTCGAAAGAGATCAACCGAATGGTCGATGAAAAAGATGAAAGCTCCGCGGGGCTTATCGCGTATACAGAAGGGATCTACGAGTCACTGGCCGGTACCCTTGGCCTTCTCGGCGATAACCCCGAAACCCTCGAATCACAGGAAAAGGTCCGTCATCTGACCCGTATCGGGCTCGACGTCTCATTCGTGGAGCGGTCCATAAACGACAGGGTGGATGCGAGGAAGAACAAAGACTTTAAAAAGGCCGACGAGATCAGGAACTCACTTGCGGAAAAAGGCATCATGCTCCTCGACACACCAAAAGGCACACAGTGGCGGGTCAAACACACAGTTTCTTGAAAGGAGAGAACAAATGATAGAAGTCAGGTTTCATGGAAGAGGCGGGCAGGGTGCCGTAACATCTGCCGAGATCATTGCTCAGGCCGCCATCAAGCAGGGGATGACCGCGCAGGCTTTCCCGAGCTTCGGTCCGGAACGCCGCGGTGCTCCGGTGCAGGCCTTCCTGCGTGTATCGGACAAACCGATCAGGCTCAGATCAAAGGTTTACAAGCCTGATAGTGTCCTTATACTCGATCCGACGCTTGTCGCATCGGCGAACCCTACGGACGGGCTTAAAGAAGGCGGATATATAGTCATCAACTCGAACAAATCAGCCGATGAACTGAAGAAACTGTTCCCTGGCCGGAACATCGTATTCGTTGACGCAACCAAGATCGCAAAAGAGGAACTTGGTGTTCCCATCACGAATACGACCATGCTCGGCGCCCTTGTAAAAGCGACCGGTGTCGTTGAGCTGAACACACTCGAAGAGCCCGTTCGCAACCGTTTCGGTACCGCTGGAGGGCAGAAGAACATCAACGCATATACCAGGGCGTACAACGAAGCAACGGTAATAGAAGCAGAGTGAAATAAAAGGGCTCAGGGCTCAGGATTCAGAGAAATGAAAAAGACGCCATTTCTTTTCAGTATTTTCTCTGACCCCTTAGCCCTGACGTCTGAGCCCTTCTTATGAAGACCATCACCGGCAATATCGTAGACCTCCATAACGAGACCATTTTTCCCGGTACCGTCCGCATCGAGAATGGTATTATCACCGGCATAAACCGGGAGCGCTACTGGTATGATTCCTATATCATCCCGGGTTTTGTTGATGCTCACGTCCACATCGAGAGTTCAATGCTCACCCCGGCGGAGTTTGCCCGTCTCGCCGTTGTTCACGGCAGCGTTGCCACGGTATCGGACCCGCACGAGATCGCCAATGTGCTCGGGCCGGACGGTGTGCACTACATGATGAAGGACGGCGCGGGAGTTCCTTTCACATTCCATTTCGGGGCGCCTTCCTGCGTCCCGGCGAGCCCATTTGAAACATCGGGCGCCTCGATCGGTGTCGCGGCAACGGAAGATCTTCTCAACGACAAAAATATCGGCTATCTCAGCGAGATGATGAATTTTCCCGGTGTAATAGACGGCGACCCTGAAGTGCTTGCTAAAATTGAACTGGCAAAGCGATGTGGAAAGCCGATAGACGGTCACGCGCCGGGCCTTCGCGGCGAAGGATTGCGAAAATATGTCGCGGCAGGCATTTCAACCGACCATGAATCTTTCGATATCGATGAAGCGCGTGAAAAGATCGCCCTCGGTATGAAGGTCCAGATCCGTGAAGGCTCCGCCGCCCGGAACTTTGACACGCTCTACCCGCTCATAGCCGAATACCCGGATCACTGCATGTTCTGCAGTGATGACAAGCATCCCGATGACCTCGTTCAGGGACATATAAACGCCCTGGCGGCGCGGGCGGTCCGCAGCGGTATGGACGTCATGAAGGTCTTGAGGTGCGCCTGCCTCAACCCTGTCCTCCATTACGGCCTGAACGTGGGGCTTCTCAGGCAGGGTGATGCAGCGGACATGGTCGTTGTCGACAATCTGAAAGACCTCGCCGTCATCAAAACACTGGTGCGGGGGGAAACGGTCGCGCAGGACGGCGAGACGCTGATCGCGCGCCGCGCCGCCGCGCCCGTCAATATCTTTCGTGCCGCCCCTAAAAGACCATCCGACTTTTACGTGAAAAAAAGGTCCGCAACAATGCGCGTCATCGATGTCATCGAGGGGCAGCTCGTGACCGGGGCATCCCTTGAGGCTCCCTTTGCCGAAGGCGATGCGGCGGTGTCCGACACAGGCAGGGACATCCTGAAAGTCGCCGTTGTGAACCGGTATGACGACAAACCTCCTGCCGTGGGTTTCATCAGGGGGTTCGGTTTGAAAAAGGGCGCCATCGCATCATCGGTCGCCCACGATTCGCACAACGTCATCGCCGTGGGTGTATCAGATGAAATGATCTGTGAGGCGGTGAACTTTGTGATTGAGAAAAAAGGCGGTATCTCCCTCGTATCGGACGAAATGAAGACAATTCTTCCCCTTCCCGTGGCGGGCATCATGTCTGCCGGTGACGGCTATGACGTCGCCGCGAAGTACGGCCGGTTCAACATGCTCGCGAAGGACCTCGGCACAACGCTGAGGGCGCCCTACATGACCCTTTCCTTCATGGCGCTCCTCGTCATTCCGAAGCTGAAGCTGAGCGACAGGGGCCTCTTCGACGGCGAGAGCTTCGCCTTCACGGAGCTTTTTGTATAGAAAGGATCCTGAGAGGACGGGGAAGATTTCAAGGATCTTATCTCACGCCCGCTCCGCCCTTCGGGCTGCGCTCGAGCCCGCGGAGGGCACAGAGGAAACCTTATTGTGCGCCATGATCTTAGAGAAAAATAAGATCATGGCGCATTCCGATCCCGCTAAAGCGGGAATAAAGGCATTTTTTTATCCCGCTCTACACAATGTAAAAGCGGGATCTAAAGTCCCCGGAAATCCTTGAAGTCTCATGGATTTCCGGGGAAGGTTTTATCTTTTCTTCTCTGTGTACTCTGCGGCCTCAAGAGAGGAGCTTTGGCGATCCCGCCTGGGCGGGAGGCGAGAGACAAGGTTTTTGTTTTGTTTGGATCTATTAACTTGTCTTGAAATGGCTGAAACTGTTTTTTCAGGCTACTATTCGGATGAACTTCTCGACGAGGTTGGGATCGAACTGACTGCCGGCGTTTCTTCTGAGCTCCTCGAGTGCCTCTTTTTTTGACAAGGGCTCGCGGTGCGGCCGATCGCCGGTCATTGATTCGTAGGCGTCAGCTATGGCCATGACCCTGCTCTCGAGAGGGATCTCTTCACCGGAAAGGCCGAGAGGGTAGCCTTTGCCGTTCCACCATTCGTGATGTTTCAGGATATGATCGGCTATATGGGCAAGGTCCGGTGCGGACTGGGCAATGCGGTGGCCGACATCGCAGTGTTTCAGTATCTCCGCTATGTCATCATCGGTGAGGCCGTCTTGTTTATGGAGTATCCTTTCGTGGATGCCGACGTTGCCGATGTCATGGAACTGTGCGAGAAGAAAAAGGTCTTTGAGCCTCTCTTCGGGTAATCCGACAGCGCTGCCCAGCTCAACGACAAATTTCTGGAGCCGCTCCATGGATTGTTTTGTGACGAGATCCTTTTCCTCAACGGTCTTTATGAGGTTTTTCACGATGGTGATGCGGGCTTGCTGGCTGTTGAAAAGTTTTTCCTTATACATCTGATTGTCGGCTTCCCGATAAAGCTCGGCCATGCTCTGGCCGGGAGCGGTGCGTATCGCGTAGCCCGTCGAAATACCGAGGGGAAGGGAGGGGTTTTGCTCATTGTACTCAATGGTGCCGTCTTTGATCCTCTTGCAGATCTCTTCCACTTTTGACCGAGGGCTGTTCGGGAGCAAAATGGCAAATTCATCTCCGCCGACACGGGCGACAACGTCACTCTCGCGGAAAGACCTTTTGATGATCTGCGATGCGATAATAAGAAGTTCGTCGCCTTTATCGTGACCCAGGGTGTCGTTGATCAGCTTAAGCCCGTCTATGTCGCACATTATGAGCCCCGCGAGCTCGAAGCGGGTGTTGTCGAGGCGGTGCATCTCCTCTTCAAAATAGGCCCGGTTGTAAAGGTTTGTCAAAGGATCGTGAAGGCTCAGATATTTTAGTTTTTCCTCCGTCTTTTTCAGGTCGGAGATATCTTTCGATATAACAGCAACATATTTGACCTTTCGGGTGCCCCCTTCAAAAATGGGGCTCAAGGTGCGCAGCAAGTAAAATTCCTCTTTACCGCTCTTGTGTTCGTATCGGCAGGAGGCTGCCGTTTCGTATACCTTGTCCACGTAATTCGTGAACTCCCGCGTATCGTCGAGGTCATGAAAATCACCGTAGCGTTTCCCGATGATGTTCTCTTCCGTCACACCGAGCCTTGTCAGGACCCGTCCATTTACAAAAATGTAACGGCAGTCGCGATCGTACATGTAGATATAGTCGTCCGTCGATTCAATGAGAGATCGATATGGGTCGCTTTTTTCCGGCGGTTTTTTCAATGCGGACCCACTTTTCTGAGTTTTTTTCACCATACCGTCTTTGATTTTTCCCA
Organism: uncultured delta proteobacterium; assembly: GCA_963816115.1. Lineage (GTDB taxonomy): Bacteria > Desulfobacterota > Syntrophorhabdia > Syntrophorhabdales > Syntrophorhabdaceae > Delta-02. Next base: position 338,087 of record CAWFIZ010000006.1, on the reverse strand, counting down.
TTATATCATATTGATACTATCGGAAGTGCTATTTTTTTTAAACTTTCCATCAAAAAGAGGCCCACCCACCGCGAGAAGGCTTTGACGGCCGGTCTTGGGGCCGCTACCTGAAGATCTTGCCGGGGTTCAAGAGCCCCTTGGGGTCGAATGCCGCCTTGACCCGCCTCATGAGCGGTATTACCTCCCCCAGCATTTGCAAGGGGAGGTAATCCATGACGGTGAGGCCGACGCCATGCTCACCCGTCAGGCTTCCTCCCATGTTGACCGTTTCTTTGTATATCAACTCCAGGAGCCGGTACGCCTCGTCAAGCTCCGCGAAGTTCCTGCGCCTGTGAAGTATGGTCACGTGGAGGTTCCCGTCGCCTGCGTGCCCGTATGTTGCGATCTTTATGGCATCACTGTGTTCAAGCTCCCTTACAAATTTAACGAGAAACGGCAGGCTATAGCGCGGCACGACCACATCGGCCTCGAGGTGGTCCTTTTTCAGCGCCTTCAGTGACGGGAGCACCTCCCTGCGGAACGTCCAGAAGCGCTCCGCCTGGGCATCGTCGGCCGCCAGGGCCGCATCTGTCACGCCGGGGAAATCCCTGCACAGACCGGTGATCTCCAAGGCTTCGCGATGGACCTCTTCCCATGTGTGGCCGTCTGTTTCGATAAGGACCAGTGCGTCGGCATCCCTTGCGAGAGGCGCGCCGAGGTGGTCCGCGACGGTGTTGATGGCAATGTTGTCCATGAGCTCAATGGCGCAGGGGATAATTCCCGACCTGAAGACGGCCACGATAAGATCGGCGGCGCAAACGATGTCATTCAAATAAACAATGATGGTGCGGCGGACACGAGGCCGGGGGAGAAGCCTGAAGATTATTTTCGTGATGACGGCAAGGGTTCCCTCTGAACCGACGAGGAGTGAAATGAGGTCATACCCGGCAACGTTCTTGATCGTCTTGCCGCCGAGGGTTATCACTTCCCCGCCGGGAAGGACCGCCTCGAGCCCCCTCACGTAATCCCGCGTGACACCGTATTTGACGGCACGAGTGTAACCTGCGTTCTCCGCCACGTTGCCGCCAAGGGTGCTGTCGACGGTGCTCGACGGGTCAGGCGGGAAGAAGAGGCCTCGCCTGCCGAGCTCTATCTGCAGGTCATTGGATATGACGCCCGGCTCCACGGTGGCGAACATATTTGCCTCATCGACCTCGACGATACGGTTGAGCCTGGCAAACGACAGAACAGCCCCGCCTTTCACCGGCAGGGCCCCGCCGGAGAGCCCCGTCCTCCCTCCCTGGGGTGTCACGGGCACATCGTGGTCGTAGGAACACCGCATGATGTGCGACACATCTTCGGTATTTCCGGGCAAGACCACGACCTGCGGCATATACTGTCTTTCCGTGGCGTCGTAAGCGAAATGAGAAAGGTGCTCCCGGTCAAGGACGATCTGGTCGTCCTTCAGAAACCCCCTGATATCAAGAAGAAATCCATCGATGGGCATGCTCGTTCATTATATCCGTTGCCGCCGGAGCGGGCAAGGAAATATTAAATGCAGGGAACAAGGTCTTTAATATACATTTCCGCGGGGCGCGATGTTGACGACAGCTATGATATGTTCTTTTTCGAGGATTGAGAAGACGATCCGGTAATCACCGACGCGGAGGCGAAAAAATCCTTTCAGCTCACCCGTCAGGGGTTTCGCGTCACCATGATCGAGCGGATTGTCGTGACCGGAAAGTTCTGCAAGGGTCTTTATAACGCGTGTTCTTGTTTTTTTATCAAGTTTGCTGAAATATTTTTCCGCTTTCGACGATACCTTAACAGTCCAGTTCATCGAGGGTTTTCCCTTTACCCGCCTTGATCTCTTCGAGGCCCTGTCTGCATTCCTCTACAAATCCGGGAAGGCCCGCCAGGGCAAGAGTTTCCCTGTGGCGTTCGATGTATTCCTTTGAAAGCTCTTCGAATATGTCTGTCAATGACCTGTTCTCGTAGCCCGCTATCGCCCGGATCAGGCGCAGCCTCTCTTCCGTCAGGCGAAGCGTGGTGTATCCCTTTTTGTCCTTTGTTTTCATTATAGCCTCCAAACCATGTAACGCTACAAAGGCATTATAGCATTATGACATCATAATATCAAGATGTTAAGGGGATGAGCTTGGAACGGACAAAGCTTAAGGGTAAGGTTGAATTTCAATTATATAGTGATCATACATACACGATATCCACGGGCGTACTCGTCATCCTCTCCAACCCGTTCTTCCTCACAACGAAGTCTACCTCGATGCCGATGGCGCCTTCCCCGGGAAAGATGAATTTAGGTTCGAAGGCAAAGACCATTCCTTCTTTTAGGACCATCTTGTGGCGGGGCGTGATGACGGGCAGCTCGTTTATCTCGAGGCCGAGGCCATGGCCGATGAAGGAGACCTGGCCCTCCCCGTGTCCCATGAAATGGTCCTGAAGACCCGCTGCCTTGACGCGGTCAAGGGCCCTGGCAAAGATCTCAGTCGCGTCGACCCCTTCCTTTGCGAAACCGATGGTCTCTTCGATGATGTCCCGGGCGACCTCGTAAGGCTTATGGAATATATCCTTCAGCACTCCCGTGACGTACACCCGTGTCTCGTCGGTTATATACCCGTTATAACCGCCGCCGTAGTCAACGATCACAGGGATCCCGCTCTTCACAACGTTGACCGACGCGCCCTGGCCGATGGCGTGGGTCAGGCCTATTCCCGATATTGGCACGTCGGCCCCGGACGTGATCGTTGTCGAGTAACCGTGGGTCACATAGACGCTCATCATCTCCTGGTTGAGCCCGCGCATCCGCAGGAACCCCTGGTGCCCCCACCTCCTGCCTTCCGCGTAGAGTTCCGCGTCGATATCGACCTCGCGTACCCCCTCTTTTATGATATTCTTCGCCTTTTCAAAGACATGCTCGACTATCTCGCCTGACTTTTTCAGTTGGGCGATCTCGAACTCGCTCTTTACTAGCCTCACGTCCTTGATGATCTGCGTGAGGTCTTCCATGCTGTCCTTGCCGAGGATTGACTTCCAGCGTTCGTAGAGCGCGACGGGGATGACGTCAAGCTCCATTGCGCATTTCCCATGGAGCATCTTCTTGTCCGAGAGTATCTCCTTCACGTCCTTGTTGCGTTTGATCGGGATTATTTCGAGCGGCGTTTCGATCGCCGCGCGGTAGATGCTTTTTTCAACAAAAAATGCCGGGCCGTGATCGGCGGAAACCACAAGGACCCCCCGCTGGAGCGTCCCCGTGAAATAAAAGATATCGACGTTCTGGAGAATAACGGCAAGGTCGATGCCTTTTTGCAGCCATCCTTGCGCGCAGGCCGTCGATCCGTGATGTTATCTCGTCCTTCGGTGTAAGATCACCGGTGTTTAGCGTCTTCAACATATTGTATGATCCTCCCGGTAGCTTCTTCAACAGGCACCTTTTCAAATTCTTTTCTATTTCGCCACTTGATCTCCACAAGGCCTTCCTTGAGGTTGCGTTCACCGACCGTTACCCGAAGCGGTATGCCGATGAGGTCACAGTCCTTGAACTTGACGCCGGTGCGCTCGTCACGGTCATCGAGGAGCACGTCGACTCCCTTTGCCAGGAGCCCATTGTAGATCTTCCGGGCAACCTCCATGCTCTCGGGGTGCGTTGTATTCACGGGCAGGACATCCACCTCGAAGGGCGCGATGGGCATAGGCAGTATCATGCCGTTCTCATCGTTGCCCTGCTCGATGGCTGCGGCGACGGTCCTGCCGACACCGATGCCGTAGCAGCCCATGACCATGAAATGTTCCTTGCCGTCACTGTCGAGGAAGGTCGCGTTCATGGACTGGCTGTACTTGAGCCCCAGTTTGAAGATGTGCCCCACCTCAATGCCCCTTGTGGCAATAAGACTTCCCGTATCGCACCTCGGGCACTTGTCGCCCGCCACGGCTACCTTCACGTCGTAGAAACCCTTGACGGAGAAATCGCCGACATTGACGTCCACGACATGGACATCCCGTTCATTGCCGCCGATGACGAAATCTTCCATGAACTTGAGGTCCATGTCCGCGTAGAGCGTTATGGAAAGGCCGATGGGCCCCGAGAATCCAAGCGGCCCGCCCGTTACCTCCTCGATCGTCCGCTCGTCGGCAAGTTCCAGTTCGTCAAGCTTGAGGAGGTTCTTCAGTTTCGTGTCATTTATCTCCCTGTCACCGCGGACCAGGACGCCGATCGTGCCCTTATCGGTATTGTAGATGATCGTTTTTAAAAGCTTGTCAGGGGTCACGCCGAGGAACGATGAAACCTCGTCTATTTTACGCTGATTTGGCGTTTTGACGCGCCTGTGGCCGCCTTTTTTCTCCGATACGGCCTTTTGCGTGATGCCCACTTCGGCACGTTCGAGGTTGGCCGCATACCCGCAGGCATCGCAGGAGATGATGACATCCTCGCCGGTTTCCGCAAGCACCATGAACTCGTGAGAGAAACTCCCGCCGATCTGGCCCGTATCGGCCTCCACTCGCGGAACCTGAACCCGCACCGGTCGAATATGTTGTTGTAGGCCTCGTACATGTCCATGTAGCTTTTCCCGGCGCCCGACTCGTCGGTGTCGAAGCTGTAGGCGTCCTTCATGAAGAACTCACGGGAGCGCATGACGCCGAAGCGGGGCCTGATCTCGTCGCGGAACTTGGTCTGGATCTGGTAGAGGTTGACGGGCAGGTCCTTGTAGGACCTCACCTCTCGTCTCACCAGGTCGGTGACGACCTCTTCGTGGGTGGGGCCAAGGCAGAGTTCCCGGTTGTTCCTGTCGGCAAAACGCAGAAGTTCCTTGCCGTATTTCTCCCACCGCGTGCTCTCGACCCAGAGCTCCTTCGGCTGGACGGCTGGCATGAGGATCTCCTGGGCGCCCTTTTTGTTCATCTCCTCGCGGATGATCCTCTCCACCTTTCTCAGCGATCGCAGGCCCAGGGGGAGCCAGGTGTATACACCGGATGCGAGCCGCCTTATGAAACCGGCCCGCAGCATGAGGCGGTGGCTTGCCACCTCCGCTTCTTTCGGGTCTTCCTTGACGGTGGGGATGAACATCTTTGAGAACAGCATGGTCGCTCCTTGCATCGCTTATTTCATTCAGTTGATCTGAAAAACTGTGAAAATCTACCATGATTTCGACCTGTGAGCAACCATGTAATCAATGGAAAGAGTTTGCGTTTCTACCGTTTCAATACGTGGACGGCCGTTGCCTTGAAAGATGGGTAGACCGAGGAACCCCTCTTGATGGCCAGCCGCCTGAGCGATCCGGGCGTGATGAACGCCGTGAGAGGGAAGCCGCAGTCCACGCTCACCCGGTAATAGAGGCCCAGCGACGTGATGTCCGCTACCCTGCCCGCAAAGATATTGCGTTCGCTAGTTGTGTCGCTGCGGGGCTCGCTCGACAGGGATACATGCTCGGGGCGGATGCACAGGAGGACCTCCCGGCCGGGCTGCGCGTCGCTGACGGCCATGACGAGTTGTCCGCCCACACTCACCGAGATCGTCCCGCTGCCCGTCTGTGTCACCACGCCGGAGAGAATGGTCTCGGCACCGACGAAAGAGGCGACAAATTCATCAACGGGACGGTTCATGACCTCCTCCGAAGTGCCAACCTGCAGGACCTTTCCGCTGTTCATCACGCAGATCCGGTCGGAGAGGCGCAGCGCCTCGGAACGGTCGTGCGTGGCAAATACGGCAGTAGTGTTCGATCCCCTGAGGATGTGACCGAGGTCGGTGATGATGGACTCGTGTGTGGGCGGGTCCAGGGCAGCGAACGGCTCGTCGAGGAAGATGATATCGGGGTCTATGGCAAAGGAGCGGGCAAGACTGACGCGGCGGGCCTCTCCGCCGGAGAGTGTCCTGACAGAGCGGTCTTTCAGGTGGGAGATGCCGAAGAGCTCAAGGTTGGAAAGGACGGTCTTTTCGATGTCATTTTTGTCCACATGGCGGAAACGAAGTCCCGATGCAACGTTCTCAAAGACGGTCGTGTCAAAGAGAAGGGTCTCCTGAAAGACCATGGTGACCGATCTGCGGTACTGTGTGGCCGATATATCGGGACCGACCTTCCTGCCGCGATAGATGATCTCGCCGTGAGAGGTCCTCTGGAGCATGGCAAGGCCCTGGAGCAATGTCGTCTTTCCCGCCCCGTTCGGCCCGATAATGGAGAGGACCTCGCCTTCCCGCACAGAGAGGCTCCCAACGTCGATGATCACAAAACCGCGGTTCTCCACGCGGATGTTGCGTGCCTCCAGGATGTTGCTGCTTTCACGGGCCATGATCTCTTAGAAACGCCTCTCTCTCTGCTGGATATGGGTCAGGATATAATTGATGCAGTACGCCATGGCAAGGAGTATGATGCTGAGCGCAATGGCGACCTCGAAGTTGCCCTTGCCCGTCTCCATGACCGTGGCTGTCGTGAGGACCCTCGTGTATCCCTTGATGTTGCCGCCCACCATGATGGATGCGCCTATCTCCGATATTACCCCGCCGAAGCCGGCCATGACGGCGGCAAGGAGCGGGAGCCGTGCTTCCTTGATGAGAACCCAGACGCTCTGAAGCGGTGTCGCGCCGAGGGCAAGGGTCTGGAGGCGCAGCTTTTTCGGGAGCTGCTGCATCGATGCGAGGGTGATGCCCATTACGATGGGGGTTGCAATGACCGATTGGGCGATGATTATCGCCAGCGGCGTGTACAACATCCCCAGGAAACCGAGCGGCCCGCTCCTCCAGAGGAAGATGGTCACGAAAAGACCGACGACAACGGGAGGGAGCCCCATGCCGGTATTGATGAGGCTGACGACTATCTTCTTGCCGGGGAATTGCGTCAGCGCCACAAGGGTGCCGACGGATATTCCGATAAAAAGGCTGATAATGGTCGCCGTGCCGGAGACCTTGAGGGAAAGCAGGGTGATCCCCATCACCTCGGGATCGAAGGTGAAGATGAGAATGATCGCCTGCTTTATTCCCTCGTAGATCAGGCCCATTTACTTGCCCGGTTCCCCTACTCCTTTTTCCCTGCGTCAGGAAAGAAAAGAGGCGAACCGTACTTGTCGACCCCGAAGGTCTTGATGATCGCCTGGGTTTCCGGCGAGACCATGAAGTCCGCGAACGCTTTGGCCCCCTTCGCGTTTACCTTGGGCCATTTTGCCGTATTGACCTCGATGACATGATAGACGTTGAGAAGTATGGCATCGCCTTCAACAAGGATGGGAAGGTCAAGCCTCTTTTTCAGGGCAAGGTAAGTTCCCCGGTCGGCAAGCGTATAGGCGCGCTTTTCGGAGGCGACGTTGAGGGTCTGGCCCATGCCGAGGCCCGTCTGCTGATACCATTTCTCGCCCTCGTAAACCACTCCGGCCGCCTTCCATATCACTTTTTCCTTTGCATGGGTACCGGAGTTGTCACCGCGGGACATGAAAAGGGCCTTGGCGGCAGCGATCTTTTTGAATGCCTCCGTGGTGGATTTCAGGCCTTTTATCTTTGCCGGGTCGGTTGACGGTCCGACGATGACGAAGTCATTGTGCATCACGATCCTTCTGTTGATCCCGTAACCGCCGGCGATGAACTTCTTCTCGGCATCGGGTGAATGGACCAGCAGGACGTCCGCCTCTCCCTTTTGTCCCATGGCCATGGCCTGCCCGGAGCCGACGGCTATGGTCTTCACGAAATATCCCGTCTTTTTTTCGAAAACAGGGATAAGCACATCGAGGAGACCGGAATCCTGGGTACTTGTGGTTGTTGAAAGAATGATATTCTTGTCAGCCGGTGCCGCATGGACAAAAGGTAAGAGTATCGCAAAACTTAAAAGAAGTGCCGTGATAGTGAATGTGCACAGTCGTTTCATATTTTTCTCCTCCTTGGGATGTTATTTTTTTATTGCGTTGTGCTGGCGCCACTGCTTTGAGTTGGGAAAGAAAAGGGGGCTTCCGAACTTGTCCTTTCCGAAATCCCGTATGATGAGTTGTCCCTTGTCGGGGTCCGTGAGCCAGTTGACGTAAACCATGGAAGCCTTCTCGTTGACGCGGGGGAATTTTTTAGGGTTCACGGGGATAAGCGTAATGTAGTTGATGAGGGCATCGTCCTTTTCAACGAGCACCACGAGCTTGATCTCCTTCTGGATGCCGAGGAACGAGGCCCTGTCGATGAAGGTGTAGACGCCGAGCTTGTCGGCCTCGCGAAGTGTCGATACGTTCCCCTCTGGACCTTTTTTGTAAACTATATACCAATCGCCGGACGGTTTCAAGCCGGTCTTCTCCCAGATGACAAGCTCGGCGACGTTCGTGCCCGACTTGTCGCCGCGGCTTAAGAAGGGCGCTTTTTTGTCGGCGATCTTTTTAAGGGCGTCGGCAGCTTTCCCCATCCCTTTGATGCCGGCCGGGTCCGCGGGCGGGCCAACGATGACGAAATCATTGTACATAAGGTCGATCCTCTGTGTCCCGAAACCTTCGCTTACAAATTTTTCCTCAAGGGACTTCGCGTGGACCATGACGAGATCGATATTGCCTTTGCTTGCGATCTTGAGGGTTGCCCCGGTGCCGGCACCGACGTGACGCACGCGGATACCGGTGTCTTTTTCAAACCGGTTCTCAAGGGCATCGACTACCCCTGAATCCACGGGGCCGATGGTGCTCGCCATGAAGACAAAATCGTCCCCGGCGGCGGCAGGCAGTGGTGAAAAAGACAATAGAGCGATGAGACAGAAAAGAATGATGACCTTTTTCATGAAACCCTCCTTTGAGTTCGTGCTGGAGTTTAAATAAGCTACGAATGACGTAATATTACCATAAAAATTACCAATAAGTCAAAATAGTAACCATAGATAGAAAGACGGGGAACGGGGAATGAAAAAGATAGCTCGAGCCGCTCGAACGTTAAAAGACCCGCTCCCTGTCTTTTTTGCTATTTATAGAGACATGACAAGGTCCATACATGAACGGGCGCAGAGGGCAAAGATCGCCCCTGCCTCAAGACTGCGTCCCGAAACGTGGCTGAAGATAAGGTGGATCAACCCCTGGATGACCACGGCATGCTCCATCGCCATGACAGTGCTCAGCCCTTTCGCTGCGCTTTGTATCTTCGGTGCCGGGCTGATGCTGCAGATGGTCGCGTCTGGCAACTCGCCGGGCCCGGTCTTTAAAAGGAAAGAGGGCGAAGCATCCATTTTCCTGGGGAAGGACCAATACGGCATACCTGTCATGCTTCCCATCTCGGAGATCACCCGCCACGGGATGCTCATCGGGACTACGGGGTCGGGGAAAACAACGGCCATCAGGAGCATCACCGACTCCATCATGAGGCTTGGCGGGGGTTTTTGCTTCATCGACGGCAAATCGGATGTTACCGACACCTACGAGGCGCTCTACGAGATCATCGAGGGCTGCGACCGCCAGGAGGACCTGCTGGTCCTCAATTTCCTCAATCCGTCGCAGTCCCACACGTTCAACTTCATGACGTACGGCGATGCCGATTTTCTTGCCGAGATCATGACGGGCTTTTTAAAACAGGCCGAGGGGGACCAGGTCTACTGGCAGGAGCGAGGCAAGATACTCATGAAGGCGGTCCTTGCCCAGCTTGTTTACAGGAGGGACCATCCGGAAACATTCGGAGAATATGTCCTTACGCCGGGACAGGTGCGCAGGCACCTGTCCTTTGATGAGGTCCTTGCGCTGGAGGCAGACGACAGGTTCCCCGAGTACGACAACGGGCAGCCGGTGAAGGCCCGCCTGAGGGCGCTGCTCGGCGACCTGCCGGGCTGGGAAGAATACCGCACGAAGGGTCAGGGCAGGATGTCGCCGGCCGCCGGGGAGGCGCTCCGGCAATACGGGTTCTTCGTTCAGCAATGGGGCGCGCCTCTCGACCTTCTCGCCGGGACATTCAACAGGATCTTTGATACCGATGCCCCGGAGATAGACATGGTCGATGTGGTGTCGAACAGCCGTATCCTTGTCGTGCTCCTGCCCTCTCTGTCGTATTCGATATCGACGCTCCAGGCCCTGGGGAGGCTGACTCTCAACGCCTTCAAGATCGCCCTGACCACGGCGCTCGGAACCAGGGTGGAGGGGGACTATGAAGAGATCCGGCGCGAGGTGCTCCGGCGCAGGCCGTCGGTCCCATTCACGCTCATTGCAGACGAATACGGCTCTTACGCCGTGGAAGGTTTCGATACCATCCTTGCCCAGGGGCGCTCTCTCGGGTTCGGTGTCATCATCTCCGTTCAGGAGCTCGCGTCGCTCTTCAAGGCATCGGAAACGGACGCGAAGCGGCTCATCGGCAACACGAACTACAAGATCGTCATGAAGGTCGAGGACACGGACACGGCTAAATTTCTTCAGGATAGGGCAGGCGAATCCTTTTTCATGATGCCCAATATCCGCAATGACAGCAAGATGATGGTGGAGAACCTGGGTAACTGGGATGGCACTTACGCTTTCCAGAAAGGCAGCAGGCTGGAGGTGAGGGACCTGACGGGGCTGCAGGTGGGGGAAGGCTACATCTTTGCCGGGGACGAAGTGAGGCGGTTCAGGACACGCTACATCCCGCCTGCGGGGACGGTGAAGAAGCTTGCCCTGATGAAATACGTTAAAAAGAAGGTCCCGGCCCCGGCAGGGGGAGCTTAAAAGAGTGATCCGCCGGTGCAGGGTGATCGGTACTGCAGATCTATCGTGCCGGTTAGCGCTATTGAGGGAGTATGTTGCTCAGGTCCAACCCGCATCTTTGGAGCGTCGAGATCACGACCGACGACATCAGCTTGTGGCATGTCAGGAACGATCCGATGATGATCATCTTGCCTCCGCCCGCTCCCCCCTTCGCGGCCTCGTTCCCGCCCGCAAGACGTATAAGGCCCGTGACGATGAAATAGACACCGAGCACGGAGATCATAGGGGAGATGGTGACTTGCACATTTCGGATAAGTTTCGTTATCAATTCGGTCATAAGCAAAAGATCCTTTCCCGGGCGCTATTACCTATAAGACAGGAGATGGATCGTGGAGGTATCCGGCGGAAAGGGGCAAAAAGGCCTGATAGGCGCAGACAAAGAGGCCCTTGCGATAGAGATAGGGATATTCAAAGGCCTCAAACTTACCTCCAGGGCCCTCCTGATCATTCCCGTCGCGACGATAGTTCTCAGCATCATCATTGTAATAGCATCGATCGTCATAGTCGTGGCCGGGAAAGGAAAGGACAAGATAGTCTTCATGGACGTGGCGGGCAGACCATCTTTGGTGCGCGTCGATGACCCTGACAGCATACACTGGCCGGAGCTTGAGGTTTTCTGCAAAGACACGGTCAGGGACATCCTCGGCTGGACCTACGTGGAAGTGAAGTCGCCGAACGATTTTGCCAGCCACATGGGCCGCGTATCGAAGCGTTTTGACCCGGCCTCTTTCAAGGCCTTTTACGAGCCGTACCGGGACAATTACCTCAAGTCCCTGCTTGACCAGAAGCTTATTGTCACTGCCGAGTGGAACGCGCTGAAGGATTCGAAGATACATGGCAGGGAAGCGGTCGTCCTCGCCTCGGTAAGGCTCAACGCTGTCCGCGTTGTCGGTGAAGAGGCGAGCAGTGAAGACCTGAAGTGGAAAACATATGAGATCAAGCTTTACAAAGGAGCACGGAGTGTTGAGAATCCTTTCGGTTTGTATATTGTTCGTTTTTCTGAGCCTGCCGGTGGCTGAGGCCGCCCAGGAGAAGACAGCGGAAACGGCCAGGGAACAACCCGCCGAACAGATCGTGGTCCCTCCCTTCGATCTTCCCGAGGATGATATCCGCCAGATGAAGGAGAAGATACAGCGGGTCAAGCCTCTTCTTGAAAAAGACAGGGAACTGGCACGCATGAGGGTGCGCGACATGGATGAGATGCCGGGTATAGTGCCCAGGATAAGCCTGGCTTACGGGTACGGGACAGTTATCAACCTTCCCTACCCCTTCAATGTGAGCGATATAGTCATCGGTGCCAGGGAAAAATTCAGCATCGAGACAAAAGGCAGTGCATTGATCATTTTTCCTGTTAAAGAGTTCAAATCGACCAACATCGTTGTCTTTGAGAACAGGGAAGGTGCGACGGTGCCCCATCATTACCTGCTGGTTGAAGACAGCGCCTCAGGTGAGGCCGACCTCACCGTGAACATAAGCCGGCCGGGCAGCGGCGCTGTAACGGATGCGACCGATGCAATGGTCCGGGTCATTACGACACAGCGCATGCCGGAAAAAGGCACCGCGGAGAGCATTCTTTTGGCGGGAAGGTCTCCGTCACTGACAAACTTGACGGGATATCCCTTTGTGCGGATGATGAAGCTCTCACAGCCGGACCTTTACGTTCTCATGGTCGCGGAAAGGGTCATGCCGGTGGGCGATCATGAATTCTACGTGAACATTGACACGCGGACGACCATTGTTGCTTCAAGGGGCTCCCGGATAACCGTCAGGAGGGTAGCGGATGGCAAGACATTCACGAATGATCATTAGTTTTTGTATCGCTTTCTTTATATTGACGGCCCATTTGGCGGCAGTGCGCGCCGAAGCCGGAGAAACACCGGGTAATGCATCTTCGAAGGGCACCTCCTCCGAAATGGTCAACGTCCTGGCGAGAGAGATAGCCTTTGCAAGGTCTTTCTCCGTGAGTTACCCCTGCCAGTATCAGCAGGAGCAAAGGGGCCCGAAAGAAGCGGGTGCCATCACCATCGACGACATAAGGACACAAAACAGGTGAGGGTGAAGATGAAGGGAAGATACCGGTTTTGGGGTATGGCGGCAGCGATGGCGGTCTCTCTGGCTGCGTCGGGGTGTGCTCCTACCATACGTGCGGTCCCGGAAGACGTGATCGAATCGGAATCGTTGAAGAACGCCAGAGAGCAGGGCAGGGAAGAAGGAAGGCGGGAGGGTTCCCGGATCTGCAGACAGGAGATGGAGGAGAAACTGCGGGACTTCGTGCGAAGGTACCGTGACGAGCTTTTATATCTCGAGTTGACAAAGGGCGGCGCCATCCGGCCGGCGCAGGTAAGGCTCATATACAACCCCGGGAAGATAAGCTCTGACGGCAGCAGCTACAGCGCCCCCACGCTTGTCTGGAAGATCGTATCGCCGCCGCAGTTCATTTCCGATGATACGGGCGGAGACTGGCTGGGCAGGGACCGTGCTAATTTCTGCTATTTCCTTATCGATTCCTTCGCAACGGAAGCGGAGGCTTTCTCGTTCGTGGGGACCTCCGGAAAACCCGATGATGTGTTCATAACGACCGCGCCCCACGGGGAAGGCAAAAAATGGGCCGCCATCGGGAAGACCTTCAGATCGGGATGTGACAGCGCGATGGCATTCTATAAGAAACGCGGACATCCGGCGATCAAGGTGGAGTAGAGAGAGAGGGGGGGGTTATGCTGGTCAGGTACCTGCCCGGTAAATTTGACGAGAAGATCCCGTTGCCCGTGCAGAAAAGGATAACCGCTCACGGACGCGAGGGAGAAGGAAGCGGTACCCTGGTTTTCGAGGTGGGAGGGGGCAAGAGGGAAGAGGTCGACCTCGAGCGCTGTGCCCCCTTGATGTCGGGTGAAAAAAAGATCAAAGCATGGCTGAAGATGAGCGGTCTTTTTATCCTCCTCATCTCTTTTTGTGCCGGCGCGTATAACGTAATGCTGAAAATATATTCCAGCGGGTTTTCGGGTATGAATGTTCTCAATATGGTACAGCTCGTTGTTTCCCTTGCACTTGTCGGCTATGTTTCGTTGGCCTTCAAGGTCACCATTGAGAGGTACCTCTACGGGGGCATCTCCTTTGACAGGGGTGACATCTATTTTCAGACCGATGATGAGAAGGCCATGTTTCGCGATATTTTGAATGATCAAAGGAGGTAATGACCATGTCGGCAACAATGAAAGGGGTTGCGGGAAAGCTTGCGGGGAGAGCAGCACGGCTCCTTGCTGCAGCCGTATGTTCGCTGTCCGTTACCCGATTAGTTGGCACGTCTTCGGCGCAGACATTCAATGAAACCAAGTGGGCCCACGAAACAACGCATGCCGGTGAGTTCCTGAGCAATCTTGCGAATATAATCATGTACGGCCTGCTGGCGATCTCCTTTTGCGCGGGGACGGGTCTCATAGTCTGGGGTTTTGTGGTCATGGCGAACAAGGACAACAATCCCCAGGGTGCCCAGGGTGCGTGGAAGAAGGTCGCATTCGGGGGGTGCCTTGTGTCAACCTCGGCGATACTTGGGATCATCAAGGCGACGATGACGGCCAGCGCGGGGTAGGTGGACGTGGAATCAGAAACAAAACGGGATTATCAGAACATCAACAGCGCCATAATCGTTCCGAAGCTCAATATTTCCCTCGAGGACCTGATCATCTGCATCTGCCCCGCAATGCTCGGCAACGGTGTTGCATCGATCCTGTCATACCTATCGGAGCAGCTGGGTGTCTTTGTCATCACGATGGGTATTTGCGCCACTGTTGCCCTTTATATCTTCGCACGGAGAAAAAGAAAGGAAGAGATCAAACAACGGGGGTACAGCCGGTCGGGGATATTGAGGAGGTACCTGGCTTACCTTCTCGGCGCACCATGGCTGCGCTGCAGGTAAATAGCACAAAGGAGAGGGATGGAACACATGACCGCGGCAGACGATTTCCTTGATGAGGTCATCGAAAAGGCAGTTCTGGAAGATGCCTCGGACATCTATATACAATCGGAAAGCCCGGTTTTTTTCAGGATCCGCGGGCGTATGACAGCGGCTTCCGATCAGGTGCCCGAAGGGTACGAGATAGATGACGCAGTAGAGCGGATCCTCAAGATTTCCGGGGCCCGCGCGCAGCTCTACGACAGGGAGGAAAAAGACCTCTCCTATACCAGGCAGACGGGGAGCGGCAAGCAAAAGAGGACCTTCAGGTTTCGCGTCAACATATGCCTGACCAAAAAAGGGGTCTCCATTGTCATGAGAAGGCTCAAGGCTGTTGAGCCGAATCCGCTCGATCTCGGCGTTCCGGGGGACCTGCTCCGGGTGATACTCGAGGCCTCGACGGGCGGTATCATCTTTATTGCCGGTCCCACGGGTAGCGGCAAGTCAACGACGCTTGCATCAGTCATTGCTTATCTCGCGAACTCAAAATGCCTCAATTGCGTGACCATAGAAGACCCGATCGAATACGACATTCCCGAAGGGATCAGCAATATCATCGAACGCGAAGTGGGAACAACAACGATGTCTTTCGAGCGGGCCTTAAGGGCGGCGATGCGGCAGCGGCCCGACATGATCCTGGTGGGTGAGGTGCGGGACCCGGAAACGGCGATAGCGGCGATAGCGGCGGCAAAAACGGGACACCTTGTATTCACGACGATACACACTCTCATGACAACACAGGTCCCGGGAAGGATAGCATCGATGTTCCCGGCCGACAAACAGGAGTGGATCGTTCAGGAACTGACGGACGTGCTCCTTGCCACGGCGGTGCAGGTGCTCGTGCCGACCGCGGCGGGGTCTGACGGGGAAAGTGGAAAACTTGTTCTCGCAACGGAATTCATGGACACAAAAGAGCCTGCCACCAGGGAACTGGTCCTGCGGGGCAGGTATGACCTCCTGCGTGAGCAGCTCAGAAGCGGGAAGATAGGCTGGACGCTCAACCAGAGCCTGCGGGTGCTCGTCGATTCCGGCGAGGTGGAAGAGGCCGAAGCGAAGCTTTCATCGAACGATCCTGCACTGTTCATGCGGGAATGAAAAAAACAGGGGACAGGGGGCAGGGAACAGAAAAACAAGGGCAAGAAATGACCAATAACCAATTCGATGAACCGCTCTGCGGGTGATATCCCCGGGACGATTTTAATTGATATAAAAATGTAAATATATGTATATTAAGATAACAGATGGAATCAAAGCTCAAAGAGCTTATATGGGTAGGGTCGAGCCGAAAGGACATGCGGGCATTGCCTCTTCCGGTTCGCCGGGTTTTTGGTTATGCCATCTTTGCCGCGCAATCATGGGAGAGACCGCCTGAAGCAAAGACACTCAAGGGTTTCGGCGGAGCCGATGTGCTGGAACTGGCAGAAGATCACAAAGGAGGAACATACCGTGCCGTTTATACTGTCCGGTTCAATGCTGTGGTCTGTGTGCTGCATGTGTTCCAAAAAAAGGCGAAGCGCGGGATTGCCACGCCCAAAAAGGAGCTGGATTTGATCAAGGACCGTTTGAAACAGGCCGAAAGCCACTGTGCCGGTATAAGTCGGGAGACATGAACATGGTAAAAGACCGCAACAAAAGCAGTGGGAACATTTTTGCTGACATTGGATTTCCCAATTCAGAGCAGGAGCTTGTCAAAGCCAAGCTCACGGTAGAGATCTACCGGCTGCTGAAAGACCGTGGATTAAACCAGGCCGCAGGTGCAAAGCTGCTGGGCACAACACAGGCGCAGGTATCGATGCTTATGCGTTGCCGTCCCGTATCTGTGTCAGTGGGCCGCCTGATGGAATTTTTAACGATACTCGGCCAGGACGTGGAGCTAACCGTGAAGCCAACTTCTCAAAACAACAAGGAACAACAAGGACGTATGTTCGTCAAAGTTCAGACTGTTTGATGAGGCAATAATGGCCGCCACGAGGGGTTATGGGCTCAAACGAAACGACTGAGATGAATCGGTATGATATCGTATTCGTGGGTCATGTATCGGTTGACCAAATTGATCCCTTTGAAGGTGCCATGCGCATAGAACCGGGAGGCGCGGCCCTCTTCGGTTCCATGGCAGCCTCCTGTGTTACCGGGCGAGTTGCCGTGGTAACAAGGATCGCAAGGACCGAAGGGTACCTTCTTGATCCATTCAAGGCAGCCGGGATAGATGTTTACGTTCAAGACTCCAATGAAACCACGCGCATGAATGTCATCCATCCAAGCGCAAGCACCGATGAACGGCGGATGTTTCAAAGCAAAAATGCAGGATTTTTTCTACTGGAGGAAATGCCCCTTCTACAACCGTGTTTGATCCATCTGGGTGGTCTGACCGATCTGGAGTTTACCCTGCCGTTCATGAGGGGGATCAAGGAGCGCGGGTTCCAATTGTCTGTTGATATGCAAAGTTTTGTGCGTAAGGTTGACGAAACGACACGGGGTATTTCGTTTAGCGACGTTCCCGAAAAACGGGAAATCATGGCCATGGCCGATTTCGTGAAATTGGATGTGGTCGAAGCCAAGATCCTTACTGGTACCGACGATCTTGCAGAAGCGATCGCCGTCTGTGATGTCTGGGGAAGTCCTGAAATAGTTATCACCAGTTCGGGTGGAATTCTGGCACGGAGGAATGAAAAAAACTACTTTGAGAGATTTTCAAACAAAAGCGTCGTAGGAAGAACCGGTCGCGGCGATACGACATTCGGAGCATATCTTGCAAGGAGGTTGGATCATTCCGTTGAAGAATCCCTCAGATTTGCCGCATCCCTCGCGTCCATAAAGATGGAAAACCCCGGCCCCTTCAATGGCACCCTCGAAGATGTCCTTGAAAGGATGAGACTCACCGACAATGGGTAACCCCAGCATTCGTGCAATCAGGTATTAAACGGATCGAACAACCGTATCATCCCAAGGCCTTACAGATGTTCTGGCGGTGATCATGTCCCGAAGACCATAAGATCTAACGCTTCGCAGGTATTCTCCCCGTACTCAATCAATACACTTTTTTACCCTGGAACCGTCTTCTAAGGTTCCCCCATATAAACGAACGCCCCCCAGAAGAAGGGGTTGGTGTTGCCGTATCTCTTTTTCACCTCGGAGAGCTCCGCGATAATTGCCTGTCTCAAGGCCTCCGGGCGTTTCATCTTCTTCACGAGGATATTGGTATAGAAGCTCACCATGAGCTCCTTTGTCTCCCTGTCGGGTACGCTCCACATGCTCATGACAAGCCCCTTGGTACCTGCCTGGGTGAAGGCCCGCCTGAGGCCGAAGACCCCTTCCCCGCTTTTTATGTCGCCAAGACCCGTCTCGCATGCGGACAGCACCACGAGATCCGTACCGCGGAGCTTTAAGGAGAGGATCTTCTCGGCGGTGATGAGGCCCTCACCGCTTCCCGACTTCATGGACTTGTTGACGCCGGCAAGAACGATACCGGAGCGTACAAGAGGGTTCTCGTAGGGCGCCTTCCTCTTCTCGTCGAGGAGGTCCTGGTCGGTGAGGAAGAACCCGTGGGTGGCAAGGTGCAGGACCTTCGGGTCCTTGTATGCGAAGAGCACCTCCTCCAGGGCGTCCTTGCCCGTGTAGAGGATTATGTCCTTCTTCCCCATCAGGGAGGCTATGGACTCCACCTCTTCCTTCGTACCCGGCAGCGGTGAGAACTCCTTTGAAGAAAGATCCCTGGAGCGGGTGGCAAAAGAGCGCTTATCCATGGAAGCGATGCCGAGCTTCTTAAGGGACGCCCCCTGTCCACCCTCGTCGAGGTTGTAGTCGGGGTCACCGATGATCAGGGACTTTGAGGATTTGCCCCTGACCATGCCGAAGCCGAGTATGTCCCTGCCGGTGCCGAGGTAGTTGAAGGTATAGTCCTCGATGAGGTAACGTCCGTCGGGGCCCTTCAATATCTCGAAGGGGATGAGGTTCAGGCTGCCGTCGGGGGAGAGGTAGATCTCCTTCGCCCCCTTGAGGTCCTTCACGAGGGGGGTGAATATGCGCTCACAGAGCCTGCGGGA
Source organism: uncultured delta proteobacterium (assembly GCA_963816115.1). GTDB lineage: Bacteria > Desulfobacterota > Syntrophorhabdia > Syntrophorhabdales > Syntrophorhabdaceae > Delta-02. The sequence continues at coordinate 319,439 of CAWFIZ010000006.1, read as the reverse complement.
GATGGTGGACGATCTCTTCCCCTCGGGGTCTGCATAGTAGTTGCTTATGGTTTTTTTGAGTTCCCCGATGAGGCGGTCTATCTCTCCGGCATCACCCAGGTCGATGAAGGAGACATCCGCTGCACCTCCGGAGGGGAGGATGAAGGCAAAATAGCGGGGAGGGTCCCACTTGTTCTGTTTCCCTTTTTTGGTGAAGTTGAAGAGGGGAAGCCTGACGAAGTCGATGAGGACGCTTCCTTTCGGAAGTGAAGAGGCGACCTGCTTCACATCCGCCCTTGCCACCTTCTTCGTCTTCGCAAAGGTGTCGCTGAGCCTGCTCAGTTCCATCTCCAGTTGTTCCTTCTGTGCCTCCAGTTCCTTGATCCTCTTCCGGTAGGCTTCCATACCTTCCTTCCCGGGGCCGGAGAAGGTGAGCTTCGAAAGTTGTGATCTCACCCGTGCCAGTTCCCGGAACTTCTCCATGACCTTCGGGTCATCGGAGAGCGCTAGGGCGTCCTGGAAACGCTTCTGTGCCTCCAGCACTACGCCCTTTCTCTGGAGCCAGATCGTGAGTGTCTTCTCCAGGGCATCCTTGTTGTCCTTCATGTGCCGGCTGACGAGGGTGAAAAAACCGTAGAGGCTGCCCCTTTTCGTCGCGAGGTACTTCATCTTCTGGTCCTCGGAGGTGAACCCCATGACCTGGTCGATGAGCTTTGCATCGATGCCCTGGGCACGGAGGCCGAGAGAGAATGCCTCCCCGTACCTGCCGGTGTTGATGTAGAGGACAGCAAGATTGTTGAGAGATGTGACGGTCTCGGGATGGTCGGGGCCGAGGGCCTTCTCTTTAAGAACAATGGAACGCTTATAAAGTGATTCTGCCCTCTGGTTGTCACCTTTTATAAAGTAAAGTCCGGCCAGGTTATTGAGGGCGTTGGCGGTGGATGGATGGTCCGGGCCAAGCGCCCTCTCGTAGATCGCAAGGGAGCGCAGGTACAGGGGTTCGGCCTTTTGATGATCACCCATGGTATTGTAGAGCTCGGCCAGATTGTTCAATGATGTGGCTGTATCGGGATGGTCGGGGCCGAGGGCCTTCTCTCTGATCTCAAGAGAACGTTTATACAGGGGCTCGCGCCTTTTGATGAGTCACCCATGGTAGTGTAGAGCAGGGCCAGATTGCTCAGGGTGGTGGCGGTATCAGGATGGTCGGGTCCAAGCACCTTTTCTTTGATCGCAAGAGAGCGCCGGTACAGGGGCTCGGCCTTCGCATAGTCACCCATGTCATGGTAAAGTCCTGCCAGATTGCCGAGAGAGGTGGCGGTAAGAGGATGGTAGGGACCGAGTGCCTTTTCGTAGATCTCAAGAGAGCGTTTATATAGGGCCTCGGTCTTTTGATAGTTGCCCATGTCATGGTAAAGGGCGGCCAGGCCGTTTAGGGTGGTGGCGGTATCGGGATGGTCCGGGCCGAGCGCCTTTTCTTTGATCGCAAGGGAGCGCCGGTACAGGGGCTCGGCCTTCTGGTGGTCGCCTGCCTTATTATAGAACAGGGCAAAGTTGTTGAGCACGGCGGCCACGTTGGGATGGTCCGGGCCGAGTGCCTTTTCGTAGATCGCAAGGGACCGTTTATATAAGGGCTCGGCCTTTTGATAGTCGCCCATTGCACGGTAGAGTTCTGCCAGGTTGCAAAGGGATATGGCCGTGTTGAGATGTTCGGGGCCAAAAGCCTTTTCGTAGATCGCAAGTGAGCGTTCGTAGAAGGGCTGCGCCTTTTGATAGTCACCCATTGCACGATAAAGTTCTGCCAGGTTGCCGAGAGAGGCGGCGGTATTGGGATGTTCGGGACCGTAGGCCTTCTCGAAGATCGCGAGGGAGCGCCGGTAGAGGGGTTCGGCCTTCGCATACTCACCCATGCCCTGGTAGAACAAAGCGAAGTTGTTGAGCATGGTGGCCACGTTGGGATGTTCGGGACCATAGGCCTTTTCGTAGATCGCGAGGGAGCGCTCGTAGAGCGGCTGGGCCTTCCGGTAATTGCCCATGTCCTGGTAAAGTCCTGCCAGGTTGTTCAGGGATATGGCCACATTGGGATGTTCGGGACCATAGGTCTTTTCGTCGATCGCGAGGGAGCGCAGGTAGAGGGGTTCGGCCTTCTGATAATCACCCGTGTCCTGGTAGAACAATGCAAGGTTGTTGAGCATGGTGGCCACGTTGGGGTGTTCAGGACCGTAGTATCTCTCCGCGATCATCAGGGAACGCTTATAAAGAGGCCCGGCTTCCTTGTAATTTCTCATGGCCCTGTAGAGTTTTGCCAGGTTGTTCAGGGATATGGCCACGTTGGGGTGTTCGGGGCCATAGGCCTTTTCGTAGATCGCAAGGGAGCGCTCGTAGAAGGGCTCGGCCTTCTGATAATCACCCGTTTCCTGGTAAAGCAATGCAAGGTTGTTGAGCATGGTGGCCACGTTGGGATGTTCGGGGCCCAGGGTCTTTTCGCCTATCTCCAGCACTTTTTCTGCGATCGGGATGGCCTCCCGGTGCCGGCCTTCTTTGTAAAGCTGCATGTACTGCTGGATAAGTTTATTTATCTCCTCCGGCGATTGCGGTGAGGACGGCGAAGGGGAGAAGAGAACAAGGACACAGAAAAGGACCAGTACCATGCACGGCACATTCCGAATGGATCGTCTTTTCACAGGCACCTCATGTGTATCAGACAGCGATATCGGAGAAAATGTTCCCGAACCTGTTTGTTCTTAACTATTCTCTCCCAATGCCCTTGACGTTGCAAGCAGAAATAATGGACGGCCATATCTTCGCGGGGTTGTACCATAAGAAAGCGGTATGGTCGGATAAATTCGACCGGTGATCATATTTCCAGTCTGTTGTCAACACGGATAAATCGAAAGCGATTCGGACGATCAGCAGGTGCAGTCAAGCATAATAACCGCAATTACTGCGGAGATTACAGCCGATATTCACCGCAACGGGCTGGCATGGAACCCTTCTTCTCGTCCCGTTTTCTTTCCACCGCTTACCGGTATACTTCTTTTCTGTGGGCGATCGACAGGACTTTCGCAACTTTAGTATCGTCGTTGATGCTGTATACGACCCGGTAATCCCCTGTACGTATCCTGTAATAAGGACTTTCACGCAACTTTTTTGATCCGACGGGTCTGGGATTGTTTTCAAGGGAGAGAATATTTCGTTTGATCTTTGACTGGGCAGTGTGTGGTAGCTTGAGGTATTCCTTTTCAGCCTTTGGGACGATTTCGAGGACGTACCCCACTTACCCCCCATGCTCCTTGAGGAATTCTCGAAAAGATCTGCTCTTGCTGTTTTTTCTACTTTCCCCGATGGCAATGTCAACAAGGTCTTCGCGTAAACGTTTGTCCTTTATGACCTCGGTAAAGAAAATATCCTGTTCCTTCTTCGGCAATGTTTTAAATGCAGTTAAAAAAACCTCTGCCGTCATTCCATGACCTCTCATTTTTGCCTCCGTTATCTCGTAACATAGATGAGTATAGCATCTTTCATGGAATAAATGAACAAATGCAAAAGGCATGTCTCACACCCGTTTGTCACTTTTAAGAGCAGAATATCGAATATCGGACCACGAATACCGAAAAGCAACAACTTTCGATCCTGCCTTTATTTTTTTTGGTACATGGTTCTTTGAAAAGAAAGATAAATGTTCAGTTATGAAGGCTATTGTTATAGATGGAGGAACGATAATGAAAGACAAAGCACGAATGTTTCTTGGAACAAAGGCCGGCAAAATAATTTCCGGCTTGATGATCCTTTTCATACTCACCACAAGCGCCTACGGAACCGCCGTGCAGGTTATCAATTTCCCTGTCCTTATGTCCATGATCCAGAAGATGGTCACCCAGGCCATCACCGACAAGATAAGGTCGGTATGGAACGAGGAGGTCAGGATCAAGCTCGAGCCGGGGATCATCAATACGAAAGGTGTATCTTTCACCAAATACAGCATGTCCTCCTATACGGACCAGATGATATCCCAATACATGAAGAACAATACAGGCGCGTTCTCGAAAGGCGACGGCAGGTATTTCGCTGAAGCGGCAAAGAGCAAAACGCCTGTCACCATACCGTCGGCCAACTCCGACTTCAAAGAATACCAGAAGAAGGTCCGTGAGGCATCCATCCTGCTGGCCGGTCCTCCGGGAGGGGGTGCAGAAAAAATGAAACATTTTACAACGGCCGAATATGCCGCCGTAAAACTTCGCGATTCCTTCAACCAGGCATCAGTCGCGGCATACGAAAAGGCAGCGGAGGGGGTATATGTGGCAGAGAAGTTTAAAAAGGAAATGACCCCATTCAATCCTGTTTATATCGATGGCGTCAAGTCGGACCAGGCAGTCAAGGATCTTGCGAAAATGACATATTACAACGCTATGCTTCAATCGGAGATACTTGCTGTCATGTCACAGGGAGAGATGCGTCGTGCCCTTGAGGGGAGGTAGCCATGAGTTTTTGCTGCTTGATGAAACCGAAACCTTCCATAGTTCTCATCGTGTTTGTGATCATGACGACAGCAATGACCGGTAACTCCGTCAACGCCGTTATTCCTCCATGTCCGGTTGTTGCGGACGTGACGATCACGCAAATGGCGCAGCAATGGGCGGAGATGTTCAGAGATCCCTACCGCGGTTTCCTTGAGGAGAAGCAAAACATCCTGCTCAAACAAAAGCTTGCAGGCGGGACGTTTGGTTTTGCAGGGCAGTTGACGGGTATTTTTAAAACCTCCGAAGAAACGCCCATCTCTGTGGTAGCTAAAACCGCCGGTAGGACTGAAAAAAGAATTGACCCGAAAAGCATGGGTGCTCGGGAACTTGCTAACGCAAAAGTGCGGGCCTTGAGAACCAGTGCGTCCATAACAGCGTATGTTGCGGGGAAAGACTCGTACGGGAAAGCCGCTCAGGTCGAAAAGACCTTGCAGGGCTTTGCGCCGCTCGCTTTTGATTTTTCCTCAAAACACCAGGTACAGAAAGATACCGTGAAGCTCATTTACCTCTTGGGATTGATCCAGGCACAGGAACTCAAAATAATATCCCTTTTGAAGATGATGCATGCGGTGGAAGGTGAACATTAGGGTCATGGGGCCGGCTAGAAAAAACAAGCGGTTATTGTCACTCATATTTCTTTTTACCCTGGGCGGCACCCTGCTTTTTATGGGTCTTGTCCCCCGGCAAAGCGAGTGTTATGTCGAATGTTCGCCCGTTATCGGCGTAACGAATTACCAATATTTTTCTACTCTCCTGAAAAGCATTGTTAAAGATCGCTTTATTGTACAGCTCAAACAGTATGTTTTGAGCAAGTTGAATATTGAGTTAATGCCGGGCAATTTCATGAGGGTTCTAACGGACGGCCTGGAAGGCATAACAGATTTCTCATCCATCGCAGGCCGCATTGTCGATGAGGGGCTTGCCTCGCAAATGGATTACGTTAAGAGCCAAATGTGCACTGAGGCCTTCAGGAACTATCTGAACAACACGGTCCGAACCGTGGTTCGCGAAGGACTTCTGCAAAAAGGCCTTGACGGGCGACAGGTGCAGGGCATTGTTAACGATTATGAAAGGCAATTTCTGAATTCCTCGCAGGTGTTGGGAACATATGCAGGTCAAGCCCGGGGTTTCCAGACCATGGCGGGCGAGTTAATGCCGGAATCCTCAAAGTTTGTTTTCGGTATTACGAGTCTTGCCGGAAAGATCGATGTTGCCGAATGGGCGCAGGGAAAACAGGGGGTTGGCGGTAATGCCAATACCATGGAGATGCTTAAAGAATGCGAATCGCACACACAAAACGGCTTGAAAAATATTGCGGTTATTGCCGGAATTGATATGGGAGAAGCAATCGGGGGAACATTCTGCAGTGCCAACACCCAATATCTGAAAGATAAACTTGAGAAGATACGCAGCATCGACGGTAAGGTTTCCCTTTCTGTTGAAGATATCGAAAAGATTGTTGCGGACACAAATAAGGCCGCGGTTCGCACAGTGCCGGATTATCTTGCCCTGACCACCTCGAACTTGAGCGATATGGCAATCAGGATGAATGCTGCGCTAAGCAGAAAAATGAAACATGCGATAGGTTTAGCTGATTCGATGATCAATACAGCGATGTCATTGGAAAAAGAGAAGAACCATGCGGTTAATCAGTTCTATGCCGGGATTGAAAAAGAGGTCAAAGATCTGATAGGTGATCCAAAACAATGGGAAGCGATAGCCCGCGAGAAGAAACAGATATCCTTGTTAGATAATGGAAGCATACAAAAGATAACTGCCCTTCTTGCTGGAAGGAACTCTTCGACGCTGCAGAGAAGGCTTGCAGTGAAACACTACATTGTGGCGCGGGAATCTATGGAGGTGGCTGCCGCCATCAAGACCAGACTTTTGAGATTTGACCCAGGCGCCATTGACCGCCAATATGAGGACATGGCGTGGAAGGATCTGGCGCGGCTCAATTATTATCTGTTCATCATACACAACCAGAAGCTGAAATTGCTGGCCCTTCGGGCTATGACCGAATCCTTTAATACCGGGGACCCAGTTGTTGTCGGGTATATTGAAAAGAGCGGTCTGCCACAAGGATTTTAGGATGAAGATGTACAGAGTAACGGCAAGAGGTTCATCCCCGCTATATCGTCGCATACCGATCAGTATGGTCGGTTCCGATTATGTGGTACTGGAGAATTTTGAAAAGGTCAAAGGTTTTGAGATTGTTCAGTGCGGTGCGGACGGCATCGATCGATCGGTTATGGAAATGGAAATGAATAAATGCGCGGAACTTCTCAAGAACATTACCGCGCAGAATGTTTTTGTGCAGTTTACGACACACCTCAACCGGGATCTGCAGGAACTGTTTCGTGAATACAAACGTCTAAACAGTGATCCCGTATCGGAATCGATGGCGATTGAGAATATAGGGGAACTCACCAGCGGCAGAGGTATCATTGATACCTCGTTGTACTGTTCGATCGTTGTCCCACTCAACGTCGCGGTATCTATCGAAGGCAAAAAAAAGAAATGGTTCGACGAAAGCGATTTTCTGGACCGCGACAGACAACTCAAGGAAACCGAAATGATGCTCAAGGACACATTGGTGCCCCTTGGTTACGAAGTGAAGGATCTTACGGGTGCCGGACTTATGCAGATAATCTCAAGGATAGTTAACCCGGAAAATCCTCCACCAAGTATGGAGTTGTCGGAATGCGGTATGCTCCTTCCGTTAAGAAAGAGAGTGTTCAATACAGACTTTCATTCGAAAGAATTTTATTTAACGAGCGGAAGATATTATTTTGCAACCCTTGTGATGGACACGATCCCAAATGTCATCCCGGTAGGGTGCGGATCCAGGATATTAAAGAACATAGATTTTCCCATGGTGATGAATACAACGCTTCTCTGTGAAGATATGACCAGGATAACTCAGGATCTCGCACGGCAAAGATTAATGGCGAATATCTTCAGTGGAAAAAAGACCTCTGCAGCCATAGAGAACAGGGAGAAGATAATTGCCATAGACGACCTCTTGAAAGACCGGGCGAAAGAAGGATGGAAAATAGTCAAGTGCTTCAACAGTTATGTTATCTGGGACAAAAATGTAGAAGACCTGCAGGAGAAGATACAGGCGGTGCGCGTGGCCGTAGCCAGGGCTGTAGACGGGGCCGGGGTCTTCGCCGAATGGATGAGAAAAGAGGGCGCTTTTATTGCATCACTTCCCGGATGTTCAATAAGAAGTTATGACCCGCAGATCATTTTTGGCCATGATGCGCTGAAATTTGTTCCTTTGAGAGGGATGTATCGCGGTGACCGCTCGGAGCCGGCGATCATTTTGCGTAACCGGTATGGCGGAGTTACGGCGATAAATCCCTTCAGCTCAAAGCAGAACAGGTGGGCGAGCTTGGTCATAGGCCCCACGGGTAGCGGAAAATCCGTTCTCACCAACGGGATCATAGCGGGATCGATCGCCTATGATCCCGTCGTGGTTGTCATTGACATGTCAAAGGCGTCATCATACGAGCCCATAGTTTCGAACTACGGCGGGAGCTTCATTTCCATCTCTTTTGGTAACAGCGATAATAGAGTGAACATGTTTGACCTGAGGGTTGGGTTTGAACAGCCGATGGGATCCAAGATCCTTTCCTTGAACGCCATGTTTACGGCAATGCTAAGCGAAGATGGAAAGGGCGTCCCCAAGGAAACCCTTTCCATTCTCGAGCGGGCAATCAAGAGGGTGTACGATGATCTTTTCAAAGAGCAGCCAAGGCTTGTGCGCAACGTTAGGGTTGCGAATGAGGCGCAGGAAGAGATCCTGTCCAATGCGCCCTCACACGAAACGTATATTGAATATCGCAATTACTACATTGAGCAATTCCGCATGACAAAAAATAGAAAAGACTTTCTGCGGGCGGAAATGGCACAATGCCTGGCGACACCGACGCTTAACGACTTCATGCGCGTTCTCTCGTCCGACCCGGCTATCAACACAAACACCAGGGACAGGCAGATCGGGGAAGGGATAAGGAGGGTTCTCAACCTTTATGCGCAGGGCGAGCAATCGACATTATTGAATGGAGTGACAAATTTTTCCATCGATAAAGATATTTTTTGTATCCACATGGGTCTCGTCAGCGAGAGAAAAGAAATACTGGCCTTGCTTCTGCTTCTTTACCGGGATTTCGCGTATCGAAAAGCGGTCTATTTCCCGAACGAGATGCCTCCTTTTCTGGATAATGCCTCAATTGACTGGATCTTTGCCGCGCAAAAAAGACCAAAGTTGTTCGTGTATGACGAGTTTCATAATCTGAAAAACAACGAGCCCATCCTTGATGTGCTTGACAAGGATGCAAGACAGCAGAGAACGCTTGGGCTTGCGACCTATCTTGTGACCCAGGATATTTTGGACGTGGCCGAAAAGGGAAAGCATTTCATTTCAGCGGCCTCGAACAAGTATTTCACGCGCCATGTTTCTCCAGACAATCCAACCATGGAAGGCATAGACAATGTTGCCAGGATCATCGGGTTGGGCAAAGAAGAGCGTGAGCTTCTCCTCTCGCTCAAATTTTATCCGGGCAAATACGCGGAGATTCTGGCCCTTAACGAAGATATCGGAAAGGGTGTTCTGGTGAATGTGCAGACCCCACAAACCCGTTGGAGATATACAACACACAAGGATGAACGCTACCTGCGAGAGACCGTAGCGGGCGCACTTAAGGAAAGGGGGGTTCCACAGAGACGAGCCCAGTCAGTTGCAGTGCAGGTGCTTACCGATATGTTGCCTTTCGGAAGTATCGGACAATCAATTGATATCGGCTCTGTCATGAAAAAAATAGATTTAGATGGCTATTTTTCGTAGGAGAACAAACAGGGGGCATGACCATTTTTAGAATGCTGATTGCGGTGGCAACAATGATTTCTTTGGCATTGGTATCACCTTTGGCAGCAACGGAAAAACCGCAGACAAATGACGCCGCAATCGACGCCCTGGGTGAGTTCCTGCGTGGCATGAACAAGCTTGCTGGCGCGAAGAAGGCTCTTTCAAGCGGCGACCCATTCCTTGAAAAGGTCCGTACGAAATACGAGATTCCGGAAAGGATACAGGTCCTTACTCCCCGTGGTGGCGGTGAGATTATCGCTATGGTATTTAGCAGTGAACATTTACCGGTAGTGGAAGGGAAATGGAGCGAGGTCCCTCCTGATGAGTATAAATATCTTCAATCTCACCATAACTTGAAAGTCGTTTATTGTTTGTACGAAAAAGAACCTCTTGATCTTGGTGATGTGGTGATTGCGGTTCAACATGATGGCGCGGAAGCATTGGTAATTTACTTCAATAACAAACGGGGCACCATCGACTCAGCCCGGATACGCGACGGGAATTCGATTCTTTTTTCAGGTTCACAGTACATTGTTAGGCTTTTGGCGCTGGGGAAGTGACCGATGAGAAAACTCTCAAGGCCTGCGATCGTAATTACCTTGGGTGTGGTGGCGCTGGCGGTGGTATTGTCCATGGCAGTCGGTATGCTGATGAAGAGCGCTGTCAAAAAGACACGCATTTCACAGCTAGATGTCAATCAGACAGGGAGTATGCAAAAAAATACCGAAGAAGTTCCGGCGCAAAAAGAAAAAACAAATTCCATGGAAGATACGAATAAAACTGAAAGTACGATTGGTGATGCGATCAAAAAAGAGCGACAGATGCTCAAAGAAAGCGAAAAGGGTGGCTATGTCGGAGGGGTTGGTGTCTCAAAAAAGAAAAAAAGTAGAGATCACCTTCTTGATGAGACCGTCTCGGAAGAATCCGACGATTATGATCCATTAAGTCCGTTCATACCAAAGGGCAGGGGAAAACAGGGCATATACAATGATCCTGCGGAACCAAACAAATTGGATAAAAATGCCAGGGAAGAGGATATTGAGCAGGCAAAAAGAAAAGCATGGGAGTATCTGTATTTGCAGAAGAGCTCTGGCGGTTTCATAAATAAAACACAATCGATGGTACGAACCGCAAAAGATCAGGTCGGTGAACGATCAGAGAATGGCGGTAGCAAGGAGGGACCGAAGATCCCCTATTATAAGCCGCACCGAGCGGTAGTGGACAGGACATTTACCTCTGCACAGACGAATGCGATATTTGTTGCCACAGGTACACAAACGCCCATAAAGGGCTGGAAGGTCGTAGGCAGGGCGATTTCGAATTTCACGGACAACCGGTTCCATGTAGAGATATCAGGTGTTATCGCGCCCGATAATACTCACTATCAAATGAAAGGGTACGTTGCATCGATAGACGAAACGGACGGTATCGTATCGGCGGTGAAACATGAGGACGTGGCCGGTACGGTCACGGGTGGTGTCATGGCCGGTATGTCCTCATTCCTCAACGCACTGAGAAAAGACGCGACGACGATCGAGGTGGGAGCTGGAGGCGTTACGGTGACAGGTCAGACCAAAAGTGAAGACCGTCTCCGGGAGGGAGGTCTTGCGGCGGGAGATACGATCTTCCAGGGGCTGTCGAAAAAAATCGAGAGTACAACGAAAAAGACCCCGACGCTTATCATGGAAAAAGGCGTGCCGGTATTGATCTACTTCACACCATAGATCAAAAGGGAATGCAGAAATGGACTTGAGGTACCTTGTATATATCTTTGTCCTCATAACAGGGATGGTCGGTTGCAGCACTCTTGAGACCTGGCGACATGGCGGGGGCGATCTCTCGTCAACCTTCGCTGCGACGGCAACCATGGGAGATATGATGAATATTCTTGGAAACCGGATTAACAGTGAACCATATTCACGTTACCTCTACAGGGTCACAGGCGCCGATGGCAAAGAAGTGGCATCGGGTGTCATATCAATAGCACAAGGAGGCGACGAAAATATGAAAATTACTGTGACCGGCAGTGAACTGAAGGTTGTTCCGGAAGGGTCTTTCAGACAGCGGTACGGCTTGTCGGAGAATGGCCTTGATCGCGTGCCTTTAAGCGGGGGATATATGTGGGGCAATAAACTTGCTCTTATGCCCGGCCTCTACGTACCTGTTGAGCTTCATCCGTTGTGGTTTCCATCCAACGCAGCCGTAAGTGTTGATAGAAAAGGCAATCTCCTTGTGCGGCTGAAGAAAAAATATGTAAATGAAACAGAGGGGCTCGTCGCGTTCATGGATATTCACCACAGACTGGAGGGTCTTACATGCAAGGTTCTCGGAACGTTCGATACGGTACCGCAACTGAAAAAGCTCGTTGCAAAGCTCAGGAGCGAGGGGAAATATAGTGGCGATCAATATTATGTGCTGCGCCTGTCATGGAGCGACACCTTTGCCCTCGTCATAATAACCCGTGAGAGGGGGAAACCATGATACGTCTGTTAACGGTGATCCTTGCAACGGGTATCTGTTTATACGGATTTGCCGGATATGGCAAGACCCTATCGATTCACGGGATATCTTCAGAGATAGAAGGCGCGTTCCTTGACAAGCAGAATACGATTAATGGGCAAGACAATAGTACCGGTCAGGCTCCCGGCAGGGCGACAACCGATGTAACGCGGGGAAAGGGGGGATCGTCATTGAATGGCGAGCAATGGAGGAAAAGACTGGAAGCCATTCTGGACATACCGAAGGCACCGCTGCCGGGAAGTCTGGAACTGGAAATGCTTGAGGTTCCAGGCGCCAAGTTCATTGTTGCCGTTTATGATACCGGCGAAGAGGGTGTGGTCCACAAGACGAGAGAGATTATTTGGCCCAAGGTCAAGATGCTTTTCAACAAGGGCAGGACACCGGTCTTACATGTAGTTCCGGTATCGGGCGGTACATTTGGTGCTGGCAAAATGTTCTATACCATTATGAACGAATCAAATGGATTTAATGTGTTCTATATACTGTTAGAAGGAGCCACCAGGGAAGTTTCTCTTGCGTTTTCAGACAGCGAAGGGACATTCCTGACCCCTGACGGGTTTATCTGCCGGATCAGAAAACATGTTTCAGTCGCAGAGGGGAAGGAATGATGAGAAAGAATATTTTAAGATGCGGCCTCATATTGACAGCGCTTATCTTTATTTTCGGTTCCGGAGGTCTTGCCCGCAATCCCGAGACAACGGATGTCGCCTTTACGAGGGCCGTATTGTCAGGGGCTGTAGTAAAAAGTACCGGTAAAAAAACGGTAAGCCTCAATTTTAATGGTGTCCCGCTCAATGACGCATTGTTGTCTTTGGGAAGGCAGGCGAGCGTATGTATTACGATAGACAGGGCGATAGACTCGTCGAAAGTGAAGGTGAGCGCCTATTACGAGGGTGACTCTTTCGAGGAGGCAATTGAGACGATCGTTTCCGGCCTTGACTACGCGTACAGGAAGATTGCCGACGGGGCATACGTAGTCACGCCTTATGAAGAAGCGATCTTGAATGTTCACGATGTGTACGTAAGGCATAAAGGATCATTAAGCGATGCTTCGTCATCAAACAACCGCTCACTGGCGGGGACTTCTCCGTCGGTGGCAACGGGCGGCTTCGCAAATTCCGGCACCTCGACCGGTTCATCGGTATCGGGATATTCATCGACCGAGGGCAAGGCAGAAGACCGAGAAGTATCGAAGACAATTGCGAACATTAATAAGATGCTTTCATCCAAAGGGGTAGTCACCCCAATGACTACAGGTTTTATCTATGTGAGGGATATACCCTCGCGGGTAAAAATGGTCAGGGAAATGCTCAAGACGGACCTAAGGAAACGCAAAACCATTACGATGAAGATTACCCTGGTTAGGATCGACTACCGGGACGAGTATGAAACGGGGCTGAACTGGTGGGCGCTTCTCAAGACGAGAAGCCCCTCTATTACCTTGAATACGAACTTTACGCAAACAATGGGTGACAACAATGTAGCCACGTTAGTGGTAATGGATCAGGATTTCGCCGGATTTATCAAAATGCTCGGGACGTACGGTGATGTCCAGGTTGTCCATTCATGGGAATCAAGGGCGGTCTCCGGTGCCGTCCTTCCTTTTGAAATGTCACAAACGGTCTGGTACACGACGGGCAGTATAATACAGGTTGTCAACAACCAGACTATCACCACGCCGCAGATGGCCAGCATGGAAGTGGGCTTGAAGATGACCGTCAATCCCATGAAAATGGAAAAAGAGTACCTCGTGAATACCAGCGTCGACCTGTCTAACCTCCTTGGCTTCCAGGTCATAGAGAAGATCGAACTTCCGCAGGTGGAGCGCAACTACGTTTCCATCCCGATAAAAATGTCTGTGGGCGAGATGGTTGCAATATCCGGGTTCAAGATCAAGGGCACCGACAAGAAAAAAGTAGGTTTACCCTTGCTGGGAAACCTGCCCGTCCTGTCCTATCTTTTCGGGTACAACAGCGCGAAGGGCAGGACATCGGAGCTCACCGTGCTCATCAGCTTTATCGAGGAAAAGGAAGACAGGGAGATATAAAGTGAGGCTTTACGCTATATTCGAGGAGAATACTGTTTTTGATGTCATCGCACAGAAGATAGTCGACCCGAAAACGATCAAGCTTGGAAGGGGCAACAAGATCATTCCTTTCGCGGAGCATATATCAATAAGGAAGCTCAAACCTCGGGAGAGGTTTTCACATAAAATAGGTGACCGATGGATCTCTTCCAGGAGGGTATCCTTCGCATATCTCGTTGCATATTACATGCTGAAAAATAACAAGACCGTTCTCGCGGGGTTTTTTGATCGCGGGAACGGAAAGTATATTTTCATGGAGATCAAGGTCGGCAATATGACGATCGATGTGAGGTGCATGCTAAGCGTGGACGGCAATCCGAAAAACTTTATGGTCATGGCAGGAAGACAGTATGACGGGATTTTCGGGGATGCCGCGCTTTCGATGGAGCCTGATTATATCAATATTCCCTACGAAAAGCTTTTGAGTGAGGTCACCATCGGCATTACACCCGTACAGGCAGCGGCCGTGCTGCTGATCGTGGCGGTTGTTACCTGTGCCTTTCTGTTTTATTCGGGTGTTTTTACGAAGAAAAAGGCCCAACCTCAAATGGCGTTAAAAGCCAGGCATGTGATACCTCCTTTTACCAGTGACGAGATACGGGCATTGTCGATACTTATCACCAACGAGACGCTGGTCAAATATAAACTGTATATTGATACGCTACCTGAAGACATCGCTCTGAGAAGCGCAACGATCCATATCGTGCCTGTTGCAGACACGGGAAAGAAAGAGGGGGTACAGCAGGAACTAAAGGGAGTATTGTCATTTCAGTTCGAATCCTTTTACCCGTTCAGGGGAAGCAAGAAAAGCGGCGATTTCTTTGTGTTCAAAAAGGAGCTTGTTTTTGTGAAACACAAAAGCGATGTGCAAAAGGCGAACGAAATTATCGACCAGGCAAAGACCAACAAAAAAAGTTTCGAAACACTTATCGATTTTTGCAATGTAACAGCCAGAAGCAAAAAGGAGTGGAAATTTGCCATAGCGGAAAAGGACTACAAGAATGCGGTGAAGATTCTCAATGATATTTACCTGTCGCCGGTAGTGATCGAGAAAATGACCATCGGCAGTGAAAAAATTATTGGAGAACTTACATACCATAAACTGTGAACACGAGAGGATGGCCATGAGATTTTGTTTTATGAAAAAAAAGATTGGGGATGATTTGTCAGGTCATGAGCAATATCGCACCGAAGAGTATCCCGGCTTAGATGCTGAAAGCAAAGGAAGAGATAAAAATAGCATTGTGCGAATCGCGTTATATGGAGGGTTATTCGTTGTCTTTGTGGTTGCCGTCGGTGGATATTATTACCTGTACCTCGCAAGGGTGTCACTTAACAAAAATATCTCCAAACAATCACCCGCCATTATGAAGGCGATCAACCTCGGGGGAGAATTTGCCGATCCTGTTTCAAAGGAAGCTCAGTTCGTTCAGGCGGCGTCAGGCCAGACAAAGCATTTTCCAGAGCCATCGGCATCAGGTCCGTTATCCCCATCCGTGGCGTCTGTACGGGTTCAGAGCGCGAACACAAACTCTATTCAGGATAAGCCGGAAAGGAGCTCAGCCGCAAGAGAAACTGCCCCTTCGGTGCCTCCGGGTGAACCGCCGGCCTTTTTGGGCCAGCTCGTTTTGAGAGAAGACAATCCTTTCCGTGGCAAGTTTTTGAAGAAATTTCAGGATTCTCAGACATCGGGAAGATCGCAAAGGCAAGCCGCCCGTTCAGCCAAATCCGGTCAGCCTTCCCTGTTTTCACTAACGGCTAGAAGAGATAAGGTCGAAAAAGGCTTAAACGGGGATGAACTCAGCATCTTACCTGTTATTGCCGGGAGCCGGCATGATCTGCCGGGGGGGTTTAAGGTTTACGGGGTCATACATACGCAAGATACGTCAATA
Organism: uncultured delta proteobacterium; assembly: GCA_963816115.1. Taxonomy (GTDB): domain Bacteria; phylum Desulfobacterota; class Syntrophorhabdia; order Syntrophorhabdales; family Syntrophorhabdaceae; genus Delta-02. The sequence goes on along the minus strand of CAWFIZ010000006.1, from coordinate 303,572 downwards.
GCGTTGACAAACAGAGGAGAATTGAAGGTGGGCTCTGTTGTCGACGGTGATCCGATCACCTGGATAACAATGAATGAAGTACGCTTCAAAAGCGGCAGGACCCTTAAGGTATCGGCACAGTGACAAGAAAGCCCATGGGCAGGCCTGATTCGTTTACGTCAAACAGTGAGATCGTTGATCGGATCGAATCCATAGAGCGGGCTCATATTGAAAATGCGATCTCCCGATATCTCGTGGATAAAAAGGGTATGGCACAGGAATCCTTCAAGATCTATCTTGATAAGGCCAAACAGATCGACCAGGGTGTGTACAATGTGATCTGTGAGATCGAGAATGCTATAACATATGAAGAGCTTCGTGCGGTGTTCCATGCCCTCACCGGCATCCCGACGGCCCAGGCGGTGGAAGGAACGATCCGTCATATTAACGCAGACAGGCTGATCACCACGGCCGTAGAACATGAGAATGGTGACAGTTCCATGTATATGTATGCCTGGCACCCTATAGCGCTGAAGGACCTCGGGAGAGACCGCATGCGGGAAGCCCGGCTTTTTCTCCTCAAGAAGGATGATTTTCACAATATCGAGATCAAGAACGAATTCGGAAGCCCGGATCCTGCAAGGACCGTGGTGTTTGATCAGCACGTATCGAGAGAATTGGTTTATCCCTTCATCAAAGACGCCCTCGTCCATGGTGTTACGGACATTCACATTTTTCCCCAAGACAATCAGGATATATACAAGATCCGCTTCAGGCTGCTCGGAGACCTTGTTGATGTGCATGCGCTGAAAGCTGAAAAAGGACGTTCGCTTGTCAATGTGCTCATCAACTGGGCCAAAGAAATGACGCCTTCCTTGAAGACGGACGAGAAAAGAAGGCCCCTTGACGGTAAGATCATATGTAAGAAAGAACACGTGGGCTGGCATACCGATGTAGACCTTAGAATGTCATTGATTTGGAAGCCAGACGCGACAAACAGCGATGTTGTGCTCCGGATTCTTGCCAAAACGGACATTAAGAACGAAAAACTCTATGATCTAGGGTATCTGGACTACCATGTCAATATGTTCGAAACGGCGATTAGCAGAAACCGTGGGATAATCCTTGTCACGGGACCCACGGGAAGCGGAAAGAGCAGAACGGTGAATACCCTTCTCGCGAGCCTTTCGGCGGCGAAATGTATACTCTGTGTTGAAGACCCCATCGAGTACCAGATCCCGAACGGCCGGCAATTCCAGACCTTTGAATATGTTGAAGATGTGGGTAGTGAAAATAGCAAGAAAACCAACATACATGTGATAGGGTTCCCGGAATTTGCAAGGGCATTCAAAAGGCATGACCCGGACGTTATATTCATCGGAGAATTGCGCGATGACGAAACCGTCAATACGGCGGTGCACCTGTCCAAGACAGGGCATCTCGTGTTGGGGACACTTCACGTCTCACGCGCCGCACAGATACCACAGATGCTCGTGGAGGATTACAAGGTTTCCATCGATGCCGTGGCAGACAATCTTATCATGGGTGTCAACCAGGTACTGGTAAAGAAGCTCTGTGACAGTTGCAAGGAGGTGATGGACGAACCGCTCGGTAGCATACCGGAATGGATGAAAAAACTTCGTTATCCCGAAAAAGATTTGTTCCTGAATAATATCCGTGAAAAAAGGTTCTATATTCCAAGTCTGTCCGGCGGCTGCGATGTTTGTAAAAAAACGATCGCTCAAGGGGGGCACGGGAGTGCGCGTCGCGTTCTGTCCGCAGGTTATTCCGGCAGGACTGTCCTCGGTGAGGCGATAGAGTTCAGGCCGGGCCATTTCTCCGATGGGAAGATCTCCGGTTACCACATGGAGTCAAAAGTCGGGACCACGGACAACAGCCACAGTATCCTGATGGATGCCTATAATAAAATGGCCGGCGGGACGATCGATATGGACGCATTGATGAGGCTCCTCTAAATGCATATATTTTCGCGATATCTCGGAAAAAAGGTCAATAGCATCACCATAATGAAGAGCCTCCACGACCTCATGATCGCAAACGTATCAATTCAGGAAGCTCTCCGCAGGATCGCCGACAAATTGCCAGATAGTGAAATGGCGGATCGCCTGTCGGTGGCTTCCGATATGGTGAGCAGGGAAGGACGGACACTCCCTGAGGCAATGCGTGAGTTAGACCTGTTCGAAAAATATATCGACCTTATAGACATAGGGCAACAGACGGGGAATCTGAATACCGTTCTCAAGGAATTGATAGATATGGAAGAAGAGATCGCCACGGCAAAGAAGAAGATCCTGTCAGCGGTGATATATCCCCTGATGGTCATCGGGATATCCATAGCAGTAGGATACGGTCTGACGTATGTACTTGAAAGTATATTAAGCGCCCTGAAATTTCCCGGTATCGACAAGGAGCTTTCCTACAGGGCAGGAAAGTTTATCGTTGCCCATCGCAATATCCTGTTCCTTATCTACGCGGGAGGTACCGCCACCGGAATTGCCCTGATGTTCAGAAACGCGGATAGAATGCCCGTGATCCGCGATGTATATGGCTCTCTCGTCCTTGGCCAGGCTTTCAAGGTTGTTTCCCTCGCTCTTATGTCCGGCCTTTCTCCGACAATTGCCTTTCGCCGAGTCGCGGGTTTTTCAAAAGGGGTGTGGGTGGAGATATTTCATATGATAGCGGACGAATCTGTAACGAGAAGTTTTTCGGAGGTAATCGACGAGATCGAAGAATACTTGCCTTTTGAAAGCTATTTATTACTCAAGGTGAAGATAGATACTGCAAACATGTCAGAGGGCTTCGCAATGACAGGTACAAAGATGATCAATGATGCAATCTCGAAATTTTCAGTGATAGGTACATTTGTGAACGTTTTTGCCTTTCTTTTCGTTGCCGTCCAGATCGTTATAATCATGTCTCCTGTGTATGCGATGCTCTTCACTTTTATCGATAGATCGGCGGCGGGCAAAATGTTCTAGGCGGAGGGCACAATGGAACACGCAAGGCAGGATATGCAAATGGATACAAACGGTGCGAAAAGGAATGATGCCGCCAGTGTTGCAGAACTCAACCTCGAGGATCTGGGCTGGTTCAAAGATGTTCTCGTATATGCAAAAAACAAGAATGTCACCGATATTATAGTGGTTGAGAAGCGGCCCGTGCGTCTTGGGATCTTAAAGACGTGCGAGCTCATGGAGATCGGTGAAGGTGCAGTGGTCAAACCCGGCAAAGCACAGGTCCTGAGCATGATTGCCAACACGCGGCAAAGGAAGTTCAGGGAGGAGATGGATAGCGACGAGGGCACGGCAATTTTGAAACACATGCAGAGCAAAGGATATTTCGAATATGCTTTTTCCGTGAAAGACATTGGCAGGTTCCGTATGAGCGTGTCAAATTCACAAGAAGGACTTGGGTTTGCAGCGAGAGTCCTGCCTTATACGATACCAAAGCTTGAAGACCTCGATCCTTTCAATATGCTAACGGGCATTAAGAATCTCTTCGACTTCACCTATTCCTATCCGCGGGGACTTATTCTCCATACCGGGGTTGTCGGTTCCGGCAAGACAACGCTCATCGCCTCCGAACTTGATTACCTGGCGGAGCGGATGAATGGCGCTGTCTTTACGTTAGAGGACCCCATCGAGTATGTGTATCAGAACAAAAAGACCGTGTTCCGGCAATACGAGATCGGGGTCCATATCCCGAATATCCTTGAAGGAGTGAGGATGGCCCTCAGGAACAACCTTGCCGGACTGGTCGTCGGTGAAGTTCGCACGAAGGAAGAGGTTACCGCGCTCTTCACCGCGGCGGAAAAAGGTTTTCTGGTGATATCCAGCATTCATACTCCTGACGTGATGACCACGCTGCGCCTTCTCGACGGCTACGGCGAGGACCGGGAAGCATGGCGCAGAAAAATGGCGCAATGCCTGACGGCCATTGTAAGTCAGAAACTTATTCACAAGGAATATACGGCTGATGGTGTGAAGAAGACGGGATATGTCTTGATCCCCGAGGTTCTCCTTTTTCCCGCAACCATAAGGGCCGGTATTGAACGCGGGGCATACAACGAGGTTGAAAATGCTTTTCGCGGCAACGCGGTCAGGAATACCGTCACCTTCGAGATGTCCCTGTCAGTTCTTGAGCGAAAGGGGATCGTCGACAGCTATTTGAAGATGGAACTTCTCGACAGGGTCGATCAGGGAAAAATATAGGGAGGGATCATTATGAGGAGGTTTTTGAGGGGTAGTGAAGGTTTCACGCTGCTGGAATTTGTCGTCGTTGTGGCGCTAGCGGCAGTGCTGATAGGTTTGACGGCAATTCTTCTCACGAAAGGAAGGGGTGCCGCCAATTTTTCTACCACCCAGGAAAGGATCCGTATTATCTCCACGGGACTGTCTGAACACGCCATGTTCAGAAATTCATTGCCGGCGCAAGCTGTTACGAGCACAACCTGGCCGGCGAGCCTTGACTCATACGTTGAAGCAGACTTCAGGGCCGGAGGTGCTATTGCACACGGCTATCAATGCAGTACGGAAACGAATAATGTGACGATTCGTACCCCTGCATTCGAGAGCCAAAATGCCGCTGGTGCCATCAGGGTCAGGCTTGTTGACCAGAATATCTGTTCCGATGCCTCCGGGGTCACAGGTGACAATGAGATCGATTGTGTCCTCAGTGCTTTTGCCGGCAACGCCCGATGCCGGTAGGCGTGATGGCAGTGACATTTATCATTGACCCTTTATGTTGACCTTCATCGCCGTTGTCATGCTTGCCGTTTTGCCTGTGGTGCTTCTGGTTGTCTTTGCAGGGATAACCGGACTGCCTTCATCAGAGTATGAAAAGGCAGCAAACGCCAGAGCTTCCTCGATATTATACGAGACGGAACAGGTGCCGGAGCATGTAACGGTGATTGGGAGGGACATCGCTGTCAGGGCCGGCGAACCCGATGTATCTCCGATGCGTCAGACCGTCATGGATGAAAGGCAGTGGCGAAAGGCCATGATCGAGCAGGCCATGGTCAATACCTGCATAACGATGCATATTAAATGTGGAAAGAAAGATGTGGACCTGCTTTGGGCCTTCATGCCCAATGTAGAAGGCCCCGTTTCTGAGATAGTAACGGGTTCGGCCTCGTCGAATCTGGATTGCGATGCAGCGACGGATTTCGAGTACGCCAGGTACGGACGGCACCTGTTTAAAGAGGTGATAGCAGAACAAATGCTCTCTGTCACCCACGATGGTACCAACATGAACTATCATTATTCGAGACCGGCAGCAGGTTCCGGATGCTCCTTTTATGACATGGTGGACCTGAGATGACAGCGGCATGCATCGGGACTCACAGAGGACTCACCTTGCTGGAGGTCATCGTGACGATCGCGATCACCTCTATCGTTATGGGCGCGATCGTGACTTTCATGGACAGGGTTGTCCATTTCAAGAGCACCGCCGATACGATACAGCGGTTCCGAAAGCTTGAACTTGCCTTCGAGGTCCTTTACCGGGAGAACGCTCGATACGTGGAAGATAATTGTTACGGCTGGCCTGATACAGACTGTCGGATCCTTACCATACTTCCGGTAGCCGATAGGTCTGACGCATCGAACAGAACCCTTGCTATCGCCACTATGAGCGACGGCGTGTTGAATGTTTTCCGTGAGGCCAATTGCACGTTGGCCCCGGACACGTTGCACGTGCACCGCGTAACCTGTGCTGACGGATACGGTTTTGACTACACATTTTCGATATCAAACGAACACGTTGCCGGAACTCTCTACATGAACGGATATAACCGTGCACCTTATACCGTGACCATCACGGCGGGCGGGAACACATCGATGTACGATACTTGGAGTTCGGGCTATCTTGACAGCGAACATATGGTCCGGTCACAGGAAAAGCTACTGACGGTTGCCAGGGCAATGAAGTCATATCATCTCGGCAGACTGACAGCGGAGGCGATATCTAATCCCTGCGGTGAGCAAGGGGGATTGGCGAGCAACGATGACATCCTCATCCCCTGGATTTGGCAGGCGGCAGGCAGTAGCCCTGGAATGAAATGCACGGGGGCAATGAGTGGCAGGTGCGGGTGCGGGGGGTTTGACGGGAGTATATGGAGCGCCGATGCGGCTAGCAATATTATCAATACCGGTGAGGCGATCTCGAGGTTAATGGCAGGCATAAACATCGGGAATGCTTACCGTACCGATGGTTTCGGCAATCCTGTTACGGTGGGGCTCATCACGCTTCCGGATGGGACCTCCGTAACGTCTGTTCCACCGGCCCCGTCACCGAAGTGGGCGTGGGCGGGAGCGCACCCGCCTTACGGAGGGACGGTTGGGGTGGTGAACGACGGAGCGTGGATATACTCAAAGCGCGTCATTTATCCTCAATGATGTTAGGGACAAGCCTTCAGTAACACGCCGGGGATGTATTGACGTTTAACGCGAGACGTTATAATATAAAATAACATGATTAGATCGTTCAGAGATACGCAAACCCAGAGGATCTATAACCGGGAAGGGTCGAAGAGATTGCCCCGTGATATCCAACAGGTAGCTCTCAGAAAACTGCGAATGATCAACAATGCGAAAAACATGAATGACCTGAGGGTTCCGCCAGCTAACAGGCTGGAGAAATTGAAAGGAGACCGTGAGGGGCAATACAGTGTCAGGATCAACGATCAGTGGCGTATCTGTTTTGCGTGGCGAAACGGAGACGTCTATGACGTTGAAATAACTGACTACCATTAGAGAGGGATATTATGAAAAAAACGTTACATTCTGTGCACCCGGGCGAGGTACTCCTGGAAGAGTTCCTCAAGCCCATGAATATGAGCCAGAACAGGTTGGCCTTGAACATTGGCGTACCGGCCCGCAGAATAAATGAGATCGTCCTTGGAAAGAGAAGCATTTCAGCCGATACAGCACTCAGGTTGGCAAAGTTCTTTGATATGTCAGCGGAGTTCTGGCTTGGACTTCAGGCACAGTACGACCTGGATGTTGCCGCGGAAGCGTTGGGTGAACGATTGGATCGGGAAGTCAAAACGCAGGCCAAGGTTATATAGGTCCCGATTGACAGGTTGGTGTATAAAGAAGATCTTGGGCAGGCAATACTCTCCTGTGGACATATAAATCTGAGCAGTCAGGTCCGTGCAATCTGAACTGTTATTCCCGATACCAAAGGACGGTTGGGATGGTGAACGACGGAGCGTGGATATACTCAAAGTGCGTCATTTATCCCCAGTAATATAGGAAACAAGCCGGTTGATGACGGAAGGGAGATGTCTTGACGTTAAGACGTTATGGTGTTATAGTGACTTGAGTACATAAGGAGGGACATATTATGACCACTCAAGTCAAAAGAGCGACTATATACCTGGACCCGGAACTGCACAAAGCGTTGCGGCTGAAAGCAGTCGAGACCTCCCGTTCCGTGTCGGAACTTGTTAATAATGCTGTCAGAGAGGCCCTGTCAGAAGACGCCGAGGACCTTGAAGCGTTCGAAGAAAGGGCCTCAGAGCCATTGATTGGTTACGATGAAATGGTGAAAGGGCTGAAGAGAGATGGCCGTATATAAAGTTTTTTTCAGGGCATCCGTCGAAAAAGATTTCAACACAATACCCAAGGGAGACTTGAAGAAGATCCTGAAACATATTGAGATGCTCTCAAGGGAGCCGAGGCCATCGGGCAGCGAGAAACTGACAGGCCGGGAAAGATATCGCCTGCGTCAGGGAAGATACAGGATCGTCTACTCTATCCAAGACAAAGAGCTTACCGTCTGGATAGTAAAGATCGGCCATCGCAAGGACATATATCGCTGAACCCACAGGTTTGCAAGATCCTATCGGCCGCCCCCGGTGTGTCTGGACGGCGGGGCACGGGGCACCCTTGTCACACGGGACCGCCATTTTGAACAAGTCGAACAGATCGATAAGATGATCCTTGCATAACGAGCAACGATCCCGTATCCATTTTCTTTAGCATCCTTGGCGATCGATGGATTTGTCCTTGCAATAAATCCGGGATTGCAGGAAAATGAAAAAAATGCCGCGCAGGGGATTTTATTGTGGACCTGTATATTGATAATGACCTGAAAGATGTAGAGAAGGCGGTAAGCGAATTCTGTCAGCGTGAGCTGGACCAGGAATACCTCCAAAGGCTCGAGGATGAGCACAGGTATCCAAGAGAGCTCTATGAGAAGATCGGAGAGCTCGGGTTCATAGGCGTGGGTTTTTCCGAGGATGTGGGCGGTTCAGGGTACGGAGCGCTCGGCCATGTGATCGCCGTCAAGGAGATGTGCAGAAGACTGCCCGGCATGGGAATGGCCCTGAGCCTTGGATACATACCCGGATTTGTCGTAGATATTTACGGGACCAGACAGCAGAGAGAAAAATACATCGGCCCGATGATAGAAGGGAGATACGTCTCCGCAATAAGCGTGACAGAGCCGGACAGCGGCAGTGATATCAAAAGCCTGAAGACAAAAATGGAGGAAAAAGAAGATCATTTTGTAGTGAACGGCTCGAAAGTGTTCACGACAAACGCGGGTTATGCCGATTTCTACACACTGCTTGCAAAGGACGAGAACGGTCTGACCGCGATGCTTTTTGACAAAGAACTGATCGAAAAGAACGGCCCCGGGCGTTTCGAGATAAACGATCTCGGCAGGAAGATGGGTATCAACACGACGACATCGGGAGAGCTTGTTTTCAGTGATTTTCATATACCAAAAGACCGCGTGATCGGACAGCGCGGCAAAGGCCTGAAGATCGTGCTTGACGGCTTTGAGCTTGGCAGGATAGTGATAGCGGCACAGGCATTCGGCAGTATGCTCTACGGCTACGAAAAGGCGGCAGATCACGCAAAGAAAAGAAAGCAGTTCGGCAGGTCCATAATAAAATTCCAGTCCATCGAACACGATCTGGTGGATATGTACGTAGAGATCGAAAAATGCCGAAATCTTCTTTACAGGGCAGCCTGGCTCTATGACAGGAAAGATCCGGAGTCGAAAAATTACTCTTCGATGGTAAAATTGGCGCTGCCGGAAAGCGCGATAAATATATTGAACAGATCTATAGATATTCTCGGCGGATATGGCTATATGCGCGACCAGGGGCTCGAGGGGGCCCTCAGGGATGTAAGGATAACATCAATATACGAGGGCACCAGCAAAATACAGAAGAACGCCATCGCGAAGATGCTCTACTGATCCGAATGGCATGTCTTATCCTGCGTAAACCGCCAGGACATTCGAAGAACCTCACTTTTTGAGTGGTGATCCGCTCCGATTCACCAAATACGGTTCTAAGGGCCATTTCATTAAGATCGATATGGTGGTGGGGTCCGCGTTCCTTCTGGATAGTGAAGGCAGGCAATCGCAATAAAGTGTGTCGCTGAGCATGCGGGTCCATGCGGTCTGATCGATCACGTCCTGACCCGGCTGTTCAGTGTTCAATCAGCTCCCTTTTTTCCGTAAGCTTGGATGTCCTTGTTTTTCCATTCATGCTATGTTACAAACGAATATTATCAAGTCCGATCATGGCAGCTTTGACCGGCACATACTTGTCGGATTACGTGTTTCAGGTCAGGTTTTCGGGTTGGAAGGGGCAGCAAGGCGGTCTTGCCGCAGAATTCGGGATGATATTCTATAGGAGGAAAAAATGACGGGCAAGATGAAGCGGAACAATTACAAAGTGTTTGTGGTACCTCTTTTGTTTTTGGCCGGTATCATGCTGTGCGCAACACCGTCCTTCGCCGGTATGCCGCTTGGGGCTGCCTGCACGGCCCACAACCAGTGCGCCTCCGGGAACTGCAGCTTTGGGACGGGGCAGGGTTGTGTACCCCGCGAAGGGACCGGTAAACCCAACGATTTTTGCACGCATGGACGGCAATGCAGCAGCGGTTATTGCCAGCTCGCGGACGGGATCCGCGGCAAATGCACGACGCCGCCGGTCTTGTTACAGCTCGGAGCCGCCTGCGCGCAACACGGCCAGTGCGCCTCCGGGAACTGCGACAACCGGCCGGGGAGGGGTTGTGTACCCCGCCCGGGGACCGGTAAGCCCAACGATTTTTGCACGGTGGGAGGGCAATGCAGCAGCGGTTATTGCCAGCTCCCGGACGGGATCCGCGGCAAATGCACGACGCCGCCGGTCTTGTTACAGCTCGGAGCCGCCTGCGCGCAACACGGCCAGTGCGCCTCCGGGAACTGCGACAACCGGCCGGGGAGGGGTTGTGTACCCCGCCAAGGGACCGGTAAGCCCAACGATTTTTGCACGGTGGGAGGGCAATGCAGCAGCGGTTATTGCCAGCTCCCGGACGGGATCCGCGGCAAATGCACGCCGCCGCCGAACTTTTTACCGCTCGGAGCCGCCTGCAGGGCCCACAACCAGTGCGCCTCCGGGAACTGCAGCTTTGGGACGGGGCAGGGTTGTGTACCCCGCCAAGGGACCGGTAAGCCCAACGATTTTTGCACGAGGGGAGACCAATGCAGCAGCGGTTATTGCCAGCTAGCGGACGGGATCCGCGGCAAATGCACGCCGCCGCCGAAGAAGTAGAAGACCGCTAAAACGAAGAATTAATTTCTTTACGCAGTAAAAGGCAACCGATTAGCGGTTGCCTTTTTTCTTTTTACACAAATGCTATCTTTCGGGGACAGGGATGACGACAGGTCTTATCCCCTGCAACGCGCTTTCCGGTTTCCACCCATCCTTCCGGCCCCATTGCCTTCCCCTGCTCATAAGTTGTCCATAGCACCAGCGGACAAAGCAAAGCTGCGCCACTGAGCTTTGGCGTTATGCTTCGTTTCAATCGGTAATCCTTAGCCTGTTATTCAACTGAAACTATTTATTTGTAGATACCGTTATCCATGTCAAGCGTAATTCGGCCTAAAGTTCGGATCAAACGGCTTTCCCGATTTCAAGATACCAAAGATGAGGTGCACCAGCTTCCGCATGATAGCGCACACAATGACTTTGCCATTCTTTCCCTTTTCCTTCAAACGATGGTAGAAGGCCTGGATGATTGGGTTACACTGAATTGATACCAGTGCAGGCATAAAGATTGCCTGGAATTGAAATTGCTACTAGATATTTTCCTTATTCATAGTGAAGCGCCATTTGCAGAATAGTTCTTTGGGATGAGGATCGGGAGGGGCAAACAAACATTCGACCTTGATGTTACCGTCAATTTCCTCGATGATGCTCTTAAATTCCCCGAAGTGCATGTCCTTGCAGTTGTATTCCCCCAGTCCTTTTTTCAGCCGGCCCTCCTGAGAAGGACAATGGGGAACTGAAACTATGATCTCCTCGTCTTTGGTCTCGATCTCATACCCTGATATTATTGCCCAAGGGAAATATCTAAGAACCCTGGCAAGGGCTTTCAATCCCTTTTCTTCGATCGAGAACCTTTCTTTGATCTCCCGGGTCATGATCTTTCCCATCCTGTGCCATACTTCTTCGTTCATCTTGATCGCAGCATCGTAACTGTAGGTATTTTCTACCCCGAGAAACCAGAATCCATCAGTCCTTCTGAACTGATTCAGAATAAATTCGACATATTGTTGAAGCTCTTCATTATTGAATTGAGGTGTCTTCATACAAGGTTTTCCTCCTTTGCCTTAACGGATATGAGAAGTGTGCCTATTGTAACACCTCTAAAGTTGGTTTCTCAACTTCCCAGGTGAACGGAACGGTAAAAAAGTTGGACTCGTTTTCATTACATTCATGATACAATAACGCACATGATGGCCAAGATCCCCGAACCCTTTGCACTGAGGCGTATTAAGCGTATTTGGATAGGTACCGTGCTGGGAATTGTCATAGGCATCGTGTCGGGCCTGGGCGGAATAGCTTTCAATTATCTGATCAAGACTGGTACAAAGTTCTTCACGCAGGATCTGATCCTGTACCTGTCGCCCGGTCATTTGCCCGGCTTCAGCCTTCTTGGTTTTTCCTTCGACCGATGGATGATGTTATGGATCCCCGCTTTTGGAGGACTGGTTTCGGGGTTCCTTGTGTTCCGGTTTGCTCCGGAAGCAGAGGGGCACGGTACGGACGCCATGATCGATAGTTTTCACAGGAAAAGGGGTATTGTGCGGAAACGGGTGCCGGTGATCAAAACTTTCGCGTCGGCGATCACGATCGCGTCGGGAGGGTCGGCGGGGAAGGAAGGGCCTATCGCGCAGATCGGTTCGGGATTCGGTTCCATACTCGCATCCCTTCTCAAGATGAGTGACAGGGAACGGCGTATTATGCTCCTTGCCGGGGCAGCGGGCGGAATAGGGGCCATATTTAAAGCGCCATTGGGTGCCGCCCTCTTTGCCGCTGAGGTCCTTTACAGCAGGGCGGACTTCGAATTCGAGGCGATCATTCCCTGCATCCTTTCCTCCGTGGTCGGATTTATGGTCTTTACGCTCCACGATGGGACTGCAACCATCTTTCACATCCCGGCTTTCACTCTTGCAACTCTCGGCCAATTGCCGTTCTATGGGGTTTTGGGACTTCTCTGCGCCCTTGTGGGTTACCTTTACGTTAAGGTTTTCTATGGCATGAGAGACCGATTTTTCGCACCACTCAACATCCCGAGGCCGCTCAAGACGGCGATGGGGGGTTTGATGCTTGGTATACTTGCCTTCTTCCTGCCGGAAGTCCTCGGGGGCGGTTATCAATGGATCCAGTCGGCCATCGATGGGCACCTTGCGGTAGGTCTTATGATAGCCCTGGTTTTTGGCAAGGTGATCGCCACCTCGTTCACCATCAGTTCCGGAGGGAGCGGGGGCGTGTTCGCGCCGTCCCTTTTTATCGGTTCAATGCTGGGGGGCTTCTATGGAAACCTGTGCGGAAGGATATTCCCGCAGATCGTGACCGAACCGGCCGCCTTTGTCCTGGTCGGTATGGGAGGTTTCTTTGCCGGGGTCGCGAAAACTCCGATCGCGGCACTCATTATGGTCGCCGAAATGACCGGAGGATACAACCTTATTCTTCCCATGATGGTTGTCTCGGCTCTTTCGTACCTTCTTCTCGGCAAGACAACCCTGTATGAAAAGCAGGTGGCCACAAGGGTTGATTCCCCCGCACACGTGGGGGATTATTCCGTCGATATCATGGATCACCTCCTGGTGAGAGACGCGGTGGTACCGGACAGGAAAGTCGAAACCATCCCCGAAGAGATGGGCTTCGAAGGCATGCTTGATCTTATGGTAGGTTCAAATCAGCAGGATTTTCCCGTGGTGGACAAAAACGGTGATCTTGTCGGAATTATCTCCATGACCGATCTCCGTACAGCCATGGCAGACGCCTCCCTCCACCGCCTCCTGGTCGCAAAGGACATAGCCGTAACGGGAGTGATGGCGATCACCATGGATGACTCCCTGAATACGGCTTTAAAATATATGGCGGTCGTGAACGTGCGGGAGCTACCGGTGGTGAGCAAAGAGGACCCCGGAAAGATCATATCAATGGTAAGCAGAAAGGATATCACGCGCGCATACCACCAGGAGATGGAACGGAAAAACCCGCGCAAGACCGGAGAGGTGAAGGGTTAGTTCCTTGCGTTTGGAAAAGAACGGTCCTGTTAGCCAAAACTGATGTTTGTGTCAGATCGCTTTCTATTTAACCGAAATACTTTCTCCTCCATAACCTGCAATATGAAGCAGGCGGGCGTATGCTCGACTTGCAGGTGTTCTTGATACTGCTGCTTGATTTTGTTTTTTCGACCGGGTATGTTATGGTGAAGCGCATGGAACCACGAATCATTCCCCGGAAGGAGCACCGTATATCACGAAAGCAGGTGAGCCCGAATGCCCTGCGCACGCTCTACCGGCTCCATACACACGGCTTCATTGCCTACCTGGTAGGCGGATGTGTCCGCGATCTGCTCCTGGGGCGAACCCCCAAGGACTTCGACATAGGCACGAACGCCACGCCCGGCCAGATCAAGCGGCTTTTTCGCAACTGCCGTCTCATAGGCCGCCGTTTCAGGTTGGCCCATCTCCATTTTCAGGATGAGATCGTGGAGGTATCCACGTTCCGGCGGGCTGCCGTACCTTCAGACAACGCGGACGTGGAAGAGGCCGGCCAGAATAAACGTCTCTCCCCGCCATGTCAAGGACGAGGACGGAATGGTTCTCGTGGACAACGTCTTCGGGACACCCGAGGAGGATGCCCTTCGCCGTGACTTCACCATCAATGCCCTCGCCTACAACATTGCAGATGCTTCGGTTATAGACTACAGCACGGGACTCGAGCGACCTCCGGCAGCGGCTGATCCATCCCATCGGTGACCCTCGTGTCCGATTTACCGAAGACCCCGTGCGCATGCTCCGTGCTGTTCGGTTTGCCGCATCCCATGATTTTGTAATAGAACCAGCTGCCTGGGAAAGTCTCTGTGAGCTCTCCTCCATCATCTCCCGCGTTTCACCGTCAAGGCTCTATGAGGAGATACAGAAGCTCTTCCTCCTTGGGTCCGCCCGAGCGGCTTTCAGCCTCCTTGAGAAGAGCGGCCTCCTTGCCGCCCTTTTCCCCGCCCTCGGCGGCTGGATCTATGGGAACAGCCGTCGCCTGGAATTGCTGGATGCAAACCTTGAGTGCCTCGATCAGCTATATCGGAGCGGCACACCGGCATCACCCGCACTCTTCCTGGCGGCGCTCTTCGGCCCCAGTCTGGAGAAAGCGGCGCTCGCGCGCCACCTTGACGGCATTCCCCGTCATCAGGCACTGGATGAAACATGCGCTATTTTCATGGAAGAGATCTCCAGGACCGCGTGCATCCCGGGACGGGTCGGCAATCGACTGTGCGCCATCGTCGCCCTGCAGACCTCCCTGCACAGAATGCCGCCACGACGGCCCGCTTCCGTTGCCGGCAGGCCTGAATTCTCAGAAGCCCTTGCCTATCTTCGTTTGGCGGCGCAGACGAGAAGCGAATATCGAACCACCCTGGAATGGTGGGAAGCCTTCCTTCTGGAGACCCCTCCTGCTGCGCCTTCAGAGCCGCCAACCGAAGAAAGGCCTGCGAAAAAACGAAGAAAGAGGCGGCGTAAGCCTCGCCGTGCCCGCCAGGACACCGCCTGAACAAAAAAAGATCTGCACATTTTCATCTGTAAATAAGCAATTTGACTTTTCTTTTTCGTTGATGCTAACACTAAATGGTAAATATTGTCGTCGGTGCTATATACCATAGTATGAAGAACGACTACGGTACTTTTTGGCTATGAACCCGACGGACCTCTTGATACAATCCGGTAAGCTCGTTACGCAGGTGGAGCAGCAGGTGGCTGCCATCACCATGGCCCTTGCCTTTTTCATGGGAAGCTCCCGGCTTGTTTTTGCGCTCTATAAAAAGGGATACGAAAATATTGTTCCCTATGTGAAGGACCAGACCGGCAGATTTATGATCATCTGCGCTCTTTGCACACCCCTTCCGTTCCTGGGCGGTGCCGACGGCAAGGCCGGCACGTTCATCGGGACATTTCCGCGGATGGTCATATCTGCCGGGTTTGCGCAGGTGGGAGATGGCAAGGTCTTTACGAATCTCGATGCCGTCAAGGGCAAACTCACTAAGGCGACGGGGTCGCAGGATCTTTCTGAAAAAATGAAGAGCATCAAGGAGGAGTCGCCGCTGATGGGGGTAAAGATCAAGTGGGTCGACGCGATCAAGGTCCGTCTGGCCCAGTTCATCTTCCTCCTCCCGCTTATTCCGCCCGCGGCCTGCCTTGCCCTGTTCCATCCCGCCCTCGGCGCCTTCCTGATGATGATCAGCTATGTCGTATCGGAGTATATGGCGGTGATCTCCTGCGGTATCGGGGTCAACATTGACGTAGACAGCATGCTGTTCGTATTGGAGACGGTCCGTGAGCTGGTAAGGAATTACATCGGGGCCATCGCGGGCTTTCTTTTCTATACGTCGCTGACATTTGCCTTCACGGGCGTCATTATCAGCGCCGCCATCAGGGCAGCCGTTTTTTCCGTAACATTTCCCTTTTCCGTCATCAATATGGCATTCGATTCACGGAGGGAGATCTTCTTTCAGAATATCGTAAAGGCCTTTGCCATAGCGCTGACGCCGATCGTGGCGGTCAATGTCCTCCAGGTCCTTGTCATGGCCTACGATCTGTTCATGGGCGGCAGCGGCGGCATCACCTCCGGGGTCATCGACGCCTACCTTTGCAGCGATGCCGACAAGTTGAAGGATGCCGGTGTCTTTGCCGCAGCAGGAGAGATGTACGGATTCATCTTCCGGCTGTTCATCGCGACCGTGCTGGCCCCCGCGGTGCTGTGCATCCCGGCCATGGTTTTTCTAATGAGAAGCTACCGAATCGCCTCGGAGGCGATCGGCGCGGGTCTGAGTTATTCACTGGGGCCGAACAAGGGCGCGGGAGAATAGGTATGGACCGTTGGTAATAAAACAATACTCCTGATCCGGTAAGTTGACAATAAGACCACATATGATATAATGAGACTACATTATGGGAGGTGATCATCAGTGAAATCGGTCGGCATCAGGGAATTGAAACGGGGGATCAGCGGTTATCTGAGAGATGTGCGGTCCGGTGAAAGGATAATGATCACGGACCGTAAAAAACAGATGGCTGTAATTACAGCCGTAGAAAGCGAACGCGAGGATAATGAAGCTATACGCAGCCTTATTGACATGGGTATTGTTTATTGGACAGAAGGAAAGCCTAAGGGGGCTTCAAAAAGAGTGCGTTCAAAAAAAAGCGTTTCCGATGCTGTTCTTGAAGATAGAAGATAGCTATGATCGTTTATCTCGATACCAGCAGCCTCGTAAAATTATATGTCGAAGAAGAGGGTTCGTCCCATATTATCGAGCTTGTCAATAGATCGACCACGGCAGCAACCTCTATGGTGGCCTACGTAGAGGCAAGGGCGGCTTTTTCGCGAAGAATGCGAGAAGGTGTTGTTACAAAAAGGGATTATAAAGACCTTGTCCTGTCATTTGAAAGGGACTGGATCAATTATCTGCAGGTGAAAGTCACTCAGGAACTTATACAGCTTGCCGGCAACATGGCCGAAAAGCACTCGCTGAGAGGATTTGATGCTATCCACCTTGCGTCCGCCATGTTGTTGAGGAAATCAAATGTACCGGTTGCATTTTCTTGTTATGACGATAAACTGCAAAGGGCATCCCTTTTAGAAAAGTTTGTCCAACAGGCCCGAAGATGACCTCTCTATATTTGCGATTGCGGTCTGTTATTTTCCTTGCCCTGTGCGGTCTGTTATTTATTCCTTTTCACGCAACGGGGGCACCATCTGTTGAGACGGCACACCTTGTAGTGATCGACGAAGACAGTCAATTGACAAAGGAAGAATTGAGGCAATTTTCCCAAAGGGCGGAAAGCAGCTACGAAAAGGCCGCTAATTTCTGGTCCATGACCGTAATGGCCGACGGGCGGGAGAAGGTTCTTCTTGAACTGTACAAGGAACATAAGGGGTATTCATTTTCTGTCTTTCAGATAGAGAACAGGAACGGACAGCGCCGGAGCGTTGTCCATGTCTTCGGCATCAAAGAACCCCAGGAGATGGTGCATAAATTGACCCACGCGCTTTTTCCCACCCAGGATAAACTTGTCAGGAACATGATGGGCATCCCCACAGAGGAGCGGTTCGGCAGCAAGCTGTCCTTTCCCATGTGCGGTTTTGCGAACGATTCATGGGTGGTGGCACTGCGCAGGACCGGTTCCTTCATCCCGCTGGCTGACCTGGGCGAGAAGCACGAAGACTGGGGCATGTCCTTTAAGGGGGCTACGCCGGCGGTCTCCGACAGGAAAAGGCAACATGCTTCCTACGTGGAGGCCGGTTCGTTCGGAGCATTTCTGCTGAACCGGTACGGGGTCGAAAAGGTGAAGGCCTTCTATCGGGAGTCGCGTCGAGGCGGCAGACCCTGGCAGAAAGTGTTCGGAACCGATATCGCCAAGTTGGAGGATCAATGGATCGCCTCGCTGGAAGAACACGAAAAGAACAACCGTGAAAAGATAGAATACTTGGAAGAGCTGTGGAAGGACAATCCTGTGAGCGCCTGCAAGAGGGCCCAGAGGAAATCGATCGAAAAATAATAAATGGTCTTATGACCGTCATCTCATCCGGAAAGGCTTCAGGAAGGCAAGGGCCGGGATAAGGACATATGCATAATTGCTCCAGCTCGGATGAAAGAATGAGATCGAGATGGCAATGAGGGACACCGTGGATGTGAGGAGCGATCTCAGTATGCCGCTCCGAATGATATGTTCCTCAATGTTCCCGTCCACGAGTTTGCGGCCGAGTGTCGCGTAAAGCCAGCTCAGGACGAAGAGCAGCCCCAGGATAAAGAGGTTGAGGTCGAAGAGGATATTGGTGACCTGGAGGTGGTGGTAAGCAGACATCCAGGCGGCAGTGAATGGTACGGTGACGATGAACAAGAGGATCACTATCTGGATCCAGAGGAACCGGCGGTCTGTACGTTTGATGTAGTGAAATTGCTGATGTTGTATGGTCCAGAATATGGCCAGGAGGATGAAGGTAAGTATATAACGGTCGAACATTGAGATCTCTTTTAAGAGGATACGCATTACCTGGCCCGAGTCCATAACGCGGCTTGCGTCTGGAAAGGAGAAATTCATCACGAGAAGGGTCATGGAAAAGGCGAAGATACAGTCTGACAGGCTCTCGATGCGATGGGTGGTCATGAAAAAACGGCCACCGGAGTGTTCGGTTGGACGCATATTTATAAGGCTTATATCACTTTCACGATAAAAGTGTCAATCGAAGGGGACCGGTACATACAATACCATGTCGAGAATTTCACGTATCTTGGTTAAACCGACTGAATAGTTGATGGAGATAAAACTCAAAATGGAATAATCGGAGTTTAACCGGTCATTGGAATTGCGAAAAAGAGTATTTTCAGTTAAATTATATAATTAACTTCAACGGGGAGATGCAAGGAAGGGGATGGGGAAATTTAAAATATCCATAAAAGACCTTGCCCAGGATCTCGGGGCCATTATTGAGAATATCTACGATGGGCTCTATATAACGGATAAAAATGCAAATACCTTGATGATCAACCGGGCGTACGAACGCATAACGGGCATAAACAGGGACGAAGTGATCGGAAAGAACATGAGGGACCTGGTCAGCTCCGGCATTATTGATCGTTCGGTCAGCCTGGAGGTGATAGAAAAGAAGAAGCCCGTTACCATAATGCAGGAACTGAGGAGCGGGAAAAAAATACTTGTGACCGGAAATCCGGTGTTTGGTGAGGAAAGTGATGAGATCGTCCTTGTCGTTACGAGCGTGCGGGATATAACAGAGCTGGTGGACCTGAAGGATAAATTGCACGAACGGACGCTGGAGGTGAATCGCTACCTTGCCGAGCTTGATCATTTAAAGATACTTCAAGAACAGCGGGCAACATTTATCACGAAAAGCAAAAAGGTCCTTGAGATCATGGGGGTTGCCATCAAAGCGGCCCAGTTCGACTCCAACATACTGATAATGGGTGAGTCAGGTGTCGGGAAAGGGCTCATGGCGAAGCTCATTCACGGATCGAGTGACCGTAAAGACCATCCCCTTATTGTTATTAACTGCGCGGGGATACCCGAGGACCTGTTCGAGAGTGAGCTTTTCGGGTATGAGCCCGGGGCTTTTTCCGGGGCGAGCGCAAAAGGGAAAAAGGGTCTTTTGGAGGTGGCGGATAAGGGAACTGTGTTTCTCGATGAGATCGGCGACATGAGCCAGAGGCTTCAGGCCAAGCTTCTGCGCGTCATCGAAGAGAAGGAAATGACCCGGCTTGGTTCCACAAAGACAGTAAAGTTGAATATCCGCATCATCTCTGCCACGAATCAGGACCTCCAGAGCCTTATGGAACAGAAAAAATTCAGACAAGACCTCTTTTTTCGGCTCAATACGATCTCTCTCGTCATACCCCCTCTTCGTGAGAGGGTAGAGGACGTAATCCCCCTCATCCAGCATTTTACGGAACGTCTCAACGGGCGGTATCATATGGAAAAGAAGTTCACGCCCCAGGCGGCCCGACTCATGATGTTGTACCATTTCCCAGGTAACGCTAGAGAGTTGTCGAACATCGTGGAACAGGCATTCCTGATAACCAAGAATAACAATATCGAAGTGGATGACCTGCCTTTCCACGTGAGAGGTTTTGTCGATGCAAAGGATTTCATGATCGACGGAGAGAACAAATCATACAACGAAATCATAGATCTTATGGAGTATAAGATATTGAAGCGCGCCCTCGAAAAGTATGGCAGCACTCATAAGGCTGCCAAAAACCTGAAGATCAGCCAGAGCAGTATCGTTCGCAAGTTGAAAAAGCTTAATTCAAAGAAAATTGATGTAAAATAGCATCAATACGATGCATTACTGCATCAGTTTACTGGTTGAAAAGGTGTAGTTTTCACCGGTGGGTATTTAAAAAGGCAATATAATTAGAGAGTTACTCTTTTTGATATTGCATGTTGAAGTGGCATATGAATTGCTTAATGTTTTTTTGCAGGAATATTTAAAAACAAGGAGGGCTGTATGAAGCGACGTATGTTTTTCATGATTTTAGCAGTAGTATTATTCAGTTCTTTTTCTCTGGCATATGGCGCAGAAACTATCAAGATAGGTGCTCTTTACACAATGACCGGAAGAGGCGGACAGTACGGAAAGGACTCGGAGGTCGCCATTAAGATCGCCCTCGATGAGGTCAATGCAAAGGGTCTGCCCGGGGGGGCCAAGCTTGAGGTGATCATCACCGACGACAAGAATCCCCAGTACGCGGTTAGCGTTGCGAAGCGCTATATAACGGACGAGAAAGTGAAATTTCTTTTTGGCATCATCTCTTCGGCCATAGGGCTTGCTGTGACCGAGGTGAGCAAAGAGCAGAAAGTCATCTTCGTTGGCACTGACCATGCGGCCACTGACCTGACCGCAAACAAGTTCCAGAAGTATTACTTCAGGACCAGCAACAACACCTTCCAGTCGATGATGGCAGGCGCAATGTACCTGAAGGATGAGGTCAAGGGATGGAAGACAATAGCCTATATAGGCCCTGACTATGCTTATGGAAGAGACCAACTGATGGAGCTGAAATGGAGTCTGGATAAACTGGGCGTTAAGTACAAGGTTGTTGGAGAGTATTGGCCAAAACTATATGAGCCCGACTACACCTCGTATATTACCGCTATCATGAAGGCGGCACCAGACATCCTGGTTGTCGGTTTTTGGGGCGGCGACACTGTTTCTTTTATTAAACAGGCAAAACCATATAAACTTTTTGAGAAGATGAAATATTTCCATGTTGATGCAGGCGGGAACTATGAGGCGCTTGCCGCCCTGGGAGCTGATATGCCGGCAGGCCTTATTCTCTCCGCCCGCCATCATAACAATTGGCCGGAAACCCCAGCCAACAAGGCATACGTGCAGAAATTCTATAAGGCAGCCGGAAGGTATCCTTCATATGCCGCAGAAGGTGCCTACGTCGGGATACATATGATCGCCGACGCCATCAGGAAGGTCGGTAATGCCAACGACACGGAAGCCCTCATAAAGGCCATGGAAGGAATGAAGATACAGTGTCCCGAGGACCCGGCGGGCTTCACCTCATACATAGATCCTAAAACGCACCAGATCGTTCAGGTGCAGGCCATTGGCGTGACTGTTAAAAACGCTAAATTCCCCCCGGCAAAATATATGCTGGGCAACTTTAAGGTATATCCCGCGGATAAATTATGGCCGAGTACCGAATATATTGATTATATGACAAAAGTAAAAGGCAAATAAAACTAACAGGGCTTGGGTATGGATATAGCAACTTTTGTTTCACAATTTATCAGCGGCCTTTCCGTTGCCATGCTTCTTTTCCTTATTGCGAGCGGCCTGACATTGATATTCGGGGTATTGAATGTACTCAACTTTGCCCACGGTTCTTTCTACCTGCTCGGGACCTACTTTGCCTACCAGTCCATGCAGTTCTTTGACAATTTCTGGATCGGGCTCCTTGTAGGCACGGTCTGTGCGGGTCTCGTCGGCATGATCGTTGAGTTCTTCTTTCTCAAGCGCATCTATGGAAGGGCGGAGGAAGGGGCGTTCCAGCTTCTTATGACCTACGCGTTCATCCTTATTCTCGATGATGCGGTGAAATACATCTGGGGACCTGAATATAAAACCATACCCAAGCCCGAATTATTTACCGGTTCTATCAATCTCGGATCCGTTGTGGTGCCCTTATACACTTTTTTTATAATTGTTGTTGGTTTCGCCGTTGCGATCTTTGCATGGTACTTCCTCATGAGGACCGACAAGGGAAAAATGGTGAGGGCCGCTTCCCTGGACAGGGAAATGCTCAGTATTTTGGGGACAAATGTTCCCATGATCATGACGCTTGTTTTCGGTGTGGCAACCGCCATGGGAGGGCTTGCGGGTGTAATGGCGGCCCCCCTCAGGACCGTTACCCCCGGTGCCGGGGTAGAGGTGATCATCGATTCGCTCATCGTTGTGGTCATCGGTGGTTTTGGGAATTTCTGGGGGGCCCTCCTGGGAGCGCTTATCATCGGCGAAGTGCTCTCGTTCGGTATCCTCTGGATACCCGAGATGGCCACGGTGCTTACCTTTATCGTAATGATCGTCGTGCTGATAATAAAACCGGAAGGTCTGCTCTCACCGAAAGCAACGGGGAGGAAATAACACATTGAAAAGCTTTAAGCAATATTTACCCTGGATATTATATTTCGTATTTTTCCTCGGGATCCTTGCGGTAAGCCCGGGTGCGCATTATACCCATCTGCTTGCGAGAGTCATCATCTTCAGCCTCTATGCGGTTGCGTTTAACATCCTTTTTGGAAGAACAGGACTTGTTTCTTTCGGACATGCCCTTTTTTACGGCATAGGCGCGTACGTCACGGGAATGCTTGCAAGGGCGGCAGGCCCTGATCTCTTTCTGCTCTACATACTTTTTGGCGGGATCGGGGCTGCGATCGTATCCGTCATTATCGGCCTTTTAACCCTGCGACTGACAGGTATGTATTTTACAATGCTGACGCTTGCCTTCGCCCAGCTTGCCTGGGGTATTACATTCAAATTGTACAATTTTACCGGCGGTGATGACGGGATCCAGGCGATCCCGAAACCCGAATATTTAACGGGCCCCGTCTGGAAATACTATCTCTTCAGCTTTATCGTCGTCACCATTTGTATATTTGTTCTATGGAGGATTTCAAGGTCCTCTTTTGGCAGTGTGTTGAAAGGGATCAAGCAGAATCCCCAGAGGATCACCTTTCTCGGGTTGAACGTATATAAGAATCAACTCATTGCTTTTATCATTTCGGCCTTTTTCTCTGCGATCGCCGGAGGGCTTTACGCCGGACTCGATGGAAGCATCCATCCCGACATGCTGCACTGGCCTACTTCCGGTAACGCCATACTGATGTGTACCATAGGGGGCATGAGCACCTTTTTCGGGCCTGTCATTGGCGCGGCCATACTCACGGGCCTGGAAGAGATCGTAGGAAAATACACTGAATATTGGTCGTTCGGTATCGGTATTGTGGTGCTTGTCGTGGTGCTGCTCTTCCCAAGGGGGCTTCTTGGCATAAAGTGGCCATGGGGAGGCAAGAATAAAGACAACGGAAAGGAGACGGAAGTTGCCTGCAATACTGGAAATTAAGAATCTCGACAAGCATTTCGGCGGGATACATGTGACGAATCATGTCAATATTACTATAGAAAGAGGGGAAATGTCCGCCATCATCGGCCCGAACGGGGCCGGAAAGACCACTTTCTTCAACCTTATCACCGGTTTGATACCCTCTGATGACGGCCGGGTTGTCTACGAGAACAGGGATATCACAAAAGCAAGGCCCGAAAAGATCGTAAAGATGGGCATGGTCAGGGCTTTCCAGGTGTCCAGCCTTTTTCTCGAAGAAACGGTGTACGACAACGTGTATCTCGCGGCGCTTTCGAACTTTAAAAAGAATACAAAAATGTTTGCGAACAGGCTTTCCTACAAAGACGCCAGGGAACACACGGAAATGATCCTGGCCAAGATCGATATGCTTCACTGTAAAGACCTGAAAGCCTCGGAACTGTCACATGGGGACCAGAAAATACTCGACATTGCCATAGCCCTCACGTTGAACCCCAAGATCCTTTTGCTTGATGAGCCTACCGCCGGAATGGCCCCTGATGAGCGTATCAAAATGATGAGTTTGTTGAAAGATCTCCATCAGTATTTCCAGTTGACCACGGTATTTATTGAGCATGATATGGACATGGTCTTCGGTATTGCCCAGACGATCAGGGTGCTGGTCCAGGGACAGCTCATCGCGGAAGGTACGCCTGATCATATTCGTAATCACGAAGCGGTGATCGAAGCTTATCTTGGGAAAGAGGTGTTGTAGAATGGCTGAAGTATTGAAAGTTGAAAAGATCAATTCTTACTACGGTAAGAGTCATATATTGTTCGATGTCAGTTTTAGCGTCCGTCAGGGGGAAACACTTTGCCTCATGGGACGCAACGGAGCGGGAAAGACAACGACCTTCAAAACACTTGTTATGGTCATACAGCCGAAAAATGGCAGGATCTTATTCAACGGGAAAGACATTACGGGATTGAAATCTTATAAGATAGCCCGGCTCGGCCTCGGTTTTGTTCCGGAGGACAGGAAGATCTTCGGTCCCCTCACGGTAAAAGAGAACCTGATATTGGGCACCTCCACGGGGAAAAAGGGGGCATGGAGCCTTGACCTTGTCTATGAATATTTTCCCGTGCTCAAGGATTTTCAGAACCGCGCCGGCGGAACGCTTTCGGGCGGTGAACAGCAGATGCTCACCATCGCCAGGACACTCATGGGAAATCCCGATGTCCTTTTGCTCGATGAGCCGAGCGAAGGTTTGAGCCCCGTCATGGTGAAAACCTTAAAGGACCTTGTCTTAAAACTGAAAGAATTGGGTACCACAATACTTCTATCAGAGCAGAATATAAAATTTGCCATGGCAGTTTCTGATTCAGTGGTCATTATCGATAAAGGTCATATCAGATACGAATCTGATATCGAAACTTTCAAAAAAGACGATGAGATCAAAAAGCAATACCTTGCAGTATAGCAGATGCTTGATACAGACATGCATCGTCAGCTCCAATACAAGAAAGTTATATATCTATCCCAACCACCCCTAAGGAGGTAGCCCAATGTCTCTCATGTCAGGCAGTGAATATATCGAAAGTCTGAGGAAGCAGAAGAAGAGGATATTCCTTGGCGGAGAAACCATAGATAACTACGTGGACCACCCCATCATACGGCCCTCCATCAATGCCTGCGCAATGACATACGAACTCAGCCATCAGCCGGAGCACGCGGAACTCCTCACCGCCACGTCGAGCCTGACCGGCGAGACGATAAACCGCTTCACCCACCTGCACCAGAGCACGGAAGACCTGGTGAAGAAGATCAAGATGCAGCGCCTGCTCGGGCAGAGGACGGGCTGCTGCTTCCAGCGCTGCGTCGGGTTGGACGGTTCAACGCCGTAGATTCCGTCACCTACGAGATGGACCAGGAGCTCGGCACGGAATACAACCCGGTTCAGGACACTACCTGGAGATGTCCAGGAGAATGACCTGATGGTGGACGGCGCGATGACCGACACCAAGGGCGACCGGCGCCTCACCCCCTCCGAGCAGGAGGACCCGGATCTGTTCCTGCACGTCGTGGCGAGGAGCGGCCGACGGTATAGTGATCCGGGTGCCAAGGCTCACCAGACCGGCGCGATCAACTCCCACGAGATCCTGGTCATGCCAACCCAGGCGATGAGGCAGGAGGACGGCGATTACGCGGTCTGCTTTGCCGTTCCCGCGGACGCCCAGGGCATCCTCTACG
Organism: uncultured delta proteobacterium; assembly: GCA_963816115.1. Taxonomy (GTDB): domain Bacteria; phylum Desulfobacterota; class Syntrophorhabdia; order Syntrophorhabdales; family Syntrophorhabdaceae; genus Delta-02. The sequence continues at coordinate 277,703 of CAWFIZ010000006.1, read as the reverse complement.
TCTACGGGCGGCAGTCCTGCGACACGCGCAGGCTCGAAGGCGGGACCGATGACGTTGGCAACTGCGATGTTCGGCGGACAGGAGGCGGTCATCGATCTTCAGGATGTTTTCGTCCCATGGGAGCGGGTCTTCATGTGCGGCGAGATCGCAGTTCGCCGGGACCTGGTGGAGACGCTTCGCCGGCTACCACCGCCAGAGCTACGGCGGCTGCAAGGGGGGGTCGGCGACGTGCTGATCGGGGCCGCGCAGGCGATCGCCAGGATGCCAGGGACCGAGAAGGCCTCCATATCAAGGACAAGATCGTCGAGATGATCCACCTGAACGAGACGATGTACGCCTGCGGCATCGCCGCCTCGAGCGAAGGGCAGCGCACCGACTCGGCACCTATCTGGTCGACCTGCTGCTGGCCAACATCTGCAAGCTCAACGTGACCCGCTTCCCCTACGAGATCGCCCGCCTGGCGCAGGACATCGCCGGCGGCCTGCTGGTCACGCTGCCTTCCGAGAAGGACTTCGACCATCCCGAAACGGGGCCCTACCTGGAGAAATACCTGGCGCGGCGACGGCAGAATACCCGACGGAGGAACGCTGCCGGATGCTGCGCCTGATCGAGAACCTGACCCTCGGGCAGGGCGCCGTGGGCTACCTGATGGAATCGATGCACGGCGCCGGCTCGCCCCTGGCGCAGAAGATCATGATCGGACGGCTCGCCAACCTCCAGTACAAGGAGCAGATCGCGCGGGAACTGGCCGGGATAAAGAAGAACTGAGGAAGCATGAAGAAGGTACGGTACTGCGGCAATTGCAATCCCGATGAACACCCCGGAGACGTCAGAGAGAAGCTGGAAACGCTATTCCCTGATGACGTTGACCTTTCCATAATCGTCGACGGTTGTGCGAAGGCCTGCCTGAGCAAGAAAAGACCGGACCTGAAAAAGCCCCCGGGACGATCGTTGTGAGCTCCCGGGAGGTCATAAGGAGGAAAAAGAAATGAAGGCATGGACCAGGCACTACACCGAGAGGCTGACGGACGCGGACAGGCGGTCGAGGCCGTGTCGTCGGGTGACAGGATCGTCTTCTCCCACGCGGCCGGAGAGCCCCGCACCCTCCCCGGTGCACTGGTGAAAAGGGCGGGTTCATTGAGGAACGTCGAGATCGTCCACATGATCCCATGGGCGAGGCCCTCTACTGCCGCCCGGAATACAGGCGATGCTTCCGACACATCCGCTCTTCGCGGAGGCCCCACGAGCCGCGAGGCGGTCTGGGACAACCGGGGCGACTATTTCCCCTATTTTTTCAGCGAGATCCCCTCTCCTGTTCGGACCACGTACTTCCGGTTGACGTGGCCATGGTGACCGTGAGCTCCGCCGGACGACAACGGCATGCTGCAGCCTGGGCGTGTCGGTGGACTACACCAAAAAGGCGGTGGAGAGGCTGGGCCGTCATTGCCGAGGTGAACCGAACCATGCCCCGGACGCACTGGGTGACTCCTTCGTCCCGTGAGCGCGTCGACCACTTCGTGCCCAGTGGACACGCCCATCCACGAGCTCAAGGGGAAGCCGCCGACTCCCGACGTGGAGAAGACATCGGCCGGAACGTCGCCGAGCTCATCGAGGACGGCGCCTGTCTCCAACTCGGCATCGGCGGCATCCCCGACGCGGTCCTGATGTACCTCACCGGGTTCAAGGATCTGGGCATCCATTCGGAGATGATTTCCGACGGTGTCCAGAACCTCGTCGAGAAGGGGGTGATCACCGGGAGCCGCAAGACGACCCTCCACCAGGGCAAGATCATTGTCACCTTCCTGATGGGGTCCCGCTCCTTCTACGACTGGGTCGACGACAACCCGCTCATCGAGATGAAAACCGTCGACTACACGAACGATCCCTTCGTCATCGCCAAAAACCGGAGGATGGTCGCCATCAACTCGGCCCTCGAGGTGGACCTCCTGGGCCAGGTGTGCGCCGATACCCTGGGGCCCCGGCAGTACAGTGCCGTGGGGGGGCAGCTAGATTTTGTCCGCGGTGCCGGATGTCCGAAGGCGGCAAGGCCGTCATAGCCCTTCCAGTAGTGCCAGGGGCCAGGTATCCCGGATCGTCCCCACCCTCAAGGAGGGTGCCGCGGTCACAACCTCCAGAAATGACGTGGACTACGTGGTGACCGACCACGGCATCGCCTCCCTGAAGGGAAAGACCGTACGGGAGAGGATGAAAGCCTTGATCAACATCGCCTATCCTGAAGCCCGGGAGGAGTTCAGCAGGAAGGCATACGAGATCTATCATGTGATCGTATTTTAAATATAAAAATACCACACGCGAAACGAAGCAGAACTCAATAATTTGCATAATTATTTCTGGTTGATATAATTTCTTTGTAATCCACATAACAAACGGATGCATATATAAATGGTACGATACCAACGGATATATGCCATTTTATTGAAAAGCCAAAGGAGGAGGCAGCCATGAGGTATTTTGTCATTGCTTTATGCTTTGCCGTGTCTTTTGTTTTTGTTGCCGGAATAAGCGCCGCGGAGTTCAAGGTCTACCCGGGCGCGAAGCTGGACGAACAGGAGACGAAGAAGCAGGAAGATATGGCTAAAGCGGCTAAAACGTCATCGAAAGCAAAGGTTTACGTGACCGACGACTCTTTTGAAAAGGTAAAGGAGTTCTACGTCAAGAACGCCGCGGAGTACAAAATGCCGGGCCGCAAGGCAGGAAAGGTGGAAAAGCTCCCTTCAGGCAAGGTCCTCAAGGATGCCTTTTTCATTTTCGACGGTGCCAGGGACCTCGGGACCTCCAAGCTCTGGGCGAAGATCCAGCGGCCATACATCGGACCGGGCATGGTGGAGGGGCCTGACAGGACCTACATAATCTCCGTGGCAAAATAGTCCGGTACCGTTCTGACCACCAAAAAGGAGGCCTGGGATGAAAAAACCATCGCTGTTCTTTGCTATCGTCATCTGTACCGCGCTTTTGTTGCCAGGTCTGTGGTGCGGCCATGCTTCGTCGGCCCAGAAGGACGAGGCCGGGTGCAAGGACCACCCGCTCTTTACCCGGATGCCGAATTATCTCATCAGAGAGTGCAAGACGAAGGATTTCGACCAGCATGAGTTCTATGTCGCCGGTGAGAAAGAGTTTGTTGTTGAAGGAAAAAAGACCTACATTTCCTACGAGATCAAAGAGGGCGTCAAGGCCCCCTCAGAAGTTCAGATCAAGAGAAATTTTGAGAACGCTGTTGCGAAGATCAGCAGCAAAACAGAGTTTAATAGCACCTTCAATGTCTACCTCAGCATAAAAAAGGATGGCAAAGAAACCTGGGTCGACGTTCATCCTGTGAACCACCGGCGAGAGCTACACTCTGACAATCGTAGAAAAGAAAGGCATGGAACAGGACATAACGGCGAACACCATGCTGGACGCCCTGAACAAAGATGGCTTTATCGCGCTCTATATCAACTTTGATACCAACAAGGCGACTATCAGGCCGGAATCAAAAACTATCGTCGACCAGATAGTGAAATTGTTAAAGGAGAACCCTGGGCTGAAGGTGAGCATCGAAGGACATACTGACAGCACGGGTACACCGGTAAAGAACAAGAAATTGTCCCTGGAACGAGCCCAGTCCGTTGTCAATGCCCTGACGGCCGCAGGGGTCGACAAAAAGCGCCTGAGCGCCGTCGGCTGGGGCCAGGAGAAGCCAGTTGCCGACAACCGCAGCGAGGAAGGCAAGGCAAAGAACCGTCGCGTGGAGATCGTTAAAAAGTAGGAAAAGTCGGTTCTATATCTTGATCGAGAGCGCGTCGAACTAATTCGTTTTCTTTGTTTGGTCTTTTTTATTTGTTCCTTGCTGGCGGTACACGCAGTGAGCACCCAGGCGGCGCCGCCGACACCTGCGGGCAAGATCGAGGCCCCATTGAAAGTCCCTCCGGAAATCCGCCCAGTTGGACTATTTATAAAAGACGCAAGCGGGACCACGATATGTCAACGCCCGGCCCCGATGGGAAAGGCCGGAGGGGTTTACGCCGAGAAGGCGACAAAGGGGAGGTCCTGCCGGTGGAAATGCACCATGGAGCAGGGGGTTGAGGTGTGCGAGAGGGAGCGGGAATGAGTGCAACGGGAAGATCCCGCCGCACTGGGCGGCAATGACCCGTTAATACCCGGGACATACTCAGGCCCGGCGGTGTCCAAACCGCCGGGCCTTTCTTATGCTTTCCGTTATTTTCTCATATAAGTAAAGCTCGGCCCGGCCTCCCTACAAAGCAGGAGCGAGTGAATCCATACTTATTGATGATCGCAAGGGTCTGGTCCGCCTCGGCTTTATTGGGGCCGAAACTGAACAGCCATGAAGATCCCTCGACGATCTTCCAGTCACCCTTTATCTGCTGCACCGAGATCGCGGCCGGATTGAAGGCGACAGTCTTCTCCAGCAAGGGCCCACCGGGGGTGCCCCGGAGATGAGCATGTAACGGAAAGACGGTTGCGGGCGACCGACGAAACAGGACCGGTTCATATTGTAATTTTTAATGATGGCGAGTGTTTTGTCAGCCTCGTCCTTTCTCGCGCCGAAATCGAAGAGCCAGTGGCTGCCATCACCAACCTTCCAGATGCCCTGGACCTGGGAAACCATTGTCGTCGCCGGGTTGAAAGAGACGCAATCCTCTTTTCCCGCGCCTGGGTCGTCCCGACTGCGATGCCCCCGTCCTGCAGATCAGTTTCTTCGTGACCCTATTGTTCGATCCGTTCGTTTCCCGGACCTGCCGTGCGTGGTCGACAAGCGCGGTGATCGTCGCCGCACCCGTCAACCTATATTTGCTTGTCATGATGGCCTCGCCGCCGGGGCCCCTGAGCGCCCTTGCGGTATCGAAATACCAGATGGTCTCACCGCCCCATTTTTTTCCGTTCACCATGAGTTAAACGCTTGAGCTTTCAGGTTTGTGACTCTCCACACTTCGTCGGGAACCATGCCAGGCCCGTTATTTTTCACCCTGACGACAACGAAGCAATTTTCGTTGAGAGTTATCTCCTCGATGGCGAGATCCGGCGAGCTGCCCCTGTTGGCCGGGCTGTGCCTGTGGCGCCAGCGGCTTTTGCGGCTGTTGGCTCGGGCATAACCCGTCAAGGTAAAGGCCGCGAGAAACGCAGTTACTAACAGAACCGATAATGGTTTTTGTTTTTGAAACATACAACCCTCCCCGCTCATTTTTCTTTGTCCTGAATTGTGAGGTCGATAGGTTCATTCTAGAGGCCCGTCAGGGAAATGTCAAGGGAACAGGGATCAAAAGGGGTTCAGGATCCAGCAAAAACAAATTCTTTTCACCCTGGTTTTGTCCCCACATGCAGGTAGGTGACACCGAAAGTGAGAGGATATTTCCCAACGTCTGTCATCCCTGCGTTTCCCATTCATGTAGAGAAAACATCGGGTGAAGGAAAGTTCATTATCGAATCGGCAAGGTAATGATAGGCCGCGGGATTGGACGAGAACCTTTTTGCCATGCGAGGGAGGATATGATTCAGGTAGACATTGTAAACGAACTTAAAGAGCCGGTTTTGGATAAAGGTAGTTTCAAGGACCATGACAGACCCTCCCGGAGAGGTGACGCGGAGCATTTCCCGCGGGCCCCTTCTCGGTCCGGGATATTGCGGATGCCGAAGGCAACGGCGACAACATCGAAGGAACCATCGTGAAAGGGAAGGGCCAGGGCGTCGGCCTGCATGAGGACGTAGCGAGAAAGGCCTTTCTTCTCAACCTTGTTCTTTTCCCAGATCAGGACAACTTCGAAGACGAAGTCAATGCCGGTCACGCTGAGCGTACCGTGCTTCCGTGCGGCGTCGATAGAGAGGTCTGCCGTTCCGCAGGCCACGTCAAGGAATCTCTTCGTGTTCAAAAAACGCATCTTTTTGACGGTGAAGCGGCGCCACGCGATATCTCGGCGCAGGCTCAAAAGGTGGTTTAGAAAATCGTATTTCCTCGTGATGGTGGAGAATATCTCTTTCACCATTCCTATGCGCTGCGCCTCCGATGCGCTGAGCACCGACGGGTATTTATTGTCTACAGGTTTCTCCATTTTCAGAGTTTCCTTGGTCCCTTTTGTCTTTTGGTCTATTAGTCTATTGCGCCGGTGCGGATTTTTCAATGGGAAAGAAGAAAGGGGTCAGAAAAGCAGGGCTCAGATCCAGGGCCAGAAAACAATATATATTGAGTCCTCTATCTTTTCTCTGATCCCTGGGCCCTGAGCCTTATATCCTGCTTTCATTCCGGCCAATTTTTACCGGGTTTCCCCCAGTCGTAGGCATCATAGGTTCCGTTGACGTGGTCTCATACATCGCTTCGTAGGCGAGGATCTCCTCATCGCCGCCCATCCTCTTCCAGTCAGGGTCGTTGCCCCAGTATGTCTGGTATGCGCCGACCGTGAAGCCCATGCCGGGCTCGAGGCTGTCGGGGATGCCGTCCAGGTCGGTATCCGCCGCCTCCATCTGGGCCTCGGTTTTCCCTTCACGCCAGGTGTGATAGGCGTTAAAATGGACGAACTCATGGCGCATGATCACGGCAAAGGAATCGATGTGTGTCGTCGTTCCGTAGGTCTTTATGGTATGTGTCGCGGGAACGCTCCTCTTTTGATTTTCGGGAAAGCGCTCTGTGAACTTGTTGTCGAGCTTTGCCGTGAGGTCGCAGACATGGATCGTCTTGTACATGTAAGCGGGTTTGAACATGGCCGGCACGTGGAAGTCCTTACAGGCGTCGAACTGGGTTCCGCCGAACTCGATGTCGACGGTCTGCCCGAAGGGTTTCGCCGCCGGGGTCTGCTTCCAGTAGTAGAACCAGTTGTAATATTTACCCTCGGGGTTGTTCTTCGTGTCCCGGGGGTAGAAGAACTGGACCTCCCTTGTCTCCGTCGCCGAACATGCGCCCACCCTCAGGGTTGCCGTTACCTTCTTCCTGCCGAACTGGTTGTTGTCTTTAGGCAGATTCTCGTAGAGGACGTCGACTTTCTGCCCTTGAGCACCCCTGGAGACCTGCACTTGACGCCCTCCATCTCCAAACAGTCCATTCCACGGAGTCGGCGTAATGCTCGGGATTCGTCTTTGCCTTCAGTTTGCACTCAAGGACACCGTTCGAGCAACTGAAGACGTAACGGTCCTTTCCTTGGCTCGATGATCGTCAGTTCTATCGGGTCTCTCAGGCCCTCTGCGATGACGCCGTTCAGAACGGGTTCGTTGGGGTTTTCGAGGTGAAATTTCCAGCTCATCGTGTTGCCCGTGACCTTGCCGTGCCATGGGTCGTCCGTTCCATCCTCCACCTGGCTGTTTATTACCTCCAGGAACATGTTGTCGGAAGTGCTGCGGCAGTTGATGGCATTCCCCGTGATGGTGCATATGGAGCGCATTTTGACGCCGTTGCCGAGGTCGTGGACATCATCGGTGGCAATCGGGAAATTCAGGCTCCAGGGGTAGGTGCGTGATCCTTCGAAGGGTCGACCTTCCATCTCCCGTTGTCGACCCGACCCGCCGCCGACCTTGTGGGCCTGAAGGCGCTCCATGTAGCTGACGCCCATGTTCACCGTCGTGCCCTCCATGTAGACGCTGTAGCGCGGGCAGCGAGCCTTCCGACGAAGGCGGCGACCGGAATGAGCATGAGGACGATGGCAAGGAATATTTAGTACCCGGGCTCCTTCGGGTCGTATTTAGATGTTTCGAAAAGACCTGCAAATGGCCGGTTTAGCGAACGAACTTGCCGAACCTTACCGTGGACCTCGATGGCGTTCGGCTATCCTGACAGAAGGCGTCTTGCCGAATGCTTACCTGTCTGACGTGCCAGGGTCGGTCTGCCTATACCGCCGCCCGAGGATTTCCCCTTCGTGCAAGGCGTTTCAGGAGCCGCCCAGCGCCTTCGGTCTATAGCCACTTTGCCATGAATTGCAGAGCGCCTTCATCGGCGGCGTATTCCTGTGACCTGCTGTAGCCGTTGACGACGAGTGTCTTGAGAGACGTCATCGATGCTGCCTTCGAAGAGGCTCACGAGCTGCCCGATCTCCGCGGGGCTGTCGTTCTTGGCTGCCGTGGTACCGATGAGCGTCAGGGCCTGTGTCCAGCGCGCGCTCTTAATGGCGGCCACCCCGTCGCGCTTATTGATGTGCGCCACTTCGTGAGCGATGACCGCGGCGAGTTCGTCCTCGTTCGCCGCCGTCCTGGTCGTGCCCCGGTAATGAAATGGTCCGCCGGGGCAGGCGAAGGCATTTATCTCATCCGTTCAAGGATCGCGAAATGATATCCGCCGTGGGTAAATGGCTTATCTGAATGAAGGGCGACCGTCTTTCCGATGAGGTTCACATAGAGGGTGAGTTCCCTGTCATTGGAGAGCTGGTAGGAGCCCAGGATCTTTGCGGCAACGGCACGGCCCACGTAATACTCTTCTTCGTCGGAGATAGGCCGTGCTGCTTTCGAGGTGGAATCCACGACGGTCATTGCCGTGCCTATGTGCTGCGAGATATTGCCGAGGCCCATTGTTTCACAGCCGGCCAGCGTGGAGAGCAGCAAGGCGGCAAAGAGCAATGCGGCCGGTCTTTTCATCATGGCTGCACCAACCCTCCGTTCGATATGAATATGGCGACCTCGCGATCGGGCACAGGGAAACGCTCGATGTTGTCGACAAGGTAGAACTTCATTTCGGGATGTTGTTTTTTGTATGATGCTTCAACCTGCGGGTTGAATCCCTTACCGGCGAGCGCCGCTTCGCTCTCGCTGACCCCGGAGCCCTTCCTGGAGAAGAGGCCGGGCGATGAGGCCGTTCTCTTCTCAACGGCAGTCTTGTGTATGCAGCCGATGGACGGGCCGTATTTGACCCTGTACCAGTCGCCCTGGGTGGAAAGGACCTCCAGCTGGTCGTTATATCTCACGTAAGCCTTGACGGGGGCAAAGAACTTGCAGCTTTCGCGTATGGCGTTCTCTTTTGTGATGACCGTGACCGTCTCGGCCAGGAGGGCAGTGGAAGCAAAAAGGAACACCAAGGCTATGATTACGGTTCTTCTCATCATTTTTCAGTCATTTTAATAATATCCCAGTTTTTTGTCAAAGGAAAACTTGCCCGAAGGACCTCGCAACGATCCTTATAGAAGATCGAGGGCCCGTCATCGGGGAACTCCTTGAGAAGGGAATCGAACCGTTGCGCGGCCTCGTTGAGTTTCTCTTCCCCGTAGAGTGAAAAGGCCTCATTATAGAGATCGATCTTCCTCTGAAGGGATGGATCGACGTTGCTTCTCTCACAGATCACCTCATGGATGACGATGGGTTTCGATTTTCCTTTCACCTCGATGGGGCCCAGTTCCCGGGTGAAGAACAGGTCGTATGTGTCCGCAAGGGTCGATCCACTGGCGATGATGTTCGTGCCGAACACCTTGTTGACCGATTCCAGGCGTGACGCCAGATTCACTGTGTCGCCGACGACGGTGAAGTCAAAGAGCCTGATGCTGCCCATGTTGCCGGCGATGACGTCTCCCGTGTGGAGCCCCACCCGGATGGCAACGGGTGGGATGCACTCGTCCTGAAAGATGACGTTGATCTTCCCGATGGCCTCGATGAACCTCAGCGCGCTGCGGCACGCGTTGATCCCGTCTTTCGGTGTCGCGAGCGGCGTGCCCCAGAAGGCCATGATGCAGTCGCCGATGTACTTGTCGACGACACCCTTCTCGTCAATGACGACCTCGGTGAGCTCATTGAGCACCCTGTGGAGCATGAGTGCCGTGTCCTCGGGAGAATTGCATTCCGAGATCGTCGTGAACCCGGCAATGTCTGCGAAAAGGACCGTGACCCGGGCCTTTTTACCTCCCGGTTTGACAATATCGGGGTTCTGAAGCACATACTCCACGATGGTCTTGTCCATGTACTGCGAGAAGGTCCTCTTTATGAACTGCCTCTCCCTGCCTTCCGAGGCGTAACTGAAGGCGACGCAAAGGATGAAGCTTGTCATGAGACAGACCAGCAGGTATGTCGTGGGAAGATACCAGGTCCCGTGGAACAGCAGCGCCGCCAGAGAGACAATGACGATAAAGCTTGCTGTAAATGCGGAGAGGTTCCTGGTTATCGTGTGGTAGGTGAGGACGAATATGACGATAAAGACGGAAATGAGGAGCATGGAAAGGATAACGATGGGCCTGCTGACGGGCCGCATGAAGGTGCCCGTCTCCAGGTTCTCGAAGAGGGTGGCATTGATATGGACGCCCGTCGAGATCGGTGAAATGGGCGTGGGCTTGAGGTCGAAAAGGCCCGCCGCCGTCATGCCCAGAAAAACGACCTTGCCTTTAAAAAAGTCCCTTGTCAGCACTTTTCCCGGATCATTGCCACCCCGGTATGCGCTGAGGATGTCAATGGCGGGGATGACCGTGTAAGGGTTCCTGCCGCGGGGGAAACGAAGGAGGAGCTTCCCGTCAACGAGGGGAAGGGCTGTTTTGCCCAGCATGAGCCTGTCACCGTTTACCTTCACGGTGCCCTTGCACGTGAAGTAGGAAAGGACGAGGCTGGGGAGGGTCATGTCCCTGAGGGTGAACGTGAGGGGTATCCTTCTGTATATGCCGTCTGAGTCGGGACTGATGGCAACGTTCCCCGACCCTTTCACGTGGCGCCTTATGACGTCGATGGGCGCAGTCACGGACCTGTAGGTCAGCTTCGACGGCGAGGCGCCGGTCATGGCGAAGCGCTCCAGGTAGGCTATGTCATCGGCCGACAGTGCTTTTTCGTTCCGTGACAGAAAAAAGGGAAGATAGGTGTTCGATGCCTTCCCGATCGCATCGCCGAAGATCATATCGTCCTCCTGGCCGTATGAGGATGGCTCCGTGTAGAGGATATCTATCAGGACCGCGTCGGCGAGGGACGTGAACTCTACTATGGGGGCATAGACCTGTCTCGGCCAGGGCCAGTTGATGCTCTCGGCGCTTAACGCGTCGATCGACTGCTGGTCGATCTCGATGATGACGATGCGGTCGGAGGCACGTCCGGGATTCAAGTATCGCGAGAAGAGATCGAAGGACTTGTTCTCGTAAGGGGCCAGGACATCGAAGAGGAAGAGGGCGAGGGAGATCGCGAAAGAGACGGCGGTGAGAAAGACGATATTGCGTACGCGGCGTTTCTTCTTCGGCACGTCAACCCCTTGGAACGGTCTTTCACATTTTATGCTGTGAGCATGTATACCATATCATAAAGCTTTCGCCAAGGAACAGTGAACAGAGTAGGGCTTAGGGTTCAGGGCCCAGGAGTAGAAAAAAGAACCAATTGAACAGCTTCGAGCGATCAATGGCAGCTTGGACGCAAAAAAACTGAAGTTAAAGTTCGACTTGTTCTATATGACCCATCAAGTCCTTTCAATGTCTTTCCCTGGTCCCTGTTTACTGATCCTTATTTTCCTTGAGGAGTGCCGCGGCTATTTTGTATCATTATCCAGGGAGAGAAGAACGATGAGACTCAAAGATAAAGTTGCTCTGCTAACTGCTGCCGCCGGTGCCGGGATCGGACAGACTACGGCCCGTATCATGGCGAGGGAAGGCGCCGCCGTTGTGATCACGGACGTGCACGAAGACCGTGCCAGGGCGGTAGCCGTAGAGATCGCCGAAGAGTGCAGGGTGAAGACCCTGGGACTCAGGTGCGATGTGACAAACGCCGCGGATGTGAAAAATACCGTTGACGCAACGCTCGACGCATTCGGGCGCATAGATATCCTCTTCAACAACGCGGGAACGAACCGGCCGACGCAGGTTGCCGAAATAACCGACGAGGTCTGGGACCTTGTCATTGCCACGTCCCTTACAGGGACCTTTTACTGTTGCCGTGCGGTGGTCCCTGCCATGATGAAGCAGAGAAGCGGCCGTATCATAAGCGTAACATCCGTGGCCGGTTTTCGGGGACTTGCCGGCGGTCACGCCCATTACGCGGCGGCGAAGGCAGGTGTCATGGCATTCACGAGATGCCTCGCCATGGAGGTGGCCCCCTACCGGATCACAGCAAACACCATCGCGCCAAGCTTCATCTTCAACGAGTTCATTCCCCATATCTATCCGCAGGAAGAGATCGACCGGATGTTCGACGAGATACCATACCCGCGAAAGGGCGCCCCTGAAGATGTGGCCAACGCGGCGCTCTTTCTCGCCTCCGACGAAGGAGAGTACATGACGGGCCAGACGCTCTGCGTAACCGGCGGCAGCTGGATGAGATGATGAGTGGGTTGAAAGTTCTAAACCAGGAGGTACCCCGTGATCACGAAATTAGGCCCCGAAGAACTCTACAAGAAGTGCGACCCCGGCACTTTCACCTTTTCAAGAACTGACTCGATAGTCGAATTCCCAAGGACCATAGGTCAGGAAAAGGCCCTGAAGTCCCTCGATTTCGGCCTCAACATGGACAGTACAGGTTTCAACATCTTCGCCATCGGTGAGAGCGGTACCGGCAAGATGTCAACGGTCATGTATATGCTCAAAGAGAAGGCCGCCGGCGAGCAGACTCCCGCCGACTGGTGCTATGTTCACAATTTCAAGGACCCTGACACTTCCATAGCGCTGTCTTTCGGGCCTGGCGAAGGAGCGGTCTTCCAGAAAGAACTGAACGAGATGATCCAGATCCTGAAGCACGAGATACCGAAGGCCTTTGAATCAAAGGAGTACGAGACCCAGAAGAGCAAGATAGTTGATGAATTTCAGCAGAAACAGTCGGAGTACCTGTCCCGCCTGGACACCGAGGCAAAAGAGCGGGGTTTCACAGTCAAGCGGACCCCCACGGGCGTCCTCATCGTCCCTGTCAAGGAAGGCGGGGAAATGATGGCCAAAGAGGAATTTGATGCCCTCGATGAAAAGACCCGGAAAAAGTTGGAAGAAACGGGGCACCTCTTTCAGGAAAAGCTCAACGACGTGGTCCGCATCCTGCGGGAGGCAGAGAAGATCGTCAGGGAGATGGTGGTGCGCCTTGACAGGATGGTCGCCCTTGACCTTGTGGGCCCCATGATAGACGCGATGCAGAAGAAATACGCCCAGCTGGAAAAGGTGGTGAAATACCTCGACGATGTCAAGGAGGAGATGCTGACCCACCTCGACGATTTCAAGCCCGCCGAGGAACAGCCCGCGGCCTTTCCTTTTCTCAAGATGCCGAAAGGGGAGAACTCTTTTTCAAAGTATGCCGTGAACGTCATCGTCAACAACGGTGAGAGCAAAGGCGCTCCCGTGGTGTACGAGAGCAATCCCACGTATCTTAACCTTTTCGGCCGCATGGAATACAGGGTCCAGTACGGCATGGCAACGACGGACTTTACCATGATCAAGGCCGGGTCGCTGCACAAGGCTAACGGGGGCTACCTTGTCATCGACGCCATGGAGCTCCTTCGGAACCCTTTTTCCTACGAGGCGCTCAAGAGGGCCCTCAGGAACAGGGAGATCAGGATAGAGGATGTCCAGGAGCAGTACCGTCTTATAAGTACCGCGGGGCTCAAGCCGGAGGCCATTCCCATTAACGCGAAGGTGATACTCATAGGGAACCCGTACATCTACTATATGCTCCATGCCTATGACGAGGAATCCCGCGAGCTTTTCAAGGTCAAGGCCGATTTCGACAGCAGGATGGAGAGAAACCAGGAGAACATGGATAAATATGCCATGTATATCGCGCAGTGCCAGAAGGAAGAGAACCTTCTCCCCTTTGACAATACCGCCGTGGCGCGGCTTGTTGAGATGGGTTCACGGTTCGCAGACCACCAGGACAAGCTCTCGACAAAGTTCAGCGATATCGCCGATCTGATAAGGGAGGCCCATTACTGGGCGAAGAAGGGCGGCAGCGATGTCGTCAGTGCCGCTCATGTGACGCAGGCGGTTCAGGAGAAGATATTCCGGGTGAACCGCATCGAAGAGAGGCTCCGGGAGATGATGCTCGAGGACACCCTCATCGTCAATACTTCAGGCGAGAAGGCGGGGCAGGTGAACGGCCTGGCCGTTCTCGATATCGGTGATTATGCCTTCGGCAAACCGTCACGGATAACGGCAAAGACCTACGCGGGCAGGGCGGGCGTGGTCAACCTTGAGCGCGAGACCAAGATGAGCGGGAAGATCCATGAAAAGGCGATCCTCATCGTAACCAGCTACCTCGGCAGCAAGTATGCAGTGAAAAGGCCGATCAGCCTCTCCGCCTCCATTGCCTTTGAGCAGCTTTACGAAATGGTTGAGGGTGACAGCGCGACCTGTGCCGAACTTTACGCGCTCCTCTCCAGTATTTCCGGTGTTCCCCTGAAACAGTGCTTTGCGGTGACGGGTTCCATGGACCAGAACGGGGATGTCCAGCCCATCGGCGGAGTGAACCAGAAGATAGAGGGGTTTTTCCATCTCTGCCGTATGCGCGGCCTTGACGGCACGCACGGTGTCATTGTCCCGAAACGCAACGCCAGGAACCTCGTTCTCAGCGGAGATGTGGTCAGTGCCGTGGACAATGGGCTCTTTAACATCTATACGATAGACCGTATGGAAGAAGGTCTCGAGGTCTTGACCGGCATGCAGGCGGGAGAGATCATGGAAGACGGGACATATCCCGAGGGGACCATCAATTACCTCGTGGAAAAACGGCTCACCGAGATAGCCGAGGCCATGGAGAAAAAGAAAGAAAAAGAGAACGGGGAAGAAGGACAGAAAGAAGGTAAAGAAGGGGTCAGGATCAAGGATTAAGGGGCCAGAAAAAAGACTCCTGAGCCCTATTCCTCCATTATGCTTCGGGCTATATTGTCGTAAAAATCTTCGGGTGGTGTTTCGTAGAGTTCTTTTATGACCCTCCGCTTGGCTTCCTGAATAAGCTCCGGGTCGTCGATCTCGTCATCGGTCACGAAATCGGCCTCACCGTCCATGAGTTCGATGGCTTCGAGAGAAACCTCATACCACTGGGCTACAAAGTCATCGATGGCATCGCCAGTTCTTTTCTCGACCAGCGGCTTGCCGGGCGCATGTCCCTGGCTCTTGAGAAGCGCCAATACCTTCTTGACGCCATCGGCCATCAGTTTTGGCCTAAGGTCTGGAGTTCCCTCCTTTTGTTTCTTCATCGATCCATTCCTCCGGAAAGGTCCCTTGTAATTGTCTGTTCAGAGAAACCGCTTTCTTTCATTTTTACACAAAAGACCGCAGAGAGTAAAATATTTTTTATTAATAGCCACTGGCACACGACTTGCATATTCTGTTCAACATGAAAGTACGAGTCGAAAGAGCAACGGGTAAAAGGGGCCAAGACGGTATCCGGGCATCCATCCGGGAATGCTTTCACCTCCTCGCGAAAAGTTGCGGCAGGTACGGTCAACTCAAGGAGTCGAAGGCACCCGAGGTCATTATGGACATGGGAAGGATCATCATCTGGAAACGCCTT
Organism: uncultured delta proteobacterium; assembly: GCA_963816115.1. Classification (GTDB taxonomy): domain Bacteria; phylum Desulfobacterota; class Syntrophorhabdia; order Syntrophorhabdales; family Syntrophorhabdaceae; genus Delta-02. The sequence continues at coordinate 262,337 of CAWFIZ010000006.1, read as the reverse complement.
ATGCTCTTTTTCAATATGGACCCTGACCGCAAGAATTGATGTCATAATTCTGACGTCCGCCTCCCCTGGTTGATTTTGCGTGCATCATCACGTTAGAATAGGTGATGTTCACAGCCATCAGGGAACGCCTGGCAACCCGTAAACCGCTGACGATAGATTGCGAACCCTCCATCAGGGCCGCCACGGCCATCCTCCTTTTTGAACACGAGAATGATGTCCTGTGCGTGCTTACAAGACGCACGGACACGGTGCGGCACCACAGGGGAGAGGTCTCCTTCCCGGGCGGGATGTTCGAGGCGGGCGACAGGGACCTGGAGCACACGGCCTTAAGGGAGGCCAGCGAGGAGATCGGTGTAAGGCGCGAGGATGTGGAAGTGATCGGCAGGCTTGATGACTCCAGGACGCTCACGGGGTTTGTCATTTCGCCGTTTGTCGGCATTATCCCTTATCCATACGATTTTTCGACGAACCCGCAGGAGGTGGCCTACCTGATCTTCCTCCCCTGCAGCTATCTTAAGAAGGGCAAGCCCGTCATGGAACGCACCGAACACGAAGGCCGGGCATGGATGGTCCCGACGATCGATTACAACGGTGACAGGATATGGGGCGCCACGTGCAGGATCCTCCTCCAGCTCAGGGATATAGTTGAAAATGAAGAAATTTAACCTCAAGGTGCTCCTCATCCTCTCCCTGGGCCACCTTGTGGTCGATATCTATCAGGGGGCGCTGCCGGCCACTCTGCCTTTTCTGAAGGACAAGCTGGGGCTGAGCTACACCATGGCCGGCATAATCATGATGACGGCAAATTTCACCTCTTCCATACTGCAGCCGGTGTTCGGTTATTTTTCGGACAAAAAGGCCATGGCCTACCTGCTGCCCATGGGCCTTGTCGCCGCCGGCGCGGGTTTTTCGCTCCTGTCCTTTCCTTCACACTATGCCATGGTCCTTTTTTTCGTCGTCATAAGCGGCCTCGGCGTGGCCGCTTATCATCCCGAGGGATACAAGACGGCACATTTCTTTACCGGGGAGAAGGCAGCGACGGGCATGTCATTTTTCTCCGTCGGCGGCAACATCGGCTTTTCCCTGGGGCCCATCCTTTCCATTTTCATTATCGATTATCTCGGGTTTTCCTCACTGCCCGTCATTGTTATCCCGGCCCTGTTGTGTACCGCCATCATCATCGCAAGCAGGAAGACCATCATGATACCCGTAATGGAGCATGCACAGGCGGCGAAGAGTTCGCCGGCGCCTGTAACCATAGGCACTTACGTGTCGCTGGGCATGGTCATTCTCATCGTGGTCATGCGCTCCTGGACCCAGATAGGCCTCATGACCTATATCCCCTTCTACTACATCAATTATCTGAAGGGCGACCCGCTTTTCGCCGGGAAGCTCGTCTTCGTCTTCCTCTTCTGCGGCGCCGTGGGGACCCTGCTCGGTGCACCCATCGCCGACCGTTTCGGCCACCGTTTTTTCGTAAGGGCCTCCATGCTCCTGGCGACGATCACCCTGCCCGTTGTGTTCGTGCCCGCTGTCCAGAACAGCATGCTCCTCTTTGTCGTCCTGGGGCTCCAGGGCATACTCCTTGTTTCCACCTTCTCCGTCACGATCGTCATGGCCCAGAAGCTCCTTCCCGATAAGCTCGGTATCGCCTCGGGCCTAATGGTGGGGTTTGCCATCGGCACGGGCGGCATCGGGGTCACGATCCTCGGTCTTGTGGCCGATAACTTTGGCGTCCCGGTGGCGTTGCGTTCTATTACCATTTTGCCTGCAGTCGGTTTCCTATTAAGTATATTATTGAGGTATGATGACTAAAAAACCCTTGCTTATCAGTATTGTCGGCCGGCCGAATGTCGGAAAATCAACCTTCTTCAACCGGGTCATAGGTTACCGCAAGGCCATTACCGAAGACACCCCCGGAGTGACCCGCGACCGTAATTACGGCGCCTTCGACATGGGAGGCCGGAGCTTTCTCCTTGTCGACACCGGCGGTTTCTCTTCCTCCGAGGAGGACGGTTTCTCATCGCTCATCATGAGACAGATCGAGACCTCTCTCGCCGAATCGACGGCGGTGATATTCCTGCTTGACTGCAAGGAAGGCGTTATGCCGGCGGACCGGGATATTGCCCTAGCCTTGAGGAAACTGCACAAGCCCGTCTTTTACGTTATCAACAAGGTGGACTCGAAGAAGCGCGAGGACAATCTCATCGATTTCTACGAGCTTGGCGCCGACAAGCTGTATTCGATAAGCGCCGCTCACGGCCTGGGTATCGGCGACCTTCTCGATGACGTCCTTGGATCGATAGGCGAGGGGGACCATGACGACGAGGAGGACATCGCAAGGACCGATACCACGAAGATCGCCCTCGTGGGAAAGCCGAATACGGGAAAGTCATCCATCGCCAATTGCATCCTCGGTTCGGAGAGGATGATCGTCAGCGCCATCCCCGGCACGACCCGTGATTCCGTCGATTCGCAGATCACCTATGACGGAAGGGAGCTCATCCTTATCGATACGGCGGGTTTGAGAAAAAAGGCGAAGATAGAAGAGAAGGTGGAAGAATATTCCGTTTCCAGCGCCGTGAGGAGCATCGAGCGGGCAGACGTGGTGAACCTCATCGTCGATGCCGCCGAGGGTCCGGGGCACCAGGAAGGCAGCATTGTCCATCTCATTGTCTCGCGGGGGAAGGGTCTCTGCATCGTCATCAACAAGTGGGACCTCGTGGCCGGGGACTTTACCCAGGACACCTACCGGAAGATGGTGTACGAGCGTATCCCCCACGCGTCCTTCGCGCCCGTCGTCTTTTCCTCGGCAAAGAAGGGAGAGGGCATAGAGAACATATTGGAGACGGACCTCGCGATATACGAACAATTATCGAAAAGGATCAGCACGGCCACCCTCAACAAGGCCTTCGAGGAGTTCTTTGCCCGCCACGACATCTCATACCAGAAGGGGAAACAGGTAAAGATATTCTACGCCAGCCAGGCGAAGGCCTGCCCGCCGACGTTCATCCTCTTCTCGAACCAGCCGCGCCTCGTCCCTGACCATTACCGCAGGTACCTCGAGAACAGCCTCCGGGATCACTTCGGATTCACCGGCGCACCCATCCGGCTCGTACTGAAGAAAAAATAGTTCCTCCCTACCACCTCAGCCTCGCTCCTCCCGTTACGGCATGTACACTCTCTTTCGATCTCAGTTGAGCGTCGTATGCAAGGAAGAAACTCCATGCGTCTTTTACCTTTCCCGTTACCCCCAGGGAGAAGACACCGCTGTCCCGATCGAACCTGTCGGAGTATACGGTAAAGGACCCCGAAGGCGTACCGGCAAAACGGGCGTTGAGCATGGCCTCGTCATCGCCGAACTCATGGATCCACCTGGCGGACACCTCGGGGGTCAAGAGGACAGCCTTGTTTACACAGAACTGCCTTGCCACGCGGGCACCAAGGGAACCCTGGAGGGACAGGGTATTCTCGCTGTCAGCATCAAGGTTCAGGGCATCGGCACCTTTCTCCGTGAAGGCGTCACGGTGGTTTTGAAGGGCAAGAAAAGTGACATATGGGGTGACGGCGAAGCCGGCGACAGTCGGTATCCGGTATCCGCCCTCCACGTATCCCGAGATATCTCTTCCATAGTAGGAGCCTGTTGCCACGCGGGATATGGCCCCGAAGTCAATGTAGCGCTTCGTCTCATAGCTGTTTTTGCTGTAGCCGAAGGCGAGGTCCATGTACCACCTGTTGCTTTGGGGGGTGTAAGAGCCGTAGATGGCGCCCTGGTAGCTGTCCTCGTTTCCCTTGTCCCTTAGGTCTTTCATGTTCATGCCCGTCCTTGCATACCCCAGGGCGAACCCGGCCCTGATAGTATGGGTGAGGTGGAAGTCCATGCCACCCATGGTACCGCCGACGGTGAAGTCGTACCGAGAGGCGATGTCATCACCGTCCCTGTCACCAGTTGTGCCGTATCCCTTTATCCACAGGTTGAAGGGGTCTTTCTTCCTGTCCTTTGTTATATAAGAGACTCCTCCATCGGTGAGGGTCTCTATGTTCGCTGCAAGCATCGTAAGGGGAGTACCCCGGCCTTCCATCGCATTGGAAGTGAGGGAGGATGGGCGGCGGAAGAGGTTCCGGTAGAAGCTTGCCGTCCGGTAGGTGTCGATGACCGTGTATGCCGTGTGGCTCGTACCGCCCATCTGGTCGAGGGCGGAACGGGCGGCGGCGGCACTGCTGCTTTTCATCAACTCATCGAAGACCGTGGTCATGTCTCCCGAAGAGTTGTTGTAAATGCCGTCCAGGTGGCTGGCTACGGCCCACTCGTTGCGGGTCAGGGCGTCTTCGATGAAAAATCTCGATCGCCGGACATCGCCGGATATGGATGCAGAGTCATCGGTATATACGAGTTTGTATTTCAGGTATAGGCCGAGTTGACTTTCTTCTCCCGGTTTTAGTTCATCAAACTTACCTGTGAGACCCCCCTTCTCCGTCTCGATAAGGACGTGGCTGCCTTCTCTTATGTATCCCTCGGCTATGACGATGCCGCCGTCGATCTGCGCCGTCCTGGCGGAAATCTTCCCCGCGTCGCCGTTGATGAATGTCACGTGGAAAGTTGAATCCTTTTCCTGGGTGTATTTGCCGGTGACCTTCAGGTTGCCGTCGTCGAGGTATATATATTTCCCGCTCTTCAGGTCACCGTCGATGGTCCATGTTCCCGAGCCGGTCTTCCTGGTGGTCTCGAAGTTGAGGACCGTGCCCCCTGTAATGCTTCCCGTATCTTCCAACCGGATGGTATCCATGCCCTTGTTGCCGTCCAAATTTCCTGTTATGTTGGAACCGCTGCGGAGGATAACCGCGTCATCCCCTCCACCCATGTCAACGGCAATGCCGTTGGTGCCGGTAATCGTGCCGGAGTTGTCGAGGATATTATTGCCGCCGCCGAAGAGGATGCCCGAGTAGCCGGAGATGGTACCGGTGTTTAGAACATTGCCGGTACCTGTAACCTGGAAGGCGTAACCCCCCAATGTGGTGCCTGTAATGGTACCCTGATTATTGTTGACCCCCGTGGATACGATGAGGTCTCCGTTCGCGTTTACGGTGCCGTTGGTGTTGACTGTGAGGTTTGCGGTATGAAACGTTCCATCCTTATTCACGTTCAGGCTGCCGCCTTTGTCTACCAGGGTTGTATCACTGACGGTTGCCTTGCCTGCGATGTTTGCTACTCCGCCGCCGCCAATCCCGAGGGTAGCCGAGTCAAGCGAGCCGGTCTGGTTCACGTTGAGAATGCCGAATACGGTGCTGTCTGCGGTTACCTTCGCTGCGCCGTCGATGTTCGCAATGCCTGTGTTGTTGACTTGCAGCTTGTTGCCGGTCAGATCGCCGGTCTGGTTCACGTTCAGGCTGCCGCCTTTGTCTACCAGGGTTGTATCACTGACGGTTGCTTTGCCTGCGATGTTTGCTACTCCGCCGCCGCCAATCCCGAGGGTAGCCGAGTCAAGCGAGCCGGTCTGGTTCACGTTGAGAATGCCGAATACGGTGCTGTCTGCGGTTACCTTCGCTGCGCCGTCGATGTTCGCAATACCTGTGTTGTTGACTTGCAGCTTGTTGCCGGTCAGATCGCCGGTCTGGTTCACGTTCAGGCTGCCGCCTTTGTCTACCAGGGTTGTATCACTGACGGTTGCCTTACCTGCGATGTTTGCTACTCCGCCGCCGCCAATCCCGAGGGTAGCCGAGTCAAGCGAGCCGGTCTGGTTCACGTTCAGAGTGCCGAGCACGGTGCTGTTCGTTTTCATCCTCGCCGCACCGTCGATGTCGAACCCTCCGCCGGCATTGATCAAAAAACCTCCGGCTTTTAGCGTGGCCCCGCCGTCCAGGATCACAAGGACGTCATCGTCAACGGTCATACGGCCGTCATAGAAGTCATTGTTGCCAGAAAGGTGGTAGACTTTGCCGTAGGAATCTATGTTGAGGAAAGCTGCGCTGCGGAGGGTCGTCCCTTTCAGGAAAGAAAAGTTCTCGAAGTTCTTGTACTGGGAGATACCAGAGATTGATTTCTCAAACACCGCCGTGTCCCAGCCTTCGCCGCCGTCCACGACCCCGTTGAACAGCGATCCTGAGCGTACAATAGCCGTATCGTCTCCAGCCCCCATGTCAACGGCAATGCCGTTGGTGCCGGTAATCGTGCCGTAGTTGTCGAGGATATTATTGCCGCCGCCGAAGAGGATGCCCGAATAGCCTGTGATGGAACCTTTGTTGGTCACCGTGCCATCCCCTGTAACCTGGAGGGCGTAGACGGGAAGAGGAATTTTCACAAAAAAACCTCCACCGAAGGGAAGTTTTATCCAAAAAATCTCTAAGCGTTTGTTTGTGGAGTTTAGAACGGTACCTTCGTTATAAACTTCGGTGGACACAATGAGGTCTCCGTTTGCGTTGACATTACCGCCAGCGTTGATCTTGAGGTTTGCGGTATTCATCGTGCCGGTCCGGTTGACGTTGAGGCTGCCGCCTTTATCCACCAGGGTCAGGTCGCTCACGGTGGCCTTGCCTGCGATGTTTGCTACTCCGCCGTCGCCAATCCCGAGGCCGGCGGTCTTGAGGGTGGCCTTGGTGTCGAGATCCATGAGGGTGCCGTTGCCGGTGACCATCGTATCACCGCCCGAGAAGTCCCAGTTACCATTGAGGGTGGTCGTGCCGCCGATGAAAGCAAGGTTTTCGAAGTGCACGTATTGGTCAGCATGCTGATCCCCGGCGTCATCGAAGGCCAGAAGGTCCGTACCGCTGCCGCCATTCACCTCGCCAGACACATTGGACCCGCTGCGGAAGATGGCCGTGCCGTCGCCCTTCCCCATGTAGACGGCCGTGCCGCCCGTGCCCTCGATCGTACCGGAGTTGATAATGTTACAGTTGCCCGCGCAATAGACGCCGGCAGATCCGGTTATAAGACCTTCGTTTTCGACCGTTCCCGCTTTGTCGATGTATACGCCGTTAAGTCCCGTGGAAGTAATTCTGGCATCCGCGCCCAGGTTATGAATATTGGCGTATGCGGTACTCACGCCGCTTTGTATGTCACCTGAAATGATCCCCTTGCCTTTGTTCGTTATATCAGCGTAGTTTTGAATATCCCCCTGAACTAAGACACCGATTTCTTTTCCATAGATCGTGCCGGTATTTTCAAGCGTTCCGTTATCTGTAATGTAAACACCAAAAAAGTTCTTGCCTTCAATGGTGCCGCTGTTGATAACACTGCCGGTGTTGAGTCGTACGGCTGCGATGCCTTTGTCCGTCGAAATGGTGCCTTTGTCGGTGTTGTTGAGTGTACCGTTATCGATGTGGATACCGATTCCCCCATAATTTGAGGGATTCGAAACATTCCTGATGATTCCGCTGTTGATGACCGTGTTGCCCGTACCTGAAAAATATGCGCCGTATGCGCCGCCACTGGTAATTTCACCCTGGTTTTCGAGAAATGCGGATCTCAGGAAGACCCCTGTGCCAACTGGATGATCCGTCCTGACAACGCCGACCTCGGCAACGCGCAGTTCCCAACCCCCGGTTGAGGAGAAAATACCGCATGTATCATACGTGGTGGGAAATGGTATGTTGGGGATCTTGATATGGCCGGTGGATGTTACGTAGGCCTTACCGGCCTGCGGCGACAGCTCGTCCAGTTTCACCGTGGCCGTGCGGGTGCCATCGATAATGACCTCCGCCAGGGCTGGTTGGAAGACACCCGTTGAGGTGATGAGAAGAAACAGCACCCCGCCGACAAGAGAGATAACCGATAATCTGCTCACCATAACCCCCCCAAGTCTTTTTGTTGATAACCCTCTGAAACTTTAATTTGTGAGTTTTTTTACCAGTTTTAACTGCCCTAAATAATTGATATGTGCTGGAGCCGTCATATTATGTGACGATTGGTCCGATATTCTCGCCACCCCGGCCTCGCTCCTCTCTTCACGGCATGGCCGTGTCAATCAAGATCGATACCTTTGACTTCCAGAAGTACGGCATCCTCAACGGGACCGCGAGGAGCATCTCGAAGACAAGCACCGAGGACGAGAAGCTGGGGCCCGTCTACGAGGTCTTCGTTACCCCTCGGGAGACGACATTCCTTGTGGAGGGAAAGAGGGTGCCAATCACATCGGGCATGAGCTTAACGGCGGAGATAAAAGTAAGCAAGCGCAGGGTCATCGAATTCTTCATCTATCCCATAATAAAGTACCTCGACGAAGGCATAAAGGTGCGGTGAAATAAGCCTGCGGGCGGGATGACAGGAAAAATAGTTTCAGAGTTTCAAGGTTTAAGAGGCGTTTCAAAGTTAAAAGATTATGTTTCTGACCTTGAAACGGTTTCCAAACTTTGAAACGATTTTAACTGTTTTTAAAAAGGGGGGAGGGGTCAGGGGAGGAAGGGGTAACCCCTGAACCCTCGTGGGGCATGATCTGCCCCGGAAGTGATTTCATCTTATAGTACCTTCTCTTTAAAGCAACATATGTGCCATCGGAGCCCGGAACCTGATAACCGCATGATATCTGCACGTTACGACTGTGCGGCGGACTGCGCGGGTCAGCGGTACCAGGCAAGATATGTCGAAGGGCCCTGTCCGGCTCGACAAGGCTGTCGAAGCGGTGTGCCCGACCGTGAGGCGGGAAAGGTGTGGCCCGAAGGCGCGCAAGATATGGACAACAGGGGAATTTCCTTGATTATTTGGGAGAAAATTATAAAATAATAGTCCTATGGATAAACAGACCATCAAGGTTGTCGCGAAAGAGTTCTACAAATATCTCGACAACGAGAAGGGGGCCGCCTTCAACACGAGAAGGGCGTACCGGAGCGACGTTGAGGACTTTATCCGGTTCGTGGAGAAAAGTTCGGCCGAGATCGTAGACCACAATACCATACGGGCCTACATCGTTGAGGTGTACAAAGACCTCAAAAAATCGTCCCTTTCGCGGAAGGTGTCTGCCATCAAGGTGTTCTTCAAGTTCATGAAGAAGAAAGGCTATATCGATGAGAACACCGCCCTGGTGATCCGCAACCCGAAGATAGAGAAACACCTTCCCAAGTTCTACACCATCGACGAGATGTTCCACTTCCTGGACTTTCTCCCGAAGGAGGGCTGGCTCAACATGCGCAACAGGGCGATCTTCGAGCTCATGTATTCCACCGGCATGAGGTCGGGTGAGGCCCTTGCCGTGGACATGGAAGACCTGCACCTTGACGGCATGTGGGTCAAGGTAACGGGGAAAGGCGGAAAGGAAAGGATCCTCCCCTTCGGGGACAAGGCAAAACAGGCCCTTGAGGAATACATTGAAATGGTTAAGGGGATGGGCAAGTTTGGCGGCAACAAGGCCCTCTTCATCAATTTCCGGGGCGAGAGGCTCACCTATCGCGGCCTGTTGAGGATAATGAAAAAACACCAGATCAAGGCGCAGTTGTTCAAGAACCTGTCCCTCCACGGGATCAGGCATTCCTTTGCCACCCATATGCTCGACAACGGGGCCGATCTAAGGGGCATCCAGGAACTGCTCGGCCATTCAAAGCTCTCCACAACACAGAGATATACCCACGTCTCCATGGACAAGCTCATGGAGATATACGACAAATCCCACCCGAGAAGGTAAAAAGATGGAAGCCACTACTGTTTTGTGCGTAAGGCACAATGGGAGAATTGCTATTGGAGGGGACGGGCAGGTGACGATGAACGCCACCGTGGTGAAACATACCGCGAAAAAGGTGCGCAAGCTCTACCACGACAAGTGCCTCGCAGGTTTTGCCGGGGCAACGGCGGACGCCTTTACGCTTTTTGAACGTTTTGAAAAGAAGCTCGAACAATACAACGGTAATATCACGCGGGCAGCCGTGGAGCTTGCCAAGGATTGGCGGACGGACAGGCTGCTTCGGAGGCTCGAGGCCCTTCTTATCGTTGCCGACCGTGACCATACGCTCATTATCTCCGGCAACGGCGACGCTATCGAGCCTGACGACGGGATCGCGGCCATCGGTTCCGGCGGCCCCTATGCCCAGGCGGCGGCAAAGGCGCTTATCAAGCACAGCCCCCTTTCGGCGCCGGATATTGTGAAGGAGGCAATGGCCGTGGCCTCCGAAATATGCATCTACACAAACGACAAAGTTACTATAGAGGAACTTGAATGAAACAGCTTACACCGAAGGAGATCATGGAGGAACTGGACCGGTTCATCATCGGTCAGAACAAGGCGAAAAAGGCAGTTTCCGTAGCGTTGCGCAACCGCTGGCGCAGGCAGATGATACCCGATGCCCTGCGTGACGAGGTGGCCCCCAAGAATATCATCATGATCGGCCCAACGGGTGTGGGCAAGACGGAGATCGCCCGCAGGCTCGCCAAGCTGGCGGGTGCCCCGTTCCTGAAGATAGAGGCGACGAAGTTCACCGAGGTCGGATACGTGGGCAGGGATGTGGAATCGATGATCCGTGACCTCATGGAGCTTTCCGTGAACATGCTGAAAAAGGAGCAGCAGGAGCTCGTCAAGGAAAAGGCGGCGGTTATGGCTGAGGAGAGGATCCTCGATCTTTTGCTCCCGAAGAGACGCTCAAACGCGGCCCCGGAGAACGAAGAGACCGTTGACCAGTCCCGGGAAAAGATGCGCGCCCGCTTTCGGGCAGGAGCGTTCAAAGACCGCCTGGTGGAACTTGAGGTGCCCGACCGGGCGCTCCCCATGATCGAGATATTCTCTTCCCAGGGCATGGAAGAGATGGACATGCAGATACGGGACATGTTCGGCAACATGCTGCCCCAGAAGACCAAGCGCAGGAAGATGAAGGTCAGCGAGGCGTACGAGCACCTTATCCAGGAGGAGTCGAGAAAGCTCATCGACATGGACAGGGTGACCTCCGACGCCATCGAGCGCGTGGAGCAATCGGGGATCATCTTCCTCGACGAGATAGACAAGATCGCGAGCCGCGACCACGGGCAGGGGCCCGACGTGTCACGCGAAGGCGTGCAGAGGGACATCCTCCCCATCGTGGAAGGCACCACGGTCACCACGAAATACGGCATGGTGAAGACGGACCATATACTGTTCATCGCCGCCGGGGCATTCCATATGTCCAAGCCGTCGGACCTGATCCCTGAACTGCAGGGCCGTTTCCCCATCAGGGTGGAGCTCGACGCCCTAAACAAGGATGATTTCTTCAGGATCATCACCGAGCCGGAGAACGCCCTCATCAAAGCAGTACCGGGCGCTTCTGAAGACGGAGGATGTGGAGCTCGAATTTGAAGAGGATGCCATCAGGGAGATCACCGACATCGCCCAGCGGATCAACGAGATGACGGAGAACATAGGTGCCAGGAGACTCTACACGGTGATGGAAAAGCTTCTCGAGGACATATCCTTCACGGCGCCGGACCTGAAAGGCCGGAAGATCGTTGTGTCCAAATCCTCTGTGCGCGAGAAACTGGGAGAGTTCCTTGAAAAAGAGGACCTGAGCAGGTACATTCTGTAGATATAAATATTATATCGGGGTATGTGATATGAGCGAAAAGATACAGACGCTGTTGGAAGCCCTTCCTTACATAAAGAGGTTCGCCGGTTCTGTTTTTGTCATCAAGTACGGCGGCGCGGCAATGGAGGAGGAGGCGCTGAAGAAGGAATTCGCCAAGGACGTGGCGCTCCTCAAGTACGTCGGGATCCATCCCGTCATTGTCCACGGCGGCGGGCCCATGATAGGAAAACTCCTTACGGACCTCCGGATACCGACGCGTTTTGTCGACGGTCTCAGGGTGACCGACGAGAAGACCCTGGAGGTTGTCGAGATGGTCCTCTCCGGCCGCGTGAACAAGGAGATCGTCAAGAACATCAACGATATGGGCGGCAGGGCCATCGGACTGTCCGGCAAGGACGGAAGGCTGCTGACGGCGAAGCAGGTGGAAGGCAAGGACGTCGGCCTCGTGGGGGAGATAACCTCCGTGGACGTGGCCATCATAAAGGACATCAGCAAGCACGGCTATATCCCGGTCATAGCGCCCATCGCCGACGGCGAGGACGGAAAGTCATACAACATCAATGCCGATACGGCGGCGGGGAGCATTGCCAAGGCCCTCTCGGCGGAGAAGTTCATCCTTCTCACCGACGTGGAAGGGGTCATGGGGGCCGACGGGAAGCTTATTTCCATGCTGAAAAGATCGGAGATCGAGAAGCTCGTCGACGAAAAGGTGGTTACGGGAGGGATGATACCGAAAGTGACCTGCTGCACCGACGCGCTGAAGGGCGGCGTCCGGGAGGCGCATGTCCTTGACGGGAGGGTTCCCCACGCGATCCTCCTCGAGGTCTTTACCGATTCAGGGATAGGCACAGAGATCACAGGAGACTAAAAGAATGCAGGAAGAGTTGATCAGGAAGGCAACACAATATCTGGCGAACACATACAACCGTTATCCCATAGTCATCACCAGGGGAGAGGGCTGCTGGCTGTGGGACGTGAACGGCCGGCGCTACCTCGATTTTCTGTCCGGCATCGCCGTGTGCAGCCTCGGGCACGCCCACGAGAACGTAGTGGAAGGGCTCACCGCGCAGGCGAAGAAGCTCTTTCACGTTTCGAACCTTTTTTACATGGAACCGCAGATAAAGGCCGCGCAGATGCTGGTCGAGCATTCCTTCGGCGACAAGGTCTTTTTCTGCAACAGCGGGGCAGAGGCCAACGAGGCAGCCATCAAGCTCGCCCGCAGGTATTCCTGGAAAAAGTACGGCGAGGGGCGAAGCGAGATCGTCGCCATGGATAATTCCTTCCACGGCAGGACCATCACGACCCTGGCGGCAACAGGCCAGAGACAGTTCAGCGAGGGCTTCGAACCTGTGGCCCCGGGTTTTCGCCACGTGCCCTACAACGATATATCGGCGGTCAAAAAGGCGATAACGGACAAGACCTGCGCCGTCATGCTCGAACTCATCCAGGCGGAGGGCGGGGTCCATGTGGCCGATAAGGGCTACATCAAGGCGCTCAGGGAAATAACGAAAGAGAAGGACATCCTTCTCGTGCTCGACGAGGTGCAGACGGGCATCGGAAGGACGGGTGCTTTTTTCGCCTATGAGCATTTCGGGATAGAGCCGGATGTCATGAGCCTCGCGAAGGCCCTTGGCAACGGGTTCCCCGTCGGCGCCATGGTGGCGACCGACGAGGCCATGGCCGCGTTCGTGCCGGGCACCCATGCCTCCACATTCGGCGGGAACCCGCTGGCGGCCTCCGCGGTGATCGCCACGCTCAACACGATCATCGATGACAAGGTCATAAAGAACTGTTCCGACATGGGCAAGTATCTCCAGAAAGGGCTTCTCGCCCTGCAAAAGAAGTTCCCTTTTATCGTTGATGTACGGGGAATGGGGTTGATATGGGGCGTAGAGCTTTCCATAGACGCCGACGCGGTGGCGAAGGAGTTCCTGCAGGAAGGCGTGATAGTGAACTGCACGAAGGGAACGACATTGCGGCTTGTACCGCCGCTTGTCATCAAGAAGGAAGATATCGACATATTCCTCGAGATGGCAGGCCGTATATTTGAGAGGAAAAAAGGGTGAAACGGGACTTTACGAAATTACTGGACATAACGAAAAAGGAATGCGACCACCTCCTCAAGAGGGCGGGCCGCCTGAAAGAGCTTCGGGAAAAGGGAAGCGCATACCGACCGCTCGCGGGGAAAAGCCTTGCCATGATCTTCGAAAAGGCCTCGACGCGGACGCGCCTTTCCTTCGAGACAGGCATCCACGAACTGGGCGGGCATGGCATTTTCCTGGCCCCCTCGGAGACGCAGATGGGCCGGGGAGAGCCCGTAAAGGACACCGCCCGCGTCTTGAGCAGGTATGTCAATGCCGTGATGATCAGGACCTATTCGCAGGAGGTCGTGGATGAGCTCGCGAGATGGGCAACGATCCCCGTCATCAACGGGCTTTCGGACCATTGCCATCCGTGCCAGATCCTCTCCGACATCTTCACCATCGGTGAGTACAAGGGGGGCCTCAAAAAAGTAAAGATCGCCTACATCGGTGACGGGAACAATGTCGCCAATTCATGGCTGGAGGCGGCGATACTGCTTAAGCTCCATTTCTCCATTGCCACTCCGAAGGGCTACACGCCGGATAAGAAGCTTGTGGAAAAGGCATTGAAGAGCGGGAGCTTTAACATCACCAACGACCCCGCCGAGGCCGTGCGTGATGCCGATGTCATCTACACCGACGTATGGGTCAGCATGGGACAGGAAAAGGAAAAGGAGGCCAGGAAGAAGGCCTTCAAGGGCTATAAGATAGACAATAAACTGCTCGCGAACGCCCGCAAGGACGCCATCGTCATGCACTGCCTTCCGGCGTACCGCAATCAGGAAATAACCGATGAGGTCTTTGAACGCTACAGCGACGTCATCTTTACACAGGCCGAGAACAGGCTTCACGTGCAGAAGGCGCTCCTCGAGTGGCTCATGGGGAGCTAAAGAGAACTTCGATCGGGTAAAACGGAGGTTAATGATGAAGAAGGTAAAGAAAGTGGTCCTCGCATATTCGGGAGGGCTCGACACGTCCATCATCGTGAAATGGCTCAAGGAAGAGTACGGCTGCGAGATCATTGCATATGCCGCTGATGTGGGACAGGAGGAAGAACTTGTCGGATTGAAGGAAAAGGCCCTTAAGACCGGCGCGTCCAAGATCTACATCGAAGACCTGCGGGAAGAATTCGCCAGGGATTTCATATTTTTTGCGATCAAGGCAAATGCCGTTTACGAAGGCAACTATCTCATGGGCACATCCATAGCGAGGCCGCTCATAGCCAAGAGGCAGATAGAGATAGCGAGGAAGGAAAAGGCCGACGCCGTCTGCCACGGTGCGACGGGCAAGGGAAACGACCAGGTCCGCTTCGAGCTCACCTACTATGCCATGGAGCCGAACATAAAGATCATCGCGCCCTGGCGGGAGTGGGATTTCACCTCCCGGGACGACCTCATCGACTACGCGAAGAAACACGGCATCGATGTGCCGGTGACGAAGAAGAAACCCTACAGCATGGACCGTAACCTCATGCACATCAGCTACGAGGGCGGCATCCTTGAAGACCCCTGGGCGGAACCGAATGAGGACATGTTCAAGACCACCCGCTCCCCCGAGAAGGCCCCCGACAAGCCGCAGTACGTGGAGATAACCTTTGAGAAGGGTGTCCCCGTGAAGATAGGCGGCAAAAAGATGTCCGCCTTCGGGATCGTAGACCACCTGAACAAGGCGGGCGGCAAGCATGGCATCGGCCGGGTCGATATAGTGGAGAACCGTTTCGTGGGGATGAAGTCGCGCGGCGTGTACGAGACGCCGGGATGTACCATCCTCCACGCGGCGCACCGCGCCGTTGAGACACTTACCCTGGACCGTGAAGTGATGCATATCCGGGACGGCCTTATCCCGAAGGTTGCCGAGCTCATCTATTACGGGTTCTGGTACTCGCCGGAGATGAAAGCGATAATGGCCCTGACCGACGAGATCCAGTCCGTCGTGAACGGCACGGCACGGCTGAAGCTGTACAAGGGCAACTGTATCGTCGTAGGGAGGAAATCGGAAAACTCCCTCTACATGAAGGACTTCGCGACCTTCGATAAGGACGCGGTGTACGATCAGAAGGACGCCGGCGGTTTCATCCGCCTCAACGCCCTGAGGCTGCGAATCAGGGCAATGCAGAAGAAATAAGGAACCCGACCTAAGCGTACGTTTGGAGAACTGAATGAACCCCTATGAACCGCACGTGATCGAAGAGAAATGGCAAAAATACTGGGAAGAACTGGAAGCGTTCCGGGTTGACGAGGACCCGTCCAGGCAAAAATACTACCTCCTCGAGATGTTCCCTTATCCCTCTGGAAATATCCACATGGGACACGTGAGGAACTATTCCATAGGCGACGTCATCGCCAGGTATAAAAGGATGCAGGGCCTCAACGTGCTCCACCCCATGGGGTGGGACGCCTTCGGCATGCCCGCCGAGAATGCCGCCATCGAACGCGGTGTCCAGCCCGCCGCGTGGACCCATGCCAATATCGACTACATGCGCAGACAGCTCAAGCGCCTCGGTTTCGGTTACGATTGGCGGCGGGAGATCGCGACCTGCGACGTTGACTATTACAGGTGGGAACAGTTGATGTTCCTGAAGATGTACGAGAAGGGCATCGTCTACCGCAAGAGTTCGCCCGTAAATTTTTGCCTTAAGTGCCAGACCGTACTTGCCAACGAACAGGTCGAGGGGGGCAATTGCTGGCGCTGCGGCGAGGAGGTCATCCAGAAGGAACTGACCCAGTGGTTCTTCGCGATCACGAAGTATGCCGATGAGTTGTACGAATACTGCGATAAGCTGCCCGGCTGGCCCGAGAAGGTCACGAGCATGCAGAAGAACTGGATAGGCAAGAGCTATGGCGTTGAGGTCCATTTTACCCTCGAGGACGGCACACCCTTCACGATCTTTACCACCAGGCCCGACACCCTTTACGGTGTGACCTTCATGGTCCTGGCGCCGGAGCACCCCTTGAGCTCGGAGCTTCCGCTGGGCACGTCCCAGGAGAAGGCCGTGGCCGGTTTTATCGAGAAGGTAAAGTCGCAGGACAGGAGCTTCCGGGCAGAGATAAGCCTGGAAAAAGAGGGTGTCTTTACCGGGAAATACGCGATCAATCCCCTGACGGGCAACAGGGTCCCCATTTACGTGGGCAACTTCGTTCTCATGGAATACGGCACTGGTGCAATCATGGCCGTCCCTGCTCACGATCAGCGGGATTTCGAATTCGCGAAGGAATACAACCTTCCCGTTATCGTCACCATCACACCGAAAGACAAGCTGCTTGATCCAGCCGCCATGGACTGCGCCTATGTCGATGAAGGCATTCTGGTCAATTCTGACAGGTTCAACGGGATGAATAACCGAGAGGCCATCGGGGCCATTATCGACTATCTGGAAGAGACGGGTCTCGGTACGAGGACGGTCAATTACCGCCTGAAAGATTGGGGCATCTCCCGGCAGCGCTATTGGGGTTCGCCCATACCGATCATCTATTGTGAAGACTGCGGCACGGTGCCGGTGGCGGAAAAAGACCTGCCCGTTGAGCTCCCCGTCGATCTCGAGATCAAGATGGTGGGACGCTCGCCCCTTGTAGACCATCGCGCTTTTTACGAAGTGGACTGTCCCATCTGCGGGAAGAAGGCACGACGCGAGACGGACACGATGGACACCTTCGTGGAATCTTCATGGTATTTCCTGAGATATACCTGCGCGGATTATAAGGAAGGCCCGCTCGACAGGAAACGTGTCGATCACTGGATGCCCGTTGATCAGTATATCGGCGGCATCGAGCATGCCGTTCTGCACCTGCTCTATTCCCGTTTTTTCAACCGCGTCCTCAACGAGCTCGGCCTCGTTGGCGTGCGGGAGCCCTTCGAGAACCTCCTCACCCAGGGGATGGTGATCAAAGACGGCTCGAAGATGAGCAAGTCCAAAGGCAACGTTGTTGATCCCAATTACCTCATAGAAAAATACGGCGCCGATACGGCGCGCCTGTTCTGCCTGTTTGCTTCTCCGCCGGAGCGGGACCTCGATTGGAGCGATCAGGGCGTGGAAGGCAGCTATCGTTTCCTCCAGAGGGTCTGGAGGCTTGTCAGTGAGCGCGCGGATATGTTCCGGGATATCCCGGCGCTGGACCAATTTGCAGGGGCGCAGGGTGACAACAAACAGCTGATCCACAAGATACACAAGACGATCAGGAAGGTCACGGAAGACCTGGAGCGGTTTCACCTTAACACGGCGATAGCGAGCGTCATGGAGCTTGTCAATACCATCTACAAGTTTATCGAGAAAGAACCTGCCGACGGGCCGTCGCGGGCCATCCTCAAGGGTGCCTGCGAGACCGTGCTCAGGCTCCTCTTTCCCTTTGTCCCCCATGTTGTCTCCGAGCTGTGGGAGATGCTCGGGGGAGACGTGGCATCATTGGGGGGGTCTTGGCCGGCCTACGACGAAGAACTGGTGAAAGAAGAAAAGGTCATGATCGCCGTGCAGGTGAACGGGAAGCTCAGGGACACCTGTGAAGCGGCCCGTGATGTGACGAATGAAGAGCTCAAGGAGATGGTCTTTGCCCTCGAAAAGGTGCAAAAACATCTTGAAAACAGGCCGGTGAAGAAGACGATCATCGTGCCGAACAAGCTCGTCAATATTGTGTGTTGATAGGGCAGGGAACAGAACAATACCTGGAAACATATAAAAAAGTTTTTTCAGATACTTAAAGGTTTTGGATGTACAAACAGGGAGCATGCATGGAACTTAAAGGTATGAAGCAAATAAAATTTTTTTTCATTGCGGCGGGTTTGATGGTGCTGCTGGCGGCGTGCGGATATCAACTGGTCGGGGGAAAGGGCATCTATGGCGGGGAGATATCATCGATCTACATATCGATCTTCAAGAACTCCACCTATGAGGCCAACATAGCCCAGCCCGTCATGGACTCCTTCTCCAAGGAACTCCTGTCGATGGGGCTTTTCACATTGAACAAGGAATCAGCCGACGGCTACATGAGGGGCAACATAACCACGGTGACAACATCCCCGTCATCCCTTGGCGCCGACGGGGTCGTCCTTGAAAAGGCAGTGGGGGTTGGAGTGTCGATCTCCCTGTATCAGAAGAACGGAAAGCTCGTGAAGGAGTTTTCTCTTTCCGATTCGGAGATCTATCGTGTTGAGTATGCAGGTGCCGAAGAATACAACAGGAGGGAGGCCATTCGCAGGCTCTCGGCCCGCATGGCAAGGCGGTTCAGCGCTCAGCTGCTCCTGGAATATTGACCATCAGGCCTTTGCCTGCTGGCTCTTGTGGAGCTTCCTGGACAATCTGGAAACCTTTCTGGCCGCATTGTTCTTATGGACAACGCCCTTTGATGAGGCCCTGCCGATGGAGGCCACGGCGTCCTTGAAGAGGGTTTCGACCTGTTCCTGGTCCTTTTTATCGATTGCGACAAGCGCCCGTTTGACCTTTGTTTTCATCGTTGTCTTGACGTGAGAGTTTCTCAGCCTGCGTTTTTCAGACTGTGAAGCTCGTTTAATGGCCGATTTATTCTTCCTCAAAGGGAGTCCTCCTCGTTAGTTTCCTTTTTTTATCATCCATTGGACATAAATGTCAAATCGTTCCACATCTACATCTCATTTCCTGCCTGCAGACACAAGACAACACATGAACGATACACGGACATATCCGTGAGATCCTTCTTCATACCAGCGGTTATGTTTGTGTTCAAGCGATCCGTGAGCGACAAAGTGTTATTTTTTGCCGGCACTTCTTTTGGATGCTTTCAGCGGGTTGATCTTCTGCGCTTCAACCTTGGACGCTTTTTTCACGTGGGTTGACATCGGGCAGGAGCCCTTCTGCCATTTCTGGGCAGGATAGGGGAAACTCGCACAGTATTTTCCGGTCTCGAGCTCGAGGACCCTGGTGCATCCCTCGCAATTCTCGACTATAGTGTAACATTTGCCACCGTTGTACGAGCACCCTGTCTTTTTCATGAAAAGACATTCAATACCGAGTTTAAGCGTTTCACATACCATAACGGCATCACCTCCTTATTATAAAATATAAAAGCTTGTTATTTAACTATATTTTCTCCATGGCTGTCAATAATATTATATGAAGCATACCGGGGGTAGAAGGTTATGTTACAAAGGAATGTGTTGACATAGGTGGTAAAATATTTTATTACTTACTGTTTGTTCGCACGCAGTATAATATTGATTTTGGCATGATTCTTGTAGTATAATAACTATTTTGCTGGTGTAGCTCAATCGGCAGAGCAGCTGATTTGTAATCAGCAGGTTGCGGGTTCGAGTCCCATCACCAGCTATAACGGAGAGGTTCCCGAGCGGCCAAAGGGGGCAGACTGTAAATCTGTTGGCGAAGCCTTCGGAGGTTCGATCCCTCCCCTCTCCACCATAATAAAAAGGGATCCGGGGTTTTTTATTTTTTTAACCCCGGGTTTTTGGATTAGTGCGCTTGGTGATAGTTAAGGTGCGGGAGTAGCTCAGTTGGTTAGAGCATCAGCCTTCCAAGCTGAGGGTCGCGGGTTCGAGTCCCGTTTCCCGCTCCAAAAACCTGAGCGGGTGAAGATGCCCGCTCCATAAAACGAGCGGGTGAAGATGCCCGCTCCATAAAACCATAAGCGGGTTTGGGTGTTGCCCGTTTCAGGCGCCCATGTAGCTCAGTCGGCAGAGCACATCCTTGGTAAGGATGAGGTCAGCGGTTCAATCCCGCTCATGGGCTCCATAAAAAATAAAACGGAGGTCCTCTATGGGTAAGAAAAAGTTTGAACGGACGAAACCACATGTGAACATAGGAACCATCGGACATATAGATCACGGGAAGACCACCCTGACGAGCGCCATAACAAGGTGCCTTTCCCAGAAGGGTATGGCCCAGTGGATCCCCTTTGACCAGATCGACAAGGCCCCCGAGGAGAAGGAAAGGGGCATCACCATCGCCACGGCCCACGTAGAGTACGAGACGGACAACCGTCACTACGCCCACGTGGACTGCCCGGGACATGCCGACTACATCAAGAACATGATCACCGGCGCCGCCCAGATGGACGGTGCCATCCTGGTCGTGGGCGCCAATGACGGCCCCATGCCCCAGACCCGTGAGCATATACTCCTTGCCCGCCAGGTCGGCGTGCCCTCCATGGTCGTCTACCTGAACAAGACGGACATGGTCGACGACCCGGAGCTCATCGAGCTCGTCGAGATGGAGCTCCGCGAGCTCCTTACCCAGTACGAGTTCCCCGGCGACGACATCCCCATCATCAAGGGGAGCGCCCTGAAGGCACTCGAGCACGGCTGCGCCGATCCCGACTGCCCCGAGTGCAAGAGCATATACGAGCTCATGGCCGCCGTCGACTCCTACATACCGGAGCCGGCCCGTGATACCGACAAGCCCTTCCTCATGCCCGTCGAGGACGTCTTCACCATCTCCGGCCGCGGCACCGTCGTGACCGGCAGGATAGAGAGGGGCATCATCAAGCCCGGCGAAGAGGTCGAGATCATCGGCTTCCGTCCCACGGCAAAGACCGTCACCACCTCCGTGGAGATGTTCCGCAAGATACTCGATTCCGGCATGGCGGGCGACAACGTCGGCCTCCTGCTGCGCGGCACGAAGAAGGACGAGGTGGAGCGCGGACAGGTAGTGGCCAAGCCCGGTTCCATAACACCCCACACGAAGTTCAAGGGTGAGGTATACATCCTCAACAAGGAAGAGGGCGGGCGCCATACACCCTTCTTCTCCGGGTACCGTCCCCAGTTCTACCTGAGGACCACCGACGTGACCGGTGTGGCAAAGCTGCCCGAGGGCGTGGAGATGGTCATGCCCGGCGACAACGTGACCCTCTCCGTTGAGCTTGTCACCCCCATCGCACTGGAAAAGGAACTCCGTTTCGCCATCCGTGAGGGCGGCAAGACCGTCGGTGCCGGCGTCGTCACCGAGATTATTGAATAAAGGGGAATTAAGATGCGGCAACTTGTTATATTGGCCTGTGGAGAATGCAAGAACAGGAATTACACAACGACAAAGAACAAGCAGAAAACTCCGGACAGGCTTGAGATAAAAAAATATTGCAAATACTGCAGGAAACATACAAGCCATAAGGAGACTAAATAATTGAAGGCCAGTAGCTCTAACGGATAGAGCACCGGACTCCAAATCCGGGTGTTGTGGGTTCGAATCCCTCCTGGCCTGATAATTTACGGTGACTTAAATGAACTTTAAAAGTACGGTAGAGGCTGTAAAGGATTATTTCAGAGAGGTATACCACGAAGGCAAAAGGGTCACCTGGCCGTCAAGAAAAGACGCAATAAAGGGTACCTATATAGTGCTCATAACGGTGGTGATCGCCTCGCTCTTTCTCGGTGTGGTTGATATTGGCCTCGCGAAGATCATTCAGGCCCTCTTAAAGTAAGGACCGGTGGAAAATATAATGGATAATGATAAGAAATGGTATGTGGTCCACACATATTCGGGATATGAGCAGAAGGTTAAAGAGATGTTGGAAGAGAACATCAAGATCACGAAGATGGAGGAATACTTCGGCGATATCATCGTCCCTTCGGAAATCATCATGGAGAAGGTGAAGGGGCAGATCAAGAAATCCCAGAGGACTGTCTTCCCGGGCTATATCATCGTCAATATGATCATGAACGACACCACCTGGCATTTTGTGCGCAACACGCCCAAGGTGACAGGTTTTGTCGGCTACGACAAGATGAACCCCCCCGCGCTCCCCGAGAAAGAAGTGAACGACATCATCAACGCGATCCAGGAAGGCAAGGGAAAGATCAAGCCTAAGATCCGTTTTGAAAAAGGTGACGGCATAAAGGTTACCGAGGGGCCCTTCACCAATTTTACCGGTAATGTCGAGGAGATAAAACCGGAGAAGGGCAAGGTAAAGGTCCTTTTGAACATTTTCGGCAGAACGACGCCGGTGGAGCTTGATTTCATACAGATCGAGAAAATTTGAAGGAGCATGAGAAATGGCAAAGAAAGTTATCGCAATGGTAAAACTCCAGTTACAGGCCGGTCAGGCCACGCCGTCGCCTCCCGTCGGCCCGGCCCTCGGCCAGCATGGCGTCAATATCATGGAGTTCTGCAAGGCCTTCAATGAAAGGACGAAAAACCAGGAAGGCACGATCATACCTGCTTTGATCACGATATATTCTGACAGGACGTTTACCTTTATCACGAAGACGCCGCCCGCGTCGTTCCTCATTAAAAAGGCGGCGAAACTGGCAAAAGGCGCCCACGCGCCAAAGAAAGAGGTGGCGGGATCGATAACGAAGTCCTCGATCCAGGAGATCGCGCAGCTCAAGATGGTCGATCTCAACGCGAAAGATCTCGAAGGCGCCATCAGGATCATTGAAGGGTCCGTCAGGAGCATGGGTCTTGAGGTTATAGAAGGATGATGCAAAGGAGCACCCTGGCACGTTCACGACAGCGTGCCGGCGCTATCTTATGAAGAGGTGATGTAAAATGGCACTTTTAGGAAAAAAATATGTCGAAGCGAGAAAGAAAATTGATCGCGAAAAACGTTACGAAATGGACGAGGCTTTAGGCCTTCTGTCGCAGGTCGCCTACACCAAATTCGATGAGACC
Source organism: uncultured delta proteobacterium (assembly GCA_963816115.1). Taxonomy (GTDB): domain Bacteria; phylum Desulfobacterota; class Syntrophorhabdia; order Syntrophorhabdales; family Syntrophorhabdaceae; genus Delta-02. Next base: position 239,198 of record CAWFIZ010000006.1, on the reverse strand, counting down.
GTGGAACTTGCCCTGAGACTCGGGGTAGACCCCCGTCACGCGGACCAGATGGTGCGCGGCAGCGTTGCGCTTCCCAACGGCCTGGGCAAGACGGTTCGGGTCCTCGTGTTCGCGAAAGGTGAAAAGGAAAAAGAGGCCCTCGATGCCGGCGCCGATTTTGCCGGCGCCGAGGATATGATAGAAAAGATACAGAAGGGATGGATGGATTTCGACAAAGCCATCGCAACCCCCGACGTCATGGGCATGGTCAGCAAGCTCGGCAAGATACTGGGCCCGAGAGGGCTTATGCCGAACCCCAAGGTAGGGACAGTTACCTTCGAGATAGCCAAGACGGTTCAGGAAATGAAGGCAGGACGGGTAGAGTTCAGGGTCGACAAGGCCGGCAACCTCCATGTTCCCGTCGGAAAGATAAGCTTCGGGAAAGAGAAGCTCATGGAAAATCTCAATTCACTCATCGATGCGGTTATCAGGCTCAAACCGCCTACAAGCAAAGGGACTTATGTTAAAGGCATGGCGATCAGCACCACGATGAGCCCTGGCATAAAGATCGATCCTACATATGCGCGAAGCATGACGAAATAGGGAAAGGGTCAGAGAAAGCAGGTGCGGCGCTTTGGAGGCGCCAATAAACGTACGCGGCCTGCCGAGACTTTTCGTAGCATGGTCTCCCTGACTTTCCATACATATTCTAGAGAAAGGAGGGATAGAACCCATTGGAACGGCAAAAGAAAGAAAAAGTTGTTGAGGAATTAGGGTCAAAGCTGAAAGAGCTCGGCTGCCTTTTCCTTGCGGACTACAGCGGTATGAACGTAGCCCAGGTGACCAAGCTGAGAAGAGAGCTACGCAATGTTGGCACGGATTTCACCGTTGTCAAGAACACTCTTCTCAAGATAGCGTCAAAGGGAACAAAGGCGGAAGCGCTGCAGGAAAAGTTCGATGGCCCCAACGCGATCATCTGCACCAATGCAGACCCCATCGGCCCGGCGCGTGTCATTGCCGGCCTGGCCAAAGAGATGCCCAACCTGAAAATGAAGGCAGGGTATATAGGCAACCGCATGATCACCGCGGAAGATATCCTGAAGCTCGCAACGCTGCCTTCAAGAGAGGCCCTGATAGGCAAGTTCATAGGCCTTCTCAAGGGACAGCCGACGAGACTCGTCTACGCGTTGTCGGGGAATCTGAATAAACTTGTGCTCGTACTTAACTCGATCAAGATACAAAAAGAACAGGCGTGAAGGAGGAATAGAAAAGATGAGTATTACACGTGAAGATGTTATCCAGTATATTGAAAATATGACCGTACTTGAGCTTTCCGAACTGGTCAAGGCATTAGAGGACAAATTCGGCGTGCAGGCCGCCATGCCCATGATGGCTGCGGCACCCGGCGCAGCAGCAGGGCCCGCCGTGGAAGCCGTAGAAGAGAAGACGGAGTTCAACGTTGTCCTCACGGGATATGAAGCAGACAAGAAGATCCAGGTCATCAAGGTCGTACGTGCCATCACGGGCCTCGGGCTCAAAGAAGCCAAGGACCTCGTTGAAGGCGTACCGAAACCGGTAAAAGAAGCTGTCTCCAAGGACGAAGCTGCCAACATCAAGAAACAGCTTGAAGAAGTCAGCGGACAGGTCAAGGTTGATTAACAATCGATTGTGCAGGGAACAGGGGTCCGGCAGCGAAGCGAAAAGCCTCACGCTGGATCCCTGTCTTTAAGTTTACAACACCCAAATGAGGTGAAATAATTTATGAAAGAAACCTTCCATAACAAGATATTCCGGAAGAATTACGGAAAGATCAAAGAGGTCCTCGATATACCCAATCTTATCGAGATCCAGCTTGACTCTTACGAAAAGTTTCTGCAGCAGTACATCGCGCCGGAAAAACGGGACGCCATAGGCCTTCAGGCCGTGTTCAACAGCGTTTTTCCCATTCGGGACTCCCACGAAACAACAACACTGGAGTTTGTGAAGTACGAAGTGGGCGATCCCAAGAATTCCGAAGAAGAATGCATTTTCAGAGGTCTTACCTATGCCGCCCCCATGAAGGTGACCATCAGGCTCGTCGTGTGGAACGTGGATGCCGATACGAAAGTACGGGACATTCGTGCCGTCAAGGAGCAGGATGTCTACTTCGGGGAGATACCGCTTATGACGGAGCGGGGGACCTTTATCGTAAACGGTACGGAGAGGGTAATAGTCAGTCAGCTTCACCGTTCGCCAGGCGTTTATTTCGACACCGATCAGTCGAAGACCACCATAGGCGGGAGCCTGTCCTATACCGCCCGCGTGATACCATACCGGGGTTCCTGGCTCGATTTCGAGTTCGATCATAAGGAACTCGTATATGTAAGGATCGATAAAAAGAAGAAGATACCCGTCACACTCTTTCTCAAGGCGTTGGGATATTCAGAGAAAGAGATCCTCGATTATTTTTACGAGAAAGAGACGATCGTCATAAAGGACAAGAAACTGTTCAAGGAAACCACGCTCGCGCTCCTTGTCGGGCAGAAGGCGCCTTCCGACATCATAAACGAGAAGACCGATGAGGTGCTCGTCAAGAAACACAAGAAGATCACCAAGGCCGTCATTAAAAAGATGGAACAGGCCAATATCCATGAGATACCCATTAGCGAAGAGGACGTTATCGGAAAGGTGACCTCAGGCGATATCATCGATCCGAAAACCAAAGAAGTTCTCATGACCATCAACAAAGAGATAACGGCTGACGATATTGAAAAACTTGTCCAGAAAAAGGTAAAGCGTTTTGATGTCCTCTTCATCGACAACCTCAACGTAAGCCCGTCGCTTCGCACCACGCTCACCATCGACAAGGTCAATACGAAAGATGAAGCGCTCATAGAGATATACCGTAAATTGAGGCCCGGTGACCCGCCAACGATCGAGTTCGCCGAGACCCTGATACATAACATGTTCTTCAGTCCCGAACGTTACGACCTCTCAAGGGTGGGCAGGCTGAAGATAAACCACCGTCTGGACATAGACGTTGCACTCGATGTGACCATCCTGAGAAGGGAGGACATTATCGAAGTAGTGCGGCAGCTTCTGAAGCTAAAGGATGCCCGCGGACCTGGAGACGATATCGACCACCTTGGCAACAGGAGGGTCCGCACAGTGGGCGAACTCCTCGAGAACCAGTTCCGCATGGGCCTGGTGAGAATGGAGCGGGCCATCAAGGAGCGGCTCACATTCCCCGAGATGGAAACGCTTATGCCACATGACCTCGTGAACCCCAAGCCGGTGGCGACGGCAGTAAAGGACTTTTTTGCCAGCAGCCAGCTTTCACAGTTCATGGACCAGACAAACCCCTTAAGCGAGATCACACACAAAAGAAGGCTCTCCGCCCTGGGACCCGGGGGTCTGACGCGGGAGCGGGCAGGTTTCGAGGTACGTGACGTTCACCCTACCCACTATGGAAGGATATGCCCCATCGAAACACCTGAAGGCCCCAACATCGGCCTCATTGCCTCACTTTCCACCTTTGCCAAGGTGAATGAGTTCGGATTTATTGAAGCTCCTTATCGTCAGGTTGTCGACACCCAGGTAACGGATAACGTCAAATATCTGAGCGCCCTGGAAGAAGAAGAATACTATATCGCACAGGCAAACGCGCCGGTGGACAAAAACGGCAAACTGGTGGGGGACTTGATCCCAGCCCAGAAAGGCGGAAGCGTTTTTCTTGTCGGCGCTGAACAGATAGATTTTATGGATGTCTCTCCGAAACAGCTCGTCAGCGCCTCGGCGTCTCTTATCCCATTCCTGGAACATGACGATGCGAACAGGGCCCTCATGGGTTCCAACATGCAGCGCCAGGCCGTACCGCTTGTCATCACCGAGGCCCCCATTATCGGCACCGGTATGGAACGCCTTGTCGGCAGGGACTCGCGGGTGACGATCATGGCAAAACATGACGGGGTCATCGAGAGTGTCGACGCGAGCCGCATCATCCTCAAGTACGAGGAGAGAAAAAGCCCCGAAGAGGCGGCTACGAAGATCGATGTTTATAAACTGCTCAAGTTCAGACGGTCCAATCAGGATACGTGCATAAACCAGCGCGTCATAGTGAAGGAAGGCGATTTTGTCAAGAAAGGCGATGTCCTCGCCGATGGCCCGTCGACGGACAGGGGCGAACTGGCGCTCGGGAAGAACGTCACCGTCGCTTTCATGCCCTGGAGAGGCTACAACTATGAGGATTCTGTCCTTATCAACGAAAGGCTTGTCAAAGAAGATGTATTTACATCCATTCACATCGAAGAGCTGGAATGTGTTGTCCGCGATACCAAGCTCGGCAAGGAAGAGGTGACGAGGGACATCCCCAATGTCGGGGATGATGCCTTGAAAGACCTTGATGAAAGCGGCATAGTGAGGATCGGCGCGACGGTCAAACCCAGCGATATCCTGGTGGGAAAGGTGACGCCCAAGGGCGAGACACAGCTTACCCCCGAAGAGAAACTTCTTCGGGCCATCTTCGGTGAGAAGGCCGGCGATGTGAAGGATACGAGCCTCAGGGTCCCCCATGGCATCGAGGGGATAATCATCGACGTCAAGGTCCTTTCGAGAAGGGGCATCGACAAGGATGACCGCAGCCGCGATATAGAGGACAAAGAGATATCGAACATCCTGAAAGACCAGGAAGACCAGACAAAGATCATCCTTGACAGCAAAAAGGGAAAGATCGCCGAATTGCTGGACGGCAAGGCCGCTCCCGCGGACATCAAGGACGGCAAGGGCAAGGTCTCTGTCAAGAAGGGTGAAGCATTAACGAGGGAAAAGATAAACTCCCTGAGTTTCGACAGGCTTCAGGAGATGCACTTCGGCGATCCCGAACTGGAGGCGAGAATAGCGAAGCTGGTAGACAGCAAGGAAAACCAGGTCGAGCTCATCCGCCTCATTTACGAAGGCAAGATCAATAAGATCAAGAAGGGCGATGAGTTGCCTCCGGGCGTTATAAGGACCATCAAGGTCTATGTGGCAATGAAACGAAAGGTCGCCGTCGGCGACAAGATCTCCGGCCGCCACGGGAACAAGGGGATCGTGTCCATCATCCTCCCGGAAGAGGACATGCCTTTTACTGACGATGGAATGCCCATGGACATCGTGCTCAACCCCCTTGGCGTCCCGTCCCGTATGAACGCGGGCCAGATACTGGAGACCCATCTCGGCTGGGCGGCAAAGGAAATGGGCAAGCGCATCGGTGAGATGGTGGACAACTATTACCGAAACAGCTGCGAGGCCCAGCTGATAAAGAAACAATTGAAAAAGACCTTTTCCAACAACGAACTTAAGGGTGTCATCGACCGCCTGGACGACGACGATGTCATTCGTCTCGCAGAGACCTTTAGAAATGGCGTGAATATTGCGGTGCCGGTTTTCGACAGCGCGAAAGAGGAGGAGATCAAAGACCTCTTCAAGATGGCCGGTCTCGCCGACACCAGGCAGACGACGCTCCATGACGGAAGGACCGGCGAGATCTTTCATCATAAGATCACCGTGGGCAATATGTACTTTTTAAAGCTCCATCATCTCGTCGATGACAAGATCCACGCCCGCTCCATCGGCCCCTATTCGCTTGTGACCCAGCAGCCGCTCGGCGGCAAGGCACAGTTCGGCGGCCAGAGGCTTGGTGAAATGGAGGTATGGGCCCTTGAAGGATATGGCGCGGCCTATTCGCTGCAGGAATTCCTTACCATCAAGTCCGACGATGTCAATGGAAGGATCAGGGCCTATGAGGCGATCGTCAAAGGCGAGGACGTACTGGAGCCGAACCTGCCGGAATCCTTCAACGTTCTTGTGAAAGAACTGCAGGGGCTTTGCATCGACGTAGAGCTACTCAAGGAAGAATAACAAGGAGGAACTACCTTGGAAGAATATTTTAAGTCAGATAAGCAGAGGGACCCCATAAACTACATGGCGATAAAGATCTCCCTCGCTTCTCCGGAGCTTATCGAGAAGTGGTCATACGGGGAAGTGAAGAAGCCGGAAACGATCAATTACAGGACATTCAAGCCCGAGAGGGACGGCCTTTTCTGTGCCAAGATATTCGGTCCCGTGAAGGACTACGAATGTATCTGTGGTAAATACAAACGGATGAAACACCGCGGCATCATCTGCGAGAAATGCGGTGTCGAGGTGATCCAGTCCAAGGTACGGCGCGAACGCATGGGGCATATCAAGCTTGCCTGTCCTGTCGCCCACATATGGTTCTTAAAGAGCATGCCCAGCAAGATCGGGACGCTTCTGGAGCTTACCATCAAGGAAGTGGAGCGGGTCCTCTATTTTGAGATGTACATTGTCATCGAGAAGGGTGATTCCCCCTATGAGTTCTGCGAGATCATCAGCGAAGAAAAATATATCGAGGCCCGGGAAAAATACGGGGAGCATTTTGCGGGCGGCATCGGTGCCGAAGCCATACGTGAATGTCTGAAGAAGATAAATGTCGGCGAGCTCGGTAAAACTCTCCGGATAGATATGCGTGATACATCGAGCGACGCGAAAAAGAAAAAGATCGCCCGGCGCCTGAAGGTTGTCGATGCCTTCAGGGTCTCCGGTGTAAAACCGGAATGGATGATACTTGATATCGTCCCCGTGCTGCCGCCTGAACTGAGGCCGCTGGTGCCACTCGACGGCGGACGTTTCGCGACAAGCGATCTCAACGATCTCTACCGCCGCGTCATCAACAGGAACAACCGCCTGAAGAGACTCATGGAGCTCAACGCCCCGGAGATCATCATCAGGAATGAAAAAAGGATGCTCCAGGAAGCGGTGGACGCCCTCTTTGACAATTCAAAGCGCGGCAGGGTCGTCACCGGCGCAAGCAAGCGCCCCCTCAAATCGTTGAGCGATATGCTCCGCGGCAAGCAGGGAAGGTTCCGCCAGAACCTCCTCGGCAAGCGCGTCGACTATTCGGGCCGCTCCGTCATCGTCGTCGGCCCCGAGCTGAGGCTTCACCAGTGCGGGCTTCCGAAATACATGGCCCTCGAACTGTTCAAGCCCTTCGTTTATAACCTTCTCATAAGGAAAGGGTACGCAACGACCATCAAGAACGCCAAAAAGATCGTCGAGAAGGAAAGGCCCGAAGTGTGGGATGTCCTCGAAGAGGTGATCAAGGAGCATCCCGTTCTGCTCAACAGGGCGCCAACGCTCCACCGTCTCGGCATACAGGCCTTTGAACCGCAGCTCATCGACGGCAAGGCGATCCAGCTGCATCCGCTGGTCTGCCCGGCATATAACGCCGACTTTGACGGCGACCAGATGGCCGTTCACGTGCCGCTGTCCACCGAGGCGCAGACCGAGGCAAGGGTGCTCATGATGTCCACCAACAACATCCTCTCCCCGGCCAACGGAAAACCTATCATCGTGCCGACGCAGGACATCGTCCTCGGCCTTTATTACCTGACCATAGACCGGAAATACCGCAGGGGCGAGAACAAGACCTTTGCCGATTCCGAAGAGGTCCGGGTCGCCTACGATGCCGGCGAGATCGATCTCCACGCGCGGGTCAAGGTCCGTCTGGAAAAGGAGATCGTACAAACGACACCGGGAAGGATCATACTCAGGGACGTTGTGCAAGACGCCCTGATTGAGCTTGGAGAACCGAAAAGAGGGCAGGTCCTGAAAGACATGTTCTCCAGCATCAATACCATCATGGACAAGAAGACCATCGCCGCGCTTGTTGACAAGTGCTACCGCGATGCAGGCGAGAAATGCACCGTCATCCTTTCCGACCGGTTAAAGGACCTCGGGTATTTTTATGCCACGCTGGGGGGTATATCGATCTCCATCGATGACATGAAGATCCCCGCTAAGAAGAAAATACTTATAGAAAAGGCCGAAGATGCGGTCAAGACCGTCCAGAACCAGTACCAGGAAGGTTTGATAACGGACGGCGAACGATACAACCAGGTCATCGATATCTGGGCGAACGTGACAGAGGAGATCGCAAAGGCGCTGATGGACGAACTCGGTTCCGATGTGGTCATTGGTGAGGACGGAAAACCCGTCATCGGGGTGAACGGCAAGCCCGAGCACCAGAACAGCCTGAACCCGATCTTCATGATGGCCCACTCGGGCGCGAGAGGTAACGCGCAGCAGATCAGGCAGCTGGCCGGTATGAGGGGGCTCATGGCCAAACCTTCCGGCGAGATCATTGAAACGCCCATTACCAGTAACTTCCGCGAAGGCCTCGATGTGCTCCAGTACTTTATATCCACTCACGGCGCCCGTAAGGGTCTTGCCGACACAGCCCTTAAAACGGCTAACTCCGGTTATCTCACGAGGAGGCTTGTAGACGTTGCCCAGGATGTCGTTGTCGCAGAGACCGACTGCGGGACCTTCGATTATATCGAGATCGGGTCGCTCATAGAAGGCGGCGAGGTCATCGAGCGCCTTGACGCGCGTATACTCGGCAGGGTTTCCTTCGAGGACATGAAAGACCCCGACGGTGCCGTTATAGTTCAAAAGAATGAAGAGATCACCGAAAGCCACCTCAAACTCATTGAGGAGGCAGGTTTTGAAAGGGTCAAGATACGTTCCGTTCTTACCTGCCGGTCGAGAAGGGGCGTATGCGTGCTCTGTTACGGCCGCGATCTCGCACGGGGACGACTGGTCAGTATCGGTGAGGCCGTGGGCATCATAGCGGCCCAGTCGATCGGTGAGCCGGGAACGCAGCTGACCATGAGAACGTTCCATATCGGTGGTGCCGCGTCGAGAAGGGTTGAACAGTCGACACTGGAAACCCGTAACGACGGTACCGTGAAGTTCATAAACGTGAGGGCGATCCTGAACAGGGAAGATGTTCCCATTGTTATGAACAGGAACGGCGAGATAGCCATCCTCGACGATGCGGGAAGGGAAAGGGAGCGCTACTCCACCATCTATGGAGCGAAGCTGAGGGTAAGCGACGGGCAGGCCGTGGAAGAAGGCGAGATCCTTGCCGAGTGGGACCCCTATACGATCCCCATACTCTCCGAAGAATCGGGTAAGATCAAGTACGGCGATATCTTCGAGGGAGAGACCATGCAGGAGAGCAAGGACGAAGTGACCGGCCTTTCCTATAAGGTCATCATCGAGCCGAAGAACCCTGAGCTGCGGCCCCGGATCTCCATCAAGGACGAGAAGAACAGGACGAAGACGATCCCCGGTTCAACGAGTCCGGCCCGCTATATACTCCCCATCGGCGCGCATATCGTGGTGAACGAAGGCGATGTGATCTTTGCCGGCGACGTTATCTCGAAAATGCCCAGGGAGACGACGAAGACGAAGGACATCACCGGCGGTCTCCCGAGGGTCGCAGAGCTCTTTGAGGCACGCAAACCCAAGGAGAACGCGATCGTCAGCGAGATCAACGGTATCGTTACCTTTGGCAAGATGTCGAAGGGCAAGAGAGAGATCGTTGTTACCCCTGAGACCGTTCACGGTGAACCCAGGAAATATACAATACCACGAGGCAAGCACATCATCGTCCATGAAGGCGATTACGTCAAGGCCGGCGAGCCTCTCATGGATGGCCCCGTCAATCCCCACGATGTCCTTCGCATTCTCGGCATAAAAGACCTTGCCCGTTATCTTGTTGACGAGATCCAGGAGGTCTACCAGCTCCAGGGTGTCAAGATAAACGATAAACACATTGAGACGATAGTGCGCCAGATGTTGAAGAGGGTAAAGATCAAGGACATCGGCGACACCAACTTCATTATCGATGATTACGTCGAGTGGTGGGTTTTTGAAGAAGAGAACAAGCGCGTCCTTGCTGAAGGAGGAAAGCCCGCGCAGGCGGAGCCGCTCTTCCTGGGGATCACCAAGGCCTCACTTATCACGGACAGTTTCATATCTGCGGCGAGCTTCCAGGACACCACAAAGGTCCTTACCCAGGCGTCGATCGAGGGAAGGGTTGATTACCTGCGGGGCCTGAAGGAGAACGTTATCATGGGGAGGATCATTCCCGCGGGAACAGGTTACCCCAAGTACCGCAGCTATGATATGAACGTTCTCGACAAGCCCGAAGAACTTCCACAGGAGGAAGCTCAAGAGCTTCAGAACTGAGTATTACGTAGTTTCCTCTCTGCTATAACTGCCTCTTCGCTTTTCGGATAGAGCTCTATCACTCTCTTAAGGAGGGTGGCAGAGCTCTTTTTGTCGTTTGTCAGCCTGAAGGCCTCGGCCTGGGACAGAAGGGCCCTGGGCGCTTTTTCGCTCTTGGGATACTTGTCGATGACCTCCTGGAAATAGAGTATCGCCTTGTCGTAATTCTTGAGGTTCATGTAGGATTCACCGATCCAGTAAAAGGCGTTGGACGCAAGAGGCGTGCCGCCGTATATTTCGGTGAAACCGGTAAATTTGGTCACAGCGTCATCGTATTGCCCTCGCTGGAAACTTTCAAATGCCTCTTTGTATGTCGATTCGTATTTTGCGTCTGTCGGGGCGGTCGTGACCTGTTTGGGGCCTTTCGTTGAGATCGGGGGAAGTTCGTCGGGTCTCTTTTTCATTCCCGCCATCGTCTTTGATTCGGCCCAGTAGGTCTTTATCTGGTAATCAAGCTCATCGAGCTTTCCCATGATGGTCCGTATCTTCTCGTCGCGGCTGTCAACGGAGGAATACATGTTGACGACCTGCTTGCTCAGGTTCTCCTGCTCTTTTTCGATCCTGTCCAATCTTGCCTGAGTGTCCTGCTTGAACTGATAGAAATCGCCCTGGATGGAGGTCATATTCCCCTGGAGCTTGGTGGCCTCTTCGGTTGTAACGCATCCGGAAAAGAGAAGAACGCATATGACAGACAGGAACAAAAGCCGGGAGTGTCCTGAAAATGGAGCGAAGAAAGCAGCCGTTTTTTTCTTTGAAAAGCTTATAGTCCATTGTTCACCCCTATCGATCAAGTTGGAAATGGGCCCGCCTGTTCTTTGCCCATGAGTCTTCCGTGCGACCCGGGTCGGCAGGCAACTCTTTGCCGTAGGAGATCGTCCTTACCCTGCCCGCCCCTATACCCATCTTGAGCAGGTAATCCTTCACGGTCCCGGCACGCTTTTGACCGAGGGCGAGGTTGTACTCAACGGTACCGCGTTCGTCACAGTGGCCCTCGATGGCGATCCTCACCCCTGTCTCCTGTTTCATAAAGGAGCCTACACCCTCTATCTTCGGCAATTCGCTGTTGTCGATCTTGTAACTGTCGAACTCGAAATAAACGTCCTTCAGGATGGCTGCCAGTCTTTCCTGTTCCCTGAGCAGCCTGTCGCGTTCCGCCTTTGCAAGCTCTTCTTCGGCGATGCGGCGCTTTTCTGCATCGGAAAGCGATGAGTCCTGCGTCGTCGTTGTCTTCTGGGTTGTTTGAACGGCCTTGGGGGCACATCCGACAGCGATAAAAAGAACTGCGATCAGTAGTACTATGATCTTTTTCATGATCCCTCCCTGGTCATAACAATATGACCGTTACGTTATGCCAATGTCTGTAAAGCTGTTAACATATCCTTGTTCCATCATTGATGTTGTTACTGTGCAAACTTCGGCTGTTCTTCTCCTGACCCGGTGAATTTCAGCGTTCTCTTGTTCTCCCCGTTAAAGAGCATGACGTTGATCTTGTTGACCCCGCCTTTCATGGAGGAGTATATGATATAACGGCCGCAGGGTGAGAACTGCGGTGAATCGTTGACGGTGCCGTCATTGGTCAGGACCCTCTGGTTGGCGCCGTCAACGGTCATGGTGCAAACCTCGAAGCCGCCATCGATCTTAGCAACGAAGGCGATGAGGTCGCCCTTCGGCGAGAAGGCGGGGGCGCTGTTGTAATTGCCATAATAGGTCAATCGTTTTATCTCTCCCGAAGGAAGGCCCTTCGAGAAGATCTGCGGCGTCCCGTACATATCGGACACGAAGATCAGCCTTGAGCCGTCAGGTGAGACCGATGGTGACGTAAGGATACCGTCGCGCTGGACGAGGACCTTTTTATCCCGCCTTTCTACATCAAAGGCGTAAATGGTGGAGGTCCTGCCCGACGTGTGGGAATAGACAAGGGTCGATTTGTTGAGCCATGACATGCCTATCTTCATGCCTTCCGAACGGTCGACGAATATCTCGTTCTTTTTATCGAAATCGGTGATGTACAGATTGGGCCTGCCTTCCTTGTATGAGGTGTAGGCGAGGTATTTCCCCGACGGTGACATCGACGGCGAGAGGGTTATGCTCCGGTAACTGGTAAGTTTGCTCAGGTTCTGTCCGTCGAGGTCAGCGAGGTAGACCTCTTTCAGGTTACGACCCCCTGCAGTGAAGAGTACGCGCGAGCTCATGATCCCTTTCTCTCCGGTGACGGCAAAGATAATATCGTCGGCGAGCCTGTGGGTCATGCGCCTCCATTCGCTCTGCTTTGCCCGGTAGCGCTTGGCCAGCATCAATGATCCGTCGAGCGTGTCATAGACGAACGCCTCAAGGGTCAGCTCCCCGCCGTTCATCTGGACGCGTCCCTTGCAGACGATATCGATACCGATGGAGCGCCAGTTGCCGAACTTGATCTCCTGCTTTTCGACGCCTTCGCTGAGAAGCTCCTTATCGATGAGCGAGGCGGGTGCCGTGATGAAAAAACCCGACAGGTCAAGGTCCTTGTTAAGCAGTTCGCTCATGTCGGCAGGGAACCGGTCGGCCTTATCCCCTTTGAAGTAGGGTACGCCTATGGTGATCTTCTTGAATGTCGTACCGTAGACATCGAGGTAGACCTTTGCTTGGGATGACGGAACGACGGTCAGCATGACCGCGAAAAGGACCAGGATGGCGAAGATACTATTTTTTTTCATGTTTTCTCCATTTATCGATTATTTCCATGAGTGCCTTCACGTGGGGAAGGACCGCCTTCCCTTTCCTTGTAATGATATAGAAGGACCTCTTTATATCGGGAAGGCCCTGTATAGCTACCTGTTTCAACTTGCCAGAGGCGATCTCGCCGGCAACGGCCATTTTCGATATGTAGGCCATGCCCATCCCGTTCTTGACAGCTTCCTTGATGGCCTCGTTGTCTGACAGCTCGGCGACAACGGAAAGATCATCCTTGCGGAAGCTCTTCAGTTTTCCCAGGGCGGATTCGAAGGTGTTGCGCGTTCCCGAACCTTGCTCCCTGGCAATAAGGAGGTGATCTTTCAACTGTGCCGGCGTCACGGTGCCGGGGGAATCAGGGGGGGCGATAACGACGACGGTATCGTCGACGAACTTCTTGAACTCCAGCTTGTTCGTTTCGCTCCTGGCGCCGACGATGCCGATGTCGAGGGTGCCCGCTTCCATTTTCTCGACTATATCTTTCGTGTCGGAAACGATGAGCTCGAAGCGGATGCCGTTGTACTGGCGCTTGAAAGCGGAAAGCACCCCGGGCAGGATGTAGGTGCCGGGGATGGTGCTGGCGCCAATGGTTATCTTGCCTTTTTTGAGGCCCTTGAAAGATGCAATGGCCTCAATGGTGTCCTTTTTCAGGTTCATGATCTCCCGTGCGTAATCAAGAAAGATCTCACCGGCCTTTGTCAGCGACACCGTGCGCTTGGTACGGTCTATGAGCCTCACGTCAAAAAAGCGCTCAAGGTCGACGATCTGTTTACTGACGGTAGGTTGCGTGATACAAAGCTCATCGGCAGCCTTCGTAAAGCTTCCGAGCTCTGCGATCTTCAAGAATGTTTCGATATGCCTTAATTCCATGTGTAAAACATTAAGATATATGTCCTTGCAAATGCAATAAAAATGTTCCCCTTATATCTCTGTGTCCCCACGGGCATATAAAGTTCCCTTGGGTGCATAAGAAGGAGGTAACCACAATGGCCTGTATGCATTTAATATATAAAGGAACCGGTGTAGTTTGCAACTTTTTTATGATCGGCATATGCAAGGCGCCCGGCGCGCTTACAAAAAAGTTGACAAGGCGCGGTCTCGTGGGCTAATCTTAATGGTTTTGAATTTGAAAAGGTGGTTTGATCTTACATGAAAGGCACGATCAGTATCGATCAGGAACGCTGCAAGGGATGCGAATTGTGCATCGAGTTCTGTCCAAAAAAGGTCATCTATCTCTCTGACAGGCTCAACGCCAAGGGATATTTTGTTGCCGCCTTCGATGACGGGGGTGAGTGCACCGGGTGTGCGACCTGCGCCGTCATGTGTCCTGATGTTGCCATAGAGGTGATGAAGAATTGAAGAAGCTCATGAGCGGCAACGCCGCACTTGGAGAGGCGGCGGTCCTTTCCGGCTGCAGCTGTTACTTCGGGTACCCCATCACTCCGCAGAACGAGCTGACGGAATATATGGCCAAAAGGATGGGCGAGCTGGGCAGGGTCTTTATCCAGTCCGAGAGTGAGATCGCGGCGATCAACATGGTGCTTGGCGCGGCCGTGACGGGCGCGCGGGCCATGACGTCATCGAGCAGCCCCGGTATGAGCCTCAAGCAGGAGGGCATATCGTACCTTGCCGCTGACGAGCTGCCCGCCGTTGTTGTCAACATGATGCGCGGCGGCCCCGGCATGGGCAATATATCACCGGCGCAGTCTGACTATCTCCAGGCAACGCGAGGCGGCGGCCACGGCGATTACAAGACCATCGTCCTTGCCCCCGGTTCCGTTCAGGAACTGACCGAGGTGGTGCCGCTTGCATTTGACCTTGCCGACCAGTACCGCAACCCCGTCATTATCCTGGGTGACGGCATGCTCGGCCAGATGATGGAGCCCGTCAGCTTCGACGATATCATGCCGCCGAAGGAATATCCCAAAGACTATATCCTGACCGGCGCGAAGGGAAGACCGGCGCGCATGGTCCGGTCGCTTCTTTTTGATACCAAGGAAGAAGAGGAACATAACTGGAAGCTTGTAAGAAAATACCAGCGGATGGAACACAGCGAGGTCCGCTACGAAAAATATCTCACCGACGATGCCGAGATGATAGTTGTTGCCTACGGTATCGGCGCGCGGATCGTCAAGGGGGCCATCAAGAGGCTCCGCCAGGACAATTTGAAGGTCGGCATGATCCGGCCCATAACGGTCTGGCCTTTCCCGGCTGCCGCCATCCAGGAGATGGCAAAGACCGTCCGTGATTTTTTTGTCTTTGAGATGAGCGCCGGTCAGATGATCGAGGATGTGAGGCTAGCGCTGGCGGGGAAAGGCCACATCCACTTCTACGGACGGCCGGGCGGCGTCATCCCCACGCCCGTCGAGCTCTACCGTATCATCGCCCGTCATTACTACACGGCGCAGAGAAGGAAGAAGTAATGAAAAAGGTATACTCAAGACCGAAGACCTTAAAGGAGGCCCATTTCCACTACTGCCCGGGCTGCGGCCACGGCATCATCAACCGTCTCCTAATGGAGGTCGTAGATGAGATGGGTCTGCGTGAAAAGGTCGTCTGCGTCGCGCCGGCAGGTTGCGGTATGCTCTTATACAACTATTTCGACATCGACACGCTGGAATCCGCGCACGGTCGCGGAGCGGCGGTGGCCACGGGTATCAAGCGCGCAAGGCCCGAAAGCTTTGTGTTCTCATACCAGGGGGACGGCGATCTCGCCGCCATCGGTACGGCGGAAGGTTTCCACGCGGCAAACCGCGGCGAGCCGATCACGGTCATTTTTGTCAATAACGGTGTTTACGGGATGACGGGCGGACAGATGGCGCCGACGACCCTCAAGGATCAGGTGACGACGACGACCCCCACGGGAAGGGACCCTGTCCTTGCCGGCCATCCGGTGCGGATATGCGAGGTTTTTTCCATGCTTGACGGTACATCGTACCTGGAGCGGGTGGCGGTCAACAAACCGGCCGCCGTCATCAAGGCAAAGAAGGCCATAAAGAAGGCCTTTCAGCACCAGCTCGACGGGACGGGTTTTTCTCTCGTCGAGATCCTGTCGCCATGTCCCACGAACTGGAAGATGGGGACCATCGAGGCCTGCCGGTGGATCGATGAGGTGATGGCGAAACAATTTCCCCTGGGAGTGGTAAAAGAGATCTCATGACGACAAAGACGATATTTTCAGGTTTCGGCGGACAGGGTGTTCTCTCCATGGGATTTACCCTCGCGAACGCGGCGATGTTCGAAGACAAGTATGTTACCTATCTTCCGTCCTACGGCGTGGAGGTCCGCGGCGGCACGGCGAACTGCACCGTTGTCGTCTCCGACGAAGAGATCGCCTCCCCGGTGGCCTCGGAGCCGGAATTCGTCGTTGCCATGAACCAGCCCTCCTTTACGCGTTTCCAGAGCATCCTACAGGCGGGCGGCCTGCTCTGTGCCAACGCATCCCTTGTCAATACCGCCTCCGCGAGAAGCGATATAGAGGTCCTGGCTATCCCCACGAGCGAGCTTGCGGAAAAACTGGGGACCATCAAGGTCGCCAACATGATCATGCTCGGGGCGCTCATCAAGGTGAGCAGCATCATATCCTTCGATGCCATGATAAAGAACCTGGCCGGAATTCTAGGTGAAGGAAAGTCAAAACTGATCAAGCTGAACAGGGAAGCCCTTGAAACAGGCTTCAATTACGTCAAGGAGTAAAAAATAATGGTCATCACACAGATATCCATCAGCCTCGAGAATGTACCGGGCGCGCTTTCCCACGTGAGCGAGATACTCGGACGCGAAGGGGTCAACATCCGTGCCATTTCCGTTGCCGACACGTCGGACATCAGCACCGTCCGTTTTGTCGTCGATGACCCCGAAAAGGCGAAGAACATCCTCAAGGGCAACGGGTTCAACCCGCGTGAGACCGGCGTCCTTGCCGTGGAGACCCCGGACCATCCGGGGGGCTTGAACGCCGTCCTGAAGCCGCTTCGAGCCGCGGGTATCAACGTCCATTATCTCTACCCCCATCTGGGCAGGGTCTCCGGCAACGCCATCGTCATCCTCGGTGTGGACAAGACCGAAGAGGCCCAGCAGGTATTGGAGCAGAACTGGGTTAAAGCACTGGGCAAAGAAGTATACTCAATTTAAGGTGCTCACGCCTGTCCCGCCATCAGCGGGGTCGCCCCCTCCACGAGCAAAAGCCCGCCCAGGCGGGACTTCCCCTCTCGCTCGCTGTGCGGGCTAAGGAAGTTTCTACTGCATCAAGTCGGTTCTTCCTTGCCGCCAGGATACCATCTTAGATCCGGAATTGTGATAGGCCCAATAAACTCCTGAGAGCGCCTTTCGGTTTGTATTGTTTCCAAAGAATTGATTTATTTTGAACTCCATTCTACAATCATTGTATAAAATTCAGATCAGACTGGAAAGAAAACGCCCGCGTGTTAAGCCGGGTAATAGTGCGAGGTGTCTATGAGACTCTTTTTAGGCGTCGTCATAAGCGTGTTTTTGGTATGCGGTTTTTTGGGGTGCGAGCGCGCCGAAAAGGCCATTGATCTTTACAAGAAAACATCGACCGAAGGCAGTCAAAGAGAAGAAGGGAAGCAGGTTGAACCTCAGAGCAGGGCCATAGAGAATAAGATAAAGGACGCATATAACGCAAAGGACAAAGAGTACAGGGAAAAGGAAGAGGCAGCGCAGGCAAAATAAAATAAAGAACGGGGGAGCTATGAAAACGACGATCCTGAGTTTTTTACTGATTTCATTTTTATGCTTTCAAACGGCGCATGCCATCGATCCGGGCACGGTGCAGGGCACTCTCAAGATAAATGATGAAACGATCGAACTGAAAGAGGCCTATGCACATTTTCACGATAACGCGGAAGGGCTACTGGAACGCCCGAAAGAGATACGTATAGTTGTCGCAGACCGGAAGGTCCCCCAGGAGTCCTTGCGGGGGATCGCATTCCTGCCGGTAACGACCCTGGCCAGGGAGGGGAAGGTCCGCGGTTTGCTCCTCCAGTTCGACCCGGGCGACCAGAGTAAAATGGTCGTCACCGTCCTTCGCACGCCTTCGCGGCAGGGCGCATCTCTGATGACGATCTCTCGTGTTGATACGGGGCAGAAGCTCTTCAAAAAGCTCATTGTCTCAAAGACACGCATCGACGGGGAAACTGAATACGCGGAGAAGGGCTCCCCGGGCAGCAATGACATACCGGGCATTTCCTATACGGTGAAATTCAGCGCGCCCCTCTTCAATGAACTGCCGGTCACGGCCGATCTCAAGGGCAAGGCGGCGCAGGACAGCCCCCAGGCAAAGGTGCTGCGCGAAAAGATAAAGGCCCTGAAAAAAGGTGATTTCGATGCGGTGAAGCGTCTGTCTACCGAGCGGGCGAACCGCAGGACCGACCTTCTCCTTTCGCGGATGGGGGCAGATCAGGCGAAGATGTTCGCGCAGGAGGCCGCCAAAGAAGACGAGGGATCCTTGAAGAACATAAAGCGCGTGGTGGTGCGCACATCGAGTGCGGTCATGATCTTCTCGAAGAACGAATGGTGCAATTTCGCGCTGGAAGGCGGGCAGTGGAAGTCGGATTGATGAGAAAAAGACAGGTCATGGGTGATAGGTGATAGGTTATAGGGAACAGGGCACTTGGAATAACCAATAACCAAATGAGAAGACAAAAACCAATGATCAAAGCGAAAAAATGTGCAGTTGATCGTTTTCTTCCAGATTAGTAATTGGAATTTGGTTATTGGTTGTTATTCCCTGATCCCTGTTCCCGGCTACTTGACTTTTGACGGAACTCTGCTAAGTTTACGTTAAGGCTTGTACGGTTTTAGATAATACTGCGCAGGCTTGAAGGAAGGAGCAGACGTTCATCATGTTTTTTTCTGACCCGGTCCGGATGCACTCCCAAAGATTCTCCAAAAGGAAAAGGCAGACCTGAAGACCATTGCCGCTGAAACGGTCCTTGAAGGCAAAAAACCGTTTCAGGCGAAAGGAGAGGACAATGAACGTCCTTCTCGTTTACCCCAAGTATCCCGATACATTCTGGAGCTTCAAGTATGCCATGAAATTCATATCCAAGAAGGCCCTGCACCCGCCCCTCGGACTGCTCACCGTGGCCGCCATGCTTCCCACTGAATGGAAAAAGAGGCTTGTCGATATAAATATCACTACCTTGCAGGAAAAGGACATTCAATGGGCTGATTACGTGTTCGTTGGCGCCATGGCCATCCAGAGACAATCGGCGAAGGAAGTTATCGAGCGGTGTGCGGAGAGCGGCGTAAAGGTTGTGGCCGGCGGCCCGCTCTTTACCGCCTCTCCCGATGATTTCCCCGAGGTGGACCATTTGGTGATCAATGAGGCCGAGGTCACCCTCCCGAATTTTTTAAAGGACCTTGCCGGAGGTTCGGCCAAACATATTTATACCTCAGGGGAGTTTCCGAACCTGGACAATACGCCAATACCGCTTTGGGAACTGCTCGATATGAAAAAGTATGCCTCCATGAACATACAATATTCCAGGGGTTGCCCGTTCAGTTGCGAATTCTGTGATATTACGACCCTTTACGGCCACAGGCCGCGGACAAAGAATGTGAGCCAGATACTGGGTGAATTGGAGAGCCTCTATTCTCTCGGCTGGAGGGGCGGCGTATTCTTTGTCGATGATAATTTCATTGGGAACAAGAAGAAGCTCAGGGAAGACGTTCTGCCCGCGATGATCGAATGGGCGAAGAGAAGGAAGTACCCCTTCGATTTCGCGACCGAGGCGTCAATAGACCTCGCCGACGATGAGGAGATGATCAGGCAGATGATCCGCGCCGGATTCGAATCGGTCTTTGTCGGTATCGAAACGCCGGACGATAAGGCACTGAAGGAGTGCAACAAGTTCCAGAACGTGGATCGTGACCTTCGCGCAAGCGTGGATAAGATACAAAGCCTCGGTCTGTCCGTACGGGGCGGCTTTATTGTGGGATTTGACAATGATACCCCTGACATATTCGAAAGGCAGATCGAGTTCGTTCAGAAAAGCAAGATCGTTACGGCCATGGTGGGAATGCTCAATGCCCCCCGTGGCAGCAGGCTCTACGAGCGGCTCCAAAAAGAAGGAAGGCTGCTCAAGGACGCCTCCGGCGACAATACGGACTTCTCAACGAACATAATCCCCAGGATGGGATATGAGAACCTTGCCGAGGGATACAGAAAGATCATCAACGGCATATACTCTCCGGGATCATACTACGAACGGGTTAAGGAATTTCTCCGGGGATACAAACCTCTGGAAAAGAGAAAAAGATGCAAGCGTTTCCGGTATCTATGGTTCCATCATCGATACCTGGGCGCACCGATCAAAACCATCTTTGTTCTGGGTATCAAGGACAGGGCGAGGTTCTATTACTGGAAGCTCCTCGGCTGGTCGTTGTTCAAGCGGCCAAGCCTCCTGCCCCTTGCCATCACGTATATGATATACGGGTTCCATTTCCGCAAGGTCTTTGAGAAGCACATGCCCAGGGGCAGGCTGACCCCACCGACGGTCTGAGAATAATTATTATCTCTTAAGAAAACTGCGATGTGATCATTCCGCAGTGATGTAGCCCTGCTGGTATTGCGAGGACAGACAGTATTCGAGGTATTCCCTGACGACGTTCTTCGGCCCGTAGGCCCCGCTGTGGCCGTCACAGAGGATGTCTGCCTCGAGGGCGAAGAGTTTCTGTATCGACTCCAGCCAGGCAGGGGGATCACAGTCGAATTCCTTGAGAAGCGGTGCGCCGATGTCCTGTGCGAAGAGGATACGTTGCCCGCCCGTGTCCAGGTAGAGGGAGATAGATCCAGGTGTGTGGCCTGGGGTGTGTACCCAATTGAGGTCATACGTGCCGAAACGAAGCGTTCCTGACCCACCCTCCAGTTTTTTATCAACGGGCAGGGGTTTAAAATCTACACCGAAACAAAATGAGGCGGTAAGGCGTATATCGCCGCGCTCAACGATCTCGGCGTCTTTTTCATGGATAATGAGTTTTGTTCCGAAACGTGATCTCAGCAGCGGCGCCGCGCCGATGTGGTCGGCGTGGCAGTGGGTCATGATGAGGGTTTTGAGATCATCAGGGTTGAAACCGGCCTTTTCGATATTGTCGACCATGCGGTCAAAACCATAGCCTGAACCGCAATCGATGAGCACCGGCCCGCCGAGATCGAGAAGATAAACAGCGCTGTCGCGCCCGCTCGTCATGTCAGGCCCGCCAACACGCCATATGATGTCTGTTATCTGCTGTGGTCCCATGAATAAAAACAGGTCATGGGTCATGGGTTATAGGTAATAGGAATACTTTTCCTTTTTTACCCATCACCCATCACCCATCACCCATCACCTTTCTTTTAAAAATATACCATCTCCTTGGATTCCGCGTAAGCGTGGGGTCGGCCGCCTCCGAACTCGTTGATGAAGACCCAGGCGGTTATCTCACCGGCGTCGATGATCGTCTTGCCTTCCTCCGTTTTTTTCCAGAAGAGCATGCCGCGGTTGAATCTGGAGCAGTGCTCTTGTGGGTACTTGCAGGCGTCTTCCCTGGTCTTGCGAAACCTCTCCTGCCACTTTTCCATATTGGAGGGCCTTAGGTCTACCCATTCCCGGGATGCCCATCTATCTATATTCTCCTCGTTGACGGTCCAGGGTTTTTCTTCCCAGGCCTTGTCTTTGTTGGCGCGTTTCGCAAAGATGAGCCTCTCGCCGTCAGGCAGCAGAATGGGGATGCCTATGGATACAGGGGCGTTGCGTATACCGCTCTCGATCTCCAGGAGCTTTTCCAGGGAATAAGCCAGGCGCTGCGGTGAAACGGAAAGCGCGTCCTCTATGGTGCCGTAGCTTTGTTTGATGAGCTTGCACTCCGTAACGAGCTTTGATATCCTGGGCCCCAGAAAACCGTAGGTGATACCGTCGTTTCCCAGGCGCGTCGCCTCTTCGATTGCGTCCCGGCGGAGGATGCCCGCGCGAAAGGTGGGTTCCATGACCGCGCCGTCTATGGCGGCAATGACGTCCTTGGAGGAACTGATGCCGATGATGTTCATGATGGTCTGATGTGCGATATCTTCAGGGGTAACAAACTCCATGAGGCCCAACGAAGTAATGATCTTGAACTCGTCGATGGAGAAGACACCGTTCTCGCCGGTGTCGATGTAAACCCCCTCCAGTTCTCTCTCGGGTAATTCGCAACCCGCCACCGCGAGGTCATATGAGAAGGTTGACCCTTCCGTGAGCCTGTAGGCGTCTTCGATCGGGCAATCGTAGAGGTGGCAGGTCGAGCCCCCCTTCTTGATAGTTCCCCTGGCGATGTCTTTCCACCCGATCATGGCTGCGGGCTTTATCTCTTTGATGATGGGCCAGCCCGGTGTTTTGCTCAAGGTGTACAGGAGCATCGTGTGGGCTCCAGCGGTTGCCGCCTTGGCCATGAGAAGCCTCGACGGGTTCTCTTCGCCGTGGGTGAAAGGGATATTGAGGCCCATGCCGCCGGTACCTGTCGTCCCGATCTTGAGGTACAGGCGGGTCCCAACCTGTTTCATTGATCTATGGAGGATCTGGACATGCCGGATGAGCGGCGGTATGCTCGTTGTCGAGAGAAGTTGATAGAGCATAGCCAGGCCGCCTGCGTGTTCACATTCATCGCCCATTGTCTGGTAGGCATGATAAATGTTCTGGTATGACAGTGCCGTAGCGGTGTTGATACAGTCAATGATGATCTCCGGCCTGTGTTGCATGATAAGCCTGTATAGGGTTGATTCGGCAAGTATCTCTTCGGAGAGCTCATTGAGGTTGTCATCGACAAGCGTGCGGAGATGTTCCTCTGACGCGACGATATCGGCGAGCCGCATGTCTTTCAGGGGCCACCTGACAAATATATTGCCCGAGGACGCCATCAGCTTGCAGTACGAAGGCGCTTCAACGGAGATCTCCTTCAGCGCCGATTGTGCCTCCTGCTCATTGAGCGATGTCATGACAAGCTCCGCGGGCAGGTAGCGAAGGATCTGCCTGCAGATCGCGATACCCACTTCGCCGTATGCCCCGAGCACAAGGACATTTTTGCCTTCGATCTCCAAGTGTCACCCCCGAATTGGATATGATGATATATACCATATATACCACAAGAAACCTGTCGAAAGAAAAGAGGTTTCTCCCGGAAAGTCATATTCCGGCACTTGACTTTTTGTTTCCCCTATCGCACCATAAGGTATGAAAGCGAAAAGGGGTTCGGCGGCGGACACGCGGTGTTCACGATGGCCTCATTTTTTCCTTTGCGTCCTGGTGGCCTGCGCGGCGGCGTTGAGTGCATCTTCCGCGGCGGGCCAGGAGGGACGGAGCCTGCCCGTTGTCTTTCTCGATGGGAAAGGCCGGGAGCTTTGTCGTTTCCGGGCGGAGACTGGCGCTGACCACCGGACAGCGGGAGCGGGGACTCATGTTCAGGACCTCTATGCGGCAACGCACGGGCATGCTCTTTATAGATGACGGCGATGTAATGCAGTATTTTTGGATGAAGAACACATATATCCCTCTCGATATTGTCTTTATAAACAGCCGCTACGAGGTGGTCCATATTCACTCCGGTGCACGCCCGCATGATGAAAGGACGATCAACTCACGTTACCCGGCCAGGTACATCCTGGAGGTGAACGCGGGGGAGGCGAAGGAATGTTCCATTAAAAAGGGGTCAAAGGCACAATTTGGCGAGGTCTCTCTCAAGCCTTGACGGAAGACAGGTCTCGGCTCGCCGCATGGTTTTTCCACAACAATTGTGAATTTCCTGTTGAAAAGTTGTAGAAATGGTCTCCTAAGCACTCGATGCCAATAGGTATTTATTCACCTGCCTTATGAGCGTGCAGGTCGAAAAACCCCATGATATTAGCCTCTATAGATATTTATTACTACTCCCATGCTTTATGTTCATGAACCTGTCGATAAAAAAATCACCAATTATTTTGCCGGGTTTTGCAGGCGCCACAGGACCAGACATTTTATCTCATTGATATTAAGTCGTTATATTACCGGCGGACAAGGGAGCCTTTCTTTTGTTTTTGATCTGGAGGAAGGGAGAACAAAATGTATTGACATACGGCCGCTAAGCGGTTAAAATCTTTGTCTTTAAAGAGAAACCAGATATATGGGCCGTATAGAGGTCGGGAGGTCACCATGGCAAGGATCTGTGAGATGTGCGGAAAAGGAAAGCAAATCGGTAATAACGTCAGTCACGCCAATAACAAGAGCAAAAGAGAGTGGCTGCCGAACCTGCAGACCGTTCGTATCGTAAAAAACGGTGAGAGCCGTAAGGCGAGACTCTGCACGAAGTGCATCAAAAAAGGAAACTTTCAGAAAACAGTCTGAACAATTAAAGAAAAAAAACAGGTTATGGGTTATGGGTAATAGGTTATGGGAAAACCTTTTTTCCTTTACCTATAACCCATAACCTGTTTTTTCATCACCTATCACCCATCACCTGTTTTCATGCGATGCTTCTCACGCGCTCTACGGAACGCACGCCCTTGATCTTCTGGATCGATTTCATTACTTTCTGCAGCTGGGACATGTGCTCGATCTCAACCTCATACATACCGGCCGCTGACTTATCGGGATATGTCATTGCCTGGGCGCTGAGGATATTTACCTTGTTCGAGGCTATAACGCTGCTGATATCGGAAAGCAGGCCCTTGCGGTCGCTCCCGGTGATCTTGAGCCTGACCGGGAACGTGTAATCCTTGCTGAGCTGCCACGATACCTCCACCTTGCGTTGTTCATCGTAAGTGTGGACATTGGGGCAGTCTTCGACATGAATGGTGAGTCCTCGTCCGCGCGTGATAAAACCGATAATGCCGTCTCCCGGGATGGGGTTGCAGCATTTAGCGTAGCGTATGACAAGGCCGTCGATCCCCTTGATCTTTATGGCGTTGTCGCGTCCTTTCTTGAATGTCCTGATGATGGTCTTGATCTTTCCCGCCGGTTTCGCACTCTCGGGGATTATCTTGTTCAGGACCTGCAGGGGGGTGTAGAGCCCGTACCCGACGCTTGCGAAAAGATCGTCGACCGCTTCGAAGCTCAGGTCTTTCGCGATCGGCAGAAAGCTCCCACCCTTGAGAAATTTGTTGAAACTCATGTCATGCTTGGAGAGCTCCTTTTCAAGGAGGTTCTTGCCGAGTTCGATGCTCTTTTCGCGCTGCTCCGTCTTGATCCATTGCCTGATCTTTGTCTTTGCCTTTGATGTGGCTACGAATCCAAGCCAGTCCTTGCTTGGTTTGTGGGTGGGGCTCGTCATGATCTCGACCGTGTCGCCGCTCTTTAACACGTAACGCAGCGGAACGAGCCTGCCGTTCACCTTCGAGCCCACGCAGCGGTGGCCCAGTTCGGAATGGATGGCATAGGCAAAATCTATCGACGTGGCCCCTTTGGGGAGTTCCCTCACATCGCCCCTGGGAGTGAAGACATAAACCTCGTCGGGGAAAAGGTCGATCTTGAAGATCTCCATGAACTCCTTGCTGTCTTTGAGTTCTTGCTGCCATTCGATGATCCTTCTGAGCCAGGCGAATATCCTGTCCTCTTTCGGGTTGAAGACGTTACCTTCTTTATATTTCCAGTGGGCCGCGATACCTTCTTCGGCGAGTCGGTGCATCTCCCTTGTCCTGATCTGGACCTCAATCTTTTCGCCGTGGGGCCCGATGATCTTTGTATGGAGGGACTGGTACATGTTCGCTTTCGGCAGGGCGATGTAATCGTTGAATTTACCCGGTATGGGTTTGTAAAAGGCGTGGATGATACCAAGCGCCTCGTAACATTCCTTGATCGTTTCCACGACGACCCTGAAGGCGATGATATCGAAAATGTCGTCAATGTTGAGCCCTTCCAGGGTCATCTTGCGGTAGATACTATAGAGATGTTTCGCCCTTCCGAATATATCCGCGTTGAGGTGAAACTGGTCAAGCCTTTGCCTCAGGAGCCCGATGACCTCGCCAATATAGGTTTCGCGTTCCTTTTTCTTCTGAGCGATGTTATCGGCGATCACCTTGTATTCGGCGGGCTTGAGGTACTTGAAGGCCGCGTCTTCCAGTTCTGCACGGAGCCATTCTATGCCAAGGCGGTGTGCCAGGGGGGCGTATATTTCGAAAGTTTCCTTCGCGATCTCGATCTGTTTTTCGGGAGAGAGAAAGTTCAGCGTCTGCATATTGTGATAGCGGTCGGCAAGCTTGACTAGAATGACCCTGATGTCCTTGCTCATGGCGAGGATCATCTTGCGAAAGTTCTCGACGCGTGATTCTTCCGATGTCTTCAGGGGGATCTTGCTGATCTTGGTGACGCCGTCGACAAGCTCGGCTATCTCCTTGCCGAAATATTCCTCGATCTCGTTCACATCCACGTAAGAATCCTCTATGGTGTCGTGGAGAAGGCCCGAAACGATACTCGGGATATCGAGGTTCATCTTGGTGAGGGTATAAGCCACCTCGAGGGGGTGTATGAGATATGGTTCCCCTGAAAGTCGTGTCTGGCCTTTGTGAGCCTTGGCAGAAAAGATATACGCCCTCTGGAGCAGCTCCACGTCGGCTTCGGCATTGTATTTCAAGACCTCGTCAACAATGTCGTTAAAGCGTATCATCTTTTTTCCAGGCGGGACATACGACGGGGCTTAAGCGCCTGCCGTGAAGTCCGGAGAGAGGGTTTCGCACGTTCTCTTCATCATCAACGTGTGGTGCGGCTGATAGCATGGTATTTTATAATACCCCAAGCGACGTAAAATGACAACCGGTAAAGAGCTGCGTGAATGGGAGAGGTGATGCCCTTCAAGGGTCAAAGGGCATGATGGCTGCTGCTGACTGTCGTGGAACAGCCTTTGTTTCCCTCCACGCCCCTGCGGGACCTTCTTCTGTCGAGGATCTCGGCGAGCACGGGTATCAGGAGGGAACCGAAAGGCAGGACGAATATGAAGAGTACCGGAACGTAATATGACAAATGTATGAGGTGTGCCCTCAACAGTCGCCTTTCTTCTTTCGTCCACGCTTTATGAGTGTTTCTCGGCTTCATGAGCAATCCCATAAAACCGTTGATCTTCCCGGCCTCGTCGAGAAGCAGCGCTTTGTTCTTTGCGATCATTTTGGTGAATTCAGATTTTATCACATGGAACAGGGAACGCATACATAAGAATAACTCCCTATCGTTTAAATGCCTTGTGCCGTCTCTTCAAAGGTCAATGCCTGCGCCGTATCAACAGGGTCGTGATGGAGCCGTGGGCCATGTTTTGCTTTTATTATCGGCTGAATTCCGATAGTATTAAACATGCCCGACGACGCGCCGCAACAGGAGATCAAGGCCCAGGTAGAACGTGTGACCTTCTACAACCAAGAGAACCAGTATATCATAGCGAAGGTCAAAGTGGAAGGAAGGGGCTCCCTTGTTACGATCGTCGGCACGCTCTACGCCGTCACTCCCGGAGAGGTCCTGAAATTGAAAGGCAGCTGGGGAGAGCACCCCCGTTACGGGCAGCAGTTCAAGGTGGTCTCCTACGAAACGCTTCTGCCCGCCACAGTGAAAGGCATAGAGCGCTATCTTGGCTCAGGCATGATAAAAGGGATCGGTCCCGTGATGGCCAAAAGGCTTGTGTCGAAGTTCGGCGATAAGACCCTCGACGTTATTGATGCCGATATGGAAAGGCTTCGCGAGGTTGAGGGCATCGGCGGGAAACGCGTGGAGATGATAAAGGCGGCATGGGATGAGCAAAAAGAGGTCCGCAATGTCATGGTGTTTCTTCAGGGCAACGGTGTTAGCCCCGCCTATGCCGCGAAGATATACCGGTTTTACGGGAGCGATGCCGTCCGTGTGGTAAGCGAGAACCCTTACCGCCTCGCTGTTGATATATTCGGTGTAGGGTTCCTCACCGCCGACAGGATAGCCGAAAAGCTCGGCATCGGGAAGGAGGCGCCGCTTCGGATCGAAACGGGCATCCTCTACGTGCTTGGGCAGCTCTCTGACGAGGGGCACCTTTTTTTTCCTTTCAACCTCCTCGTCGATAAGTGCAGTGAGATCCTCGAGGTGCCGAAGGAAATGATACCCGATGCGCTCGAGAGCCTCGTCGGGCAAAAAAAGATAGTCTTCGATAGTCCCGCGGCACTTCCCGGTATTGCGGACAGACATGACGACAGGATGGTCTATCTTGCATCCCTTTATGTTTCGGAAACGGGGATCTCCGATATGGTCAAAAAGCTCGCGGCCTTTCCGAAGCAGTTGTGCCTTCTCAATATCGATGAGGCCCTGCAATGGGTCCAGGGAAACCTCGGTATCGTTTTTTCGCCAAGGCAGCGCGATGCGGTGCGCTCATCGATCGAGGAGAAAATACTTGTCATCACCGGCGGCCCGGGAACGGGCAAGACAACGATCATAAACGGGATAATAAAGATCGCCGGCAAGATGGGGCAGAAGGCGTTCCTTGCGGCCCCCACCGGCAGGGCGGCGAAAAGGATGACGGAGGCCACCGGCGCAGAGGCAAGGACGATACATCGCCTTCTCGAATATGCCCCCCGCCAGGGGCCGTCCGAGGCCGGGTTCAAGCGCAATGAATTGAACCCTCTCGATGCCGATCTTATCATCATCGATGAGGTTTCCATGGTCGATGTACCCCTTATGTACCATCTTCTCAAGGCCATACCGGAGCGGGCCACCCTTGTTCTCGTAGGCGATGTCGATCAGCTCCCGTCCGTTGGCCCTGGAAGCGTCCTGAGGGACATCATCGCATCGGGATGTATCGGGGTAGTGCAGCTCGACGAGATATTCCGGCAATCGGAAAGGAGCATGATCATCGTCAATGCCCATCGGATCAACAGCGGCGAAATGCCTCTTTTCGAGAGGCCGGGCGAAGCCCCGAAGGATTTTTTCTTCGTCAATATTGAAGAGCCCCCGGAAGTCCTTCAACATATTGTTGACCTCTGCAGGGAGATCATCCCTTCCAGGTTCGGTTTCCACCCCTTAAGAGATATCCAGGTCCTGGCCCCCATGCACCGCGGCGCGGCAGGCGTGACCAATCTCAACGAGCAGCTCCAGAAGGCCCTGAACGGCTCCACCGATGAGATCTCCAGGAGCGGCCGGACCTTTAAGGTCGGGGACAAGGTGCTCCAGACAAGGAATAATTACGATAAGGATGTTTACAATGGGGACATCGGAAGGATCGCCGGGATCGACAGAGAGGATCAGGAGGATCCGCGTCGATTTCGACGGGAAGGCCGTATCATACGAGTTCGGAGAACTCGACGAGATCATACTTGCCTATGCCATATCGGTCCATAAATCCCAGGGGAGCGAGTACCCGGCCGTCGTGGTGCCCGTTCTGACCCAGCATTTCCTCCTTCTGCAGAGAAACCTGATCTATACGGCGATCACCAGGGGAAAAAAGCTTGTCTACCTCGTCGGGACAAAAAAGGCCCTCTCCATCGCCATCCGCAACAACAAACCTCGAAAACGCTACACCCGGCTCGCGCAGAGGCTGAAGGAAACGATGCGTAAGGCGTAAGGCGTCAGGCGTAAAGAGGTTCTGCGTTCCAGGCTGTGTAGTTTGTCATACGAGTATATGCCGGTATCCAGGAAGAACGTGGGGACAGAAAAACTCCCTGGATCCAGGATCAGGTCCGGGATGACACAGAGAGGCCGATAATACGCTCCACGCCTTATGCATAGACCTTACGATTCACGGTATTTAACACGCTTCACGCTTTACGGTCCATCCCTGCTCCCCGTTTTTTTACCCTCTTGCACATTTTTTAAAAGCATATTATGATTTTATTGTCACCAGTAAAGTAAAAGAATATTGTCCGTTGCCGGTCACTTTTTAACACAGTGGGGAAGGGGGTGTGAGTGAAGAGACTCGCCGCGGTATTGCTGGCACTGGCCATTTTGGCAGGGCTTTATCTTGCCGGTCTTTATAGCTTCCTGCTTTTTCACAGCCTCGTTGAGCTTTTTTCCGTAGTTATCGCCTTCGGTATCTTTATGGTTGCCTGGCATTCCCGGAACTTTATCGGGAACAACTACCTGTTGTTCATAGGTATTGCTTATTTTTTCGTTGGCTCCATAGATTGTGTTCATACCCTTGCGTACAAAGGTATGAATATCTTCGCGGTACCGGGCTCAAACCTTGCGACGCAGCTCTGGATAGCCGGAAGGTACATGGAAGGCATTTCATTACTTCTCGCTCCCATATTCATCCGAAAAAAGGTCAACCCTGTAGTGGTTTTTATCGCTTACTTCGTCGTGACGGCCGGTGTTTTTGTATCGATCTTCGGTTATGATGTTTTCCCCGTTTCTTTTGTGGAAGGCACGGGCCTTACCATATTCAAGGTGATGAGTGAATATATCATTATAACTATATTGATCGCCGCGGTCTTTGCCCTCATCAAACAGCAGGAGGCATTCGACAAAAAAGTGCTGAGGCTTATTGCCGCATCGATCTTTTGCGCTGTTGCTTCGGAACTGACGCTCACTTTTTATATCGATGTGTATGGTTTTTCCAATCTGCTCGGTCATTATTTTAAACTTGTGTCCTATTATCTGATCTATCACGCGATGATCAAGACGGGTCTTGAAAAACCATACAGCATTATCCTCAGGGACCTGAAGAAAAGCGAGGAACGGCTGCTTGTTGAAAAGAACCGGGCCGAGACATATCTGAGGATGGCCGGGGTCATTTTCATGATCATGGACAACTCCGAAAAAATTGTCCTCATCAACAGAAGAGGCTGCGAGATACTCGGCTGCGATATCGAAAATATTACCGGAAAGAACTGGTTCGATACCTTTGTTCCCGTTGCTGAAAGAAAAGAAGAACGCGCTTTTTTTTCGCGTTTCATGTCGGGAAGGACCAGCGGCATTGAATACCGCGAGAGCGCCATCCTTACCGCTAACGGTAAGGAGCGCATTATCGCATGGCATGACACCCTAATCCAGGATGAATCTTCCGGAGCGACAGGTATGCTCAGTTCGGGAGAGGACATAACGGACAGGATCGAGTACGAGAAGGCCCTGGAGAGATACCAGGGGAAGCTTGAACAGCTTGTTCAGAAACGGACAAATGAACTGGAGAGAACGAACAGTGAGCTAATCGCGGTGACGAAGAAGCTTGCCGAGGCTGAGAATATCGAGCGCCAGCGAATTGCCCGGGAGCTTCACGACCTTATAGGCCAGAACCTGACGGCGCTGGGACTTAATCTCAATATCATAAAAGCAAAACTCTCCAGCAATGAATCAGAAGTCCTGCGGGGCCGGATCAGAGATTCCCTGTTCCTTGTCGAGGAAACGACGATAAGCATCCGTGACGTAATGGCACAGCTGCGCCCGCCCGTCCTCGATGATTACGGGCTTTTTGCGGCTGTCAACTGGTACTCGGATCAGTTCAGGGAGCGGACGGGCGTAAATATCGATGTTGTGGGGGGAGAGCTTTCGCCGCGTCCCGACATGCATGCCGAAACGGCGCTTTTCAGGATCGTCCAGGAAGCCCTCAACAACGTGGTAAAGCATTCCGGGGCGACAAGCGTCACTATCGTTCTGAAACGCAGCGGCAAGGGTGTAACGCTTACCATAGAGGACAATGGCATCGGTTTTGACAAAGAAAGTGTAACCCGGTCGCAAAGATCGGGAAAGTGGGGATTGACAAATATCTCGGAGCGTGCCATATCGATAGGGGGTAGCTGTCAGATCGAAAGTGTTCCGGGAAGCGGGACCCGTATCGTTGTGGAGGTCTTTGCATGACTATCAGCGTTTTACTTGCGGACGACCATGCAATTGTTCGTGACGGATTGAAGCTCCTTCTTGAATCCCGGCCCGAGATAAGGGTGGTAGGGGAGGCTACGAACGGACGGGACGCGGTGAAGCAGGCCGCCAGGTTGCGCCCGGATATCGTCATTATGGACATCGCCATGCCGGAGCTGAACGGCATTGAGGCCGCCAGCCAGATACGGGAAAATTGCCCGTCATCGAAGGTCATAATCCTTTCCATGCATTCTTCGACGGAGCATATCTATCGTTCATTGAAAGCGGGCGCCCGCGGTTATCTCCTGAAAGAGTCGGCTGGCGTCGAGGTCGTAAACGCGGTCAATGCCGTTTACAACGGCGGCCGTTACCTTAGCCAAAAGATCTCCGACAGGGTCATCGAGGGTTATCTGGACAGGCACGATGCGAAAGAGACCGAAGATCCCCTTGAACGCCTTTCGCCACGGGAACTTGAGATACTCCAGCTGGTTGCGGAAGGTAAGTCGAGCGCTGATATTGCCGGTATCATCTTCCTCTCCCCGAAGACCGTCGAGACATACCGAAGCCGGCTCATGCAGAAACTTAACGTGACCGATATACCAGGACTGGTTAAATTCGCCATCAGGCACGGACTGACGACGTTGGAGTGATCAAAACAGGGATTAGGGATTAGGGATCAGGGAATAGAGAGAAGAAACAAAAAATTAAATATGCGAATTTACAGATGACTTCTGTGGCACCCGCCGCCATGTTTTTGCTAATCCCTTCTTTTTATCATACTTTCCCCGGCAAAGCATCAAACTCTCCTGACATACAAGGGCAGCTGCGAACAGGTATGATCTTAATATCGAACGGGGGAAAGAGATGATGATCATGATCGTAGATGACCATGTCAATATGCGAAAACTCCTTCACGAGTGGCTAATGGATGCCTTTCCCCAATGTTCCTTTGTGGAAATGACGACGGCAAGCGAGGCCATTGACTATTGCAGACAAGGACAGCCCGGAGCGGTCATAATGGACATCAACATGCCGGGGATGAATGGCATTGACGCGACGGTCCAGTTGAAGGCCATGCAGCCCGATATGAAAGTGGTGATCCTCACCATTCACGAGAATGGTGCATACAGGGAGGCCGCGATGAAGGCGGGCGCGAACGCTTATGTTACCAAAAGGAACCTTTACGAAGAGCTTGTGCCCGTCTTATCGGACCTGCTTGAATGCCCCGGGAGAGCGTGA
The DNA here is from genome assembly GCA_963816115.1 of uncultured delta proteobacterium. Taxonomy (GTDB): domain Bacteria; phylum Desulfobacterota; class Syntrophorhabdia; order Syntrophorhabdales; family Syntrophorhabdaceae; genus Delta-02. The sequence goes on along the minus strand of CAWFIZ010000006.1, from coordinate 206,421 downwards.
TGACCTGCAAAACGGCACATAATGACCCCCACCAGCATGGCGTATTGTTACTGGCCCCCATAATAACCCCCCAACATACCCCTAGAAAGCTTTTAGCAAGCCAGTCACACAAGATACGCCATGCTTTCCACATATCTCTTGATCCGGTGTTGTATTGCATGACCGGATGAAGAGAGCGCTTTGGCCTGCCCGGACCGCTTCTGTGGCCCGGGCAGGTAACCTAATGTTATTCAATGACAAGATCGAAATAGGTATCGGGGTAAGGTTCGTCCTTCAGGGTGAAATGCCACCACTCCATTTCATAGTTGTTAAAACCGTGTTTTTCCATGAGTGTTTTCAATAAAAGCCTGTTCGCTCGCTGCCTGGCGCCTATGTCACGGTTTGCCGTGTGTGAGAGTGTGTGGAAGCAGTCAAACCCCGTTCCCATATCAATGGAATTGTCACGGAACCGTTTGCCCTCGGGTAGAAAACAGGCGAAAAGCTCCTGGCCGGGTTGATATACTTCCTGTTCAGGCACCGGTACGGGGACGATGGTGAGGTCCACCGTGCTGCCGCGGGAATGGCCTGATCTTGCGGCAATGTAACCGTCTTTGAAAAGGTTCTTTTTATCAACAGTGGGATAAAATTCCTTTTTTGTCCTGGTGTCACCGATGTTCTTAGCCCATCGGACGAAGTGGTTCACTGCCCGCTGCGGCCTGTAACAGTCGTAGATCTTCAGGGAGAATGACAATTTCTCAAGGTCCGCCTGAACCTTCGCGAGGGCCATCGCAGCCTTTATGGTAAGGAGGCATTTCGGCGCGTTGTAGCCGTCGATGCGCTGCCCGACGAAATTGTGGGGGCCGCAATACCTTATGTCCATTATAATGGAGGGTATATGCTCGTGCACGTCGACGAAACCACGGTGCCCGGTTTCTCCCCCGACGGCGGGCCAGGCGAAGAGAATTGCCAGAAAGAAGGCGGTGCTGGAAAAACAAAGGAACCGCCTGATGCTAAGCAGCTTGTCCATGAGGTTGATCCTCTGCAAGTCTTTTGCTACACGCTAACAGACCGGGAAACGTATTTCAATATTTTTTAAATGATTTTAACGGCTATTGAATGCTGGTCATGCACATGCAGCTTCGGTTGAGAAGGACCGTGCGGCGGGTAAGGTATTTGTAAGCTCCAGCATAAGTTCCCTTACGGTCGTGAGCCGGTCGATACGGTAGCCGTTGACGCCTACCGTGTAGAGGGGCTCCTCGACATCCGTATTGTAACCGCCGGAACTGAGAAGGCCGTTGCAGATGCAGAAGTAGTTCCCGTCGCCCTGATGCGCCGCACAACGACTGTAAAGACCTTCCCTGTCTTTTGTCATTATATAACCTTTATCGCAACGGGGACTTCTCTTGTTCGCAAGCGCGGAAACAAACATCGGCGAATTTTTGATCACCATAAAAGGCAGCCCGCAGGGGGACCCTGGTGCCGAAGCAACAAGGATGTCATCCTTTCCCGCATCAATGACGGCCTGTTTGTATGCATCGGTGGCACTGCACTCGACTGTCGCGAGAAAGCGTGTTCCCATCTGGACACCATCGGCACCCATACGCAGGAAACGTTCGATATCTTCGTGGTTGTAGATCCCTCCGGCGACGATGACCGGGACATCGCCGTGTTTTGATACAAAATCCTTGATAGGAGGGAAAAGGTTCTCAAGTTTGTTCGATTCGAGGTCCAGCTCTTCGATCTTAAAGCCGAGATGACCGCCCGCCAGCGGGCCTTCCAGGACGATCCCATCAGGCCGGTAACCCAGGCGTTCCCACTTTTTGTAAATGACCTCAAGGGCACGCATTGATGATACTATGGGGACGAGGGCAGTATCGTTTGGTTTTGCGATCCCGGGGAGTCCAAGCGGCAATCCGCCGCCAGAGATGATCACGTCCGCTTTCGCGTCAATGGCTGCCTTGACGGTTACGTCATAATCCCTTGCAATGGCGACCATAATATTGATCCCTGAGAAACCGCCTCGTTCTTTCGCGAGGGACACCTCTTCGTAAACGGCATCATAGGTATTGTAAGGTTTACCGTTGCGTTTAGCGAGGAGCCTGTCAAGACAAGCGCTTGAAACTATGCCGACGCCTCCTTCCGAGGCAACAGTACTCGCAAGCGGGGAAAGGGAGACGCCTATGCCCATACCACCCTGGATGATGGGCAATCTAATCGTTTTTCCTTTTATGTTCAGTGAAGGAAGTATCAATATCGGTCCATTATGCCGTGAATCAATTTGCACAGGGTTTTTTTAAAAAAAAGATATGAATAAAATGAAAACACGACTTGTTTAGTATACCATTAAATCTCACTGATTACAAAACATTCGTGATTTATTGTCGATGTATCTGTAAAAAGGGAATCAAAAGCATGGGGACGAAAACGAGGCGTTGCTTTATAATATGACTTTAAATGCCGGAAATAAGGTGTGACCCCGGGGTTAAGACATGCCTTGTAGCGGGACATGGCATTACGGAAAAATTATGATATAATGACAGCCGAACATAAGTGAACATGCATATTAAAACAGAAAAAAGAATGAGACGGCCTGCAACGGGGCATAAAAAAGCGGAAAGGACGTTCTTGAACGCCCTAAGACGCGCAGAAAAAAAGATGCTGCGACTCGCCGACTCGGACAAGCAACATAATTTGTCCCAGAAAGAGCTCGAAAAAAGGACATACGAACTCAATGAACGCGTCAAGGAGCTCAACTGCCTCTATACCATATCAAGCATTGTCGAAAAAGAAGGGGCCACCCTTGAAGAGATATTGCAGGGGACCGTCGATATCATCCCGGACGCGTGGCAGTATCCGGCCATAACGATGAGTCGTATCGTTCTCGGGGACCGCACCTTTGCGAGCAAGGGCTTCACCGAAACACGCTGGAAACAATCGCGGCAGATCGTTGTTCATGGCAAGGACGCAGGGCGGCTGGAGGTCTTTTATGCCGAAAAAAAACCCAGCTCCGATGAAGGGCCTTTTCTAAAGGAAGAGAGGAGTCTCATCAACGTCATCGCCGAACGTATAGGCGAGATCGTGGAGCGGAAATTTGGCGAAGAGGCCCTTCACGAGAGCGAATCTAAGAACCGGGCGCTTTTAGAGGCCATTCCGGACCTAATGTTCCAGATCGATGATACCGGTTGCTTGCTCGGTCTGCACACCGGCAGCTTTACACCGCTTAAGAATGTGACTGAAGAGCTTGTGGGAAAAAGCATTTACGTCTTATCTGATGAAAAGAGGTTTCTGCCGAAGAGGATCCTTGATCAGGTGATGACCTGTGCCAGGCAATCGGTCGCCACCGGAAAACCCCAGATATTCGAACGTCACATGTCTTTGGGCGGTGAAACGCGGGCCTTTGAGATCCGCATGGTCTCGTCCGGGGGATGCAAGGTACTGGGGATCGTGCGTGATATTACCAGACGGAAACGGCTTGAAAGGGAGATCCTCGAAATAAGCGGCAGGGAACAACGCAGGATCGGCCAGGACCTCCACGACAGTCTTTGCCAGCATCTTGCCGGTATCGGATTCATGGGAAAGGTACTGGAGAGAAAGGTGACCACCAGCCAGCCGGTCAAATCTGACGATGTCATTGAGATCGTGGAACTCATCGATCAGGCGATCACGCTCACGAGGGGCTTCGCGCGAGGTCTCAATCCCGTAAGGCTCGAAGCGGACGGACTCATGATGGCCCTCACAGAACTGGCCTCGAACGTGGAAAAGCTCTTCGGGATCACATGCTGCCTTGAATATGAAAGCCCGGTCCTCATCGGCGATAACGCGATAGCGACCCACCTGTACAGGATAGCGCAGGAGGCCTTGAATAATGCCATAAAACATGGTAAGGCAGATAAAGTGACCATCGCCATGAAACAGGAAGGCGAAACTTGCGTATTGACAGTTGAAGATGACGGGCTCGGGATAGGCAATGCATTGAATCACGGGAAAGGCATGGGGCTCAATATCATGCAGTACCGGGCCTCCATGATCGGGGCCCTGCTGGACATAAAGAACCGTGAGAGCGGCGGTACCGTCATAACCTGCACCTTTGCCAACAGGGCCATGCCCTGAATGGGTAGCACAATGGGAAGATCGTTTTATTAATAGAACGGAGGATGCCCTTGTCCAAAAGAAAAGTGTTGATCGTTGACGACCACCCGATACTCCGCAAGGGATTGGCGCTCCTTATCAACCAGGAGCCGGACCTTATCGTCTGTGCAGAAGCGGAACATGCCCAGATGGCGCTTGAGATCATCGACGATGTGATGCCCGATATGGCCATAGTCGATATCTCGCTCCCGGGTATAGACGGCATCGAGCTCATCAAGATGTTCAGGCTTCGTAATAAAAACCTGCCGGTCCTCATCGTTTCCATGCATGACGAGGCCCTTTATGCCGAGCGCTCGCTCCGTGCCGGTGCGCGTGGTTATATCATGAAACAGGAGGCCCTGGAGAAGGTGCTGGTGGCTATCAGGAAGGTCCTCGACGGTGAGATCTTTGTGAGTGAACGCGTCACGACCAGGATGCTCGAGAAGTTTGTCTCAACAGAGGGTATCAGGGAAGCCGCCTCCCCCATAGATCTCTTGAGCAACCGCGAGCTTACGGTTCTCAGGCTCATCGGTCAGGGTCACAAGACCCGTCAGATCGCGGAAAAACTTCACCTCAGCATGAAGACCGTTGAATCATACCGCGCCCATATCAAGGACAAACTGAAGCTTACTGACGGTACGGACCTTTTAAAGTATGCCATTCAGTGGGTCCAGGCCAGTCCGTAGGCTGCGCACGATAGTACTATCCCCGGGGTTGTACGTCCCACCTTGTATATCGTAAGAGCTTTTTAGGATTATTTATGCCCCCCGCAAGAACAACCGCACATTGCAGTTGCGCTCCCACTAAGGAGAAAAACCACTATCAGGGAAAACACTAGGGACTATATAGGGAATCACCTGATAACAAAAACATCCCTACCCTGATTGTAAAATTTGTTTTTATCGGGTTTTATATAAAAGCTTTTTCTCATAATAAAAAAGGAGAAAAGAGAAGGATATGGAAAAAAAGCTTGTTTTCATTCAACGCGGAAAAGCAGACGATACGGGGCCGCTCCAGGAAGCCCTCAGGAATTTCGGCTGGAGCCTTGAGACTATCGTGCTTTCCGACGGAGAACCATTGCCAAAGAGCCTCGAAAATGTTGACGGACTGCTCATCACGGGCAGCGATATCAACGTCTACGAGCAGCACTCAACGCCGCTTACGGTCTATTGCTGATCGTAACCGTTGCGATCCAGGTTGCTCCGGTGACCTAAAACCACCCTGTTGTACCCTGACAGGCATCGAAGATAGGGAAAGATAGGCCGGTGTTTAAGCGAAAGCGGGCGGCTTTATGAGGGAATTTATTAAAAAGGTTTTGAAAGATTTTACATAAAATACACTACAGGCGGAGGATGTTTATATGTCAGTGATCAGCGATGTAATAGAAAAGATCAAAAAACAGGATCCCTATGAGTTCGAGTTTCACCAGGCCGCAGAAGAGGTGCTGGAAAGTCTTGAGCCTACGACGAAGAAACACCCCGAATTCGTAAAAGCAAAGATCTATGAACGCATTGTTGAGCCCGACAGGGTCATCATGTTCCGTGTGCCCTGGGTTGATGACAAGGGCGAAGTTAATGTCAACAAGGGTTTCCGTATACAGTTCAATAACGCCATCGGCCCATATAAGGGCGGTCTGCGGTTCCACCCGTCAGTGAACTTAAGCATCCTCAAGTTCCTCGGGTTCGAGCAGATCTTAAAGAACTCCCTGACAACGCTTCCCATGGGAGGGGCAAAGGGCGGCAGCGATTTCGACCCAAAGGGAAAGTCGGACAATGAGGTCATGCGTTTTTGCTATGCCTTTATGCGGGAACTGTTCAGGCACATAGGGCCCGACAGGGATGTGCCGGCAGGCGACATCGGAGTCGGCGGCCGTGAGATCGGGTATATGTACGGGTACTACAAGAAGATCATGAACGATCATACCGGTGTCCTGACCGGCAAAGGCCTCTCCTATGGCGGCAGCCTCGTAAGACCCGAAGCGACGGGTTACGGTTGTGTATATTTCGCGGCAGAGATGCTCGCAACGCGCGGACTCGATTTCAAGGGAAAGACCGTTGCCATAAGCGGCTCCGGCAACGTGGCACAGTTTGCCATTGAAAAAGTGAACCAGCTTGGCGGGAAGGTCGTCACGCTGTGTGACTCCAGCTCAACTATTATCGACGAGCAAGGCATATCCGATGATAAATGCGATTACGTCATGGACCTCAAGAACGTTCAGCGCGGAAGGATAAGCGAGTACGCCGACCGCTTCAACGGCGCCGTTTGTTATATCGGCGAGAGCGTCTGGGATGTCATCAAGAGCCAGGGACTGAAAGTGGACATAGCCCTGCCTTGCGCTACACAGAACGAGCTTGACGGAAACCATGCCGAAGCCCTGGTGAAGAATGGCTGCATATGCGTCGCCGAAGGCGCGAACATGCCTTCTACACCGGAAGCCGTCCGTGTGTTCCAGGAGAACAATGTTCTCTATGGTCCCGGAAAGGCCGCGAATGCCGGCGGCGTTGCAACGTCCGGTCTCGAGATGTCCCAGAACAGCATGAGACTTTCGTGGTCGCGGGAAGAGGTGGACAGCAGGCTGCTCGTGATCATGAAGAACATCCACAAGGCCTGTATTGAGGCAAGCGAAACATACGGCAAAAAAGGCGACTACGTTCTTGGCGCCAATATCGCCGGTTTTATGAAGGTCGCCAACGCAATGATGGCCTACGGTGTTCTTTAAAACCTTAAAGGGCACGATGATAAAGGGAATATTTTTTACTATATGTTGTTTTTTGACGAAGGGGACGGGCTATGAATAAGATCATGTTCGCCATTCTCTCCATTCTTAACAAAGCCGGTATTTCCCTTGGTTCCTGCGACATCGCCCTGCATCTCGGTCAGCAGGGGATCGATCTGGCCGAGAGGACCATCAGGTATTATTTGAAACGACTCGACGATAAAGGGTTTACCGTCATAGATGGTAAAAAAGGCAGAAAGATCACCGCCCAGGGTCGCGAGGAGCTAAAACACGGGTATGTTTCGGAAAGGGTGGGTTTTATTATTAATAAGATAAATAACCTCTCCTTTCTCTCCGATTTTGGTCCTGACAACGTTAGGGGAAAGGTGATCCTTAACGTTACGTTCGTTCCTGAAGAAAAGTTGCAACAGGCCATAGAGATCCTCGGCGTGGTGCTCAGGTCACCCTATTCCATGGGTGACCGCGTGATAGTTGCGAGAGTTGGCCAGCGGTTGGGAAGCATTCATGTGCCCGAGGGCATGGTCGCCATCGGAACGATGTGCAGTATCACCCTGAATGGCATGTTCCTCAAATGCGGTATCCCCATATTGACAAAGCTGGGGGGCCTCGTTGAGGTGATAGATGGCAAACCGGTTCGGTTCACCTCGGTGATCAGCTATGAGGGTTCCTCTGTCCCTCCTCTCGAGATCTTCATCAAAAGCGGGATGACTGATGTTCTGGGGGCCCTGAAGAGCGGATCGGGGCTCATTCTCGGCAGCTACCGCGAGATACCCGAGAATAGCGTAACAGACGCGAAAGATGTTCTCGCCCGAATGACCCGCCACGGTTTTGGGGGCATTGTGCTCTTCGGCCGGCCCGGCGAGTCCTTTCTCGGCATACAGGCGACGGACGGCAAGGTCGGTCTTGTTGTGCTGGGTGGGCTCAACGTGAACGCCACTCTGGAAGAGGCCGGTGTCAGCGGCGGCGGCCAGGCCATGGCAACGCTCTGCGAGTATCCAATGCTGAGCTCCATAGAATCATTGGAGAAGGCCTATCTTCCGGAGAAGACGTCAACCCCGCTTTTCATCATGAAATATTTTGCGAGAACACGGGAAGACAGTGATGATGGTTACTGGTCCGTTCTGAGGGCGCTGAAACAGACGACCTTCTGAGTAACGATATCCGCGAACAATCTTATATCATCGTTTTCCGTGTCTACGACCGTTACGATCCCTTCATATCGGGCGCTTTCGGGGACAAGGATGGATAACAGGTTGTACTTTCTTTCGAGGATCGCCCGATTAAAGCAGGAACCGTTCTTGTCAGGGAAGATGGCCACGTAGAAGATACCTGTTTCGATAAGATCCTGAAAAAAGTGGGTACCGAAGGAGAGTTCAGGCATCAGGCTGCCTATGTTGTGGGCCAATTCTACCAGGACCGCAACGTTATTTATCTCCGAAAAACTGACGGGAACGCCAAGGGACGGGGTGGTGGTCCCCCATCTCCCTGGTCCGATAAGGATTGTCGGAAGCCTCTCCTGGCCCGGTATCTGCCTGTTGATCCTGCCGATGAGGCGGGCAATATCATATTTTTCGGATAATGTCAGCGCACTGTAACCATCGGGGTCAACGAATATGATCCGCTTGATCTGCTCCGTGATGTTGCTGCCCATGAAATTGCCTGACGACTGAAAGAGGACCTTCTTCCCGGGTATGTTCCGGGGTATCCTGACCCGTTTCTCCTTGCCTTTCGTCTGGAGAGGCCTGCACTGCACAAGGTTGATCTGGAAGGTGTCCTTGCCCGTGAAATTGATCGTGAATTCGATATCGACGGGATAATTATAATGGGATTCGAGGGTCTTGAGCATCTTGTTCATGATCCCGGGAAGGGGTGTGTCGGACATGAGCTTGTCGAAGGTCAGTATCCACGTTTCTTTTGCCTCAAGCCCCCGCTCCTGTATGAATTGCCTTGCCTCATGATCCTGTGCGCCCATGAGTTCCCGGTCGACCTTCATATCGTCCGTGATGATATCGCTGACGGGAACCGTTTCGAGAATATTATTTTCGATGTTGAGGACATCGGCATTGTGCTGGGAATATTTCTTGGTGTCGCTTGACCCGGAATGGGGCCGCAGGAGCGGGGCATCGAGGGCAACGATACGCGGATAATCATGTTCGACACGGTTGACCGCACGAGTACCAAGGCCGGCTACAAGCCGGAGCATCCCTGCCCTGGGGTCCATGTCGCGCCTCCAGACAAAGGTGTTGTGGGAGATCCCCACACCGGCGAGATCGGGGTAAAAAAACCTGTTGTGGTAGGATCCCGACACCCTCTGCACCAGAAGGGCCATCTGTTCGTCCTGCCCGTCGAGGCCCCTCTGGAGGCGATATGTCAGGGCGTCCTCGTTCATGGTGCTGGCAAAGACGTGGCGGACGTATTCACTGAATTGTTTATAACGCTGCTCCGGGGTGCCCTGGTTGACGCAGAAGATGCTTTCGTATTTGCCCGCGAAGGCGTTACCGAAGGCGTCTTCCAGGAGACTGCTCGATCTTAGTATAATGGGTGATTGCCCGAAATATTCAATGAGGCGCCAGAACTGTTCTTCGATCTCGTCGGGAAAGGACCCCTCCAGCATGGCCCCGCGCAACGTCCGGGCCACCTCGAAGTACCCTTCCCTGGTCTTTTGTTCCATGCGCATCTTCCACCACCCGTTCTCCACGAGATAGGTGTAAAAGACATCGGAACCGATGAAGAACGAATCGTGGGGCTCAAGGTAACTTTGCCAGTCAACGGACGCATCCCCGGAAAGGATCTTACGGGCCAGAAGCATGCCCACGGTTTTTCCTCCGATGTAGCCCGTTCCGATAAGACGCGTCTTGATAGCGATAAGGTCTTCGAGGGTGAAGTGTTTCTTCGCAAGGGCCAGCATCCTTTCTTCCCGGCCGATCATGATCTTGCAGAGGTGGTCGAGTACGGTCTCTTTTTCTTCCCGGCCGACGTCACGGCTGAGGAGTTCTTCGACACGGATAAAAAGCCTGTCCCAGTAATCGAGGTTCCTTTTTGCGAGTTCCATTCCTTTTCCGGAGATCCGGGTGAGAAGACGCCCCGTGTCCGCGCTGCTTGTGACAGGGGCAAAGCGGTCCTCTTTCCTGCGGTGGGGCAGGAACATCGTCGGTGAATGCCGCCCGCGGACCTTCAGGGGGTGAACGAAGATGTTCCTGTCCACATTATAGACGTCGATGAGGACCTGGGTCGTTTCACGGATACGGGCAACGGTCTTGAAGGAATGGTTGTCCCTCAGGAGCGCGAAATATGCGATAGTGTTGAGCTGATACAGATAAGGGCATGCGATCGTGAAGAAGTTGCCGATCATCAGGTCCGTCGCCCATGCCGACAGAAGGTCGGAAAGTGAATCAAAGACGTAATAGACGTCGGCCCCTTCGTCGGTTATGATGTTATAGACCTGGGTCGTGAAGGATTCGAAGCCGCTTCGGGCATCGAGAACATGGACAAGGACGTTCTCGTTGTCCTCTATTATGGGCCGGTGTCCGGCGAAACGCATGTAGACGATTTTCTTGTGTTCCCTGACGGCCCGTTCGATAAAGGGCCTCGCGAAGAAAAGATAGTCATCGATGGAGTCTACCTGCCAGACGACGTTATCGCCGCTTCTCAGGCCGTCGATGATATCATCGATGCCTTTGAGCCCCGTGCTTTCCCGTGTAAGTATTCTTGCCATTATAATGGGGGTCTTTTAACCCGGCGCCTTTATTCGCTCTTTTTTGTGAAGGTTTCCCATTCACCACGGCCCTTGAGGACCTCCCTGAGGACCTCCAATGCCTTGTTGACAAGGGGCATCCCTCCGTATGGCGCGAGCTGAAAAAAGACCTCGGCCAGCTTTTTCGGATCGCAGCCTACGTTCAGCGCGGCGTTTACGTGCAGCTTTAGTTCATCGGAGGCGCCGAGGGCGGCGAGCATGGCGCAGGCGGCCATCTGGCGCTCGGGCAGGGTGAGCACCGTTCGTGAGTAAAGATTGCCCGTGATGAACATGGAGAGGTCGTTCGCGAGGCCCCTGTCGAAGGCCTTCCAGGTGAGGTATGGCGGGTCCATCTTAATGCCGCCCGTCCAGAGCTTTTCCGCTGTTTCCCGGGTCCTCTTTTTTATTTCATCGTCCACTGTTGTCCTCCATTTTTTCAACGTTTTATCACGCATCTTTTGTTTGCGTCAAGGGACTAACAACTTTATTTCGTACTGGAAAGATGATAAAATGGATGCGATAATACTCAAAAAGGAGGACCTGATGAAACGATCCCTTATGTACGGGATGATCGCCGTGGTATTGATGATGTTCACCGGCTGCGGGTACAATACGATCCAGAAGAACGAAGAGGCGGTGAAGGCCGCGTGGGGCGATGTGGAGGCCACGTATCAGCGCCGCAACGACCTGATACCGAACCTCGTGGAGACCGTCAAGGCGTACGCAAAACATGAGAGCGAGACCTTCCAGGCCGTAACGGAAGCCCGGTCGAAGGTGGGCAGCGTCCAGGTTTCGAAAGACATGATAGGAAATCCACAGGCGATGGCCCAGTTCCAGCAGGCCCAGGCATCGATGGGCGGTGCCCTGTCGAGGCTCCTTCTTGTAGCCGAGCGCTATCCCGACCTCAAGGCCAGCCAGAACTTCCGTGACCTGCAGAACCAGCTTGAAGGAACGGAGAACAGGATCAACGTTGCGCGCACCCGCTACAACAAGGCGGTGCAGGAATTCAATACGTCGATCAGGATATTTCCCAACAACCTGACCAATATGCTTATTCTCAAGCTCCAGCCCAAAGAGGCATTCAAGGCGGAGGCGGGTGCCGACAAGGCACCGAAGGTAAAGTTCTGATAACAAAAAGATCCATGCGATACCTCGTGTTGCTTTGCGCCGTCTGCGCGGTCCTGTTGACTCACGCAGGCGCGTACGCGCTGGAAGTGCCGCCCTTGAAATACCGTGTGAACGACTACGCGAACATGATCTCGCCCGGGGTTCGCGCGCAACTTGAGGCGGAACTCAAGGAGTTTGAAAGGTCCGACTCGACGCAGGTGGCCATCCTTACCATCGGGTCCCTCGAAGGAGACACCATTGAGCAGTTCGCGATCAAGGTCGGCGAGACGTGGAAGATAGGCCAGAAGGGGAAAGACAACGGTGTTATCCTCGTGGTGGCAAAGAATGACCGGAAGACGCGTATTGAGGTGGGCCGGGGTCTGGAAGGCAAGCTCACGGACCTGACGGCCGGGCGTATCGTTCAGCTTGTTATGAACCCGCAGTTCAAGCGGGGCGATTTTGACGCCGGGTTCTCGTCGGGTATCCGCGCGATCATTGATGCAACCCGGGGCGAGTTCAAAGCGGATGCCGTGAAAAAGGCCTCACCGGGAAAGACCGGCATTATGTCGGCCTTTCCATTTCTCATCTTCGGGGCCATCTTCATCCTTGTCCTTGGCAGGATATCCCGTTACATCGGCGGCGCTGCCGGATTGGTGGGTTTTCCCCTGATCGGGTTGCTGGTAGGGCTCCCCTTGTTGACCATCATATTGCTGGGGGCCCTCGGCCTGGCCATGGGTGTTTTCCTGCCCATGCTGTTCGGCAGACCCTTCGGTGGAGGCGGCTATGGTGGTGGAGGATGGGGTACCGGAGGCGGTTTCAGCAACAGTTCGGGCGGGGGATTCGATAGTGGAAGCGATTTCGGCGGAGGCGGCGGCGATTTTGGGGGCGGAGGGTCCTCGGGGGACTGGTGATGAAGGGTCGTTCAAAGGCGCTTAATTTTTTTACCCACGCCGAAAGGGAAAAGATCAAAGCGGCAACCGCAAAGGCCGAATCCCGGACCATCGGCGAGATCGTTGTTATGGTTGTCGAAGAAAGTAGCCGGTACCGGGAGGCAGAGGTCCTCGGCGCCATCACCCTGGGAAATGTCGTGGCCTTTCTTCTCACGGTCGCCTTCCTCCATGAATCGCTCTGGTGGTATATTCCCCTCACCTTTGCCTTCTTTTTTCTCTCCTGGCTGTTATTTAGGAATGTGCCGGTCTTCAAGGTGCATTTCACCGGCATTCACCGCCGGGAGCTTGCCGTTCGAGAAAGGGCCCTCAGGGCCTTTTATGAAAAAGGTCTCTACAGGACCGCCGGGAACACCGGCGTCCTTTTCTTCATATCCATCCTTGAACGGAAGGTGTGGGTCCTTGCCGACAAGGGCATCCACGCAAAGATCACCCAGATAAAGCTCAATGGTTTAGCTAAGATGGTTTCGGAAGGTATACGCCGCGGAAATGCCGCCGAGGCGCTCATCGAAGCAATCCGGAAGGCGGGCGAACTTCTAGGGAAACATTTTCCGATAGGGGAGGGCGACACCAACGAGCTACCCGATGGGGTGATCGTCGAAAGCAGGCCCGATAACGACTAAGAAAAAAGCTTGAGCAGCTTGAATGCTCGAACCGCTTGAACGTCAGGAACAAAACCCTTAGTTACTTTTTATGTCCATCTCTTTGTTTACATCCAATGTAAGTCGGTATATACTTATTGGTATATACCTTGAGGAGGTTGGAGGATGAACACGGCAAAGCTTTTCAAGAACGGAAAGAGCCAGGCGGTAAGGCTCCCCAAAGAGTTCAAGCTGGAAGGTACGGAGGTTTACATCAAAAAGATAGGACCTACCGTTGTGCTTATCCCGAAGGACAATCCTTGGGCGGTGTTAATGGACAGCCTCGACCGTTTCACAGATGATTTTATGCCGGAAAGGCAGCAGCCGGAAGCACAAGAACGGGAGACCTTCTGATGGAGCGAATGCTTGATACCAATATCTGCATTTATATCATCAAACGCCAGCCTCCGCAGGTGCTGAAGAGGCTTGTGGCCTGTAATGTTTCGGATGTCTGCGTATCCACCATAACTATTTCCGAGCTGGCATATGGTATTTCAAAGAGCGTTGATCCTCAGAAAAATCGAGATGCTTTAAGCGGTTTTCTTGTCCCCCTGGAGATCCTCGCATTTGATGATGACGCCGCCTTCCACTACGGTGAGATACGCGCCCACCTGGAGAAGAAAGGAAAAAGCATAGGTGCGATGGATATGCTCATTGCTGCCCACGCGAGAAGCCTGGGCCTCACGTTGGTGACGAACAACGCGAAAGAGTTCAGACGCGTTCCGGGCCTGTCGGTGGAAAATTGGGTCTAACCCTGTGTGTTTTATTTATTGAGACCATTTATCTGATCTTCATGAAGCAGCGAACTGGCACTTTTCTATTAGTTGCATTATATTAGGTAATATTATTTGCGGTGCAGGAGATAAAGCGGTGCGGAAGGACATGGAAATTTATCTGAGATCTACTGAAACGATCGATTGCGATAACGTAGCCATCCGTGAAACGGCAAAGAGGCTTGGCAAAGATCTGCCTACCGAAAACGAGAGGGCGCGGGTACTTTTCTATTTTGTCAGGGACGAGGTCCATTACAGCGTCTATATGATCTCCACGTTCATAGAGGATTTCAGGGCCAGCACGGTCCTTGAGCGGGGGAAGGGCTACTGCGTCCAGAAGGCGGTCCTGCTCGCGGCGCTGGCGAGGGCGGCGGGTATCCCGTCGAGGCTCGTCTTCGCGAAGATACGAAACCACAAGGTTCCCGCCGAACTGCGGGCGCAAACGGGTATCGATCATTTCCCGAGCCACGGTTACACGCAGCTTTTTCTGAAGGACAGGTGGGTCAGCGTTACCCCGTCGTTCGACAAAGGGCTTTGCGAAAAGGCGGGCGTCCCGGCCAGCGATTTTGACGGCGAACACGACGCCACGCTCAGCGCTTTTGACCTTGCCGGGAACCCCTACATTGAATACCTCGAAAAATACGAACCTCAGGCAGACCTGCCTTTCGAGTGGCTCTGCGGAAAGGTTGCACCCATCTGGGGGCGCAAACGTCCCTGGATAGATGGGGGAGATTCGAAAGGGCACCGCATGCCCATGTCGGGATACCGGTTCCCGTAAAGGAGTTCTCTATCAAACCCAAAAACGGCTACTGCATCAACTGCGACAATAAACACGGCTGCAAGTCGAAAACACCCCCCTGCATCGACGAGATGACATCCCGTAATATCTCTTCAGACTCGGGTAAACAGTATCTGCTGGAACAACGCAAAATAGACCTCTGCAAAAGCTGTCCCTTCCTGCGTTCCTGTTGGAGCATGGAAGAGTATAAAAAGCTGGCCGGTTAACTCGGATCCGAAAACAGCGGGATACTCTATTCGAAGATCTCATCCAGCCAGTCGAAAAGCACTTGGCTCACAAGACTGCGGTTCTCCATGACACAGTGGTTTGTAGCGCCTTCGTTGGTCGGTGTGATCACCATTTTCTTCATGGGGTTCCGGAAGTTGTCCATGCAGACCTTTTGCTGCCGTTTGACCTCCTCGCTCTTGTACTCACCTTCACCAATGATGAGCAGGGCCGGGACGGTGACTTTGGCCGGGTCGAAGGTGAATCCTTTATTGGCCTTTGCAAGGCCGGAAGGCTTGTCCAACGGCACGCCCCAGCGCCAGCAGATGGTTTTGACAATGTTGCCATGAAAGGTTGTCCAGGAGGCGATCTCCTTCTTTGTTGCCAGGACTACCGGCATCGTGGAGAAAAGGGGATAGGCATCAACCACGGCGGAACTCATGGCTATCGCCTTGATCCTTGGGTCGTGCATGGCGGCCTGGGGCACGAACCCGCCGCCGCCGCTGTATCCGTAAGCGGCCAACCGCCCCGGGTCCACATCGGGACGACCGATGGCATAGTCGATGACCGCCTTCATGGGAACATTCATATCCGGCCGGAAGATCTTTCCCTCCATCGGAAGGAGCCCCTGTCCCGGCAGATCGACGGTCATGAAGTTGTAGCCGCGGTCATATGTCTGGGGGGCGATATAGAAGAACAGGTCCTCGGCGAAGGTCTCACCGCCGCCGATCATGATAAGGGTCTTCTCGGGTTTCGTCCCTGCGGCGGCCTTATGGAAATATCCCGGAAGCACCGTCCCCTCAAAGGGGATCTCAAAATACTCCAGCGGTGGATCAAAAAGCTCTCCTGCCTTTTTCAGGAGGCTCCGGCTTTTAAGCGCCCTTTCCTTGAGACGCGGGTCATCCGGCAATATTGAGAGGATCGATATACGATAGTAATAGGCGGCACGCTGGAACTGGTCGCGGGCGCTCACCCTGTGGCCGCCTGCAAGAGATTTCTCGCCCCGGGCCTCGGCAAGGCGCGCCAGCTTAAACCACTGTTCCTGCCAACTCGCGGCATCGCCGTCCTTTATTTGAGAGGCCGCGTAGAAGGCTTCGCCGATCTCAACCCCGTGGTTCACCGCGGAACCGAGAACGAGCGTGCCGAAGTTGAAATCCATATCTGTATCATTGAAATGGTAGCGAACGTTCGTATCGTGGGCATCGAAGACCTTCTTCTGCTCCTGGCCCTGGGCGGTCTTTTTCTTATCCAAGGCAAAGGCCTTGTCAATGCTCCCATAACCGGTCAGTACAAGGGATACTAAAAATACGGCCGTAACCATCAATATCTTCTTCATCATCTCAAACCTCCTTCTTTTCCCTCTATTGAAGACCTTCTTATCCGTGTATTTCTTGGCTTCCTGTCAATTAAAATGATCCTTTTATTCTAAAGGCCGCCGGACCCCCCGGTTTTTCTCCTGCCCCTCTTGCGCGGCCCGCAAACGCGGTGGTTCAATATCGCACCCAGTTCTTCCATGTCGGCAAAAGGCGCGGGGTTTTCAGTCGTTCATGAGAGATACTTCGCGGTAGATCGATCTGATGGTCTCTGCTTCGAGGCGCTCGAAATCACGTTCCACGGGTGTGACGATGATTCCCGCCATCTCCATGACAGCGGGGCTCACCACGATCCGTTCGTCACCTTCTTTGAAAAAGGCCGCGGGGCGATGAGCGCGGCGCGGGAAGATGAGCAGGCGCCAGGTATTCCCGTTGAAAGAACCGGCGACATTCACCATTGGTTCTTCTTCCGAAGGAAATGTTTTCTTAAGAGTATCCATATGTTCCCTGAACACGTCCCCGACGGCATGAGCGATATCGCTTTCTATGACAATGACGTTCCGCCCGAGGCCGATGGCGCGATATATCCGCGCCCCGCGGCCGGGGTCCACGGGGGACAGCACTTTCCCGCCGTCGAGCTCATTCTCAATTGGCGTCTGTCCCGATGGCACCGCCTGGAAATGGAGGTGGTCCGGTGCTGAAGCGCCGCACCTGGGGCCATTGTAGAGTGTTATCCAGTTTGGGCCAAGGTCGGCGGTGATCTGTAAAAAAGCTTCTATATGTTCCGTGATCGCCTGCGGGCGATGTTCGAGATGGGCTATGGTCAGGTGTGAAGGCAGCGCGGGCCTGGGGTTTCCAAGTATCAGGTATTCCTCGCGGTAAAGAATACCCTTTTGTTCCTCTGGAAGATTTGAGGAACATAAAAAACATGGCCGCTCCCGGATGTCTTGAGGACCGACAGCGGCCGTGGTATTTACGGCCCTGCCGGGGTTAAAGATGAGACGGACGGAAAAACCGTCGCAATGGACATCCCGTGACCGGATGTTGCGTAATGATTCATAGGCCCGCCCCAGTTCAGGCCATGAGTTTTTCTGCTGAACAAGGAACTCGCAGCAAAGTTCGTGGAGGCTTGCCGAATGGCCATAGCCGTCGAAAATTCCGTATACACGGCCTGTCGTTTCTTCGTTCATGCGGCAGGCCCTTTAACAAGTTCCTGACGCTTAAGGATCTCTTCGGTGCGAAGAGAGTCTTTGAAGGCGTTGTTCCTGTTCGATGCCTCGATGGAAAGCGCCGAATCGGTGTTGCCCGACCAGCGCCTGCACAGGTAGAGGCTCTCGTAGATCCTCCCGATCCGGTACTGCCGGCATATGCTCAGGGCGGCCGCGTAAT
The DNA here is from genome assembly GCA_963816115.1 of uncultured delta proteobacterium. GTDB lineage: Bacteria > Desulfobacterota > Syntrophorhabdia > Syntrophorhabdales > Syntrophorhabdaceae > Delta-02. The sequence continues at coordinate 188,671 of CAWFIZ010000006.1, read as the reverse complement.
CCTCTCCGTAGCTCACGTTGAGAAAACCGATACCGCGCATGATTGCCGTGTTGAAGGCCCGGGGGGCGCCGAGTCCGTTGATCCTGAGCGCATTGTTGTGACCGTTCTCGTCGGTCCATTCGCGGTGATCGATGAGCCCCGGCGGGATCTGCTCAAGTTTTTCATTGACGATCGTGTAAGAGCCGACCACCATGGCGTAGTTGCCTTCCCGCAGGGTATCGATGATCGTCCCAAGGACAAGGGGATTCTCGTAGAGGTCGTCAGAGTCCAGTTGAACGGCAAATCGACCGCAGGCATCGTTGTAGAGGCCTTCATTCCAGCATCCGCCAATTCCCAGGTCCAGCCTCCCGGGGATTATGTGTTTGAGCGCCTTGTCCCTGCTTGCGAGGCCGGCAAGGACACCGGTCGTTCCATCTGTCGAATGATTGTCAACGACGATGACGTTAAATGGGAAATCGGTTTCCTGCGTGAGGGCGCTTTGCACGGCGTCGGCAATGGTCCCCTTTCTGTTCCTGACAGGGATGATCACCGATGCCTCAACGGGGAAGGATTGTGTCGTTTCCACGGTTTTCTTCAGACCGTCCGGCGGTATGTAGGCCTTTATCCTTTTCAAGTGGTCCGTGAAGACCGATTCCATCTCTCTCTGGAATACCTGGTTGACGGGATCGACATATGCGAAGTGTGATTCCCTGTCATGGGTTTCACGGCGGGCGATAACGCTGTAGAGTGGTTCATTGATGTGATGGATCGCGTGATCGATCGACATCTTGAGGCGAAGGTCGTAGAGGGCCGCATACTGGACGGCCGGCGCATGACCGTATTTTTCCAGTGCATCCCTTGCGGCGGGAAGTGAAAAGAGCACGAGGCCGCCGAGATCGAAGTCGTCGCGGACACTTCCGGGCTGGTAATCGTTCAGGGGATGGAGAGTCCTTTCATTTCCCGTCTCATCGTAGAAATCCGAGTATATCAGGCCCGCCCCTGTTGCCCGTGCGGCTTCAAGCATTCGTTCCATCGTTTCCGGTCCCAACGAGATCTGGCGGGAAGAGGATACGAGAAGAATGTACTGCCCTCCGGCTTCCGCAATGATCTGTCTCAAGGGGCCGAGGGATGTCAACCGGCCGGTGTTAAGGAAACTGCAGCGGGGAAGGGTATCGGCGAGCGGTTGTTGACAGGCGATTATGGTCTCTTCAACAAGATCTGATCCGGCAAACCGCTGGAGCGCGGGTCGAAAGAACGGCCCTGGGGCATAAGCGCAGACGACGGTGATAGGTCTCATGTGACATATCCTACCATGCTTGCCTTCAATATTCCACGGTGACCCGGCACAACTCGACAAGATCCCGCAGACAGGGTAATGAAGGGACGTGAGAGACTGCGAGGCGGAGGTTGTCAAGACCCGCGGGTATGTGGTCGAGGAAGCCCTTAAGCCCTTTCACTGTGCCCAAAAATCCGTAGGCCCCCAGTGCCTGCATGAGACGCTGTGCGGAGGCCTCCCAGAAAGAGTCCTGAAAGGCGGCCCAGTCTAGCTGCTGGGAGGACAGGACGTAATAGAACGAGAGAAGGTCTTCCCGTTCATCGCCAGAGATGGGCATGTAGGGATCGCACAGGAGTGAACCCAGGTCATAAAACGGATTTCCGAAGCGCATCCCCTGGAAGTCGATGAGATAGGGCTCGCCGTCACGGACCATGACATTCTGTGATTGGAGGTCGCGATGGACAAGACAGTGCTCTGCGGCGCCGAGCCGCTCTCCAAGAGAGGTGAGCTCTGCCTTCAGCTTTTGCGTGAAGCCCGGATCAGGACCAATGTCGCAGAAGCCTTTCACGAAATGGTCCAGAAAGTAATCGTGTTCAAATCGGTAAAGGTCCGGTCCGAAACCGTCCATCAGCTTCACGCGGTCCGAATGGAAGTTCTTTTCGGAGATAGAGTGGAGCCTTTTAGCGGCGCCGAGGGTCTTTTGATAAAGCGGGCGCCTTGCTTCCCACGGGTGCTGCCTGAACGACCAGAGGTCCTCGTTGCCCATGTCCTCCATGAGCATGAGGTGGAGCTCGGGATCGTGAGCGATCACGCGTGGCACGGGAATACGGATGCTGCCGAGAAAAACGGCGATCTCGGCATAATATGTGTTCTCTGTTCTGCGCGGATCGTAGTCGATAAGGATGGCAGTGTTGTCTCCGGGCCACGTGAAACGGTAAAAGACCCTGTCTGACCCCCGTGCGGTGAGAGGGGTGAGTCCGGTGTCTGAAGACGGTCCAATATCCAACGCTCCGCGGGCAAAATTGATCATGTCAATGTGGTCTGTCATCATTCTTCTCCGGTACTTTTTCCAGTTCGGCGTTCAATTTACGGTACACTTCGATGGAGCCTATATCATGCCAGTGCCCTTCATCAATGACGGTGCCCCGGATCGAGGCGGGCCTGTCGACGATCCTTCTTATGAAGAGATCGACAACGGATTCGATCCTCCCTGCCTCGATGTGCTTCAGGATCGACGTTTCAACGGCATAGATGCCGGTGAATAGACAACTCATGGCCCCCTTTTTTCCGAGGGTGCGGCGCATGTCGCATATTGTGCCTTCTTTATCGATATCCACGTTGAGAAGCGGGCCTGTCGTTCTCAGGACAAGGGTTGCCTCGGGGCGGCTGCGCTCATGGGCGCCTATCAATCCCTGCAGCGGAATATTTGATATTATGTCGCCGTTGTAGCAGATGATGGCCTCGTCCCCGGAAAGGAGGTCTTCGATGTTCTTTAGCCCGCCCGCCGTGTCGAGCAGGATCGGCTCGTGCCTGAAGCGGATCGGGGCACCTTGCCAATGGCCATCGGGGAATGTTTCGCCGTAAGCACCGGGGCTATGGTGTGTGTTCACGATGAACCGGTCAACGCCCGCCCGGGCCAGATGGTCCATGACGTAGGTAATGATGGGGCGGCCGCCGACGGGCAAAAGTGGTTTGGGGCATCCCTCGGTGAGCGGCCGCAGGCGTGTACCCAGTCCTGCGCCCAAAATAAAGGCTGTCTTAAACCGGCGTTCTTTCATGGGGGCCTATATTCCATTATAATGGTATGACGTTCCCGTCAATATATTTTCTTTATTTCCACACCGCTGAAATAGTGTCTCAAAATTTCTTCTGCCCCGAATCCCTTGACTGCCATGACAGCGGCGCCGATCTGGCAGAGCCCGACCCCGTGTCCCCATCCGGCACCGTCGAGGACGAACCCTTCGATCTCACCGCCGGCGCTGCGCACGACCGATACGACAAAGGCGCTGCTGTATAGGTGGCTTCGCGAAAGCCACCTGCGTATCTCAAGCTCTTTGCCAACGACGATGCTTTGTTTGGAACCGCTTATCCGAAGCCGGCAAATACGTCCCGATGGGCCCCGCTCTATGGGCAGTATCTCTTCAAGGGTCCCGAGATCGATACCCGATCTCTCCCTGATGATATCTTCGAGCTCCCTGCGGGAATAATCGACCCTCCAGCGGAAGAACGCCGTTGTTTCGCGGTCGAACCCGGGAAGGATCCTGGCGAGAAGGTCCTCGTCCCGGGTATTGCAATAGGCGTCGGGAGAGGAGAGTATCCAGCGGGCGGCCTCGTCTTCGGTCACGATGGGCCCGCGGGGGACTGGCGAATCAGCGATGTTGACAAGATAGGGAACGTGCTTATCTTCCCAGGCCGTTTCGTAGTTTTCCGTCAGCCCTCCGCAGGCCTTGTAATATCGGGCATCGCAGACCTTGTCACCGTAGGTGATGACAATACCCGTCGTTTCCGTCACCGCCTCTTCGGCCTGTTTTGATATGATCTTCGTGATGCCCTGGTAACGCTGACAATGGTCATCGGCGCAGACATCGAAGATATCATGGTCCTCACGGTTGTACCACCGTATGAGCTCCCCTTCTTTTTCGGTAAATTTATTCTGTCCGGCGGGGGCCGTTTTTTGATCGAGGGCCGCAAGGAGCCAGCTGCGAGACATAATGGCATGGGCCTTTAAGAATTCCTTCGGCGCGTCGGCGCTCATCTCCGATGAGATGACGCTGGCGAGGTAATCTTCGAGGGAGACCTCGTTGATGGCTGCTATCGTGTTGTCCCCGCGGGCACGAAGGATGAGGTTGCCCTTAAAGGCCTGGTCTTCCTTTCGTTCCCAGTGGAACTGGATACCGATGGTCACGCCGGAGAGCCGGAAGGTTGAACCCTGGTCCGCGGTGAGCTTGATGAAGGCGCCGCTGGCGATCCGACGTTGCCCCTCATCGAAAAGCACTACAGAAGATGCTTCGGCCTCCGCGTGGAAAGGGCCGGATAGAAGACCAATGCCTTCAATGAGGAAATGGCCGTTAAGGCGCCCGGCCACCTCGCTTTGGCGGTCCATGATACCAACGGTGATCATCGGTCCCTGAGCCACGTTCAAAACCATACGCTCCTTTGATATATTGGCGATTTGTTTACATTATTACTTTTTGAAGGACATTGTCAATGGATCCGAACATTCGACGATATTGTCGCAAAGACCGGTACCTTTCGACACATCTTGCCTTGCAATCATGCGCTCCTTAAAATGAATGACCATTAATATCGTTAAGTTACAAACAGCGTCGCAATGGTATCATTTTTGCTTTAAATGGAAGTGTAACAAAGCATAGATGCTAAATAATGAAATGGTGGAGGGGTTTATGAAAAAGGGAATATTGATCATGCTGGCCCTTGCAATATTATTCGTGACGGTCCTGCCCGCAATAAGTTACGCAAGAGGTCCCGGGTACAATCGTGGATGGGGCTCAGGGCACAATCGTGGATGGGGGCCCAGGCCATATTACCGTGGTAGTAACTATGGATGGGGGATAGCCGGCGCCGCCGCAGGTGGGCTTGTTCTCGGCACGATCATAGGCAGCTCCATGTCCTCCAGGCCCGTATACGTGGAACCCAGGCGTGTATATGTAGTGCCGCCTCCACCGCCTCCGGGGGCCTATTACTATTATCCGCCCCCTGAAAGGGTGTACGTGTATCCATACTAAAGGCGGTTTAAAGTTTCTGGTTTCAGGGTTTCAGGTAAAAAGATTTTCCTTGTCTTTCCTTGAAACTTTGGAACCTGAAACTTTAAACTATTTTTTATAATCCCAATCCGCGTCAATCCAGGTGATCGTTGGAGGGCTGTCGATACGGGCCAAAATGTCACCGTTGAAATAAAGGTAGTTTTTGACAAAGCGCCTGCACCTTGATTCTTCCTTATACCTGGTGGGGGGGACAAAGACCGCCTTCTCCCCTTTTTGTTTCTTCCTCTGGTATTCCTCCCACTCGTCCTCGTATTGATGCCTGAACTCATATTCATCCTTGAGGACCTGGAATTTCTTGCAGTCATATCCTGGGTATGTCCACTGGTTTCCTCCCCTGTAGTAAGGTTCTCCCCAGGTGATGTAAACCTGTGTTTGAGTGAAGCCGGGCCTTATTTGCCCGTTCTTTATCAGTGCCTGAACATCCGGCGGATAGGAGTCGAACTCTGTCTGGCGTTCGCGGATCCTGTTATCAACAGCGGAACAGCCTGAAAAAGTGATGGCCAGGAGAATGACCACGAACAACATAAACAGGTGCGCAGCCCCCGGAAGGCGGACCGACCGATATCCTTTAAGGTATCCTGTTAGGTTCGATGTGTTCGACATAAAACCTCCAAATCGTGGATAGTGTTATTAGGTTTCGAAGTATGAAGATACGATACTCCATTTTCATCCGGGGTGCAATATAAAGGAGGGACGGAACAAACATGTAGCCCGCTTTACCGACAGTATTATTGGAAACAGTATAATAATAATGACAATGCGAAAATTCATGGGAGAGCAAAGAAACGAGAGGGTCGGTCTATGAAAAAATGCCCGATTTTATTTGTTGTTCTTATCCTGGGATTTTTTATCCCGGCATTGTCAGTCCACGCTCTCTGTGTGAAAGTATCCAAGGCGAACTTGCGAACGGGCCCGGGAAAGAGCCACAAAGTGTCCTGGCAGGTCTACATGTACATGCCGCTCGAAAAGGTCGGACACTCCACCGATAAGAACTGGTATGCCGTCAGGGATGTCGACGGGGACACCTGCTGGATCCACAAGGGCCTGGTAACGAGCCGTTACAGGTGCGCGGTTGTCAATGTCGAAAAGGCAAACGTTAGGAAGGGGCCGGGAACGGGTTACACAAAGGTGCAGGACAGCCCTGCCCGGAGATACTATTCATATAAGGTCATCTCAAAGAAAAGGAACTGGATCAGGGTCAGGGATGAATGGGGCGCCACAGGCTGGATCAGGAAGGACCTGCTTTGGATAAGATAAAAGGCGGGTCATAGGTCATGGGTAATAGGGAAGATAGATCCGTTCTTCCCATCACCCATCACCCATCACCTGTCTTTCTACTTTTCCACTATCTTCGTAATATGAATGTTTGTCGGCCCGCCTGAGGTCTTGGCGATGACCTGGATGTTCCTCATATCACCTTTCTTGCCTGTCATGAACATGGCCATCTTCTGGTCTCCCGCTGTCTGGTCCATGGCCTGCTGAACGTCTTTCAGGTTCGCCTTATAAAATGACACGACCTTGTCGAAGCTGTCGTTTGTGGTCATCATGTAGGTGGAGGCCACGCCGGACCTGGCGCCTTTTGCATCGCTGAACTGTCCGGAAGAGACCACCTGAGCGCCGGGATAGACGGGGGCGCCGAGCTCGGCCTCGCTGACGGCCTGAGGCCCTGCCTTGACCGTCACAGTGCCTTCTTTACCTTCGATCTTGACCACTCCCTCTCCAGGGCCGCCGGGCTTTGCGGTCACCGTTACCTTTCCATCGGGGGTGGAGAAGGTCTTTGTATCATCCCTGCCGCATCCGGTCACGAACAAAGCGGTAAAAATAACTAATAATGCACATAAAACGACAGCCTTACTTTTCATGTTGCCCTCCTTATTTTCGGATGTGGTCCAATTTTATCGTATTCAGCCATTATAAATCAAGACGCAGGTAAATAAAACAGACAAGGGGCGACAGCCCCGTTTCCTTTCTTTTCATCTGTGGTTTCGGGCAGCCCTCGTTTCGATAAGCCCGGTGAATAAACGCAGGTAACTGCCGATCTCGTCTGTTTTATGACAGTCGGCAATGACGCGTTCCCGGCCGCGGACCGCAATTTTCTCGCGCAGTTCCGTGCTGCAGAGAAGGCGCACCGCGTTTTCTGTGAAGGATGGCCCGTCATGGAAGAAGAGCGCTTCATCGCCGCCCGCCGCCATGTTCCGGTGACCGTCATTCAGGGAGAGGAGGCAGGGGACGCCGGCAAGCATGGCCTCGCGGACCCCGTGGGGCATCCCTTCGGAAATACTGGCTGATACGAAGATGGTCCCCGCCCGCAAGAATGACGTCACTTCTTCATGGGATATCGTCCCGGCGTGGATGATCCAGGGGTTCCTGCGGCAGGCGTCGAGGAATAATTCCCCCTCTTTCTTATCGATGAGCGGGCCCGCGTGTACATATAGAAGATCGGGGGCATGCCTTTTTAGTCCCGACAAAAGACCGATCAATGGGAGTATTCCTTTTACGGGGCGGACGCCGGCAAGGCCGACAATGACGGGAGCGGCTTTGGGCAGACCGAGCCTGGCGCGCCAGTCCCCGTCGGGCGGCGGCAGCGAGAGGCCGTTCGGAATGACGCAGACCTTTTGGGAAGGGACAAGCTTATTTCGCAAAAGTATGTCACCCATAGCGTCATTGAATACCGTTATGCCGTCGGCGAGACGGAGAATATCGATGATCGCAGGCGCCTTCCCGGCATCACCGATCATCTCGTTGATGTCCGTCCCCCGCAATGAGACCACGATAGGTGAGGTATGCAGGGAATGTATCCCGAAGAACGCTTCCCTGCAGCGCCATCCGTGCATGATGAGCACCGCGTCGGGGGCAAAGCGAACAGCCTCCTCCCCGACTGCCGTTCGTTCCATATTGCCGCAATCTTCAAGAAGGACCACCTCGTGTCCGTGCCGCACGAACCCGTCACGCAGGCGTGCGGCTGCGATACTGTTGCCGCAGGGCGTTGCAAGGTCGTAGGGCGCGCATGCGAGGATCTTCACGGGTTGTTCCTCCACCACGCGGAAACGCTTTTCACCATGGGCCCGGCGAGGTCAAGGCCGGGAAGTGTGCCGTAGCTGAGCCGCGGTGCCGAATTGACCTCAAGCACCAGGCAGGGGCCTTCACTTTCTATGATATCGACGCTGCCGGCGACAAGCCCCAGGGCCCCAAGGGCCCTTATGGCCGGATCGGCAAAGCCCGGCGGACATTCCACAACAACCGGCGCCGCCCCTTCAGTACAATTGGAACGAAAATCGTCTCCCTGCGAATCGGTCCGAAGCGCTGCGATAACCGCGCCGCCGGAAACGGCAACGGTAAAGGTCCTGTCATGCGCGATATATGGCTGTCCGATAAAAAGGTCCCTGTCTTCGCGGGGAATGCCTTCAATATCTTTCAAACTTTCGATGAGCCTGATACCGCGGCCTCCCCAGCCGACGCGGGGTTTTATGACGATCGGTCTGTCACTCAGTTGCGTGTCGTCGAGCCTGAAGGAATCGACGGTGTCAATGCCGGCGGCGTGGAGGGCCGCAGAGGTCTCCCATTTATCTTCTGTGAGAATTATCGAGGAAGGGGAAGGGAAGACGCGGCACCCTTTTGTTTCCAAAAAAGCGGCGCGATCGTATATCCAGGCAAGGTCTTCACGACAGCGCAGATCATAGCGAAGCCACACAAAAGGCGAATGATCATGATGTGCCCCGTTCTTCGAAAGCTCTATCATGGCAACCCGAAGGCCCAGCTTTTCGGCGCTTGAACGTATGAGCGCATCGCTTGAGGCATCTATCCTGTTCCCGTACACGCTGTAGTCGGCGATGTCGATCTTCATGGGAGGATGTTCACTCCGAAATGGACGTCGTGGAAATTTGTAAGCCTGATCCCTGCGAGAAGGTTTTTGATCTCGCCTGCAAGAAGGGCCTCACGCTCGGCCTCACGCTCCGCGACATACCGCAGGCCTTCGATGGGGCCGGTCCTTCTGCCGGGATGGCACATCATCTCCGTTATGCCCGGCGGCAGGTCCGCCAGTTCCTTTTTTATGCGCTCCACCGTCCAGTAGGGCGCGGGGTCGACGGCGCCCACGAAATGGTCCGTCGTTGCCGCGCCGGCGAGGCGGCAGCGCTGCCTCATCGTGTCCGTCGGGCACCGAAGCGGTATCGAAAGTTCCCCGGCCGCCTCGATCATGATCCCGAAAATGGCGTCGTTCCTGCGGTGAAGGTGCTTGTGGGAATCGAGATGACTCGGCGCCGCGCCGACAATTTCCAGGAACCTCCCAAGCTGGGCCCGGAGCTCTATGCGAATATCATGTTCATTGAAGCTTTCAAGCCGCTCGTGACCGTCGGGAAAAAACGCACCGTTACAGTCTACAAGACTGGTTGGTTCCGTGCCAATGCAGGGGCATCCCTGTGTCAGGTTGAAGTGCAGGCCCATCGAGACCCCCGAATCGAGAAACGGCCCGATGTCAAAGGTGTGCGGTCCGTTCACGAAGAGGCTCACCGAGGTCACGGCCCCGCCCCTGACGGCATCGAGTATCCCGGCGTCGATATCGGGATGGAGGCCGGCATCGTCGGCGTTGATTATAAGGAAGCGATCGCTCATCGAAGCGCCCCCTTCCATATGCGGGCCATGAAGTAGAGGCCCTCTTCGTCCTCGAAAAATTCCGACATCCCTTTGTCCCTCATGGCGACAAGATGTTCGAACATCCCCTCCGTCAGGGAGTCAAATTCTTCCCGCGTGAAAGGGCGTTTTTTTTCGGCCACCATATGTGTCTCAAAACCTTCATGGAAAATTGTAAGTACTTTTTTCGGATTTGCGATCCCGTTGAGGTAGAGATAGAGCTTACCTCCCGGGGCAAGCTTTCGGCGCGCCTCATCGATCAGCGGGATCACGAGGCCCGTCCCGTCCTCCCCGCCGTAATAGCGGTGATCGAACGGCCTCGGAGCCGGCTTGTGGGGCAAAAGGGCAGCGACGAGGTCAACGGGACCGCTGACGGGATCCAGCAGGCTGCCTTCAAGAAACTCCGCGTTGTTTATGTTGTTGATTGCGGCGTTGTACCGGGCCGCCTCAAGAGATGCCCTGTCGATGTCGGTACCGATCACCCTTGAAGCGCCCGCGAGGGCCATGAAGATCGCCAGGACCCCGGTTCCGCACCCCGCGTCAACTGCGCGGGCACCCCGGGGAACAACCATGTGGCGCATCATGAACGCCGTGGCATGGTCGGACAGGACGCGGCCTGGTCCCCATTCGCGTATGGAGCCGTGTGATGTATCGAGGACCGCTTCCCGCCAGTCGTCATGTTTTCCGTGTTCCATAAGCCTATTCAGTTTAACACCGGCATCGCTCATGTGCAACAGGCCGTGACCTATCATGAAAAGGCACGCCCGCCGCCCGGGACACTCTGTTGAAAGCCGGAGCAAAGGTCAGAACGAACCACATCGGGGGAACTGAATATCCTTGCCGTTCAGAAATGCCCAGATCGGATCTTATTGCCATTCAAGAAAATGGTATCCCCAGGGCTGAAGTTCCACATAAAGCCCTTCGCCGCCCATCTCACGCTCGTAGATCGCGGACGTGAAAACATCTTTCAATTGCCAGGGCCTGCCCTCGATATCATCCCACGGGACCCAGACCAGGCCCTGGGAAGGCGTATCGGAGAGATTCACCACGATCAGGCAGCGTGACCCCCCCTTCCGCCAGCACCAGGAAACCAGATTCCCGCAACTTGCATTGTCCGGCCAACCGCTGCATGTGCAAAGCTGCCATGTTCCCTGGAGAAAATCCCCGCGCCGCAACGTCCCGAGCAACTGCCCATAGAACGTTAGCAATTCGGAATCCGGTGACTCCTCGGCGCGCCGGGCTAAAAAGACGGGCAAATGCACCTTTTTTCCCTCCAGCTGGCCTTCATGGATCAGCCCGGCGCCCGGCAGCGTCAGACTGATCAGGGCTGCGGCCCTGTGTTTCCGGGCGTTGAACGCTGCGGCCGCACGGGGCTCGTCATGGTTCTCGATGAACCTCACCAATTTTTCCTGGTAGGGAAGGTCCGCGCAAAGATGCAAGCGCACGCTCTCTGCCGGGTCGTGCCTCAGACGGTCGTAGAGGCGTTTGTCATAACAGAGATCAAATCCCTGTTGTTGCAGTTCCCATTCCATATCCCAGTAAGCCTCGGCAATGAACAGGAATGCAGGGTATTCTTTCTTGATGGCAGAAATGATCTCAAGCCAGTAGTCTGTCCCGGGAATAGACCCGGCACGGCTTTCCCACGTTTTCCCGAAGACGGGGTTCACGAGGAGCATTGCCATATCGCAGCGTATTCCGTCGCACTGGCCGGCGATGTCTGAGAGGGTTTCGATAACAGCGCAGCGTAACCCCCCGTCAAAGGCGTTCAGCTGGAGCACGTCGGGCCAGGCAGGAAAAAAAGGGTCACGGCCACGGGCGAACACTTTGCCGTTTGCCATGAAGAATGACCCGGGATCGCTTGCAAGGTCCCCTTCATCCCCCCGGATGAAGAAGTCGGGATGATCTAAGACCCATGGGTGGTCAGGCGCCACATGGTTGGGTACAAAATCCAGAATGAGGCGCAGTCCAAGGTCGGCGAGTTTTCTTCGGGCGTGGGCCAGCGCCTCGGGGCCTCCCAGGCGGGCATCGACCGTATAGCGTCTCACGCAGTAAGGAGAACCGACATTGTCCCGGTCCGTGAAATCGGGTAAAGCCCGCTGAAAGTCGGCCAGGAGGCCATCGTTTACCATAGAGATCCGGATACCCTCGGGGCTTCGCTCCCAGACCCCCATGAGCCAGACAGCGTCAAAACCGAGGGTTGCCATCCTGTCCCACTCTTCATCGGGAACCGAAGCGAGGGTAAGGGTGTGTCCAGCTTTTCGGCTGAGTTCGTCCAGCCAGACCCATGCGTTGATCTCGTAGATCAGCGGATGTCCGGGCAAGGGCCTCATGATTTGCCTCCGTTCCTCACGACTGTTTGACAAACACCGTGGCGCTGTCGGATTCAAGCATGCCCCGGGAATCGACGTTGCCGAAAAGCTGGATCAATTTTGCCACTATTCCTGTCCAGCCCGTCTGGTGGCTTGCTCCCAGGCCGGCACCATTGTCTCCATGGAAATATTCATAAAAGAGGATATTGTCCCGCCAGTGCGGGTCGGTCTGGAATTTTTCCGTGCCGCCGTAAACGGGGCGCCTGCCGCCGCCGTCGCGCAGGAACAACCGGGTCAGGCGGTCCGCGATCTCCCTGCTCACATCGAAGAGGTTCATCATCTTGCCGGACCCCGTGGGACATTCGATCTTGAAGCTGTCACCGTAGTAGCGGTAATACTGGAGAAGCGCCCGGATAATGAGATTGTTGACGGGCATCCAGATGGGGCCCCGCCAGTTCGAGTTTCCGCCGAACATGTCGCTGTCCGACTCGGCAGGGGCGTACTGGACCCGGTATTCATCGCCGTTCACGTGGACAACGTAGGGATGTTCCAGGTGGTAACGTGAGAGGGCCCGGATACCGTAAGGGCCCATGAATTCATCTTCGTCGAGCATCCGCGTGAGGATCCGCCGCAGCCTTTGCCCGTTTACAAGGGCGAGGATCCCGCGGTCCCCAACGCCCCTGTGGCCCGGTCCGGTGGGATGCATGCTCTGGAAGAGTTCCGGCATGCGCTGCAGGTGCCGTTCCAACATATCACTCACGTGCGGTACCCTCCTTTCCTCGATGATCGTTGCGGCGCAGAGCGGGAGGAGCCCCACCATGGAACGCACCTTGAGCCGCCGGGCGCTTCCGTCCGGCAGCCTGAGCAGGTCGTAATAGAAACCGTCTTCCTCGTCCCACATGCCGTCCTCGCCCGTGCGGTTCATACCCGAGGCGATCCACAGGAAATGTTCGAGGAATTTGTAAAGGAGGTCGTCGTAGACGGGGTCATCGAAGGCCAGTTCCATGCTCAGTTCGATCATGTTCTGACAGAAAAGCGCCATCCATGCCGTGCCGTCGGCCTGCTCCAGGTGCCCGCCTTCGCGAAGAGGGGCGCTCCTGTCGAAAACCCCGATGTTGTCGAGCCCGAGGAAGCCGCCCTCAAAGACATTCCTGCCGAACCGGTCTTTGCGGTTGACCCACCAGGTGAAATTCAGCATGAGCTTGGCAAAGGAGCGCTTAAGGAAGTCGAGGTCGCCCTTCCCGTGCAGGGCCTGCTCGGTCCGGTAAAAGAAGAGCGTTGCCCACGCGTGGACCGGCGGGTTCACGTCGCTGAAGTTCCACTCGTAGGCGGGGATCTGACCGCTGGGATGAATGTAGTCGGTGCGAAGCATCAGGGCAAGCTGTTCCTTGGCAAAGTCGGTATCCACCAGGGAAAGGGCAACGGAATGGAACGCCAGGTCCCAGGCGGCATACCAGGGATACTCCCACTTGTCCGGCATGGAGATGATGTGGTCGTTGAGCATGTGGAACCACTCCTTGTTCCGGAACGGGTGGCTATGGCCCTGCAGCGGATGGGCATCGTGCTCCTTGAGCCACATGTTCACATCGAAAAAATAATACTGCTTGCTCCAGAGCATGCCGGCCAGGGCCTGGCGCATGACGTTGGCCGCATCCTCACCGACCTCAGACGGGGTCAGGGACCGGTAGAACAGATCGGCCTCTTGAAGCCTGGCTGAAAAAACCTCATCGAAGGCATCACCGAAATCGTCCCCCCTTGTATCCGATGACGCGGCTGAAAGTCTCAATTTGATGACCGCGCATTCTCCGGCCCCGATGTCGAGACGGTAGTGTGCGGACGCCTTTGTGCCCGTCTGTTCAGGATTCACAGCCTGCCGTTCTCTGTGCACCACACGGTTGTTAATGCCGTCTTTTACGTAGGGCCCGGCATTTGGCGTACCGAAGATGCGCTCGGTGTTGGTTTCATTTTCCGTGAAAAGGAGTGCCGGCTTCCCGTCACATTGGAGGGTATGGCCCTGCATCGATCCCTGAACCAGAGGGTTACCGTGATGTGCGAGGATCGTCCGGCGCCTTGCCCTTTTAACGGACCTCAGAGATGGCTTCGGGCCGCCGCCGGGCCATGACCAGGTGTTGCGGAACCAGAGGGTGGGCAGCACATGGACGGGGGCCGCATCAGGTCCCCGGTTGCAGACGGTGATCCTGATCAGCACGTCTTCCGGTGATGCCTTGGCGTATTCCACAAAGACATCGAAGTAACGGTCATCCCGAAAAACCCCCGTGTCGATAAGTTCATACTCCATCTGTGCCCGGCTGCGCCCGCGGTTGGTCTCCACAAGGTCCGAGTAGGGGTAGGCCTCATGGGGGTACTTGTAGAGGAATTTCATGTACGAGTGTGTGGGGGTGCTGTCGAGATAAAAATAGTATTCCTTGACGTCCTCCCCGTGGTTGCCCTCGCTGTTGGTGAGGCCGAACAACCGCTCTTTCAGGATAGGGTCCTTCCCGTTCCAGAGTGCCAGGGCAAAACAGAGGACCTGCCGGTCGTCGCAAATTCCCCCCAGTCCGTCCTCTCCCCACCGGTACGCGCGGGAGCGGGCCTGGTCATGTGTGAAGTACTCCCATGCGTCCCCTGAATCACTGTAATCTTCCCGTACGGTCCCCCATTGCCGCTCGCTGAGGTAGGGCCCCCATTTTTTCCACGGGGCCTTTTGCTCCCGGGCTTCTTCAAGTCTTGTCTGCTCGGCGGTCATTATACGTTCCTCCACGGTAACATTGATCTCAAAGCCCGGCATCAAAAGGTTGCAAGTGATGCTTAAGGGTTGGGCCCCACGGCCCTGCCGGCCGATTCCCTGGCCCTGTGGGCGAGGTCGATGGACTGGCCGAGTACGTTCAGGGACTGTGCGGGGTTGTGGAACCCCATGCTGTTCTCGGCGGCGACGAAGTCCCAGTACCACTGGGCCTTCCTCAGGCTCTCTTTCGCCTTGTCGAGTTCCCCTTTGTTCGCACCCGGGGAGGCGAGCGCCTTTCCGATCGCCTCATGGGCCTTCGCGATAAGCGTGCCTGCCGTGTGCTGGAGTTCCCAGACGTTTTTCTGTGTGGCCTTGACGCGGTTGAGGAGCCATTTTTCTTCTTCGGGATGGCACCGCCTGCAGGAGGAGTCGATGTGCCTCATCGGACTTGTGACCCAGTGGGATGTGTATTTTTTACCCTTCTCCCGCATGTAGGGCATGTGACAATCGGCGCAGGAGATACCGGCCTTCGCGTGGGCACCGCCGGACCATGTTTCGAAATCTGGATGCTGCGCCTTTAACATCATCGCCTGTGAATCGGGGTGGAGCCAATCGCCTTCAAAGCCCCCGGGTTTCTCCGAATAATAGGCGTAAACCTGCTCGGGATGGAACCCTTTGTCCCAGGGCAGGACGACCCTTATTGTCTCAGGTTCGAAATAGTACTCCGCGTGGCACTGGCCGCAGACGTAACTGCGCATCTCTTCCCTGGTGGCCTTCGTGACGTCGACGCCCTTTCGCTGCATGGCCTCGATGAAGGCGGGATTGATGACGCGGAGTTCCATCGTGGACGGGTTGTGGCAATTGGCGCAGGAGATGGAATACTTCATTTTCGAGAACAGCTGTCCGAGGGGTGCTCTGGCGTAGGACCACCCCATGCCCTTGTAGAGATCGATGAGGTGGGGCGATTTGCAGGTCATGCAGGCCCCGGGGCTCTGCAGGGTGATCCGTTTCGTTTCCTTGAGGTCTGTCAGGGCGTAGGGATGCCCCCTGTCTTCCATGTAATCCTTGCTGAAGGCCATCCCCTTGAAGTTTGTCAGTATTTCCGGCTGCCTCAGGGAGTGCTGGAACTTGACGGAGCCTCCGAAGTCGGTGGGGGACGCGGACATCTGGAGGTTTTTCTGAAAGCTCCCGTACTGTAGAGGGTAATGGCGGCCCCACACGGCAGGGTCGTATTCACCCTCGGGGATGGACGATATCCGGGTTTTGTCGGAGGGTTTCAAAAAAAAGGAGCGCACCGCCGCGACCAGGGTAAAGACGCAAACGACGGCTATCACGATCATCACTGCAGATCTTTTATTCAACGCCGAACCCTCCCTGCCCGATCGGGCGTCCATGGACGAGGAACTTATGACATTTCATACAGTCCCCGCCGCCCTTCGCCATCGGCGTGTCCTCGATGGTCGAGAAATGGCAGCGGAAACAGTTCACGCTGGCGATATTGCGGGCCTGTTTCGTGAGCCTGATCGTGTACGGATATGTTCTGGCCGTTTCGCCCAAGACGTCGCGGATACCGGCGTAGCTTTTGTAGGCCAGGGTATAGGCGATGTTGCCCTGCGGTAGATGGCATTCTATGCAGGCGAACTGCTTGTGCCTCGATGCCTGCCACGCGAAATAATTATTTTCCATGCTGTGGCAGGAACCGCAGAAAAGCGAAATACCGCCGTAATGATAGCCTGAAAAGGCAAGGACGGTGATGACGACGCCGAAGACCACCCCCATGCCGATGAGCCTCCAGACATGCTTTTTTATCACCGCATCGAAATCGGTCCTTCTCTCGTCCTCTTTCAGGGCCATATTGTTTTTTCCCGGGCGGTGTCTTTAAGGACAGTTTAGTACGGGAGGTGGCTTCCGTCAACGAAAAATCAGGGTCGATGCCCCTGCCGGGTGCGGCGTCTCATTTTTGCACGGGCAGTATGTTCGAAGGAGGCTCCACGCTGACGATGACACGCATCCCTTTGCTCGGCGGTATACTGATGCTCAAGGGCCGGAGGGTCACTCCATCTTTATCGTTCGTGTCCGTCACGCGGTATGTTCCGATCAGCATCTCCATGACGCCGGCCATGTAGGATATCACGATCGTGTCGCCCGCCTTGAGCTTTATGGGGTCCGAGATCCGGACCGTCAGGTCGCCGGAGGAAGCGATGCCGGTTATCTCGCCAGATGCGGCCTGCAGGGACCCGGCGGAAAAGAGAGGGGCCATAAGAAGGAAGCAACAAATGGGAAGTAATGTTCTGAAAAATACCGGTCCTTTCATTCTGCACCTCCCCTGCGATCGCTGTCTTGGGGCCCGTATCCCTTTTTGCCCGTCGCTATTTTTTGTTCCCTGTTTCCTTGACCAACGGCAGGCCTTCCGATCTCCACCTCACGATATCGCCGGCAAAGCGCAGAATGCTCGTGAAGCCGAGTCGGACCATGACGCTCACCGTATCGGAACTGCGCCTGCCCGTTCTGCAATAGACCAGGTAAAGTTTGTTCTTGTCGAGCTTGTCGAGGCTTGCGACAAAGTCCTCCGAATGATAATTGATGTTGAGCGCCCCCTCTATATGACCGCTTTCGAACTCTTCGGGTGTGCGCACGTCGAGAATGACAAAGTCGGTGCTGTCTTTGTTCTTTTGTATCAGAGCCTGTGTTTCCTTCGGTTCAAGTATCTTTATGACAATGGTCTTTCCTGCCGTTGCGACAGTTTGCTGGCCCGGCACGCTTTGCGTGCAGGCCACGGCAAAGAAGGCCAGCAATAATCCCATGGTTATAATTTTCAATGTCTCCGTATCCTCTCTCTCGGTACACTTGAACAATATAATGAATGTATATGCCCTCGGGCCCCATAAGTCAACCGGTGGTTCATGCCGTCATCACCACTTAAGAACCTAATTGCTTGACGAACGGCATATTCGCACTATAATTGAATTATGGAGTGTTTTTTACGGTTTTTATGTTTCGAATATTATAAGTGCCATTTTTTTATGGATCAATAATATATCGATTCGCCAAGGGGGTGTTGAATGTCAACAAAGAAACCGATGGGAAAAGGCAAGGTCACCCGGAAAAGTCCGAAGAAACCAGCCATCGACAAAGGTATTGCACTGGCCTTGAAGGGCCTTGAGGACATGGCCATGGAACAGATCAGCGGCGCCAGGGACCCGTTCAAGACAGGGATAAAGATCGTCGATGAGATCAAGAAGATGACCATGCGCCTCGAAAATCAGATAGAGTATGATTCAAGGGACCTGACAGAGGCGTTTGGTTCCGATCCGGGCGTGGTTGGCGTGGGCATTGGTGTTTTCTGACAAGGCCGTCGTGCCCGAAAGGGGCGGATGAAGGGCCATAAGGACTTTTCTTTAGTCCCCGGTATCGTGTGCGTGTTCTGCTTGATGATACCTTTTTTGATCATCGGCTGTGCATACAGCGGGAATAAAGACGCGCCGCCCCCTGAGGTTGTGTCTTCTGTCGATCTTCAGCGGTACATGGGAACGTGGTATGAGATCGCGAGATATCCCAACAGTTTCCAAAAGGACTGTTTTGCTGTGAAGGCAACCTATAAGCTGCTTGAAAATGGCAGGGTTTCGGTGTTCAACCAGTGCCGGCTTGGTTCACAAAGCGGTGAGCTGACAACCGTTAAAGGTGTTGCAAGGGTTGTTGATCCCGCGACGAAGGCAAGGCTGAAGGTTTCCTTTTTCTGGCCTTTTTCCGGCGACTACTGGATCATCGAACTGGGGAAACATTATGAATATGCCGTGGTTGGGCATCCGAAGCGCACATACCTCTGGATCTTGTGCCGTAACAGACACATGGATGATGACGTCTATCGCTCGATCCTCGAGAGGCTCGAAAACGAAAAGGGTTACAATGTTTCGAAACTGATCAAGACCTTGCAACCCGAAGGTGAAGAAACACCCGGGAAGGCCAATGAATGATGAAGACCGATGATCCGAAGAAGGTTTCCGTCTGCCTCGTCGGTAAGTGAACAGGTGAAAAGATTGTGCATCTAAGTGGTATGAGAAGCGGTGGTGTTATGCTGACACCGGAAGAGCTGGAAAAGGCCTTGGGCCGGCCCCTGCCAGGGCATGATGCCCAGCAGCGCATGGCCCCGTCACACAGGGAGTTCGGACCGCCTGCCGGGGGGGCCGGGCATGGAGTGGGCGGGGTACTTCTTTTGCTCTATCCCGGTAACGAGTCAAAAGAACTCTTTCTCGTCCTGACGGTTCGCACGGACAACGTGGCGGTTCACAAGGGCCAGGTTAGCTTACCCGGTGGAGGCAGCGAGCCCGATGATGCGTCGATATTCCACACGGCCCTTCGCGAGGCCTGCGAGGAGGTGGGCGTGTGCGGTGAAGATATACGCATGATCGGTGCCCTGACACCCCTTTACATAGGGCCGAGCAATTTTTACGTTTACCCCTGCGTCGCCTATATCCCCTACCACCCGTCTTTTGTTTTGCAGACGACAGAGGTATCGAAAGCGCTTGAGGTGCCGGTTGCCCATTTCCTCGACGAAAAGAACGTCATCGTTGAGGACTGGCAGATAGAAGGTACAACCCGGCGCATTCCCTACTTCGATGTTTACGGCCACAAGGTGTGGGGTGCAACGGCGATCATCCTCAGCGAATTTGCCGCCGTCCTCGAAGGGCTCGAGGCCAGGGATGGATCGATGGGCTGCCGCGGGGGCACGGATGACAATGGACCATGCCCGTTAAGCTAAGCGAGAAGGAGTTCGACCGGATCGTTGCGCGTGCCGTGGACCGGATACCCCCCGAGATAAGGGAACATCTCGACAACATCGTGATCACGGTTAAGAAGCGCCCCACCCGGGAGATGATGCGCGAGCTGGGGGCACGCCCGGACGAACCCCCGCTAGGCCTTTTCGAAGGCGTCCCGCTCATTGAACGCTCTGCCACTATACCCCCGCTCTATCCCGATATGATCTATCTTTTCCAGGAGCCCCTGGAGGAGTTCTGCGAAACGCGGGACGAACTCGAAGAGGAGATAGAGGTCACCCTCGTCCACGAGGTTGCGCACTATATAGGAATGACGGAAAAGCGCCTCGCGGAACTGGGATACGACTGAAAGACGGCTTGAACCGCTTGAACCGTTTCGGCGTTAAGCAAGACCATGAAGGTCCCGACATTCAAGGCGCATAACCATATCGTCTTTATGGGCTCGATGGAGATCAAGTTATCAATCGTCCATTTTCGTCAATTCTTTACCAGTCTTATTGCTTGCAAATTAACTAAAATTACAGGACAATAAGGGGAATAAAGGGCGAGAATAAACAGAAATATTGCTTTGCAAGCCTACCCTTTTTCTCAGCACTATATTATAACCATACGAGGACCGGATGAAGGATACACCGAGTATAAATTCAGAACTTATCGAAGAGCTATCCGCCTTAAAAGAGAGAATCCGAGAACTGGAACAATCGGAATCAGACCGCGAGGAGGCAGAGGCCGCGCTCAAGGAATCCGAAGAACGTTACCATGTCGCAATAGAGGCCTCAAATGATGGTGTTGCCATAGTACAAAATGGTGTTCACGCCTATGTGAACCAGGCATTTCTTAAAATGTTCAAATATAAGGCTTTGAATGAGATAGTTGGGAAGCAGATATATTGTATTGTTCATCCCAATGACCACGAACGGGTTCTTAATTATGCTACAGCAAGACAAAAAGGCAAATATGCACCAACACGATATGGGTTCAAAGGAATCAGAAAAGATGAAACCCCGATAGATATTGAAGCTTCAGTAAATACGATCTCTTACAGGGGAGCGAAAGCCATGCTTGTCTGCTTAAGAGATGTTACCGACCGCAAGCGCATGGAGGAGGCGATCCAATACCAGAACCTCCTGTTCTCGACCCAGCAGGAGGCCTCTATCGACGGGATCCTGGTCGTAGATGAACAGGGTGCGGTACTCTCGTACAACCGGCGGTTCGTGGAGATCTGGGGCATCCCTTTGGAGGTGCTCAAAACAAGGGCGGACGAGCAATTCTTGCAGGAGGTGATAAGCAGGCTCGCCAAGCCCGAGGAATTTCTCCGGAAGGTGAAATATCTTTACGAGCATAAACAAGAGGTGAGTCGTGACGAGGTAGCCCTTGCCGACGGCCGGGTGTTGGACCGGTATTCCGCAGCGGTGGTTGGAGACGAAGGGAAATACTACGGGAGGGTCTGGTACTTCCGCGACGTCACCGAGCAGAAACAAATCCTGGATGCGCTAGAACAGCGAGAAAGAGAATTAATGGTCAAGTCTAAAACCCTTGAGGAAGTCAACGTTGCCTTAAAAGTCTTATTGGAACAGAGAGAAAAAGACAAAAAAGAGCAGGAAGACAAGATCCTGTTCAACGTGAGAAAACTTATTTTGCCTTATATTGATTCTTTGAGACAAAGACGGTTGGATAATGAGCAAACGACGTATCTGGATATCATTGAAGCAAACCTGAAAAATATTATTTCGCCTTTTGCGAACAGGCTGGTCTCCATCCAGGAGAGCTTTACCCCGCTTGAGGTCAGGGTCGCAGATTTCATAAGGGACGGCAAAACGGCAAAGGAAATTGCAAGAACATTTGGTGTATCAGAGAGCGCGATCAACCTGCACAGACAGCACATCAGGAATAAACTCGGATTAAACAACAAGAAGATCAATCTTAGAACATACCTCCTTTCACTCATAAACTAATAGTTACTTCCTATCAGTCGCCTATAAGATAAATATCAGCGCAGCTGCCTTACTTTTATGTTAACATTACATTCTGGTTTTGTGCATAGAAGGTTGATGGGCCAGTGTATGCATCGGAGGAGGAAGAAGATGGCAAGCCTTCTTTTCTATACTACATCATCGGACAAATACGAAAAAAATATTTTAGAGTCCATAAAAGCACAGCTTCCAGGCGAAATTGTGGAATTATGCTCAACAATCAACGACCTAGCGTGCAAATTGTCTGAGCGAAATAATGACAAAAAGATGGCCATCCTTATGCCCAAAAATGAAGAAGAACTCATAGATATCTTTTTAATGCAGAACCTGTTTAACGCTGTACCGGTTATGCTTGTTCTTCCAAACGGAGAGAGTTTTGTGGAAGCCATGGGATATCGGTTGAGACCATGGCTCACGTGCTACAGGAAGGGCGGTGCTTCTGAGATAGTGTCCAAGCTGATGAATAAGGTAAAAAGTTTTGCAACGGCGTAAAGTCTGTGGGCAAGCCCAACCCGCCGAAGTGATGACTTGCTGTGATCTATATGAAAAATGGAGGTTCTTAAAATGACCAAAAAAAATAACAAGAAACGGATCACCTTTCAGTTCTATGCACCGGAAGCCGACAAAATATATCTTGCCGGCAGTTTCAACGGGTGGGATTCAAATGCCCAGCCGCTAAAGCAGCACAAAGATGGAAAGTGGAAGACCACCATGACCCTGGAGCCGGGCGTGCATGAATACCTTTTTGTAGTGGACGGCGCGTGGTGGGGCGACCCGGAGTGTCCGGAAAGACGTGCGAACGACTTTGGAAACGAGAACTGTGTCGTGAGGGTCTGAAACCTGATACGGTAACAATGAATTGAGGGTAGCATCTTTGACGGTGCTACCTTTTTTAAAGCTATGCTTCACGATCATTGCCAATTCATGGTCGGTACGATATCGCCTTAGAAGGTTTTGCCTGTTATGCTCCCCCTATTCCGTTGATTCTCTGGTCTAGGTATGCCATACTACGCTTGCGCTATACCTTTTAGAGAGCTTTTATGGATAACCAAAGATACCAGATAATATTATTGTCATTCAGAGAGAATAGCTTCTTAGGGCAAGAATAATGGTTGAAAGAAAGGCTTTTTTACAAATAACGAAGGCAATAATTCTTGGTTTAAGAAACAGCCTTACCGACCCGTCCGTACATATTAAACAAAGCATTATGAAGGAACTTGCTGAGATCCTTGGCGTGGAGCGATGTGTACTCTTTAAGATCACCCGCGAGGGGATTGACGGAACGCAAAAGGAATCATGCGAGATCATAGCTGGTGTCCCCTTAGAGGAGTATCTGCCGCAGCCTAATAACAAAGAGTCCCTTAAGGCCCATCCCGACATAGAAGCAGCGGTCAAGAATGGGGGAACGTTGCTGATCAAAGATCCTCGTACCGACAACCTGACTGTCTATTTTGAAGACATGCTTAACAAAAAGAAGATATCGCAGATTCTCTATCTTCCCATATATGTTGAAGAAGGTGACAAAGCAGTTGGGGTTATAGTTATTGATGCAATTCAGGGAAAAGAATTCGATGAAGATGAAATCCTCTTCTGTTCAGAAGTAGCCGAGCTTATCAGTTTGCTGGTCGGGCAAGAGAGTTCAATACTCCAGCATTTCAGGGATGAGATAATCAACAAGATAGTCCCCTTGTCAGGTTTCACCAAGAAACTGCGTGAAAACATGGAGACCACTCTGAATTATCTTGAAATTATTCACAAAGAAGCTGAAGAAATCGACAAGATCCTGCCAAAAACATTAGAAGAAATATTTTAAGATAGGATTTATGGAAAGAACCATTGAGCGTAAAAGCAGGATATAGGTATATTGTGAATCACAAAATAGCATACTTATGAAATACGACACAGTCGACGCACTAATCTCACCCGAAGGCCGTTTAGATGTTTTGTCAAAGGTCGAGGTAAGCAGGCTGCTCGATACCAGTCAGGGCGGTCTATACAAATTGTTCCGAAACTGTTCGCTCGCTGTGCTTAGCTCCGGCAACTGCAGGGATGATGGCAAGGAGCTGCTGGAACGCTATCGATCTTTCGACATCCACGTCATTCAGGAGGAACGCGGCATCAAGCTGGAGGTAAAGGGTGCGCCTGCCAGTGCTTTCGTTGACGGGAAGTTGATCAAGGGGATCAACGAGCATCTGTTTGCGGTTCTGCGAGACATTATCTATGTCAGCGACGAGATCAAGGGCAACCCGAAATTCAATTTAGGATCTTCGGCCGGTATCACCAATGCGGTATTCCATATCCTGCGCAATGCCAATATAATGCGTCCGATGAAAGATCCGCACCTGGTGGTCTGTTGGGGCGGGCATTCGATCACGCCCGTGGAATATGATTACAGCAAGGAAGTCGGGTACCAGATGGGGCTGCGCGGCATGGACATCTGCACCGGATGTGGCCAGGGGGCCATGAAAGGGCCCATGAAGGGGGCAACTATCGGGCACGCCAAGCAGCGGATCGATAACGGTCAGTACCTTGGCATCTCGGAGCCCGGGATCATTGGCGCTGAGCCGCCCAACCCCATTGTGAACGATCTGGTTATTCTTCCGGATATTGAGAAGCGCCTTGAGGCCTTTGTTCGCATTGCTCATGCTATCGTGGTTTTCCCAGGCGGCGCAGGGACTGCCGAGGAGATCTTTTATATCCTTGGTGCCCTGCTGTGCCCGGACAATGCGAACATCCCTTTTCCGGTAATATTTACGGGCCCCAGGAGCGCGAAGATCTTCCTCAACCAGATCAATCAATTTATCGGTGACACATTGGGCCCAGAGGCGCAACACCTTTACAAGATCATCATCGATGACCCGGTGTGCGTTGCCCAAGAAGTGAAAGCGGGAATAAAACAGGTGCGCGAGTTTCGTAAAGCTACGGATGATGCATACTACTTCAATTGGTTGCTCAAAATAGACCCTGAATTTCAAAAGCAGTTCATCCCGACACATGAAAATGTCCGCAATCTCGAATTGCACAAGGATCAGGACCGGTATTTACTCGCTTCGAACCTGCGCCGCGTTTTCTCGGGTATTGTTGCCGGCAATGTAAAGGATGAGGGAATTCGAGCCATCGAGCAGCACGGTCATTTTGAAATTCGCGGCGAAGCCAGTATTATGGGCCCGATGGATTTATTGTTGGCCTCCTTTGTGGCACAAAAGCGCATGAAGCTGCCAGGGACAAAATATATTCCCTCTTACCGTATTATAAAATAAGTGGTTGGGCTGTTGTGACCTGAATTGCCTTCATGCTTTGCATCAAATGCACAGCAGTTAAAAGTACCTCCGCTTCACTTTGCCTTCTTCCTGAAAGAGAGTTTCTGCCAAGTTTGCCGAACATGCAACATTTTAAACGGTATTCGATGGCACAGCCGAGATGTTTTGATTTGAAATTAAAAGGCAGTTAGGACATAATTAATTCTATTCGAGAGGTGGTGAGATGGAAACTCAAGTATCATTCAGATTTGTAAATAAGAAAATCATTATCTTCTTACGCGACAGGGTATGCGAGACGCCAGAAGAACTGATGTCAAGCGAATTGTTTCATGAGGTGGTCACACGCTTTGTCAATGACTTGAAGCGCAAGCAATCTCCTCTGCTAAAGATCTTCGGCAAACAAAACCATGAGATTAAACATGCTGATATTCAGGAGCTTATTCAAGTATTCCAGGTTCTTGGCAAAATGATACTTGAGACTGTTCCTAAATTGATTGAAGGAGGGGGGCGGTTCATTGCCGATCCGCCGCTGTTGCAGGCTTTTGTGGAGAGCCTATACAATTATTGGAGAGAATTCGAACGGTTTATTGTCTGTGATTCGACGGGAGATCGTTTAGACCAACGCCCATACCGAACCTTCAGCTCGACAATTGAATCTTTGACGCATTTGGTGCGACAAACCTATCGGGATATTGAAGAGAATATTACCGGTCAACACCCCAATACTTACCGACAGGTGCGGGCAGGCGCGGAAGTGGCGGTAATTGCCCTGCCTAAAGATATAGCATTACCTGGAGGAAGTTATCAGAAACTACGGAACATTCCTGTGATTAGGCAGATTATGTTGTATCCGCCGTTGTTGCTCAATCCCCCAATGAATAAGCGGACAGGTAAATTTGAACGGATTCCTCAAAATCCCTTAGAGCAGATTGAGGTGATACCTCACGAGTGGCTTTGCTATCCTGCAAAGGTTGGCCCACTTCTGATCCTTGTCTATGTGCATGAGAAATTCTATGAACTCGGCTTGTCATTGTGCAATCTGTTTGAATTGGCTGATGACGAATTTCTAGATCGCCCGGTTGATGCGGTATATGTTTTTGGGGTACCCGGAACGGCGCTTGACGCTCTTGCGCCCATGCCGACCGTATTCTATGACGATATAGAGCATGGTATGATCGCGGCAGCTTGTCCGAATCATGATCTGTTTGGTTATTTCGGGTATCTCAAGAAAATGGTTTTGACACTCCATAACATTAAGATGATGAAACTGGGGAAAATGCCCTATCATGGCGCAATGGTCAGGATAATGACAAAAGGCGATCGCCTCCTTACGCTGTTGATCGTGGGTGATACGGGAACAGGAAAATCCGAGACGCTCGAAGCGTTCAGGATCATTGGAGAAGACCAGATCGAGGAGATGACAATTATTGCCGATGATATGGGATCACTCGATATCGACCAAGAGGGGAAAGTGGTTGGCTACGGTACGGAGATCGGTGCATTCGTTAGATTGGACGATTTGCAGCCAGGCTATGCGTTCGGACAGCTTGATCGCTCAATTATTATGAACCCCAACCAGGTGAATGCTCGAATTGTGTTGCCGGTGACCACCTATGAACACGTGATAAAAGGTTATTCTGTTGACATGGTGCTGTACGCAAATAATTATGAGGAAATTGATGAAGAACATCCGATTATCGAACGGTTGGCAACTCCTGAAACAGCATTGCACACATTCCGGGAAGGAACAGCAATGAGCAAGGGCACCACAACGTCCACAGGCTTGGTACATACGTATTTTGTGAACATTTTCGGGGCTATTCAATATAAGGCCATCCACGAGGTGATTGCGAAACAATTTTTTGAAGCCTTTTTTAAAGGGGATATCTTTGTCGGACAATTGCGGACGAGACTTGGAATTGTGGGGTGGGAACAAAAAGGTCCGGAAGAAGCGGCACGTGCATTATTGCAGATGGTCTCTCAGACGGAATAATCAGCGCATCCCTTGAGTACGGGAGGGGTGTAGATATTGCGGCATAGTGACACTGCCCAACAATTGCTTTCAATTGAAAATTATTGCCTCATGTTACTATGGAACCTCGCCGCTCAGTAGGTGTACTTCCAATCATCAACTTTCCTCTTTTTCAAGCCGCCACCTTAAGATGAATTAAGATGACTTGATCAGGAGAGAATCCCCTGGCGGAGAAAAGGTGTTGGTTCCGTTATTGCTGCTTTGTATGCGAAGCTGATCAATCGACGTCTTCCCTGATCACGGTCTGTGCCGGGATGACGAAAGGAGAGGGGGAGCGAGACAGGTCTTTTTTTGCCTTTTTAACGTTCAAGCGGTTCAAGCATTCAAGCGGTTGGAACTATTCTTTCAGGTATGGTTCGCCGAAGGCGTTCAGGAATGCTATCTCTGAAAGCGGTTTGCGGGGGGTTTCCCTTGGTATCTCGTCAAAATAACCTACAGGCGTCATCTCGGTGATGCTGTAGCCTTCGGGGATCTTCAATACCTCTTCGGCCTTCATTGCGTCAAAGTTGCCGACGTGAACGGTGCCGAGGCCGAAATTCCATGCGGCCAGCACGATATGTTCCATCGCGATGCCGGCGTCGAACATGAACCAGTCGCCCTTGTCCGTTGTCGGGGCCCCTTTGTAGCAGCCCGAGACCCATTTCTTCGCGGCGATGCATATGACGACAGGCGCATCGATAATGGCCGCCCTGGCGGGATTCGTTGGTGTAAGGGCGTCGTGCAGGCCTTCTTTTACCTTCTGGTCCTTGACGACGATAAAACGCCATACCTGGGTGTTTGCCCAGGAAGGCGAGCGCCGTGCGGCTTCGAGGATCTCGCCCAGTATCTCGTCGGGGATATTATCGGTCCTGTATTTCCTGACGCTCCTTCTCTCGTGTATTGCCTTCAAAAGATCCATGCAAACATTATGCGATGTTGTGGAGGTTTTTGTCAATAATTGTATTTACTGATGATGGCCTGTTCCATATGGACTAATATAATATAATCAATATGTTCTATAAAAATATTCTAATTATGTATTTATAGTTTATATATGAACTGTTTAATGATTGTAACGCTCTTTTGCTGTGAGTTGTTTTAAGCGTTTATATTGGTGCGTATCGGGCAGGATAGTACCCGGGGTGGAGTACAAATGTTCTATTAAATCATTAATTACATAGAATATTTGTATGTGATCGGCGGATGCCCCTTTCGGTCTTTTTTCCCGTTGACAGCCGAGGTGATGTTTTATAGGATTCTCTATGCATCTCCATGTCATCAAGGAGCAACCATGAACATTCACGAAAAGCTCGAAAGGGCCGATAAGGTCATCAGGGCCGGTATCGATGAAAAGGGTGCCGCCGAGATACTGGGACTCATGGGAGCCAGCAACTTCCCCATTGAAAACCTGGGGGAGCTCACGCTCTACAGCGAACTTCTCCCGAAGGCCGCCGATTACGGCTACACGCAAAGCCAGCGCTACCTCCATTTTCTCTGGGATACCCTGGACAGGAGTCCCGCCTGTCTCAACGTCAGCTTTTCCATACCCATGAGGCGCATTATCGCGAAGGCCCTCTTCAAGAAAAGCGGGAAGAATTTTATTGCCGAAGAGAATGTCCGCTTCAATTTCGGACAGGGCATCGAGGTGGGGGATGATGTCTTTTTCAACCGCGGTGTCTACCTTGACTCTAAGGGCGGCATCGAGATAGGCAACAGCGTGGGCCTTGCCGAGAACGTGCAGGTCTTTACCCATTCGCATTCCGAGTCGGACCACACCAGGCGTACATACGGAAAGGTGACCATAGGGAGCTATGTGGTCATCTATACCGCATCGATCATACTTCCCGGCACCACGATAGGTGATGAGGCGATCGTGGCAGCCAAGTCACTCGTTGCCCGGGACGTGGAACCCGCCATGATGGTGAGCGGCGTACCGGCCCTGCCGGTTCGGCAGCGGCGCACCGAAGGTAAGCGGCGCGGCGAGCTTAACCATCTGTGGCTTAAGGACGGCGCCTTCCAGGATGAAGACAGTTCCAATGTTTGAATGTTTGTGAACTGTTTCAAAATGGAAGGACGTTTTTTTATTTCACTCTGAAACTTTGAAACACTAAAACACTGAAACTTTTTATATGCTCCAGTGATCCCGCCATAGGCGGGAGAGCGGGCGTTAGACCGGTCTTTTTGCTTTCTTTACTTTGACCGGGGTCTCTGCTAAAATTAGCTTCAATTGTGACCATGGTGAATAAAAAGGCCTTTGTCTGCCTCATCTGTCTCTTTCTTTTTCTCTCCTGTGGCAAGAAAAGGGACGCCGCGTTTTACGACGATCCGGGGAAGCCGGCCTACGGTGATATGATCATTGCGGGCTCCATCGGGGAGCCGTCTAACCTGATCCCTATGCTCTCCAGCGATTCCTCCTCGCATGAGATCGCTTCGTATATATATAACGGTCTCGTCAAATACGACAAGGACCTCAACATCACAGGCGACCTCGCCGAGTCATGGGAGATATCTAAAGACAACCTGAGCATAACCTTTCATTTGCGCAAAGGCGTAAAATGGCATGACGGAAAACCGCTGACCGCCCATGATGTCATGTACACTTACAAGGTCACCATCGATCCAAAAACACCTACACCATATTCGGGCGATTTTAAGCTTGTCAAAAAAGCGGAAGTCCTTGACGACCATACATTTAAGGTCACCTACGATAAGCCCTTCGCGCCTGCACTTATCAGCTGGTCGGGGGCGATCCTGCCCAGACACCTTCTGGAAGGGAAGGACATTACAAACTCGCCGCTGAAAAGGGGGCCCGTCGGTACGGGGCCTTTTATTTTCGGCGAATGGGTACCCGGTGACCGCGTGATACTCACGGCGAACCCGGACTATTTTGAAGGCAGACCATACATCGGCCGGTATATGATGAAGATCATCCCGGACAGTGCCACCATGTTCCTGGAGCTCAAGAGCAATTCCATCGATATGATGGGCCTGGCGCCCCTGCAATACGTCAAGCAGACAGACTACCCGGCCTTCAAACGGGAATTCAATAAATATAAATACCTTGCCTTTGCCTATACTTACATCGGATACAATCTGCGGCACGCCTTCTTCAAGGACAAAAGGGTGCGCCAGGCATTGGCCCACGCCATCAACAAGCAGGAGATCATAGACGGTATCCTCCTCGGCCAGGCAGTGGAGGCGACGGGCCCCTTCAAGCCCGACATGTGGGCGTATAACGGCAACGTCAGGAGATACGAATACAGCCCGGAGAAGGCACTGGCGCTTTTAAGGGAAGCCGGTTTTGAACGCGGCTCCGACGGTCTTTTACGGAAGAACGGACTGCCCTTTGAGTTCACCATACTCGTCAATCAGGGCAACGTGGTGCGTATCCAGAGCGCGGAACTCATCCAGCGGAGGCTCGCCGCGGTCGGCATCACGATGAAGATCCGCGTCCTTGAATGGGCGACCCTTGTCAATGATTTTATAGACAAGAGAAATTTCGAGGCCGTCCTGCTCGGCTGGACGATACCCAACGACCCCGACCTCTTCGATGTCTGGCACTCCTCCAAACGGGGACCGAAGGAATTGAATTTCACCTCCTTTGAGAACAGGGAGGTCGACGAACTGCTCGTCAAGGCGCGCCATACACTGGACAGACCGGAAAGGAAAAAGTGCCTCGACCGCATTCAGGAGGTCCTTGCCGAGGAGCAGCCCTATACCTTTCTTTTTGTTCCCTACAGCACGGTGGCGCTGCACAAGCGTTTCAAGGCCGTAGAACCGGCGCCTGCCGGCATCATGTATAATTTCATAAAGTGGTACGTACCCGAAAACCAGGTGAGGTATAGATCGAATGCTGCGGTATCTCCTTAAGCGCCTTTTTTTCATGGTCCCCATGGTCTTCGGGATCACCCTTATCTCCTTTGCGGTGATCCATCTCGTGCCGGGGGAGCCGGGTATGCTCGAGACGGAGATGAACCCGAAGGTCACCAAAGAGGCCAGAGAACGTATCCGTGCCATTTACGGCCTGGATAAACCGCTGTATGTCCAGTACTGGACGTGGTTGAAAAGGGTTGTCAAACTTGATTTCGGCACTTCCTTCTCAACCGACAGGCGTCCCGTTATCGACAAGATAAAGGAGCGGCTGCCCATCACGATCGTTATCAACCTGCTTGCCATGGGGCTCATTTTCATCTTCGGTATACCCATAGGGATATACTGCGCCAGGTACAAGGACACGATCATGGACAAGCTCCTCACGTCATTCGTTTTCGCTGGATATGCCGCGCCGACCTTCTGGGTGGCGCTCCTTGCCATGATCTTTTTCGGGGTTTCCCTGGATCTCTTTGCCATGAAATATTTCGGGGTTTCCCTGAAGCTTTTTCCCATATCGGGCATCAAGTCCTACAATTACGGCGATATGAACATCTTCGAAAAGACCCTTGATATTTCGTGGCACCTCGTTCTCCCCGTATGCATCTCTGCAGTGGGAAGCCTCGCGGGCATCTCGCGCTACATGAAGAACAGCCTTCTCGAGGTCCTCAGGCAGGAATATATCACGACGGCATATGCAAAGGGCCTCCCGGAGAGCATGGTCCTCAAAAAGCACGCTCTGCGCAACGCGCTCCTTCCCGTCATCACTATCCTGGGCCTTTCAGTCCCGGGCCTTATCGGCGGCAGCGTTATCTTCGAGAGCATCTTTTCCATACCCGGCATGGGACAGCTCTTTTATGCCAGCGTCATGGCCCGCGATTATCCCACCATCATGGGCATTCTCGTCATCGGGGCATTCCTGACGCTCATCGGCAACCTCATCGCAGACGTGTCCTACGCGGTGGCCGACCCAAGGATAAGGATAGGATAAAAAAGAAGGGCTCAGGATCCAGGGCCCAGGGTTAAGAGAAAAAAACCAGACAGAAACAACCTGTTCTTTCTGAGCCTTTTCTTCTTTCCTCTGATCCCCGAGCCCTGAATCCTGAGCCCTCTCTCAGATAATTCTTTGATTTGAAATCGTAATAAGATAATCTAATTTGAGTGATGCGCTATGGGTAAGATGGTGATAAAGAAGATGGCGAAGGGCCGCGTCGCGGTGAAAGGTTTTACCGACACGGTGAAGGAAGTCTTTAAGAAATATCAGGCGGACCACGCCAATATCATCGTGTCGTCCATCTCGTTCTATATCCTGCTCACCTTTATTCCGTTCACGCTCTTTTCCTTTTTTATCCTCAGTTATGTGATCGATATGGGCCACCCGGCAGCCAACCTGGAAAAATACATTGCCAATACCATCCCGGCCCCGTATAACGCGGTCATCGTCAAGAAGGTGCTAAAGGAGCTCAATGTCATATCGGTGTCGAAAAGGCTTTCAGGGCCGCTGGGCCTTCTCTTTCTCTTTTTCTTCACGTCCCGGCTGTTTGCCGTGCTCCGTCCGTCCTTCCAGATGATGTTCGGCAAAAGTCCCAAGGGGTTCATTAAAAACAAGCAGGAGGAATTTCTCCTCACCCTCGCCTTCGCCTTCATCCAGACCCTCATCTTCTTCAGTTTCATCTTTTCCGTTATCATTCAGGGAAGATTGGTGAAGGCCTTTGGTGGGGCCATTACCCGGGCCTCGATGGTACAGTTATTTTCCTTTCTCGACCTTCTTTTTGTCGCCGGCATGTTCTGTTTTTTGTATTATTTCCTCACGCCGGTGAGGCAAAGCAGGAAGCTCATCTTCGCGTCGTTGGCGGGGGCCGTTCTCTGGCACCTGGGCAAGTATAGTTTTCAGTATTTTGTTCTGTACATCGGGAGGTTTACAGCTTTTTTCGGCACATACGGCGTGTTTATCGCCTTCCTCTTCTGGATATATTTTTCGGTCTTTGTCTTTGTGGCCTGCGCTCAGCTGCTCGCCGTCCTCTCCGACCTTCCTAAGAGTGGGCCTCGGCCCAACTATGCCCCCTTCCGATGGAAACAGTGAGGGGAACATCAAGGGAGATCACGTTCTCCATCTCATGCATGACCATGTTTTCCATGGTATCGGCCTCGTCGCGCACGACCTCGAAGAGAAGTTCGTCGTGGATCTGCAGGATGAGCCGCGAGGATAGCTTGCGTTGCCTTATGGCCCGGTGGATATTGATCATGGCCAGCTTGATGATGTCTGCCGCGGTGCCCTGGATGGGGGTGTTCATGGCCGCCCTCTCTCCGAGTTGACGCACGGACTGGTCGCTGTTGTTCATCTCCGGCAAGAACCGTGTCCTTCCGAAGAGCGTCTTGACGAATCCCTTCTCGCGGGCCTGTTCGATGACGTTATCCATGAAGGCCCTCACGGCCCTGTGCCGGTCAAAGTACCCGTCAATGTAGTGTTGGGCCTCTCTCTGGGGCACGCCGAGTTCTTTCGCGAGGCCGAAGGCACTCATGCCGTAGATGATCCCGAAGTTGATGACCTTCGCGACGCGCCGCATATCCTGCGTGACGCCGTCGGCACCGACCCCGAAGACGCCCTGGGCAACGGTGGAATGGATGTCCTCGTTCCTGTGGAAGGTTTCAATAAGCTCCGGGTCTTTCGAAAGGTGGGCAAGGACGCGAAGTTCGATCTGGGAATAATCCGAGGAGAGGAGCATGTGCCCGTCGTCAGGCACGAAGGATTGGCGTATCTTTAGCCCTTCCTCGCCCCGTATGGGGATGTTCTGGAGGTTGGGGTCGCTGCTGGAGAGCCTGCCCGTTGCCACCACCATCTGGTTGAAGGTGGTATGGATCCTTCCCGTGTGGGGACTTATGAGCGTCGGCAGCACATCGATGTATGTGTTCTTGAGCTTTGTAAGCGTCCGGTATTCGAGGACCTTGCCGGGCAGCGGGTGACCGGCGGAAAGCGTTTCCAGGACCTCCGTGTCCGTTGAATACCCCGTTTTCGTTTTCTTGACGGGGGTCAGCCCCAGGGTATCGAAGAGGACGCGGGAGAGCTGCTGCGGCGAATTGATGTTGAAGGGTCCATCGGAATGGCTGTATATATCCTTCACGATCCCCGTCAGCCGGCCGTCAAATTCCCGGGACAGCTCATTGAGCTTTTTTCTGTCCACCCTGACGCCGGCCAGTTCCATGTCGGCGAGGACCTCAACGAGGGGCAGTTCCGTCTTGAAGAAAAGGTCCGAAAGCGCAAGCGCTTCCATCTTTGCCGAGAGCGTATCGGCAAGCCCGGTGAGGTGCCCTGCCATGTCGCGAAGGGACGAGGCCGTGTCTATCGCACCTGTTTCGGTGTCGAGGTATTCCTCCAGGATGGCCCCGAGGGTATGGTCCTTGCGCATGGGGTTCACGAGGTACGCGGCAAGCATGGTGTCGAAGACCTTTCTTTCGCGAAGCGCATCGCCGGCGACGATGAAAAAAGGTTTCACGTTATGCGCGATGATCTCGCGCGCGGCCGAAAAAAGGGCAAGGAGGTCTTCTTTATTGGTCGAAAGGAAAACACCTTCGCCGTCGGAGGCCGCGAAGGTGTCAAGGCGGAGATTACCGGCGTTCTTTCCCTGAAATGATGCGACAACAGCGACACGGTCCGTCCTCAATTCCGCCAGGGTCTTTTCTATCACTTCCTTTTTCACGGCCCCTTCTATCCTGATCTCCCTGTAGAGGGTCGTGAACTCGAGCTCGCGGTATATGTTCCTCAGCGCCTCGGGGTCCCCGGCGCGCTGCGAGAGGTTCTCAACGCCGGTCTCAACAGGGACGTCGTATTTAAGGGTGGCAAGTTTCTTGCTGAGCTCGGCCTTTTCTTTTCCTGCGATCAATTTTTCCTTGACGGACCTCCTGCCGACTTTCTCGAGGTTGCCGTATATGTCCTCGACGGACCCCATGGTACTCACCAGCTCGCGGGCGGTTTTCCCGCCGATGCCGGGAACGCCGGGGATGTTGTCGGAGCTGTCGCCGCAGAGTGAAAGGTAATCCACTATGTTTACCGGCGCGACGCCGAATTTTTCGACGACCTCGGCCTCGCCTATGAGGATGTTCTTCATGGAATCGAAGATGCGGACCCGGTCACCGACAAGCTGCATCATGTCCTTGTCGCTCGTTACGATAAAGGTTATCACATCATCGTGCGCCTTGAAGTGCTCCGTGATGGTCGCGATGATGTCGTCGGCCTCGAAGCCTTCCTTCTCGAGCACCGGCAGTCCCATGGCGTCGATGATCTTTTTCACGTAGGGTATCTGGAGAGACAGGTTGTCCGGCATGGGCGGCCGCTGCGCCTTGTAGTCCCCGAATATCTCCTCCCTGAACGAAGGCCCCCTGGAGTCGAAGATGATGATGAGCGTGTCGGGGTTCTCGTTGTTGCGCAGTTTCTTGATCATGCTCACAAATGCGTAGATGGCGTTCGTGGGTATCCCCGTGGAGTTGGAAAGGTGGGGGGTCGCGTAGAACGCCCGGTAAAGATAAGAATTGCCGTCTACGAGGTAGACGCGTTTTTCCATTCCCTTTGAAGTGCTATCGGTCATTCATCCTTCCCGTTCTTCTGATCGTTATTCCAGCACGAAGTGCGTCTTTATCTTGAAGGTCCGCTTTTCGGGGAACCGGTGTATCCTGATCGAATACGTTTCTTCAAGGCCCGCAATGAACCTGTCGATATCATCTCTTTCCTTCATCGTAACGGTGAACCAAAGGTTGAGCTCCCCGTCCCGTTCGTAGTTGTGGGTGACCCCGCTGTCGGCGCTCACCGCGGCCGCCACTTCTTCAAGGCGCTCAGGTGTGACGGCGGCCGCGCAAAGGAGGCTCGCGTAGCCCATCTTCTTCGGGTCCAGCACGGGGCCGATCCTGCGGATATAACCATCCAGTTTCAGCCTCTTTACGCGTTCCATGGTCTCCTGCCCGGTGAGGCCCACTTTTCTTCCGATATCTTCAAAGGGTCTCTCGGTGAGGGGGAATTCTTCCTGAAGGAGGTTCAATATCTTCTTGTCCGTGCTGTCCATACCTGTCAGAGAAAGCGCTCGAACCGTTCTTTCGAGGCCTTGCAGATGGGGCATGTCCCGGGCGGTTCTTCGCGGCCGCAAAGGTACCCGCAGACCTTGCATCTCCATACGGGGAGCGGCGGCTTTATTGTTCCCGTGACGGGCGCCTGCGGTTTCGCGCGTTCATGTCCCTCGGGCCTTCGTTCGGGAATGGATGCGAGATGTACATCTCCCTTCAGGACGGCCTCCGTCACATAGAGGGCGCAGAAACATGAACCGTATTCGCCGAGGTCGGCATCGCGATAATCACAAGGGCAGACGATGTCGAGGTCCTCCTCTTTTTTTCCTGAGGCCAGCCTGCAGGGGCAGCAGGCATAACCATAACGCCCCCGGTTGGTCAAAAGGCCTGCGATCAGGGCCTTGACGAAATCGGTATCGGGGTTGAGGTGATATCCGGACGCCTCAGATTCGTTGAAGAGTTTTTCGTAGTAGAGATCGATGCCCTTTGAACTGCCGTTGCCCCCGCTGCTCATAGTTTCAACTCTTCCTTTACGTTGTCTTCATTAAATCCGATGACGCATTTTTCATTGTTCACGACGAGCGACGGGAACGAACATTTCGGGTTCCAGTACTTGAGGTCGGTCAGGGCCCGGGCCTTATCTTCATCGCCAAGGGTATCGACGTCAATGTAATCGTAGCCGATCCCCGCCTTGGCGAGAAAGTTCTTCATCATTTTGCACCAGATGCAGGTGCTCAAGGTGTAAAGGATGAGATTGCCGTGGTCTTTGCCGTCTACATGGTTCACTGCCATTTGCAAACCCTCCTTCCCTGTAATAGTACCATAGTGGGAGAGCATAAAAATAGAATTTTCTTTTCAGCTTTCCGTGAAAGGTGTATCTTTAAGAATACAGGTTTTGCAGCGCGTCGCGACGGATGGAGATGACCGGTATTCGTCGGATATAAACTGGAAGGTAAAGGAGTCTGCCATGAAAAGAACATTTGTCTTAACCGTTGTTATTTTTGTTTTTTGCAGTGTTATCTCAGTTTTTGCGGCCGAGCCGGGTAAGAAGGGCCAGATGTTCCCGTGTCCCCGCAGCATTGCCGTTGACGTGACGATCAAAACCGCCTCCGCCATCGGCGGCTGGGATTCAATGCCGGCACAGAGCAGGTTCACGCTGGCGATCAAGGAGGGCGCGGTCCGTGGGAATTCAATGATCTGTCATTACACGAACGGTACGGTGGATTATAATCTCACCAGGGTCTTCCCCCAGGGCAAGACCTGCTACATCGCGCCGAGCCAGTCGTTCATGTGCCAGTGATAAAGACGGTTTCAGGTTTCAGGGTTTCAAAGTTTCAGGCAAAGGCAAAAAAAGGAGCACTAAGGAACATTTATTATATAGATGCAACAAGGTCTTTTTTGTCTTTATTCCTTTACCATGAAACCTGAAACTCTGAAACCTGAAACCGTCTTTTAGTGGAACCCCGACCAGTTTGCGCGGAGGCTGTTGATGTCCTTGTAAACTGTGGTATGCCTCTTCTTGTCGTATTCAAGGACGTAATCTACGAAGGTAGGGAGATATCCCTGGACCTTTAAGGTGCCGAGAATATTACCGACATAGGTCTCAAGTATTTCCTGGGGATTATCGGGGACGAGATTGAAGGCGCCTTTCCTGAAACGCTTTATGAGCCCTTCGATAACGGCCACAAAAATGATGACCACCTTGCTCGGTATCAGAACGTGGCTGCCGTGCATCTCAAGCTCCTTGAGCAGGTTGTCGAGGAACATGACGATGGTCGGGTTGTCCGCTGTCCTGAGGAGTGTCTCGATGAAGAATATAAAGGTGTTGATGTATTTGTCGATATCGTCGACGTGGGATTTGAGCATCTCTTCGAAATACATGGTATCGACGATCTGTCTGAGAGAACCTTCCTTTGGCAACAGGAGGAGCTTCTTTTCCTCGTATCCCCGTTTTGGCAGGTATTCCTCGTATTCCACGTAATCGGCATTTTTTCTCAGGGCAGCGCATTCCTTCCCGGGATCGAAAAAGATATCATCGAGGACGATACCCGAAATGTTCAGCGTAGACTCCAGTTTGTAGGCCTTGAGATAACCTTCGCCAAGGAAAGGGAGGATGATCCTGTTCTCGTTTATGATCCCGGAGAAGTCGAGGCCCGTAACGTTGCCGCGGGCAATGGCCCCCCGCAGCCAGAAATCGTTGAGGATGCCCCAGGTGTATATGGAGCGCGCCGTCTCCCTCACCTTCTTGAATGATTCGGAGATAACGACGATGCTGTCGGAGAAGAGGAAATAGGTGACGTCCCTGTCGCTGAGCTCCTCGATTGCGGCGATGAGTTTTTCATAGCGATGCATGAGGTCGCCGGAGATGAACCTGGAGGTGAACCCCAGGACATCGAAGTATGCCACGTATGCGTTCTCTATCGTTGGCCCGTGCATGGTCTTGACCGCGTTCACATTATAAAGGGCAACCTTGAGAAAATCAACCCTCTCTTTCTTTGCGCCGTGCGACGATGCGGTAGATTAACTTTTCAGCCTCAACAGCGAAGAAGATCAGTGACGAAATACCTACACAAAGCAGAAATTCGGCCACGCTTAAGGGCTGTGTCTTGAAAATGACATTCAGCGGCCCGATATATATGATGGCGAACTGCATCAGGAAGGATATTGACACGGCGCCCAGAAGGGTCTTGTTCGTTAACAGCCCTTGTTTGAAGAGGGACTGTTTGGCGGACCGGATCGCCATGACATGGGCCAA
The DNA here is from genome assembly GCA_963816115.1 of uncultured delta proteobacterium. GTDB lineage: Bacteria > Desulfobacterota > Syntrophorhabdia > Syntrophorhabdales > Syntrophorhabdaceae > Delta-02. The sequence continues at coordinate 150,272 of CAWFIZ010000006.1, read as the reverse complement.
CTGGGTGAAACAGAGCACCGTGAAGACCATTGTCTGCCATTCGCCGGTGTTAGTTTTGATCGACAGGTACTGTGTGGCCAGAACGAGGAAAGCCATGAAGGAGCCCACCCAGATGATATGTATGCCAAGCCCCCTGGCAAATATGTTCTCTTTCGGGTCTCTCGGTCGGCGGCGCATGACGTCATCTTCCGCCGGTTCCACCGATAGGGCAAGGGCAGGGAGGCTGTCGGTGACAAGGTTGATCCAGAGTATGTGTATGGGCAGGAGCGGAATGGGAAGTCCGAGCAGCTGAGCGAAAAAGATGGTCATTATCTCGCCGGAGTTGGTTGTCAGGAGATACCTGATGAACTTGCGGATATTATCGTATATCTTCCTCCCTTCCCGCACCGCCTGGACGATCGTCGCAAAATTGTCATCAAGGAGGATCATGTGAGAGGCCTCCTTCGATACGTCCGTACCGGTGATACCCATTGCGACACCGATGTCGGAGCGTTTCAGGGCGGGAGCGTCGTTGACGCCGTCACCGGTCATGGCGACGAACTGGTGTCTTTCCTGCAGTGCCTTGACGATCTTCAGTTTTTGTTCGGGAGCGACCCTTGCATATGCCTGTATATGCTCGACCCTGCCGGCGAACTCTTCGTCGCTGAGCCCGGCCAATGCCGCCCCGGTGATAATTTCTCCGCCCTCGTCGAGTATCCCGATCCGTTTCGCTATGGCCGCCGCCGTGACCGGGTGGTCGCCGGTGATCATCACGGGTTTTATGCCGGCACTCCTGCAGAGCGCGACCGCTTCTTTCGCCTCGTCCCGAGGGGGGTCCATCATGCCCACGAGCCCGAGAACGGTCAGGTCCTTTTCGACGGCGTCCACGGGGAGCCCTTCCGGAGAAGATCCCCATTCTTTCATGGCGACGCAAAGGACACGAAGCCCGCGCGCGGCCATATCCTCGTTGGCGGCAAGGAACTCCTTTTTCCGAATCGCGGCCGGTCTTCCTTCGGACCACATCGCGCCGGCCTTTTCAATCAGTATATCGGGCGCCCCTTTTGTGAAAGAGATATAGCTCCCATCGTTCGATCGATGTATCGTGGTCATGGATTTTCGGTCGGAATCGAAGGGTATCTCCCCGATCCTGGGAAATTCTGTTTCCAGTCTGTTCCTGTGATAGCCGTGTTCCTGTGCGATCCTGCAAAGAGCTACTTCCGTCGGGTCACCGATGGCGGCGCCCCCGGAACTCTCCTGTGAATCGTTGTTGAGGGCAATGCCCGTCATGAAATGAATGAGGCTGCCGGCGTTCTTGTCATCGGCCTTCATCGGTTCTCCCCCGGCATATAGCTCTTCGACGGTCATCCGATTGTATGTGAGCGTGCCCGTCTTGTCGGTGCAGATATAAGTGACCGAGCCCAGCGTTTCCACGGCGGGCAGCTTCCTGATAAGGGCGTTCTTTTTTACCATCTTCTTGGCCCCCAGCGCCAGCGAGATGGTTATAACGGCCGGCAGCGCCTCTGGAATGGCTGCAACGGCGAGGGAGATGGCGGTAAGCAGCATGAGGAGAGGGTTTTCGCCCCGAAGGAGACCGATGACGAAAACGACGGCACATATGACAAGTATGGCGATCGCAAGGTTCTTGCCGAAGACGGTCAAGCGTTTCTGCAGGGGTGTTCTTACCTCTGCCTCGTTCTGGAGCATGGAGGCGATCTTGCCGAGTTCCGTGTCCATTCCGGTTGCGACAACAACACCTGATCCCCTGCCGTATGTAACGATGGTGCCTTTATATACCATGTTGGTCCTGTCACCGATGGGAAGTTCCGCGTCAGGCAACTGGAGGACCGATTTTTCGACGGGGACCGATTCACCGGTGAGCGTTGCTTCGTCTATCCTGACCTGGGCGCATTCGGTGAGGCGCATGTCGGAGGGGACGATCGCCCCGGCTTCGAGGAGAACGATATCGCCGGTCACTATTTCTTTCGAATTGATCGAATGCGCGGACCCGCCGCGCAGGACATTTGCCATGGGGGCGGCCATCTGCTTAAGAGCCTCAATGGCCTTATCGGCCCGGTATTCCTGAACGAACCCGATCACCGCGTTGGCTATGATAATGGCGGCAATGACGAGCGTGTCGGTGAGTTCGCCGAGAATGCCGGCAACGACCGCCGCCCCGATCAGGATGAGTATCATGAAATCCTTGAACTGGTCGAGGAACATCAAAAAGGGTGTTTTTTTCTTTTTTGCCTTCAGTTCGTTCGGGCCATGCTGAGCGAGCCTTTTTGCGGCCTCTGCGGTGCTCAGGCCGTTCCTTCCTGTATCAAAGCGTTTGTAGGTTGACTCGATGCCTTCCTGGTGATAGTGCTGATCGTTCATCATCCTCTCCCTTCCTTTGGTGCAATGGTCCGGCGATATCAGGTCTTACCGGAGCATTGCCCGGGCAAAGGTCTCGCTTGTTAGGATCTCTAACCGGCATACCGGTCGGTGTGAGGCCGACGTGTTGACGATGGTGCCGTTAAAAAGCTACTCCCCTTCTTTATATGCGTTCGTAAACTCACATTTATACTATTCTATTTCCATAGGCACTGCAAAATTATTTGTTTGGCCGGGTCCGTTCCCGCATCTTTTCCCTGAAGAGACAACAAAAAAGAGACGCTTCAGCATGAACGCATCGTCATGCCGAAGGTCTCGCCAATTGGTCTATTTACCAATGATAAGGCCAGGAGTTCACTCCGGATTGTTGACCTTATCCCGTGCGGCTACTCCCCTTCAGGATTGTCGCTATTATAGAGCAAGGGGCGTGAAAATGCAAGTCAAGATCTGGACAGGACCGTTTCGATGACCTTCCGGAGTTGTTCCAACGAATATGGTTTCGCCACGACACCGGAAAAACCATATTTCTTGTAGTCGTCCACAATGGGGTCATTGACATACCCGCTTGAGACAACGGCTTTTACATTGGGATTGATGGCTAGAAGGTTCTGCATTGCCTCACGGCCCCCCATGCCTCCCGGTACGGTGAGATCGAGTATGACAAGGTCAAATGAACTCCCCGATGAAAATCCGATTTTGAAGAGTGCAATGGCTTCCGCACCGTCACGGGCAAATTCCACCTCATATCCGATGTGTTTCAGTATATGTCCGGCCATATCCCGTACCTGTTCTTCGTCATCCATGTAGAGAATTTTCTTTTTATTTTTTGTGTAAACGGGCGCTTGTTTGGGTCGGATGTCTTCCAATGAAGCGCGTGCCGGAAGGTATACGTAAACGGTGGTACCCGCACCCCGTTTTGACTTGACGTTGATGTAGCCATGATGGTTCTTGACGATAGAATAACAGATGGCCAATCCGAGGCCCATTCCCTTTTCGCTCCCCATCTCTTTGGTGGTAAAGTAAGGGTCAAAGACGCGTTCGAGATGTTCTTCGGTGATACCGATACCCGTGTCTTCAATGGATATGCAGACATAATTGCCGGGCGGAAGAGGTATTCCGTTAGAACGGGTGAGGTTGACATTCTGGGCCAGTATCGTTACGGTGCCGCCCTCAGGCATGGCCTCCCGGGCGTTCATGACAAGGTTGTGAATTACCTGCCGCATCTGCCCTTCGTCGACCTCCGCCCTGTAAAGACCGTCGGGGATCTCGAAGGCGCACCGGGTGTTTGAACCCGCTGCGGTGAGCTCCGCGGCGTCGTGGATGAGTTCATCGAGAATGGTGAGCTTTTTGACCGGCGTGCCGCCACGGGCGAATGTAAGGAGCTTATACGAGAGGTCCTTGCCCCGGACGGTTGCCCTTTCCGCTTCATCGAGTCTTTTTATGGCTTTTTCGTCGTCATTGAGGAGCATTTTCGCGAATGATATGTTGCCCAGGATGACAGCGAGGAGATTGTTGAAATCATGGGCGATACCGCCGGCAAGGGTGCCGATGGATTCAAGTTTGCGTATCTTGAGGAGCTCCTCCTCCATTCTGCGCTGTTCAGTGACATCGCGGAATACAATGACGACCCCGATGAGGGTGGCATCTTCGCTGCGAATAGGCGAGGCGTTTCTCGCGATGAAGTGCTCCGTTCCGTAACGGCTGACGAGCGTGCCCGATATAGGAAGCGAAAAGGTCTGGCCGGTTTCGAGGATCCTTCGGACAGGGTCGTCAGTGGTTGAAGACGCGTTCTGACCTTTCATCGTAAAGATCTCGTTCAATGGTTTGCCGCGGGCCTCTTCCAGGGAGAATCCGGTGAGCTGTTCAGCCGCCTTGTTGACAAGTATGACCTTGCCGTCCGTATCAATGGTAATGACGCCGTCGCCAATGGACCTGAGCGTAACTGCGAGGCGTTCCTTTTCCGTCGCCAGGGCTTTTTCCGCCAGCGACCGGATGGCGATCTCATGCCTCAGGTCGACATTGGCCTCAACGAGCCTCTTTTCGCTCTCTTCGAGAAGTTCTTTCGAGACCGTGGTTTCTTGCAGGCGGCCCACCATGCTATTGAAATCTTCCATTAATTTCCTGATCTCTCCTGACAATACGGGTTTTACGGAGACATTGAAATCGCCGTCGTTGATCTTTCTCGTTGCCTCGCTTAAACGTGAGATGCCGCGGGAGAAATACATACCGATGGCGAAGGCGATAAAAGAGACCATAAGGATTCCCATCCCCATAAAGATAAGACCTTTGTCGCGGAAAGAACTGAAAATGGCCCCGGTATTACCGGCGAGGTGCCCGGCCAGCTGTGTCTCGGTCTGGAATTTGCTTCCGTATATCTCGATGAGGACACTGAAGATGGCAATGGGAATTAACCCCGCAATGAGGGCCATGATAAAAAGACGCGATCCGAAACTTTTCGGGAAAAAACCCGACAGCTTCATAACCTGTAAACTTCCCCCTTATTTATACAAACATTAAAGGTTATAGAGGGTAAAGTCGATGATGAATATCACACAATGAAAATGCCGGCCCGGTTCAACCCTTCTCTTCGGTAAGGATCTTTTTGTCATCGGGGGAATCGATCGAGAATCGTATGATAAGGCCTTTTTTGCCCACCGCGTCGCATGCAAGGGGATGTTCGGAATATATGCCGTCGAAGATATGGGTGTCGTAAAAATTGTCGTAGATGTGGGCAGCGTATACCCGGCCTGAAGGACCGGGCGTTCCTATCAGGGAACAGACCTTGATGTCGCTCTGGAAATGTGTCTGCCGGTAGAGATCGTCGCCGAAGGACCGGGCATTTTCGTAACTGGAAAAAACCCCGAAGACGCCGCGTCCGAGTATGGACCTGTCCATCACCACAAAGAGTTCCATGATCGCCTGCCCTCCTTTCCGTGCCGTAAGGCACCATATTCAATTAATGCAAATGGAAGAAGAAATCAAGTGTTTTGACATCCTCTTGTAACCTCACCTTGAGGTGCGGTAAAATAACGACGTTTTCATGAAGACCGTCTTAACGTATGAAAAAGGAGCCGCCATGAGCGTAAAAGGTAGAACCGTATTGATAACAGGGGCCGGACAGGGCATCGGGCAGGCGTGCGCAGAGGTATTTGCCGAGCGGGGCGCCAGGCTTATCCTCCTCGACAAGAACAGAAAGACGCTGCCCCATGTTGCGAAGCGGCTTGAAGCCGGGGGTGCGGATGTCATCTTCAAGATCATCGACCTGACCCACACACAACTTCTTCTGAAGGTCGTTCAGGATCTTCTTGCCCTCTCGAGGATCGACATCCTTGTGAACAATGCCGGTTTTGACAGGCCCGGCGTGACCTCAAGGATCGACAAGACCGACTATAATGCAGTACTCTCCATTCACCTCGGTGTGCCATTCCTGCTTTCAAAATTATTGCTCCCCCATATGCGCGCAAACGGATGGGGCCGCATTGTCAATGTAAGTTCCATTTACGGGCTCATGGGCGCCAAGGGTGAGGTTGCATATGCCGCCGCCAAGGCCGGCGTACTCGGATTGACCAAAACACTTGCGAGGGAAGGCGGAAAAGATGGTGTAACGGTGAACGCTGTTGTGCCTGGTATGGTCCGCACCCCGCCCATCATCAGGATGCCTGACAGATATAAAGACCCCATTATCGCCGAGAGCATCCTGGGCAGGATCGGTGAGCCCGAAGAGGTGGCGCGGGTAGTTGCCTTTCTCGCTTCCGATGATGCTTCCTACGTGACCGGCACGGAGATAAGGGTGTCGGGGGGATGGGGGATCTGAAACCTGAAACTATCTTTTAAAGGTTTTGCAGTATCTCGTCGAGCATTTTGCCGAGTTTTGTTTCTTCCGTTTCGTTGGCGTATTTTGGGCGTTCAATATCGGGAAATAGACTGAAGATCCCCTTCGTGATCACCTCGGCGTGAGGCGGACAACCGGGAAGGTGTGTTCCCGCTGAGGCGTTGTGCTGCTGACAGATGCCGAGGAAGATATTCGTTTCATCGGGATCGACGTTCTTCTTTGTCGACGGGCCCAAAAAGATATTGACCTTTTTTTCAAAGGGCCTGTCTATTATGGACCTTTTCGGATCGGAAGGATCGGGCTTGCGGAGCTTGGAGAGGACAAAATGGAGGTATCCCATGCAGCCGGGGCATGCCTCGTCTGCATGGATCGAAAGGTGTGTGCCGCCGGAGATGTCGATGGCGGGTTGTTTGAAACGTTTCGTTACGTCATCGATCGAGTTGCCGGCAATATTTATCTTTTTTGCTTCGATGGGCCCAAGGCCCTGCATCCAGGCGAGAAAGACGGGCGGGGATGTTCTTGGGTCGAGCCCCATGATCCGCATCGCCACGGCATCGACAGCCACCGGGTTTGTGCCCCCCACAAGGAGGTCCATCTTTTTAGGGGTCCCCGATATGGGGCCGAAATCCTCAAGTCCGGTGAGGCCGTCGATGATGATCAATTTCGGCTTTACAAGGTGGTGGATGTTGACAAGGTTCTGCCAGAGACCGAAAAAATGCGTCATGTATTTCTCCAGTGGCGGCATGGCCCCCTGGAGGTTTTTAATGCTTAAAGATGCGATGGCGGCAAAATGGATCTTCATGACGGGGATGTTGATGATGACATCCGCTCTTTCGAGGGTTGCCGGGACTTTTCGGGAAGCCATACGTTTACCGCCCGGGACCTGCTTTTCCACGAGCATATCGGTGTTGAGGTCCACGAGGCCCACACGGGCCGGGTCGAGGGCGACTATCTCATCGTAGCCGTAGTGTTGGAACATTTTTGTCGTTTCGCTGCGATTGATCGAGGATCCTTCAGTGATAAAGACACGGGACGCCACGGGGAGCAAAAGGTCAACAAGCGCCTTAATAAGGCGGGTGTCGGTGACGATGCCGCCGATGGTCATGCCGTCTTTAAGGCCATGATCGCTCACAATGTTCGGTTTGATCGCAACGGTCTGTCCGGGTTTTACGAACTTATTAAGTCCGCCAAGCCTGTTTATAAGATTTAAGAGCCCATTTTTGATCTCTTCGTAGGTTTGGGTACCGGGTATTTTTTCAATGGCAACACGTTCTTTTCTTCGGTAGGCATGAAAGGGCCTTCCTTTGATCGTTTTTTTCATGAGCACCGATGTGCTCAGATCCATTACTACCATGTCGAAGCCGCTGCTTTTAAATGTGCGGGTGGGACGGAAGCCGTAATCAAGGAAGAAGCGGTGCTTTTCGGTATCGTCTTTTACCAGCGAAACAGCAAGAAGGCTTTCGCGGTTGACGAGTGTATCTATCATCGTGCCCCTGGGATCTTTGCCTTTCCATGAGCCCTCAGTGAGTATTTCCTCTATAGTGCTGGTCCTTTTGTCATAGAAGATCCAGCCGACCACCCTGGTGCTCTTGACGGCCCTGAACACCACAACAGAAGGATTTTTCTCCCATTCCTGCCATTTAAGGGTGATGTACCGGTCATCAATGCCATGTTGCCTGTAATGGTCCTTAAGAAGTTTGAATAGGGTGGGGGTGCGCCTTCCTCTCTTGAACGCTACCGCTTGTGCCATTCCGATGGCCTCCTCTTGAGTTGCAGGGTGAAACGTGTGCCGCTTCGCAGTCATGGACCAAAAAGATTATAACAGTTTCTCCAGTGATAAAAAAGCAAGATTAAAGAGGCAGGGAACAGGGGACATAAAGAAGGTTTCAGAGTTCCAGTTTTCACGTTTCAGGGCAAAAGAAAATAGAACAGAAAAAGAATTGCGACAATAACATAATGATCAAAAAAAGAATAACTAAAATGGGGATGTTTTTTTGCGGTTCATTGGAATTTGATTATTGGTCATTGCCCGGACCATTAAATCCTGAACCATTACCGGTCTCTTGACAATCTACAGCAAACATCGTATACATAACAATAGTTCATATCTAAACCATAAGAGGTGACCATGGGCCTTACGGAAGAACTTGGCCTTGACAGCTCGATCGAAACGGTCGAACACGAAAGCCTGCTCAATATCGTTTACACCGGTACCATGATAGCCAGGGCGTCATTCCGGTATTTCCAGGGCCACAAGCTCACCGACGCACAGTTCAACGTTCTCATACAACTTAAATATGCCAACAAAAAAACACTGTCCCAGGCGGCCTTGAGCAGGAGGCTTGTCGTTAACAAGGCCGATATGACCGGGATCATCGACAGGCTTGAAAGAGAGGGCCTCGTGGAGAGAGGGGACCATCCCAGTGACAGGCGGGTGAACATGGTGAGGATGACAAAGAAGGGCGCTGGAGTGGTGAAGGAACTGGAGTCCGGCTACTTCGAGGGTGTGGGTAAACTGATGTCTGGGATACCGCAGGCGGAACTGAAAAGGCTCAACAGGACCCTTGAAATGATACGGCGCAACGTAAGAGAAAAATTGATGCCTTAGGCAATAAATATCCGGGATGAGGTGGAAGGTGAACGAGAGACGCGGGCTTTTACAGGCAATATTCGAAAAAGTGGCCAGGGCCATATTCAAGACCTATTTCAAACTTGTCCACAGGATCAAGGTGGAGGGGCGGGAAAACCTTCCCCGCGATCTCGATAAGCTCATCGTGATCTCGAACCACGCAAGCCTCCTTGACGGGATAATCCTCTGGACATACATAGACTTGAACCTCAAGATCCTTGTAAACCGCGGCAGGGCCAGGGAACTACTGCTTCGTCCATTCATGCAGAACCGCTACACCGTGCAGATCGACACCATGAACCCCTATTCGCTCAAGGGGGTCATTGAAGAAGTGAACCGCGGAACCGCCCTCCTGGTCTTTCCCGAGGGACGTATCACCAGGACGGGCAATCTCATGAAGATCTACGAGGGAACAGGCTTTGTCGCGTATAAAACGGGTGCAAGGATACTCCCCGTCCATCTGGGGAATACCTACGAGACGATCTTCGCGAGGAAGCCCGCGGGCAGGAAGGTCTTCGCGCCGGTCACCCTGACGATAGGGAACGTTCGCGAGGCAATCGATGTTGAGAGCTCCCGGCCACGGGACAGGAAAAGAGAAGCTGCGCGGACCATTTACGGGATGCTGTGCGATATGTTCTACGAGGCACATTACCGCCCGTCGACGCTTGGCCGTGAGTTCATCCGTATCTGCAGGAAAAGGGGCCCCAAGGCGATGTACAAGGATGCCACCGGTGTTGAGGTGAGCTACAAAAAGGGCCTCATCGGCGCCCTTGTCCTGGGGAAAAAATTCTCGGCGTTTCCCGACAGGAACATCGGTGTTTTCCTTCCGAACCTCGTCGCGACAGCGCTTCTCATCTTCGGGCTCGAGATATACCGGAAGGTGCCGGTCCTTCTCAACTATTCTAGCGGCCCCGGCGCCCTTGTCCATGCCATGGACCTGTCCGATCTGAAGGTCATCGTCACATCAAGAACGTTCCTGGAGCGCGTGAAGGTGCAGCCGTCCCTCTTTGAGGGAAGACAGGTCGTTTGCGTTGAGGACCTGAGGCAGACCATCGGTGTGGCCGACAAGCTCAAGGGGTTTTTCAAGGCCCTCTTCCCGGGGCAGCTTGAACGGATGGAACCCGGGCAGCACAAAGAAACGGCGGCCGTTCTCTTTACATCAGGCTCCGAAGGGGTACCCAAAGGTGTATGCCTGTCGCACGAGAACATTATCACGAACATCTGGCAGTCTCTTTCCCGTATCGATATATGTGAGAACGATTATTTTCTCAATGCCCTTCCAATATTCCACAGTTTCGGTCTGACCATAGGGACCATCCTGCCTGTCTTTGCCGGTGCCCGGTCTTTTCTGTATGTAAGTCCCCTCCATTACCGGATCGTGCCGGAGATAGCCTACGAAGAGGGGTGTACCATACTCATGGGCACCAATACATTCCTGAATGGCTACGGCAGAAAGGCCCATCCCTATGATTTTTATAACATGCGCTATATCTTCTGCGGTGCCGAGGCGCTGAGCGATACCGTATTCGAGCGTTTCGCAAAGGTCTTCGGTATACGGGTCATGTCCGGGTACGGCGTCACCGAATGCGCCCCGGTCATCTGCATGAACAGCGCCCTTGAACATGAATACGGGACTGTCGGAAAGGTGCTACCCGGTATTGAATACAAGCTGATGCCCGTCGAGGGGATCGATAACAAGGATGGACACGCCGGGCGCCTCTTTGTCAAAGGTAAAAATGCCATGATTGGATACCTCAAGAATGAAAAAGCGAACCACAAGTATCTGGTAGAAGACGGCGGCTGGTATGATACGGGCGATATCGTCGAGGTTGACGAGAGCGGTTTTATGAAAATAGTGGGGAGGCTGAAAAGGTTCTCCAAGATAAGCGGCGAGATGATATCATTGACAGCCGTGGAAGAGGCCCTTTCCGGCCTTTTCGGCGAACGGAAAGAGCTGGCGGTCATGGCCGTTACAGACGAACAAAAAGGCGAAAAGCTGGTCCTCGTCACGAACAGCAGGGACGCTGATCTCAAGACGGTACGCAACACACTGCGCGCGAGGGGCCTCTCCGACCTTGCCTCTCCCCGCGAGATCGTCTACATGAGAGAGATCCCCAGGCTCGGCACGGGCAAGGTGGATTATATTAAGCTCAGGGAACTGATCGCAACCCGTGAAGCGTAAAGCGTGAAGTGTTACGCTTTTCGTTCTTCCGAAGGAAGAGATTTCTTTCCCATGCAGACAAAATAGACCTCTGAACTGGCGCTCCGTGATGCGGCAGGCTTGTACGTGGATACCCTGTTGAAACGTTTTCCCAGTTCTTCTGTGATACCTTTCTGGATACCGGTGGAGAAGGATTTGATTATGAAATGGCCGCCGGGTTTGAGTCCCTTTTCAACGGTCTTTAGAACGGATGAAAACAGCTCTTCGATCCGGGCGTCATCAACTTCGCGAATGCCCGAAAGGTTGGGCGCAATGTCGCAGGTGACGATATCGAAGGCGGTCAAAGAAAACCGGGAAAGCAGCGCTGTGATGTCCGTTTCCCTGATATCCGCCCTGATGGCTGTAATGTTCTTTGCCGGAAGGGGAGGTGTCGGCAGGATATCTATGCCGATGACGGTGCCATTCTCGCCGACCATTCCGGATAGGACCTGGAGAAAGCTGCCCGGAGAGCACCCGAGGTCCAGAACAACGCCCCCCTTCTTTATCAGATGGAATTTAGCTTCAATATCTTTGAGCTTATAGGCGCTTCTTGCCCGGAAACCTTCCTGCTTTGCTTTTTTATAAAATGGGTCTTTGACGACGAACTTACCCATAGGGATTGACTATGAGGCCGTCCCCGGCAGGTTTTTCTTCTCCCTCCCCAAGGGATTTCCTCAGGAAATGGGCAAGAGTGTCCGCCAGGGCGGCGGTTTCCTTGATGAGCGTGATCGTACCCTGGTAACGCGCGTAGTCTCCCATGACGTGAAAGAAATAGGCATAGTCTTCGAGCATGCGCCTGAGAAGGGGGACCTGCGAGTTGATGTCGCCGCGCCCGTTTAGACCTTTGATAAAGGACGATCTCTTTTCTTCTATCATGTGCTGTGGCAGGACGATGGTCCCAGATGCCCCGGATCGGTAGTCTTTCCGGTCCTCTTCGATCTTTTCCCAGGAGAGAAAGAATGGCTTGAACATGGGGTGCTGCAGTATTTCTTCCCTGGAAAGAGGTTCCACCGGACCGGGTACGGGCAGGGAGTATATGTCCTCGGGTCTGTGTACGGCATCTTTCAGGCGGGCCACAAAGGATTTGAGCGGTTTTACCCCGTCAATGAACCGGCCGGAGAGGTTCGACCCCTCTTCCACTATAAAGGCGGCGTACGCCGGGGATATCTCGGAGAGGAACATGGGCTCCTTTGCGCCGTTCCTGTAAGCCGCTATGATCTCTTCCAAACCTTTCCTGTCGACGGGTGTGCTCATGAGTTCACGCAGGCCTTCCCGGAAGTGGACCTCACCGTTCAAAAATACAAAGGTGTTTTTCTTGATCTCGTAAGCGGCCATGACGGTCTTTGATTGCGCGAGATCGAAGTTTGTCATTAAGCCAATGTTCTCCCGCACCTCTTCGATCTTCTTCAGGACCGGCCCGCCCGTCGATCTCGGCTCTTCCACCTTCACGCCGGAAGATCTCAGGTGGAAGATGAGCTTGCGGATCAGTTTTTGTATGTTCCTGTCATGTTCTTCAAGATATATGGCGTTCAGGAAGGCACCGATGCCTTCGTTTTTTTCTTTCTTCAGACCTTCGAGGAGCGAGCGCTTCTCATCGTCTGGCATGGTGAAATAGTATTCGACCTTTTTTTCCAGGTCAAGGGCGCTGTTTACCGCTTTGATGATATCATCCATACGCATTTTCCGCTGAAAGGTTTTACGGTTTTACGGTAAATCCCGCTTTTTCGATAGCCGCCTTGAGGTCTTTTTCGGTGGCCTTGGACTCATCGTATTTTACCAGGGCGCTTCCCACTTCAACATCGCTTGATGTGACCCCGGATATACCGCCCAGGGCCTTCTTGACTGCCATAACGCAATGCTGACAACTCATGCCTTCTATTTTGATCTTTGCCTCAGACATGGGAAACCTCCTTTTTTGTCATTATAACATAAAACAGGGCTCAGGGTTAAGGGCTAAGGGGCCAGAGAAAAGCAAAGAACAGCGCTCAATAACCTTGTTTTTCTGTCAGAAAAACCTCTGTATCCCGGCACCCGGAGGGTACCCGGTCCGGGATGACGATGAACTTTGGAAACTATTATTGAAATGCTACGCTGTTCCCTGAGCCCGTTTGTTCTCTGGGTCCTGAGCCCTCAACCCCTTGGCCCTGTCCTTTCTTCTTCATCCTCAAACCCGTTGACGAGTTGGGCGATGATGCGGCAGTAGTCCGATATCCTCTCGAGGTTGACGAGCATGTCGACGAAGATCGGGCCGGATTCGGCGACACAGAGTTTTTTATAGAACCGCTCCAGGTGGTTTTCGATGGCATTCTTTATCTTGACGTCGATCCTTCGTTCCCGTTCAAAGATGGTACGTATCAGCGCAATGTCCTTGTGTTCGATGAGTGCCGCGGCGTCGGTCAGGTTCTCCATGACCAGCGTCCCGATAATGTTGAGCTCTTCCATGCCGGCCGCAGTGAAATGGGCCTTCCGTTTATGCTTTTGCTCGGCCAGTTCGGCGATATTGACGGACCGGTCGCCCATCCTTTCAATGTCGTAGGTGAATGAGGAAAATGCGAAGAGCCGCTTCGTCAACGGCTGGGAAAGATCGCCGGAGGAGATGCTCCAGAGGTATTTTGTGATCTCAGCCTGGAGGTTGTCAATGACCAGTTCCATGTACATGACGTTGCGCTGCCCGTTCTCTTTGTATTCCCCGGCAAGGTCCAGGCTTTCGTCGAGCATCTTCTGCGCCAGCGCGATCTCCCTGCCCAATTCGTTCTTGACGCAGACAAGGGCCTTCTCCGGGTGGTCGAGGAACTTCGCGTTGAGGTATTCCGGCCAGAGGGGGATCAGCGCGTTGTCGCCGGGAAGTATCCTGCGGACGATGCTCGGAGAAGGGCACGAGGATGAAAATGAAAAGCAAAACGATGACGAGGTTCATCAGGAAATGGCCGAAGGCGATCTGCTGGGCTATGCTTGCCGAGGCCCACTTCAGCACGGAAAGGAAGACTGGGAGGAAGGCCATGCAGACCAGTGCGCCGGAACATTTGAAGAGAAGATGGGCAAAGGCCGCCCTCCTGCCGTTGACATCGCTGGCGATGCTTCCTATGAGAGCAGTGGCGGTGGTGCCGATGTTCGCCCCGATGATGATGGGAATGGCGTTGTCTATGGAAACGAGTCCCTGCTGGCCGAGGATGACGAGCACCCCGATGGGTATTGCCGATGCCTGGACGACCGACGTGAAGACGAGGCCGACGAGGAGCCCTATGAGGGGGTTCTGGGCTTGCAGGAAGTACTGGATGAAGAGCGGGCTGTTCTTGAGCGGGGCCGTGGCATCGCCGATGAGGCTGAGCCCGTAAAAGATCGTTCCAAAATAGAGCAGCGCCTCGCCAATGACCTTAAACCGGCCTTTTGCGACGAAGTAAAGTGCGATCCCGACGAACAGGAAAAGCGGCGAGATATCGGTCACCTTCCAGACGACAAGCTGTATGGTCAGCGTTGTTCCGATGTCGGCGCCGAGGATGATGCCGAGTGAATGATAAAAGCTGACGAGGCCCGCGCTGACGAGGCCCATGGTGAGCAATGTCGTTGCCGAGCTGCTCTGGAACAGAATGGTTGTGAAAAGCCCCATGATGAGGCCGTAAAAAGGTTTTTTTACTGAAAAACGGATGTATTCGCGGATGCGCGAACTGAAGACGCTCTGCATCTGGTCGCCCAGCTTCAGCATACCCAGAAGAAAAAGGGCCAGGCCGGCTAAGAAGAGAAGGATGTGGTGAACCATTTCCTATGATATCTTGCTGCCGTTCGGGATCGCCTTATCTGGGGTGAGCAGCACTATCGAAGACCTGTCTTCGTTGGACGCCGCAAGGAGCATCCCGTGCGACATGATGCCCCTCAGCTTGCGCGGCTCCAGGTTGGCCACAACGGCGATCCGTTTGCCGACGAGCTCTTCCTTGGAATAATACTGCTTGATGCCGGCGACGATGAGGCGTTCTTCGCCCATATCGATGGTAAGTTTGTAAAGTTTATCGGCCCCTTCTATATCCTCGCAGGTCTTGATCTCGGCGACCCGAAGATCGATCTTTAGAAAATCGTCAAACGTGATATTGTCCATAACGGCTCCTTTAAATCCCCGGTCTTGTCGCCGGTGACGAGATGTTTATGGCGTTGCCGCCGCGACGGTATTTTTTAAGATACCGATGCCTTCGATCTCTACCTCCACGGTATCGCCGGGCAAAAGGGCCCCCACACCCGGCGGGGTCCCCGTGATGATTACGTCGCCGGGAAGAAGCGTCATGATCCCGGAGACGAAGGAGACCAGTTCGTAGACGTTGAAGATCATGTTGGAGGTCGTTGAATATTGTTTCATCTGCCCGTTGACACGGGTCTGTATCCTCAAGGCAGCGGGGTTTATGTCCCCAACGATACGCGGGCCCAGAGGGCAGAATGTGTCGAAGGATTTTGCCCTTGTCCACTGGCCGTCGAGCCTCTGCAGGTCCCTGGCGGTCACATCGTTGGCGCAGGTAAAGCCCGCGATGTACCGGTGCGCCGCGGCAGTTGCGACATTCTTCGCTTTTTCACCCATGACAATGGCGAGCTCTCCTTCGTAATGAAGCTCTTTTGACTGGGAGGGATAGATGATCTCGTCGCCGTCACCGATGACCGACGTGGACGGTTTCATAAAGATAAGGGGATAATCGGGGAGCTCCATGCCCAGCTCTTTCGCGTGGTCCCGGTAGTTGAGACCCACGGCAATGATCTTGGACGGATCCGTCGGGTTGTCCATCGTGCCTCCTGCATATGAGTGTGCTGTTCTATTTTATGCTTTCCCCGTGATGGACTGTCAAGTTTTTTCCTGCACTTGGCAAAGGTCCATCAAGGGATTCGGGCCGTCTTCTCAGGTTTTCAGTTTCTTCCCCACTTTTTTTTCCACCGAGGTGATCTTTCCTTCCAGCCTTCCAATGGCGCCTTTACGGATATCCAGTTTGATCGCCGAATAGATACGGCCGCAATCCGGTTCGAGCTGTTCGTAGCACTTCCTGATGATGGAGAGGGCCTCATCGATGGTGCCTACCTCCACGACGGTACCCATGGGAGTGAGGCGGTATGCGGCCCCTCCTTCATCGATGACCTTCAATAGCCTCGATACATAAGCACTTACGCTCTCTCCCTTGTCTGTGGGAAACATGGCGAACTCAAACAGAACGGACATAAAGGGCCTCCTTGTATTTTTTTCACTGTTTTTGATCTGCAGCACCTTTCATTATATCTCCCATATTTTGTATAATAGTATAAAACATTCCTGAAAGGATGGAAAAGATGCCGGAAAAAGGAAAGAGAAAAAGGATCGTGCTCATCTCGCTGCTGGTCTTTGCCTGCCTGGCCCTGACGACGGTACTTGTTCTGGCAAAATATGCCAATGTTATCGTTAAGAACGGGATCGAAAAGGCCCTCGGCAAAGATTTTTCCATCGGGAATATTGAGCTGAAATGGGGGAGCGTCGAGGTTTCCAACGTAGTGATGAAAAACAGGGCAGGCAAAGAGGTCATAAAGGCCGAAGGCCTTGTGGTCAAGGCCAATTTTATGAGCCTTCTCAGGAAAAAGTATATTATCTCCAGTGTTCTTGTTAAAAAACCCTATATGTACGTTGAGGTCGACGAGAAAGGCCGGCTTGTAAGCCCTGTTCTTCCGACGGACGATAAGAAGACAGGGAAGGAAAATAAGAAGGGGGAAGAAAAGAAGGTTGACACCTCAACAGAAACCCCGGTTGTTCTGAAGAAGATCGTAGTGTTAAACGGCAGTGTCGATTATCTCGACAGGAAATCACCGAGGCCGCCGGTCCTGACCAGTGTGCGGGACATCAACCTGGAAATGAGTGACCTTACCATACCTTTCGCGGACAACTTCACCCGCTATGTCAGTGACAGCAAGTGTTCCAGCCAGCCACAGTACCGCAGCCGTGAAAAGCGATGGCAAGATCAGGCTGAAGAATAAAGACCTTGAATGCAAGGCCTCGGTAAGAGGGCTCGACATCACCCATTTTAAACCCTATTTTCACACAAGCGACAGCGCCAGTGTTGCCAGGGGACTGCTCGATCTGGACATCAGTGCGAAGGTCGTCTCGAACAAGATCAACGCCCCCGGGAAGGCGGTGATCAAGGGCCTCGAATTCAGCAGCGGTCAGGGCCTCGGCAGCAAGTTCATGGGCGTGCCCGTTTCGCTTGTGGTCTCATTCCTGAAGAAGAGCGGCGACCAGATACCCGTCGATTTTGTCATCGCCGGAGACCTTGACAACCCAAGGTTCAATCTGACGGAGGATTTCAAGAGGAAGTTGGCCTTCGGTATCGCTGAAAAGCTTGGTTTTTCCGTGATGGACCTCGGCAAATCCGTATTTGGCGTAGGGACCGAAGGCACGAAAAAGACCGGCGAAGGCGTAATGGGAATAGGGGACGGACTGAAGAAGATATTCGGGAAATGACGGGTAATAGGTGAGGAATCGGTTTCTTCAGTTTCTTTAGTTAAAAAGACTTGAATGTCTTGTAATAACGCCCAACCAGAGAAACCAGACAAACCATAGAAACCAAAGAAACTAATGTCTTTTTCAATAACCTGTCTTTAGTCTCTTTTATACTTTTCGTTCAGCACCCGCTTGAACCTTGGGGCGTAGATGATGTCGAAGGCCTCTTCTTTACCGGGGAAGAGCTTGAGTGCCTGTTTGCGCACCCCTTCCACTATGTTCATGGCGTGGTCGTGGGAGATGTCCTGGGTGCGGATGAACCCAAGGGCAAAATCTACAACGAAGCGCAGCCTTCTCAGTTTCTTTTCTTCTTCGAGGATCTCGTCGTCCATCTTGTGTCCCGGATATCCGTGCATGGCGCCGTTAAAGCTTGCAGCATCGGTCAAGCGGTTTTCTTGCCGCCGGGAAAGAGCTCAAGCAGGGCAAGGAGCCCGATCCCTATTGACAATGCTATGTCGGCCACGTTGAAGGCGGGCCAGTGATGCGTCCCGTAAAAAAGATCGAGGAAATCGACGACGTTGCCGTACGCAAACCGGTCGTATATATTGCCGGCGGCCCCGGCGAGAACGAGGCACAGAGCGAGGGTCTTTGCCATGGTCATGCGGTATCGCAGCAGGATATAGGCGATGGCGAGGGCGACGAGGACCGGAAGGATGGTGAATATATATTTCGCATAGGAGTTCTGGTGAAGGACACCGAAGACGCCGCCAAAGTTACGGACGTGGACTATGGAAAAGAAAGAGGTCATCTTTATCTCGCCCAGAACCGGCAGGTGGTCTAATATAAGCGCTTTCGTGACCCTGTCGAGGGCGAATATGACCGGTACTAAAGCAAAGAGAGCGTATCTGCGCATCGTTTGCACACGTTGGGGAATTTTCCGTCTTCAGGGATGTTCGTTTCGTATTGCCAGCAACGCTCGCACTTTTTGCCTTCAGCCCTCAGGACAGTCACATCGAGACTGGGCGCACTGCGCACCTCGATCTGCGAGACAATGAAAACGTCTTTCAGCTCGTCGCCGAGCTGTGCCAGACAGGCGTAGTCCTCATCGGGGACGTCAATGACGAGCTTTGTATCGAGGGAGTGGCCGATCTCCTTTGCCATGCGTTTCTCCTCGATCTTTTTGTTGGCAAGTTCGCGGACCTTCCATATCCTGTCCCACTGCGACTCGATCGCCTCGTTAATAAGGGCCTTGTTCGCCTCGGGGAATTGCGCCAGGAACACGCTCTCTTCGGAAACGTACCCCTTCTTGAGGTATGACCACATCTCGTCTGCCGTTGAAGAAAGCACCGGGGCTATCAGTTTGAGGAGCGTTATAATCGTTTCAAAGATGACAGTCTGCGATGCCCTGCGTTTGAGAGCGTCCCTGTGTTCCACGTAGATCCTGTCCTTTACTATGTCGAGGTAAAGGGCGCTCAGGTCGACGGAGCAGAAGTTGTGAATGGCATGGTAGATCACGTGGAACGTATAGTTGCCGTAGGCCTCCCCGACCCGCTGCGTCAATTTATTGAGCCTCGACAGGAGCCATTTGTCGATTGACGACAATTTATCGTACGGGACGGTATCGCGGCCCGGTTCGAAGTCCTCGTTTATGTTAGCGTGGAGGAAGCGCAGGGTGTTGCGGATCCGCCGGTATGTCTCCACAAGCCGGCTGATGATGTCCTTGGATATCTTGATGTCATCGCGGTAATCTTCGTAGATCACCCATAGCCTCAATATCTCGGCGCCGAACTTTTCAATGATCTCATTGGGGGCGATGATATTACCCAGTGATTTGGACATCTTCCTGCCCGACCCGTCGACGACAAAACCGTGGGTAAGTACCGCTTTGTAGGGGGCGTGCCCTTCGTTTGCGACGGAGGTGAGCAGCGAACTGTGGAACCAGCCGCGGTGCTGGTCGCTCCCCTCGAGGTACAGGTCAGCCGGGTATTTTAGTTCAGGCCGCTTCTTGCAGACCGCGGCCCAGCTGACGCCGGAGTCGAACCAGACATCGAGGATGTCCTCTTCCTTGGAAAAGGTTGTATTGTCACAGTGCCGGCACCTTGCGCCCTCGGGGAGGAAGTAGTCGGCGTCCTTTTCGAACCAGATGTCGGCGCCCGATTCCCTGACGCCGTCGATGACCTTTGCGAAGGAAGCTTCGCTCCAGTATGGTTCGCGGCATTTTTCGCAGTAAAAGATGGTGATAGGGATGCCCCAGTTGCGTTGCCTGGAGATGCACCAATCGGGACGAACAGAGAGCATATTATAGATCCTGTCGCGTCCCCAGGTGGGGATCCACCGTGTCCTTTCGACCTCATCGAGGGCCCTGGTCCTCAGTCCGTGGCTTTCCAGGGAGATGAACCATTGCTCCGTCGCGCGGAATATGACCGGTTTTTTACAGCGCCAGCAATGCGGATAGGAATGCTCGATCTCTTCCGTGTAGAGGAGCCGACCCAATTCCTTGAGCTTTTCGATGACCTTCGGGTTGCTGTCGAAGACGTTCATGCCCTTGAAGAACTCTACCTCGTCGATGAAAACGCCTTTTTCATTTACGGGGGAGTATATGTCGAGACCGTACTTGAGACCGGTTTCGTAGTCTTCCTCCCCGTGGCCGGGCGCGGTATGGACAGCGCCGGTGCCGGTATCTGCGGCAACGTAGTCGGCAAAGACGACAATTGACTGCCTGTTGATAAAAGGATGACTGAATGAGAGCCCCCCCAGGGTCTGAGGGCTTATCTCACCTATAATGCGGTATTCTGTTATACCGGCGCGCTTCGTGATGTCTTCAACGAGGTCCTTGAGGACTATATAGACCTCTTTGTCCGTTTCAAGCGAAACGTAGGTGAAATCGGGATGGACGGCGATGGCAAGGTTCGCCGGAAGTGTCCAGGGGGTTGTAGTCCAGATGAGCATGTATAACGGCTTGTCGGGATAGCCCGCGAAGACCGGTTCTTTATTGCCGGTGTAAGGGAATTTCACGTAGATGGAACTGGACCGTTTAGTCTCGTATTCGATCTCGGCCTCCGCCAGGGCCGTCATGCAGTTGACGCACCAGTGGACGGGCCTTTTCTTGCGGTATACCTCGCCCCGGAGGAAGAACTTCGCCGCTTCCTCGATGATCGTTGCCTGGTATGCGAAATCCATGGTGATGTAAGGGTGGTCCCAGTCACCGATGCCGCCGAGGCGCTTGAACTCTTCGCGCTGTATGTCGATGAAACCCTTCGCGTAGGAGCGGCAGCGCTTGCGTGTTTCGAGCTTGGTCTGGTCGATCTTCTTTTGCTTGGTCTCTTTTTCGATCTGATGTTCTATGGGAAGTCCGTGGCAATCCCAGCCGGGGACATAGTCGGCCCTGAAGCCGGACATGAATTTCGATTTGACGATAATGTCCTTCAGGATCTTGTTGAGCGCCGTACCGAGGTGGATGTTGCCATTGGCGTAGGGAGGACCGTCGTGGAGGATGAAGGTGGGGCTGTCTTTCCTCGATTCCGTCAGTTTCCGGTAAAGGCCCATGTCCTGCCAGTGTGCAAGCATTTCCTTTTCCTTGACAGGCAGGTTCCCCCTCATCGGAAAAGGGGTTTTCGGCAGGTTCAATGTGTCTTTATAGTCCATAGAGCAGCTGTCCTTGTTAAGATCGGAAGTAATCCAGGGTGTCGCGATCAGCTTTTGGCGTTTTCCTGTGATCGATGGATGAAACCTTGCGCTTTAAGTCTGTCGGGAACCCGCCGGATTCTGCTAATCAAATTAACACAAAGCGGGTATCTATTCAAGAAGAATGAAGAAAGTGAAAAGAAGGGCTCAGGGAGAAAAATACAGAATACAGGGCTCAGGGGCTAGGGGTCAGAGAAAAACAGGAAAAGTGCTCGATATAATAGAATTCAGAAAAAACCAAAGACAAAAAAGATATGAGGTTCTTTTGCCTGTTTTATTTTCTCTCTGAGCCCCGAATCCCGAGCCCTTTTCCCTATCTTCTTGCCGGTACTGTTTCCTTAATGAAATCTATCAGTTCCCCTTCTTTTCCGGCGTAGAAATGAGTTGTGTTGATGACCTTGAGGTGCTTGTTGGTGATGGTGAGGCTTTTGTAAAGCTCAAGGAGGTCATCCATGGGGGCGATATCGTCATATGTGCCGTGTCTCTCCATGCGATATCGTCATATGTGCCGCCAACGATAAAGATCTCCTTGTCAAAGGTTTTCAGGTGGTTGTATTTATAGATAAGGCATGGAAAGGACACGAGAAAAAGGCTGTCGAACCTCTTTATTTCGAGGGCTGACCTGCTTACCACCCACGCACCGAAGGAATAACCGGCCAGGGTGATATGGGCATCGTCATCGAGTTGTTTTGCGAGCAGCTCGTATGCCGCGCAGCCGTCATGGATCTCGCCCTCTCCCTCGTCATACTCGCCCTTGCTGTCACCGACCCCCCGGAAATTGAAGATGAGCGTCGTATAGCCCTGGGCGGCGTAGCCGTCCTCGATGGCACTTACGACGTTGTTGTACATGTTCCCGCCGTAGAGCGGGTGGGGGTGGCATATGATGACCCCTGCCTTCTTGCCCTGCCGGCGGAGCATCCCCTCAAGGTCGTGGTCTGAGGCTATATTGACCCTTTCTATTGACATAGACATACATATTTTGGTAGTTTTTCAACAAAAATTCAACAGGAAAAGTGATGGGATTATTCAAAAAAAGGGATAAGGATAAAAAACCTTATCGAGAGATAGACATCCAGAAGGAGATATCGAAGGCAGAGAAGGAAGAATCTCTCTGGAAAAAGTGCAATTCATGTCAGGAACTCCTATACAGGAAAGAGGTTGAAAGGAACCAGCACGTCTGTCCAAAATGTTTCTACCACTTTCCTATAACCGTAGAGAACAGGATCGCCCTAACCTTTGACCGGGGGAGCTTTAACGAATTCCACACCGGTGTGGCACCTGTAGATTTCCTGAAGTTCAAGGACATAAAACCCTATAAAACAAGACTCGCGGAGACCCAGGAGTCGGCCAAACGGAATGACGCTCTGGTATGCGGCAGCGCCAAGATAGGGGGCATCCCGACACTGGCGGCCATTTTTGATTTCAATTTCATGGGCGGCTCTCTCGGCAGCGTCGTTGGTGAAAAGATCACCCGGACCCTTGAGGAGGGTGCCAGAGAAAAATTACCCGTTATTCTGTTCTGTTCCTCCGGCGGCGCAAGGATGCAGGAAGGCATCATGTCGCTCATGCAGATGTCAAAGGTCTCCGGGGCCATCTATAATTTGAAGAGCAACAAGGTCCCTTATATCACGGTCCTCACCGACCCGACACTTGGCGGTGTTTCAGCGAGTATGGGCATGCTCGGGGATGTCATTATTGCCGAACCCAAGGCAATGATCGGTTTTGCCGGAGAGCGGGTCATCAGGGAGACCATAAAGGCCAAACTTCCCCCGGGATTCCAACGGGCCGAATACCTTTTGGAACATGGCATGATCGATATGATCTCCTCCCGTAAAGAATTAAAACAGAAACTTTACACATTGCTCTCTCTAATTGCATGAATAATGACACTTATGAAAACTCTCTGAAATACCTGTATGGTCTGGAGAAGTTCGGCATGGTCTTCGGCCTCGAAAATGTGCGCCGCCTTCTCGGCGCCATCGGCGATCCCCACAGGTCGCTGAGGACGGTCCACATAGCGGGGACGAACGGCAAGGGCTCTGTGGCCACCATGATCGCCTGCATCCTGAAAGAGGCGGGATTCAGGGTCGGCAAGTATACTTCGCCGCATCTTGTATCCTTCACCGAGCGGATCACCGTCGATGAGAAGGAGATCAGCGAGGAGGACGTGGCGTTCCTGACGCAGCACATCCGCGCCAGGGCAGACGCCGAAGATCCCGAACTATTTTATACGTTCTTCGATTTTACGACCGCCCTTGCCTTTGAGTATTTTAAAAGAAAAAAGGTCGACATCGCTGTCATCGAAACGGGTCTCGGCGGCAGGCTCGATTCGACGAATGTCGTTACCCCCGTGGCCAGCATTATCACAAATGTGGCTTTTGACCATATGGGCGAGCTGGGAGCCACCCTGGGGAAGATCGCGGAAGAAAAGGCGGGGATCGTAAAGAGGGGCGTTCCCGTCATAACCGGTGCCCGTGGCGGGTCCCTCGGTGTCATTGAAAAAAAGACCGCTGAACTGACGAGCCCCCTTTATGTCCTTGGAAGGGATTTTTCTTTTGCCAAGACCGGCGATAAACGCCTTTCATACAGGGGTATCGCAGAAAGGTACGATAATGTCCCCGTTAATCTCAACGGCGATCATCAGCTTGCGAACGCCGCCCTGGCATTGTGCGCTATCGAGGTGCTGTCACGGGCCGGCTTTATTGCCCGTGAGGCCCATGTGCACGGGGCCCTGAAGGCCCTCACGTGGCAGGGGCGTCTCGAGATGGTCCGGGAAAGACCGCTGGTTTTCCTTGACGGTGCCCATAACGTCGCCGGTGTCCGGGCAGTGACGCAGTTCCTGAGGTCCAGGTACAATGACCGCAGGAAGGTCCTCGTGTTCGGTGTTATGAAGGACAAACAATACCGCAGGATGCTCGAAGAGATGAGCCGTTGTGTCGATCTGGCAATTCTTACGCAACCGGTCACCGACCGGGCGCTCGCGCCCGAAACCATGAAGAGTTGCGCACGCAACGCCATAGTCATGAAGGACACCAGGAGCGCTCTCAGGGAAGCGCAAAGACTTACAGGAGAGAAAGACCTTATCCTTGTCACCGGGTCATTCTATACGATCGGAGAGGCAAAACAAGCCGTCAATGAGATATTTTAGGATTTTTGCCATCATAATGGTCATCGCTATCGGATGCCCCCTGCTCTCGGAAGGCGCAGTAGAGGTAGGTTCCCGGGGCGGCGCCGCTAAGGGGCCGATGGAGATCACAGCCGACCGCGTGGAGCATGACCGCGAGAAGAACACCTATACCGCCAGGGGACATGTCGAGATGAAGGACGCCACACGCACCCTTTTTGCCGATTATGTTTTCCTCGACAACAACACCCAGGATGCCACCGCCGAAGGGAACGTCATTTTCGAGGACGAGGGGGACCGGGTTGAATGTGAGCGGATGAAGCTCAACCTCGAGACAAAAAAGGGGACCCTCGAGAAGGCAAGGATATTTGTCAAACAAGGCAACGTCTATATCACCGGCAACGAGGTTGAAAAGACCGGTGAATCCCAGTATAAGATCAAAAAGGCAAAGTTCACAACCTGCGGGTGGGACAAGCCGGAATGGACGTTCACCTCCGACGACGTGGATATCACCATGGAAGGCTACGCAAAGACAAAGGGCACGACATTCCATATCCTCGGCGTTCCCGTTTTCTATATCCCCCGTGGGATGTTTCCCGTCAAGTCGGAGCGGCAGTCCGGGTTCCTCATGCCCGAGTTCGCGCTTTCATCAAGCGACGGCACGAAATTAAAGCTGTCCTACTTCTGGGCCATTTCGAAGGACAAGGACGCCACGATGTCAGCCGAGTATATCGGGAACAGGGGTATCAATGTAGGCGGGCAGTTCAGGTATGCCCTGAAGGAGGACTTAAAGGGTGAATTGGAAGGGGCGATCATAGATGACAAAGACTACGGCCATACGCGATATAATATAAAGGCCAGACACGAACAGGTCTTTTTTAAAGACCTCCAGTTCAAGGCGAACATCTGGCACGTTTCTGACAAAGACTACCTTGTGAATTTTGGAAAGGACGTACAGGAACGCAGCGAGAACATGATCAAGTCTACGATATTTGTGGAGAAGCCGCTCCCTAAATCGCTTCTCACCGGGGAGTTGGCCTTTTTCAGGAACCTTATGGTAAAAGACAACGATCCGACGTTCCAGTATTATCCCGAGATAGCCTATTTCACGGAGTTCATACCCGTGTTCGGCGGAAAGATGTATTTCGACCTCAATAGCAACCTTACCAATTTCTACCGTGAAAAGGGAGATACCTTCACCCGTTTCGGTGTAGATCCGTCGTTGAGACTGCCTTATTCCTACAAGGGGATCAACACGCTGCTCAGCGCCACCCTCTACGAGTCGGCGTACCTCGTCAACCGCAGCGATACCATAAGCGGCAAAACGAAACAACGTCAGGTCTTCCGCCTTGAAGGCGACGTGAACACGCAGTTCATGAGAAGTTTTAACCCCCAGTTTTCATGGCTCGAATCGGTGCAAAGCATCATAAAACCCAGCATTAAGTACAATTTCATCCCCGGCACGTCATTCAAGGACTTGCCGCAGATCGACGACCGGGACAAGATGGATAATGTTAATACCATTACGTATTCAATAAATCATTACCTCTTTGACACATCCGGAGAAAACGGGGGCAGCCGGGAAATGTCGCTTCTGGAGGTCTCCCAGACCTACGGTGTCTCCGGCGACCTGGAAGAGTCCTTCATTTACAAGGGTTCTGGCTCGCGGTTATCCGATATCGACATCAGGTTCACATTTAATCCCACCGTGAATTTCAGCTTCGCACATGAAAGCGTGCTCAACGTGAACGGTGAAGGTGCCAAGACGTTAAGGAACGGGTTTACCTACAAGGTGCCGGACAGTTATTACGTTGTCGTCGCCCATAACTACAACAAGGACCTGAACAATGATATCTACGTCGACCTCGGCGGGGCATATAAAGTCTTTGAAGGAGGTTACCAGATAAGGTATTCTTTCATGGAGAAGGAGTGGATAGACACGGAGTACCGTCTCAGGTACAGGCCGGGGTGCTGGTCAACGACACTGGCGTTGACGCAGTCGAAAAGGCCGAGGGACACAAGTTTCAAGATCTCTTTTGACCTCACGGGTCTTACATCGAAATAAAAGGAGGGCGGTCATATGAAGGGAGTGATACTGGCGGGCGGGTTGGGGAGCAGGCTCACCCCGCTTACGCGCATTACGAACAAGCATCTCCTGCCCGTCTATGACAAGCCCATGATCTATTATCCGATCCAGACGCTAATCAACGCGGGCATTACCGATATCATGATCGTAACGGGCGGCAACTATGCCGGCGATTTCCTGCGGCTCATGGGGAACGGGAAGGACTTCGGACTCAAGCACCTCAATTATACCTACCAGGAAGGCGAAGGCGGGATAGCCGACGCCCTGTCCCTCGCGGAATATTTTGCGGACGGCGAGCCGATCTGTGTTGTCCTCGGCGACAACATCATCGAGAAGAACATCATCCGCGCTGTCGACGATTTCAGGAAACAGGGAAAAGGCGCCAAGATAATGCTCAAGGAAGTGCCCGACCCGGAGAGGTTCGGCGTGGCGGAAATAGACAACGGCAGGCTGACCAATATCGTTGAGAAGCCCAAAGATCCCAGGAGCAATCTTGCCGTCATCGGTATTTACCTGTATGATGCCGACGTGTTCAAGATCGTGAAGACCTTGAAGCCCTCGGACAGGGGCGAGCTAGAGATCACCGACGTGAACAACGCTTACGTCAGGGAAGGTACGATGACCTGGGAAATGCTTGACGGATGGTGGACGGACGCGGGCACCTTTGAATCGCTCCTGCGGGCGAGCGTTCTTGTCGCCCAGACGGGCGCCAACAACAAGTGACCATGGGGGAACATATGATAGACAAAGTGGCGGTAAAAAAATTAAAATTGATACCCGATGAGCGGGGAAGGCTCATGGAGATCCTTCGCAACGATGATGAGATATTCACGCGGTTCGGCCAGGTCTATATGACAACGACATATCCGCGGGTCGTAAAGGCATGGCATTTCCACAAGAAGCAGGATGACCTCATCACCTGCGTCAGGGGGATGATCAAGCTTGTTCTCTACGATGACCGCAAAGGTTCATCGACAAGGGGTGAGATCAACGAGTTTTACATGGGCGATCACCAACCCATGCTTGTCATGGTGCCCAAAATGGTCTATCACGGGTGGAAGTGTGTAAGCGAAGAAGAGGCTTTCATCATCAATACTGTAACTATACCCTATAACCATAAAAAACCTGACGAGTTCAGGATCGATCCCCATGTCAACAACATACCCTACAAATGGGAGAGAAAAGATGGCTGAGACGGTCCTCGTTACGGGCGGCTGCGGTTTCATCGGAACCAATTTTGTCCGCCATATGCTTGAGAAATATGATCATCATATCATCAACCTCGACAAACTGACCTACGCGGGCAATCTCGAGAACCTGCAGGATATCGAGAGGGATGACCGGTACACCTTCGTGCGGGGCGACATCGCCGCGCGGCCGATCTTGAGCGTGTTTTCGACAGGCCTATCGATGTTATCGTAAATTTTGCCGCCGAATCCCATGTTGACAGAAGCATCATTGACCCCGACACCTTCATCAGGACCAATATAAACGGCACCTTCAACCTCCTCGAAATGGCGAGAAAGAAAAAAGTGAAACGTTTCGTCCAGATCTCGACGGACGAGGTCTACGGTTCCCTTGGCTCCCACGGTGCCTTTCGCGAGGACACCCCGCTTGCCCCGAACAGTCCTTATTCAGCCTCAAAGACATCGGCTGATATCCTTGCCATGGCGTATTTCAAGACATACGGCATGCCCGTTCTGATCACCCGTTGTTCCAATAATTACGGGCCCTACCAGTTTCCGGAGAAGCTCATCCCCCTCATGATCACCAATGCCCTCGCGGACATTGAACTGCCCGTGTACGGCGACGGCCTCAACGTTCGCGACTGGATCCACGTGAAGGACCACTGCTCCGCCATCGATCTCGTTCTGCGCAAAGGTGAGGACGGCAACATATACAATATCGGTGCCGGGAACGAACAGACAAATATCGAGATCGTAAGGCTTGTCCTTGAGATACTGGGGAAACCCGGGTCCCTTATCAGGTACGTGAAGGACAGGCCCGGCCACGACAGGCGCTACGCCATAGACTCGGGGAAGATCACCGGGAACCTGGGTTTCAGTCCATCCGTCGATTTCGCCGAAGGGATGCGTCAGACAGTGCAATGGTACGTCGAGAACAAGGGATGGTGGGAGCGGATCAAGACGGGCGCCTATCTCGATTATTACGAAAAGATGTACGGGAACCGATGAAGATACTTGTGGCCGGCGGCAAGGGATTGCTTGGGACCAGCATTATTCCCCTGCTGGGCGGGCGCTTCGACCTCGCGGTCCATGATATCGATACATGGGACATTACCTGCACCCGCAGCCGGCGAGGAACTGATGAACCTCCATCACCCCGATGTGGTCCTGAACCTCGCGGCCATGACCGACGTGGACGGCTGCGAAAGGGCACCTGACCTTGCGCAAAAGATCAATGCCGAAGGGGCGGCGATCATAGCAGGCCTCTGCGGGAACACCGGCGCGAGGCTCATCCATATCAGCACCGATTATGTCTTCGACGGAGAAAAGAGATCGCCTTACCGTGAGGGGGACGAACCCAATCCAACTTCGGTATACGGACGGACCAAGCTCGCCGGCGAGAGGATGGTCTTCCAGAGGCTCCCTTCTGCGGTCGTTATCAGGACGCAGTGGCTCTACGGAAAGGGAGGGGCCAGTTTTGTCGACAAGATCGTGAAAGCGGCAAAAGAGCAGGGGAGCGCGCGCGTCGTCAACGATCAGGTAGGTTCACCCACGTACGCGAAGGACCTTGCCTTACCCATCATAGCCATTATAGAGAAGCAACTGACGGGGATCGTCCACGTTGCGAACGGCGGCTCCTGCAGCTGGTATGAGTTCGCAAGGGAGATCTTTTCTTTAAAGAATATGGATGTACAGGTGAGCCCCATCACTTCCCGTGAGCTGGGAAGGGCGGCACCTCGTCCCTCATACTCTGTTTTCGATCTGTCAAGGCTTGAGCGTGACGCGGGGATAGGGATGCGCCACTGGAGGGAAGCCCTCAGGGAGTACCTGGCTTCCACTGACTGACGCGCGCCTGTTGCCTCGCCATCGACGCAGCCGGCAAGGGAGAGCCCATTCGTGAAGATCATCTTTTTTTCAGATGTCCATATCACCCGCAAGAGCGTGGACAGGGTGGCCCTTTCTTTGCGTTTTATTACAGATTATTGTGAAGATGCGGATATGGTCTTTATCCTCGGCGACCTATTCGACTTCTATCACGGTTACGACAACTACGTATACCCATGGTACCGCCCCGTTGTTGATATCCTGAAAGGTCTTGTGGCCCGCGGCAAAGGCGTCTTTTTTCTTGAGGGTAATCACGAGTTCTCCATGGGGAAATATTTTGAGGACCATACGGGTATCACCTGCGCGAGGGAATTGACCATAGATATAGACGGCAAAAAGGTCTATATCGCCCATGGCGACGGGTTTTCACGTTTCTCTCTGGCACGTTTTTTGAAGCGTCCTTTTTTTTACAGGATCATGGACCTTCTCGGCCCGGCTGTCGACATGGAATATCGCCATGCTCATGCACCCCATCCTTTCCCGCCGCAAGAAAGAGTACAGCGAGGTCGTTCAGAACGCCTTCAGGACATTTGCGCGGTCAAAGTTCTCTGAAGGGTACGATGCGGTCATACTTGCCCATTCCCATATGCCCGATATATTCGAAATGAATGACGGCGCGGTAAAAAAGATTTACCTGAACACCGGTGATCTCGCGACATATGCGAGCTTTGTCTCCTATGAGACCTCGTCCGGTTTTGCTCTAAAAACATGTTCTCCTGCAGGGCCATAGATTCCCGGGGCTATATTTCTCCCTCAAAAAGGGATTGCCAATTTGCTGTATGATCACTATATATAATAGTAACCTTTTGACCATGAGGAGCAATAATGACCGACCACGAAAAAGCTCTGTTCAACGAAAAAGGCCTGGAGATCATACAGCTTTTCAGGAACGTCCATTTAGGGTCGATCAAGGGCCTCATCGATGCCTGCAGGGTGGAGGCCCTTGAGCAGAACGAAGTGCTGATCTCACCGGGTAAGCTCAACAAGAAGATATATTTCATTCTGCAGGGCCGTCTTCGCGTCCATCTCGAATCTCCCGAAAGCGGACCGATCACAACGTTGGGGCCCGGCGAGAGCGTTGGCGAGATATCGGTCATAGACAACCAGGCTGCGAGCGCCTATGTGGTGGCCGATGAGGCGTGCCGGCTTCTCGTCATGGACGAAGATATCCTGTGGTCGCTCATCCAGGCGTCCCATGCGGCCGCCTGCAACCTTCTTTTCATCCTGGCGAAACGTCTTCGCCAGACCGATTCCATCATTGTCGAGGGTGCCCAACTTGAGCAGGATTTCCAGCACTACGGGAGTGTCGACGCGTTAACGGGGCTGCATAACCGGTACTGGTTCGACACCATGTACAAAAGACAGTTCGCGCGTTCACTGGCCTCAGGCAGGCCTTTTTCTCTTATTATGGCCGATATCGACCGCTTTAAGGAGATCAACGACACATACGGCCACCTCACCGGTGACAGGGTATTGTACAGTGTTGCCCGGATCATCACGGACCACATTCGTGCCTCCGAGACGGTCGCCCGCTACGGTGGTGACGAATTCATAATCACCCTCCCCGACAAGGACCTGGACACTGCGCGGGCCGTTGCCCAGCGGCTTTTACATGCCGCGCGGGAGGCTTCTTCCATTCAGGAGGGAGACAAGACCATTGTCCATCCCACCCTGTCGATAGGCATTGCTGAAAGTACCGCAGGTGAGGGGCCCGATGAGCTTGTCCGCCGGGTCGATGAAGCACTTTACAAGGGTAAGAACAGCGGCAGGGACCGAATTGCCGAGTAGAGAACTTTAAAAGGAAAGGAGAACAGCATGCAGATCTTTAGCCCAGGTGATGTCCTGCAATTTGCCATTCGTATCGAGGAAGACGGAGAGATCTTCTACCACAAGGCGGCCCTCAACGCCGAGGATAAGGAGGTACGGGACCTCTTCAACTATCTTGCCGACGAAGAGATCCGGCACAAAAGGGTCTTTCAGGAAATGCTATCCGGCATCGAGGTGAACCCCCCGGCGGAAAGCTACCGTGGAGAGTATGCCGCCTATCTGCGCGACTACATCGACGGCAAGGTGGTCTTCACGAAAAAGACCGGCAATGAGGCGGCGGGCGACACGAAAGACGCGCTGTCGGCCATCCATTTCGCCATGCAACGCGAGGCCGATTCCATCCTCTACTATCACGAAGCGAAGCAGTTCATAAACGAAAAGAATTACGCCGAGATCGATAAGGTCATAGAGGAAGAGCGCAAGCACTTCGCGAAACTTTCCGAAGCGGCTAAGAAATATAGTTAAGACGTGACCGGGTGTAAGTATGCAAAAACCTTGTCTTACGCCCGGTTCGTAGTTTCACTTCCTCTGTGCCACGCCTTTGGCGTGGTTGAGCAACCGAAGGGAGAGCGGGCCTGAGACAGTCTTTTACTAAAAAGAGATCGTAACCTAATTTTATGATCAGACAGGGGGCTACGATGAGGAAGAATATCCTCACGAAGCGGCTCCCTTTCAGGATGGCGAGCCTGGTTCCAGCCACGGTACCAAGGGTGCTCTGGAAATGGCAGTTGTTTTCAGAGTGTGAGGCACCAGCCGAAGGGATCGTTCTTTTCGCCGTACTGCATGCCGGTGATCTCATCGTAGAGCCGCTGTGAAATAGGTCCGATCTCACCGCTGTGTATGGTGATCGTTTCGTCGTTGTGCCGTATCCAGCCGACAGGTGAAATGACGGCGGCGGTCCCGGTGCCGAAGACCTCCTGGAGACGTTCTTTCCTTGCCTCTTCGAAGACCTCGTCAATGGTGATCCTTCTCTCCTCCACGGGGATGCCCCAATGGTTGGCCAGCGATATGACCGAATCTCGCGTGACGCCGGGCAGTATGGAGCCTTCAAGGGGCGGCGTCACAAGTGTGCCGTCGATGACGAACATGATGTTCATCGTCCCGACCTCTTCAATGTAGCGGTTCTCAATGCCGTCGAGCCACAGGACCTGTGTGAAGCCTTTCTTTTTTGCCACCTCACCGGGATAGAGAGAGGCGGCGTAATTTGCCGGTGTCTTCACGGCGCCAAGCCCGCCTTTCACGGCGCGGACAAATTCGCCGGAGGTGATGAGCTTGACGGGGTTTAACCCTTCCTTGTAATAGGCTCCGACGGGCGAGGTGATGATCATGAAGCGGTACGTATAAGAAACGCGGACACCCAGAAAATTGTCGGTGGCGAAGACAAAGGGCCTGATATAGAGGGAACAGCCGCGTTTATCGGGTATCCAGTCATGATCGATCTCAACCAGCTTTTTGATCCCTCCGTAAAAAAGCTCATAGGAAATAATGGGGATGCACAGGCGCTCACAGGACCTGTTGTGGCGCTCGTGGTTCTTATCCGGCCTGAACAGGCGGACCTTGCCGTCAACACCGCGAAAGGCCTTGAGGCCCTCGAAGACGGCCTGGCCGTAATGGAGCGTGCTCAGCGCAGGGTATATCTCCATCGGGCCGTAAGGTTCAATGCGCGCCGAGCCCCATTTTCCGTCCCCATAATCGACGAAGTACATGTGGTCGGAAAAGTGGACGCCGAACTCGAGGTTGTCGAAGTCCACCTCATGTTTTTTTGTTTTGTCATTTTTCTTGATCGTGATCTTCACGGTTTGTCCTCATTGCTTTTATTTTTTTGTTGCGGGGCAGGGCCCAAGGTGCTTCCCGCTCATTTTGGTGGCGATCTGCCTGGGTTTTTCTACCCTTGCCGCTGATCGTCGTTTTTGTCGCCCCATCGAAGGTTTCACCCTTGTAGGTGATCGTACCCTTGCTTTCTATGGTGCCGTCCTTTTCCTTGCAGGCCATGGTCCAGGTTACCGTGTCGCCGCTTAACTTCTGATCGGTCATCTTGCAGTTCGATTTCGGGTTCTTAATCGCGGCACACTGGCTTTTTTGGTGAGACACTGTTTCATTACGTTGGCCGGTACCTTGCCCGGTATACCTTTCATTTCGGTCTTTGTCGTGATCTGCCAGAGCCCGTCTTTCATATTAGGTTCCGCTGCAGATGCGCCCGTGAACACATACAAGTGCGAGAATGATGGCGATTGCCGTAAAAATACCCCGTGTCATGTGACCCCCTGGAGCTGTTCTTTAATAATATTTGTTCCGTAGAAAAATTATCATTAATGGGGCGGTTGGTCAAATAAAAAGAAGCAGGGCTCAGGTGCTAGGTTAGGGCTAAGGATATAGGGCTTAAGGGGTCAGGTGTTAGAAAGAAGGAAGAGCCCGGCTGATATGGAAGCTTTCAGACGGCATGAAAAGAACCGGCCTGTTATGCTCCGTGATGTTGATCCTGGTCTTTTGTTCCGCATTTGCGACATCGTCATACGGACAGGAGAAGGGGCAGGATTTTAGCGCTCTTTACAGAAATTATTTTAAAACTATCATTGACGGGAATTTCGCCGGGGCGTGGGACGGACTGACAAGCGAGAGCAAACTTACCATAGCGAAGCTTATCGCCAAAGGAAGCACGGATCGATCCGGCCAAGGCCCTTTCGCTGCTCAACAACAATGAAAAGGGTATCAGGGATGAATATTTCAGGGCCTTCCGTGAGAACATACGTGAGATACTGGACGATCTCTATAATAAAGGGAAATACACCGTCAAGAGTGCAAACGCACAATCCGTCATCATTACCATCGAGATCCAGAACGAACCGAAGGACTTCAAGATCCTCAAGCAGGACGGCACCTGGAAGATAAACTTCTTCGAGGACCTTCTGGAAGGAAATTAAACCGTAAAAAAACAGTTTCTTTGGTTTGTCTGGTTTCTTTAGTTATTTGTAAACCAAACAAACCAGAGAAACCAGATAAACCAGATAAACTGTTTTAAGGTCTTGTTCCAAGGCCCGCCTGCCTTACGATCCCTGCTACCGCCTGCTCCCACTCGATGGCCATGATGTGGATCCCGGCGACCCCCTCTATTGCGCGGACCTGTTCGATGATTTCGACGCAGATCTCCACGCCTTTCTCCTGAAACTTTTCTTTTGGCACAGAACCCATTCGTTCGATAAGGGCATCGGGTATGTCCATGCCCGGGACGGAGTTCTTCATGTACCTTGCCATGGCAGGCGACTTCATGGGTGTGATACCGGCCAGGATAAAGACCTTTTCGTGAAGTCCGAGATCGCGGACCATCTCCATCCACAGAGCGAACTTCTCAACATTGAAGACGCACTGCGTCTGGACGAACTGCGCCCCCGCTTTTACCTTTTTAGCGAGGCGAAGCGCTCTTATTTCGAAGGGGTCCGCGAAGGGGTTCTCAACACAGCCGATGAAGAATTCCGGCCTGCCTTTCACCTCTTCGCCGCTCAGGAACTTTCCTTCGTCCCGCATGGTTCGCACGGTATCGATGAGCTGGACGGAGTCGATGTCATAGACGTTCTTCGCGCCGCGATGGTCACCGAAGGACTGGTGGTCCCCCGAGAGGCAGAGGATGTTCCCGATACCGAGCGCCGCCGCCCCGAGGATATCGCTCTGGAGGGCGATGCGGTTCCTGTCTCGAACGGTCATCTGGAGGACCGGGTCGAACCCCATCCCCTTGAGGATCACGCAGGCCGACAGGCTGGACATCCTGACGACGGCGGTCTGGTTGTCTGTGACGTTCACGGCATCTACGACACCTTTCAGGTGTTCACCTTTTTTGCGGACAATGTCGGGATCGGCACCGCGGGGCGGCCCGCACTCGGCCGTCACCGCAAAATTGCCGGTTTTGAGGACCCTCTCCAGATTGCTCGCAACGGTCATATCTTCATGTCCTCCCTCACCCTTTTGCGGGGGCCCGCGTCACGTGACGCAGACCAGTCCTTTGGTTTTTCTATCTCGAGGTACTTATCAAGTTGCCCGCGGTCCTTAAGCCGCTCTATGATAAGCTGCCAGGCACAGGGGATGTCGTTTCGAAGCTCGCACTGTCCATCCTGCGAACCCCCGCAGGGGCCGTTCATGATGCTCTTGGCGCACCTTGTGACGGGGCAGATCCCCAGCGTCCTGTCGAGGACACAATTCCCGCAGCCCTGGCAGCGCTCGGCCCAGACGCCGTGCTCCTGTGTGACACCCATGAAGCGTGTGTTCACGCCGGGAAGGACCGTTCTGTCGGGGTAGGTGTCGGCGATGAACTGGATGCCGCAGCCGCAGGCAATGGACAGGACGGCGTCGCAGTCTTTTATTGTATCGGCCAGCGACTGGGCGTATTCAGGATCGCACTGGCGCTCCAGGGTCTTTTCGCCGACCTCGATGGGCCTGCCTTCAATTTGTCTTTTCATGCGGATCTGCGAGGCGAGGAGGGCAACTTCTTTTTCCCCTCCAACGGCGCAGACGGTGACGCACTCGTTGCACCCGATGAGAAGTAATTTCCCGTACGGGGCGATCATGCCCATGATCTCATCAAATGGTTTTCTGTCGGCAACGATCATTGTGAACTCCTTTTAAAGGCGGGTTATGGGTAATAGGTTATGGGTCATAGGGAAAACCATTTTTACCTTGTAAAAGTCAAACCGCCTCTTCATCACCTGTCCCTTGACACCCGTCTATTCTTCCCATCACCTTCCTATAACCTATGACCTATGACCTGTCTTCACTGGACTCGGTCCCAGCGCCCGGACCTTTTCTGTTATGTCGCGGGCTATCTCGGCAAACCTTCGGCCGTCTGAGGCGGACAGGTTGTACATCTCGAGGCGTCCTCCTCCGATGCCCGCTTCATCGAGGAGCGCCTTCGCGTGTTCCACGCGTTTGCGCGCCCGGATGTTCCCGGTCATGAAATGGCAATCCCCCTCCAGGCACCCCACGAGGCAGACGCCGTCGGCTCCGCCTTCAAAGGCCTGCAGGATATGAATGGCATCGACCCTGCCCGTGCAGGGTACCTTTACGATCTTCACCGATGCCGGGTAGGACAGCCTCATCGAACCTGCCAGGTCCGCCGCGGTGTACCCTCAATATTCGCAGCAAAAAGCAATGATCTGGGGGTCAAAATCGTTCATTCTCTCCTTCGTAAGGACCAAGGATCCAGGGCTCAAGGGGTCAGAGAAAAGAATAAAGAAAAGCTTACTGGTTTTTTTGGTTTTTCTCTAGCCCCTTGGATCCTGACCCCTTTCTTCTTATTCCTGCCTTCACCTTCTCAACGATCTGCCTGTCACGATAGTGCATCAGATCGATGGCCTTTGCGGGGCATTCGGCTGCGCAAGAGCCGCAGCCTTTGCATTTGCTCGTATCAATGACGGCTTCGCCGGCATCGCTTATCTGCGGCACGCCGTAGGGGCAGACGCGTACACAGGTCAGACAGGCCGCGCATTTTTCTGCGTCAACCTTTGCCGCGATGGCTCCAACGGTGATGGTGTCCTTCGCGAGGATCGTGGCTGCCCGCGCAGCGGCCCCCTCGGCCTGGATGATGCTTTCACGGATGTTCTTGGGTGAGTGGCATGTGCCGGCCATGTAAAAGCCGTCGGTGGCGAAATCGATGGGTTTCAATTTCATGTGAGCCTCAAGGAAGAACCCCTCATGTGTCCTGGGGACCTTGAAGATGCCCGCCAGGGAAGCTGTGTCGTTTGGAACGGAGGCGCTCGCCAGGATGACCCTGTTGGCCCCGCACTCTGTTGCCTCGCCAAGGGTACGGTCCGTGCATCGCACGCGAAGCTCGCCGTTCGCTTTTTCGACGACAGGAGGGTCTTCGGGTGTAAAGCGGACAAATCGTATCCCCAGCTTCCTGGCCGCCGTGTAGTGTTTCTCGGAAAAACCGTAGGTCATCATATCGCGGAACATGATGGTGATCTCTGCATCGGGCCGGAGTGTTTTCATTGCGATCGCGTTCTTCAAGGCCGTGATGCAGCATGTCCTGCTGCAGTATGGCCTCTCTTCATTGCGGGAGCCGACGCACTGGATCATGACGCATCGATCGACAGGAGGGAGGGTTTTATCATGAAGGGCACTTTCAAGCTCCAGCTGTGTCATGACCCGCTCATCCTCACCGTACAGATAATGGCCAAAAGGTTTATACTCACGGGCGCCCGTTGCCAGGATAGTTACGGCGTGCCTGATCTCTATCGGCCCGGCCCCGCCTTCGGTCGTGACGGCGGTGATGAAGTTCCCCTTGAAGCCGCCGGAGCCGGCAACTTCGGCCCTCGTGTAGACGCTGATGCGCCGATGTCCCATGACCCTTTCGATCGTGTCGGAGAGAAGGCCCTGCACGTCAACGCCTTCGATGGTATGGAAGATGTTGGCGAGGTTTCCTCCCAATCGCGGCCCTTTTTCGATGAGATGCACCTCAAAACCCTGGTCGGCAAGCCGTAGTGCCGATGTCATACCCGCGATCCCGCCGCCTGCGATGAGGGCGCTTTTTTCCACGGGTAGCGTGGACTCCGTGAGCGGCTCAATGTGATGGGCATTCGCGACGGCCATCCTGACGAGGTCTTTTGCCTTTTCCGTGGCACGGGGTTTTTCGTGCATATGGACCCATGAACACTGGTCCCTGATGTTGGCCATTTCGAAGAGATACTTGTTCAATCCCGCGTCGCGGATGAGGCTGCGGAAGACCGGCTCATGGGTCCTCGTGGAACAGGAAGCGACTATGACACGGTTGAGCCCTTTTTCGTCGATGACCTTTTTTATCTTTTCCTGGGTGTCCTGGGAACAGGTGAAGAGATATTCATCGGCGAAGACAACATCCGGGAGCCCTTCGGCGTAGCGTTTCACTTCGGGGACATTGACGATGCCCCCTATGTTGACGCCGCAGTTGCAGATGAACACGCCGATCCTCGGCGCCTGCCCGGCCACGTTGCGCTCATCGGGAAGGACATGTACCTCTATGTCTTGCCAGCGCCTGTCGTTGAGCGGCACTGCGGCCTCGCATGCCGCAGCGGAACCGTCGATGACAGTTTCAGATATGTCCTTCGGAGATTCGGAGCCCCCGCAAACGTAGATGCCCTCCCGGGAGGTCGCAAGCGGTGAAATGGGGCCCGTGTCGATGAAACCGTGGTCGTTGAGCCTGACGTCGATGACCCCGGCGAGTCCGCCAAGCTGCTTCGAGGGCCTCAGGCCGACGGCAAGCACTGCAAGATCGAAGGTCTCCGTCGTGACACCACCCTCATCGTCCGTGTATGTGAGATCGAGGTCTTTCGTTAAGGGGTTCTCGTAGACCTTCGAGATCGATGATCTTATGTAACGGACGCCGTATTCCCTCTTTGCGCGCTCATAATGTTCATCGTAGCCCTTGCCGAAGGTCCTCGTGTCCATATAGAAGATCGTAGGCTCAATGTCGCGGTGATGTTCTTTGGAGATGATGGCCTCTTCCATGGCGAACATGCAGCATATCGACGAACAGTAGGGGTTTGTCCTGTTCCTGCTTCCGACACACTGAATGAAGGCTATCTTCTTCGGTATCCTGCCGTCGGAGGGCCGCATGACGACGGCACCGGTGGGCCCCGTCGCGGAGAGGACCCGTTCGTAGTCAACGCTGGTGAGCACATTGGCGCACGAGTCATATCCCAGCTCTTTCATCGTCGCGGCGTCGAATTCATCAAAACCGCCGGCGATGATGATGCTCCCAACCTCGAGGACGTGTTCAACGGGGCCTTCCCTGTAATCGATCGCCTCGGGTTTGCAGGATTCCTCACAGATACCGCAGCCAAGACAGCGACGGCAGCTCAAACACCGCCCGGCCTCTTCCACGGCGCTTTTTTCATCAAGGGTCTTAACGGTTTCCACGAAGCCGGTCCGCTGCGCGAGCGGGGTCCTGGGAATGTGGACCCGTGTTCTCTGAGCGACCGGGAAAGGCACCTCGTCGAGTATCTTGTCGTCCTCGGCCAGACGCCCCTCCAGAAGGTCACGGCCTTCGAGGTACCGGATGATGGACTGTGCGGCACGCTTGCCCTGGGCTATGGCGTCGATGGCGCTGCGGGGGCCGGTGACCGCGTTGCCCCCGGCAAAAACACCCTTTTGTGTTGTCTCAAGGGATACGGGGTCCACCTTTACCCTGCCGTCACCGCGGCGTTCGATGGTCTCTGACGCCGCAATATATGCCGTATCGATGGTCTCATAGATGACCAGGATGAGGGTGTCCATGTTGAATGTGACCGTTGTCGAAGTGTCATAGACGGGGTTGAAGGCGCCGCTTTCGTCATAGACCCTGACGCAGCGGGCAAGCTCCACGCCGGTCAAGCGATCGCCGCTGGCGAGGATGCGGTTCGGACCCCAGGCGTTATGAAATATAATACCTTCTTCGATGGCCTGATCGATCTCCCAGCGGTGTGCCGGCATGTCATCCCATTTTTCCAGGGCAATTATGTGGACGTCTTTTACGCCAAGGCGCCTTACCGTTATGGCCGTGTCCATGGCTACGTTGCCGCCGCCGACAACAAAGACGCGCTTGCCCAGGGCGACCTCTTTTTCCGTGTTGACGGCCTTTAAAAAATCGAGGGCGGAAAGGACACCCGGGACCTCCTCATTCTCGAGGCCCAGCTTTCTCCTTCCGTGCGCGCCGGAAGCGATGAACGTGGAGTCGTAGGAGGTCAGAACGGTATCGAGAGAAACGTCTTTTCCTACCCTCGTACTGCAGCGCAGCTCTACCCCCATCCTTTCAGCGATGGAGAATTCCCTGGCGAGGACATCCTTGGGAAGCCTGTAGGCCGGTACTCCCACAAAGAGCATGCCGCCGGGTTTTTCGTTGGCGTCGAAGATCGTCACGCCGTAGCCCGCCTTGCGAAGTTCTATCGCACAGGTGACCCCGGTAGGGCCCGCGCCGATGACGGCAACCTTTTTCTCCTTCCCGATGTCCGTCATGGGAATGGGCGGCACCCGCACCCCTGCCTCATAGTCGGCGACAAAGCGCTTCAAGGCACAGATGGCAATTGGCTGGTCCACTTCCTTGCCCCGCAGGCACGCATTCTCGCATGGGTGGGCACAGATCCTCCCGATGATGCCGGGGAAGGGGAGCTTCTCCCGTATGAGGTCCAGGGCCTCAAGGAACCTGCCCTCGGCTATGAGACCGACGTAGTCGCGGGCATTGAGATTGATGGGACAGATGTAGACGCAGGGGGATAATTGCCTGTCGATCATGTAGGTGGAGGGTATGGCCTGGGGGAAGTTGATAAAAGCGGCACTGCGCAGCGACATCTCTTCGTTGTAAACATTACCGACCTCCAGGGGGCAGGCGGAGGCGCAGGAGGTGCAGGAGGTGCACTTATCGGGCAGGACCCTTCTCGGCCTTGTCCGAAGGGTGACCCTGAAGAGGCCCGGATTTCCCTCGAGGCGGACCACCTCGGAATTCATGAGGAGCTCGATATTGGGGTTCTTGCCCACTTCAACGAGCTTCGGCGCCATGACGCACATGGAACAGTCATTGGTGGGAAATATCTTGTCGAGCTGGGCCATGTTGCCGCCGATGTTCGGTTTGCGGTCGGCAAGATAGACCTTGAAGCCCGCCTCAACGAGGTTGAGGGACGCTTCCATGCCCGCGATGCCCCCTCCGATGACAAGGACCTTTCCCGTTTTATCCATCCGATCTTTTCCTGTACAGCGCATAGCGGTCTTCATATCCGGCGATCTCGACGAGGTCGCGCCTTAAGAGTTCTTTCATGTGGTCAAAGACAACATTTGTCGCAAGTCCCGTCTCTTTCGCAAGCGCCGGCACGGACCTCGCGGCACGTTGCATGCTTTCGAGCATCCGGGCACGCTCGTGGGCCCTTTTGAGCAGGGGATCGAAGACAAGGGAGAACTGCCTTTCGGTGAAGCGTTCCTGGTAAGCGTTCCCTTCCAGTAAGGAACCGTTTCTTCTCGAGGAGCCTTTCCAGTTTTTGCGCACCGTCAGGATCCAGGGCCTTCACATATGCGAGCATCTCGTCGCGATCGCCCGCCGTGTTCCGGTCCTTCATCGGTTTGTTCATGCGACATCATCTCCCGGTGTTCCGATGGACCTTACTATATCGTCAACGGGGATGAGGTGCCTTTTCACTCCTTCGATGGTGCCGAAAAGGGCAAGCTCGAAAAGCTCTGTCAGGAAGAAGACGGGGACCTTTGCGGCCTCCTTTTTGAGATGGGGCGTAAGGTCAAGGTTGAGCTGGCATAGCGGGCACGTCGTTACGATGGCATTGGCGCCGGCGGCTACCGCCATGTCCATGATGTGCCCGGAAAGCCCGGCGGTCATTTTTTTGTTTGTGATGGTCGCTCCCGCGCCGCAGCATTCCGTTTTGTACTGCCAGGCAGTGATCGAAGCGCCGAGGGAGCGAAGAAGGATGTCCATGCCGATCGGGTCCTCGACATCATCGGAAGGGGGGACACCCATGATGCGGGGCAGGACACACCCGTAATAAGCCACGGCCCTGATCACGCCAAGGTCATATTCAGTGGAATCGGCGATACGCTCGACGCCGATGTATTCCAGGAAGACCTCCATCACGTTCTTTACCTCAATGGAGCCGGTGCAGACAAGAGGGGTGATCGCCTTATTGACCGTCTCCCTTATGTGCCTGTTTTCCTGTATCCTGGCGGCAGCGACCTTTGTCCGGGCGTAACAGGCGGAGCAGGGTGCCAGAAGGTGGAGGCTGTCACGTTCCGCTATGGCAATATTTCTTGCGCCCAGGACATCCGTTATTTCATCGTTGATGGTGGGGGCAGCAGATGCGCCGCAGCACGACCAGTCATCGAGCTCCTTCAACTCGATCCCGTAGAAAGAGAGCACCTTCTTGAGGGAGCGTTCGTAGAAGCTGCTCGATGTCTTCAGGGAACATCCCGGGTAGTAAGAGAGCGTGATCATTTCGTTGTTTTTCCTGTCATCTCGCGTATTATTGTTCCCAGTGCCTTTCTGCCCCTGATGTTGTGGGGAAGAAGGCCCATTCTGCCTTTTCTCATCATGTCAAGCCCCATGGCGGCGTCCTCAAGGAGCTCTTTTTTGTGAAGCCGGTAGCG
Organism: uncultured delta proteobacterium; assembly: GCA_963816115.1. Taxonomy (GTDB): domain Bacteria; phylum Desulfobacterota; class Syntrophorhabdia; order Syntrophorhabdales; family Syntrophorhabdaceae; genus Delta-02. Next base: position 107,955 of record CAWFIZ010000006.1, on the reverse strand, counting down.
CATGACCGTCCCCAGTTCGTAGAGGCGGCCGTGTTTCGAGATGCTTTCGATGAAGAGCTCATCGAAGAGCCACTTGTCCATTTTCGCGGCCAGGCCCGCCTCGACGGAGAGCATCCGCAGTGTATCGATGACGCGGGCCACATCGATACCGTTGGGACAGCGGACGCTGCATGTGGCACAATTAAGGCATGTCCAGATCGTCCCCGATGAGAGCACCTTGTGACGCTCGCCGTTCATAATGTAACGGATGATCCTGTGTGGGACAATGTCCATGTCGGCCGCGACGGGGCATCCGTTCGTGCACCGGTAGCACTGGTAGCAGGGGGACACATCTACCTTGGATATCGTCTCGATCTCGCTGAGGAAAGAAAGGCGCGGCATATTTCAACTTTAATTCTTAAATTTTATCGTCCTTATGTCAACCGGATTTTCCCGCGGTCTTCCATCTTTCTTTCCGTTATGGTATATCATTTGCCATGGAAAGGCCGAAACTGCGTTTTATCGAGGCGGTACCATTTGTTCAGGACGGGCAGGAGCTTATACTTCTGCGCGACGCCGAGGGTGTCGTGGATCAGGCCCTGGCGGTAACGAGAGAGGCGGCGTTCATGATATCGCTGATGGACGGTACCCGTACGTTGCGTGAGATACAGGCCGATTTCATGCGCGCAGTCGGCGAGATGGTCTACGTGGAACGAATAGAGGAACTCGTTCACCTCATGGATGAGAACCTCATGTTCCAGAACGACCGTTATTACGCCCACATGAAAGAGCTCCGCGATGAATACGACCGCTTACCGGTGCGAAAGGCCCATCTTGCAGGCAAAAGCTATTCATCGAACCCGATGGAGCTCCTCGCCTTTCTCGAAGAGATGTTTGATATGACCAGGGATGGCGTTACCCCGCGCGGTGAGATAACGGGCATCCTGGCACCCCATATCGACTACCAGCGGGGTGTGGGCGTGTACCGGCAGACCTATCATTATCTCAAGCACGCCGGCAAGCCGCTTATGGTCATTTTCGGAACGTCCCACCGTCCCACCGAGCGGTTATTGAGCATATCGCTGAAAGACTTCGAGACGCCCCTCGAAACTGTCCGTTGCGGGGAAGGCCTGCGGGAGCTTATCGGGCGCAATGATGTTTTGAGAAGATATGTCGATGAATGGCCGCATCGCACGGAGCACTCCATCGAACTGCAACTGCCCCTCATCCAGTTCATGGTCCGGGAAGATTTCGAGATCCTTCCGATCCTGACGGGCTCCATGCACGAATATATCGAGGGTGGAAAGACCGTGGACGACGAGGAAATAGGGCTCCTTATCAGGAACCTGAAAGATGTCCTCGATGCCTGCGGCAAACCATACTGTGTTATTGCCGGCGCCGATCTTGCCCATATCGGAGAGCAGTTCGGAGACCGCTATCCCCTCGACCGTGTCACCATGGATGGCTCGAAAGAGAAGGATGCCCTGCTTTTGGAACATATCAGGGATGTCGACGGGGAAGGTTTTTTCAGGGCTATCCAGGGCGAGCGCGACAGCCGGAGGATCTGCGGCCTGGCGCCCATCTTCTTTCAGCTCAAGCTCCTGGAGGGGGCAACGGCCGACATCGTCGGCTACGACCAGTGGACGGACGGGAAGTCGTCGGTGAGTTTCGCCGGCGGCGTTTTCTACCGGTAGCAGGAAATGAAAAAAGCATCAGAGGTGAATGCAAATGGAGAAGAAAGAGACCGGGGCGGCGCCGGACATGATCAAGCGCCCCGCTGAGCCGTCATCTGTTCCCGACCTGGCCGAGTTTGTCCGGGGTATGGCCAGAGAGTGCGGCTACAGCGATAAAACGATAAAGGACCTTGGTCTTGCCACCGAGGAGGTGGCCGGCAACATCATACGATTTGCCTGTTGCGAAAAAGAAGGGGAGATAGAGATCGCCTGCACTATCCACGATAGCGGGGCGCTGTATATCACTATCACCGACACCGGGGCACCCTTTAACATGCTACTGGCGGGCACGTTCCCCGAGGCGGATGATTTTTTCAAACCCGGAGAGAAGCCATCGACGAAGATCATGAAAAGGGCGGCGCGCAACATCGAATACAAGCGCAACGCCGACAAGAACATCCTGATCTTCGCCGTCTCCCACGACCCGGGGGGCATCCGGCGGTAAGACAGACGATTAGCGATGCATGATGAAAGGCAAAAACCTTGTCTCACGCCCGCTCTCCCTGCGGGCTGCGCTTGACCACGCCCGAGGCGTGGCGCGGAGCGCACAGAGAAAGCATAAAGATTGCGTCCAGATCTTTGAGGGGACCAAGATCAGGCCGCACTCGCATCCCGCTAAGGCGGGAAATAAATCATCTTGTTTTCCTCTGCGTACTCAGTGGCCTCCAGTGAGGAGCTTGAAGCGATCCCGCTTAAGGCGGGAGGCGTGAGACAAGGTTTTTTTGAGCTTCAAAAGGATTGTTTTCAGTTCTTTGGTTTTATGTTCACTGTCTCGCCGGGGGCGGCTTTGATCTTTTCATTGTTCCACTTCAGCACCCCTTCATCGGAGAAATAGGTTACCAGTTGGCGTCCGGGGAGAACAGACGCCTTGATCTGAAGGAACTTACCGTCGTCAGCGAGGAGCATGATCGTGTGGTCGCCCGATATGAGCTCTAAAGAATCCAGAGTGCCGGTATAGGCATCTTCTTCGGGGATATCGCGGTGACCCGGCGGCAATGTGATATTGTAGATGCTATCGATATAGAGCTTGCCGTCTTTTTTAATAAGGGTTTGTACAAGTTTTCCGGAAGGTTTTCCATTGATCACCAGGGAGGCGTCGGAGAACAGCTCGCCTTGGACGGTAAAGATGATCCTGGCAGGTTCAGGTTTTTTGCACCCGGGTGCGAAAAAGAGAGGTATGATAAAAGCAACGCAGAGGATGACCGTTAAAGCCTTTTTTCTGGAAATGCGGGAACGCATTGTAATACCCCGGTATCGCAAAAGCCTTTTCCCCAGTATATTCCATTTCTCCCCTGCCGTACAATGGATTTTTAAAAGAGGCAGGTCATGGGTTATAACCTGTATTCATCCTTATTCCCCCATCATCTGAATGATCACCAGCCGTTTACGGGGACGGTTGTCGAACTCGGCCAGGACAACCTGCTGCCACGTTCCCAGCATGAGACGGCCAGCTTCGAAGGGGACAATAAAGGACTGTCCTGTCAGTGTCGCGCGAAGGTGGCTGAAGCCGTTGGCGTCACCCCAGGTTTCGTCGTGATGGTAGCCCCGGTCCGAGGGGACCGTCTTTTCATAAAATTCTTTCAGATCACCGATAAGGCCCGGCTCGAATTCCATTGTAGCGACACCGGCCGTCGAACCCTGCACGAAGACCGTCATGCTGCCCGTCGTAAGGCCCGACCTTTTCAGGGCCCCTGTCAGCTCTGTGGTGATATCGATGAGGTCCCCGCTCCCCTTCGTTGAAAATTCTCTGTGTTCGTTGACGATCTTCATTTTTCACCTCTTTTGTCCATAATAGGGAGGGTTAAGGGGTCAGAGAGAAACTTTCTTTATCTTTCTCTTACCCCTTAACCCTGTGCCCTGAGCCCTTAAAAAACCGTCTTCACGTATTCAATTATCCTTTCGGCACACTCAACGGGTTTTGTTTGCAGGAGGCAGTGTGGCGCATCGAAACGGGCGAGTTCAAAAGAAGAAAAATGTTCGGCGAACCAACGGGCCGCCCGCTTCGGGACAACACGGTCGCGAGCTGCCTGCAAATACAGGCAGGGGATGTCGAATTGTTCATTCAGGAAGGGGTATCCCGCGGCGATGAGCCCCGCCCGGTGTTTAAGGATCTGGGGAGAAAGCCGTGGCAGTACCTCGTGAAGCAAGCTTCCCAGTATTTCGTCGGCATAAGGGCCGAAGAGAAAATGGTTGAGCAATGATGCCGGCAGCACCTTTGAACAGCGCGTGTGTCCCCGGGACCATGGATGCAACGCGTATCAGGGGCCGGTGAAGCGGCTCGGCAAAGGTTGCACTGAAGATAACGCCTCTGACATTCTCCGGCCGGTCGTGGAGAAGCATCAGCGCCACAAGGCCCGAGAAGGACTCGGCAACAAGCACGGCCTCGCCCCCGGCCAGCCCTCCTCGGACAAAACGCGCGTATTCCGCCAGGGAAAGGGCCTCCCCGGCAGGGTAGGTTATGACATACGTCGACACTTCCGGCGGCAGGACACGGATAAGGGGCCTGAAGAATATCCCGGTGCCGTCGAGGCCGGGCATAAGAACGAGCCGCATCGATCCATGGGGCATTTTGAGTTCCCTTCATTATGTTGAAGCTCTGCAGATGCTGCACGCAGTTATGCAGTTAATTGTAGCAGGGAATTGAAAATGATGCTACCTGTAGAAATTACAAAAAATGGCCGGGGTGGAAGACAAGAATGCCGGCCGGCCCCGTCTTGCTCACCTCTCCCGTAAGCGGGCATCAGCTTGAGGATTGCGGGATACCCGAAATCCGTTGGACTGTACTTATTAGATATTTTCCTTATGGCCTGTTCGACACTTAATATGGCCCTGTCATCCCATAATGATTCCGAATCGGGTTTGTGGCCTCGTAAAATTACCGAATCATCAAAAAGTCGTGATGGATGCTATTACAAAAACGCTGTCATGGGGAAATGGTAGGTATTGCAGGTGTTGCCATTCGTGGATCAGCCGGATCTTTTGAAAACGAAGAAAGCCCGGGAAGAATTCCTTCTCTGTTCCAGAATGAAACATCTTTGCAGAGGTGCATGTTCCAAGGTGAAACGATATGATTTTTTTGGTTGATGCCTATCAAGCCCCATATCTTACAATGGGTTCATGTTCGAAATTGTTTTGAGGCCGAGAACGATAAGGCCGGGGCCGGTTCCAAATTAAAAAAAATCAAGGAGGGAGTTGCTATGTCGCCATTTTTGGGTGAACTGGTAGGAACAATGATACTTGTGCTTCTTGGAGACGGGGCTGTTGCCAATGTTCTGTTGAATAAGTCCAAGGGGCAGAACTCGGGGTGGATCGTTATTGCGACAGGATGGGCCTTCGCCGTACTGGCAGGTGTTTTCACGGCCATCGCTTTCGGTAGTCCCGATGGCCACATAAACCCTGCGGTCACGGTCGGCTTCGCGATAAGCTCGGGAGACTACAGCAAGGTCTTTTCGTACATTCCCGCACAGCTCATCGGGGCCTTCTTGGGCGGAGTGATCCTCTGGGTCCATTATTTACCCCACTGGTCGGAAACGACGGACCCGGGACTCAAACTCGCGTGTTTCTCGACCGGTCCTGCGATCCGCAAGGCAATACCCAATCTGATAAGCGAGATCGTCGGCACTGCGGTACTGGTTCTCGGCGTTGCGGCGATCTTTTCAAAGGCCGCAGGCGGTGGTGCCACTCCGGGCCTGGGCCCGTTTCTCGTGGCCGCCGTCGTCTGGGGGATCGGCCTGAGCCTGGGCGGTACCACGGGATATGCGATCAATCCGGCGCGTGACCTTATGCCGCGCCTGGCGCATGCCGTGTTGCCTATACCGAACAAAGGCAGCTCCGATTGGGCCTATTCGTGGATTCCCGTTGTCGGCCCTCTGCTGGGCGGTGGAGTGGTCGGGGTATTCCTGAGGTACATCGGGAATTAAAGATTGCCTGAAAATGACGGTTGCAAACAATATCTTGCCGGGAGGAAAGAGATATGAAAAAGCTTTTAAATAAACCTGAAAACATTGTTCACGAGCAACTGCAGGGTATAGCGGTAGCGCATCCAGACCTTGTGGAGGTTCATTACGCCCCCAATTATATAGCACGCAAAGACTCGCCGGTGAAGGGCAAAGTAGGCATCGTCTCCGGCGGAGGCTCAGGTCATGAGCCAATGCACGGTGGTTTCGTGGGTTACGGAATGCTCGACGCAGCATGTCCCGGGGCGGTATTTACCTCCCCGACCCCGGACCAGATATTGGAAGCGACAAGGAAAGTGTATGGTGGCAATGGCGTATTGCATATCGTTAAAAACTATACCGGCGATATCATGAACTTCGAAATGGCAGCCGACCTTGTCCGAGATGGAGGGATCGAGGTTGAGAGCGTTGTTATCAATGATGATGTGGCGGTACAGGACAGCCTTTACACCGCCGGACGCCGCGGTGTGGGAACGACGATACTCGCTGAAAAGATATGCGGCGGTGCTGCCGAGGAGCGTCATTCATTGCAGGAGGTTGCCGGCACCTGCCGCAGGGTGAACGACAATGGCCGCAGTATGGGTATGGCGCTCACCTCCTGCACGGTGCCGCACGCGGGCAAGCCCACGTTCGAACTCCGGGAGGATGAGATGGAGATAGGCATAGGCATACACGGGGAACCGGGCCGTACCCGCATGAAGCTCGCAACCGCCGATGAGGTCGTTGAGATGCTCATGGAACCCATAATCTCCGATCTGCCCTTTAAAGACGGCGACGAGGTACTTTTATTCGTGAACGGCATGGGGGGCACGCCTTTGATCGAATTGTACGTGATATACAACAAGGCGTACAGCATGGCCACCGGCAGGGGGCTGAAGGTGACGCGCAACCTGATCGGGTCATACATTACCTCGCTGGATATGGCCGGATGTTCTATCACATTGCTCAAACTCGATGATGAGTTCACCAGGTTCTGGGATGCCCCGGTCAGGACCGCGGCGTTGCGCTGGGGTATGTAAACCGCAAAAAGGCGGTGGTTATGGGGGACAGGCATGATTATTTCAAAAGATGATGTGCTGAATTGGATCCGGAACAGCGCCGGTGCCATGGCGGAGAACAAGGATTACCTGGTCCAATTGGATTCCAGCATCGGAGACGGCGACCATGGTGAAAACATGCACCGCGGGTTCCAGGCGGTTTTGGCCAGGTTACCCGACATGGCGGACAAGGACATCGGCTCAATTTTCAAAACTGTCGGTTTCACGCTCGTGTCGACGGTGGGTGGAGCAAGTGGACCACTCTTCGGAACCATGTTCATGCAAATGGGTGCCGAGGTGATGGACAAGACGGAGCTAACGCTGGAGGATTGGGCGACAGCTATGCAGTCGGGCCTGAAGGGTGTTATGGTCCGCGGTAAAGCGAGTCCTGGCGACAAGACGATGGTTGATGCGTTAACGCCGTCCGTGGAGGCCCTTAAGACGGCCTCTGCTTCAGGCATGTCCCTTGTTGATGCGTTGACGGCATGCGCGAGCGCCGCCGAGAAAGGCGTGCGGGACACCATCCCGCTGGTTGCCAGAAAGGGAAGGGCCAGCTACCTTGGCGAGCGCAGCGTGGGGTATCAGGACCCCGGCGCGACATCATCAAGCCTTCTTATCCGTGCAGCCCTCCAGACATGGACAAAGAACGACCGCCATATTTGAAAGACGGGGACTTCATATGATCGGCATAGTCATAGTTTCTCACAGCGCGCAACTGGCAAGGGGTGTTCTCGAACTGGCCAGGGAGATGGCAGGCCCCGATGTGCCGATCGCCGCCGCCGGCGGTTTTAACGCGCCCGGCCCTGCCCTCGGTACCGATGTTGTTTTGGTTCTTCAGGCGGTCGGACAGGTCTATTCCGATGACGGCGTACTTGTCCTGATGGACATGGGCAGTGCGATCCTCAGCGCCGAGATGGCCGTTGAAATGCTGCCGGCCGAAAGGGGCGCCAAAGTGATGTTGTGTTCCGCGCCGATCGTTGAGGGTGCGGTTGCCGCGGCCACCGCGGCGCGTCTTGGCCGGACGCTGGGGGAGATCGCAAAGGAGGCAAATAACGCGCTCGCGGTTAAACGCGCGCACCTTGAAAGCGAATATGAGCCCCCTGGTCCGCCTGTTCCTGCTGTCCCGGAACAGCCTTGGCAATGTTATGATGGCGCGGATTTTCAGATACGTGTTTTCGTGCGCAATAATTACGGTCTGCATGCCCGGCCGGCGGCCCGGCTGATCCGTACGGCGGCCGGATTCCAGGCAGAGGTACGGGTGTCCAACGTGACGATAAATCGTGGACCGGTGGGTACCAGAAGTCTCAACGATCTCATGATGCTGGGCGCCCTGAAAGGGCATGAGCTGCATGTGTACGCGCGAGGCCCTCAGGCCCGCGAGGCCCTGGATGCGCTTAAGGCCCTTGCAGAAAGAAACTTTGGAGATGATGAAGATGGGCGGGACAAAAGCGACATTGAGGGGCAAACAATTATCAGGCCGGTGGACACAACGGCAGATGGCCCGGACAAACACCTGAGCGGTTCATCTGTTTCACCGGGGATCGCCATCGGACCGGCCCAATTCCTGCGCGTCCCGATGCCGACCATTCCATTCCACAGTGCGTCCGATCCCAAAGCCGAATGGGAAGAGCTGGTTGCGGCATGGGATAAGACAGAACTCCAGATCGAACACCAGAGGGAACAAGTTGCGTGTGGTGCGGACCAAAGCACCAGGGAGCTTTTCGACGCCCACCTGTTCCTGCTTCAGGATGATTCCCTGCACATGTCCGCGCGCCGGCAGATCTTCGACCATGGCCACAACAGTGCCCGGGCCTGGCATCTAACGGTGGAGAATGCGGCAGCGCAGTACGATTCCCTGGGGGACGCATACCTGGCGGCACGCGTGGCCGATCTCAGGGAGGTCGGACGCCGGGTGTTGTTCAATCTGCTGGAATATGCAAAAATCCCCCTTGCCATTTCGAAACCGGGTATTATTGTGGGGATGGATATCGGCTTGACCGATATCGCGAGCATTGACCCGAAACTGATCCTCGGGATCTGTGCCGGCCACAACGGTTTGACCACACACGGCGCCATCCTTGCGCGCAGCCTCGGTATCCCTGCCGTTATGGGATTGGGAGAGAGGGTGCTTGAGATCGAACAGGACAGCACTGTCATTGTGGATGGCGGCAGCGGGATCGTCTGGGTTGATCCGCCGTCCGGGATACTGGATGATTATCGTGAACGTCTAGAGTCGTTGCGCATATCAGAAGAAAAGATCAGGCGCGAAAGCCTCTCGCCCGCCATCACGCGTGACGGACGGCGTATTGAGATCGCCGCTAATATCGGCTCGCCGGCCGAGGTACAGACAGCCGTGGCCAACGGCGCTGAGGGTGTGGGATTATACCGAACTGAATTTCTCTTTCTCTCCAGAGAAGCCGCGCCAGGTGAAGAAGAACAGTATTCAACATATCTGGAGGCTGCCAGGTCCCTCAAGGGAAACACCCTCGTTATACGCACGCTCGATATTGGCGGTGACAAGGTGCTGCCCTATCTTGCACTTGAAGAAGAAAGGAACCCCTTCCTGGGATTACGTGGACTGCGTTTGAGCTTGAAGCACAGGGACCTCTTTATGACGCAATTGCGCGCCATCGTGCGTGTCGCCGCCGAGTTTCCCGTCAAGCTTATGTTTCCCATGGTCTCAACACTGGCCGAATGGCGCGAAGCGATGGCGCTTCTCTCGCATGCGCGTGCCGAGGTCGTGAAAACGGGATTATCATTGCCGCTTGGGATCGAGACGGGAATCATGGTAGAGGTACCAGCAGCTGCGCTGCTCTCCGGACAGTTTGCTCCCCTGGTTGATTTCTTTTCCATCGGTTCAAACGACCTGACGCAATACACCATGGCGGCCGAACGGGGAAACCCCGGGATCCAAAACCTTGCCGACGGCCTCCACCCGGCCGTGCTGCAGCTGATCCATCATGTTGTAGAGGCCGCGCACGCCTGCGGCAAATGGGTCAGTATATGCGGAGAGATGGCCGGTGATGCCGCCGCGGCACCACTTCTGGTGGGGCTCGGTATAGATAAATTGAGCATGAGTTCCCACGGGATCCCATTGATCAAGCAGACCATCCGCAAATTGGACTTCCCCGCTCTGCAATGTTTGGCAAAGAAGGCCTTGTTGCTGGAAAACGCCGAAGATGTTCGTGGGCTGCTCAAAGAGTTGGCGACACCGCTATGAACATATCCGTAGCGATATGTGAAGGACCGGTAAACACAAAGGTCATAATTCTTACCATGAACTCTTCGAAAGAACATGTCTTCAGGGCCTTCAAAGCGGGCGCGTCCGCGTATGTGATGAAGGGAGTACCTGCCGCCATCGTATCATGAATGAACTGATGCTCGATGGTTATTCAGATCCGTCCATACGGACCGCCGGAATGAGAGCAGTGCAATTCAGCCCTGCGCACAGGGATCCAACGGTCCGTCCGAACATCGCGACACTCTTGCGGCCAGGGATATAAATTGTCCATGTTTTTGAAGATGATAAACTGCCGGAGGCAATGGTCGGGATGACTGGATTTGAACCAGCGGCCTCTTGCTCCCGAAGCAAGCGCTCTACACCATGCTGAGCTACATCCCGTAGGCATTACAATACCAGAGTTGCCGAAAAAATTCCATTGATTTTTCCCGATTGCCGTGTTACTTACTCACAATATTCACAAGGGGGGTTAGCGATGATCGAGAAGAAACCGGTCAAGGTGACGGACCTGACACTGCGAGACGGCCACCAGTCACTGTTCGCAACGCGCATGACAACCGAGGACATACTGCCTATCGCAGAGAAAATGGACAAGATCGGGTTTTATTCCATGGAAGTCTGGGGCGGCGCCACCTTTGATGTGATGACACGTTTTCTCAACGAAGATCCCTGGGAGCGCGTGAGGCTCCTCAAAAAGAGGATGCCCAATACGAAGCTCCAGATGCTGCTTCGGGGACAAAACCTTGTCGGGTACCGCAATTACGCCGACGATGTAGTGGAGGCCTTTGTCGAAAAGGCCGCCGAAGTGGGCATCGATATCTTCAGGGTCTTCGATGCCTTGAACGACGAACGCAATTTCATCGCGGCCTTCAGGGCGATCAAAAAATGCGGCAGGCATATCCAGGGCTCCATTTCCTATTCGCTGACCGAGAGGAGGCTTGGGGGTCCCATATTCAACATCGATTATTACATCGCCAAGGCGAAGAAGATCGAGGAGATGGGGGCGGATTCGCTCTGTATAAAAGATATGGCCGGCATTATATCACCCTACGATTCGTATGAGCTCGTATCGAAATTGAAAGAGAACCTCTCCATCCCCGTACACCTTCATACGCACTATACGAGCGGCATGGCTTCCATGTCCCTCTTGAAGGCGATCGAGGCGGGAGCGGACGGCATCGACACGTGCCTGGCCCCCTTTGCCCTGCGTTCCTCTCATTCGGCCTCGGAACCCTTCGTTATCGCGTTGGGAGGCACCCCTTACGATCCGAAGCTCGATCTTGAAAAGATGTCTGAGGTCGATAAGTACCTGGAAGATATCATTCCGACAAAACTGCAGTCTTTCTCGGACATGACACGCTACGCGGTCATTGACATCGGTGTCCTCATACACCAGATACCGGGCGGCATGATCTCGAACCTGGTGGGTCAACTGGGGCAGGCCAAGGCGCTTCACAGGCTCGAGGAGGTCTTTGAAGAGATACCCAGGACGAGACAGGACATGGGCTTTCCTCCCCTTGTCACCCCTACAAGCCAGATCGTCGGGGTCCAGGCAGTTTTCAACGTTATCGCCGGCCGCTATAAGATGATCAGCAACGAAGTGAAGGACTATTTCTACGGCCTTTACGGCAGGCCTCCGGCACCCGTGAACGAGGAGATAAGGGCGAAGGCCCTTAAAGGATATCCCAAGGGCACGACGCCCATCGACGTAAGGCCCGGCGATATCCTTGGGCCCGAACTTCCCAGGGCGAGGGAGGCATTGAGGGAAATCTCCAGTGACACGGGAGATATCCTGATCTACGCCCTCTATCCAATGACGGGCTTCGAGTTCCTCAGGAAGAAATATGGGACCGAGGCGCCGAAGGAGAAGTAGTTGTCTCTTCCCTTGAAAATTCTACTCCGCTGGTGTAATCTAAACCTCACATGAAGCAGCTGCTTGTCGCCCTCGGGTCGAAAGAGAACATCATTGAAGATGTCCATATTCTTGCCCGCAAATACATTGACCAACCGGAGATCACCATCGCCCAGGGTAAAGACCTGAGGCAGGTGGTCATCGAGAAGGCCTCCAACCTTTTTCTTGCCGACGATCTCGTTGTTGTTGTCGTTGATCCCGGACCGTCAGATATCAATGTGATCGAAGGACACCTGGGCATACTGAAGGAGCGGGTTGGCGTCATTGTCTATCTGACCTCAGACGCCAAGGATGTGCGGGAGAGGCTCGGGGGAAAGTTGGTGGTCCTCGAAAAGGACAAGGACAAACGGATCAGGGAACGTGTCAGGATGACACTGAAAAAAAACGGCAAGAAGATGACCGACAAGGCCTTTGCCCTTTTGACCACAAGGATCAGGGACGAATCGATCCTGGACCAGGAGGTGCTGAAACTGGTCGGATATGTCGGCGACAGGACGACGATAGAATCACGGGATATCAATGCCGTAGTGACGGAAACGCACGAGGAGAGCCTCATGGCCCTCTTCGATGCCTTCTCGCGGATGGACAGGAAAGAGGTCCTCACCATCTTTGAGAACCTCCTGGAAAATGGCCAGCACATCCTGGCTATACAGAGCTACCTTGTGAACCAGGTGCGCCTTCTGATCCAGGCGAAAGACCTTGAACCGCTTGTAGCGGAGGTTAACGCCTACCCGGCCTTTGCCCCTATCTTCAAAAGATGGAAAGAGAAGACCGATGTGGAAACGTCGGGCAAAAAACGTTACCTGTCTTACCAGCACCCCTATTACGCCTTCAAGCTCTCCGGCACGTCGCGCAGGATCTCCAGGAGAAGCCTCATCGAGTTCTATGAGTTCCTGAGTTTTTTTGACGCGAAGGTCAAGAGAGGGACCAAACAAGACCGTACCCTGATGGAGTACGGGCTTCTGAAGGTCTAGATGATCTATCTGCATATCCTCCTTTTTTTACTGACGATCGCGTCCACGATCTTTGTGGGCGGTTTTCTCTATAGCCTTGCCATCATGGCCATCCTCCTTTCCCACGAAATGGGCCACTATTTAATGAGCAGGCGCTACGGCATCCCGACGACACTCCCTTTTTTCATACCGCTGCCGCTGCCGCCCTTCGGTACGTTCGGGGCCGTTATTAAGATGAAGGGGGTCATAGTCAACAAGAAGGCACTCTTTGACGTTGGCGTTGCGGGGCCCCTTGCCGGGTTTACCGTAGCCGTGCCCTTTATTGTCATGGGTATACGGCTCTCCAGCATAATACCCCTTGCCGACATACCGGCCTCATCGTATATGCAGCTCGGAGACCCTCTTATATTCAGGATACTCCAGACTTTCCTTGTTGGCGATATCCCGCCGGGACATGACCTTGTGCTGCATCCCTTCGCCTATGCCGGTTGGGTGGGGCTCTTTGTGACCTCCCTCAACCTCCTTCCCGTCGGCCAACTCGATGGCGGCCACGTTGTATATGCCGTTTTTGGTGAGAGAAGCAAGTGGGTCTACCGGGGGACCATCGTCTGCATGGGAGTACTGGCCGTTGCGTGCAACGTGGGATGGCTGACGCTCGTGATCCTTCTTGTTATCTTCGGGATGCGCCACCCCCGGCCGTTCGACGATGAAACGGAGCTTGACGGCAGGAGAAAGAAGCTGGCAATAGTCGTTCTCGTCGTATTTGTCCTTTCCTTTATACCGTCGCCTTTTCCTGAAATGAACATCATGCACATACTTGAGAAAGCAGGTATTTCCCTGTCATCCCGGCGGATGCCCTGCTCCAGGGTGCTCCCAAAATGTTGATATTAATATACCCCCTTAAACCGGGTTGGCGGCCGAAGGGGGTATGTCAACAACCCCTGGAACTTTTGAACTCTTAAACCTGAAACTGTTCTTAAAAGACCGGTCGAATTGCCTGCGCCGGCTTCAGTTCAAGGCTGGTCATGACCTCTGACTGGTCGATCGCCTCCACGAGACTCATCTTTCCGTCAAGATAGTTCTGGGCGGCGTTCTTCGGGAAAAAGATGTAGAGGTATTCGATGTGCCCGCCGTAGGTGTCGCACTGCGAATAGTCCCTGACGGCCCAGTAAATACCGAAGGCGAGGCCTTCAATATCATTCTTGTCAAGGTCGCTGCTTTTGACCATTTTAATATATTTTGGTACAAACTCCCGGAGTATTTTGGCAACGCGTTCATTGGGCTTGGTGGAGCTGATATCGAAGCTGGCCTCCATAGGCCTCACGTAGACCATGAGATAGTGGAGCTCTTCCTTATTGAGGTCGGTAAGCGTCGTAATACCGATCCCTTCCTGATAGATCCCAACTTTAGACGAGTTGTACCTGGTATAGATGTCCTTGAAGAGGCCCTTGTTCGCATCGAACAGGTCCTGGACCCTTTTATCACTGTAAGTGTGCTTGATACTGTCGGATTCGCCCTTGGCGACATAGATGGGTCCGGGATTGCAGGAAAGCATGGAAAAGGCAAGCAAGACAATGACGATAAAGATTTTCATTTTTTCTCCTCTTTCTTTAACATTGCCACGAGTTCCGTCAGTTCTTCGCGGATCTCGTTCAGAATACGTTTGTGGTTTGCAAGATATTGTTTTGCCCCGTCGATGGTGAACCGTTTTTCGTGGAGGAGTTTTTTGATGGTAAAGATGATCTCGAGGTCTTTTTTCTTGTAGAGCCGCTGCCCGGTGGGGCTTTTTACCGGCTTGATGTCCTTGAACTCCTGTTCCCAGTATCGCAGTACGTGAGGTTTCAGGCCCGTTAAGGTGCAAACCTCTTTAATGCGGTAAAAGACCCTGTCGGGAATTTCCTTGCTGTTCATTACTGCCTTCTGTCGTTAATCTCGTCCTTCAACACCTGGCTCAGTCTGAAACTCAGCACCTTACGTTCAGTGATCTTGATCTCTTCGCCTGTCTGCGGGTTTCTGCCTCTGCGCGCTTTTTTCTTTCTTACGAAGAAGTTGCCGAAGCCCGATATCTTTACGTTCTCGTCCTTGGCGAGGGTTTCTTTTATGATCTCAAAAAACCGGTCGACGATGTGAGCGCACTCTCGCTTCGAAAACCCGAGCTTTTCGTAAAGATCGGTCACAATATCTATCTTCGTCATAAATCCTCCTTATGCCCTTAACGAAATTCCATCAATATTGGTAAGCTCACCGATGATACGTTCCTGCAATGCATTGACGCGTTCGTCGGTAAGTGTGTCTTCATATGATTGGAACACCACCCGTATGGATACGCTCCGGGTCTCTTTTCGGAACATATCGAATATCCCCACGGACACGATAAGGGGTGAGATGCCCTTGATCTTGTCAACAAGCATTGATATGGGTATCCTGTCATCCGCATGGAATGAAAAATCCCTTATCACCTGAGGATAACGGGGTATCGGCCTGTATTGAAGTGTCAGGTTACCTTTTTCTAAGATTATATCAAATCGTAACTCAGCGCAATAAATACTTTGTTCTATCTCGTATGTTTTGAGAATGTCACTTCGGACTGCTCCGACCCAGCCGGTCTTTACACCTTCGATCGTTATATCCGCGCTTTTTGCCGGATCGAGAAAAGGTTCTGTACTTTGTGTGATACTGCAGTTCACGCCCAATGCTTCCACCAGTCCTTCGATTATACCCTTGATGTCGAAAAAATCATAGTCCGGATATTTTTCTCTCCAGAAGTATTCTTTTTCTTTGCCCGTTATGGCAAAGCAGAGGACCGTTTCCTCGCGGATGCGGTCAGCGTTTTCCTGGAAAAAGACCTTTCCCTTTTCGAAGAACCTGAGGTTCTTTGTGCCCCTGTTAAGGTTGTAGGCCATGCATCTGAGAACTGCAGGCATCATGAATGTCCGCATAACGCCTAAGTCGCGCGAAATGGGGTTCATGACGGGTATACATTTTGTGCGGTCGTCGCCTTCAGGGATGAGACAGGTCTCGATGTCCTTCGTTGAGAAGAAGGAGAAATTGATGATCTCGTAAAAACCTGTCCCTTTGAAGTATTCCCTGACTATCTGGAGGAAGCGTTCTTTTTTATCCAGCCTTTGCGGCTTCAGGACCGATACGGGGCTGGTATCGGGGATGTGTTCGAACCCGTGGACCCTGGATATCTCTTCGATGACGTCAGCCGTTCCATCGATGTCGTGCCTGAAGTTGGGTATTGCTATGACGAGGCCGTTCTCGTCCTCTTTAGTGATGTGAAGGTCTATTGACCGAAGGGCCCTTGTGATCTCGTGCTGGCCGATATGGGTACCCAGCAATCCGTTGATATTGCTGTACGATATGTATATGGTCTTCGGTTCTCTTTTCTCGAATATTTCCCGCTCGCCATTTATCACGGTCCCGCCCGCGAGCTGATGCATGAGATCTATGGCGCGCTCGGCCGCATATCCGACACTGTCTATGTCGATACCTTTTTCGAACCGCAGTGACGCCTCGGACCTGATCCCCAACCGCCTCGCTGTTGCCCGGATCGAGAAAGGATTGAAGTAGGCGCTCTCCAGGGCCATGTCCCTGGTCTTGTCGGTGATCTCCGAGTTCTCGCCGCCCATGATGCCGGCGATGGCGACGGGGCCGGAGCCGTCACAGATGAGGATGTCCCCTTTCTCCAGGGAACGGTCAACGCTGTCGAGGGTGCGGAATACCAATGGTCTTTCAGCTACCCTCACCTCGATCCTGGCGTCTGCCAGGCGTTTGAAGTCGAAGGCATGCAAGGGTTGGCCGAGCTCGAGCATTACATAGTTCGTAACGTCAACGATGTTGTTGATGGGCCGCATGCCGCAGCGGGTGATCCTCCTTCTGATCCAGAACGGGGAAGGGGCGATCGATATGCCTTTTATCAGCTTGAGGACATAACGCGGGCATGCACCGGTGTCATGTATCTCAAGGGCGATCTCGTCTTTAACGGAATTTTTTCCTTTTGCCCCAAGCTTGAGGCTCGGAAGCTTTGCTTTTTGATTTAGGATGCTGGCAACTTCCCTTGCTATGCCGAAGACGCTGAGGCAATCGCCCCGGTTCGGAGGCACGTTGATATCGAAAACGGTATCCTCCACGAAGGACAGGCCTGCAATGTCGCTTCCGGGTATGACATCGTCGGGGAGGATGAAGATGCCGCTGTGGTTGTCGGAGAGACCCAGTTCCTTTTCGGAACAGAGCATGCCGAAGGACTCGACGCCGCGCAGCTTACGCCTCTCAATGTTGAAATCCCCGCCAAGCACGGCACCCACTCTGGCCAGCGGTACCTTGTCGCCCACGGCGATGTTTGGCGCGCCGCAGACAACGGTGAGTTCTTCCTTGCCCGCATCTATCGAACAGATGTGGAGGCTGTCGGCGTTGGGGTGGGCGTCGATCTTTGTGATCACTCCCGCGACAACACCGGTGAAGACGGGCCTGAGCACCTCGAGGCCTTCGACCTCGAGTCCGCGCATGGTGAGGCGTTTGGCGAGGTCTTCAGGTTCTGTGTCGATGACAACGAATTCGTTTAGCCACTCAAGGGATACTTTCAATTAAACCCACCTCAGAACTGCGAAAGGAACCTGACATCATTATAGTAGAACTGACGTATGTCATCGATGCCGTACCTGATCATTGCGATACGCTCGACACCCATGCCGAATGCAAAACCGGTTATCTCCTCCTGGTCATAGCCGACATTGCGGAAGACCTGCGGATGGACCATGCCTGAACCGAGTATCTCGAGCCAGCCCGTATCTTTACAGACCCTGCACCCTGTGCCGCCGCATATGACGCAGCCGATGTCGACCTCCGCCGACGGCTCCGTAAAGGGGAAATAGCTCGGACGGAACCGCAGAGGAGTATCGGGGCCGAACATCTCGTGAATGAAGATGCTGAGGATCCCTTTCAGATCGGAGAAACGGACATTCTTATCGACCATGAGCCCTTCTACCTGGTGGAACATGGGTGTATGAGAGATGTCGTTATCACAGCGGTAAACACACCCGGGCGCGATGATCTTGACGGGGGGCAGCTGTGATTCCATGACCCGTATCTGTACCGGTGATGTATGTGTCCTGAGCACGACGCCGGGCTTGATGTAAAAGGTGTCCTGCATGTCGCGTGCGGGATGGTCTGACGGAATGTTCAGTGCTTCAAAGTTATAGTATTCGATCTCGATATCGGGACCTTCCGCCACGGCAAAACCGAGGGACGCAAAGATCCTTATGATCTCTTCCAGCGTCTTCGTCAGGGGATGTTTTTTGCCGAAAAGCGGTGTCTTGCCGGGCATGGTGATGTCGATAAGCGAGGCCCGTTCAAGCCTTTGCTTTTCGATATCTTCGAAATGCCTCTCCAGCTCGCCTATCTTCCCCTCGGCCCAGGATTTTATTCCATTGATGGTCTTTCCGGCCTCGCGGCGCAACTCCTTGTCGAGGGTCTTGAGCTTATCAATATGATCGGCGAAGACCCCCTTCCGGCCAAGTATGGATACCTTGATCCGTTTCAAGTCTTCGATGTTCTGAATTGAGGATATTTCGCTCTTGACTCTTTCTTTCAGCCCGCTTATATCCAAGCGTCACCCTATTGTGTCGCCACTTCTTTGACTTTTGCCACAACCTGCTCGAATGCGGCAGGATCATTGACCGCCATGTCGGCGAGTGATTTCCTGTTAAGAGCGATATTGGCAACCTTGAGTCCGTTGATGAAGCGGTTGTAGGGAATGCCGTACGATCTGCATGCGGCGTTTATGCGAACGATCCACAGCGATCTGAAGTCGCGTTTGCGCTCTTTTCGTCCGCTGTAGGCGTTCTTGAGGGCCTTGAAGACGCTCCTTTTTGCCACGCTGTAGACGTTCTTTCTGCGCGCCGTCATGCCCTTTGCGAGCTTGAATATCTTTTTTCTTCTCTGCCTTGCCTTGAATCCTCGTTTTACCCTTGGCATGGTACTGTACCTCTCTCTACGTTTCTATAAATATGGTATTAATGACTTGATCCGTTTAGCATCGGCCGGATGGACCGTATCGGACTTCGAAAGTCTTCTCTTCATCTTCGGTGTCTTGCAGGACAGGAGATGACTGTGAAAGGCCTTGCCACGCTTAATTTTACCGCCAGCGGATAATTTGACACGCTTCGCGAGCCCCCGGTGAGTCTTTATCTTTGGCATATCAACCTCCTTGGTATTACAGGGGGGCAAAAATCATTACAATGTTTCTGCCGTCGAATCTGGACTTTTGCTCCAGTTCCCCCACGTCTTTCAGTGATTCTATGACCCTTTGCGCCAGTTTTTCACCCATGTCAATGTGAAGTATCTCCCTTCCCCTGAACATGATGATGATCTTTAACTTGTGGCCCTCTTCGAGGAATTCCCTCAGGTGTTTCATCTTGAACTGGAGGTCGTGCTCCTCGATCTTGAGACCCAGCTTCATTTCCTTGATCTGGATCACGGTCTGTTTCTTTTTGGCCTCTTGCGCTTTTTTCGCAAGCTGGTATTTGTACTTGCCGTAATCCATGATCTTGCATACCGGCGGGGATGTTTTCCCGGATATCTCAACAAGATCTAGTTCACGTTCCCTGGCAAGCCTGAGGGCGTCCATCGTTGGAACGATCCCGAGCTGTTCGCCATTCTCATCTATTAGCCGTACTTCCCGGACCCTGATCTTTTCATTGATATTGATGTCTTTAAAGTCTTTTCCTGCTATAAGACTCACCTCCTTGTTGTATTTTCTTCCCTTACCCGATCGAGAAATTCCTCGAGCCTGATATCTTTCAACTCACCACCGTCACGGACGCGGACGGTAAGTGTGTTGTTCTCCATCTCTTTTTTCCCCGCGATGACCATGTAGGGGATTTTCTTTACCACACTTTCGCGAATTTTTAAACCGAGTTTTTCGTTCCTGAGGTCCGTTTCGGCTCGCAGGCCTTCTCTGACAAGGGCATCGAAGATGTTCCTGACGTAAGGCTCCTGATCGTCGGTAATGTTCATGACCATCACCTGGACGGGCGCGAGCCAGAGGGGGAACTTGCCTCCGAAATGCTCTATAAGGACGCCCATGAACCTCTCCAGGGCGCCGAGAACGACGCGGTGGAGCATTACAGGGCGTTTGCGCAGGCCGTCGGAATCGGTGTAATGGAGGTCGAAACGCTCAGGCAGGGCAAAATCACACTGGATGGTGGCGCATTGCCATTTCCTTCCGATGGCGTCCTTGAGCTTTATATCGATCTTGGGCCCGTAAAAGGCACCGTCACCTGCGTTTATCTCATATGGCAGACCTTCACTGTCAAGGACCTCCTGAAGGGCCTTCTCCGCCCTTTCCCAATCCTCGTCGCTGCCGATGGACTTGGAGGGCCTGGTGCTGATCTCCATCTCGAACTGGAACCCGAAGATGGCCATCACGTCCTGCACAAAACGGATGATGCCGAGGATCTCCTCATGGAGCTGGTCTGGACGAAGGAAGATGTGGGCATCGTCCTGGGTAAATTCCCTGACCCGCATGAGCCCGTGGAGGACGCCCGATTTCTCGTGACGGCACACCGTGCCGAGCTCGAAATACCGAAGCGGCAGTTCGCGGTAGCTCCTTACCTGTGACTTGTAGACCATGATGTGGGAGAGGCAGTTCATGGGCTTGATGCCGTATTCCACCTCATCGACCTTCGTGAAGTACATGTTCTCGCGATAGTTCTCGAAATGGCCTGACTTTTTCCACATGTCCAGCTTCAGGATGTGGGGGCCGACCACGAACTGGTATCCTCTTTTCAGGTGTTCCCTGCGTTCGAAATCTTCCAGAAGCCAGCGAAGGAGCGCGCCTTTGGGGTGATAGATGACGAGCCCGGCGCCAACCTCATCGGATATGCTGAAGAGGTCGAGGTCTTTCCCGAGCCTGCGGTGGTCCCTCTTTTTTACCTCTTCCAGGAAGGTGAGGTATTCGTTGAGTGACTTCTTGTCGGCGAAGGCGGTACCGTAGATGCGTGTGAGCATCTTGTTGTGCTCGTCGCCCCTCCAGTAGGCGCCTGCAAGGCTCAAAAGCTTGAAGGCCTTTATCTGTCCCGTGGATGCCAGGTGAGGCCCCCTGCAGAGGTCCGTGAAAGAGCCCTGTGTATAGGTACTCACCTCGTCGTCGGTTATGTCTTTCAGGAGCTCCACCTTGTAAGGCTCGTCCATTCCGTAGAACAGGTCTATGGCGTCCTGCCTTTTCAAGACCTTGCGCTCAATAGGGATGTTCATGTCAGAGATCTCGTGCATGCGCTTTTCTATTTTTGCCAGGTCTTCATCGGTGAAGCCCGGTTCATAATCAAAATCGTAGTAAAAACCCGTTTCAATGGAAGGGCCGATGGCCACCTTGACACCGGGATAGAGGTCCTTGACGGCCTGCGCCATGAGATGGGACGTGCTGTGACGTACTGTTTCGAGGTTTTCGTCCATATTGGGATCCTTCAATTACTCTACTGCTTTCACATTAAACCTGAGCAACATTGCCTGAACAGAAAGATATTATTACCATTTTTGGGTTTCCCTTGTCAATTCTTATAGTTAAAAAAGATGAGGAAAAGCGATAAGGCAGGGGTCAGGGGTCAGGGGTCGGGGGGTCAGAGATAAAGAAAAAAGGTTCAGGATTCGCACACGGGTATTATTTGGCGTCCTTTTCGCTCCCCTTTCTTCTGTAGAGCATCTCAAGGGGATTTTCGTGTATCACATCTATCGTCAGGTCCTTCACCTGCATTGGGATGAGCCGGACCGCAAGCGTGAGGATGGCGACATTGCGCTGCGACCTCGTCCCGTCACGGGAAAAGAGGTATTTCAACAGGGGTATCTTTGACAGGTATGGGATGCCGTACTGATTCTTGTACTGGGCGTCATTGACAAAGGTGCCGACGATGTACCGTTCATTGTTCGCTTTGAGGACCCTGGTGGTCGCAAATGTTTTTGTCGTGTATTCCGGGGCCGTCGTTGCCCCGAGACTGTGTTGACCGGTAACAACGCTGATCTTTACGAGCACGTCGACGCGGACCTGGCTCTCCTCGGGCTTATCCTTTTTGTAATCAATGGTGGTGGGGATGACATCTACGCTCGTTTCGAGCTGCTGATAGGATGTCATGACGTTGTTGTTGAAATCGGTACTGAAAATAGGGACCTGCTGTATGTTCGTCAAAAGGGCCTTTGTGCCGTTTCGGGTGAAGACCTCACTGGAGACAAGGACCTTGCTCCTGTTGAGCGCCTCGTTGAATTGAATGATGTTGGAGATGGGGATGGCGGCGAGATCGGCCGAGCCGTAAAAAGCGTAGTCAGCTCCCTGGGAGGGTATCGTGGAGGTATCTTTGGTCATTCTTGCATAACTTGTGATGGTGGCACCTATGATGTCCGGGCTCAGGGTGAGCCCGATGTTCATTGCGTCGTCATCGCTGAGCTCCCGAAGGCTGGCGGCTATCACAACCATGTGCGCCTGAGCCTGATCGGGTATGAATCGCTTGAGAAGCAACACTTTCTCTTTCAGCTCCTCCTTTTCTCCCATCAGGATGAGCATCGGCGTGAAACCGGCTGCGGAGTATACGATACCTTTGACCTTGCCGAGGCTACCGTTATGTTCGAGCTGCGAGATCAGTCCGCGCATCGCCTCCACGCTCTCCCGGTCGAAAAGTATGGTGGCGACCGTGCCGTCGGGGCTGAGCTTGAAATCCAGGGGGCTGGCCTCCGGCTGCAGGGTTGATGTGCCAGTTGATGCGTCGCCGGGTGTTTTTAAGGATTCGACTGTTTTGACGTCTTTGGGCGTTGTTGCGGGTCCGGTTGCGCCGGTGTCGCCGGAGGGTTTTGCGGGAGAGGAGGCCTTTGCGTCACCGGGCGGGTTTGCCGGAACAGTAACCTGAGCATTGCCTTCGAAGGCTGCCGATGGCAGCAGCAAAAAGACCGCCAGAATTAAAAAAATTGCCCGGTATGCCCGCACAGGTCGACTACCCCCAAAATTGGAATTTTTTTAAGATGTTTTGACAGGATGCTCGGCCGTGCCGTATTGAATATCATATGTGGTTGAAGGTGCCGGAAAAATATGGTAGGCGCTAGGGGTATTGAACCCCTGACCTCTACCGTGTCAAGGTAGCGCTCTCCCACTGAGCTAAGCGCCTACAGCAATCCATTTATATCAGCAATATCGAGGCGAAGTCAAGACAAACTTTGGAAGGGGGTAGGGCCGGAGGCGCCAGTTCCGGCGCCCTCCGGCCCGTTAGTATGAAGCCTATTTTCTGAAGGTAACACCGCCTTTTTCATCAACATCAACGGTGACCGTATCGCCGTATTTGACCTCTCCCTTGAGGATCATGAGCGCCAGGGCGTCCTGGATCTTTTTCTGGATGAGGCGCTTGAGGGGCCTCGCTCCGTATGCGGGGTCGTATCCTTCCCTCGAGATCAGTTCTTTCAGGCTGTCCGTGAAGTCAAGTTCGATGTCGCGTTCGTGGGCCCGTTTCGCCATGATGTCGAGCTGTAGCCGGACGATCTCCCTGATATCCTCCGCGGAGAGGGACTTGAAGATGATGATGTCATCGATGCGGTTTATGAACTCCGGTTTGAAATGGGCCTTCACCGCCTCTGTAACGCGGGATTTCATCTCATCGTAGTCCTTGTCGGTGAGGTCCGCTATCCACTGGCTGCCGATGTTGGAGGTCATGATGATGACGGAGTTCTTGAAGTCGACGGTGCGGCCCTGGCCGTCGGTGAGGCGACCGTCGTCGAGTACCTGGAGGAGCACGTTGAAGACGTCGGGATGTGCCTTCTCGACCTCGTCGAGGAGGATGATGGAATAGGGCCGCCTGCGGACGGCCTCGGTCAGGTAGCCGCCCTCCTCGTAGCCCACGTATCCCGGGGGTGCGCCGATGAGGCGCGACACGGAGTGCTTCTCCATGAATTCGCTCATGTCGATGCGGACGATAGCCTGTTCGTCGTCAAAGAGGAATTCTGCCAGCGCCCGGGCGAGTTCGGTCTTGCCGACGCCGGTGGGGCCCAGGAAGAGGAACGATCCCAGGGGGCGGTTCGGGTCCTGCAGGCCCGCCCGCGCACGCCGTATGGTGTTCGCCACGGCGCCGATGGCCTCGTCCTGGCCGATGACGCGCAGGTGTATCCTCTCTTCCATCTGTACGAGCTTGTCCATCTCTCCCTCGAGCATCTTCGATACGGGGATGCCCGTCCACTTGGAGACGACCCTGGCGATGTCCTCCTCGTCCACCTCTTCCTTGAGCATCTTCTTGTCCTTCTGGAGGGCGGCAAGTTCGTCGTTCTTCCCTTTCAGTTCCTGTTCGAGGGTCGGAGATCGTGCCGTAGCGGATCTCGGCTACCCTGCCGAAATCGCCTTTGCGTTCAAGTTCGTCCGCCTGCGTCCTGGCGTGGTCTATCTTTTCTTTTATTGTGGTGATGCCGGTGATAAGGGCTTTTTCCTGTTCCCAGTGCTTGCGCTTTTCCGCCACCTCGACCTTCAGTTCCATAAGTTCTTCCTGGAGCTTCTTTCTGCGACCTTTCGAGGCCTCGTCTTTTTCTTTTTTCAGTGCCTCGGTCTCTATCTGGGCCTGAATGATCTTCCGGTCGATCTCGTCTATCTCGGTCGGCACGCTGTCGATCTCCATGCGGAGCCTCGATGAGGCCTCGTCGATGAGGTCGATCGCCTTGTCGGGGAGGAACCGGTCCGTTATGTAGCGGTGTGAAAGCGTTGCCGCGGCGATGAGCGCCGGGTCCTTGATCCGCACCCCGTGGTGGAGCTCGTATTTCTCCTTGAGGCCGCGAAGGATCGCGATGGTCTCCTCCACAGAAGGCTCGCCGACATAGACCGGCTGGAAACGCCGCTCAAGGGCGGCGTCCTTTTCAATGTATTTGCGGTATTCATCGAGGGTCGTCGCACCGATGCAGCGCAGCTCTCCCCGCGCCAGCGCGGGTTTGAGCATGTTGGAGGCGTCGACGGCGCCCTGTGCTCCCCCTGCGCCGACGATGGTGTGGAGCTCGTCGATGAAGAGGATGACCGTGCCTGCTGCCTCGTCTATCTCCTTGAGGACGGCCTTGAGCCTGTCTTCGAACTCACCGCGGTATTTCGCGCCCGCGAGCAGCGAACCCAAGTCGAGGGAGAGGACGCGCTTGTTCTTCAGTGTCTCGGGGATGTCGCCGCTTATGATACGCTGGGCGAGGCCTTCAACGATGGCCGTCTTGCCCACGCCTGGCTCGCCGATGATGACGGGGTTGTTCTTTGTCCTGCGCGTGAGGACCTGCATGACCCTGCGGACCTCTTCGTCGCGGCCGATGACGGGGTCGAGCTTGCCTTTTCTGGCCTCTTCCGTAAGGTCGCGGCAGTAGCGCTGGAGGGCCTGGTATTTTTCTTCGGGCGCCTGGTCGGTCACGCGCTGGGTCCCTCTTATGTCTTTCAGGACCGCGTAGATGCTGTCCTTTGTTATCCCGTAGATCCTGAGGATGGCCGCGGCCGGCCCTTCCTTGCCGTCGGCTATGCCGATGAGGATATGCTCGGTGCTGACGAACTCGTCCTTGAGCCTTTCGGCCTCCGTGAATGCCGTATCGAGGGTCTGCTTGAACCGCGGGGAAATGTAGGTTTCCGTCATGCCTTCGACGCGGGGCAGCTTGGCAAGCTCCCTGTCGAGGTCGCGCGCGATGATATCGGTCTTTGCCCCGAGCTTATCGAGTATCGGCCTTATGACGCCTTCTTTCTGCGTGACCAGGGCGAAAAGGAGGTGTTCGTTCTCAATGCTCTGATGGCCCAGCGACTCGGCCTTTTTCTGTGCCTCCTGAATGGCTTCCTGGGCCTTGATGGTCAATTTTTCCCAGTTCATATGTCCACCTCTTGAACGGTATTGTAAATCAGCCTTCAGCTACATTACCGCCTGACAGAACGCAACAATTGACTTCGCAGGATGATCGCCGAATGCTAGGTAAAATATAAGCACGATATTTTCAGAATCAACAGGGCGCATCGCACGTGGACAGGTGGGGGAAACGGCAACGGACAACTTGTCAAAAAAGGAATTCAAGAGGCCGGGCACGCAGGAAGCGCAATGAACATTTATCAATAGTCCTTGTTGGAAATATTTAATTCTGATAAATTTATACATGAACAAAAATTCATCAAGGAGGTCTTCATAATGAGAAAGGGTTTGTTTGTAATTTTAGGTCTGCTGGCCCTAGCGGTATTAATTGGTGGTGTGAGCAGCGTAGACGCGGCGACAAAGCAGAAGAAGGTCATAATCAAAAACATGCAGACTGCAACGGCCCAGGTGAATATCAATTTCAGCGACATATCCGGAATAAACAAGAGTAACCTTGGTACGTTGTGCGATAAACGAGGGACCACGTCCAATTTAAACTGTGGTTTCGACCTGGGCCCGGGTGAGCAAAAGGAGATATCAAACCCTGCATATAAAATGCTGAGCATGTCACTTGCCTTCAATAAGCTTGTCGGTTGCGGCTCTACCAAGGCGGAACTCACCATTAATGCCAAGGGCGATGATGTGTTCGATGTCAGCGTCGTTGACGGTTTCAATGAAAAGATCGCGATGATCTTCGAACCTAATAGCGGCAATCAGGTCAAGCTGGGGCCGCCCTGCGGACTGTCGGGCAACGAGAGGGTTTATGGCGTTTTCCCCTATGGATGCGATATATGTGCAGCAAGGTTAACCCCTCCAAAGGCTTGCGGCCCTTTTCCTCCGGGCAAGAGCGGATGCAAAAGCGGGACAGAAAACAAACCGGGTGTTATATGCCAGTATCCCTTGAACCAACAGGGCCAGGATAGCGGTGTGATAACGATTTATCTGATGCCCAAAGATGCTGACTGTAATGTTAATAAAAAATGATCCTTAGATTGATATGTACGATTGCAAGGGGTGGACCTCTTATGGCCCGCCCCTTTTGACATCACCCCCTCGTTGTGCTAAGAAATAGCCATGAAAGTCAATTGGGAGGGCAGGGAGTACACATTTGAAAAAGCGATGTTGGTTTCCCGGCTCCTTGATGAGCTTGAGGTAAGCAGAGAGGCGCATCTAGTTGTTGCCAACAACCGGCTCGTTACCGAGGACCACAAGCTCGGTGCAGATGATAACGTGAAGGTCATACGGGTCATATCGGGCGGATGAAATGCAGGATCTGCGGACAGCCGGCGAGTATCAATCTGCGTTCCCACAAGACCGCTTTTTGCGAAACCGATTTTCTCCATTTCTTTGAAAGAAGGGTCGGAACGACAATACGGAAATACCGTCTTGTCGGTAAAGATGACAGGCCCGTCGTTGCCGTTTCGGGCGGAAAGGACTCCCTTTCCCTCTGGCACCTCCTCAGCAGGATGGGCATTGCGGCAGACGGTATCTACGTGGACCTCGGCATCGGTGATTATTCCCGGGTGTCCCTCGAGAAGATCAAGGCGGTCGCCGACAGGCTCGGGAGAAAGGTCTTCATTTTCCATGTCCGGGACATCTTTCAGATGGGTATCGGCGAGATCGCCAGGGCCATACGGCGGGTCCCCTGTTCCGCCTGCGGCATGATAAAGCGCTACGTCATGAACAGGGTCTGCATGGACAGGGGATATAACCTGCTCCTCACGGGCCATAACCTCGACGATGAGGCAGCGGCCCTTTTCGGCAATGTACTTTACTGGAAGAAGGAATACCTCTGGCGGAAGGATATTGTTCTCGAAGAAAAAGAGGGGCACCTGTCGCGAAAGGCGAAGCCCTTCTTTCTGTGCTCGGAGCGGGAAGTGGCGGCCTACGCGATCATCTCCGGCATAGACTATATCTACGAGGAATGCCCCTTCTCGAAGGGGGCAAAAACGCTCACGTACAAGGGCATCCTTGGCAAACTTGAAGAATCCTCGCCCGGCACGAAGCTGATGTTCATCAAGGGTTATCTCAACGAATTGAGACAGACGAAGATGCATGATGAGGCCGCCGGCGAAGCGAAAGAGGTCATCTATTGCGAAACCTGCGGATACCCCACCCTCGGCGGGCAGTGCGGGTTCTGCTGGACGCTTCAGAAATTGGGGCTTTCCTACCGCGTGGAATTCGAGGAATACGGTTGATATTCAATTGACAGTGAACGGGCGGTAGTGACATAATTCGGGTATAGGAATGATCGACGGACTTTCTCAGCTTATCTTCAATATCTACGAGGCCTTCACCGTGGCCCTCTATGTGAGGGACGATGACCGGCTCAGCTGCCTCTCCTCGGTCACCTTCGCCAAGAGCTTCGACAACAGAAAGAGCATCCCCATCCAGGGCACACTCCCCGGGTGGGTCATCAAGCACAACGCCCCTCTTATCATTCCCAATTTCGACCGTGATGAAGGGGCCCTCGGTTACTACGGAAGCAGCGAGGGGATCAAGTCCTTCATGGGATACCCCATGGACACGAAGGGCGTCATCATAGTCGACAGTAAAAAGAAATATGTCTTTACCGACAAGGAAAAGAAGATACTCGGTTCCTTCGTGTCCATCATCCACGATGAGCTTGAGCGTGAAAAGAGGACGCTCAATACCGAGGAGACCATCGAGGAGCTCTACGCGGAGAAGCGCATCCTCAGCCTTCTGAGCGCACTCAACACGTCGAAGATGTCCATCCACGGGGTGCTTACCGAGATACTAGGTCTTTCGGGGGGTAATTTTTGTTTTATCGGAATGGAAAAGAAGGGAAGGCTTGTTATCCAGGATGTTGTCGGTGTAGAGGACACAGAGGCCATCAAAAAGGAATGTCATCCCGGAGAGAGCATTGCCTCCGTGGTCCTTGAAGGGGGCAGGGAACTGCTCCTTCCCCACGGCAGCGGCTACCTTCGCGAGAAGCCCCTTTTCTTTCCCAACGAACCCTTAAAGGCGAAGCAGTTCTTCGGTTTTCCCCTTATAACCGAAGACACGGCCTTCGGTGTCATAGGTTTTGTCTCGCTCTACGATCGCGAACTCAAAGAGAACGCCATCGCGGCGCTGAGAAACCTCTCGTCCCTCCTTTCCCTGTATTATACGGCCCAGTGGATGAGAGGGCACCTGGACAGGATCAAGGATTTCGACCCGGTAACGGGAGCGGTGCAGTTCCCCGTATTTTTGAGCATTGTTGAAAAGATGGCCAAAAAGAACGAGCGTTTCTCGATCCTCTGTGTCAAGCTGGGGAACATCGGCCTTTATAATAAAAGAATGGGTTCGGAAGGGACGAATGACCTTTTGAGGAGGCTCTGCCAGGTCATCCGTTACTGCGCGGGCGGCAAGGCCTTCGTGACACGCAAAGGCGGCGGCCGCTTCTTTGTTCTCTTGAAGGGCGGCGAAACATTCGAAACGCGAAACATGATGAAGCTCCTCTATCACGCCATCAGCAAGAGCCTGTCCGAAGAAGGGCTATCAACGGGGGCCGGGATGATCGAGTTGGGAACGGCAAGCTTCCCTGACGATTCATCGGACCTCTGGGAGCTTTTTGACAGAATAGAGGAAAAGAAGATACGAAAATTCATTGAATAAGGAGGGAGGGGGAATGGGTTTTTTCAAACAATTATTCGGGATGTTCTCCACGCATCTTGCCATGGACCTCGGTACGGCCAATACGTTGATCTACATGAAGGGTGAGGGCATCGTGCTCAACCAGCCTTCCGTTGTTGCCATAGATAACAATTCAGGGAAGGTCATCGCCGTAGGAAAGGAAGCGAAGGAATACATCGGCAGAACACCACCGAACATAAGCGCCATACGGCCGCTCAAGGACGGGGTCATAGCCGATTTCGACGTGGCGAAGGCCATGATCAAGTACTTTCTCAAGGTTGTCAGCAGCGAACGGAAGGTATCGAAACCCAAGATGGTGGTCGGTGTCCCATCGGGTATAACCCAGGTCGAGAAAAAAGCCGTCATCGACGCCTGCTTCCAGGTGGGTATACGGGACGTCTACCTCATCGAAGAGCCCATGGCCGCATCCATCGGCGCCGGCATGCCCATCGAGATGCCCCGGGGGAACATGATCGTCGATATCGGCGGCGGTACGACGGAGGTCGCCATCATCAGCCTTTCCGCCGTGGCCTACAGTGAATCGTTAAGGGTTGCCGGGGACGAGCTCGACGAGGCCATAGTCCGGTACCTCCATAAAAAGCACCAGCTTCTTATCGGTGTCATCGCCGCGGAAAAGATCAAGATCGAAGGGGCATCGGCCTATCCCATAGATTCCATCAGCGACACCATCAATGTTGTGGGGAAAGACCTTCTCACAAGCATACCCAGGAGCATCAAGATCTCCAAGGACGAGGTCAGGGAGGCCATTGAAGAGCCCATCTCCGCCATCCTTGATTCCATCAGAAGGGCACTGGAGAAATTGCCCGCCGAATTCGTGGCCGACCTCAACGAGACCGGCATGGTCCTGACCGGGGGCGGGGCGCTCCTCAAAGGCCTGGAGCAGAGGATCGAGAGCGAAACAGGTATAACCGTCATCGTCGCCGACGATCCCCTCACATCAGTGACCATGGGCTGCGGCAAATCTCTGGAAGAAATGCCGAAGTACAAGAAGGTGTTCATTAACTAAGCAGTTTCAAGGTTAGGTCAGAGTTTCTGGTTTCAATAGTAAAAGAAAATCTTGTCCTTATAACCATGAAACGGTTCCTACAAACCTCTGAAACCTGATTAACTATTACCATTATTTTTCAGTATTCGCTTATCGCCCATTCCTCGTAGTTGTCGCCGCTGAGTTCCGTCAGGAAGCGTGATGGGCGCATGATGATGTGGCCCGCCTGGCGGTCGAATGCCAGGATGGGGTAGCACAGGTAGAGCTCATCCATGGCGCGTGTTGAGGCGACGTAGAAAAGGCGCCTCTCCTCTTCGATGACCCCTTCCTCGACGGCCTTCGGGTTGGGGAACCTCCCCTCGGCGCACCAGATGATGAAGACGACGTGCCATTCGAGGCCCTTTGCCTGGTGAATTGTGCTCAGTACCACCCGCTCCTCGTCCGCGTCGCCAGCCGCCACGACCTCTTCCCCGCTCAGACCGCTCATCAGGGAGAGCTCGCTGAGGAACGTTTCCAGCGAGTGGTACCTGGTGGAGAAATTGATGAGCTGGCCCAGATCTTCGAGGCGAGCCTCGTAATTGGGGTAGGTGAACTTCAGGTATTCGGTGTAGCCGTGCTTGAGGACGGCGGAGATCATGTCCCCGGGGGCCTCATCGTTCATAAGGCCCTTCAGTTCGCCGAAAAGCTCTGACCATACATCGATGTTCTCTTTCCTGATGCTCTTGAAATTGTCGGCGATCCTTTTCGTGATAAGGGGGTCGAAGGGGTCTTCACACTCCTTTATGTATGCATAGATATGGTCGGCGGTTTTCTTTCCGATGCGGGGGAAGATCTTGAACATCCGCTTCCACGATATCTCATCGGTAGGGTTCGACATGACGCGCAGGAAAGAGACGACGTCCTTGATATGGGCCTGTTCAAAAAAGCGAAGCCCGCTGCGTATCTCGAAGGGAATGCCCCGGCGGGTCAGTTCCATCTGCACTTCCATTGAGTGGTAGTGGGCGCGGTACAGGACACAGATACGGTCGAGGGGCACACCCTCGTCGGAGAGCTCCAGGATGCGCTGGGCCACGAACTCGGCCTGCTGGACCACGTCACGCGACGGCGCGATGACGGGGATGACCCCGCTTTTCTTGACGCTTCGCAAGGTTTTTTCGAACTGGTTCACGTTGTTGGAGATGGAATTGTTGGCAAGATTCAGGATCTCCGGGGTACTGCGGTAGTTTGTCTCCAGTCTGAAGATCTTCGCCTCTTCGTAATGCTTCGGGAAATCGAGGATGTTCTGGAAGTTGGCCCCCCGGAAGGAGTATATGCTCTGGGCATCGTCGCCGACGACCATGACATTGCGGTTGATGAGTCCCATGAAGTCGACGATCTCCGACTGGATGCGGTTGGTGTCCTGGTATTCGTCGACGAGGATGTGGCGGAAGGTCATGGCGTAGAGCCTGCGCAACTCTTCATCCTCGGCGAGTATCCTGTGCCAGTATGTGAGCAGGTCGTCGAAATCCATAGCGTTCGTTTCCCGTTTCTTTTGCGTGTAAAGCTTGTGGATGGCCGTCATTTCGTCGGAAAGGTCATAGAAGAAGGGGCTTCTCTCCTTTATGGCCCCGTCGATGGTCTGCATGGTATTGGCGGCATAGCTGAAGAGCTCTTTCAGTACCCCGCCCTTGGGGAACATCCTGCTTTTCGTGTCGATCTTGGATCCTTTTATGGCCAGTTCGACGACATCTTTGGCGTCCTCGTTGTCGAGGATGGTGAAGCTGCGCTTATAGCCCACGCGATCGGCGTGCTGGCGGAGGATCATATTGCCGATGTGGTGGAAGGTGCCGCCCCAGATATAGCGGGTGTCCATCTTGACGAGGTGCTCCACGCGGTGCAGCATCTCACGGGCCGCCTTGTTCGTGAAGGTCAGAAGCAGTATCCCTCCCGGCGGGACACCCTTTTCGAGAAGGTGTGCGACCCGGTAAGTGACGACCCTCGTCTTGCCGCTGCCTGCCCCGGCGATGACGAGGATGGGCCCATCCTCACTGAGGACAACGTTCAGCTGTTCCTCGTTGAGTTCCCGGGCATAATCGATGGTGGCCTTGACGGGTGAAACATCGCGGTGTATCGTATATTTTTTCATCGGGTTACATTATGCCCCGCTGTATGCATCGTGTCAAGCCGGTATTGGCCGGGGACTTTTTGTCGGTGATTTTTTCAGTTTTATTTGGTAAACTCAGGGGAATTTTTATGCCCGATCACTAATCACGCAAAGGAGGATCTATCATGCGTATTGTATTATTGGGAGCACCTGGAGCCGGCAAAGGGACAGTGGCGAAGTCGTTGACGGATTTTGACGGATCGGTACAGATCTCGACCGGGGACATCCTGCGCAACGCAGTGAAGGCAGGCAGCGAGTTGGGCAAGAAGGCCCAGGGGTATATGGAGCGGGGCGAGCTCGTACCGGATGACCTCATCATGGACATCATGGAAGTGCGGATGAAAGAGCCCGATTGCCAGAAGGGGTTTCTCCTCGACGGTTTTCCCAGGACCATCCCCCAGGCGGATGCATTGAAGAAGCTTTTAGAGAAGATCGGTATTAAGATGGACGCAGTCATTAACCTCGACGTGCCGACGGATGTTATCCTCGACAGGCTGACGACGAGGCGGACCTGCTCCAACCCCGATTGCCAGGAGATATACAATATAAAGAGCAAGCCGCCAAAGGCGGACGGAACTTGCTTCAAGTGCGGGTCCCCAGCGGTGCAGCGCTCCGACGAAACGGAAGAGGCCATCACGAAGAGGCTCGCCACATATAACGAAAAGACGGCGCCTCTCATCGATTTCTACAAAAAGGAAGGGCTCCTGAAGACCATCAGCTCCCTGAGCAGCCAGGAGATCGTGGAACAGGTAAAGGCGGCGGTGAAGAAGTAAAAAGACAGGTCATAGGTCATAGGTCATAGGGGGTTGGTTTCTCTGGTCTATAATGGTTTGTCTGGTTTCTTTTGTTTCTTTGGTTTTTTTGGTTATTTAAAACCAGACAAACCAGCAACCAATCCCTAACCCATCACCCATAACCTTTTTTCTTATCCATGCAATTTGGTTTCTCTACATATTTCCTCACCAACGACACCCTGGACGGTGTGATAGAAGGCATCCTCGCTTCAGGCCTCAGGGTGGTTGAGCTTTCCTACGAACCGCCCCACCTTTTTTCCATGGACGACAGATTTGTCGAGAAGACCCGGCAGCTTGGCCGCGAGGGTGTCGAGCTTTCCATGCATGGCCCCTTCCTTGAGATCAATCTCGGGAGCTATCTTGATGAGATACGGTGCCTGTCGAGGCAGCGGGTAATGGATGCCCTCCGCCTTGCCGCGAGGCTCGGTGCCGACCCTATCGTTGTCCATCCCGGGTATTCTTTTTTTCACAAACTGCCCCAGTTAGATAAAAAGCTCCGGGAACAGTTCATCGAAGACCTGGGAGTGATTGTGGAAGAGGCGCAAAAGCTCGGTGTCAAGGTTGCCCTGGAAAATGTTTACATGTCCTATTTCTATTTCAAGGAGATGATCGAGTTCGGGGCGATCAGCGAAGCTGCACCCGGGGTCGGCGTGACCCTCGACGTGGGCCACGCGTACATCTCGAAGCGAATGGCAAAACATCCCGAACCGGAAGAGGCGATCATCGATGATGTCCGCCGCATGGGCACAGAGCACCTCTTTCACGTCCACCTGCACAACAATGACGGCACCCGCGACGACCACGACTTTATCAAGGGCTCCATCGATATGGGGAAGATACTGCGCGGCTTGAAGGATCTCGGTTATGAGGGTAAGGTGATCATTGAAACCCTCGACGCGGAGCGCCTGGGACTCGGTCCCGTCATGGACAAGCTCCGCGAGATAATACCCTGAAAAGACAAGTTGCAACCGCTTGAACCGCTTGAACAGCTTAAACGATAAAAGAACAAAAAGAAAAAACGCTTTTTATGTCTTTAAACGTTCAAGCGGTTCAAGCCATCTTTAAGATCCACATCCATCCTACATAGACAAAGGGTGAAGCAAGGGTTGTCAGTGTGACGGCACCGGAGGCCAGTTCGGCATCGCCGGCAAGTTCGCGGGCCATGATATAGGATGTTATGGCTGTCGGTGTTGCCAGCAGGATGATCGCGGGGAGGGCTTCTTCGTAGCTGATCGAGAAAAAATGGCAAAACGCAACAGCAATGCCGGGAAGCACGATGAGCTTGAGAACGGTCGCGATGACGGCGGGACGGAACGTCTTCCTGAGCATGTCCGTTGATATGGACCCTCCAATGATGATCAGCGCCATCGGCAGGGCGATATTAGCTACGATCGTTACGCTTTTCATGAGCACGTCGGGGATCTTTATCCCGATGAAGAGGAAGGACATTCCCACAAAGGTGGCAATTATTACCGGGGTGGTGAGGATCGAGAACAGGGTCCTTGGGATGTTGCGATGTACCCCCGATGACAGTGAGAGGACGAGGACCGCCAGAGAATTGTTGAGAAGGATGAGGATGCCGACAAGAAGACTCCCCCTTTCCAGGCCTGCTTCGCCCAGCAGGTAAAAGATGACGGCAAGGCCGACGTAGGTCACGTTGCCATGAAAGGCGGTCTGTACGAAGGTCCCCAGTCTGCCGCCCCTGAGGCCGGCGATGGCAGCAACGATACATGCGATACAAAGGGTGGCGAAGGTGGGGACGGTGATCGAAAGAATGGACAGCAGCCCGATCTCCTTGACATTTGCCTTGATGATGCCGGTGAAGATGAGAAAGGGCAGCGGGAAGATGAAGACGAACCGGTTCGCCTCGGCGAAGAAGCCCTCCGACAGGAAACCCCTGCGCTTGAGCGCATATCCGAAGACGATGACAATGAAGATGGGCGCTATGGTCTCTATGATCGTCATCGATGACCGACGCAATCGAGCCGCCTGGCGCAACGCCCTTTGCTGCAGGCTTCAGGAGATGTAAAGGAAACCATATGGATTATTTAACATTTTCCTGCATCGTGCCGCAAGGTTTTTGCTTAAGCAAAGCACTTGATATCAAGGGGTTTTCGCCTTTCGCATTTTTATTGACAAAGCCGAGTGGAAAAAGATATAAGAAAGTGAAATTAGTAACAATATCAAAATCGTTATTAATAGGGGGTACATGGATGTTAAAAGAATCTTTGATAAGCGAATTTGAAAAGATCGTCGGTAAAGAGAATGTCCTCACCGCGCCCGAGGCATTGAAGGCCTATTCCTACGACGGGACGACGAGCTGGATAAAAGAACCGGAAGTCGTCATCTTTCCCAAATCGACAGCAGAAGTATCGCAGATCATGAAAATAGCGAACGCCGAAAAGATACCCGTAACCCCCAGGGGCGGCGGCACGAACGTCAGCGGCGGTTCCGTTCCCTGGCATTCCGGTATCGTTCTCGCCATGACGAAATTCAACCAGATCGTAAAGGTCGATAAAGAGAACCTGACCGCCACCGTCGAGCCGGGCGTGGTCCTCCAGGACCTGACGCTGCGGCTTATGAAGGACGGGCTTTTCTTCCCGCCCGACCCCCAGAGCTTTTTGGGTGCCACCATGGGCGGCATCATATCCGAGAATGCCGGCGGGCCCGCCTGTGTCAAATATGGCGTGACGAAACAGTATATCCTCGGCATAGAAGTGGTCCTTCCCACCGGCGAAGTAATACATCTCGGAGGCAGGACATTGAAGAACGTTGTCGGTTATGACCTCCTTCATATATTTATCAGCGCCGAAGGTACCCTCGGCGTCATTACCAAGGCCGAGCTGAAATTGAACCCCATACCGCTTGCGAAGAAAACACTCTGTGTTGTTTATGACGATGTGGCCGTTGCCGGCGAAAGCGTTTACCATGTCCTCGAGAATGGTGTTATTCCCGACAAGATCGAGCTCATTGACAACTGGGTCATCAACAGGATCGAAGAAATGATGCCCATAGGCCTGCCGAAAGACGCCGACGCCTGTCTGCTCTTCGAGGTTGACGGCATCCCCGAGGCCGTTGAGAAAGAGGCCGAGAAGATCGCCGAGATCACCATGAAATATGGCGCCAAAGAGGTCCGTGTGGCAAAGGACGCCGACGACGCCAACAAGTACTGGATGGCACGCCGTGCCGGTTTCGCAGCCGTTTTCGGGAAGGCGAAGACCGTTTTTGCCGAAGATGTCACGGTACCCCGCGGGAATATCCCCAAACTTATAAACAGGTGTAAAGAACTTGCCAAGAAATATGACCTCGAGATCGTCGTCCTCGGTCACGCCGGTGACGGCAACCTCCACCCGGCCATCCTCACGGACATCAGCAATAAAGACCATTACGATCGCGCCTTGAAGGCCATGGACGAGATCATCGAAGGCGCGGTGGAATTCGGCGGCGTACTCTCCGGTGAGCACGGGATCGGCCTTGAGAAACAGAAATTCATGAAGAAGGTCACGGAACCGGCAGTGATAGACCTGATGAAGAACATCAAGGCCCTCATCGACCCGAACAACATCATGAACCCGGGCAAGATCTGGGAGTAGCCTATAAAGGGGGTTTAAGAGTGAAAGACCTGAAAGAGCTTAAAAAGATAGAACAATTCTCTGACCAGTGTATGAAATGCGGATTCTGCAGCTTTTTTTGCCCTGTGTACCAGGAAGAGAAGACGGAAACCTCTGTTGCCCGCGGCAAGAACTACCTCGTAAAACAGATACTTGCAGGAAATCAGGAGTGGACCCCGGAAATGGCGGACATCATCGGTAAGTGCCTCCTTTGCAAACGCTGCGCGGCAAATTGTCCCGCAAAGACGCAGATAGACCGCGTTGTCGTCGGTGCCCGGGCCCAGATGGTCAGCGAGAAAGGACTAGGATTCATAAAGAACTTTGCCTTTCGCAAGGTCATGGCCAACAGGAAGGCCTTCGGGCGCTACGCTAAGCTCATGCAGGCGTTCCAGTGGATGATGCCCAAGACGGAAGGAAAGATACGCCATCTCCCCGATTTCGTAAAATCACTGGGGCGGAGGAATTTCCCCGAGCTTTCAAAGACATTCCTGCGGGACCAGATAAAACCGGTCTACAAACCCCAGAACGGTGAGAAGCCCAAGATGCGCGTCGGTTTCTTCATGGGATGCGCCACGGATTTCGTATATCCTGAACTCGGCCTCAAGCTCATAGATTTTCTCACGAAGCACGGTGTTGAAGTGGTTGTCCCCGAAGACCAGAACTGCTGCGGCGCAGCCATCTATTTCAGCGGCGATCTTGTGACCGGCAGGATGCTGGCAGACCAGAACATTAAGGCTTACAAGGACCTGAACGTGGACTATATCGTAACGGCCTGCGGAACCTGCAGTTCCACGCTCAAAGACTACCAGAAATATCTCCCCGATAACGAAGACCAGAAACTGCGTTACGAGGAATTCGAAAAGAAGATCAAGGACAGCACGGAATTTGTCATAGATATATTGAAGATCCCGCCGGAAGACTTCAAGTTGAAAAAGGAGTTCGAAGGCAAAACAGTAACATGGCACGACCCCTGCCATCTGGTCAGGTACCAGAACATCAAAGATCAGCCGAGGGCGATCCTCAAGGCCCTGAAGGGTATTAAATACGTGGAGATGCCCAATGCCGACATGTGCTGCGGAATGGGTGGTTCATTCAGCGTATACCATTACGATCTGACCAAGAAAATTGCGGGAAAGAAAATGGACGGTATCAAAGCGACCGGTGCGGATATTGTTGTGACCGCATGCCCAGGCTGTATGATCAACCTCATCGACAATATTCTACTGAATAAAATGCCGCAAAAGGTGCATCATTTCCTGGAGCTTGTAGAGTAGCAAGCCGATGTCTCAAAATTAACCGACCGCTGCGGATACTGATGAGTTTGTTCTCAGCAGAATGCAGTCCCGCTGATGTTTCGTTCCGGGGACTCATAAGATTACGATAGCTTTAATCAATTAAATCAAGGAGGTTT
This sequence comes from uncultured delta proteobacterium, assembly GCA_963816115.1. Lineage (GTDB taxonomy): Bacteria > Desulfobacterota > Syntrophorhabdia > Syntrophorhabdales > Syntrophorhabdaceae > Delta-02. The sequence continues at coordinate 69,668 of CAWFIZ010000006.1, read as the reverse complement.
TCTATGAAGAACGGTCATTGGATGACAGCCAAGGATGTATTGAGGGTAAATGCGTTTAAGTACCCTGACAAAGTTGGCATCAAAGATCTGTACAAGGCCCATACTTTTAAAGCGTGGGACGAGAGGGCATGCAGACTCGCTAATGCTCTCGCCGACCTTGGCCTAAAAAAAGGCGAACGCTTTGCTATTCTCGCATACAACTGCGTGGAATGGCTGGAGTTCTATGCGGCGGCCGCAAAGGGCGGTTTTATATGCGTACCGCTCATGTTCAGGCTCGCTACACCCGAGATGGAATATATCATCAACCACTGCGAAGCTAAGATCTTTATCGTTCAGAGCGGCAAGGACCAGGCAGACGGCAAGGAATTTCCCTGGATCGACCAGGTCAACGGCATGAAGAAGAACATTCCCGGCGTACAGCATTATATCAATTTTGCCGTGGACAGCCCGAGCTATGACGGTTTTATCAATTATGAGCAGATGCTCGCCAAGGCAAGCGCGACGGAGCCGGCCGTGACGGTCGATGCCGACGATATCTGGGTCATCATGTACACCGGCGGCACCACAGGTCTGCCCAAGGGCGTCATGAAGAGCCATGCCAACCTGTTCGCACAGTATTTCATCATGATCTACGACCACAGCTTTAATTTTGACGACTGCAACCTTCTCGTCATGCCTTGCTGCCACGTCAACTCCCTGTTCTATTCATTTGTCGTGACATGGGTCGGCGGCACCGTCATGGCCTACAACATGGTCTCCTTCAACCCCGAAGACCTCATCAAGACCTTCGCGGATCACGGAGTAACATTCACATCCCTCGTACCGACACACTACATCATGATGCTGGCCCTTCCCGACGAGGTAAAGGCGAAATACAACCTTAACGCTATTAAAAAGCTCCTCTGTTCCTCGGCACCGGCGCGGCGCGACACGAAACAGGGCGTCCTCAAGATGTTCCCCAACTCTGCGCTGTATGAAGCATACGGTTCAACGGAAGCCGGTATCGTTACGATCCTGAAGCCGCACGAACAGATGACGAAGCTCGGCTCCATCGGCCGCGAGGTCATTGGTACCGATATTATCCAACTCTATGACGAAGACGGGAACCTCATCGACAAGCCGAACGTAGTCGGTGAGCTCTATTCCAGGAGCCCGCAGATATTCGAGCAGTACTGGAAAGACCCGGAAAAGACGAAGGCCGCAATGAAGGGTGAATACTTCAGCGCCGGCGACATGGCCCTCAGGGATGAGGACGGCTATTACACGCTCGTCGACAGAAAGGCCAACATGATCATCTCCGGCGGCGAGAACGTTTTCCCGTCAGAAGTTGAGAACTGTGTCGGCGGACACCCGGACGTCAAGGACGTAGCCGTGATCGGCGTACCTCATGAAAAATGGGGCGAGCAGGTAACGGCAGTCATCGTTCTCCACGAAGGCAAGACGATGGACGCAAAGGCCGTTGGTGAGTGGTGCAAAGGCAAGATCGCCGGTTTCAAGGTACCCAAGAACATCCACTTCATCAAGGACGAAGAGATGCCGAGATCAGGCGCAGGCAAGATCCTCCACAGGATCCTCCGCGAGCGTTTCGGCAAATGGAGCGACAATCAGTAACATAATTTAAATAAGCATAAAAAAACGGGGACTTCGGTCCCCGTTTTTTTATGCAGGTAATGAATGATAAGTTTCTTTAGGTTTTCATGTTTCTTTATTTCTTTGGTCTATAAACAAACCAGTAAACCGGATAAACCAATCTCTAACCCTTCTTGTTCCCTGCCCGCATTTATGCTATGCTTACCGCATGATAGCCGATTATTCATTGTACCTGCACGTTGGCGATCATGTGTATCACAAACGGTACACCAGGTGGGGAATGGGGACCGTTGTCGAGGAGCGCAGATCGGAACTGCCAGGCGGGTTCTGTTACGTCCGCATCAATTTTCAGGACGGCAAGGTCCGTGTCTTCGACAACAACTTTAAAAGTGTGAACTGTTGTTATTACGCCGGGATCGAAAAGATAGAAGAAAAATATGTTGCCGTTGAAGAGGCGCCGCCGCCCAGGAAGAGATCGAAAAGGATGCTTCCTCCATAATACGGCGGCATCTTTTTTAATTTTGCGTGATCAATATATTACGATAGTAAAAGGAGAAAAAGTGGACGCAGGATTGACAAAATTTGTCCGCGGCGGCGGGTGAGCGTCGAAGATAGGTCCGGGTGACCTGACGAACATCCTCTGCGGGATCGAGATCCCCGCAGATGAAAATGTGATCGTTGGTATCGAAGGCTTTGAAGACGCCGGAGTCTACAAGGTAACGGACGATATCGCCCTTGTTCAAACCGTCGACTTCTTTACGCCCGTCGTGGATGATCCTTACTGGTTCGGACAGATAGCGGCCGCCAACGCCTTGAGCGACATCTACGCCATGGGGGCCACACCAAAGACCGCCCTCAATCTCGTCTGCTTTTCACCTAAGAAGTTCGATATATCGATCCTGAAGGAGATCATCGAGGGAGGGGCCGACAGATCCGCACGAGGCCGGGGTGAGCCTTCTCGGCGGCCACAGCGTCGAAGACGAAGAGATCAAGTACGGCCTGTCCGTGACAGGAATAGTCCATCCTGACAAAGTGCTTCTCAATGAAGGGGCCAAACCCGGAGACATTCTTTTTCTTACGAAACCCCTTGGGACGGGCATTATGAACACCGCCATCAAGGGAAACCTCCTTGATGGCGACGCAATAATGGCCCTGATGAAGGTTATGGCAACACTCAACGAAAAGGCGGCGCGGGCGATGCTCTCCGCCTCGGTCCATGCCTGCACAGACGTGACCGGTTTCGGCCTCGCTGGGCACCTCAAGGAGATGATCAAGGAATCACTGGGTGTCGAGGTATACGCGGAGCAACTTCCCTATTTTCAGGAAGCCGTAGGATTTGCCGCATCGGGATTTGTCCCCGGCGGTCTTTACCGTAACAGGGATTTTTACGGGGAACACGTCGTGACCTCGCGATCCGATTTTTACTTCGATATCATCTTCGATCCGCAGACCTCGGGAGGCCTTCTGATCGCCATTGACCCGGCCGAAAGGGCGAGATTCGAAACAGAGGCAACGCACCTTGCCGTCGACTACCATGTTATCGGAACATTTCTAGCCGAACCGAAGGGTAAGATACTCCTGAAATAAGAACGGATTAAGGGCTCAGGGGCTCAGAGCTCAGGGCTCAGAGAAGACAAAAGGCATTAAAGCTCTTGCCTTTTTGGTTTTTCTCTGACCCCTGTACCCTTAGCCCTTAACCCTTAACCCTTCATCCTGCTAGTGGATAACTCCTGTCCGTCCAGCCGTGCATGCCGTATTCGAGGTTCTTCACGTTGCGAAAGCCGTAGGCCCTAAGGTACATTGCGGCATGGGACGACCGTGCGCCGCTGGCGCAATAGACCACGATGGGAGTATCGAGGTCCTTCGGGAACTCATCGATCCTTGAGGCAACATCCCTCACAGGGTATGTTGACGGCGCCTTCGATGAAGCCGGTATCCTGCAGTTCTTTCGGTTCCCGCACATCGACAATGAAGAGCCTTTTCTTTCGCCCCGGTAACTTTTGCATCAGTGTCTTCCGGTTGAATAAGCGTTTCCCCATGAGGCGTTGTGAGATAGCTTTCCATGGAGACGCAAAAGCTCTTCATGAGAGGGCCGAGTTCGCCGGGGCCTGCAGCCGGTTCCATGGTGAGACCGCACTGCAGCTTGCCCGTCTGGGCGTCAAGCGGCGGAAAGAGGCCCTTCAGGAATTTCTCGAAGTCCTCAATGGTCCTCTTTGTTTTCAGGCAGACGTTATTCGTTTTTTCGTATCCCAGGGATGAGTTAATATTGCCTTTGTAATCGTGGGCCGGATAGACAATGAGGTCATCGGACAGCGGCATGAGCTTTCCGAAGAGACTCTCGTGCATGTCCCGTGAACTCCCGCCCGGCAGGTCAGTCCGGCCGCACTGGCCGATCATGAGCGTATCGCCCGTGAAGATCCTGTCACCGGCAAGAATGCACATGTGGTCTTGAGTGTGTCCTTTGGTGTGGATGGCCCTCAGAGTGATGCTGCCGATCTTGAGTTCGTCGCGGTCGTCGAGGTAGATGTCGATCCGTTTCTGTGCATTTTCGGCAAGGACCTTTTCTATGCCGAAGAGTTCCTTGACCTGCGCCCCGATCGTCCGCTGTGAAGGCGTGCTCCTGTTCATGACCGTTTTGGCCCCGAGCGCATCGGCGATCTCCGGCGCAAGAGAAATGTGGTCAACGTGTGTATGGGTGTCGATGATGTGGGAAACGGTGATCCCCTGTGACCTGACAAGATCGAGAAAGGGTTCCATTTCGTGGGAAGGGTCGATGATCGCACCTTTCTTTTCTTTTTCGCAGGCAATGACATAACCGAGACATCCGTCAAAATTGAATTGCTTGAATATCATGTCACACCTCGTCGGCTAATTTTTTCATGGCCGTCTTCAATATCCTTCCGGCGGCGAGCTTTGAGATAACAACTATATCTTCAAGAGGCAGATAGGCCGTAATGGAAGGGTCGAAGAGCGCCTTCGCGGATGGTGGAAATTCGTCATCACCTTCCCAAATTATAAAGGTGATGGGTATTTTCGGGAAGGCAAACAGCGTCAGTGACGCGTCGCCGAACTGCTCTTCTTTCGCTCCCAGTGAACGCCCCGCTTCGATAAAGGCGTACTTGTCGTATCCGAAGGCCTTGATAAGGGGTTTTAGGACCCTTTTTTCAAAGACGGGGTCATAGTGCATACAGGCAGGTATGTCCCCGTAGGCCACTTTCTCCCCGGCAAAGGGGACACCCGAGGCACTGTTGATATAATGGAGTATGATGATCTTCGTGACCAGGGTGACATTGGCGCCCTTCGAGCTTGAGAAGGAGAACTCCGGTATGGTGAGCGTGATATCTTCATCGAAATACGGGACATGCACCACCATGCCATTGCCCTTTTGCTCATATCTAAGGCCCGCGAGGGAGAACTTTTCTTCCACGGCGGATCCGGTGAGTTGCAACCTTGCCTTCTCAAAAACGCCCTTATATGTTTTTTGTCTTTTCAGTTCCAATTCTTATTGACCGATCGTTTCCCTGATCTCCTCGAATTTTTTCCGGTAGTCGTCACTGTGGAATATTTCCGTTCCCATGACGAGGATGTTCGCGCCCGCATCGACAACCGCTTTAGCGTTACTTGCCTTGATGCCGCCATCGACCTCGAGGTCGATATAACGGCCCGCCTTGTCGATCATGCTCCTCGCCTCGGCGATCTTTTCGGCCATGGAGGGAATATAGCTCTGTCCGCCGAACCCCGGATTGACGGTCATGATGAGGACGAGGTCGACAACGTGAATGACATGATCGAGAAGGTGAAGCGGCGTGGCCGGGTTGAATGATATGCCGGCCCTCGCCCCGGACCCCTTGATCAAGTCTATGGTCCTGAAGAGGTGGTTGTCCGTTTCGGCATGTATCGTGATGATGTCGGACCCGGCACGGGCGAACTCCTCCACATATTGCGCGGGATTGTCTATCATGAGATGGACATCGAGAGGTTTCTTGTTGATCCTGCGCAGGGCCTCGACGAACATGGGGCCTATGGTGATGTTCGGGACGAAATGACCGTCCATGACATCAACGTGGATGAGGTCCGCGCCCGCTTCCTCGATATCCCGTATCTCGTCTCCGAGACGCAGGAAATCACAGGACAGAATGGACGGCGAGATGAGGATTTTATTCATATAAGCCTCCATGGTCAATAGATATTTATGACAATTTCTTCGGTGGAGCTGAATATAGTTCTGGGGAGGATGGAATACTCTATCCCGCCCCTTGATTGAGCCTGATCACCCCGCGCGTAATTGATCCTGTATCTGATCCCTTTGGTTTCCAGCTCTTCGGCCAGTTCGTTGTAATTGATATTTTTTGTGTCTGCCATGAGATAGTAGGACCTGGTCTCAGAGCCTACAAAAAAGGTCATCTTGCCGTATTCCAGGATGTCGTTTCCCTGAGCGGGCAGTTGGGCGATGATCTTGCCGGCCTTCTCGTGGGGTACCATAACGGTCTTTTCAAGGACGAGATGTTTTTCGGCGAGCACCAGCCGTGCCTGCTCCGAGGTGAGCCCTGCGAAACCGGGCACTTTCATGAGCTCGGGTCCTTCGGAAACGATGACGTACACCACCCTTCCTTTTTTCGTGGAGATGTTGGCGTCGGGCTTCTGGACCGTTATGTGATTGTAGGGCACGTCATTGCGTCGTTCATATCGCGTCACAACGAGGGAAAGCCCTTTGTTCTTCACAAGCTCCCGGGCCTCTTCAACGGTTTTTCCCCTGATGTCCGGACAGACGGTGGTCTGTTGGAACTTAAGCGTGAGACTGATCGTCAGATACGTCGACAGTCCGAACACTGCGACGGGTGCCAGAATATAAAATAGTATCTTTATAAGTTTCATAGCTTTTTCATTCGTGCTATAAAGAAGCCGTCCATAGCTGTTTCGTGCGGTAATGAGAGAAGATAATCCTTATTAAACAGGAACGGAAGCGGTTTTTCAAGTAGAAACTTCTTTTCTTTTGACACGTTGTCGATGACCATGATGGTCTCCTCGGGTTCGAAGGAACAGACGCTGTAGACCATCTCCCCCCCCTTTTTCAGGAGGCCCCAGAGGGCGAGGACAAGGGAAAGCTGGTGCGCTCCGAAGACGGCTATGTCCTTTTCACCTCGCCTCCATTTGATCTCCGGATGTTTGCGAATGATACCCAGCGATGAGCACGGGGCGTCGACGAGAATGGTGTCGAAGCTTTCGGCCTTGAATGGCGCATTGAGGGCGTCGGCGCAGAGGGTGTTGTGTGAGAGCGATGACAGGCGCAGCCGTTTCCGGTCATTGTCCATGGAAACGACACATGCATCGGGACGAAGCTGGCCTATCTGTTTCGATTTTGTTCCCGAACCGGCACAGGCGTCAAGGATGGTCTGCCCCCCGGCTGCCCCAACTGCCATACCCGCGAGTTGCGAGGCCTCGTCCTGGACACTGATCAGCCCTTCCTGAAAGAGAGTGCTTTTGATGACAGGCGAGAGCCTTTCGACGATAACGGCGGACGGTGAAAAACGCCCGGTGCGTGCGGTAATGCCGAGGTCACCGAGACGGCGTATTGCCTCGTCGATGGTGATACTGACCGTGTTGACCCTGAGGGCGAAGTCGGGTTCGGTGTTTAGCGTCGTGAGGAGCTTTTTTGCCTCATCTTCACCGAACCGCTGCATCCAGCGTTTCGCAAGCCATTTTGGAAATGTGTGTTCTATGAGCTCGCCAGGGGGAAGATCGCAGAGTTCTTTGTCGTTTATGAACCTTCTCAGGATGGCATTCACAAATCCCGCAACGAATTTACCCTTTTCTTTTTTTGCGTAGTCCACGGCCTCTTTGACAACGTGGTAGTGGGCCTTTTTCATGAAACCCGCCTGGTAGAGGGTCATCCATAGCAGGTACCGGGTGTCCCTTTCGATGGGTTTGGTAGTGTACCTGGAGAGGACAAGGTCAAGGTAGCCCCGCCAGCGGACCACCCCCGATGTGATCTGGTAGATAAGCGCCCGTTGTCCCTCATCCAGCTGTGAATGGGAAAAGATGTCGTCGATGGTCTCATCGAGGAATCTGCCCGATTCTACATCTCTGATGATGCGTGTCGAAATGGCCCGCAGGAGATGTCCGAAATTATCGCCGATAGGCCATGTCCTCCAGTCTTTTTATCCTCTCTTCAAGGGGTGGATGGGTGCTGAAAAGAGAGCGGACGCCTCCGGCCCTGAAAGGGTTCACTATGAAAAGCGGCGCCGTGGAAGGGTTGGCGTCGTTCATGGGGTTTCGGGCAACACCGGCGCCAAGCTTGCGCAGCGCGCCCGCCAGATAGAGGGGGTTCCCGGAGAGGGCAGCGCCCCCTTCGTCGGCGAGGTATTCCCTTGAACGTGATATGGCAAGCTGGATGAGCATTGCCGCGAAGGCCGCGATAACGGAAAAGATGATGACGGTGAAGATATTGCCCCCTTCGTCGTCGTCACTGCCCCCGCCGAAGAACGCGGCAAAGCGGGCCCAGTTGGCGATCATGGTAATGGCGCCGGCCAGGGTTGCCGCGACGCTTTGAATAAGGATATCGCGGTGTTTGATGTGAGAGAGTTCGTGTGCGAGGACACCCTCGAGCTCCTGGCCCGTCATGGTCCGCATGATGCCCGTGGTGACGGCAACGACACCGTGCTCGGGATTGCGGCCCGTCGCGAAGGCATTGGGGCTGTCGTTTTCAATGACATATACCCTTGGCATGGGTATGTTTGCCCTCTGGGCAAGGGACGCCACCGTGCCGTAGAGGGCCGGCGCTTCCTGCCGGGAGACCTCTTTTGCCCTGTACATGGCAAGAACGATCCTGTCGCAGAACCAGTAACTGACCAGATTCATGACAAGCGCCACCATGAAGGCGATCATGCCGCCGGATTTGCCTCCGATAATGCTTCCAAGCCCCACGAGAATGATCGTCAGGACGGTCATTAAGAAAAAGGTCTTGAATCTGTTCATTAAGCCCCCGCTTACTTTTTATATGATTATAGATTATAAACATTTTGAGGGTTTTATCAAGGTAAGCCGCCATTTGAGGTCTTGCTTTTTCTATCGGATAATTAATAAAAAACGGTTCTTATTTTTTTCCGGCGAAGACTTCGATGGCGGAGCGGCCTTCCAGGGGGCATTTGTTCTCGCAGATGCCGCATCCGTTGCAGAGCTCATCTATGATATAGGGTCTTTTCAGGGTGACCTTCTTACCCCGGTGATCTAACTCATCGGCAATTTCGAACCGGATGGCCTTATCCGGAATGGGGCAATGCTCTTCGCAGACGATGCAGTTGAGCTTTTTCGCGTAAGGCAGGCACAAGTTCTTATCGATGACCGCTGTGCCTATGACGCTCTTTTTCTTCTTTTCGAGGGGGAGCCTCGGTATGGCCCCCGTGGGGCAGACCTGGCCGCATAGTGTGCAGTTGTATTCACAGTATCCCAGCCTGGGTATCACAATAGGCATGAAGATCCCTGTTGTGCCAGATCTCGCAAGGTCCGGGTACAAGGCGCCTCTCAGGCATACCTTCATACACTCTCCGCAACGGACACATTTCTTCAGGAACTCACTTTCGCTCGTTACGCCGGGAGGGCGGAGGAGACGATGGTCCTTTTCGGGTTGACGGAATGAAAATGCTTTTGACAAAAAAAAGCCGGAAAGGACGCTCCCCAGAAATATCCTTTTTGACAGGACCGGCTGTATCTTGCTGCCGGCGTCAGGCGTGAAGATCTTTTTCCCTTTGAAGGGGAATTCGACCCTTTTGAAGCGGCACTTTGCCCTGCATTCCATACAGCGGATGCAGCCGTCGGTCTGGAAGATATCTTCGTCAAATGCCGTGGCGCAGTGGTCTTTGCATTCACCGCAATCCTTGCAGATCCTCCCCGGCACCCTTCTGAAGACCGAAAACCGGCCAAGGAGACCGAGGAGCGTGCCCAGCGGGCATATGTTCCTGCACCAGTTGCGCTTTTCGAACCTTTCAAGAAAGAGAATAAAAAGAAAGATGACAAGTGACAGAAAAGCGAGTGGATAGAAGGTCTCCCTGAAGGGGAGTACATAGTCGCGCAAAAAACCGTAAAGGAAGGCAATGTGGTCCCGCCCGTCGCCGGTGAGGTTGTAAAGGCCGGCCCAGCCCGAGCGGGCAGAATACCCCAGAAGCGGATAAAAAAAGAAGGTCAACGCCCTGATGAGTATGGCGATGGGGTCGAAGACGCCCGATACGTTGACAGAGAAGATGGACATAACGAGGAGCGTGAAGAGAAGGTAATACTTGAGAGGACCCCTGAGGAAACGGACGGGGGTCCTCGAGGGTATCTTTTTTGCGAGAAGGTCGATGATGGTCCCGAGAGGACAGACCCAGCCGCAGAAGAACCTTCCCAGAACGATAGTGAACACCGTCATGAGGACAGCGGGTATGAGAAGTGCCGTGAAGCTCTTAACGGCGAAGATGTAGCTTGCGAGGACAAGGGGATTGGCCCTGAAGAAGCTGTTCACCGCAACAGAGATCTCGTCCTTTCCCCGGTAGTCGGTGACAATGAACAGAAACAGGAAGAGGGCGAGGAAGAATAGCTGTGAGATGCGGGAGGAGGTGATCTTCATGCCTTTACTATCTTTATCTTGTTCAAATTCATCTCGCCCAAGCCCCGTTTATATGCTGCCACCGTCGTGGAGATCTCTTGCGGGTTCATGCCGAAGAGGGTTGTCGCGTATGCGTCGGCGGCGACAATGTCCCTCGATGCGATGACCTTGTTCAGGACCTTCACGTCTTTCAGGCTGCCCCCCTGCGGGCCGTGGGCCGTGAGGATACGCGTGGCATCGATGATAACGAGGTGGCTCCTGACCTTACTGTTCACGTCGGCCAGGGCGTCCTCTATGCTGCGGTGGATGTACCCCCTGTTTTCACCCATGATGCCCATCATGTTCTTGAGCCCCAGCGTGAGCCCCGTAAGGCCATGATGTTTGGCGATGGGCACGTTGATGAAGACGTCGGCCGCGAGGGCCTCGTCATAAAGGGGCCAGTCCTTGAGAAAACGCCCGTTCAGGGTTGTTTTCTTGAAGCGTTCACTTTCGACATGCTTGACGTCGACGTTCTTCATGCCTTTCAGTACCGCCTGGATCCCGCTGTTCTCGTAGCAGCGGCGGGTGTCGTTGCAGGTGTTGTCAAAGATCTTGACCTTTTTCGCCCCGGCAGCAAGACATTCCTCTACAACGGTTTTCACGACGACAGGGTGGGTGGTGGCGGCGTATTCAGGTTTTCTGTCCCAGCCAATGTTCGGTTTGACCACGACGGTGTTGCCCTGTTTCACGAAGGCCTTCATCCCGCCGAGTGCGGCGATGACCCTGCGGGTTACGCCGGCGTAGTCGGCCCCTTCGGCAACAGCTACAACAGGCGGCGGGGCCTGGGCGATCAATCTGGATGGAAACTGGCTTGCTAGGAGTGACGAGAGAGCGATCTTCAGGAAGTCCCTTCGTTTCATAACGCCCTCCGTTTTTTTACATGGTATCTTTGTTGCTTGTGTCAATGGCCCGGTCGATCTCGGCCTTCAATGCCTCCGGCAGCCCCTTGATGTCGACGCTCAGGAACCCGCGGACGATTGTTGATGTTGCCTGTTCTTCACTTAAGCCCCTCGACATGAGGTAGTTGATCTCTTCCTGGGCAACCTTACCGACAGCGGCCTCGTGCGACATATCTACGCCTTCCACGTGTCCTTCGAGCTGCGGGATGGAATCGATGATGCCACCCTTGAGCAAAAGCCCCTTGCATTCGAGATGGGCCTTGATCTCCGGTGCTTCACCGATCAGGTGGCCCCGGTTGATGATATGGCCCCATTGCTGATAGAGCGCTGGATGATCTCGGCGCGGGCTCCCTTGCTCTTCAGATAGATCCTGCCGCCAACATCGAGGTGCGAACCCGGGGTTCCCACGATGATGCTGTAGAACATCGCCGTGGCGTTATCGCCAACGAGATATGTCGTTGGATACATCTGGATGGAACGGACAGGTTTCATGCAGATGTAGTTATTGATAAAGACACCGCCTTCTTCCACGAGGGCTACGGACCGTGGACGGACGTCCATTTCTTCCGCCCAGTTATGGATCATGGTGAAACTCAGCCTGGCACCTTTTTTTACGAAGAACTCCGATATGCCAACGTGAACGCCGCGCTTCATGTCGGGCGACGTGGCGCACCCTGTAATAATGTGGAGCTCGGAGCCTTCCTCGGCGATGATGAGGTTGTGGACGTTCTGCTGGAGGTTTTCCTTGTCGAGATAGAGACAGGCCTGAATGGGATATACGCTCTTACTTCCCGGCAGGGCCCTTATGACGTAACCGTCGTGGAGCTCAAGGAATGCCGAAGCGGTGTACTTGTCCTGGTCAACGGGGACGAGCTTCCAGAAATATTCCTTGACCCAGTCGTGCTTCTTCAATGCCTCCGTCACCGGCATGACCTGGATGCCTTCCTCGTCACTGTGACAATGGATGACGGTGGTATCTTTCTGGAAATATGTCCCGCCCCTGCCTTTGTCGGTCACATCGAGCCCTGACATGATGAGCCGTTTCTGCTCTTCTTCGGGTATGGCGCAGATCTCCTCTTCGGCGAGGTATTTGTGGGGAACAAAGGACCTGTCAAAAGTGCTCAGGTCCACGTCGTCGCCGAAAGTGGCCTTTTTATCGAGTGCCTGTCTGGCTTTTTCTTTGAGCTCTTCTACATTGTACATTTTACACACTCCTCGTATCCCAATTGGCCGATACATTGAAAGATCTCACGGGGGTTGCCCGCGCAGGCAAGTATTCCGTTAAAGAGCACCTGGCCTTTATCGGCCGGGACATAATCAAGGATATATCCGGTATGTGTGATGATAAGCCCCATCTTGGTCCTTTCTTTCCACTGTTGGGCCACCGGTTTCGTCGTGCCTGGCTTCGGCGATTCCTTCTGGAGGATCTGGGCGATCGTGGTGCCGATGAGGGCCATGTTCTCGATATCCACACCGGACTCGGGCTCATCGAAGAGCATGAGGTCCGGGTTCTGTGCCTTGAGCTGAAGGAGTTCGGAGCGCTTGATCTCGCCTCCGGAAAAACCTGCGTTCACATCCCTGTCGAGGAAATCCTCGAAATTGAGGGAACGTGCCATCTCTTCGGTATCGACCTTCGTTTTCGCGCAGATATCGACCATTTGTCTGGTCTTGAGGCCGTTGATAGTGGGAGGGCGCTGGTAGGACATGCCTATGCCGAGGGCGGCCCGTTCGTTGATGGGTGCGTGGGTGATATCAACCCCCTTGAATGTGATCTTGCCTTTTTTTACGACATACTGGGGATAGCCCATGATGGTCATGAGAAGGGATGTTTTCCCCGAGCCGTTGGGACCAAAGAGGACGTGTGTTTCTCCCGGTCTTATCTCAAGGTCGATGTCCTTCAGGAGCATCCTGCCTGCCAATTCTACCTGCAGATCTTCGATTATAAGCATTATTCACTCCTTTGGAGAGCTCTGAAACGTCCCTGAATCTAATTATTCTATTTTGTTTGTCAATGGTCAAGGAGTATAATGGATATGATGGACATATTCAAAGAAATGGACAGGCGTGATGTTGTCCGGTTCATCTGTTTCCTTGGAGTTTCCGTTCTAATGCCCCACTGTGCAGACCCGAAGGAGGTGGAGCGCCTCCTCGAAAATGAGGACCGGGAGGGTTTCTATATCCGGTTCATCAAGCCCATCAGGCCCGTTGACCCCGCCAGGTGGGTCCTCAAAGTGGGCGGGCTCTGCGAGAAGGCCCAGAATTTTACCCTTGCTGCTATCAAAAAATTGCCCAGAGAGGCCCAGGTATCGCGTATGAAATGCGTCGAGTCCTGGTCGAGCAAGGCCAAATGGGGAGGGTTCAGGCCGAAGGCCCTCTTCGACGTGGTGAAACCCGTTGCCAGGGCGAAATACCTCTATTTTTACAGCGCCGATGATTACTATGAGTACATCTCGCTCGAAGAACTCCTCAAGCCCCGCGTCCTTTTTGCCTACGAGATGAATGACGTGCCGCTGTCCGCTGCCTACGGCGGGCCCCTTCGCCTTCTTATGCCATCGAAGTACGGCTACAAGAGCGTTAAGACCATCACGAGGCTCGAGTTCCTCGAAAAGGACGGCACAGGATACTGGTCGAAATACGGTTACTCGAAGGATGCCACGATCCAGCCCGGAACGGACCACGCCCTGGACCTCAAGACCTACAAGAGGATCACGAAGGAAGGAGAGCCGGAGTATTGAGAGGCAGGGCTCAGGATTCAGGGGCCGGAGAGAACCAAAACCAAAAGAAGAGCTGTTTCCGGCTGTTTTTTTGTTTTTCTCTGAGCCCTATTCCCTGATCCCCGCACTTTTCTCTTGTTCTTTTAAAAACTTCTCGGCGAAACGAAGCGCCTCGTCCCGGCCGGTGATCTCGCCGGCGATCTGCCTGTCGCGGACGTCGCCCAGACATTTCCCGACGAGGGGCCCCTCGGCAAAGCCCATGGAGAGGAGGTCCCTGCCGGACAAAAGCCTTGCAAGGGGTTCTTTTTTCGATTCATGGTAGGCCGCCATGATGGCGTCACAATTTTGCAGGACCCGCTGTGTTGAAGGATTGTCCTCTCCAGCCGAGCTTCCGTACATGTCGCATATGGTCAGCACTATCAGCAAAGGCGTCAGGTCCTCCATTTTATATATGAGCCTTCTTATGGCCTTGTCCGTTGTCTCGCCGTTGCTGATGAGGAAGATGCGCATGTGGTTCTCTATGAGGGAGATCACCTTTTTCATCTCATGGGTGCTGAACCGGAGCCTCTCCATGATCGACGAGGCGATCTCTTTCGAGATGCGCTCGTGGTAGAAAAAGTGGACGAGGTCCTTCTCCTCGTCGTAGGAATAGGTGCAAGCCTTGCCGAGATCATGAAAGAGCAGCGCGTAGCCGGTCTCTTTCACCGATCCCTGGTCAGGGAGATACTGCTTCGCGTAACGGTCCAAATAGGAAAATCCGAGAAGGGTGTGGCCTAATGTCTCAAGGGAAAAGTTCTTCTCCACGTCCATTAGACGCAAAGCGTAAAGTTCCGGGAAGATCTCGAAGATGAGCCCTGTTCTGGTGAGCATGCCCATTGCTTCCGCTGCGCCTTTGGAAACCATGATAAGGTCAAGTTCGTATTTTATCCTCTCCGGGGCGGCCCGCTTTATGAGCTCCTTCGATGTTTCCATTGCATCGATCAGTTCCGGGTCAAGGACAAAACCTTCAAGAGTGGCAAAGTGCCGGACCGCCTTGAGCATCCGCAGGGGGTCACTTGCGATGGCACTGCGTTGGGGGTAGCGGATGAGCTTTTGCGCAATATCTTCGATGCCGTGAAGGGGATCGAAGATATTGCCGCGTCGAATATCGAAGGCGACGGCATTCATCGTAAAATCCCTTCTCGCGAGATCTTTTTCAATGGTACCGTCAAGTATGGTGATGTCGAGAACGGTATTCCCTGCGGCGATCCGGTGTGTCTGGACGGGTTTTTTACCGAGAAGGAACGACCTTCTGCCGAAGGCGCCTTCAATGAGTTTCAGGTCATCGGTATTTGAGAGGGCAAGGTCATAGTCCCTGGGTACCTTGCCAAGGGCGATCTCCCGTATGGCCCCTCCGACGAGAAAAACCTCTCCGGAAAAAGGGCAGGATACTAATTTATGTATTATATGCCTTGCGCTTATCGACAGGATAAGCGCCTGGTTGGAAATTTCCAACCACTAAACCTTCTCGGCAAAGTCGATAAGTCCCCGGGAGATCCTCTTCAATGATTCAGTGATATCAAGGTAGAGGTACGACGCCTGGGGCATGCATATTCCCGTGATAAGTCTGTTCTGGTGGACTATGGAGAACTCTTCGAGGAGCTTGAAGGTCTTTTCCATGTGTGTCTTTATGGATGCTTTAAGGCTGGGGTTTTTGGTCACGACGTAGTCTCTCGTATCCCGGAACTGCTCCAACATGACTCCGTAGAGTTCCTGGATCTCGGACAGGGCCTTATGGCTGAAAAGGATATTGGACCTGACCTTCGCCTCCATCTTGTACATGAGGTTTTCGAAGGCGATGGCGATCGTCTGGAATGTTGGGAGAAGCGCCACGTATTTTTTTTCTGCTTCGTCCTTTTCCTTTTCGCCTATGATCTTTTCAGCGTCAGGGAGCCGTGAAATGATAAGGGCGCCGAATTTCATTTCGCAGTCCTGTATAAGAGTCAACTTTTGGGTAAGGAACCCCTTTTTCAACTCTTCAAGGATTGGGATTGCCTCCTCGAACACTTCCTGAAAACGCCGCATCAGTTCTTTCTGTTCCATTGTCCCTCCATTTTTCCGTTGTATACTTTTTTAAATTATAACATAGAAATGTCTGTATGTCAGCCCTGAACAAGCGAAAGAAATATCTCCCCTTATCTTACGTCAGGAGGTAAATGGTGTCGTGCTCGCGCACCCTTTCTTTCACCTTGATGCCCACATCGGTCCCGGGCCCGACCTTTTCAACGCTCTCGTGTTCAACCTGCATCGATTCGACCTCTTCCTCGAGGTCCGTGGAATGGCCCTTTATCCTGATGCGGTCCCCGACCTTCAATTCCCCGTCTGTGATCCTGATGGCCGCCACCCCGATCTTCCCGAAATACCTGACAACGATACCTATCTCCTTTTCTTCCATAATATCCCCTCCCTGTATATGCCGTCAGCCTTCAAGGCGTACCATTTTCCCTTGTTGTCAGTTTACCGCGCTGGCAACATGTAACTTGTTAATATTTCAATGGTAGCACGTTGAAAAAAAAATGTGAAGCGGTAAGATCGTGGGTGAAAGTTGACCGTGTTATTACCGAAAAGGGAATAAAATACGGGGTCGGTCTTTAACGGGCCAGCTGTCTTTGAAGGTCCGCAAGGTGCAGCCCGACGTTCTGCGCCGTAACAAAGGACCCGAAATCCTGTGGGACCTGCATCCGGTTCTTTTTGAATATACGCTCGATCATCATGTCACCGACCACCATTCTGTAGTGGGACGTTTCAAAATAATAGTAATTATTGGTTGTAACGGAGTTCAATCCGCTGAAGTCATAATAGTCATGTATCGAGCCCAGTTCCTTTTTAAAATGCATCAGTTGGGGGATGTCTGTTGCGAGATAGGTTGTTTTGTGGATGGGATTGATGATAATAACGAGTGCGATCCCGTTCTCCTTCGCTATCCGGACAATATCCTTTATGTTGTTCATTGTTTCTTTAAGGTGGTCGCCCCTGGACTGATATGGCAGGTTGAACCTGGCATCGTTGATGTGGGCCTTCGGGTTCTCTTCGATGGCCCTTTCGACAGCAGGGAAAAAGGCCATGCCGGTGCCGAACATGTCATATTCGATGAGCGCCTTCTTTCCCGGTGACCCGATCCTGTCCTTATATCCCAGGGCCACTTCTTCCCAGATGCTGCCCTTGAACATGGAAAAGAGGTACTTCAGGTAGTAGGAGAAACTGTTCTCTTTTACTGCGGGGGGATAGGGATGCCGCAGGGGTTGGGACAGGTGTTCCTTCGCGTCTATCCTGTATGAGAACTCATCCAGGGCAAGGAAGACGGTCTTTATCTTTGCCCCTGTGCTCAGGATGTAACGCAAATTGTCGAGATGGTTCTTCGGGACCCCTTCGCTGTAATTCATATTGTAACAGACCGCGTCCGGGACCTTCCTGACATCGATATTGTTTGCCCGCGATGAACCGAAGAGCAGGCAGTTGTACTTACCGGGATTTTGCTTTACGTAACGGGTCTTGATGAAATTCTTGTTCGGTTCGATGAACTGGTAGGAAAAATCGTGTCGGAATATGCCGTACGGGTCGAAAAGGTAATTGATGGAGCCGACGCCGAAAACCACGGCAAAGGTTATAAACAATGATATGCGGAGCCATTTTTTGTATGCGTCCATAATGCCTCAAAAATTGAAATAGAGGAACTCGTTCATGGGGAATATGTGCAATAACGCGTATATTCCCGCCAGCACAACGCACATGGTCTTCCAGCCCGGCTCGAAACGGTCCGCGAGCTCGTTGGAATTCTTGAAGACCAGGCAAAAGATGATCGCAGGTATGATAAAAAGGTAGGCATCCCTGCCTGATCCCATGATCACCTTCCAGTCCATGAAACTTAACTTTCCGGACAGGCCCGCCAGGCCCTGGCGTATCAAAGATACATCCGGCAGATAGACCCCCTGAAGACCGAACATTGCCTTCAGGACGCCCATGGCGCTATCCAGATCCTTTGCGCGGAAAAAGACCCAGGTCATGTTGATAAAATTGAATGTCAGCAGCCAGGCCAGCCAGTTCGGCAATGATGATCCCGTCTTTTTCCATGTCCGGTGGACAAGAAGCGCTGCCCCGTGCAGGAAACCCCAGAAAAGGAACGTCCAGCCCGCCCCGTGCCATAATCCCCCTATCAGGAAGGTGACCATCAGGTTGGCGTAGACCAGGATCTCCCGTGTCCTGTTGCCTCCCAAAGGGATATAAATGTATTCTTTCAGGAACCTGCTCAGGGTGATGTGCCAGCGCCTCCAGAAATCCTGTATGTCCAGCGCTTTGTAGGGGCTGTTGAAATTGATCGGCAGTTTGATGTTGAACAGAAGTGCGGCGCCGAGGGCCATATCGGTATATCCCGAAAAATCGAAATATATCTGGAATGTGTATGATAGTGATGTTGCCCACGCGCTGAGGAGATTGAGCGTTTCCGGATGTTCGAAGCCCGTAGACACCCATTCTCCGAAACGGTCGGCGATGAGGATCTTCTTGACAAGTCCCATGGAGATGAGAAAGATGCCGACGGACAGGTTCTTGAAGTTGATAACGGCATTGTCCATTTGTTTGAACTGCGGCATCATCTCCGCGTGATGTATGATGGGGCCGGCAATAAGGTGCGGAAAGAAGGTGACGAACAGAAAATAGTTCATGAGGCTGTATTCTTCGACATCCTTTTTGTAGGTATCGACGAGGAACGCGATCTGCGTGAAAGTGAAAAAACTGATGCCAAGGGGCAAAATAAGGTTGTGCATGGCGCCGTGGGTGCCGAAAAAGGTGTTCGCCGTCTCGACAACGAAATCGTAGTACTTGAAATATCCCAGCAGGATAATGTTCGCCGATATTCCGCCCGTTAGAAGACATTTGCGGACAAGGCCGCCCTTGTGTTTCGCGCGGGTCAGCGCGGTACCGATCGAAAAATTAAGCAGGATCGAAAAAAGAATGATGGGAATATATTTCGGGTTCCACCAGCCATAGAAGAAAAGAGAGGCGAAGACGAGCCAAGCCTTGGCGAGGCGGGTCGCCTGCCAGGTCTGCAGCAGGAAATATAAAACTACGGATATGGGGAGAAAGAGCAATAAGTATTCATGTGAGCTAAAGAGCATAGGGCCACGCAGTTATAAATAATCAATGACGATGGAATGACTGCTATCATATTAAATTTATCCTTTGGAGTCAATCGTTTACAAAAAGAGCATCTGGAAAAGAGGCGCGATTCCTGATACAATATACCGCTTTTGGACTTATGCAAAATGGATCGTTTCGATATCATAATCATTGGCGCAGGCCACGCCGGTTGCGAAGCGGCACTTGCCGCCTCCCGTATGGGGGCGAAGACCCTCATGCTGACCATTAACCTCGACCACATTGCCTTCATGTCCTGCAACCCTGCCGTCGGCGGCCTCGGCAAGGGGCACCTTGTCAGGGAGATCGATGCCCTGGGCGGCGAGATGGGGATCAACACCGACGCCGCCGGCATCCAGTTCAAGGTGCTGAACATGAAAAAGGGGCCCGCCGTCCGTGCTACCAGGATACAGACGGACATGGCGCGATATGCCCGGCGGATGAAAAAAAGGCTCGAGCAGCAGGAGGGGCTCCATATCCGCCAGGGCGTCGCCGAGAGGCTGATAACAGAAAACGGCGCCGTCACAGGCGTTGAAACGTCATTTGGCGAACGGTTCTTTGCGGGGGCTGTGATCGTTACCACCGGCACGTTCCTGAAGGGGCTCATTCATATCGGCCTTGAACACTTTGAAGCGGGAAGGCTCGGGGACATCCCTTCCGTTAAGCTTTCCGATAACCTCCGCGGCCTCGGCTTCGAAATGGGCAGGCTCAAAACGGGCACCTGCCCGAGGCTGGACGGCAGGACGATCGATCTTTCGAAGATGGAACCACAGGTCAGCGATGATCCGCCGGTGCCCTTCTCTTTCATGACAAAAGAGGTCAAGAACCAACTCGTACCCTGCTATCTTGCATACACGAACGAAAGGACGCATGACGTCATCCGCGGTGGTTTTGACCGCTCGCCGCTGTTTACCGGCGTCATCAAGGGAACGGGTGTAAGATACTGCCCCTCGATAGAGGACAAGATCGTGCGCTTCAGCGAAAGGCCTAGGCACCGCATCTTCATCGAACCTCAGGGGCTTGATACGGTGGAATATTATCCGAACGGCCTTTCCACCAGCCTGCCTCTCGATATACAGATGGCCATGCTCAGGACCATAGAGGGCCTGGAGAACGTGGAGATCACCCGGCCCGGCTACGGTATCGAGTACGATTTCGCCTATCCGACCCAGTTGTATCCGACCCTGGAGACGAAGCTCGTGAAGGGCCTTTTCTTTGCCGGCCAGATCAACGGGACGACGGGCTACGAAGAGGCCGCCGCGCAGGGGCTCATGGCAGGTATCAATGCCGCGCTCAAGGCGCGCGGCACCGGCGAATTCGTCCTCCGGCGCGATGAGGCGTACATAGGCGTCCTCATTGACGATCTTGTCACGAAAGGCGTCGATGAGCCGTACCGGATGTTCACATCACGGGCGGAGCACAGGCTCCTTTTGAGGGAAGATAACGCGGACACGCGGCTTACGGAAAAAGGCCATGCCATCGGAGCGGTAAGCAAAGAGCGCTACGAAAAGGTCCTTGAAAAGAAGAAAAAGATAGAAGAGGCCTTCATATTTCTTCGGAATGTGCGCCTCAAACCGACAAAACAGACGCAGGAGATGCTCAAGGAAAATGGTATCGAGGGGATAAAGAACCCGGTAACGCTGGAAGATCTCCTGAAAAAGCCGGGTGTTACATTCGAAGAACTCCGTCGTATCAATGATGCCTTTCCGGACATTGATGATGATGTTGCATATCAGGTGGAAGTTGATGTAAAATACCGCGGTTACACCGACCGTCAGCTTGAGATGATCGGGAGAACTAAAAAGCTTGAGGACAGAAGGATCCCTGCCGATCTCAACTACGGTGAGGTATCAGGCCTTTCGCGGGAAGTGATCGAGCGGCTCACCCGGGTCAAGCCATTTACGCTCGGGCAGGCGGCACGTGTCCCGGGTGTGACCCCCGCTTCCATAACCGCCTTAGTGGTCCATTTCAAGAAGAAGGGAATACTTTAAACGGGAACAAGGGGAAAATTGCAACAGAACGAAAAGATAAGAAAATGGCTCGGCGATCTTGATGTCGACACCTTCGGGACCGCTGATATGTCGCTCTACGGTGAAGAGATCACGGGGATAGGGGGACTTACCGCTCAGGAGTTACCATTTGCCGTCTCTTTCGGCATTGTACTATCGAGAGGGATCCTGGAAACCTTAAGTGACGGACCGACCCAGCTGTACCTCCACCATTACCGCCAGCTGAATTACAGGCTTGACATGATTTCTTATTTTCTTGGCAGATCCATAGAAAGGGAAGGCTTCAGGGCCGTTCCTTTTGCCGCTTCGCAGGTTGTGGACTGGCAGCGCCAGAGAGGCCACATAAATCACAAGAAGGTTGGCGTGATGGCGGGGCTTGGCTGGATAGGCCGCAACAACCTCCTTGTCCATCCTGTCTTCGGGGCCCGGGTACGATATAATACGGTTATTACCGATATGCCCCTTGAGGTCAATGCAGGCATTGATGAAGATTGCGGCGATTGCGCGCGGTGTGTTGAGGCCTGTCCCGCCGGCGCCATCAGGATGGAGCCGTCACGATTCGACCACCAGGGGTGTTATGATATGCTAAACAGGTTCAGGAAGGAGCGCAACATCGGGCACCACATATGCGGTGTCTGTGTAAAAGCATGCAGGGGGAAGAGTTGAAGGCCTTCGTAGCGCTCGAGGACGGAACGGTATTTGAAGGAAGGGGTTTCGGCCTCAATGGAGAGAAAGAGGGCGAGATCGTTTTCAATACAAGCATGACCGGTTACCAGGAGATCATGACAGACCCGTCCTATAAGGGACAGATCGTCACCATGACCTACCCCCTTATCGGCAATTACGGTATAAACGAAGAAGATGTCGAATCCGACGGCCCCAAGGTGGAGGGCTTCATCGTCCGGGAATTCAGCAGGATCACGAGCAACTGGAGGGCCACCGGCGACCTCGAAGGTTATTTCCGCAGGCACAATATAATAGCCGTGGAAGAGATCGACACAAGGGCGCTGACGCGCCATCTCAGGGTGCGAGGCGTCATGAAGGGTATCATATCCACCACGGGCGAAGACCCGGAAGATCTTGTCAGGAAGGCAAAAGGTTCCCGCGGTATCGTGGGTGTCGACCTCGTCCAGGAGGTTACCTGCCGGGCCCCTTATGTGTTTGAAGGCGAAGAGCCGCGCAAAAAGGGCCGCGGTCCTTTACACTGTGTCGTTATGGACTTCGGCGTGAAGAGGAACATCCTCAGGATCCTTCGGCAAAAGGGCTGCCGTGTCAGCGTTGTTCCCGCCCACACGAAGGCGGAAGATGTTCTGGCCATGAAGCCCGACGGGATCTTGCTCTCCAACGGGCCGGGCGACCCCGAGGGGGTCCCCTATGTCATCACGGAGATCAGGGCCCTCTTCGGCCGCGTTCCGATCTTCGGCATCTGTCTTGGCCAGCAACTGCTCGGCCTTGCCTACGGCGGACGGACATACAAGCTCAAATTCGGCCACCGGGGCGCCAACCAGCCGATAAAGGAGATCGCAACGGGCAAGGTGTACATCACCTCGGAGAACCACGGTTTTGCCGTTGACGTAGATTCCATAAAGGGCGAGCCCATTCGGGTCACACATGTGAACCTGAACGACGGGACCGTCGAGGGCATTGAGCACGAGAAATATCCCATCTTTTCGGTCCAGTATCATCCTGAGGCGTCACCCGGCCCCCACGATTCGTACGGTCTTTTCGAAAAGTTCAGGAACATGATGGAAAAGTTCAGGAAGGCAAAAAATGCCTAAGAGGACCGACATAAAGAGCGTGCTCATCATCGGCTCGGGGCCTATCGTCATCGGCCAGGCCTGCGAGTTCGATTATTCCGGGAGCCAGGCGTGCAAGGCCATTCGGGAAGAGGGATACAAGGTCATACTTGTTAACAGCAACCCTGCGACGATCATGACAGACCCCGATATGGCCGAGAGGGTCTACGTGGAGCCTCTCGTCCCCGAGGTCATTGAGGAGATCATAAAGAAGGAGAAGCCCGACGTGCTCCTCCCGACACTCGGCGGCCAGACGGGCCTCAACCTTGCCACTATCCTTTCCGAGAGGGGCATACTCGATAAATACGGTGTGGAACTCATCGGCGCCGATTACAAGGCCATCAAAAAGGCCGAGGACAGGGAAGAGTTCAAGGCCGCCATCGAGAAGATAGGCCTCGAGGTACCGAAAAGCGGTCTCGCCCACAACATGGACGATGCCCGCAAGGTTGCCGGGCAAATAGGTTTCCCGCTCATCATCCGTCCTAGCTATACCCTGGGCGGCACAGGTGCGGCGGTTTCCTACAACATCGAAGAGTTCGAGTCTCTTGCCGCGCGGGGCCTGGAGAGCAGCCTTATAACGGAGATCCTCATAGAGGAATCCGTTATCGGCTGGAAGGAATTCGAACTTGAGGTCATGCGTGACCGCAACGATAACGTGGTCATCATATGTTCCATCGAGAACCTCGATCCCATGGGTATCCATACCGGGGACAGCATCACCGTCGCCCCGGCCCAGACGCTGAGCGATAAGGAATACCAGATAATGCGGGACGCATCGATAAAGATCATCAGGGAGATCGGCGTTGAGACCGGAGGTTCCAACATCCAGTTCGCCGTGGACCCCGATGACGGCAGGATGGTTGTCATCGAGATGAACCCGAGGGTGTCCAGGAGTTCCGCCCTGGCGTCGAAGGCAACGGGGTTCCCCATCGCCAAGATAGCGGCGAAGCTTGCCATCGGATATACCCTCGACGAGATACCCAACGACATCACGAAAAAGACGCCGGCGTCATTCGAGCCTACCATCGATTATTGCGTAGTAAAAATACCCCGTTTCACCTTCGAAAAGTTCAGGGGTGCCGATGAGACCCTCACGGTATCCATGAAGTCCGTCGGTGAGGCCATGTCCATCGGAAGGACCTTCAAGGAGGCCTTTCAAAAAGGTTTCAGGTCCCTCGAGGTGGGCCGGTCAGGACTCGTACATGACAGGCTTCCCGGAAAGGATGACCCTGAGTACGTGAGGCAGAAACTTGCCGTACCGAACGCCGAAAGGATCTTTTACTTGAGGCATGCCCTGCGCCTTGGTTTCGACATCGAGGAGATCTACGCCATCACAAGGATCGACCGCTGGTTCCTGAAGAACATCGAGGAGATCGTACTCTTCGAAAAGGAGCTTGAACCATATCGCAGCGACGACCTTCCCGTTCTGAAAAAGAAAACGGCCCGGATCCCGGGCGACCTTATGAAGAGGGCAAAGAGGCTTGGTTTTTCCGACAGGCAGATCGGAGAGATCATCGGCCTCGATGAAATGGACGTCAGGACATGGCGGACCGAAGAGGGCATCAGGAGCGTCTTCAAACTTGTCGATACCTGTGCCGCAGAGTTCGAGTCCTATACGCCGTATTTCTATTCCACGTATGAAGAAGAGGACGAATCGCGTATCTCCGACAGGAAGAAGATCATGATCCTGGGGGGCGGCCCCAACCGGATAGGGCAGGGGATCGAGTTCGATTACTGCTGCGTCCATGCCGCGTTCGCCATGGAGGAACTGGGATATGAGACCATCATGGTCAACAGCAACCCCGAGACGGTGAGCACCGACTATGATACCTCGGACAAGCTTTATTTCGAGCCCCTGACCTTTGAGAACGTCCTTGACATTGCCGAACGGGAGCACCCCGACGGGGTGATCGTCCAGTTCGGCGGCCAGACGCCTCTCAATCTTGCCGTTGCCCTTCAAAAGGCCGGGGTCAGGATCATAGGGACGACACCCGAGAGCATTGATGTTGCCGAAGACAGGGACAAGTTCAAGAAGCTCCTCAAGAAATTGAAGCTCACCCAGCCGGAGAATGGGATCGCGATCTCTTTTGAAGAGGCGAGACAGATAGCGGCAACGATAGGTTACCCCGTTGTGGTGAGGCCTTCCTACGTGCTTGGCGGAAGGGCCATGGAGATCGTATACAACGACGAGGACCTCGCGTCGTTCATGGAAAAGGCGGCAGAGGCATCGCCGGAGCGGCCAATTCTCATAGACAAGTTCCTCGAGGATGCCATAGAGATCGATGTGGACGCGGTAGCGGACGGCAGGCAGTGCATTGTGGCGGGTATCATGGAACACATCGAGGAAGCCGGCATCCATTCCGGCGACAGCGCATCCGCCCTCCCTCCTTACTCTCTCAATGACGATGTCATAGAACGGATACGGACGTATACCTACAAACTGGCAGAAGGGCTTAATGTCGTCGGCCTCATGAACATCCAGTACGCCGTGAAGGACGACAGGATCTATGTCCTCGAGGTGAACCCGCGGGCAAGCAGGACGGTGCCCTTCGTAAGCAAGGCGACCGGTGTCCAGTGGGCCAAGGTCGCGGCGAAACTGATGGTCGGCAAGACGCTCAAAGAGCTTGGTATCACGAAAGAGGTCGTACTGGGACACGTTGCCGTCAAGGAATCCGTCTTTCCCTTCAACAAGTTTGCCGGTGTCGATACCATCCTGGGCCCCGAGATGAAATCGACGGGCGAGGTCATGGGCATCGATGCCAATTTCGGGTCTGCCTTCTGGAAATCCCAGCTCGCCGCCGGACAGGACCTTCCTTCAGAGGGAAACGTTTTTTTGAGCGTGAAGAACAAGGACAAGAGAAATGTCGTTTTTATCGCGAAGAAGCTCTCCGACCTCGGTTTTAGCATATGCGCCACGAAAGGGACGGGCAAGGTGCTCGTCAACAACGGCATCGAAGTGAAGTTCGTCAACAAGGTTTCCGAGGGAAGGCCCCATGTTGTCGACATGATCAAGAACGGCGAGATCCGGTTTATCATCAACACGCCGAGCGGAAGGAACCCAAAGGTCGATGAGGTCCGTATCCGTTCAGGCGCGGTCCAGTTCCGGATACCCTACACGACGACCCTTTCCGGCGCCCAGTCCGTGGTGAACGCCATCGAAGTGATGAAGAAGGGGAAGATAAGGGTAAGGGCGCTTCAAGACTACTACTGATCGTTCCGGCGAAACCAGAATGGTTTCTCTGGTTGTTTATTAACCAAACAAACCAAAGAAACCAAACAAACTACTTGACGTTTTTTATCTTTCTCTTGATGATCTTTCCCTTGTCTTTGGGGAAATCGGCTTTTATATAGACCGTTTTCGGAAAGACCTCTTCGACTGTGCCTTCCATGTTCTTCTTTGCGAAGGAGAATGTTACCTTGTCCCCTTTGTTCATGTGTCGCCTCCCGTTGATGCTGATGGTGCGCTTGCGCCATCAGTTTTTGTTTCCGTCTTTGTTTCCGTCTTTGTTTCCTTGACAGGTTCCGGTTTGTCTTCCTGTTTCTCGACTTGCTTGCTGCCGTTTTTCCCGCCGCCGGAAACCGTGTCAACGGGTTTCTTATAATCGGTGACATACCACCCGCTGCCTTTCAGGTGAAACGCGCAGTTTGAGATGAGCTTCTCGAGCCTTCCTTTGCATACCCTGCACTGCGTCAGCGGCGCGGCGCTGATCTTCTGGAAGATCTCAAAGGTTTTTCCGCAGTCTGAACACTGGTATTCATAGATCGGCATTATTGTTCCTCCAACTTAAAGAACGTTTGTAAGTGTCAGTAATATAATGCTTTAAGCGTTCTACGTCAAGTTATTAATATGAAGGCGTACCCGATCATTGCGCGCTCACCGCAAGAAGCTCTTGACACATTGGCAAATCATCACATAAAATCAAATCATGAAAATAAAGATCCTTGGCTGTTCCGGTAATTTTGTCGGGAAACACCGAACGACGGCATTTCTTATAAACGATTCTTTCCTTATCGACGCGGGAACGGTCACGGAAGCCATAGGCCGCCGGGGATTGAAAAAGATCGGGCAGGTCCTTATCAGCCACACCCATATCGACCACGTGAAGGGCATTTTCCCCCTCGTTGACGAGCTTGTCATGATGGGCGATTACAACATTGAGCTTGTGAGTGTACCACCCGTACTGGAGATCATCACTAATAATCTTTTCAATAACCTTATCTGGCCGGATTTTACCGTTATCCCGTCGGCCTCGAAGGCCATCATCAGGCTTCGCGAGATCCCCCTGGAGAAGCTCACCGACCTTGGGCAGGTCAGTGTCAAGCCCGTTCTTATGACCCACACCGTCTACACCGTCGGTTTTGTCATCAGAGAGGGCGACAGGGGTTTTATGTTCACCGCCGACACGGGGCCCACGAAGCGGTTCTGGGAGGTGGCCGGCGAAGAAAAAGGGATCCGGTTCATTATAGCGGACGTATCGTTCCCGAACAGGCTTGCCGACCTTGCCACCATTTCCGGCCACATGACACCCTCGATGCTCATGGAGCATATCGACCGCTACGGTCTCGGGGACAGGCTTTTTTACGTGACCCATATAAAGCCCATCTTTGCCCGGGAGATCATGAACGAGCTCGAAGGGTCGGGCAGGCATAACATCCGGATCCTCAAACAGGGCGAAACACTGGTAGTTTGAGATATGACCTGAGATGGTTTGTCTTGTTGATCTAGTTTGTCTGGTTAGATTTTTTTGTAAAGATGTTTTAATTTTTTCTGTCTAAAGAAACCAGAAAAACCAGAAAAACCAGAAAAACCGGAAAAACTTTCCCTTGCAAAGAGGATAAATATAGGATAATAACTTTAAGATAAGCGCATATACAACACAGTAATGTTGGGGGTTTGTCCATGAAACGAGTACTTACAGCTGCCCTGTTTGTGCTGTGTATCCTTTTTTTTGTTACATCCTTTGTTCATGGCCAGTCATTGTTCGATCAGGGGCTCAAAGAGTTCAAGGAAGAGAATTACGAAGAGGCCCTGTCTTATTTCCTTGAAGCGCGCTCCGCGGATAAAGGATCGGCCCGGATAGCCTATTATACAGGCCTCACGTACAAGGCCATGGAAAAATATAAGGAGGCCATCCCCCATTTCAAGGATGCCGCCGCCCTGACGCCCCGCGTTGACGAGGCGATCGTGGAGCTTATCGATGTCCTCTATTATACGAACGACAACAAGGAAGCAGAAAAATGGATAGCAGTCGCGGAAAAGGACGGGATAAACACGGCCCGCCTGCAATTTCTAAAAGGCCTTGTCCTCGCAAAGGCGGGGAAACCGGATGAAGCCGTCATCGCCTTTGAGAAGGCAAAGAAACTTGATCCCCGCCTGACACAGCAGGCAGAGCTCCAGATCGCCGGCATCTACACCCAGCAGGGAAAATTCAAAGATGCCCAGGCGCGCCTTCGCGCAACCATCACCCTTGATCCGGCGACCGATCTGGCACTCTTCGCGAGGGACTATGAAAAGATCGTCGCCGACAGGGCGGAGCGGGAAAAGCCATGGCGGTTCAGCGTCGGGATGGCCTATAAATACGATACGAACGTTGTCACCGCGGGCAGCGGGCCGATGACGGACTCCATCTCGGGGCAGGAGGACAGCGCCCTCAACTTCGGTGTCCGTATAGGCTACACGGCGCCATTTTCGTTCAGGACGCCCTTCAGCCTCTCCGTATATTACTCGATGTATACCGACCTGTATTTCAGCAAAACCTATACGCGCTCCGACGGTTCATTGGGCAATCTCACGGAATACAACAACATGACGAACACGATGAGTGTGGTGCCGGGCTATTCCTTCGGCCGTTTCGCCGTCAGCCTCCCGCTCACCTATTCCTATATCAGTCTCCAGGGGGTCAAGGGGAACAATTTCTATAATGAGCTCGGCTGGGCCACGCAAACCCGTTACCTGGAAGCGAAGGCGGTGACGCCGACGCTTCGCTTTATCACTACGACGAACAGTTACGGTGAGGTCTTTTTCAGCTATATGCGCAAGAAATACTTTGACACGGAGCTCCACCCCGAACCGCCTGACGGGGAAGAGAGAAGCGGCGAGAGGATGACGGGAGGTCTCGGGTGGACCTATACCTTCAAGGAGAACAAGGGGTTTTTTACCCTCCGCTACTCCCACGCGCAGGACAATACGATCGGCCGCAACTGGGTCAACAGCGAGAACCGCTTCGGTGCCGATGTGCTCTACCCCATTGTCGGAACACTGCGCGCCCAGGCGTCCGCTGACGCCATCTTTGTGAACTATACCTATGATAATACCTATTTCGATCAAAAAAGAAGGGACGATATATACAATGTATCCCTTGGATTACTCTATGGTGTTATGAAAAATACCGATCTCATTCTCCAGTACAATCATTACAGGAACCAGTCGAACATAGCCACTTTATGACTACACGCGGGAGGTATACACGCTGGGTGTGGAATACCGGTTCTAAAGACCTGCGACGAAGGTCGCAAAGAACAAGGGTACACGCAGGCAGGAGGCAACTATTATGAAAAAAACATCATTGATTGGTTTTCTTATCTTCATTGTTTTATTCTTTATCGCACCATTTTTTGTCCTCGCCGCACCCGTCGGCAAGATCACCAGGATCGAGGGCAGGGTCGACGTGCTCAAGGCCGGGCAGAGGTCCGTGACCCCAGTTTCGCTTGGGAATGCAGTGGATGTTGGTGATATCTACAGGACAAAGACGGACAGGACGGGCAGAGATCACCTTCTTCAACAAGAACATCCTCAGGATAGCACCGGCAACGAGGGTGCAGGTGAGCCAGTATTCGGATGAGGGCAACAGGAGCAATCAGATCATGAAGCTGGAGACGCGGCAAGGTACAGGCCGTGTCCGGCGAAGAGTTCATAAAGAAGGTCTCTTCATTTGCCGGAGGGCAACAAGTTCGAGGTCCACACCCCGAACGCCGTCGCCGGCATCCGCGGCTCCGGCATGACGACCGGCTTCGCCCAGATGGTGACGGGCCTCTTCTTCTAGACCGGCAGGGGTTACTTCTATAACCCGACCGCCCCGGGAAGGATCGTCAACGTCACCGCCGGTTTCATGTCCTTCATCGTCGGGACGGGGGGGATGCCCACGCCGCCCGTGCGCGGCAACATCGCATACGTCGGGGGAGGGGGAGCCAATTTCGGTACCGGCGGGACAGGAGGGGGAGCGGGCAACACCCTGCTCACCCAGAACACAGTCCTTGACTCGACATATGTCTTCACCCAGCAGCGGGTCGATATTCCGACCGCGTCGCAGCCAAGCGTGTTCGTGGGGAGCATACCATTACTTTCGGGTTATTACAGCGGCATGGGTTTTATCGATGTGGCGCTCAACAATGTGAAATTCTACGGTCCCAGCACGACCGCAGCGCCCCAATCCTGGCAGGCCGGTTCAGTGACCGGGAACTATGACTCGGCATATCCATACGTTGGTAGAAATATCCCTCTTAGCGGCAGCAGCAATTCCGCGGTTTTCACCATCACCAGTCAAACCGGCGGCAGTTATTCCGCTACTGTCACGAACGGCAGCGCCCCGGGCGGTGTGGGCAGCTATACGCAGCCCGTGACATTTACCGGGACATCTTCGGGAACGTACGGGGTTACGACCCTGTCCGGCACCGCTTCGGGGACGGCCAAGTAGGGTATAAAGTGATCAGGTTTTTTTATTTTTCCTTGAACACCGTGGCTTCTTTTTCTTCGCATTCGATCACTTCACAGATCGAGCCCTCGTCGAGGGAGGCGACCTCGTAGATGCGCACAGGCTCCGCCTTGCCTTTGACGGCCACGATATCGAGGCCCCTTATCATCATGTGACCGAAGGCCCCCTGCCCGATGAGATCGCGCACCTTGAGAAGCGTGGATTCGGTGATGATGATCTCGGCATTATATTTGCGGGTCAATCCCTCGACGCGTGAGCCGAGGTTGACGTTATCGCCGATGACGGTGTAGTCCATCTTCTTGCCCTCGGCGCCGATATTGCCCACGATGACCTCGCCCGTGTTGATGCCGAAACCCGCCTCGAGGGGGACCCTGCCTTCCCTGACCCAGCGTTCTTTCAATTCTTTCAAGCGTTGTTTCATGTGCAGGGTGCACTTGATGGCCAGTTCGGCGTGGTTTGGCTGGGGCAGTGGAGCCCCCCAGAAGGCGACGATCATGTCGCCGACGAACTTGTCGAGGGTGCCGTCCCAGCGTATGATGATGTTGGTCATCTCGGTGAGATATTCGTTGAGTATTGCCACGACCTCTTCCGGTGAATGGTGTTCGGAAAAGGTTGTAAAACCCTTCACGTCGGAGAAGAGAACCGTCACCTCGCGGCGTTCACCGCCGAGCTTCGCCAGGTCAGGGTTCTTGATGAGCTCGTTGACGATCTTTTCCGTAACGTAACTGGAGAACATGCTCCTGATCTGTTTCGCGTAGCGTTCTTCCGTGGCGTAACGGTATGCCGTAACGACAAAATAGGTGACTATGACGGAGTTCCCGGCGTAGCTGATATCGATCCAGAGCCTTGAGGAGAAAAAGAGGACATAACCGGCCGCAAAGAGGATGCCCACAAAGGCCGCCGCTAAAAAAGCACCGGCGATCGCCTTCATCCTGACGATGAGCAGGGTAAAGATGAGGCCCATGAGGATGACGATGAGGATATTGATAGTGCGGCTGACGAATCGTATGTTCTGCTTCTCGAGGAGAGCGCCGATCATGTTGGCATGTTTTTCGACGCCGAACATGATAGGCGCCGTTGGTGTGACGATGACGTCGTGGATGCCAACCGCCGTGGGCCCGACAATAACGATCCTTCCCCGGATCGACGAGGGGTCGACCTTTCCTTCGAAAACATCGAGGGCGGACACGACGGGGAAGGTGTTGTGCGGCCCGTAATAGGGTATGAGCATCTTTCCGAAGGGATCTGTGGTGATGGTATTTTTTCCAAGTATAATGGAATTTGTGGCCTCAACGGCCACGTCACCCGGTCCGAGGCCCCGGTAGAGCCGTGCCACCTGCAGGTCTATGGAGGGGTAGAGCTGGTCCATATATGAGACCACAAGGGCTTCCCAGCGGAGCTTGCCGTCGGGGTCGGGCAGCATGTTGATATGGCCGAGCGCCGCCGCGTTTGCTGAAAATTTGCCGACGGGCAGGAGGACGCCGCGGGCGGTGATAGGGCGGTGGATCTTGAAAAGGTTCTCTTTTTTGACGACCATGAAGGCGCTGTCGAGGAGCGCGTCATCGATCTTTTGCTGCGAGTCCCCCACGAAATCGAAGACAACGGGCAACGCGACATTGCCCGCGCGCTTTATAGCAGCGGCCAGCCTGTCGTCACTATGCGAGGGTTCGCTGAAGATGATGTCAAGCATGATGACCTTCGCCCCCATGGCGTGAATGCGGTCAACGAGGGCGGCCATCCTGTCGCGGCTCCAGGGCCACCTGCCTATCTTTTCGAGGCTCCTGTCGTCAATGCCGACGATGACGATCTCTTTCGGGGCCTGTGCCTTCCCCCGCAGCTGATAACGAAGGTCATAGAGGAGCATCTCCAGGCGCTCAAAGGGGACAAACCGGACAAGCGCGAGAATAACGAATACGATGGTGACGGCAACGCCGATGAGGTATGCGGTATGCTTTCTCTGTATTTTCAAGACCTGTTCCTAATTGTACGTAAAATGAGCATATCACAGGCATGTGGGAAAAAAAAGAGCCCCATTTCTTCCGTCACGAAAAACTGCTTTCCCCGGCGGTGATCTGTGGTATAATGTAAGCCTTCACGCGCCCGTAGCTCAGCTGGATAGAGCGTTGGCCTCCGGAGCCAAAGGCCCCGCGTTCAAATCGCGGCGGGCGCGCCAATCATTATCAATGTTTACCTGCCAGTATCCTTAAGCAAAGGGGGTGTTGAATGGAAGCTCCTGAACAGGTCCTTTCGCAACGATTTGAAGATGCCCTTACCTATGCCGCGAAACTTCACGTGAAACAACTGCGCAAGGGGAGCGACGTCCCGTATATCGCCCACCTGCTTGCGGTGGCGGCCCTGGTCATAGAGAACCATGGTGACGAGGACCAGGCGGTCGCCGCGCTTCTCCACGATGCCGTGGAAGATCAGGGCGGGCTTGCCAGGCTGCGGGAGATCAAAGAGAAGTTCGGTGACCGTGTCGCCGGTATCGTTGAGGCCTGTACGGATGCGTATACGGTCCCCAAGCCCCTGTGGCGCGAAAGAAAAGAATCCTACCTTGCGCGTATCCCCGAAAAGCCGGACGACGCCCTCCTTGTCATGACGGCCGACAAGCTTCACAATATCCGCGCCATCGCTCACGATTACCGCCAGGTCGGGGAAGGGCTGTGGGAGAGGTTCACCGGCGGCCGCGAAGGGACCCTCTGGTATTACAACGAGTTGGTAAAGGCGCTCAAGGGACGGCAAACACCCCTGTACGGGGAATTCGAACGGACCGTCCGGGAACTCAACACCCTGACGGGGAAGAATAGTGCCGGTTCTAAGCTGGTAATTTTAATTTAATATCAAATTTAAAAAGCTTTCCTAATCTCTCGCCTCACGCTTTAGCGTGATCGTAACTTCGTTCCTCTCTCAACCACGCCCAAGGCGTGGCGCAAAGTCCACGGAGGAAGATTGTGCGTCGCATGGCCGGAGAATACCGCCCATACGCCGCAGTCCCGATCCCGTCCCTGCCGCTTGTACCCGGACGGGATAGAAAAGAAGATTTACCTCGCCGAAGGCGATCGGAGTGCGGACTGATCCCGGCAGTCTCCGGGATCCGGCCGCGATCTTTTCAAGCTTCCCCTGCGATCTCCGTGCGGGCTCTAGCGCAGCCCTGAAAGGGTGAAGCGGGCGAGAGATATGCCTTTGCTTTTGTTATTTTGTTTAAAGATCTTAAAAAACTTTGTCTCTCGCCCGTTCGTCGCTCACGCTCCTCACTAGAGCCCGCAAAGTCCACGGAAGAGGAAGATTGTGCGTCGCATGGCCGGAGAATACCGCCCATACGCCGCAGTCCCGATCCCGCCTTTTAACTTTGACGAGCGGGATAGAAAAGATAGCTTTATTCGCCGAAGGCGATCAAGTGCGGACTGATCCCGGTAGTCTCCGGGATCCGGCCGCGATCTTCAGGCTTCCCCTGCGACCCCTGCGGCCCCGAGTCCCGCCATAGCGGGACGGGCGAGAGACATGCCTTTGCCTTGTTTTTCTCCGTTCGCCTATATACATTTCTCGTTTGTATTAGGTAACAATATGAAGTATATTTGATAAGTATGATTAGTAAGGCATTTCAGGAGGTAATAATATGAGTAAAGCCTTGAGAAAAATAAATTTTATGATCGAAGAAAACATCTGCAAGGAGCTGGAAGCCCTTGTTCCCGTTGGAAAGCGGAGCAGGGTTGCCAATGATGCGCTAAGAAGAGAACTGGAACTGATCCGAAGGAAGGATGCGGTGGAGATGATATTGACTTCAAGGACAAAAGGCAAAAAACTTTCAAATAAAGAGATTGTCGACGCCCTTGTAAGAGACAGAGGTTCGCATTGAACAGGGAATATGTTGTAGATGCTTCTGTTATACTCAAATGGATCCTCGGTGATGAGCGTGAAACAGACCAGGAAAAGGCAATGCAGCTCTTGCATGCCTGGGTCAAAGGCAATGTGACAATTTCAGCGCCTGCGCTCTGGCAGTTTGAGGTTGGTAACGTCCTGGGAAGAGTGATGCCGGAAGAGGCACCGGAAAAGATGGGCCTTATTATGGGTTTGAATATTCGAAGCATTGAATTGACCGACCAGATATGCAGACTGTGTTTCGACTGGATGAGAACGAAAGGGGTAACTTTTTATGATGCCTCGTATCTGGCCGTCGCATATGATATACATGCAATGCTTGTCACTGCAGATGAGCGGTTCGTAAAGAAGATCGGCAAAAGCGATCGTCTGTGTTCCCTAAAGAATATCGATGTGTAAGGGTCCTCGAGCGAAAACCCTGAAAGGGTGGATCCCGCCTCGGCGGGAGACGTGAGACATGCCTCTGTTTTGTTTTCTTGTTTAAAGATCCAGGGTTAAAGACCTTGGTCTCGTCGCCTGTCCCGGAATAGCGCCATACGCTTGCAAGACCCTGTCCCTCGCTTGTACCCCGACATGAAACGAAGACCTTATCTGCCCGCATGCCGGGGCTCCTCGTCGCTTAAGCTCCTCTCTGGAGCCCACAGAGCCCAAAGAGGAAGAGGAAAATTGTGCGCCGCATGGCCGGAGAATACCGCCCATACGCCGCAGTCCCGATCCCGTCCCTGCCGCTTGTACCCGGACGGGATGGAAAAGAATGACTTTATTCCTCGCCGAAGGCGATCCGAGTGCGGACTGATCCCGGCAGTCTCCGGGATCCGGCCGCGATCTTTTCAGGCTTCCCCTGTGCTCTCCGCGGCCTCGAGCGCAGCCCGAAGGGTGGAGCGGGCGTGAGACATGCCTTTGCTGTTTTAAATACAGGTGGACATTTTAACGGATGAGGTGTACACTTCAGAAAGAAGGACCAATTTTAAGGAGTGCGATCATGGAAATAAACGTCAAAGAAGCAAGGGCCAAGATCAGTTCTCTCCTTGATAAGATCGAAAAAGGCGAAGATGTTGTGATCGTTCGGCGTGGTAAGAAGGTTGCCAGGCTGGTTGCCGTCAGTGACGTGCCTAAACAGCTTCCGGATCTGCGCAGTTTTCGCGACTCGATCCCCGTAAAAGGAAAAAGCCTGGGCAAGGCGGTCATAGAGGGGCGGGAAGAGGAACGCTTCTGATGTACTACGTCGACACGAGCATCCTTGCGGCCTATTATTGTCCGGAGGCCCTGAGCGAACAGGCCCAAACCTTCCTGGGAAAGCAGATCAAACCTGCGGTCAGCGACCTGACGGAAGTGGAATTATTTTCCGCGGTGGCAAGGAAAGTGCGAATGGAAGATCTCAGCCGGTCCGATGGCAACCGTATCTTATCAAAATTTCAATCTCATCTGGATGGCGGACTTTTCACGATCATTCATCTCGAGCCCCAACACTGGCGGATCGCAAGGGGCTGGATCGGTCTTTTCAACACTTCCCTAAAAACGCTTGACGCTCTTCACCTGGCCATTGCATCTGCGGGAGATTTTACGCTGGTCGCATCAGACCATCACTTGCTTCAAGCGGCGGATGTTTTGAGCGTAAAGACGCACCGGATTGAACGATCATAAAAACCCTGTCTCTCGCCCGTTCCCCCGTTTCCAACGGGGTCTCTCAACCACGCCTGAGGCGTGGCGCAAAGTCCACGGAGGAAAATTGTGCGCCGCATGGCCGGAGAATACCGCCCATACGCCGCAGTCCCGATCCCGTCCCTGCCGCTTGTACCCGGACGGGATAGAAAAGATGCTTTATTTCCCGCCATAGCGGGATGCGAGTGCGGACTGATCCCGGCAGTCTCCGGGATCCGGCCGCGATCTTTTCAAGCTTCCCCTGCGCTCTCTGCGGGCTCTAGCGCAACCCTGAAAGGGTGAAGCGGGCGAGAGACATGCCTTTGCTTTTGTTTTTTATTTTCCGAAAAGTTTTGCGTGTTCGATCTTGATGCACTGGTCCATGAAGAAGGGGATGTTGCGGGACCCGGCAAGTTCCCTTGCCTCATCGTTTACGATACCGAGCTGGAGCCAGATCGCCTTCGGGGCCATTGTGACCGCTTCCCTGACGACGGGCAGGAGGTTCTCGGCCCTCATGAAGATGTCGACGATGTCGATCTTTTCGGGGACGTCGAGAAGTGACGGATATGACCTCTGCCCCAGTATCTCCTTGTGGTTTGGATTGATGGGTATAACGCGGTAGCCGTGGGCGATGAGGTAATTTGCAACGACGTTGCTTGCCTTACCCGTGTCCGGTGAAAGGCCTACGACGGCAATCACCTTCGACCCCTCGAGGACCTGCTTTTTAAGGTGTTCTTTTTCTTCCATAGGTCTACTTAAGATCCTCGAACATCTTTGTGATATTGGCGACACCCTGGTGGAACTCTTTTTTGTCGCCCTTTGATGTCACGCAGGTCGGTGTGGCCGCGATCTTGTCGGTGCGGAGGTATCCCTGGAGAGTGTTGAAGACCGGCTGGACATCGAAAGGTTTAAGCTTGAAGCCTTTTTTTGCGAGGAACTCTTCCAGCCTGTCCTTTTCGGTGATGTTCTGCTGTGCCGCCTCGAACAGTACGGAACGCGCTTTGAGGGCCCGGCCTATCTCTTTTTTGTCGTTAAGGGTGTACAAAAAGTAGCGGGCGTACATGGCGGAATGCTTGTGCAGGGGTGCATCGACAAAGGTGATGGTGATGATGTCCCTTTTTACCAGCTCGGCAACGAGGTATTCTATGTTCGGTTCAAGTGTTTTGCAGGCCCCGCAAAAATAATCGGAGTAGAGCTTTATCTGGACCGGGCCCTTGCCGAAGGAGAGGAGGAACATGTCAAAAGATGATGTACCGGCCGTTGTTCCCGAAGACCATGCGGCAGGAGATGCAACGACCATCGCGATGAAGATAATAATGAGGGGCAGGAATTTTTTCATAATTTTACATATTATCCAACGCGTATGGTCTTGTAAAGAGAAAAAAAATACGTTCCCTTAAGAAGGTCAAGGGTCCTTGAGAGAGAGGCCTTTGGGATTGACACCACGGTTTGGTTAAATTATATTTGTTGGAATATGGAAGGCAGCCGGGAGGATATATGACCGATAACGATACGTGGGGACGCGACCCGCAGGTGCGCTATATGCGCGGGGTATTCGCGGCCATTGAAAAGGCCCAGAAAGGGTTTCTCGAAACCGCCGGCGTCCCATCCGGCGACGATCGCCTTCGCCGTTTCCGGGAGATGGCCCTGAAGTTCTTTGAGAGGTCCTGGGCATATGCGATGCAAAGAGGCCTCGGAGATGATGAAAACTCTGCCGCGGCGATCTATATCTTCTGTCTCGCCAGGGCAATGTCCACGCGGGGCATCGATATACCGCAGGGTAGTCTTCCAACTGACCCGAAGTTGAAAAAACTGGTCGACGAGGTGCTCTCATGATCCGTCTTCGTCTCTTCGGCAGGTGCAGGATCTATCACGACCCGGTGGCACCCGTCATGAAGGCCCCGGCGCAGATAGGCTGGGATGCGTGGTTCCGGTCCATAGACCTCGTGACCCCCCAGAAGCTGAAAGGCGAGGAACTGTTAAAGAGGACCCGCGGCTGGTGGACGGTTGAGCCCGAAGATGTGGCAGAGGCGGTGAAGCCATTCGGCCGTCTTGTTGTCGGGGACGGCGGCGAGCTCATGGTCGAGTTCGAATCACAGCGAAAGGCCGACGATCTGGCCGCTGCATTGAAGGACAAGTTCGGTGACCAGGTACAGCTGGCGCCTTAAGCGACAGGCGGGATATGATGAAACGTTTTTTTGTGATTGCCGTTGCATGCTGGGTATTGGCGACGGGCATGTGCCTTGCCGGCGAAGACACCCTGACACAGGTATCGACGATCGACGCCCTGATGACGGGCATATACGACGGCGAAATGACCCTTGGGGAACTTAAGAAAAAAGGTGATTTCGGGCTTGGGACTTTCAACACCCTCGACGGCGAGATGCTCCTTCTTGACGGTGTGTTCTACCAGGTGACGGCCACGGGTGCCGTCCTCAAACCCGGCCCCGAAACCAGGACCCCCTTCGCTGCTGTTACCTTTTTCAAAGCCGACAGGACGGTCCCCCTTGAAAAAGGCCTCACCTTCGGAAGGTTCACAGGAGAAGCAGACAAGGCGTTCCCGACACCGAATATTTTCTACGCCATCAAGGTCACCGGCACGTTCAGCAGGATGAAGCTGAGAAGCGTTCCGGCCCAGACCAGGCCCTACAGGTCTTTGTCGGAGGTGGTCAAGGCACAGTCAGTTTTCGATCTTTCCGATGTCAGCGGGACGATCATCGGGCTGTGGTGCCCGTCCTACGCAAAAGGCATCAACGTTCCGGGCTATCACCTCCATTTCCTCACCGCAGACAGGAAGCAAGGCGGCCATATCCTCGATCTTGTCGTCGATTCCGCAACAATGGAGATCGATGACACGCGGGAACTGTTCCTTATCCTGCCCGAGGATGATGCCTTCAATAAGGCGGACCTCAAGCCGGACAGGGGCCAGGAGCTCAAAAAAATAGAAAAGTGAGAAAAAAGCAGGGGTAAGGGCTCAGGGGTCAGGGTTTAGAGAAAAACTAAAAGGCAAAAGAACCCGATCTCTTGTCTTTGATTATTTCTGAACCTTATATCCCTAATTCTGGACCCTAAGCCCTGAGCCATTCCTTCTTTCCTCTGACCCCTGAGCCCTTAATCCTGACCCCTGCCTCATCATCATTGACTTATCGGAGCGTATGGAGCATATTAAAAGGTAAATAAAAAAAATAAAAAAGGTGCCACGTGACCAAAAAGGAGAAGGAGACACCGGAAATAGGGACCGTATTTCAGAACGAGACCAAGTATACGCCCGCATCGCTCGCCAATTACATGTTCAACCTTGGGGCCATCCCCGAGACATTCAAGGAATACCCGAACCCTATCGCCAGGATCTCTCTGCCGGAACCAAAACCAGGGGGCGAAAAGAATCTCTGGAAGCTGCTCCTGAGGAGGAGGTCGCGCAGGGAATATACCGTTAACAAGCCGCTCAAGCTCAACGACCTTTCGGCGCTTATCTGGGCAACCCAGGGGTTGACGGCACAGTTCGGGGACACCTTTTTCAGGACCGCGCCATCTGCGGGCGGATTATATCCAGTCGAGACCTATCTCTGTATCCGTGCCGTCGAAGGCCTCGAGGCGGGTATCTATCACTTCAGGCCCGGCGATTATGACCTGGAGCTTCTGAAAAAGGGTGACTTCTCCACGGAGCTCACGGAGGCGGCCCTTCAACAGACCGTCATCCTCGGTGCACAGGTGACCTTCATATGGTCAGCCGTCATTGCCAGGGGAAGCTGGAAATATCGCCAGAGGGCATACCGGTATTTCTATCTCGACGCCGGCCATATAGCCCAGAACCTCTATCTTGCCGGAGAGGCGCTCGGACTGGGTGTATGCGCCATCGGTGCATTCTACGACGATGACGTGAACCACATACTGGACTTTGACGGTACCGAAGAAACGGTCATATACATGGCGACCGTCGGTATCAGGGTCCCCTGAGAGGCCGGCATAAATAATACAAGGAGCCGCATATGTACGAACAAGGGGTCATCAGACCGCCCAGCGAGGCCCAGAGCCTTCTTATAAGAGTGACCAGGAACTGTCCCTGGAACCAGTGCATCTTTTGCCCCGCCTATAAGGGGGTCAAGTTCTCGCGCCGCAGCGTTGAAGAGGTAAAAAAAGACATCGACAGCATGGCGAAAGAATACGAGAGCTACAGGAACATGATCAGGTCGGCCTTCCTGCAGGACGCGGACAGTCTTGTCCTCAAGACGCAGGACGTCCTTGAGATCATCAATTATACAAAAGAAAAATTTCCCGGCCTTGAGCGCATCACCACCTACGCCCGGGCCACAACATTGAAACGTAAAACCGTGGAAGAGTTGCGCCAGCTGCAAAAAGCAGGGCTCACGAGGATCCACGTGGGCCTGGAGAGCGGCTCCGCAAAGGTCCTGAAGATGATCAAAAAAGGGATCACACCGGAGGATATCGTGGAGGGCGGCAAAAAGGTTGTCGAAGCGGGCATGTCCCTTTCCGAGTACATCATGCCCGGTGTGGGCGGCAAGGCATTAAGCGAGGAGAACGCCATTGAAACTGCAAGGCTTTTGAACCAGATCAAGCCCGATTTCATCAGGGTCCGCACCTTCGCCATGCACCCCATGTCGCCGATGCGCAAGCTTGTCGAAGACGGCAGCTTCGTTACAATGAATGACGCCGAGATCGTCGGGGAGATACGGACCCTCGTTGCAAACCTCGATGAGATGCACAGCTATTTTTCCTGCGGTGATTTCAGCCTCAACCTGCTCATGCAGGTGGACGGCCGCCTCGATGAGAAAAAGGCCTACATGCTGGGCGAACTTGATAAATTCCTCGCACTGAAACCCGAGCAGCAAAAGGCCTATGCCCTCATCAGGCGGTCATCGTTCGTGCACTATCCCATAGAGGCGGTATACGACGAAGAACTTATGAAAAAGATACTCCCCGAGATCGAAAAACTGGACAGGAACGATCCGGAAGGTTTCTACAAGTACATCGAGAACCTGAAGTCGTACCAGCTTCCGCAGCCGCAGACGGAAGAGTGGAACTAGGTGAAGAAGGTTTCAGAGTTTCATGGTTCCAAAGTTTCAAGGTAAAAAAAAGGCAAAGAAAATCTTGCCTTTCCCTGTAACGCCTCTCAAACTCTCAAACTCTCAAACCATCTTCATATTCCCTGGGCCCTTAATCCTGATCCCTGCTTTTTAGCCTCTTCTCCAGCTCTGCCGGCCTTATCACCTCGAGGCAGATCGTCTCACAGCCGGCCAGGCTGCGCAGGCGCTCCCTGCCGGCCAGGAACCTTTCCAACAGTTTTTCGTCCGTCGTGAGGTGATATTCTATGCCGCTCCTTATGGAACGTAAGATGTGACAGATGTGCCTCTCGATATTTTCCTGACAATATTTTTTTGTTACGATGTCGAGGACAAAATCAATGTGGCTCTCCTTCATGGGGAGCCTGGGACAGCTTTTTTTGCTGATGCCCACAAGCCTGTTGAGCAGGCCGAGAAGGTTCTTGTTTAGCAGTGCATGCTGCCCGTTCAGGGTCGCGCTGTGCCCATGCCTTAACAATGCCTCCTTGAGAACCCTCCAGTTGAGATCGTAATCGATGTGCTTCATGTCCGCCCATTTTACCCCGTCGTAGAACTTGTGCAGCAAGGCCGCGCAGTCCCTCAGGATGAGCATATCATCACTTGCCCCTGCCCCCTGTTCTTTTGTTGCCTCTTCCCGCAGAACAGAGCCGATATGTTCGTGCATCCGCGACGGGCCGCCCTTCTCGTGGGCATGCCCCTCAGAGAAGTCACTGTGTTCGTTCACGACCTCCAGCTGGTCATAGAGGTCCACGATGGCCCGCCAATGGCCGGTATCATCACGGTCCGCAAATTCCCAGCGTTCAAAGTCATCGATATTGTCGGTTATCTGAAAGGTATCGGTGACACACAGGCCGCCCCGGTTCATGTGGATGACGAAATCGAGCTCGATCTCTTCGACAGACGTGACAAGCCTTATCTGGTCTTTGTTATAACGTTTCCAGATCGCCCTGACCGCATTCCAGTCGGCCACGAGCCGCTCATCATCGGCCCGGCTCTTCGCGAGCAGATCAAGGATATGGTAGTCGACGTAGGCACTGATCCGTTGTTTCTGGGACATCGTTATCCATTAACAGTCTGTTGGTAAACTCTATTGCTTGCCGTATTCAGCCTCTTTCGTCATTTACGGTTTTAGGCCCGGTGTCTTCATCGGCTAAGCCCTCAGGTCTATTATAGCAAAAGAGGCAAAAAAAAATAGAATTATTCACGGGCCCGGCCGCCCT
Source organism: uncultured delta proteobacterium (assembly GCA_963816115.1). Taxonomy (GTDB): domain Bacteria; phylum Desulfobacterota; class Syntrophorhabdia; order Syntrophorhabdales; family Syntrophorhabdaceae; genus Delta-02. Next base: position 27,335 of record CAWFIZ010000006.1, on the reverse strand, counting down.
TTGACATTGCAATGCATGTCATTTGATTATATCCTATTGAACATATTATGAAAGTGAGAGAATGTTGTCGTCCATGCCTTCGGGGACTCATCGAAAGAACGATCACCCTCTCGGGGGGCAGCAAAAAGCTTTTAGATTCTTCATTTGAGCTTCTCGACGGACTGCTTTCGGAAAGCGCCACGCCGCCGTCCATCGCAAACCTGCTTCTACGTCATATCAGGAAGGGTTCGGGCGTCTGGGATCCATACACCACTGCCAAATACCAGGAATTCAGAGAGGCCATGGACACCGTGAAAAGGCTCGGGAACAAATTCGGCACATCGCTTGAGGGCCTTATCCGCTTAAGTGCCCTGGGTAACGCAAAGGACCATTTTATTAACGCCTCTCAGGAAGAGGAACACTTTTTCTTCTCCGGCAATGTGGATAAAATTGAAGAGGAGATTTATAATAAGGGAAACGAGGTACTTTTTTTGGGCGATAACATGGGGGATTTCGTATTTGATATTCCCCTTGTAAAACATCTCGAGAAGAAGGGTAAGAGGGTTTATTACGCGGTCAAAGGACATCCGGTGCAAAATGACCTGTCAATGGAAGATGTGCACAAATTTGACCTGACAGGGATGCACCCCGACATCATATCCACGGCAGGGGCCGGGGTAGGCCTCGCCGGAGAGGACATCTCCGGAGAGATCGAAAGGCTCTGGAAGGGTCGCGGGCCGGTCATTGCCAAGGGTATGGGCAACTACGAGACCATTTCAGAATTTGACGGGCAGCGGCCGGTGACGTATATAATGAAGATCAAGTGTCCCGCCGTATCCGAGGAACTTAAGCTCGGCATCGGGACATACATTGCACAATTGAGGTGATGAATAATATGGCAGCAAAACAGGATTATTACGATCTTCTTGGCGTATCAAAAACAGCCTCGGAAGAAGAGCTGAAAAAAGCGTACCGGAAGCTTGCGCTGAAATACCACCCCGACAGCAACCCCGGCAACAAGGAAGCCGAAGAGAAGTTCAAGCTCATCAACGAGGCCTATGCGGTCCTCAGCAACCCGGAGAAACGCAAACAGTTCGACGCATTCGGGATGGGAGGCTTTCAGCAGCGCTACTCCGAAGAGGACATCTTCAAGGGGTTCAACGTGGGAGACCTCTTTAAGGACCTGGGCTTCGGCGGCGGCGACATCTTCAGCATGATCTTCGGAAGACAGACCGGGCAGTCCGGGCGGGCAGGAAGGCCGGGCAGGCAGCAAAGCTGGGATTTCGGTGACTATATCACCAGGCAGCAGCAGGGCGCTGCGGCCCCCCATGATCTCGATCTCCATTACGAACTGGAGATACCCTTCATGGATTCAATACATGGCGCAGAAAAAAGAATATCTTTGGCGACCCATTCCGGAACTGAAGAGGTAAACGTCAAAATACCAAAGGGTATCGCCACCGGCAAAAAGTTGAGGCTCAAGGGAAAAGGGAACCAGGGCCCCAGAGGGGAACGCGGAGACCTTTACATCACCATGAAAGTGGGAGAACACCCCGTTTTCAAACGTACCGGCAACGACCTCTATGTAACGAAGGACGTAAAGCTCACCGACGCCCTTCTTGGGACCGTTGTCGAGGTCCCGTCCATTGACGGTCCCAAAAGGGTAACCATTCCGCCCGGGGTAAAAAGCCATTCCAGGGTCCGCCTAAAGGGTCTCGGGGTCCCCGATCAGGGCGGCGACCAGTATGTGGAGGTTATCATCGACATTCCTAAAAAGCTTACGGATAAACAAAAAACCCTCCTTGAGGAGCTGAGAAAGGAAGGTCTTTAGTGCTTCCCCGCAGGCATATTCTCGACGTTTGGGAACTTATCAAGGACAAGGACGAACTCAGGTCCATGGCGACTATGACCCTTGCAATCGACGCCATGAAATACATGCATAACAAACCGAAAAAGGACCATCTTGTGGAAGCCCTGGAACTGAACGAATTTATCTGTTTTATGTTTCCGGCACAGAGCGCCCGAAGAACAGGTCTCTCCTCTACCATATCGTATCGGACCTGCTGGGTCTGCTCATGTACGGGGTCCCGAGCACCAGAAAACATGTTATAGAAAACATTGAAACAATAAACTACTCCGAAGAAAATATGGAAATCATATCCCGTCATCGAGGTCTGGAATTCCCTCAAAACAAAGGTTTACACAAAAAAACACGGCGGAGAGGACGTTATTGAGGGTTTCATAAAAAAGATACGGGTCGAGATCGATACCATAGAGCGCTATCCTTTCGTTGAAGACATCTTTCTGGAATCAAAAAAACGCCTTGACGAATGGCTCCCATCCCTCGCGAGCTATTACGATGAGAGTAAAAAGAAAGTCAGAGATACCTATGATAAATGGTGGGAACTATGGCGTTGCAAGGCGACACAGACAGCATCCTCCGCACAATGGTGGAGAGGCTCGCTGCACAGGCGGAAAGGGAATTTGATATCATCATTGACAAAAAATGACATCTTTTCCGCAATAAAATCCGACCCTAAAACCAATAAACATGAAAACGAACATTTTTCGAAGTGGTATAAGGAAGGAATGAATTTATTGTTAAAAATTTAACAACCGGTATTGACAAAAAGCCATTAACATCCTTATATTATATTTAGCAACACAGTTTCGTTATTGCTAATAAATAAATTTTACGAAAGGAGCGTGATACAATGAAGGTAAAACCATTGCAAGACAGAATCCTTGTTAAGAGACTCGAGGAGGAAGAAAAGACCAAGGGAGGCATCATCATCCCCGACGCCGCCAAAGAAAAACCACAGGAAGGCAAAGTAATAGCTGTAGGCGACGGCAAAGTGCTCGAAAACGGCACGAAGCTCAAACTGAGCGTTAAGGCTGGCGACAAGATACTCTTCGGCAAGTATTCCGGCACCGAGATCAAAATCGACGGCGAAGAACATCTCATTCTCAGAGAAGACGATGTTCTCGGCATCATAGTAGATTAAAGGAAGGAGGAAATTATAATGGCAAAAGAAATAAGATACGATCAGAGCGCACGGGAATCGCTTCTCAAAGGCGTCAACACCCTTGCAGACGCGGTGAGAGTGACCCTTGGACCGAGAGGACGGAATGTCATTCTGGACAAATCTTTCGGGTCTCCCACCGTTACAAAAGACGGCGTTACCGTTGCGAAAGAGATTGAACTGGAAGATAAGTTCGAAAATATGGGCGCTCAGTTAATAAAAGAAGTTGCCAGCAAGACAAGCGACGTTGCAGGCGACGGAACAACGACAGCAACAGTCCTTGCGCAGTCCATCTACAGAGAAGGCGCAAAGCTTGTCGCAGCCGGTCATAACCCCATGGAACTCAAAAGAGGCATCGACAAGGCCGTTGAAATAATCATTGAAGAACTGAAGAAACTTTCCAAACCGACAAAAGACCAGAAAGAGATCGCCCAGGTTGGAACAATTTCCGCCAATAACGACGAAACCATCGGCAACATCATTGCCGACGCAATGGCCAAAGTCGGCAAAGAAGGCGTCATCACCGTTGAAGAAGCAAAGAGCATGGAAACACATCTGGATATCGTCGAAGGTATGCAGTTTGACAAAGGATATCTCTCTCCCTATTTTGTAACCAACCCGGAAAAGATGGAAGCCGAGCTTGAGGAACCACTCATTCTCATCAACGAGAAAAAGATCAGCAATATGAAAGATCTTCTCCCCATTCTTGAGCAGGTAGCGAAGATGGGCAGGACACTCCTCATCATCTCAGAGGATGTTGAAGGTGAAGCCCTTGCGACACTCGTCGTGAACAAACTGAGAGGCACCCTGAAAATTGCCGCTGTCAAAGCCCCTGGTTTTGGCGACAGAAGAAAAGCAATGCTTGAAGATATCGCCATTCTCACCGGCGGTCAGATGATCTCCGAAGAACTGGGCATCAAGCTGGAAGCAATCACTGTGAAAGACCTTGGTTCTGCCAAGAGAATCACCATCGACAAAGACAACACAACCATCGTCGACGGTGCAGGCAACAAAAAAGAGATCGAAGCCCGGGTGAAACAGATCAGGGCACAGATTGAAGAAACAACCTCCGATTACGACAGGGAAAAACTTCAGGAAAGACTGGCGAAACTTGTTGGCGGCGTTGCTGTTATTAACGTCGGAGCGGCAACTGAGTCAGAAATGAAAGAGAAGAAAGCCCGCGTTGAAGACGCACTGAACGCAACAAAAGCAGCTGTCGAAGAAGGTATCATCCCTGGCGGCGGCGTGGCATTCATCAGATGTATCCCCAAGCTTGACGCCCTGAAACTTGACGGCGGACAGCAGTTTGGCGTCAACATCGTCAAGAAAGCCCTCGAAGATCCGCTTCGCTGGATCGCGACGAATGCCGGTCACGACGGCTCGATCATCATTGAAAAAGTCAAAAACGGAAAAGGCAACTTCGGTTTTGACGCCGGCAAAGAAGAGTATGTCGATGACATGACAAAAGCAGGTATCATCGACCCGACAAAGGTGGCAAGAACGGCACTGCAGAACGCCGCATCCGTCGCTTCACTGCTTCTGACAACCGATTGCATGATTGCCGAGAAGCCGAAGGCTTCAGGCGCGCCAGATGCCTATGATGCCTCCGGGCGGAATGGGCGGAATGGACGGAATGTATTAAGAAAAAACTGTTTAAAAAATTGAGGGGACCGAAAGTCCCCTCTTTTTTTACTTCTTACTTTTGACCTGATACCAATCGGGTATCACATAGCTGTACTGTGTTATTTCCCCGATGGAACTTAAAAGAAATATTGAGTCTTACCCGATAAGAGCTCACTTTACCGTTCTCAAGCGTTACATCCTGCTTCACGACTTCAGCCACTCTGATATCCTCCAGTGATTTCGCGGCAGTCTCCAAGGCGGTCTTTGCCGCATCCTCCCATGATTTGGTGACTTGTACCGACAATTTCAATGATTTTGTAGACGCTGTTTCCCATAATAACCCTCCTTTTTATTTTTTATTCATAATAGCCTATATAGCACAAAAAATAATCTGTCATAGGCTGTGTCATCACGAAATTAGATACAATCTGGTTACGATCTAGAGAGGGCGATCAGACTCTGGCAGTGCACACACACCTCCCCTGCCCTGCCTTCTACAAAACCATACTCTATACGGCAGTGGAGTGTCGGCGGTGTTCTTGTATTCTTCGGCAATGTCGATGAGTCGTCTGTAGGAAAAACCGCGCTTAATGGTCTTCTTATGAATGCTTCGAGAAAACCGGTCCAATGTTTGCCCTCGATCTCGGCGTGGACTGTGAGGATATTGAGGCCATCCGTGAAAAGTCCCAGGTAGTGTTCGACGAGCGCTGGTTTCTTCCGCTTATACTGCCGATCACTTCATCGAGCGTCGGGAGCGTTGTCGGTATCTGAAGGACCGGAACTTCTCACCGCCCATTTCCGGGTAAAACAGGGCTGTCTCCCTCCTCGTATCGCTGCTGTAGACAAGACCTTTCTCCTGAAAACCTCAATACATGGGGGTTTATCATCCATCCCGGCGCCGCGAAGGAACGGGCTTCAATACCGGTCAGTTCCCTGTAGACCGTTAACAGTTTTTCAACCTCCTCTTCCGTGCTTCTTCCGGTCAAAACCCTTGATATAGTCATGCCAGTACACATGGTCATGGCCATGAATGCCAAGTTCGTGTCCTTCTCCTGTTATCTGCCGGAGAAGCTCCCTGTTTTTTCGCGCTATCTGCGGCCCCGGAAGGAGAAGACCATACATGAGCGTCTTCGGACTAACCGTCTCTGCCCATACTCCTGCCCGTACCGGTTTTCTTCAAAAAACCTTTCCTCGTGAAAATCCGTTTTACTGTCCAGCCCGTATGGTCTTTTCCCATGGGCACAAAGAAGCTGGCCTTGATGTCGTATTTCTGAAAAAGGGCAAGCAGAGCCGGGACACCCTTTTTCATACCTTCATAGGTGTCCACATGGACTGAATACCAATTGTTTTCTGCAAGGCTCCGCGATCTTATGTGCCATTCACAGGTTTGTATTGAGATAGTAATCGAGGGTCTTCTCAGCGCCGTATCAAGATCGACCTTCGGCTTCCATCCGAGAGCTTCTTTGCCTTTTCAATGGAGGGACTCTGCGGTCAATGTCCTGGTATCCTTCGCCATAGTAATCCTTTGAAAATACCTCGATGATCTCTGACTGTTTTTTGAATGCTTCTTCGTTGACGGATGTGTCATAAACATCTTCTTCAGCTTTTGCGCAAGTTCCTTGACGGTGGCCTCATTATTGGGGTTGCCGATATTGAATATCTCGCCGTCGCATTTCCCGTCTTTATTCTCGATGATCTTCATGAGACAGGCAGATACCGTCGTCGATGTAGGTAAAACACCGTTTCTGCATACCTCCGTCAACAAGGCGTATCGGCTCGCCGAGAAGCAGGTTGCTGATAAACTGGGTCACCACCCGGGAACTGCCCTCTTTTTCCGTATCGGTTATCAGTTCATCAAGCTTGGGGCCAATCCAGTTAAAGGGCCGAAAGAGAGTGAACTTGAGCCCCTGCTGAAAACCATAGGCCCAGATGACCCTGTCGAGAAGCTGTTTTGACGCGCTGTATATCCATCTCTGTTTGTTGATGGGACCGAGCATGAGAGGGCTCGTGTCTTCGTTGAATTCTTCGTCAGGGCACATGCCGTAGACTTCCGAGGTTGAGGGAAAAATAAGCCTCTTTATGTATTTGACACAGAGCCGGACAACGTTCAGATTTTCTTCGAAATCGAGCTGAAAGACGCGAAGCGGTTCCTTCACGTAGGTCGCCGGAGTTGCTATGGCAACGAGGGGCATGACGACATCACATTTTTTTACATGGTACTCGATCCATTCTTTGTTGATGGCGATATCACCTTCAACAAAATGAAAGCGCTCATGGCCGTGGCAGGAATCAAGCTTATCGTCTCTCAGGTCCATTCCGTAGAGTTCCCAGTCCGTATCTTTCAATACCTTTTCAGCAAGACTGTTTCCTATAAATCCATTGACACCAAGTACAAGTATCTTCTTCAAATGCCGCCTCCTAATATTTCGTTTTCTATGCTATGAAGTGATGCAAATTCTTCCCCGTCCATTTCCTGCTTGACCTTCCCATTGCACGCGGAGAAGCTTCAATGACCCCTTTCCCGTGGCAACCTTGAGCGGACGGGATGATAAAATCTTTCCCGGTACATCATTATCAGTGTCATCCTCGGGACGTGACTTCCAGATGAATAACTTTTTCCCGCCGAGCCATGTAAACGCGCCGGGGTACGGATGGGTAACGGCCCGTGTCAGGTTATAGAGGGAAAGAGCGTCCTTCTGCCATACAATAAGTCCGTCTTCAGGTTTCCGCCCGCCAAAATATGACGATGTACCTGTCTGGGGGGTCCTGATAAAATTCCCGTCAGCAAGCATCGGCAATGTTTCCTTCATCAGTTGTCGCGCCGCGCCGGTCATTTTCATGTACAGAGTGTATACATCGTCTTCGAAGGCTATTTCAATCTTTTTCTGCGCGATAATATCGCCCGCATCGGGTTTTTCCACCATCTCGTGGAGTGTAACCCCGGTCTCGCTTTCCCCTTCTACAAGCACCCAGTTTGCCGGCGCCCTGCCCCTGAATTTCGGAAGCAGCGATCCGTGGAGATTGAGAGCGGCAACACGGGGAATATCGAGTATCCTTTTCGGGATCATGTTACGGTAATAGAAAGAAAAGATAAAATCCGGGGCCGCGTCTTTAATAAGGTCTATCCATTTATCATCCTTCAAAGTGGTCGGCGTATAGACAGGTATATTGTGTTTGTGCGCTATAGTGAGCGGGCCTCTGAAACCATATCTCTTCACCGGGATCATCTTCATGGGTAAAAAGACAGGAGACCTGGACGCCAAAATCGAGCAGTTCTTCGAGGCAGACATAACCTATCTCCTGGTATCCGAAGACAACTGGCCTTCACATAAGTTCCTTCTTGATGATAAAACGCGGTCTTCTCCTCACTTCCTGGATAAATCCTGCCGATGTACTCGCCGATGATACCGAGGGCAAGTATCTGGATACCGATGAAGAAGAAGAGGATGCCGAAAAGGGTGAAGACCCCTTCGCCCTCAGGCCCGATCAAAAGACGCCGCAAAGAGGAACACGGCAAAGAGAAGGCCCAGTGCCGCTATGGCAACACCGAGCGTACTGATCATCTGGATGGGCCAGAGGGAAAAATTGGTCATGAGGTCAAAGTTCAAGCGCCAGAGCTTGAAGAGGCTGTACTTTGGTCGTACCTGTTTTACGTTCCTCATGGGCAACTTCGATCTCGGTAATCTTCTTCGCGAAGGTGTTTGCCAGGGCCGGGATAAAACTTGACGACTCAGGGCACATATTCATGTAATCGATAATATTTCTTCGATATGCCCGGAGCATACACCCATAATCCCTGAGCTTGACGCCGACGAGCTTCGCCGTGATCTTGTTCACGATATAGGAAGGGAGCTTTCTGAACAGAGAATCTTTCCTTTGTTTTCTGTATGTCGCGACCACCTCAAAACCTTCTTCGGCCTTGTCGACAAGTTTCGGTATTTCCTCGGGAGGGTTCTGTAGATCGGCATCGATGGTGATGACTGATTTCTCCCTTGGCAAATTCAAACCCTGAAAAGAGCGCCATGTGCTGACCGTAGTTTCTGTTAAACTCGATGACTTTTACCCTCTTGTCATCAGCATGGAACTCTTTCCAGCAGGACCTCCGTGCGTGTCCGTGCTTCCATCGTTGATATAGATGATCTCATAGGGTTTTCCGATACCATTCAGAGTGTCCTGAAGCCTCTTGTGCAGCTCCGGTAATGATTCCTCTTCGTTGAGAACCGGCACAAGACAGATACATAAGGTTTGTCATCCATTTTTCCTCACATAAAATGTGTAATATTCCCTTTCGTACTTTACCCTCTTCATGGGCTGAAAGGACTTCTCCAGTATTTCCCTCAAATGTATTGCCGGTTTATCTTCGACGATAAGCAGTATATCATGTTTGTTTTCTTTTATCTCCTTAATATCGAGCAACTTAGTGACCGGTTTGCCGACATAGAATATGATCCCGGCGGAATTAAAACCGAAGGTGTATATCTTCTTCGTTCTCTTGTGTTCCCCAGGGGGTCTGTTATGAGCGTCAGGGATTTGGATGTCCGGTCCACAAGGGGCATGTAATAGGCGCTGTAAAAGAAACCGGTGAAGACGAGAAAGAACATGAAACAGGACAGGGCAAGGTCCTTATTCTTTTTGAAAAGCATGACGAGAAAACCGGTGCCTGCCAGAAATAGTAAGGCAAGATAGACATAAAGCGACCGCGGGCCGTTCCTGAAGACGGCCACGTCCTCCGGGGGAAGCACATTGATGGCAACAACGGCCGCAACGGGCAGGATGATGAGCAGAACGCCGAATATCTTCAGGAGAAGGTTTGTCCACCCCTTTTCAACAAGGGCCTCCCAGCTGTCCCGCATAAAAAGCCCCGTAAGAAGCGCCAGGGCCGGGTAAGCGGACAAAAGATAGATCGCCCGTTTGCTCTGGGAAAGTTCGAAGAAAAGGAAGGTCAGGCCGAACCAGAGAAGCGGCAGCAGGTATCTTTTCCTGCAGGCCCCCCACAGGGCGAAAGGAAGGAAGATGCTCCAGGGCATAAAATTGAAAAAAAGCTTATGGAAATAGTACAAGGGTGATTCAAAGTGATCAATGCGTTGGTGTAGCGGGTCAGGTTCTGGTGGAGGACGAACTCCCTGATGTAGCTCTCACCGGCAAGGAGGAACCACACCGAGGCGATGGCAGTGGCAAGGACGCAGCCAAGGGCCAGGGGAACGAAGTAACGTTTCACGGCCTTCCGGAAAAGAAGGAGGAAAAAGATGATACCCGCAGGTATGACGAGTCCCGCCGGCCCTTTTGTTAGGATCGCGAAAGCCCCGGGGATAAAGGACAGGACAAAAGAAAGCCTCCTGTCCTTTTCGAGGGAAACAAAGGCCAGGTAGACCGTAAGACCGATAAAGAATGCGAATGTCATGTCCATGACTGATTCGCGCGCGTTCGAAAGGAACTGGTAATTGGTCATAAGGACCAGTCCCGACAAGAAACCGGCCCGCTCGTCACCGAGCCTGCTCCCCAAAAGAAAGGTCATAACGACAAGGAGCAGCGCGGCCAGGGCCGACGGTGCCCGCGAGGCGAACTCGTTGAGCGTCCCCGACATCCTGGCCGCCACGATGATCATCCAGGAATAAAAAGGAGGTTTTTCGAGGTATGGTACGCCGTTGAGGTAAGGGTGGACGTAGTCCCCGCGCTCGGCCATCTCCCGCGCCATGATCGCCTGCCTCGGCTCATCGGGGTCCCACAGCGAGGTTGTCCCCAGGTTAAAGAAGAAAAGTATACCCGCAAGAATGATAAGGATGACCAGTTTCGTTCTCATTATATTCGCAAAAATCCAAAAAGTGGTAAAAATACAGGAACTTTTAATGCTAATATTTGACATTTTTCAATATTTTTTATACCATATCGTTCAATTGTCAGATGGAAAATACTGAAAGTAAAGAAGAAATCTACAAGCAGTGCAAAAAGCCAGCATGCGTTGCTGGACAGACGTTTACAGATGTTATTGAAAAAATCCTATCTCACCGCTGAGAGAAGAGCTTGAAATCAGGGTTCTGAAAAAGAAAAAACTTTATTAAAAGACACTATGGATAATCCGGCCAAGTCTCCAAGGTAAAGGAGAAAGATTGAAAAAAACAGGCGCACAGATACTTCATCGAATCATTGAAAGCGGAAGGGGTCGAAACAATATTCTGTTACCCCGGCGGCGCAACACTCAATATCACCGATGCCCTCACCATACGCCGATCTGCAGCAGATCGTTGTCCGCCACGAACAGGCGGCAGTCCACGCGGCGGACGGATATGCCCGCGCATCGGGAAAAGTCGGCGTATCGCTTGTAACATCGGGTCCCGGGCGCGACAAATACGGTAACAGGCATAGCAACGGCATACATGGATTCTATCCCCCTTGTCATCTTCTCCTGTCAGGTAAACACGTGCGCTCATCGGCAACGATGCCTTTCAGGAAGCTGATATCGTCGGCATAACAAGGCCCTGCACGAAACACAGCTATCTCGTCAAGGACGTCGAAAGACCTCGCCCGGATCATTAAAGAGGCTTTCCATATCGCCAGATCGGGACGTCCCGGGCCTGTCCTCGTCGATATACCGAAAGACGTGTCATCGGCAAGCATGGCTGAATTCAAATATCCTGATAAGGTCACATATCCGGAGCTATCAGCCGACGTACACGGGTCATCTCGGGCAGATCAAAAAAGCCATGCGGCTTATTGCGAATTCAAAACGGCCCGTGCTCTATACCGGTGGCGGGATCATCTCTTCCGGGCAGCAGGCGAACTTCTTCGGTTTGCGGAAAAGCTTTCAATCCCCGTTACAAATACCCTTATGGGGCTCGGCGGCATCCCCGGCAATCATCCGCTTTTTCTCGGCATGCTCGGCATGCACGGCACCTATGCCGCCAACATGGCTATTACGGAATCAGACCTCATCATTGCCATGGGCGCCCGCTTTGATGACAGAGCCACGGGCAAAACAGACGAATTCGCGCCCCACGCGAAAATCATCCATGTCGATATAGACCCCACATCAATAAGCAAAAATATCAAGGTCGACATACCAATCGTGGGAGACACAAAGAATGTCCTCGCGAAGATGCTTGAACATCGCTGAAGAAGAAAAAGAAACGTTTAAACAACAACACAAAACTGTGGCCGAATGGATTGACAAAATAAACAAATGGAAAAAGGATTATCCCCTCACGTATCAGAAAAACAGCACCCTGAAACCGCAATACGTGATTGAACGTATATTTGAACTTACAAAAGGCAAGGCGATCATCACCACAGAAGTGGGACAGAACCAGATGTGGACAGCCCAGTTCTTCAAATTTCTCAAGCCGAGAACAATGCTGACTTCCGGCGGTCTGGGCACCATGGGTTTCGGGTTCCCTGCAGCTATAGGTGCACAGGTGGCTTTTCCGAAATCCCTCGTTATCGACATAGCCGGCGACGGAAGCATCCAGATGAACATTCAGGAACTGGCAACGGCTGTTCAGTATAACCTGCCCGTCAAGGTAGTCATCCTCAACAACGGTTTTCTTGGCATGGTCCGGCAATGGCAGGAGCTCTTTTACGAAAAGAGATACACCTGGACACAACTTCACTCGCCTGATTTCGTAAAAGTGGCAGAAGCATATGGTGCCGTGGGGCTACAGGCTCGAAGCGGAAAAAGATGTCGACAAAGACCTTGAAGGAAGCCTTCAGTAACAATAAGCCGACCTTTATCGACGTCATCGTAAATCCCGAGGAATGCGTCTATCCCATGGTACCGGCCGGCGCGTCCCTGAAAGAGATGCTGCTTCGTTTTAGGAGGAAATGATTGAGACATACAATATCACTGCTTGTTGAGAATGAGTTCGGAGTCCTCGCGCGGATCGCGGGCCTCTTCAGCGGCAGAGGCTTCAACATTGAAAGCCTGTGTGTCGCCGAGAGCCTTGATCCGACCATTTCCAACATGACCATCGTGACAACCGGAAACGATGCCATACTCGAACAGATCCTCAAACAGCTCAACAAGCTGATAAACGTCATAAAGGTCGTTGATTTTCAGGAGATTGGACTATGTTTCGCGAGAAATGGTCCTTGTCAAGGTCACACGCCGACGAGAAAACACGGGAAGAGATCCTCAGAATGGTGGAAATATTCAGGGGAAAGATCATCGATGTGTCCTCAAAATCATACACGATCATGATCACCGGGGATGAAGACAAGCTTAAGGCCTTTTTCAACCTCATCAAGCCGCATCGGCATTAAGGAACTCGTACGGACCGGCCCGATTGCGATGGCGCGAGGGGAAAGAACGATAAAAATGAAGGAAACAGAACATAAAGGAGGAGAATAAGATGGCTAAGATCTACTACGACCGCGACGCGGACCTCAAGGTGCTGAAGGGAAAGAAAGTCGCCATTATCGGCTACGGGAGCCAGGGACACGCCCAGGCACAGAACCTTCGGGAAAGCGGTGTCGATGTTATCGTGGCCGAACTTGAAGGAACGGCGAACTACAAGCTGGCCGTGAAGCATGGTTTTAAACCGGTCAGCGCCGCGAAAGCAGCCAAAGAGGCCGACGTTATACAGATACTCGCCCAGGACAATCTGCAGGCTGAACTTTACAAAAAGGAGATCAAGGACAACCTCAAAAAGGGTAAGACCCTTGTCTTCTCCCATGGTTTCAACATCCATTACAACCAGATCGTCCCGTCGCCGGATATCGATGTTGTCATGATCGCGCCAAAGGGCCCGGGACACCTTGTAAGAAGGGAATTCGAACGTGGTGCCGGCGTGCCGTCACTCATTGCCATTTACCAGGATCACACGAAAAAGGCGAAGCAGACCGCCCTGGCCTACGCGAAGGGCATCGGCGCAACCCGCGCGGGCGTCATCGAAACAACCTTCGAAGAAGAGACGGAAACAGACCTGTTCGGCGAACAGGCCGTCCTGTGCGGCGGCGCTTCGGAACTCGTTCGTGCCGGTTTCGACACCCTTGTCGAGGCAGGTTACCAGCCGGAGATCGCCTATTTCGAATGTCTCCATGAACTGAAGCTCATCGTTGACCTCATGTACGAAGGCGGCATCTCCAACATGCGGTACTCCATCAGCGACACGGCAGAATACGGTGACATCACCAGGGGCAGAAGGATCATCACCGAAGAGACCCGTGAAGAGATGCGGGTCATCCTTGACGAGATACAGTCCGGTGAGTTCGCCCGTGAATGGATACTGGAAAACATGGCCGGAAGGCCCGTCTACAGCGCGTTGAAGCGCATCGACGGAGAACACCTCATCGAGAAGGTTGGCAAGAAACTTCGTTCCATGATGGGCTGGATCGGGAGAAAGGATTGAAAATGTTCTTTATCGCAAGGGAGGGGCTCAGGCTCATTGTCCCCTCCCTTGTTTTAGTTATTGTCCTCCTGGTCGGCCGGTTCTTCATCCTTTCCGCGCTCGTTCTCTGTTTCGCACTCTTCTGTATCTTCTTTTTCAGAAATCCCCGGCGGAGCGCGAACGCACAGCCGGGTGACCTCGTCTCACCTGCTGACGGTACGGTGATCGACATCAGCGAGGTCATTGAAGAGGAGTTCATGGGTGGGCCTGTCACGCGGGTCGCCATATTCATGTCCCCCGCGGACGTCCATGTGAACCGGGCACCCTGTGCGGGGCGCGTCATATCCATGGTGCACAGGGCCGGCAAGTTCGCCCTGGCCTTCAAAGAAAACATCGACCAGGGGAACGAAAAGAACTTCATTCTCTTTGAGGATGAGAACGAGCGGGTGCTTATCGTTCAAATAGCGGGATTTCTGGCCCGCCGTATCGTTCCCTACGTAAAGACCGATGAACGCGTGGAACGCGGTGAACCGGTTGGTATCATTGCTTTCGGCTCCCGCGTGGACATTTATTTTCCCAAATATTATGAACCTATGGTACAATTACGTGAAAAGGTGAAGGCCGGTGTCACGGTCGTGGCACGGAATAGGGGGGCCCAATGAGATACATGAAGAAAAAGAAGGACAAAAGGATCAAAGGGATATATCTTCTTCCCAACTTCCTCACTTCCATCAGTCTTTTATCGGGTTTCTATGCCATCGTTGCCGCCATGGACAGGCGTTTTACCTACGCCGCTATAGCCATCTTCATCTCCGCCATCTTCGACATGCTTGACGGACGGGTGGCACGGATGACCCATTCCAGCAGCCGTTTCGGTCTTGAATACGATTCGCTTTCCGACGTTATCGCCTTCGGTGTGGCACCCGCAGTGCTTGCCTACACCTGGGCGCTCAAGGGTTACGGTAAATTCGGCTGGCTTGCCGCGTTCCTTTACGTTGCGTGCGGGGCCTTAAGGCTTGCCCGTTTCAACATCCAGGTCGACACGGCGCAGAAAAAACATTTCCTCGGCCTTCCTATACCGGCTGCCGCTGCCACCATTGCCGGAATTGTGCTCTTCTATTCATGGATCGGTTACAAAGGCGGCCTGAAGACGGTTATCATGCCCATCGTGATATACTGCCTCGCAATACTCATGGTGAGCAAGTTCCGCTACATCAGCCTCAAGGAGATGGGGTTCCTGAAGGCCAGGCCCTTCATGTCCACCGTTGGTATCATACTCCTCCTCGTCATCGTACTGACGGAACCGTACCTGACGCTATTTGTAGGAACCTCGGCCTACGCCTTATCGGGCCCGGTCTATACGCTGATCCTGCACTTTAAGAAGTCGCCTTCGGAGGATGTCATCCATTCGCGAGAAAATCAAGCAGATCAAGGTGGTCGTCAATAGATCCGTCTGCTTCGAGGCTGTTGTTCTTGTAAGCGATGAACTTGACCCCCGATGATCTCGCCGTGCCCATGTCGATCTCCGAATCGCCCACATAGAGGGTCCCTTCCTGTCTCACATTTAGTGTTTCGATTATCTTCCTTACCGTTTCCGGGTCGGGTTTGGGTTTTGCCTGCAGCATCCTGCCCGCGGGTGCAGGTTCGTCGGGGTTCACCGCATGAAGGGCCGTGACCACCACATCGAAATATGGCCAGAGGCTGTAGCGCTCCATGATGTGCCTCATCGACGTCGTTCTGTTGGTGCTTATCGCAAGGGGTATGCCTTTCGATCTGAGTCGCCCGAGGGTGTCCGTCAGGTGCGGCTCCATCTTGAGGTAAACGATATAATCCTTGAAATCGATACGGTTCTTCAGGAAATCAAGGGCCTGTTGTTCGCGTTGCCCGTCATCCCGGAAGAGATGGGCGAGAGATTCATAGACCGTATGGGTATGACAGAAGTGAAGCTCGTCATGACCGAGTGCGGCCCTGCCCATTGATTGAGCGATGTGGTTGTAGAGACGGCTGTTCGCGTCATAAGAGTCGAAGAGCACCCCGTCGCAGTCATATATCACGCATTCAACCTTCCACTTTTTACCTTCATTCATCGATCCCGTCTCCTCCTGGTATGATTTATGACCCTCTGCTTTTAAACCGTAGACCACAAAAAATCAAGAGAAAACCAGTGAAGAATATCCCTTAAAGACGTAAAATTAATAGTTCTAAATGAATCAATATATGTTACAATGGAGTGCTAGTGAATAAAAGGAGGCTGCCATGTATGAAGTTCCTGTTCCCGGATGGGGCGATCTAAATATCGAATATTTGGTCATAGATTACAACGGGACCTGCGCGTTAGACGGGAAAATGAAAGAGAACGTAAAGGAGATGCTCGAAAGGGTATCCCGTTATATTAAGGTTTTTATCATCACATCAGACACATATGGAAACATCGACAGTGAAATGAACGCCGCCGGTTTCACCATCATCAAGGTCGGCAAGGAATCGAGTTCTCAGGAAAAGGCAAAGATCATTAGAGAACTGGGGCCCGAGAAGATAGTTGCGATCGGTAACGGTTCAAACGATGTTCTCATGCTCAAGGAGGCATCGCTCGGTATCGGTGTCATAGGAGAAGAGGGCTGTGCCAAGGATGTCCTCAGGGAGGCTGATTTCTTTGTCAAGGACGTAAACGATGCCTTAAGCATCCTTCTGCACCCGGAGCGGATCATAGCGACGCTGAGGGAATAAGACATTGGCGGCAAAAAGCGCCCCAGCACTGGTCGGCCTTTCGTTCAAGGCGCCCGTGGGCAGATGCGCTTTTTCGGCCGGATGCTTTTAAACCATGATCGGAAATTTAATCAAAAAAATTGTCGGTACGAAGAACGAGCGGGAGCTCAAGCGCATTCAGCCCCTCATTGAACTTGCCAACGAATTCGAAGAGAAGATGAAGGGCCTGAGCGACGACGCGCTCAAGGCAATGACCCCCCATTTCAAGGAAAGGCTGGCGAACGGGGAAGACCTCGATTCAATTCTGCCGGAGGCCTTTGCCGTTGTGCGGGAGACCGCCTCGCGGACCGTCGGCATGCGCCATTTCGATGTCCAGCTCATCGGCGGGATCGTCCTCCATGAAGGCAGGATCGCTGAAATGGCGACAGGAGAGGGAAAGACCCTTGTCGCGACTTTGCCGGTATACCTCAACGCCTTGTCCGGCCTCGGTGTCCACGTCGTTACCGTCAACGATTACCTGGCGAAAAGGGACGCCGAATGGATGGGCCCGGTCTATAAATTCCTCGGCCTTTCCGTCGGTGTCATCGTCAATGATCTCGACGACGTATCCCGCAGGCACGCTTACGCCTGCGACGTAACATACGGGACCAACAACGAATTCGGCTTCGACTACCTCCGGGACAACATGCATTACGAGATCGAGGACTGTGTTCAGCGCGAGTTCAATTACGCCATCGTCGACGAAGTGGACAGCATCCTTGTCGACGAGGCGAGAACGCCGCTCATCATCTCGGGCCCGGCCGAAGAATCGACGGACAAGTATTACAAGATCAACAAGCTTATACCCCAGCTGAAGCACGACCAGGACTTCAAGATAGATGAGAAGGCCAGGAGCGCGTACCTGACCGAAGAGGGCGTGGCAAGACTCGAGAAGGTCCTTGGCATCGAAAACCTCTACGATCCGAATTACGTCGATTTTCTCCATCACATCAACCAGGCCCTCAAGGCGCACAAGCTTTTCGCCAGGGACGTGGATTACATCGTCAAGGACGGGCAGGTCGTCATCGTCGACGAGTTCACCGGCAGGCTCATGCCCGGCAGGCGATACAGCGAGGGGCTCCACCAGGCCCTGGAGGCCAAGGAGAACGTCAAGATCGAGCGGGAGAACCAGACCCTTGCCACGGTCACCTTCCAGAACTATTTCAGAATGTACAAGAAACTTGCCGGTATGACGGGTACCGCCGATACGGAGGCGGTTGAGTTCAAAAAGATCTACAACCTCGACGTCATCGTCACACCGACCAACAGGGACCTTATCAGGACAAATTACCCCGATGTCGTCTACAGGACGGAAAAAGAAAAGTTCCGGGCCGTTGTGAAAGAGATCGAGGAGCTTTACCGGGTCGGGAAACCCGTCCTTGTGGGCACGCTGTCTATCGAGAAGTCGGAGCGGCTCTCGGAGATGCTAAAGCGAAAGGGCGTCCCGCACCACGTCCTCAACGCGAAGAACCATGAGAGCGAGGCCGAGGTGGTCGCACAGGCGGGCCGTTCAAAGGCGGTCACGATCTCCACGAACATGGCCGGCCGCGGCACCGATATCCTCCTCGGCGGCAACCCCGTCTTTCTCGCCCTCTCCATGACAAAGGGCGAAAAAGACTCGGAGGAATACGAAAAAGCGCTCGAAAAGGCCAAGAGATATGTGCGGGCGACAAGGAAGAGGTCATCAGACTTGGCGGGCTGCACATCCTTGGCACGGAGCGGCACGAATCGCGGCGCATCGACAACCAGCTGCGCGGCAGGGCCGGCAGGCAGGGTGATCCCGGGTCGTCACGCTTCTACGTATCACTGGAAGACGAGATCATGCGCCTCTTCGGTTCCGAAAGGATATCGCCGATCCTCGGCAAGCTTGGCATGGATGAGGACATCCCCATCGAGCACCCCTTCATCGCGAAGGCCATCGAGAACGCCCAGACACGGGTGGAAGGTCACAACTTCGAGATCCGTAAATACCTCCTCGAATACGACAACGTAATGAACAAGCAGCGGGAAACGATCTACGGCATGAGACGGGAGGTTATGCGCAACGGCGATGTCCGCGAGAAGGTCCTCGACATGGTCGATGAGATCTGTGAAAACATCGTGTTCGAGTGCGCGCCCGAAAAGGTCTACCCCGAAGAATGGGACCTTGAATCGCTGAAGAACCGGGTCTATGAGAACTTCTTCTTCCACATCGACCTTGACATTGAAGAGATAAAGAAGATGACGCGGGAGGGCCTTCTCGACCGGGTCCTTGCCACGGTCATATCCTTTTACGAGAAGAAATCGCAGGATTTCGGCGACGGCGAGCTGCGCGCCGTGGAACGCTTTATCGTCCTCAACTCGCTGGACACATTCTGGAAGGAACACCTGCTGTCGCTCGACCACCTCAAGGAAGGCATAGGCCTTCGCGGATACGGACAAAAAGACCCGCTGAGGGAATATCAGAGGGAGAGCTTCGACCTTTTCCTCGACATGGTGGAGCGCGTCAAATACGACACGGTGAGAAAGCTCTTTGCCGTTCAGCCCGCGAAAGAGCAGATCGAATACCATGAACCGGTGATGTTCCTCAATAAGGGGGACGGCGGCGCTGCGCCCGGCAGCAGCGACAAGAAGGACAAGAAGGTAGGCCGGAACGACCCCTGCCCCTGCGGCAGCGGGAAGAAATACAAGAAGTGTTGCGGAAAGTAACAAAACAGGGCTCAGGATATAGGGCCCGGGGGCCAGAGAGAAGGAAAAAAGGCTCAATTATTCGGAATTTGTCGCAGTTCATTTGTCTTTCTCTGACCCCTTAAGCCCTGAACCCTGAATCCTAATTTACTTGAGGTGTACATTGATCAAAGGTATCGAATTTTCGGGGATCGCGTCGGGGATCAAACCGACCGGGCTTGACCTGGGCCTTGTCGTCTTTCAGGAAGAGATGAACGCCCTCACCATGTACACCCGGAACCGCGTGAAGGCGGCCCATATACTTTATGACCGAAGGATCGACAAGGGGCCCGTCAGGGCACTCGTGGTCAACAGCGGTTGCGCGAACGCCTGCACGGGGAAAGAAGGGGTGGGCGACCTCGCGGCGATAGCATCGAACCTGGCACCGCTTATCAACATGGAAACCAGGGACATACTCTTTGCCTCTACCGGCGTGATAGGCAGAAGGCTCCCCGTGGACAAGATAATGTCCGCCCTGCCACGGGCCGTCAAGGCCGGGAAGGGGTCCGGCCTCGAAGATTTCGCGCGGGCCATTATGACGACGGACACCTATCCGAAGATCATGCGGGAGAAATTCAAGGGAAAGAAGACCTACAACATTGTCGGCGTCGCCAAGGGCTCCGGCATGATCAACCCCCTCTTCGCCACGATGCTCGCCTTTGTTTTCACCGATTTCCCCGTTTCACCGGAAGCCATGGGGCGGATCTTCGCTCAATCTGTCAGGGACAGCTTCGAACATATAAGCGTCGACGGCGAATGCAGTACAAACGACACGGTGATGCTTTTCACCAAGAGGGGTGGCCAGGAGGACCTAGAGGGCCTCGGAGCGTTCACAGAGGGCCTCCGCTTCGTTCTGAGAGGGCTTTCCATGATGGTCGTACGCGACGGCGAAGGGGCCACGCGGGTCGCCCACATCATGGTAACGGGTGCGAAGAAAAAGGAATGGGCCGAAAAGATCGCGAGGCGCATCTCTGTCTCGCCTCTCACAAAAACGGCCTTCTTCGGCTGCGACCCCAACTGGGGACGCATCATCGCCGCCTCAGGTGACGCAGGTGTACCCGTCAACCCCTCGAAGGTGGAGATCACCCTTCAGGGTGAAATGATCGTAAGGGGGGGAGTGGAGCTTCCCTTTAACGAAGCGAAAATGAAAAAACTGATGAACAGGAAAGAGATATCCGTCATCGTCGACCTCAACGACGGCAAGGCCTCCTTCGACATGTACACAACAGACCTAACCTACGATTACGTCAAGATCAACGCATCCTACAGAAGCTGAAAGAATAAAGCTTTATCTCACGCCCGTTCGTCACATTCGTTCCTCTCTGGAGCCCGCAGAGTACACGGAGAAAAATAAAGATTTCCCCGGAAATCCCAGAGACTTCCGGAATTTCCGGGGACTTTCGATCCCGCTTTTTAATTTATGACAAGCGGGATGGAAAACGAAACCCTCGCCGAAGGCGATGCGAATCCCGGCCAGATCCTGGCAGGCTCCGGGATCTGGCCGCTATCTTTCTTTCTAAGCATTTCTCTGTGCCCTCCGCGGGCTCAAGCGAAACCGAAGGGAAGCGGGCGTGAGACAGCCTTTTTGTATTTTTTTGGATTTATCGACAGGCAGCACAAAGGGGAAATATTTTTTTATACTTCGCCGGTCCCATTTAGTATAATATGCGGGTGCCATGAAAAAGCTGATCGTCATACCGGCGCGATATGAATCTACGAGGCTCCCCGGTAAACCCCTCCTCGAGATCGCCGGGAAACCTCTCATAAGGCTCGTTTACGAGAGGGCCTCGGAATCACGCCTCAAGGACGGGATACTCATTGCCACAGACGACGAGAGGATAGTTCGGGCCGCATCTTCCTTCGGCGCCGAGGCGGTCATGACAAGCAGCGCCTGCAAAAGCGGGACGGACAGGGTATTTGAGGCCGTCAGGGGAAGGGAGGCGGACATCATCATAAATCTCCAGGGTGATGAGCCGTTCGTAAGGCCCGACATGATCGATCTCCTCTTTTCGGTCATAGAGAACGAAGGCCTTGAGATGGCGACGCTCTGCTCGCCCATAGAAAATGACGGAGAATACAACGATCCGGATACGGTGAAGGTCGTCCTGGACAAAAAGGGTTTTGCCCTCTATTTTTCCCGCGCCCCCATACCTCATCTCAGGAGCGGAAATAGCAGGTCGCTCCTGTATAAGCACATCGGCATCTACGGATTCGGACGGGGCCTTCTCGAACGTTTTGTATCGATGCCCAAAAGCAAACTTGAAGAAGCGGAGTCGCTCGAACAGCTGCGTGTGCTCGAGAATGGCTTTAAGATCAAGGTCCTCACGACACAATACGACGGTTTCGGAATAGACACCATGGCCGACCTCGAACGCGCCCGCCTTGTCTTGGACAGAAAGATCGTTTAATAAGCATCTTTTTTTAAATTATTTTTTATTGATCCTTATGAATTCATCTATACGGTCGTTAAGAAGGTACTCGATGTTTTGAACGATCCTGTCCCTTTCCCAGTCCCACCACGCTATCTCCAGCAGTGCGTTGATCTTTTCTTCATCGAACCTGTACCTGATGATCTTTGCCGGGTTGCCGCCGGCAACCGCATACGGAGGTATGTCCCTGGTGACAACGGCCCGCGCTGCGACCACGGCGCCATGGCCTATGGAGACCCCGGAGGATATCACGGCATCCGCGCCTATCCACACGTCGCTTCCTATCGTCACGTCGCCTTTCGTCCTGGGATGACCGGATATGTGCTTGGCTTCGTCCCAGAGGAAGCTGAAGGGGTACGTGGTCACCCAATCCATGCGGTGCTCTCCGCCCAGGAATATCTTTACGCCTTCCGCGATCGAGCAATAGTTGCCCATTGTGAGGGTCGCCCCTTCTCCCCAGGACAATACTTCAAGGTCCCTCCCGTATGAACCGGTCCCTATCCTGTATTGAGGGAAACGTTCCTGAAGGGTGAGGTGCCTTTTTTTGTTTTTTTTGAACATTGTATAGCCGGTTGTTCTTATAATGCCGGAGGCGGGGCTTGAACCCGCATGACCGCAAGGGTCACCGGATTTTGAGTCCGGCGCGTCTGCCACTTCCACCACTCCGGCAATGGATGTCTTTATTGTGTAGGCTTGAAGAGCATATCAAAAGTGCCGGTCACTGTCAATCGTCAAAAGACAGTTTCAGGTTTCAGAGTTTCAGGTTTCAGAGAAAAAGGACGGATGATCTTCTTTTCCCTTGAAACGGTTCACAAACTTTGAAACGTCTCATAAACTGAATTAAAAAAGGGCCCCGGAGGGCCCCTTTTTTAATTCTTGATGTCGGATCTTAGAAGAAATACCATGCTGCGAAGCGGTACTGGTCGATCTGACCATTGCCTTCTGCAACTGCGCCGGCCGGAATGCTACCTGCGTTCTTTCCACCATACTGGGTGAACATGGTCATCCACTGCACGCCAAACCTGATGGCCTGGTTTGCATCCCAGAGGAGGTTCAAGGCATACTGCTGCTGCATTGAAACGTTGTTACGGCCAGCGGCGTTGACACCATCAAAGCTGCCTCTTCCATACTGGCTGTAGTTGTATCTCAGGTAGCCGTAAATACCGTTCACCCACAGGTTGTTCGTAAGCCACCATGAGGCCTGCGTAAAGAGACCGAAGTATGTCGGGGCCGTGTAGTCTACCGTCGGGCCTCATGTATGAACCCATGGATGTAGTCGGCTGCAACAGCTGTAAACCGGTGGTGATCGCAGCTGGAACCCGGGTTCTGGCCGATGAAGAAGTTACCGTTGAGAAGGAGGGCCATGGTCTTGTTGCCCTGTTTCTCGGGGATGATCGGTACTGAGTACCTGAAAGCGACCGCCCAGGCGTTGAGCCTGTCTGAGTTGTAGGTTTGCCGGGTTTGCGGGGTCTACATTCGAAGGTCTTTCCTGGCCGTAGTAGCCGCCGAGACCGAACTTCATGTTGTGGGGGCCGATCTTGCCGCAGCGGTCCGTATAGTAAGCGATCTCGCCCTCGATGCCGGGCCAGTTGCTCTGTGAGTATGCGTCATTCTGGCGGACGCTCGTCCGGAGCCTGACCACTCTGTCGCCGACTCGACACCGATCATTGCGTTGAACTCTTTGTTGAAGAAATAGCGGAACGTCATCTGGGGTGTTCTGATGCCCTTCATGTTAGCGGCAAAGTCTTCGAAGCCCACTGACGCCGGGTAGTACATCATGCCCCACTGCTGCCAGTTCTGGCCCATCATCAATTCTGATTTGCCCGGCCAGGTCAACTTCATGAAGGCGTGCCTCAGCTGGAAGCCGCCGTACTGGTTGCCGGTCGATACGCCGCGGAAGTCGCCTTCGATGAAGGCGCTCGTCTTGGCGCCCCACAGGTCGGGACCCTTGATGAGGAAGTTCATGCGTGTCTCGCCGCCCGTCATGAAGGTGTTGGAGAACTCATCGGCAAACACTGAACTGGTGTCCGAACTGGCCGCGCGGCCCTTGTCGGGTCAGCGTTGTTGGCCTGTGAGGACCAGCCTACATCCAATTTCACAAAACCGCCGAATGTGACATCGTATCTGCTTGATACGCTGCCCGCGTTGCTCAATGCCGGAATGACAAGGAACAGTGCAAGCATAACCAATACTAATTTCTTCATTCTTGCCTCCTTAAGAGTATTTTTAACTTCCTTATACATCATTGTCGCCACCCCACCTCCTTATATTAACTTTTTTTAATTTATACCAACCGTTCTAAAGACTGTCAAGGAAAAAATTAAAAATATTTAATAAAAGATAGGATTGCGGGTAATGGCTCGGGGGTAGAGAAATCATGGTGAGAATAGGCGGTAGATGATGGATACAGCTGAATCCATGGCTTGGCGTCTTGAATATAATCCGTGAAAACCCTTCAAAGAATAGCAATATATTGATGTCGCCTAAGGTACGGCACGGTCCGCCTTCATAGCCCATCACATTTCATGGATCCAGCCTCGCCAAGACGTACAATAACGAAATATTTTTTCATGTCTTCTTCCCAATACTATGCCCCCTGCCTTCACTCATTACCTGTCTTTTTGCCTTTCTGATTCCCTGTTCCCTCATCCCTTTTCCCTGCTTTTATGCTATACTCTCCTTAATAAAAACCAAGGAGGGGAATTATGGAACCAAAAGAGGTGCGGCTGCAAGGGTTGTTTCAGACCTACGGGAAAACGATAATACTGCCCTACGACCAGGGGCTCGAACACGGGCCGCGGGACTTCTTTAGCTCGAAGTTCGCCGAAGACCCCCTGCATATCATCGATATTGCCAAGAAAGGGCACTACAACGCCGTTGTCCTTCACGTGGGAAATGCCAGGCGCTACTTTAAGCACATGTATAACCAGGTTCCCCTTGTTCTGAAGGTGAACGGCAAGACCGAGATCCCCTCTGACGAGGAACCCCTTTCCCCTATCACCGCGACCATTGACGAGGCCCTTCAGCTGTCTGCCATCGCCGTGGGGTATACCCTTTATATCGGTTCACCGAGGCAGGACGAGGACATCGAACAATTCACCTACGTGCGTGAAGAGGCCCACAGGGCAGGTCTTCCCGTTATTGTCTGGTCATATCCGAGGGGCCGGGAGATCGAGGCCAAGGGCGGCAAGAACAGCCTCTACGCCGTGGAATATGCCGCACGCGTCGCTGCCGAGCTCGGCGCCGACATGATCAAGGTCAACGTCCCGAGCCTCAAGAAAAACGCCGCCGTACCGGCACCGTATCGTGATTTTGATACGGACCTCCTTGATGCCATAAAGAGGGTCATCAGCACCACGGGAGGTGTCCCTGTCATCTTCGCGGGCGGTGAGATGGTCTCGGACGAGGACCTTCTCGAAAAGGCAAGCCTTTGCATCAGGGCGGGCGGATCGGGCTTCATCTTCGGCCGCAACATCTGGCAGAGACCGCTTGACAAGGCCCTTGATATCACCAGGAGGCTCAAGGAAACCATTCGCACGGAGAAGCAGAAAAAATAGCAGGTCCCCGATGATACCATACAGGGTCCTCGACCATG
The DNA here is from genome assembly GCA_963816115.1 of uncultured delta proteobacterium. Classification (GTDB taxonomy): domain Bacteria; phylum Desulfobacterota; class Syntrophorhabdia; order Syntrophorhabdales; family Syntrophorhabdaceae; genus Delta-02. Next base: position 1,915 of record CAWFIZ010000006.1, on the reverse strand, counting down.
ACGCCGATATCCTCCTGGAGGTATATGGTGCCTCAATGGAAGAGCTCTTTCAGAATGCCGCCGGGGCGCTTGTTTCGTTCATTGCCGACCCCGAAAGCGTTACCCCCTCCACGGTCAGGGAAATCGCCGCAGAGGGCAACGGAGAGCTTCTCGTGAACTTCCTCAATGAGATCCTCTACCTCTGGGGCACCGAAAGGTTCATCCCCTCCGATGCATCGGTCACGTTCGGCGCCCCGGGCCTTAAGGCCACCATAAGGGGCGAAACATTCGATGAGTCCAAACATATCATTAAAAAAGAACTGAAGGCCGTCACCTATCACAAGTTTTCCATAACGGAAGAAGGAGGGGTGTTCAAGGCCACTATATTAATAGATGTGTGAGAAAAACAGGAAATAAGGAATCAAAAAAAGATCCTGTCTCACGCCCGGGGTCCTCGCTGGAGGCGCAGAGATCGCGGAGGAAGATGAAGGCAAAGGCTTCCCCGGAGATTTGTGAGACTTCAAAAATCTCCGGGGACTTCCGATCCCGCTTTTTCGTTTGGACGGGCGGGATAATAAAAGAGGCCCTTTGATGCCGAATAACGAATATCGGACTTCGAATATCGACAGGCAAATATATCAATTCAAATATGCTTCTTTATTTCCCGCTTTAGCGGGATCGGAGTGCACAATGATCTTTTTATTCTCAAAGATCATTGTGCAGGGTTTAAGGTTTCCTCCGTGATGCTCCGCGGCCTCCAGCGTAACCCAAAAGGGTGGATCCCGCCTCGGCGGGAGGCGTGAGACAGGACCTTTTTGCTTTTATACGTGTTTATCAAGAGGTTTCGGTGTATTATGAGCGAAATTGAAAAAAGAATGAAAAAGCTTGACGAGAACCGGTATCTCATCGAAAAGAGCGGGGCAATGCGGGTTGACGGTATCGTCTATGTCGATGAGGAGTTACTGGGCTACCTCGGCACCGATGAGAGCATCAGGCAGGTTGAGAACGTCGCGTCGCTGCCGGGCATCGTGGGCGCATCGCTGGCGATGCCGGACATCCACTGGGGGTATGGCTTTCCCATTGGCGGGGTTGCGGCCTTCGACGCGCAGGAAGGTATTATCTCGCCGGGCGGTGTCGGCTACGACATCAATTGAGGCGTGCGGCTTCTGCGCTCCGTGCTGAGCGTCAAAGATATGAAAGACAGGGTCCCCGATATTGTCGACGGGTTCTTTCGCAATATCCCCAGCGGCGTCGGGTCCCACAGAAAGGACCTGAAGCTCTCCCGCGGCGAACTCAGGCAAGTCCTGCAAAAAGGCGCCCGATGGGCCGTGGAAAAGGGTTTCGGCAGCGCCTCCGACCTGGAATATATGGAAGACCATGGTTGTATCGGTGATGCAGATCCCGAAGCGGTCTCCGACAGGGCCTATGAGCGGGGCAAAGACCAGCTTGGCACCGTGGGAAGCGGTAACCACTTTGTCGAGGTAGGCTGTGTCGCCGAGATATTCGATGAGGATGCCGCCCGCGCCTTCGGCCTGTTCAAGGACCAGATGACCGTCATGATCCACACGGGCTCACGAGGCCTGGGGTACCAGGTGTGCGACGAGTCCATCAGGGAGATGATGCGTGCCGCCGAGAAATACCATATTGCCCTTGCCGACAGGCAGTTATGCTGCGCGCCGCTTACTTCCCCCGAAGGACGCCGGTATTTTTCGGCCATGGCGGCGGCCGCCAATTACGCCTTCGCCAATCGCCAGATGATCACCCACTGGGTCCGGGAAACCCTTGAGGGTGCATTCGCCGCAAGCGAGGCATCGCTCGGTCTTTCACTCGTCTATGACGTGTGCCACAACATCGCGAAGAAAGAAAAACACCTGGTCCGCGGGAAGGAATCGGAGCTGTGTGTCCACCGGAAGGGCGCAACGAGGGCCTTTGCACC
>CAWFIZ010000005.1:0-56992 GCA_963816115.1 uncultured delta proteobacterium | reverse complement strand
CAGCGCCTCGACCATTTTGCTGAAGGACTTCGCCAGGGTCCCCAGCTCATCTCCTCGTTTCTCGACATCGGAAAGATCAACGGCCAGGTCCCCGGAGGCGATCCGGTCGGCCGCATTAACGTTAAGATTAAGCGGACCGGTGATACTTAAGGTCAGGAAGATGACGATCAACACGGATAGCGCTATGGCCGCCGATCCAAGGATGAACATTGTTGTGCGCGCATGGTATGCAGACTCTATCGCCATGTTGTAGCGTAATTCATTGCGACCTTGATTGTATTGTATAAGATCTTCCACATTACTTATCCAATGGTCCATGGCGGGGTTGGTTTTCAAGGTAAGGAGATCAAATGCCTCCTTGACCTTTCCTGCCATGGCCAGTTCGACCGTTTGGTCCTGCAGCTTTTTTGCGGCGGCTGCAGAATCTTCGAGCTTACCCAGCAGGCCAATTTGCTTTGTATCATCCTTTTCGATGAGTTCTTTGATCCCGGCAACGAACTCGAGATATGCTCTCCTGTTTTCGGCTATTTCATCGATACTCTTCTGTATGATCTTATTGGACTCATTGCCGTATTTTGACAACATGATACGCCTGACGGCGATGGACGTTTCTCTGGCATTATCGATCATTTCATGGGCCAGGTGTTCGCGCACAAAGCTTATTTTTACGATATATTGAAGTTGTTCGCGACCGGTCTGCGCCTGAAGCATATTTATCACGATGATGGCAACTATGAAACCCAGCACAATGGCGAAGCCAATTGCCAGACGTGATCTGACCTTCATGTTTCCTAACATGGCAAATCCCCCCTATCCTGGAATTTGTTCAAACATCGGGCCTGTATGGCCGTCTTTATGGCGAGAAATGAATAATAAATATGTCTTTTATTCATGCGCAAGGCCCCTCATATATGACCTTTTTTAATGCCTTTTTTGTAATCATGCCCCTTCAAGTTTAAACCCCTTCTCCCTGAACAATTTCAAACAGGCAGCCACCACAGCCGGGTCGTACTTCGAGCCGCTCCCTGCGGATATCTCTTCGAGGGCCTCATTAAGGGGAAAGGCATTCCGGTAGCTCCTGTGGGTGGTCAGGTCCTCAAGGGCATGGGCAACGGCCAGGATCCTCGCTTCGATGAGGATGGCCTCTCCCTTGATCCCGTTGGGGAAACCCGAACCGTCATAACACTCCCGGTGCTGGAGGACGATGTCGGCCAGCGGCCAGATGCATTCGATCTTTTTCAGGGTGTCATAGGCGGCCATGGGATAGGTCTGATACATGGTCAGCTTGATGCCCTCCAGCCGGCCGGCTTCCTGAAGAATATCGGCGGGTATGTTGACCATGCCGATGTCATAGATGGACGAGGCCAGCTCGATTGCCTCCACCTGAAAATCCGTCAAGCCCATCTCCCGGGCGATGGCCACCGCCAGTTTCGATACCCGCTCATGATGGCCTGGGGTATAGGACCCCCTCGATTCCACCGTCTCCGCGATCGCCGAGATGATGCCCTTCATGGACGCGTATATCCTTGCGTGGTCCTTACGCAGGCCAAGCTCTATGCCCTGCCTGCCAAGGGCCAATTCGATGGTGATGTGGAGCTGCCTCTTCTCCACGGGCTTCAGGATGTACCCGGAAGGGCCGGTGAGCGCGGCACGCCCGAAGGTCCTGTCGTCGGCATAGGAGGTAAGGTATACCACCGGGGTGCGAAGAGACGTCCGCTATCTTCTCCGCCGTCTCTATGCCGTCGATCTTCCCGGAAAGGACGATGTCCATCAGCACCAGGTCGGGACGGGTCTCCTTGAGTTTTTCCAGGGCCTCCTCGCCGGAGTATGCCGTCGCGGCCACATCGTAGCCCAGGTCTTCAAGCTGCCTCGCAAGGCCCAGGGCAACGATCCTTTCGTCCTCGACAACCATGATCCTCTTCTTTTCCATCTTCCTACCCTTCCTTGCCCGCTGCGGGGAATGTAATTGTCCATGTCGTGCCGGCGTCGACCCTCATATCTATCGTGCCGCCCATCTGCCCCACCAGGAGGTTCACCAGCTCCAGCCCCAGGGTCCTCGTGTTCCGGAAATCCACATCCGAAGGAAAGCCCGTCCCGTTGTCGGATACCGTGAGGACGAATTGGTCCCCCTCGGCCTTCATGGTTATATGGATATCCCCCCCCCTTCCCTTCCGGGAAGGCGTGCTTGAGGGCGTTGGATACCAGCTCGTTGAGGATGAGACCGCAGGGAATGGACGTCTCTATGGTGAGGGACACATCGGGGACATCGACATGGATATCCACGGGTGATCCTGTGATCCAGTGGGACTGCTGGAGGCGGACGGCCAGGTCTCCTATGAAGCCCCCGAGATCTATCCTCGACATGTCCTCCGACTGGTAGAGCATGGTGTGGACCCTGGCCATGGCGCTTATCCGGTCCATGCTGTTATGGAGCACATCCCTCGCCTTCTCGTCCTTAAGGTACGAGGACTGCAGGTCGAGGAGGCTCGAGATCACCTGGAGGTTGTTCTTCACGCGGTGGTGTATCTCCTTCAGGAGGGTCTCCTTCTCTATTAAAGAAGCAACCAATTTTCTTTCCGCATTCTTCTTGTCTGTAATGTCAACAAGCGCACCTTCAACGTACCCGCCCTCGGGATACGCACGGGCAGAAAAATCGATCCAAAAATGTTTATTGTCTTTTCGGATGATCTCAGCCTGATAGTTTTTCACCTCGCCATGTTTGGTAATTGCTTCAACCATTCTCTCCCGGACTTCAGGGTCGGCATAATGATCGGCGGCCACAAAGTTTTCCAAACATTCTTCAATGGTCTCATATCCAGCCATTTCTGCGTAGCGTTGGTTGATTTGCAGGGGAACACCATCTGATATCCTCGTTCGGAACAACCCCACCTCTGCATTATTATACAGGTTCCTAAATCTCTCCTCGCTCTCCATGAGCGCTTCCTCTGCCTGCTTGCGCTCGGTGATGTCCTCGGAGATGCCCAACAGGAATTTCGTGGTCCCATCGGGACCCCGGATACAGACCTTCCGGGTATGGAGAAGCCGCTGGCCTTTCCTTGGCCGTCAGGATAGGTTCTTCCGGGATGTCCAACATGTCGGCCTCTCCATCGAGCACTTCCCGGTCCTTGGCCATGAAGTGGGCTGCCTGTTCGGGAGGGAACAGGTCCAGGTTGTTCTTCCCGATCAAATCCCTGCGGTCATATCCCAGGAGTTCCTCTCCGGCGCGATTGAATATTACAAAACGCAGGTCTGTTGCCTCTTTGAGGAAAATCATGAGCGGGACATTTTCCACGACCGCCTCGACGAGCGCTTTCGACTCCTTCAGTTCCGCTACGGCCTGCCTGCGCTCGGTGATATCCTCGAAGATCACGCAGAAGCGGTCCTTGGTTTTCCAGGGGCGATAGACGTTGCAGTGATAGAACTTCTTCGTAGGATCGTGATACATATCGAACGTACTGGTAACGCCCGTGACGGCAACCTCGCCGTACCTTTTGATCCACTCCGGTTCGGTTCCGGGCCATACCTCGTGGACGGTCCTGCCCTTTACCTCATCGTTCTTAACGCCGGTGATCCTCTCATAGGCGTCGTTGATGTAGACAAAGCGATAGCTCACGAAATTGCCGTCATCATCGAAGACAGAATCGAAGAGGACAAAGGCGTTGATCATGCTTTTAAAAAGCAATTGCAGTTCATTCTCGCTCTCCCGCAGCGTTTCTTCCACCCGCTTGCGTTCGGTTATTTCAGACTGCAGCGATTGATTGGATCGTGCCAGCTGCGCCGTCCGTTCCTGAACACGCGCTTCCAGGTCATCATATGAGTGAAGCAGCATTTTATTTTTTTCGGCCAATTCGCGCGTGCGTTTCCTGACAAGCAGCTGGAGCATCACCAACCAGAACCCGGCGATCAGGGCGATGGCAATCACCGTGATGGCGGCGGGCAAGAGATATTTCCGCACATTCCGCCATGGGTCGTCAAAGGTGAGCCATTTAGCGTAGATCCTGTCATATTCCCCGTTGGTTTTAACTATCAACAACCCTTGATTCAACTTTTCCAGTAGCTCCGTGTCACCTTTTTTTACGGCAAATGAAAAGGTGCGCTTGTAGTCCGGAATTATCGGTCCGGCAACAAGGTTCTTTAACCTGTGCTCTTTAATTAACAATGTGCCGATCAGTTTCGAACAGAGGAAGGCGTTGTGTTTACCGGACGAGACCAGCTTAAGCCCTTCCGGCATCGTATCGACAAGGACCAGGCTCCCCTGGAAATTCCGCTTGAGCAGTTCATGATGGGCGGCATCCGAGCGCATTGCCACGATCTCTTTTCCCCGGGCGGCTGCGATGTTTTGAATTAAAGGGTCTCCATCGCGCACGAAGAAGGCATCGTAAGTCTCTGTGTGTGGAAGGCTGAAATCGACCAGGCGTTGCCGTTCGGGGAGCTTTGCCACGATCGGCAGCACATCAAGCTGACCGGCCACCAGGGCTTTCCACACAGTATCCCACGGGCCGGTCGAGATCTTGATGGACAAACCCATGGCATTGGTAACGGCCTTGATCAGTTCAACGGAAAACCCTGCCGGCTGCCCGTTCTTATCGACAAAAGCATAGGGTGGAAAATCCAGTTCGCTTCCGACACGGACTTCCGGTTCGCTGCCGGCTGCCTTGCAGGGGCCGCTCGTCAGGCATACGACTAAAAGCATGACAACGATAATGAACAGGACAGGAAAGAAGTGAACGGTCTCAACCCGCCTTAAAAAGGATATCTTTTCAATCAATTCCGGATGTGCCCCGGATGGATCTTTCATCTGGTCTCCCTGTCCTCCTTTTGCAGAAACAGGCCCTGAAGAGATTATTGGATCCTCTACTTGAACTTGAACTCTTTTTCCCTGAACAATCTCAGGCACGCATCAACCGCCGCGGCATCATAGAGGATACCTTTGTTCCTTTCTATCTCCTCCAGGGCAACATCTATGCCTTTAGCGGGCCTGTAGGGGCGGTGGGAGGCGATGGCCTCCACCACGTCTGCCACACTGATGATCTTGGCTTCGAGAAGTATATCCCCATTCTTCAAGCCCTGCGGGTACCCGGTACCGTCCAGCCGTTCATGGTGCTGGAGGACTATCTCGGCAACCGGATAGGGCAGCTCAACATCTTTCAATATGTCATATCCTGATCGAGGATGGATCTTGATGAGGCTCATTTCCAGGCTTGACAACATTGTAGGTTTGGCCAGTATCTCCGCCGGTACCGACATCTTTCCTATGTCATGGACATTGCCTGCCATTCCGATATTGTCGACAGTCTCTTCCGGCAGGCCCATTTCCTGTGCTATCGCACATGCAACGGCCGCAACGCGGTCCTGGTGGCCCGCGGTGTAGGGGTCTCTGGCCTCTACGGTCGTCGATATGACCCGGATAATGGATAATAAGGATCTTCTCAATCTTTCCAGGGCGCTCTTTAGTTCTTCTTCGGCCTTTTTTCTTGTTGTTATATCCTCCACGGAGCCTTCATAATGGAGAAGTTCACCGTCGTAAGCACGAATGGCGCGGATGTTTAGCGAAATCCATATGATCTTTCCATCCTTGCGATACATCCGGGCCTCAAAACCGACGACTTCGTTGTTTTCCTCAAGGTCCTTCCGCTGCAGTGCGTACTGATCGGGATCTACATACAATTGGTGCTTTATGTCGGTCACGTGTCCCATGAGTTCCTCGGTGGAATCGTAACCCAGAATTCCCGCAAGGGATGGGTTTACGGTTATAAAACGCCCCGAGGCAGGGTCGATCTGAAAGACCCCTTCCACCGCGTTCTCAAATAAACCGCGATATTTCGTTTCGGCCTCCCGGAGCATCTGGAAAAGTCCGGCATTCTGAATGGAAGGGGCTGCCATGCTTAAGGTGATGGCAAGCGCCTTGATCTGGCCGATCGTGAAGGAGCGGCGGTTTATGCTGTTCAGGTTCAGTATGCCCACAAACTTTCCCCCTGCCATCATCGGTATCGAAACTGCCGCATTGATCTCGGGGCGGGGGTGGAACGGTTTAAAGCGGGCGTCGTTCACGGCCCCTTCCAACGTGAGCATCTCGTGGTGGCGTGCCACCCATCCGGCTATCCCCTGGCCCAGCTTTACCCGCTGGCCCAGGATGTGTTCCCTACCTCTCCCGCGGACGGCAGCCACATAAAGTTCATCGTCGTCCCCGGCGGGAAGCATTATCGATACCTCGTCCGCGAAAGTCTGTTCCAGGGCTGCATCGGCGACTTTGTTCACCACAAGGGAAAGGTCCGTCGAAAGGGCCACCGCTTTCGTGAGCTCATAGATCGCCAACATTCCCCGCAGTTCTATGTTCTCTTTTTTCAGGTTCCTTACTTCCATTGCGCGCGATATGGTCAGGAGCAATATATCTATTTTGAAGGGTTTCAGGATGTAATCAAAGGCGCCTATCTTCATCGCTTCCACGGCGGTCTGAACGGTCCCCTGTCCTGTCATGACAATGCCGATGAGGCCGGGATCGATCGCCAGTACTGCCTTCAAAAGTTCAATGCCATTCATTTCCGGCATCATGAGGTCTGTGAGAAGAAGGTCGAACCCGTCTTTTTTAGCTCTTTGCAGCGCCTCCGGCCCCGAAGTGAACCCCTCCGTTTCATATCCGTGTTTCTCCAGGGCTTCACATAATATTGTCATCAACTCTATTTCGTCGTCGACAACAAGCAGCCTGCCAAGCTTTGGTATATCCATTTTTAATTTCCCCCTGTCTCTATCGGCTTAAAGCGGCCCGATCCATTTGCAACAGGCAGCTTGATGAATACCAGCGTTCCCTTTCCCGGTTCGCTCTCCATGCTGAATTCCCCTTTGTGTTCCTGAACGATACGCCGGCAGATGGGGAGCCCGAGTCCCGTGCCTTTTCCTTCCGGCTTGGTCGTGAAGAAGGGTTCCATTATCTTCGACATGACCTCCGGTGTGATACCAGCACCGGTATCGGCAATTTCGATAACAACAAAGGTCCCGGTTTTGGGTCCGGCATCGGGGTACCTGTCTGCGGGTGGCGGTTGTTCGGCGTTCATGATATCATCGAACCACACCCTTTTTGCCGAATGGTCCCCGGTTTTGCTGTTCGACAAGGCAGGCAGTGCCTCATCCTTTGCTTCTCCTGATTCGTCGTGCTGGCTGGAGCCTTTGGCTTCCTTCCCGGTTTCCCTTCTTCTTTCCAATTTGACCCGTACCGTCAATGTTCCCCCATCGGGCATGGCGTCGCTGGAGTTTGTAAAAAGGTTGAGAAATAACTGCCGCAATAGCTGGCGGTCCGCGTGAACATGGGGCATATCCGGCGAGAATTCCCGCATGACCTTAATTCCACGTTTACGCAGGTGATAGTGAATGAGCTCGAGGGTTCCGTCTATTTCTTCACATACATCCACTGTCGAGATATCTCCTTTATTCCGGCGGCTGAACTGCAGCAGGTTGGCAACCAGGTTGCCCATCCTGTCAACCTCCTGTTCGATGACCTCCAGCGACCGGCGCATGGGATCGTCCGGCGCAGCTCCCGAAAGAAGCAACTCTACCCTGAGATTGACCGTGGCCAGGTTCCGCGAGGTCGTTTACCGTAGCGATGATCTCGCCTATCGCCTGGCTCTGCTCGCTTAACCGGACCACCATGTCAGCGATGGATTCCACCTGTTCCTTTATGCGGTTCATCCCGCCTATCGTATCGTCGATGGACCGCAGACCTGTTTTGGATATCTCCACGGTCTTCTGGCCAATTTCCACCACGTGTTTTGCCTTATGGCTGGAAACTTCCGCGGTATGTTTCACCTCTTCACGGTTGCGGTGGTCTCGCTTACCGCTGTCGAGGTTTCCGCGGAACCGGAGGTGAGCTGGGTCACCGAGGTCATGATCTCGCTGCCCGATGATGCAAGAACGTTGACCCCGTCAACGATCTCCTGGATCTGTTTCCTCAGGGTTTCCACCATGGCTGCCAGGCATTCCCAGAACATCCTTTTCGGAGAGGGGAGTTACCTTTACGGTGAGGTCATTCGCGGCTATCTTCTCCGCTGCCTGTGCCTTTCCTTCAGGGAACCAACCATCTGATCGAATGCCAGGGTAAGTTCACCGATCTCATCCCGGCTCTCTGTGCGCGGGATCTCCACGGATAGATCACCGGCGGCGATCTGCCGCGCCGCTTCAACCACTTTGCCCATTGGCCGTGTGAGACCTCTGGCTAAGAAATAGAAAAAGATCGAAGCGAGAACAAGGAAAATAAGTCCAATTATAAGGTTAACATTACGGATGATACGGGCAGGGGCATAGAGTTCCTTTGGTTGGAATCGCACTTACCACCGCTCCATCCGGTAATTTCAACAGGATTGTGCACTGCGGCCACTTTATGTATGCCATCCAGCGTCATACTCCGTTATCCCTCGTTTTCCCTGGCTTGCGAGGTTTGTTCATTGGCTCCATACCTTTTATCTGTGAGATATTTACCTTCAGGATGTTCTCCTTTGACCGGGTGGGTGATGTAAAAACCGTCTTTCGTCAATGATATATACATAACCGTCTTTCCCTGATGTGTCATTGTTGTCGATGCACTATCCGGAATAATTTCGTTTCCATTGCCATCATGACTGCTCCGGTAATGTCTCTCCGTTATGGAGGAGTATATCGGGGCAGGCGCCGCGTACGGGACTGTCCTGCCTGTGCCTTGGAGATGATCACAGATCCTAAGTGTCTTCACTCCTTTCAAGGCCTTCTGCAAGATACTCCCTCCTGGCAATATTCGGTTCCCAAAAACCTTGAACTTGCGCTCCGAAGATGCAAAGAATGGTTCCATCCTTGCCTACGCAGTTAATGCTTGACAGACCGGTCGCCCTCGGCGACCGTGCATCTTGTTCCAGCTCGCGGTCTCGGCGAGGGCAATTTCTGCCTGGCTCTTCGCTTCACCCCTCCCTCGCCACCTTCTCCGCAGCAGCAATAACGGCTGTTTGAGTAAGAAACGTTCCTTGCTAGCGACCACCGTCCGTACATTAGTGTATCTCCACCGAATCAGCAATGCTGTCCGAGACGTCTTTCAATATTGTGCTTGTGCGATCCGTGTCTACAGCTGTGGTTATACGGCTCGTACGTCGAGAACGACCCCGATAATGATAACCGGAAGCATGTCACAGCAAGCAGACCACCTGCCAGAAGTTTAGTCCCTAATTTTAGATTCTTCATATCCCTTCAACCCCTTATTTTGATTTTCGACTTCCCATATCTCGTGCTCTCACGCTAAATATCATTTCACCAGTTGATTCAAGCTGTTCGCCTATTTCCTGCAAATTTCTGGCGGTATTCTTTGATCTGCTTGCACTGTCAACGTTTTGCCCGGTTGCTATTTTAATGTTTTCAATGGCCTGGGCTATCTGGTCCATCCCGGCCAATTGCTCCTGGCTTGACACCGCGATCTGCATTGCTGCCTGGGTTGCTTCTGTAAGGTAATTTTGAGAGCAGTTCGATCGATTCCCCTGCTCCGGATGATTGTTTCATGGTGTCATCAACAATATTTGCTCCCTTTTCCGTGGCCATCGCGGCGGTCTTCACCGCTTTATTTATGTCAATTAAGATTGTGCGGATCTGCGATACAGCCTGTTTCGATTGCTGCGACAGGATCTTGATCTCTCTCGCCACAACACTGAACCCTTCCGCTCCTTCAACCGTCTTTGCGGCCTCGATCGCGGCGTTGACGGCAAGGATGTTCGATTGCTCGGCGATATCTTCCACTGTCGCTATGATCTCCCCTACCGCCTGGTTCTGCTCACTAAGCTCGATGACCGTGTGGGCAATAGATCTCATCTGGTCCTGGATGCTGTTCATGCCGTTTATCAAACCGTCTACCGATGAATTGCCGATCCGGGATATCTCCTCCGTTTTTTGTGCCTTCTCCTGGACCAGTTTTGCCTTTTCATTGGTCATGTTTGATATCTGCCTTACCTCTTCAACGGTCGTTGATGTCTGGGTGACGGATGTGGCTGTTTCTGCGGCGCCGGAAAAGACCTGAGCGCTCGCGGCAACGATCTCATCGACTGAACGGGTGAGGACACTTACCGTTTCCTTGATCACCCTCATTAACCCGAGGAGGTCCCTGTTCGCTCCCTCCAACTCTGCTGTGCGTTCGACCACCTTTGTTTCTAGCTGGTCCTGATTTACACGAAGACCTTCATTGACTCTCGCGAGTTCTATTTGATTTTGCCGAAACAGATTGAGGGAATACAAAAATGCGATAAAATATGCCCCCAGCCGCAAAACGTGCCAGAACCACCAGTCCGGCATCCAAACGTAAGAGAAAGGGAAAAGAACACCTGAAAATCCGAAGAGAAGGGAGAGGTTAAGGAACACGAGGTCTTCGGTCTGCCGGTTTTCCCTGTAACGCTTGATAAAAAAAGATGCTGCCAGGAAGAACAAGGCCCCCGCCAGGATATTGACAGCCTTGGCGAAAAAGGAAAAACCTTCTTTTCCGGACGCCTGGGGGAACCGCCCGGGGAACGCGACAAAGAGAATACCCACAATAATTGCTAATATGGCCACAATTGCCGGCAATGCAATGCTCCTGGCTGATGCCGATCTTTGGGCCAGCCATGTTGAGGCGAAAAAAATGCCGCCTGCCAGAATGGCCATGGAATGAAGCCACACAAATTCGGAACCCGGCGAAACAGAGGCATGGAACCCATCCAGTATACCCATGCCTATGAGCCCGCAGGAAATCCAGAAATAGTGGTCCCCGCCTTCACTGTCCCTTTGATTCATTAACAACAATGCCAACAGCAGGGCGGTAACGGCCCCGAATCCCTCGGCTGCCGAGTGCAGTGGTATCTGGACCAGTTTCGAAGTTGAGAAAAAAAGATTCGATAAAGTGATCCCTGCTACCGGAAGGCCAATGCTGAATATCAGTGTGCCCGTCATTCCGCTGTAATTTTTTAAGATCTTCATACCGTTACCTCTTCATGGAGGATGATCCTTTTATCTGTCAGGAGTTTTTCCACATCGAGCATTATAAGCTGTTCGCCCGTTATTCCCTTAAGATACTCCGCGCGGATACCGGACAATGTCGGGAGGGACGGTTGGATATCATCGCGGGGGATGTTTCGTATACCGATGATCTCATCGGAGAGGATCCCCAGTTCCATCTTGTCCTTTTTCACTATAATGACACGGTTAAGATTGGTGAGCCCTTTTTCGGGGAGATCGAAAAATCTTTTAATATCGATCACCGAGAGGATCTGTCCCCTCACATTGATGATACCGAGCAAAAAAGGCGGAGTGCATGGCAGAACGGTAAGCTCTTTCAATGGGTAGACCTCACGGATACATGACGTCTCAATGGCGTATCTCTCGTGGGCAAGGATAAACTCGATCACCTCAATACCGGCCCCGGCCGTACCTGTTTCTTTGGATCCCTGCGCGAGTTCTGCTGCCCTGGCCTTGAGGATGTTTTTCCTTTCCTCGTCGGTCACCCCGGACCCTTTTTCGAGAAAGGACCTGCTGGTCTCCAGGTGTTCGAACACCTTTTCCCATTCGATCACTGATGATCCCTGGTGTTCCGTTGTGTTCTTATTCTTCATCCAATCTCCTTGGGGTTGGCCAAACGTAATATTTCGGCAAGCCTGCCGGCGGTTATCCCCTCGGATTCAGGGAGTATCTCATCCGCCCTGTATCGGGAAAGGAGTTCCATCGTGTTCCTGAGATGTTTTTTTGATTCAGCATGTTTACCAAGCCTCATGGCGAGATTACCCAGGGCAAAATGGGCAAGCACAAAACCCGGGTCCAGGTAAAGCGCCTTGTTCAAAGAGGCCACTGCGCCGCCGGCATCCCCCAGTTCCTCCAGTACGGTTGCCCGAAGGTAATGCAGCACCGGATTCAGCCTGTCAACGGAAACTCCCTTCTCGCACCATTTGAATGCTTCAGAGAGCCTTCCCTGGTTCGCAAGGACCCGCGCAAAAAGGATAATTGCCTTCAGATCGTCATGATCCCCGGCCAGAATGCCGGTAAGTTTATCTTCCGCTTCCCGGTATTGCCCCTGCCCGTAAAGAACTGTCGCTTCTTCGTAGGGCGTGGGCTCTTTTTTAATGTGAGGTTTTCCGGGCAGTTTAGGCGGTCTTGCCGCATCCCGGGACCTCTCCGGCCTGCCTTTAGCCGGGGGTAGGGAGGGGATGAACTGCCTTTGCCTGTTCCTTGTGACCGCCATCCTTTTTGTAAAGGGTTACATCTCTCATGCGAACCGGATCAAAATCCGAAGAGAAAAGCGTCGACACTTCAACGGTGCTCACTATCAAAAAACTCCCGTCCAAAAGAGACCTATGGAACCGCCGTATCACCGGGAGCGCCGATTCCGGCGCAAAGTACATGAGCACGTTCCGGCAGAAGATGAGGTCCATGGCGTTTGTGCCGTTAGAGAGCGAAGGATAGTTATCTTCAGACAAATTGAGGTAGGAAAAGGTCACCATCTCTTTCACCGGCGAACGGATCGCGTAATGTCCGCGTTCTATCATCTCAAAATATTGTTCACTGACCCATTTTGGGGTATCGCGAAACGACCACTCGGTGTATATTCCCTGCCTTGCCTTTTGAAGGCCGTCGGGATTGATGTCCGTGGCCAGGATGGTAATGCTCCAGTCCTTGATGTCGGGAATGAGTTTATTGAGAAGGATAGCGATGGAATAGGGTTCCTCGCCCGTCGAACAACCGGCGCTCCAGATCCTGATACGTTTTTCGGTGTTTCGTCTCGAGTTGATCAATTCCGGCAGGATCACCCGTTCTAAAACTTCGAAGGTCTTGCCCTCTCTGAAGAAATATGTCTCCTGCACGGTGAGGTGGCGTGCCAGTTTTTCAACCTGTTGTTTTGTAAGGGGTGCCGACAGCAGCCAGCGGATGAATTCCTCCGCATCCTCAAAACCAAAATCCGTCATGGCGGCCGTCATTTTTTGCCTGATCTCATTCCGGCGTTTTTCCGGAAAGAAAAGGCCCGTGTTTGCTGACAAATGTTCAATGAGCCGCGATATCAAGGCATCTGAAAGCATTGGTCCATTACTCCTGTTTTATAGTTCCATTGCCGGGAACTCTATCTTTTTCGGTCTGCCCTTCCTTCAAGGCATCGTTTAATATCTTCTCTTCATCGAGGGAAAGAAATGTGTCCAGGTCGTGAATGAGGACCATACCGTTCTCAAGCTTTACAACCCCCTCCACATATTCTGCGGCAGGCAGGATCGCAGCTGCGTCCGTTATTTCCTGCGGGGTGTGCTCAATTATGTCTGTCACGGCGTCGACCAGGAGCGCGACCGTGTACCTTGCCGTGCGGGCGATGATGAGCTGGTCTTTCAGGGCCACTTCCCGGGCGGGCAAACGGAACCGGTTCCGGATATTGAAGACAGGGATGATCTGTCCGTGCATGTTGATGATGCCAAGCACGGCTTCGGGCGCCTTGGGCAAGGGGGTGACCTCGACCGCGGGAATGACCTTCTTTACTTCCGGCAGATGTAGCGCATATCGCTGCTGTTCAAGTTCAAAAACAACAAGCTTAACCGATGTGCTCATCCAACCTCCCGTTGTTGTTCTCACCCTATTGAGGTGCCTTCTTTCCATGTTTCCCGGGCCTGCGTTTTGATGGTTGGCATTCCCCGGGGCATAGCAGCGCGGTCAACACCGGTAAAAGTTCCTTTTGCATAAGGCGCTTGGGTACAAAGGCGGCCGCGCCGGCAGCGGCCGCGTCAGCCCTGTGCATTTCGTCTTCGTGTATGGTGAGCATCACAACCTCCGCAGCCGGTGCGATCGATCTGATACGTTTTGTCGTCTCTATACCATTCAATAGAGGCAGCCCGATATCCATGAGGACCACCTCAGGCGATACGGTCCGACAGATCCCGACAGCCTCTTCGCCGCTTGCTGCCTCGATAAATTGATACCGGCTGAAGACCGACCCCAGCCAATTGATCAGGGACCTGCGGACTTCATCGTGATCATCGACGATCAGGATAATCTTTCGCGTCAAACACCCCCATGCTTCTCTGATTCAGTTTCCATGCCTTCACGGTCTTGTCTGGTTTGCGACAACCGTGACCGATCTCCCCCTGCCGGATGTATAAAACAAGAGATACCGTGTAAAAACCTTTGTCTTTTGTTATAATAAAGCCTTTTTAACGTATTTGTCTGTCAGGAAAGCTTGATAATCTGTGTAGTAAAAATATGAAAAAGAAAGATCCTTGCGGGTTGCCCTCTCTACTCCAGTGATATCAAGCCGTGCTGGATCGCAAACTTCACAAGACCGGGGAGGTCTTTAATGCCCAGTTTATGAATAAGGCGGCTGCGGTAGGTTTCGGCGGTTTTGGGTGAGATGAAGAGGATCTCTCCGATCTCCGAGCTTGTCTTTCCTTCCGCAACCAGTTGAAGTATCTCACGTTCACGCTGGCTCAAAAGCGACAGGGGGCTTTTCGGCTCCCGGGCCTTTCGCGGGCTCAGGTAATCTTCTACAACGAGGTCTGAAATTTTCCTGCTCAGATAGCGATTGCCCAGGTGGACCGCCCGGATGGCATCGATAAGTTCCTTGACGACAGATTCTTTAAGGACATAACCGTGGGCCCCGGCATGCAGGGCCTGGAAGACATGCTCTCTCGCGGAATACATTGAAAGGATGACCACTTTCGTTCCCGAACATGTTCTCGTTATTTTCCTCGTTGCTTCGATCCCGTTAAGCTCGGGCATCACTATATCCATGACCACCACATCGGGCCTTGATCTCTCGACAAGGCGGACCGTCTCGCGGCCATTCGACGCGCTGCCGGCCACCTTTATGTCCGGTTGTGTCTCAAGCAGCAATTTTAGACCTTCACGGACGATGGAATGGTCATCGGCGATGATCACCGTGATGCTCATCGGGGAACCTCCACGATGACCTTCGTGCCCCGTCCCTTCTTCGACTCGATGCGGAAATGTCCGTTTATTCCCTCTGAGCGTTCAGCCATGGTTATCAATCCCCAGTTGCCGGGGGTCTTTTTTCTTTTAGATCCGGACCAGCGGGCGTACTCGAATCCTGTTCCCTTGTCTTCTATAGTGAGCGTTATAACGCTGTTTATTTCCTTTAACTCTATATCGATCTCGTCAGATCCGGCATGTTTTATGGCATTTGTTATTGCTTCCTGGGCAATGCGGAACAGGGTGCTTTCGACATGTTTTTTTGGTCTCGGCTTCAATGCCTTGCCATGGGCATGTACAATTATTCCCGTCCTCGCGGTACATTGTTCCCCGTACCACTGCAGCGCCGCCAGAAGGCCGTAATCGTCAAGAACGGGCGCGCGAAGTTCTGCCATCAGATCACGGACGGATTCCGAGGTCAGCTCTATGAGGGACATTGCATCCTCTATGTAAGGTGAAACACGGGGCATCGTCTTCCCGGGGACCTTTGATTGTATGATGCTGAGGTTTATGGCGATCGCGGTCAGGTTCTGCCCCAGCTTGTCATGTAATTCCCTTGCAAGCCCCTGTTTTTCCATCTCCTCTGTCTCTGAGAGTTTTCGGGAAAGGACCTTCAATTGCGCATGAGACCTCCGGAGCTTTTCCTCCGCCTGTTTTCGTTCGGTCACGTCCCTTAAGAATGTCAGGGATGCCCTGTCTCCTTTAAAAATAATTGTCGTGGCGGAATTTTCAATGTAGACCACTCCGCCATCCTTCCGGATACCCCTGAATTCATATTTGTCAGGGGCATGTTTTCCCGCAAACCGGTCCTTGCTTATCTTCAGCACCCTCTTCCTGTCTTCGCGGTGTGTAGTTATTGAAATGGATCTCCCTGTCAATTCGTTCACGTTGTCGTAACCGAACATTTCGGCATATTTGCTGTTGACAAAAATCAGTTTGTCCCTCCTGACGATCGCAACCCCGTCATTCGAATGTTCGATGGCGATGCGGTAACGCTCCTCCGATTCTTTCATCAGCAGTTCCGATCTTTTTCGCTCGGTGATGTCCCTCCATGACGCTTGAAATATTTTTCTGTTGTGAAACATTATGGATGTAAGCGACACCTCTGCGGGGAATTCTTCGCCATTCTTTCGGCGGTGTACCCACTCAAATCGCAGTGAACCTTTCTCAAAGGTTTCGTTAAAAAAGATCTTTTCCTTTTCGACGGACAACATTCCGTCCGGCTGTTTCCCGGGTGATATATCCGAAGGGCGCAGCGACAGGAGCTGTTCCTTGCTGGAAAAACCGAGCATTTGAAGCGCCTCGTTATTGCAATCTACAAACACTCCCTCATCGATAAGGGCCATCGCATCGGCCGATCTTTCGAACAAAAGCCGGAACTTTTCTTCGCTCTCCCGAAGGGCCTTTTCGATCTGTTTCTGTTTTGTCATATCACGACCCATGACATATCCCGCCCGCGGCTTTGACCTTGTTGACATTTTTCAGGTACGATCACACAGCAAATTCCAGGACAAACCTCGTACCATTCTCCCTTTCGATCCGTATGGTCCCTCCAAGCTGTTTGGTGAGCATATCAACAAGCTGCATCCCGAACCCGGTGGGGGTTGCGATATCGACCGATCCCGGGATGCCCTTTCCGTCATCTTCTATTATGAGCGCTGCATGATCGTCCTTCATCGAAAAGAATACGAGTATCCTGCCGTTGTCCCTGCCGGCAAAGGCATGTTTCATCGCGTTCGTCAGCAGTTCGTTGATGATTATGCTCAGGGGGGACAGGATCTTGGCGTCAAGGACGGTGTCATCGATCATTGTTTCTATCTCTAAATGCCCGCTGTTGGGGAAATTGTCCCTGATCTCATCGACCAGAGAGATGAGGTATCCTTTCACCGGCACATTTCTGAAATCCTCGGAGCGGTACAGCTTGTCGTACAGGACCATCATGCTCTGGACCCGGCTTCTTGCATCCTCGAGAGCAACAACGCCTGACGGGTCCTTCAGTGTCTCTGCCTGCAGCGATAAGAGGCTCATGATGATGTTCATGTTGTTCCTGATCCTGTGGTGAACCTCTTTGAGGAGGAGCTCCTTTTCGGAGAGGAGGGATCTAATCCGGTCCTCGGCAAGCTTGCGCTCCGCAATGTCGACAAAGGTGATCACCGCGCCCTCGATCACGTTGTCGAGCGTGCGGTAGGGCTGGATGCGCATCGCGTACCACATGCCCGCCCTGGTCTGCACTTCCACCTCCCTGGGGACCAGCGTGTCCAGCACCGCCTGCGTATCCGCCACCAGGCGGTCATAGCCCATCAGGTTGGAGACGATGTGCCCCACCGGCCGGCCGATGTCGCTCTGGATCAGGTTGATGATCCGGGTGGCGGCCGGGGTGAAGCGCAGGATGCGCAGCTGGTGGTCCACGAAGACGGTGCCGATGCCCGTGCCGGCCAGCAGGTTGTTCATGTCGTTGTTGGCCCGCGACAGGTCGGCCACCTTGGTCTGCAGCTCGGCGTTGACCGTGGCCAGTTCCTCGTTGACCGACTGCAGTTCCTCCTTGGAGGTCTCCAGCTCCTCGTTGGTGGACTGCAGTTCCTCGTTGACCGACTGCATCTCCTCGTTGGAGGACTTGAGCTCTTCGTTGGAGGTCTCCAGCTCCTCGTTGGCGGTCTGGAGATATTCCTCCTTGGCCCGCAATTCCTGCTTGAGCGCTGCGATGCGCGCGTCGGCATCAGTCTGTCGTGACCTCCCGCCCCGTCGGCTGGCCCGTTGCGGCGGCTCGGGGCTCGAAGGCGGCGCTTCCTCCAGGATGACCAGGTACAGGGGCGGTTCGGCGCGCGGCAACGGTGCCTGCCGCCACCGGGCGGATGGTCAGGTTGACCGTGGTGAAGTCGCCGTTGGTCTTGACGCGCAGGCCCGGGCAGCGCACGATCTCTCTGGCCCCCGCGGCTTTGTGCAGGGCCATGGTCAGTTCGCGCCGCAACCCTTCGCGGGCCATCTTCAGGATGTTGTTGACGCCGGCCTCGCCCGGGGCCGGCTCCAGGTACAGGCCGGTGCGGCCGTGCAGGTAGAGGATGTCGCCCTGGCCGTTGACGAGCGCGCCGGCCGGGGCGACCTGCTGCAAGAGCGCCTGTTCGGTCAGCTCGCGCAGGGGCAGCTTTGCCGTGGAACGCCGTCTTGCCGGCAGCCCGCGGGATCGCCACGTCCGTCGCCGTCATGGGCGGGAAAAACCGGCCCGGGACTGCGCGCTGCGCGCTGTGAATATCCTCCTTGCGCTGATACAGCTTCGACTTGCGGTCCAGCACGGCAAAAAGATCGCCGAACTCGCCGACCGTCTCGGAGGTGCCCAGGAAGAGAAAGCCGTCCGGGTTCAGCGCGTAGTGGAACAGGGGAATGAGCTTCTTCTGCAAGTCTCCGCCCATATAGATCAGGAGGTTGCGGCAGCTGATGAGGTCGAGCCTGGAGAAGGGCGGATCCTTGATCACGTCCTGCTCGGAAAAGACCAGCATGTCGCGGATGCCCTTGTGGATGCGGTAGGCGCTGCCGCCGGGCTCGGCCGTGAAGAAGCGCGCCAGCCGCTCCGGCGAGATGTCGGCGGCGATGCTGGCCGGATAGAGGCCGGCCCGGGCCGCGGCAATGGCCTGGCTGTCGATGTCGGTGGCGAAGACCTGCACCTTGAAATTCTGTTTCAGCGCCTCCAGGCGCTCCTGCGAGCAGGATGGCGATGGAATAGGCCTCCTCGCCGGTGGAGCAGCCCGGCACCCAGACGCGGATCAGTCGAGTCCGCGCGTCTTGCCGGCAAAGAGCTTCGGGATGACCTGCTCCTCGAGCGCCTTGAAGGCCTCCGGGTCACGGAAAAAACTGGTCACGCCGATCAGGAGGTCGCGAAAGAGCGCTTCCACCTCCTCCGGCTGTCTGCTGCAGATATCTGACGTACCCGTCCATCGCTTCGATCTGGTGGACGGCCATGCGGCGCTCGATGCGGCGCTTGATGGTGCTTGGCTTGTACTGGGAAAAGTCGTGGCCGGTCTGGGCGCGCAGGAGGACGAAGATCTTCTTCAGCGCGTTCTCGGCCTTTGGCGCCGGGGCAGCGGGACGGGGAGTGCTTGCCGAAGGCATGGGCCACGTAGGCGATGAGCTGGGCGGGCATCTCTGCAGGCGGAAGCTCGTAGTCTACCAGGCCGGTAGCGATGGCGCTGCGCGGCATGCCGTCGTACTCGGTGGATTCGGGGTTCTGGGCCATGACCATGCCTCCCTCGCCCTTGATGGCCCGCACGCCCTGAGTGCCGTCGCTGCCGGTGCCGGAAAGAACGATGCAGATGGCCCGCTCGTGCTGGTCCTGGGCCAGGGAACGGAAGAAGAAGTCGATCGGCAGACGCTGGCCGCGGGGAGCGGTCGGTTCCAGCAACTGCAGCGTGCCGTTCAAAAAGGCCATGTCGCGGTCCGGCGGAATGATGTAGGCGCAGTTGGGCCTGACCGTCATCCCGTCCTCGACCTCGAAGACCTCCATGCGGGTGTAGCGCCGGATCAGATCGGTGAGAATGCTCTTGTGGTCAGGCGCCAGGTGCTGCACGAGGACAAAGGCCATGCCGGGATCGGTGTCAGCGGGCATGCCGGAAAAGAAGGCCTCGAATGCCGCCAGTCCCCCTGCCGATGCGCCGATGCCCACGATGGGAAAACCCTTTTGTGGGGAAATATCTGCGGCTATGGCCAAAGCGTGTTCCGCATTAATGGTGACGGCATTTTTTTTGCGTCGGAGCTGTTTTCCTTTTGGCTGCAGGATTATTTTTTTTGTCATATCAGGTCTTTCCTCTTGGCGCTTTCAAATGTCCATCATTTTTTAATTCACCATATGCTTTTCCAAGACACGGCTTCCCCCTCCACTATCTATGTAAACTCTTATTCTATTGTGGTATTTTGCCCAATTAATGTCAATTGGATTATAGGTGAGGAAAAGGGTTCCGAAGGACGGTCCGCGCTGTTTGTCAGATCCAGCGTATTCCGGCCGGGTTGCGCTCGATCCAGCGGGAGAACGTGATCTTCGGGTAACCCAGGGTGAGCCCGGCGTAAACGCGGTGCCCCTTAGGCAGGCCGAGAAGCCGCGGTATTGCCCTGTCGTGGGCACAGGCAGAGACCAAATATCCCGTGTAGAAGCTCCCCAGCCCGAGGGTGTATGCAATGAAAGTGGCGTTCTGCAGTGCGAGGTTCGCGTTGGCCTCGGCAAAGCGCATCCTTTTATCGGCATGGAACAGAATGAGGGCCGGCGCGTTGTAAAGGATCGTATCGATGCCCCTTTCCATGTTCCGCGCGGTCAACTCGAACTGTCCGATCCAGCGGGTGTATTCCTCCCTGCTTGTCATCCCACGCATGAGGTACGCGGCGCGGATCACGGGGTTCCTTAACTTTTTCGCCGATCTCCCAAGCCACCCGGCCGTCATGGAGGCTATCTGCCGCAGCGTATCGCCCTTGTCGACGACGATGAACCGCGTGCTCTGGTTGTTCTTCGCGCTCGGGGCAAAACGCGCGCCGTCGATGACCTTTTCGATGATCTCCCGTCCCACCGGCTTATCGAGGAAATTCCTTATCGAGCGCCTCGTCCTTACCATCTCACGCACCTGTTCAAAGGACGGCAGGAGGTCCTCCTGCACGGGATGCATGTTCGCCAGCGTCAAGCGTGCATGTGTGAGGGCCCCTGATGGGCATATGAGCAGGCAGTGGCCGCAATCATTGCAAAACTCGGGACGGGCAACCTCCGGGACGCTGCCCGTATTGTCCTGCGTGAAGACCTTGGGGCAGATACGGACACATAGCCCGTCCTTTTTACAAAGTTTCCGATCGATGGTGATGAGGCCGCGGTCCATGATACACGAATCATATCCCCGCCGCGTCTATATGTCAACGCCTGCGGATTGGCCCGTGGGCTTTCCGTCCGCAACAAGGGTATTTTGTAACGAAAGGAAGATCAGATATCGGCATGCAGATGATGACCGGTTTGGGATATACAAAAACCCGGAAGCAATGGTATACTGGTAAAGGGTCTTTGGATAAGGTCCGGTCAAAATAAAGTGCCGTCATCACCTTCGGAGGAGTACGTATGGAAATGTCCTTTCAGCATTACTTGCTGGGGTTGTTCGCCGTTGCCAACAATTTGCCCGCTATCCCTCTCTACATCGCGATAACCGAAGAATTGACCCGGGAACAACGGAAAAGGTTCTGCTTTACCGCCACACTGACGGCATTCATCACGATGGTCCTGGCAATGGTGACCGGGAACATCATCCTGAATTTTTTCGAGATCAGCATCAGCGCCTTTCGTATCGCCGGCGGTATACTCCTTGCCATCAGCGGGATCAACATGGTGAACTCAAAAGCGGGATCGGCCACGGATCACGACAAACAGAGCTTTTCTGAAACAATATCCGTTGCCGTGATTCCCATCGGGATCCCGTTGACAACTGGCGCCGGTACCATCTCCACCGTTATACTCTTTGCCGGCACGATCCATCATTCCTGGACATTATTCATAAAACTTGGTGCGGCTGTCGTTGCGATGACGCTTATACTCTTCACGTCCTTCAAATATTCCCCGTACATCCTGAAATACCTCGGTCATACCGGCATGAACGTTTTAACGAAGGTCTTCGGGCTCATCACCCTTGCCCTCGGGATACAATTCATCCTGATGGGCCTATCGGAAAGTTTCCCTGAGCTGATCAAATAATGTCCGTATCATAAACATAATAGGTTATAATTGACGGCAGAGGAGATCATAGATGAGAAACAGGGGATACACCGTCCGCAGAAAGGCCGGGTCGAAGCTTAAAGACGACGGCAAAACCGTTGAAGAGATCGCAAGCGAACTGCGCGAGCTCTCCGCTCCAAAGAACAATTACCGGGAACAGTCCCTCCGCATCCACGGACTTATCTGCGCGAAATGCGCGAGGGAGTTCGACCACAAGGACAGGCACCTCCTCACCGTTCACCACAAGGACGGCAACCATCATAACAACCCGCCCGACGGCTCCAACTGGGAAAACCTCTGTGTCTACTGCCACGACGACGAACACAGCCGGGGCATCCTCGGCGATTACTTCAGCCAGGAAGAGAAAGAAAAA
Organism: uncultured delta proteobacterium; assembly: GCA_963816115.1. GTDB lineage: Bacteria > Desulfobacterota > Syntrophorhabdia > Syntrophorhabdales > Syntrophorhabdaceae > Delta-02. The sequence continues at coordinate 34,967 of CAWFIZ010000005.1, read as the reverse complement.
TAGCATTCCCTCCGGCGCTCATTCATTGGAGAGCCCCAGAAGCGATCTGTCTTCCATCAATCGGGACTTAAAGATCTTTGGATAGGTTTTGCCGCTGACGGTCCTTGTTTCGTAAGGGAACTCACAGGTCGTCCTGCACGTGTCCGGGGGAGAGCTGAGAGGCGGCGGGCAGCTGTATATGAGAAGGTCGTACCAGATATAATACCTGTCATTCGCGACATCATAGATATATCGATAGCGGTCAAGGTAACCGGGGATGCCGTCATCGCGGCCGTAATCGATGCTCGTCCACTGGATCAATCGAAAACTGTCCGGCACGCCGTTGCCGTCATTGTCAGGGGCAAAGAAGAAACCGCTGTTGCACCCGTCGGCAAAACGGCACTCACCAATGACCACGCCCGGATGTTCCACGGAAGGAAAATAGTAGAGCCGGTATCTCGGGAAAAACCCTTCCCACCGTATCTCCAGCCTCTCTCCCGATTGCGCGCGCACCGGTTCACCCAGAATGCCCCTGTCGCCGAAGAGGTCTCCGTCCGCGGTCACCGGCTTGAGTACAAACCTTTTAAACCCTTTCCCCTCCCAGGGCGTCTATCTCTTCTTCAAAGCGCCCCAATATGTTCCCGCCGCCGGGCCCAAAGAAGGCACATCGACCGCTTGAGATCGCTCATATCTGCGGGCAGGTACGAACAGGAAACAACAAAGGCAAAAATACAGAACAAAAGGCATATCTTCAAAACACGTCCTTGCTCTGCTTCTTTTCGTTTTAACCTGAACCTGAAACCTGAAACTCTGAAACTGTCTTTATGTCACATGTCAAGGGCAAATCCGCCTCGCATAGGTCATGATCCGGGAGCGAGCCTTTCAAGTCCTTATCCGGGGGCCCCGATCTCAGGTCGAGAGCCTCTCTTCAAGCGATTTTAACTGTTCGGCAAGCGGCTTCGGCAGGCGGTCACCGAACTGCGCGAAGTGCTCTTGCATGTCTTTTACCTCTTCAGATCCATGCCGTCATAGTCGACCCTGAGCAATTCCCTGACGTCTTCCGACGGTACATCAAGACCGGCAAGATCGAGGCCTTCCATCGTGGGCATATACCCTATGGCGGTCTTTTGCGCGGTGCCTTACCATCAACGCGCTCGCACATCCACTTCAGGACCCGGCTGTTCTCGCCAAAACCCGGCCAGAGCCATCTGCCGTCTTGGAACTTTTCCTGAACCAGTTCGTGTAGAAAATGCGGGGCGCCTTGTCGCCTAAACGCTTGCCCATTGCGAGCCAGTGTTCAAAATAATCACCCATGTTGTACCCGCAGAAGGGCTTCATGGCGAAGGGGTCACGCCGGACATTGCCGACGGCGCCGATATTTGCCGCGGTTGTCTCCGACGAGGCCGTTGCACCCATAAAGACGCCGTGTTCCCAATCAAATGCCTCATGGACGAGAGGGACCGTTGAAGCACGGCGGCCGCCGAAGATAAAGATGTCTATGGGAACACCCTCCGGTTTTTCCCAGTCGGGGCAGATAACGGGACACTGGTGCGCGGGGGCCGTGAAACGGGCATTGGGGTGCGCCGTCGGGTCCGGTGAATCCGGGGCCCAATCTTTCCCACGCCAGTCTATGGTATGGCGCGGGGGCTCTTTCGTCATCCCTTCCCACCAGATGTCTCCGTCATCGGTGAGGGCGCAGTTCGTGAAGATGCAGTTCTCCTTGATCGATTCCATGGCCGCCGGGTTCGATGAATAGGACGTGCCGGGGGCGACGCCGAAGAAACCGGCCTCCGGGTTGATCGCGTAAAGCCTTCCGTCGGGGCCCATCTTCATCCAGGAAATATCGTCGCCTATGCACTCGCACTTCCACCCCGGTATGGTAGGTTCTATCATGGCAAGGTTGGTCTTGCCGGAAGCGGACGGGAACGCGGCCGCGATGTGGTATTTCCTTCCCTCGGGACTTATGATCCGAAGTATGAGCATGTGTTCCGCCATCCAGCCTTCGCGTCGTGCCATGGATGAAGCGATGCGCAGCGCTAGGCATTTTTTGCCGAGAAGAGCGTTGCCGCCGTAGCCCGATCCGTAGGACCAGATGAGGTTCTCATCGGGAAAGTGGCTGATGTATTTTTTATCCATCGGTGCACAGGGCCAGGGTACATCCTCCTGCCCTTTTTCGAGCGGTGCGCCCACGGAATGGAGACATGGTATGAACTCGCCGTCCTCGCCCAGTTGTTCGAGGACCTTGACCCCCACCCTTGTCATGATGTGCATATTGCAGACAACGTAAGGGCTGTCGGTGATCTCGATGCCGATCTTCGCTATGGGGGAACCGATGGGCCCCATGGAAAAGGGAATGACGTACATGGTCCGCCCCTTCATGCACCCGTCATAGAGGCCGCGCATTATGCCCTTGAGTTCGTCCGTTTCGACCCAGTTGTTGGTCGGGCCGGCCTCGGCCTGTTCACGCGTGCTTATGTAAGTGCGGTCTTCCACGCGGGCCACGTCTGACGGCTGCGAACTGAAAAGGAAACTGTTGGGGCGTTTCTTGAGGGGTATGGTCGATCCGCTCGCAACCGCGCCCGCCATGAGGCTGTCATATTCCCCCTTTGATCCGTCGCACCAATACACGCTGTCAGGTTTGCACATTACCGCCATCTCATTGACCCACGCAATAAGCCTTTTGTGTTCCGGCAGACTGTTCCCGTTTGCCATCAATGCACCTCCTGTTAATATCTTTAGCGCATAAGTTAACTATAATTTTAAGATCATTTCAACAGAAGAAAAAGCGGGTTATGGGTAATGGGTTATGGAAAATAATGTTCTTCCTATCACCTATCACCTGTATTCTCTACAACTTTTTCCTGTTCTCCAGTGAACTGCGGATGGTAAGGGGGTCTATATAGACGATGTCGCCGCCGACGGGTATTCCCGACGCTATCCTCGTGATCCTGACGTCGTAGGGCCTGAGGATCTCCCCTATGTAGTGGGCCGTGGTGTTTCCCTCGATATTGAGGTTCGTGGCAACGATGACCTCGCTTATGCCGTCCCTGGCGACGCGGTCCCTGAGCTCGCCTATCCTGATGTCTTCGGGGCCAACCCCCTCTATGGGGTTGATGACGCCATGGAGGATATGGTAGCGGAAATGGCCGGGGTTCGATGATTCGATGACCATCATGTGGGACGATTCCTCGACAACGCAGACCGAGGTCCTGTCGCGACGCTCGTCCCTGCAGACGACACAGGGGTCGGTATCGGTAATATTGAAACAGGTGCTGCAAAGCCGTATCTTTTCCTTGATGTCAACGAGGCTCCTCGAGAGCTCCGTGATGTAGCCCTCCTTCGCGTTGAGCAAAAAAAAGGCTAGCCGTGTCGCCGTCTTGCGGCCTATGCCTGGAAGCCTCGTCAGATTTTCTATGATACGTTCGATCGGTTCCGGATAGAACATGTGTTACATCCCGAAGGGCATCTGCATACCGCCGGTCACCTTTGCCATCTCTTCCTGGACCATCTCCCTGGACCGGTTGAGCCCTTCGTTGACAGCCGCCAGGACGAGGTCCTCCAGAAGCTCCTTATCTTTCTCTTCCAGCACTTCCTGGGAGATCTTAAGGGAAATGACCTCCTGCCTGCCGTTGACGACACAGCCGACCATGCCGCCTCCCGCCTGGGCCTCCACCGTTTTGTCCCCCATCTCCTCCTGGAGCTTCACGAGCCTGTCCTGCATTTTTTTTGCCTGCTGCAATATTTGGTTGAAACCTTTGGACATACGACCTCCCCTTAAAGATTGAAAAGAGACTCCGCCTCCTTCACGTATTCATCAAGTATGTTCTTCTTTTTGTCAGAAACATCCCTGAACTGGATGTTCATGACCCTGCCGAAAAAATCGTTCGTAAGCTTTTTGATCTCCTCGATCTCGCTTTTTATGAAATTACCGTATTTTTTATCGACAAGGACGATAAAGTCGTCCCCTTCCATGCTGCATTCACAGGAATCGAACATTCCTCCGAGAAAGGGTTTCTTTTTCTTTAGATATTCCACAAAACCATGGGTGCCCTGACGCGCAGCATCTTGATGACCCTGGAGGTCTTTCGCGGGCGCCGCATTGCTCTTTCCGGGATCAACCGGTCCGGCCGGCTCTGAAAGGGGCGGCGCGGAAAGGGTCTTCTGTTCCTCTACCGGCCTTTCACGCACAGCATCGGTAACCGCTTTTTCCACATACCGCGGCGGTGCGGTGCGGTCGAGTTCACCGATCACCCTTTCCACGTCCCTCAATTGCGACAGGTTGTAGAGGTTGATATAGAGGGTCTCGAGGGCGACCCTTGGGAAAAGGCCCCGCATGAGGTCCTCGGACCTCAGCATATAATAAAGCATGTTCTGCACTTCGTAATATTCTATGTCCTTGAGAAGCTCGCCTATCGAGGCGTATTCCTCTTCGCCCATGGAGATAAAATCGGGCAGTTCCCCGCAGGCCTTGATGATCATCATGTTCCTGAGATACGAAATGAGGCCCCGGTAAACCTGGCCCACATCAAAGCCTTCGGCGAGGGTCTCTTCGATGATCCTCAGGCCCTCCCTTAGGTCCTTTTCCAGAACCGAACGGATTATGCGGTGAATGACGTCCTTTTCGACAACGCCTATGATATTGATAACATCGCTTTCTGAGATATGCTGCCCGCTGTAGGCGATGATCTGCTCAAGGATGGATTCGGCATCACGGAGGCTGCCGTCGGCCTCCATGGCTATATGCTGGAAGGCGCTCTCGTCAAAGGTTATCCCGTCCTTCTCGCAGATGGCGGCAAGCTGCACGGCTATCTCCCTCTCGGTGATGCGCCTGAAATCGAAGCGCTGGCAGCGGGACATTATGGTGTAGGGGATCTTTTGCAGTTCCGTGGTGGCAAGAATGAAGATGTTGTGCCCCGGCGGTTCCTCCAGGGTCTTGAGGAAGGCGTTGCGGGCCTGATCGGTGAGCATGTGGGCCTCGTCAAGGATATAGACCTTGTAAGCGGCCTTCATGGGAAGGTAACGCACGGTCTCCCGCAGTTCCTTGATGTCGTCGATGCCCCTCGTTGATGCCGCGTCGATCTCAATGACATCGACAAAGTTGCCGCTGGCTATCCCGACACAGTTCTCGCAGACATTGCATGGTTCCTCGGTGGGACCGTTGACACAGTTCACTGCTTTTGCAAGGATCCTGGCCAGCGATGTCTTGCCGACCCCGCGCGGGCCCGTGAACAGAAAGGCATGGGCGATGCGTCCCGCTTTGATCGAATTCTTGAGGGTGGTGATGATGTGCGGCTGGCCTATCACATCATCAAATTTCTGAGGTCTCCAACGTCTTGCGATAACCGTATAACTCAATTGCGAACGCCTCTTCGGGGGTCCTTAGTGACAATTAAAAAAGCCAGGCTACCTGCGGCACACGGATCAGCCACTACCGCTGCTTCCTTCCGGACCTGACGGGGTTCATAACCTGTACGTTGCGCAGGGCCTGGCATATCAATTCTTCTATCATCCAAGTAGCTCAGCAACGAACATTATACAAAACATCGGCCCGCAAAGCAAACCAATTACACAACCCGGGCATGTCTTGCAAGGCAATGGCAAACAGCCGGGGAACAACAGGATGGGCCTGTCGGCCAAACCCTTTGGCCTTATTTCATAACAGGAAACAAAGATATCCAACCCTTCTGTAGTTTTATCCAGCAAATATCAACTCAATAGGGGTTTGCCCTTGACATGTGACATTGAGGCGGTGGTGCTATATAGAACTAACTTTCCTGTTGAATGATCTGTTCTATCTTCACATGGAGAGAAGGCACTTTATTCAAAACTACATCCCAGACGATATCATAGTCCACGCCAAAGTAGTCATGTACCAATCTGTCGCGCATCCCGGCTATGACCCTCCACTCCAATTCAGTGTATCGTCCTTTCAAGTCAGGGGACACCTTTTTAGATGCTTCTCCGATTATCTCTATGCTCCTTACAAAGGCGCGCTTGAGCGTTTCGTCCCTAAAGAAACCTTCCTTGCTCAGGTCTTTGGCGGCGGAGATCAGATATTCGGTTTCATCGAGGATGTGACGCAAATATTCAAGCGACGAGGGCGGCATCCTCGACCTCGTTCAGTATGTGAGGGGCCATATAAGGACTGAGGGACTCGGTGGTAACAAGCTCTATTTTGTGCCCTAAAAGCTCCTCTAAATAGAAAGAAAGCTCCATGAAATGGTCAAATGTTTTCTTGCCCGGCTCAAATTCAACAAGAAGATCGATATCGCTGTCATGATGCTGCTGTCCACGAACAAAGGAACCAAAAAGGCCAAGCCTTTTGACACCCAGAGCCCGCAACTTTACCCGGTTTTGACGGAGTATATCGAAAACATCCTGTTTCTTTAATGCCTGTCCATTTTTGCTCATCAGACCTTAACCTTGATTGATTTTACAGCACGCTCATGCTTGTGTAAAGCAATTTTATCCCACAGAATGAGAGAAAGTGGGAAAGGAGGGTTTTTTGCTTTCCTTGAAACTTTGAAACATTGGAACCCTTAAACTGTCTTTAATAATGGCGGAGAGAGAGGGATTTGAACCCTCGGTACGCGTTAACGTACACACGATTTCCAGTCGTGCTCCTTCAGCCGCTCGGACATCTCTCCTGGACCTTTGTTATACCACACTTGGGAAAACTACCTCAAGGGATTTACGCCGTGACCCTCTCCCAGTCCTCCCGGACGATGTCACGGATGCGCGCGGCCTTATCCGAATAGAGATTGATCCCTTCCCAGTTCGGCCGGACCGTCACCTTCTGCATCAGGATGCCGTCCTCGCCGAACCACCGGGGGAGGATACCCCCGAAGAAATAGCCCCTGCTGCCGAGGTACGCGGTCAAAAAACCGACGGATGGCCGGGAAAGCTTCAGCCAGACCTGGATCACGACCATACCCTTGCCGAGGGCATCAGCCTCACGGCGTTCAAAAACGCTTTGAAAATCCTGACCGGCTTCATTGACGGTCAGGCGGGCAACGGAAGCAAACTCGAAGAGCCGGCTTTCGATGGACGTGCTCTCGCCTCCGGGGGCCTCGTCCGCTGCCCTTGCAATGACGGCGCCGCTCACGAAACCATCGTAGATGAACCGCATGGCCTCTTCGTATCTTTCCGGCGCGTAAACGGTGTGCTCTGCCGGGCGGTACATCCTTGTCATATGCAGGGCCGCCACGCGGCCCGCGGCGCTGCCTTCCCTGGCGTATGCCTCGGCGGGCATGAGGTCCACCTCGAGGGCCGTCTCGACGGCCCCCTCATTTGCCCATGCCTTCTGCATATGGGTATGGTTGCACACGGCCTCGCCGAAAACGGCATCGACATCGAAAGCCGGTGCGGTTTCCATGGCCAGGTAATGATTCATCGCCCTGGCGAAACCATGCTTGCGGTACTCCACGAGAACAAGGCCCTGCCCCGCTTCGTAAACGGTACTGCTCGGCGCCGACCTGAAGAGGCTCACGTAGCCGACGATCCTTCCATTCGATGAACGCGCCACGGCGGGGATGTTCTCACGCTTTTCAAAGGCCTCCACGAGCGGGCCGGGTTCATATACAAGTTTAACCGGGTAGTCTTCGCCATATACGGTGCGGAACAGTTCACCCACACCAACGGCGTCATCGTGGTGAAATATATCGACGGTTATGCGTTCGTCGGGGCTGATGTCCATGATCATCGGCATTGTCCGGGTCCTCCTGATAAAAAATGTGACGGATCAAAGAAAGATAGTATCGCCCGACAGATAAGTCAACACGAAAAAACCTTCATTCCGAACGTTCCGGGGGGGGCCGTGGGAGGATCGGGTGGATTGAAAAGACCCGATCAATACTTTTTGTTCCTCTTCTCCTCGTACATCAGTGTGTCTGCCTGAGTCATAAGCTCATCCAGGGTTGAAGGTGCTTCGGGGTCATAGTGTGCTATGCCTGTGCTCAGAGAGAGTTGATAGTTTCTCCCCTCGGGTTTGTTGTAATTATCAAGTGTATTTTGCAGACGATCTATGAGGACTTCCCTGGCCTCATCGGTGGTATCTATTGCAAGGATGGCAAACTCGTCTCCCCCCATCCTTCCTATGATGTCTGATTCCCTGAACACCTCTTTGAGGACCGCAGCAGTTTCAACAAGCGCCATGTCGCCCGCCCGGTGGCCCAATGTGTCATTGATATGCTTCATCCTGTCCAGATCGGCAAAGAAGAGCAGCATGTCTTTTTTTGTCCTCTCCGCTATTTTTAGCTGCTGCCCGGAGAGGGTGATAAACCCGCGCCTGTTGTACAGGCCCGTGAGCTCATCCGTGAGCGACATGGTATGGAGCTGCTGCTCAAGGCGCTTCTGCTCGGTGATGTCATCGCAGCTCATCATCTGCTCTCCTGTTTCGAGCTGGACAGGGATGAAGTTAACGATCTTCTCCGTACCGTCCTTGCAGCTGACCTTGAATATCCTTGGTCTTTTTTGGCCTACCTTTGCCCGTTTAAGGTCTTCCACCCAGGCGGAGATAACTGTTTTTCGGTATTCAGGGTCGGGGTACGCCTTTTGAAACCATGCCCGCCCGTCAGGGATATCCTCCATGTCATATCCGAACATCTCTTTGAACTTTGGATTGATGTAGGTAAAATTTCTCTTTATATCGATCATGACCACTCCGAAGGGTGCGCTCTCGGAAAGGGTTAGAAACTTATTTTTCTCGCCAAGAAGCATCTCTTCTGCCCGCTTGCGGTTGGTAACGTCTCTGAGATAGGCAAGTGAAACCGATTCCCCGTTATAAGTAATATTTGCTACAGAAACTTCAATAAAGAGGGTGGTTCCGTCCTTCCTGATACCTTTGAACTCATATCTTGAAGATGTCGGCTCCCCCCTGTGCCTTTTGAGGTTGCGCTCCATTACCATTTGACGGTCATCAGGGTGCACTGTTATGAATGGGGATTTTCCGATAATATCCTCCGGTCTTTCATAGCCAAAGATGTCGAGAAATTTCTGGTTCACATATATATGATCGCCCCCCTGAACAAGAGCCACCCCATCGTTCGAGAGCTCGATTGCCATTCGATAGCGTTCCTCCGACTCCTGGATAAGTATCTCGGCGAGTTTCCTCTCTGTTATATCCTGGACTGTTCCGAACAACCTTACTATGTTACCTTCGTTGTCCCTGGTGACAAATCCCTTTGTATTCATCCACCCGATGCTCTTATCGGGACGAACTATACGAAACTCAATATCAAAAGGGGTCCCTTCAATACCCGATCGTGTGATCGCGTTATTTAAAATATCCCAATCATCGGGGTGAACTATTTTCCGGTAGTCTTCGAGGGAGGGTTCACCTTGTACAGGGTCAAGGCCGAAGATATGGAAGACCTCTTCAGACCATGTGGGGGTTCCAATTGAAGGATCCAGCTCCCAGTGACCAGTGTGGGCCAGATGCTGTGCCTCCTTAAGGAGGGATTCTCTTTCCTTCATATTTTCTTCTGCCTGCCTGCGGTCGGTGATGTCGTGGAAGATACCCATAAGGTAATGCATTCCTCCAATGGTAATGGGGTTAGAGCCAACATCGGCATAGAAGATCGACCCGTCTTTTCTCAATACCGGCAGGGCCTCGGCAAGAACTTTTTTCCCTTCTGCCTGTTTTTCAAACTCATCAAGAACATGGGTGATATCCTCCGGCGGGTGGATATCATAGACGGTAAGACCTTCGATCTCTTCCTTTGTGTACCCCAGCATGGAACATATGGCAGTGTTCCCCTGAAGAAATTTTTTGGTTACAGGATCGGCAAGAAGGATCCCGTCACTGGCATTATCAAAAATCGCCTTGAATTTCTCCTCGCTATCCCTGAGTTTCTCCCCCAACAGCTTGCTGCCGGTGATGTCGGTGGCAATTTCCAAACGAACCAGGCGTCCGTCGATCCAGCGGATAGCCTGGTCCCGGCAGTCGTACCATCTACCGTTCTTTGTGTTCTGAAATTCCCAGCGATACACGCCCGTCGGGGTTCCGGCACCCGACAGCAACCTGTCGTTCGTGCAGAATTCACATGGGCCCTCCCGCCCTTCCTGGAGCGTCTCCCAGCATCTTTTCCCTGCTATGTCACCCCATTCTTTGCGGCCATACTTGTTCAGGAACAAGACCTCGTAAGAATTGAAGTCTGCCACATACACAAGGGCGTCAATGCTGTCCAGCACTGCTGTCAGGCGTATTTGATCATTCATCAGGTGTATTTGATCATTTTCCAGTGCCTCTTCCAACCGCTTGCGGTCGGTGATGTCCATTGCGGTTCCCTGGTAAATGACCGCACCCTCATCGTTTTTGACTGTCCGGGCGCTTATGGATACCCATACGGGGGTTCCGTCTTTCTTGATGAGCTGTGCTTCAAACCCCTTGATGGCCCCTTCCGTGTCAAGGGTATTTTTGTAGGTTTGGCGATCTTCCGGATTCACGTAATGCTGCCTGCCGACATCTGTGACCTCCTTAATGAGTTCCAGAGGGGATTTGTATCCCAGGAGCTTTGCCTGGGCAGGGTTTGCGGAGATGAACCTTCCCTCCGGCGTGGTCTGGAAGATACCTTCTATTGCGTTTTCAAAGATGGGGCGGTATTTGGCTTCGCTCTCCCGGAGTCCCAGTTCTGCCCGTTTGCGCCGCATCGATAAAAAAGTGACGATCCCTGCGACAGCAATGAACAAGCCAACCCTTACCAGCGCCTGCGCGATGATACTGCTTTCCGATGTAAAGATAAGGACCAGCAGAATATAAAGCGCTGCAAGGAACACAGAGTATATAAATCCCCTCGTTGTGTAATATATGCAGCTCAGAATAATGGGGATATAGAAAAGATTCTGAAAGACAATGAACCATCCGGAGGAAAGACAATAGATGCTTATAATTATGGTTGCTATCGTCGTGAAGGCAATAAGTATAATTCGAAGATGTTGTCCCGGATGATATTTTCTTTGATCAATACCGTTCATTTAACACGTCCTCAACCAAATTCTTTCCCGAAACAATAAGATCAGACTTAAACCCGTATCTGTATATCGCCGTTCATTCTCAACACATATGTATTTAATTATAGCAGATAAACATCAAAGGAGAACTTTATTGCCATGTAAAAAATCGTACGGAGAAGCAAAAGGAAGAAAGACCGAACACACTCACTCATCGTTCCGGCGCGCGGCGGAACCCAGCATGAGGAATTTACAGATCAGTATCCGCCAACATAGTTTCAGGAACTACGTGTATACCTATACAAACTTGAACCCATTCTCCCGGAACAACCTTACGCATATCTCTACGACCTCGGGGTTATAGAGAACGCCCTTATTTTTCTCGATCTCTTCAAGGGCGGTATCGATACCGAGGGAAGGCCGATAGGGACGGTGGGATGCCATGGCCTCGACAACGTCGGCTACAGACATTATTTGTGCTTCAAGAAGGATCTCGCCATCCTTCAATCCCTGAGGATATCCGGAGCCATCCAGCCTTTCGTGGTGCTGGAGGACCATCTCTGCCAGGGGATAGGGCAGTTCAACGTCTTTCAATATGTCGTACCCTGATTGGGGATGGACCTTGATGAGACCGAATTCTATATCGCTGAGCTTTGTGGGTTTGCTCAGTATCTCGGCGGGCACCGACATCTTTCCGATATCATGGATGACGCTTGCCATGCGGATAGTATCGACGGCATCGCTTGAGAGTCCCATTTCCTCGGCAATTGCCCTTGCAAGGCTTGATACCATCCTCTGATGACCGGCGGTGTAGGGGTCTCTTGTTTCAACGATCAATGCCATTGCCTGAATGGTACCTGCCAGGGAACTTCTCGCCTTCTCCAGGGAGTTTTGCAGGCTTTCTTCGGCAAGTTTACGTGAGGTAATGTCTTCAACAATTCCCTCATAGTAAAGGACCTCGCCATGTTCGTTACGGTAGGCTCCGATATTCATGGAAACCCAGATAACATCTTTGCTACTCCGGTAGAATCGAGCCTCAAAACCAACCACTGTGTCCCCCTTCTCAAGGAGTTCCATATATATATTGCGGTCATCGGGATTGACATATAAGCTTGTTCTTACGTCTTTTATAACTGCAAGCATTTCCTCGGGTGAAGTAAAACCGTGAATTAGCGCAAGAGCGGGGTTGGCGCTCAATAGCCTGCCGTCCGGTGTGCTCTGGAAAATACCGACCATCGCGTTTTCAAAGATGGAGCGATATTTTTGTTCGCTTTTCAGGAGCGCCTCTTCTATTCGCCTGCGTTCGATGACCTCCTGCTGCAGTTCCGCGGTACGCAGGTCCACCTTTTCCTCCAGCGACCTGTTGAGCTCGACCAGTTCGCTATACAGCCTTGTGTTCGCATTGTTAAGCTGAAATCGCGTGATGGCATTCTCTATGGCATAGGGAAGCTGCGTCAGGTAATTGTCCCGTTTCACTATGTAATCGTATGCGCCCAGCTTAAGGGTCGCCACGGCGGTGTCTTCGTCTCCTTTGCCTGTGATGAGGATAACGGGCAGATCGATACCGAGCTGTTTTAACCTGTGCATAAACTCCAAACCGGGTACATCGGGCATACGGAGGTCCATGAGCACCAGGTCAAAATCGTGCACACCGCTCAGCAGGCGTAGCGCCTCGTCAGAGTTGCCCATCCCCTCCACTGCCAGGTACGGTGCGACCTCTGCAAAATGGCGTATCGTCAGGTCAAGATCAAATGGGCTGTGTTCGATATACAGGATATGATACCGCAGCGTTTCCGGCGGCTGCCCGCTTTCCTGCCTTGACCTGAAATCAATGATGGCATTTTTCAGGATTGTCGGTAAAGTTGCCAGGTAATTGGCGGTCTTTGGCACATAATCGCTCGTCCCGAAACGCAGGATCTTTACGACCAGTTCTTCATCCCCTGTGCCTGTCACCATGACAATCGGCAGCTTCACTCCAAGGGCTGCAAGCTCTTTCAACAGATCAATGCCGTCCATATCTGGCAATCTGTAGTCGAGCAGCAGCACATCATAACTGCCCTCTTTCAGGCGCTGCAGAAATTCTTCTCCTGTCCCGGCAATATCAATGGCGAACTCCGGGGCTTCATATTTAAAATGGTTCAAAGTCAGGTCGGCATCAATCGTACTATCCTCGGCATATAGCACGCGGATAGCCTTATCATCGGATACGGCTGCAGATTTCATGGGTCCCCCTTCTTTTAAAATGGCGATTTGTTCGTCAACAGCCAGTACACCTTGATCGTCCTGACAACATCGGTGAATTTAACAAAATCAACAGGTTTTACAATGTAGGAGTTCGCGCCCAGCTGATAGGCGCTCTCAATGTCCGTATCCTGCTGCGAGGTGGTAAGTATGATCACGGGGACCTGCTTCCAGACCGGGTGTTGGCGTGCCTGCCTGAGCACCTCGATGCCGTCCACTTTCGGCAGCCGCAGGTCCAGCAGTATGATGATCGGTATTTGCGGGTCTTCAGCGCTGCCATGGGCGTCAATGAAGCTCAGTGCCTCCTCCCCGTCCCGGCAAACAATAAATGGATTTGACAGGCCTTGCTCCTGGAATGCCTGGAGCGTCAGGTCAACGTCCATGGGGTTATCTTCGACCATCATGATCGGGCGGATAATTTCATTCATGTCTGCCTCCCTGGTATTTCAAGATAAAATGTCGCCCCTTCTCCCGGCTTGCTGTATGCCCAAACCCTGCCGCCGGTCCGTTCCATAATTCTGCGAACGGTGGCCAGACCGATGCCGGCTCCCGGGATAATCCTCAACCGGGTTCAGGCGCCAGAGCATCTCGAAAAGGCGGTCGTGATACTTCATATCAAAACCGATGCCGTTGTCCCGCATGGACAGTATATACGTTTTTTCCGTTTCCTGTCCGTTGATCTCGATGTGCGGGGCAGGAACATTCCGGGTGAATTTGACCGCATTGTCCAGCAGTTGACGCAGGGCCTGCCTCAGGCCTTCGGGGTCAAAGGGTATGGTCTTAAAAGGGATATCAACCGTCACATCGATCTTCTTTCCTTCATTATCCGGTACACGCTCGGCAACAATTTCGCGCACCAGGTCACATGGATTTATGTCCCGTGCACCGATGTTGTACCGTTCCATGCGGGAATATGCCAATAATCCATCAATCAGGCCGTTCATCTGACCCGCGGCGCTGCGGATGCTGCCCAGGAAGCGCTGCCCCTCGCTGTCAAGACGGTCTTTATAGCGTTCAAGCAACCTGCTGTACCCGTCGATACCCCTCAGGGGGGCTTTCAGGTCGTGTGAGACAACATAGGTAAAGTCTTCCAGTTCATGATTTATTGCCTTTAGAGATTCTTCTGCCGCATTTCGTCTTGCAACCTCCCGCTCTAATTGTTCATTCGTTTGTTTCAGGTTTCTGAACAGAAAGGCATAAGGCTTCACCAGGCCGGTCTCAATAATGGCCTTGTAGATCAGGTAAAACGAAACAACCTTGAAAAAATGTCCTGCCAGGTTAGAGAAGTCGTAAACGCCAACGTAAAAGGTGAACGACAGTTCTGCAAGGATCGTTACAGCAATAGACCAGACAAGCAGTCGCAGCACGTCGCCGTCAAAGGCCCGGCGGTTGCGCAGAAGCACGAACATGGCGGCAAGAAGAATCAGGCAGATGACATACTCACTTACCACCTTGAACGTGGTCAACCCTGTTCCTTCAATATAGCAATCAGGAAAAATACTCCAATAAAAGATAGCAGCCAGCAGAAAGGCAACAAAGGTGGCACAGCCGGCAAGCACATAGCGGCCGTTGAGAGTCCGTGCGGATAAACCAGGGGGCAATAAGCAGTGAAAGGCTCTCCATATACCGTGCGGCAATCCATAACTGGGTGGGCAGATTTGCATCATAACCCCTGAATATGTTCATCCCTTTGTAGGCAAGGGTGTGGACCAGATCAAGGCATGCGACAAAAAGATAGGCAATGCCGATAAACAAAAGGTAATTATTGTCGAGAAACCTTCGCGAATTCCAGGCAAGCATAAAGACGCCGCAGGCGACGACAACACCGGACAGCTCCACAAGGCTATGAAATAAAAGATAATTGTACAGACTTGACAGGTAGAGTCCTGCAAGGAATAATACGCCGACGATGATATCGGTATAATTCCTGGAAACAAAAGAACCTGTCATTCGTTAAAACCCGTCGTTCGTACATCGTACATCGTTAGGGCCAGTATCTCGATGTACGGCCTTTCCCCTTTCACTTTTGGGCAGTTCGATGAAGAATGTCGTGCCGGCGCCGGGTTGCGACTCTGCCCGTGATCCTGCCGCCCTGTTTGTCCAGCGCCTTTTTGGCAATGGCCAAACCCGCGCCGGTACCCTCATATTCCTCCTGTCGCACAAGGCGGTTAAACAACCCGAAGATCCGGTCATGGTATTTCATATCAAAACCGATCCCGTTGTCGCTAACGATGATCCGGTAGACAGTCGCCGATTCCTCGCCCCGTATATCTATGCGCGGCGGCTGGGCATTGCGGCTGTATTTGAGCGCATTGTCAATAACATTCGCCAGCGCCTGACGTCAACCCCTGTTCCCAGCAGCGCAGCGATGTAAAGGGAATTTCAACGGAAACCTGGCGCTCCTGCCCCGCAATGATGCTGCTCCCTGTTTTTCAGGATCGTTTCAAGCAATTGCAACAGATTGACATCCGCAAGCGCAGGTGTGGCTACTTCGAGGCGGGAGTAATGAAGCAGGTCTTCGATCAGATCTGTCAAGGTTGCTTGGTTGCCGTCAGGATCTGGTTGATGCAAAACTGCGCCCGTTCGCTCAAGCCCGCGCGATGACGGTGACCCAATTCCTGGGCATAGCCGGCAATGCCCCGCAGGGGCGCCTTCAGGTCATGAGAGACGGTGTAAGTAAATGCCTTCAGTTCATCGTTCCTGGCGCGCAGCAATCTCTTCCGCGCCGCTGGTGCTCCGCTATTTCTATCAACAGTTTCGCATTAACCGTCTCAATCTCCTCCTGCTTCTGACTGAGGTCGTCGACGAGATTCATCAGGGCGGCCTGGGTATCGTGGAGCTCCGATGTCCTTTCGGCAATCTTTTGTTCCAGGGTCGCTGAAAACCTTTTGACCTCCTCAAGGAACTTTGCGTTTTCTATAACAACGGCAGCCTCCCTGCCTATGCCTTCAAGGAGCTCCAACTGTTCTTTTGAAAAGCGTTTCTCCGGGCCCGTGCCGAATAACCCAAGCATTCCAAAGCACCTTTCCTTGACTGCCAGCGGCACGCAGATAACCGTTTTCACGCCGGCGGCAATAAACTCCTTCAGCGCCCTCGGGTGTTCCGGGTAGTTATCTATAACAATGGAGGCATTGGTTCTCATGACATACTCAGCAACCCCCCTGCCTTTTTCTATCGTAACCTTCAGCAATTCCTCCGGCAGATTATAGGCATACGGGTATGTCATCACCTCTTTCGCCTCATCATACAGGGAGATACTGCCCCCGTCCGCCCCGATTCAGATCCGTTGCGCTTCGTGTCACCTTTTGAAGGATCTTCATCCAGGTCGAGGGTCGAGGTAATGTCCATGATCACATTATGCAGCATATCGATGGTCCTTACGTGCTGGCGCGTCTTCTCCTCCGCCTGCCTGCGTTCGGTAATATCCGTGTTCGTTCCTTCAAGAGTACAGGATCTTTCCGTCTTGGTCCCTGACAATATGGGCATTTATGGAGACCCACGAATTTACTGCCGTCCTTCCGGTATACCTGGGCCTCAAATCCCTTGACAACGCCCTGGTCTGCAAGGAGACGCTTCAGCACCTCCCTTTCCTCGGGGTCCACGTAGAGCTGTTTCCCTATATCGCTAATGCTTTCCACCATCTCCCCGGGCGATGCATACCCGGACATCTTTGCAAATGAGGGGTTTATATCGATGTAGCGTCCCTCCGGCGTGGTCCGGGTTAGATCCCCTCTGTGGCGTTCTCAAAGATGTCTTTGTATTTTTTTTCCGATTCCTTCAGCAATTCCCGGGCATTTTTCTGTTCCAAAAGCAACTTTTCAAGCCTCAGATTGCTGTCGCTCAAATGTGATATAATTGATGCAAGCTTTGTACAGAATGTCATTTCCGCGGCGATCTTGCCCCTGCTGAATCGCGGCACCCGCCCGAGGGCCGCGAGATATTCCTTCTTGTCGAACCCGTACCTGTCTGCCTGTTTCTCGAACACATCCATATCGGGAACTTCGTCCTCATAGAAAAATTGTCCGATGAAGAGGTTTCCCATGTGCTTGTCGCCGATGAAGATGGGCGTTACCACGTCCCACATATTGTTCTTGCATTTATACGCTGCGTATTCGCCGGGTTTCAGGTGCTGCTGCGTCAGATGCGTATCGCTTTCAAGGCAGTTCCTGGAGGTCTCAGGATGCATGCGGTGGAACTTCGTGCAGATATCCTGCCAGCCGACAGCCACAAGGACCTCGCCTTTGAGGTCGAGGATGGCAAGCGCGATGCCGGTCAGCGCATACAAATCGTCCATCAATGACTGCAATTCACGGACATCAATAATGTTTTCAAACTCCTCGGACATTTATCCCTTTTTTTCCCCTGAGGTCCTTTAACTGTTTCTTCAATTCCGCCATCCGCAGTTCCCGCCCTACAAAGATCCTGTTAAGACGTTCAATCTCGGCGATCTTCTGCTCAAGCTCAGCCGTGCGCTGCGCGACGCGCTGTTCCAGTTCGGCGTTCAGTTTACGGATCTCGTCCTCCGCTGCCTTGCGCTCGGTGATGTCGTTGAACGTGACAACGAGTTTGTCTGTCAAAAAAGTGGCGTAAAGCTCGCATATGCGTACCGAACCATCGCGGCAGGTAACCCGGTATTCGCCAGTGTTGACAGTTTGGTATAGTTCATCGGCTATTTCCAGAGAAGCTTTCCACCGATCGATCACCTCATGCTGGTAGTCTGGATCCGGATATGCCAATCTGATACCACTGTGCTGCGGTCGGTGCGGTATGTCCGAAAAGGGTGAGGGCGCTATGACTCCAGAAATCGATGTTGTTATCCTGGGTATCGACCAAGGCAATGGGGAACGGTGTCGCATCAAGAATGACGCGGAGTTGTGCCTCACTCCTCTGTAATGCTTCTTCCACGTGCTTGCGCCCCGCGATCTCTTTTTCCAGGTTTTCCACCGAGGTGTATGACTCCTGTAACTTTTTTGCCATTTCGTTAATTGTTCCTGCCAATTCGGCAAGTTCGTCGTTTCCTGCAACGGGAATAGGGTGATGCAGATCACCGGCCCCGATGATCCTGGTCCCTTCAATGAGTTCTGCAGTGCGTTTTGCCAGGATACGGTTGATAAAGATAGAATTGCCGATAGTCAAGACAACAACAAAGCACAGGGAAAAGATCACTAAAAAGGTCGATCTTTCATGAGTAGCATTGGACGCCTGCGAGGCCGACTCCCTGAGAATGCGAATGTTATTCATCAGATCATAGGCGTTCACAATAATGTAGCTGATCAACTGCCTCTCTTTTTCCGAAAAACCTTTGTTTTCATGTCCGTCAGCCTTTGTTTTTTCACGATAACCTGTCAATTGTGAGAAGATGAGAACCGTTTCATCACAATTTTTTTGTATGCCTTCAAGTGTCCTTTTGTCACGGGGTTCGGTGAATCTTCCCTTGGCCTCCTCCAGGATCTTCTGAAAACCCTCTGTCTTCGCATTCCATTGAACCCTTGCCCGCTCTTGTTTGCGCATCAGGTATTCGTCTCTCAGGACAACGCGCTCATAGGCAGTTTTCTGCATCTCCGTAACAAGGCGCTCATTCCTGTCTGCCTTGTTTAATTCCCAGAATGACCAGGTGAGAAATATGGCCATCAAGCCCATGACAGACAGAATGATCCTGGTGTTGAGCCGTAATCTGTCTCCGATACGCATGGTCCTTCCTCTTAAAAACAGACTATAGACTAAAGACTAAAGACTTATAGATTATGGTTCCTTTTCAACGGATTTTATCAAACCGTACAGGGTTTTTGCTGCTCCTTTCAACATGGTGTCGATTTTGAGATATTCTTCTTCGTTCAAATAGCCTAATCGTGCAGCAATGTTGAGGAGATATTCTGTTTCAGCAAGCGATCCTCTCGAAATATATAAAAACTGCAAATATTCCTTGTTATGGCTTCGGCTTGATCCCTCAACAATATTGGACGGAACGGATATTGCCGCCCTTCTTAATTGAGATGTTAATCCATACAGCTCCTCTTTAGGGAACCCTTTTGATGTCCTATAGATTTCAACCACTAATTGGTCTGAAATTTTATAAGCCTTTATGTTCCTATAATCTCTCATGTCACCATTAACTCTTCAGTAATAGTCTATGGTCTATGGTCTATGGTCTATGGTCTATAGTCTATAGTCTCACCGTATTATCCTGACAGCCTCCGGCCTGACCGACTGCAGACCATCGAAGTAGATAAAATCGAGGTAATTCGGCGTTTTCCTGCTGTCGGTAAACCCGTTCTTCTGTGCCCACCGCGTCTGGTCCTCAAGGCGAACGAGAAAGGATTGATCGAGGGCCACCCCGAAATCAATGGTGTCCCACATCTCATCAACAACAGCTTTGTCTATTTTAAGGGATTCAGACACAATGCGCCGGGATTCATCGGGTTTTTCTTTTATAAATGCCACCGCCTTGATAAGCGCCTTCAGGACCTTTTTGATTGTTTCAGGGTGTTCCTTTACAAATTTCTGGGGCACGGAAACGCAGACGTTATCGCTGTAGGTGCTCGCATCATAGAAAACCACACCCCGGTCCCCCAGCTGAAGCTCCAATTTTTTCATCGTAGGATTGAAGGTTGAAGCGGCGTCGATCGTCCCCTTTGTGAGGGCTTCCATCATCTCGCCCGGTCTCATATCGATGATCTTGACCTTATTTTTTTCGATCCCCAGGGTAAAAAGAAATGATTCGAAAAAGAAATGCCCCGAAGTCCCAAGGGTGACCCCGATGCGTTTTCCTTCCAGGTCCCGGGGCGTCCTCACCCCCAGGTCTTTCCGCGCCACAATGGCTTGATTTCTCTTCGAAGTGGCGATCACGGCAATTATTGATATGCTCTTGCCGGCAACGATCGCAAACATGACCGGCGTATCTCCTGATATAGCCATTTCCGCCTTTTCTTCAAGCATCGATCGAAGGGCCATCTTTCCGAATTCGTGGGGTTGCGGGATAATTTCCAAACCCTCGGCGGAAAAGAAACCTTTCATGAGCGCTACGTGAAAAGGAACAGCGTATCCTGAATGTGAATAGGCGATCGTGATCTTCTCCGGCGGTCCTGCCGGTGCTTTGGATTCCCTTTGACATGCGCCGAAAACCAGAATAAAGAAGATGAAAAGAGCAAACGGAAATGAACGCGCATTGGTAAAGACAGAGAGAAAAATGGAATCTTTTTTTATAATAGCCACCCTATGTGAATTATAAATGATATCTGGTAGTTGTCAATGACTATGTCGGCCGGCATGGCGGGATGTCCACGCTCCAGAGCACTCCGAAGATCGCGGCGAGAAGCAAGAATGCGGCCGCACCATGCACAAGGCCCATGAGTACGTGGCAGACGGCCAGGATGCCAATGCAGACAGCGACAGATATACCGTTTTTCAGTCTCTTTTTGCAGAGATCAGCTTTTCAAGCAACGGTTTTAACTCGGGCAACCGTTCCTGCGTAACCTTCCAGACAGTCTTCAGATCCACGCCCATGTAATCGTGAATGAGCACGTCCCGCATGCCGGCCATTTTACTCCATGGAATATCGGGGTGCTTCTGACGAATCAATATCGGTATGCGTTTGGCGGCTTCGCCAAGGACTTCGAGGCTCCTGATCACAGCGTTGGCAGTCTTCTTATCTTCTGCAAATGTCTCGTAATTCATACCAAGAGTGAACTCTTCCACGTCGGCAATGGCTGCCAGGATGTCATCAATGTAATCGGCTATCTCCCGCCTCTTAGACATATTCAACCTCGGCGAGGATCTGCCTGCCAATGGCCGGTTTGAGAGCCGACTCCATGACCAGATCTACCTTGGAGTGCAGTCTTTTCTCAAGGTACTCACGGAGGTCCAAAAAATCGAAAAGATCGATATCGCGGCTGAAGGCAACAAGTATATCGATATCGCTCTTTTTCGCTGCCGTTCATTGACGTAAGATCCGAAAAGCCCTAACCGCATGACTCCATAGCGGGATTCCATCTCCGGTTTGATACTTCTAATAATATTGATTATCTCTTTCTTCCCCATATTTAATCACCCGTCAATCTACAAATGTTAAAAATCTTTTTCATAAAGAAAGTATAGGAGAATACGCATTTTATGTCAAAGGGGTTCCGTTGTTGTGCATCGCGTGAATACGGCGAGACAGCGTGACGAGCATGACCGTTCCTGCCGCATTCAGCAGGCCGCAGAAGAGAAAGAGCATGTTGTAGCCCCATCCTGCAAGGATCAGTCCCCCGATGAGAGGCCCCACGAAGAAGCCTCCCTGCATCATGACGAGCGTGAGGTTCATGTTGAGCCCCCTGAAACGCGGCTCCGATATATCGAAGAGCAGGGCCATCGTCAGCGGTATCCCCACGCTCCAGAGCACTCCGAAGATCGCGGCAAGAAGTAAGAACGCGGCCGCACCATGCACAAGGCCCATGAGTACGTGACAGACGGCCAGGATGCCCATGCAGACAGCGACAGTGCGGGCCTTTTTCATCCTGTCAAAATAGCGGCTGCCGGCAAGCCTGATGACTATCATTACGATCATGGCAATGGTAAAGAAATAACCGGGATTTTTGATGCCCCGCTCGATGCCGAAATCCTTGAGGAAATAGAAAAGCGACGTATAGGCACTGTAAAAGACCAGGTTCACCGCGAGGATCACCCTCACGGGGCCCGCTTTAAGGTCCTCGACAAGGCTGCCAAGACCCATATTTTCTCCATGGTCCTGCTGCCCGTCGGTGACGGACCGTATACAGGCAAGGGGTATCAAAAAGAGTGCCATGAAGCCGGCGGCCACGGTGACGATGGAGATAAAACCATAAGACCTGCCGACAAGATAAACGACAAGGGGCGGGATGAGCGCGTAAGGGATGAGCCTCGTGATCGAGATGAGGCCGATGGCCTCACCGCTTCTCTGCGGCGGGATATACACGGCAAAAAGGGCCATCATCGCCGCGACGAGAATGACGAAACCGCTCCCGTGGAGGACCCGCACGCAGGCGATCGATGCCGTCGTCATCGCAAAGTTGTAGAGCACAAGCGCCACGATCATGGTGCAGATGCCCGCGGCGGCCACCTTTTTCGCGTTCCCCCTGTGGAGATAGGGGCTCAGCAGCGGCTGCAGTATGATACCCGTAATGGAATCGGCGCCGATAAGGAAACCGTGCCAGCGCGGATCGATGCCCAGCGATATGAGGTACTGGTGGAACTGGAAGAAAAGGGCCATCGTCGCCGACGCGCATGCGAGAACAACATTGAGAAGGACAAACTCCCGGGAGAAAATGGCCGGAGGCCCCTGTGTCGTCATCGGGCACACCGCGATACACATTCAAGGCGCATGAGGAGGTTGCCGGCCACGGTCCTGCGATATTCCCGGGACGCGCGCACGTCGCTGATCGGTGACACCCCCTCACGGACAAGCGCCGCCGCGGCCCTCAGGGTCCCTTCATCAATTGTCCTGCCGGCAAAGCACCTGTCGACGGCCTCCGAGGTGAAGACCGTCGGCGCGACGCTCCCGAAGGCGCACCGCGCCTCTTCGACAAGCCCGTCCGCGCCGGTCCGGGCCGAGAAGGCAAAACTGGCAACGCTGATGGCCATGGCCTTTCGCTGCCCCACCTTTTCGAAGTGGTGGATGTTAAAACCATGGTCCTTTTTTATGTGCACCGCCGAGAGGACCTCGCCCCGCTCCATGACCGTTTGACCGGGGCCGGTTATGAACGCACTGACGGGCATGCGCCGCTCACCCTCCGCGGAGCGCAGCTCAACCTCCGCACCGAGGATGTAGAGCGGCGGCAACGTGTCTCCCGCCGGGGATGCCGTGCAGATATTCCCGCCGATGGTCCCCATGTTCCGCACGGCAGGGGCGCCGAGATGCCTCGCAGCCTCCCTGAGGACGGGAAATAGCTCAGCGATGACGGGGCTTGCGATGAGTTCGCTGTGGGTCGTGCAGGCGCCGATGCGGACCTCGTCGCCGGACGCGGTGATACCCGCTCAGCTCATCGACCCTTTCAAGACAGATGAGCGGCCCGTCGTTATCGCCCTGTTCTTTCGATGACCTGACGAAAAGGTCGGTACCGCCTGCATATAATTTCGCCGATGGCTCACTCGACAGTATCTCAAAGACAGCCTTCAACGACTTTGGCAGATAGACCCTACCCATCGGACCCGCCTGTGCGCACCTTTCCTGCAGCGTCTTCCACGGCGTCAACGATCTTCTGATATCCGGTGCAGCGGCAGAGGTTGCCGCTTATGGCTTCGCGGACCTCTTCGCGGGTCGGTGACGGGTTCTCCTTCAGGAAGCCCACCGCCGAGATGACCATGCCGGGCGTGCAGAACCCGCACTGGATGGCCCCGTATTCGATGAAGGAGCGCTGGACGGGGTGGAGTTCGCCGCCGCGCGCGATGCCCTCGATGGTGACAACTTTTTTCCCTTCGAGCTGCGCCGCCGCCATGAGGCAGGAGAGCTTCACCACGCCGTCCACAAGGACGCAGCAGGCGCCGCATTCGCCCTGGCCGCAGCCCTCTTTCGCCCCCGTCAGGCCCAGGTCCTCCCGGAGGACATCGAGCGCCCTGCGCGCCGGGTCCGTTTCGACGGTCACGGGGGAACCATTGAGGATAAAGGATATCTTTTGCTTCATACCCCGTCCCCTTGTCCCGCGAGCACCGAAAGCACCCTCTCCTGCGTGAGCGGGCCCTTGGTTATCCTGATCGCGCAGGCATCATAAAATGCGTTGGCAACGGCGGGCAGTGTTCCGCTTATCACCACCTCCCCTATCCCCTTCATGCCGAAGGGGCCCGTATCCTCGCCGATCTCGACGGCGACCGAGACCATGTCGGGCAGGTCCATGGAGGTGGGGATGATGTAGGTGGCAAGGTCGGCCGTTTCGTGCATCCCATCCCTTACCAGGTATTCTTCCATGGTGGCGTAACCGATGCCCTGCGCAACAGACCCATGGACCTGCTGGTCGTAGACGCTTCGATTTATGACCTTCCCCGCGTCGGTGACGGCAACATAATCGACGACGTCTATCTTCCCCGTGAGGGTGTCGACCTCGATGCGCGCCAGGTGCGCCCCGTAGGAGAACAGCACGTGGGGCCCCAGGTAGATCACGTCCGTGCCCTCCGTGGCATAGGGGGCCCTAAAATAGCCTTTCTGCGAACGCTCTTCGTCGCCGAGGGACCGGGCGATATCGGAAAGTCCGATCTCTCTGCCCGTTCCGGCGTCCCTCACTTTGCCCGGCAGAAGTTCGAGAGAAGCTGCACCCGGCAGGCCCAGGGCCCGGGCTGCACCGGCAAGGATGGCTTTCCTGAGGGCGCCCGCGGCCTCTATGACGGCGTTCCCGAAAACATAGGTGGTGCGGCTTGCCGATGACGAACCCGAGGGGAGCCCAT
The DNA here is from genome assembly GCA_963816115.1 of uncultured delta proteobacterium. Taxonomy (GTDB): domain Bacteria; phylum Desulfobacterota; class Syntrophorhabdia; order Syntrophorhabdales; family Syntrophorhabdaceae; genus Delta-02. The sequence goes on along the minus strand of CAWFIZ010000005.1, from coordinate 10,406 downwards.
GGTCCGTGTCAGGGTTCAGGAGTTCCATTGTCTCCGGGTCCTGATCGAGGACCGCCGCGGCGATCCTCAGGTATGTGCCGGCGTTTCCCTGCCCCATATCGGCAACCCCGCGAATAGAGACGAACGGTGCCGTCCTTTTTCAGCTCCAGCCTGGCGTTGGCCTGATCGGGCACGATCGCCGGGTAGCCCATGGCGTGTCCCATGCAGGCGATGCCGGTACCGCGCTTCTTCCATTTCGGCGATGATCGTCTCCACGCCTCCCGGTCTTTCCAGAGCGGGTGCTCCATGAGCCTCCCGATGCACTCACCGATGCCCGTGGAATATTGAAGGCCCACACCTATGCAATTTCTGTCGCCCCTTTTGAGGGCATTCATGCGCCGTATCTCCAGGGGGTCCATGTGAAGCGCTTCGGCAAGCATATCGACGGACTGTTCCATCGCGGCCGTGACCTGGGGCACGCCAAAACCGCGGAAAGGCCCGCCGACGGGGTTGTTGGTATAGGCGCAGTACCCTTCGACAAGGACGTTCTCGATCCTGTAGGCCGACCCCGCGTGCTCCGCCGCCATGGTCATGATCTCGCCGCCCAGGGTCGAGTAGGCACCGGCATCGAAATAGAGCCTGCAGGCAAGGGCGTGGAAGGTGCCGTCCGCCTTCGCGCCGAGCCGGTAATACATCCGTGCGGGAAGCCTTTTCACACCGGCAAGGAAGCTCTCCCGCCTGTCCCACCACATCCTGACGGGCGCACCGCCGGAGCTCAGCGCCGCAAGCCCGAGGAGGCACTGCACGGTGATGCCGTCCTTTCCACCGAAGGCGCCGCCGAGGTAAGGCGCGATGACCCGGACCTTTTCCACATCGAGGCCAAGGGCGTGGGCGATCTCGGCCCTGTCCCGGTAGGGTGTCTGCGTCGAGGCCGTGATGGTGAGCACGCCCCGGTCATCCACGTATGCCCACCCTGCCTCTGTCTCCAGGTAGGCATGCTCCTGTCGTGGCACCTCGAACACACCTTCGACGGTGACATCGCTTTCATGGAACGCCGCGGCGGTATCACCCTTCTTCACCCTCACAGCCCTTAAAAGGTTCCCTTCGGGGTTCTCTTCGTGGACCCTGGGCGCGCCGTCGCGCAGTGCCTCTTCGGCATCGTAGACGCCGGGGAGGGCCTCGTGATCGAATCTGACGGCCCGGAGGGCGGCTTTGAGGGCATCCTTACTTTCAGCAAGGACAAGGGCGACGGCATCACCCGCGTGGCGTATCTTTTCGTCGATGAGGACAGGCTGGTCCTGCTTCACGACACCGACCCGGTTCGACCCGGCGATGTCCCGGTATGTGAGGATGCGGACAACACCGGGGAGCGGTCCCGGCATCATCGGTATGAATGGCAAGGAGCCGGCCGTGGGGAACGCCGGCCCTCTTTGCGCCGGCTAAGAGGAATTTCTCCGGATAATGATCGGCGGAATATTTCTCCCTGCCCGTCACTTTTGTCAGGGCGTCGAGGCGGGGCCCGTTGAGGAAATGTCTCGCTCCGTCCTTCACGGGGCATTTCCCCGCCGGCCAAGGACCTCACCGAGACCCGTGATAAAGGCCTCCATGGCCTCGTGGACACCGATGCTCACCCTTATCCAGTTGGGAAAGCGAAAACCCGTCATGGTCCTGATCATGACCCCCCTGGCCATTAGCCGCCTGTAGACCAGCGTATCGCTCACGGGAAGCCTGACCATGACAAAGCACCCTTCACCTGCACGCGTTTCGAGGCCCAGCGCGGCCAGTTCTTTGATGAGATATGTCTTTTCGGCGCTCACGTGCCGCCTCGTCCGGGCCACGTGCCCTTCATCGCCGATGGCGGCCAGCGCCGCCTCCTGGGCAACGGTGTTCACGGAATAGACGATGCAGGTGCGCCTGATGACATCGACCACGTCGCGGCTCCCGGCAAGGTACCCGATACGGAGCCCCGCGAGGCCGTACATCTTGGAGAACGTCCTGAACGTGACCAGGTTCGGGTATTCCCTGATGAGCTTCATCCCGTCCGGGAAATCCGGTGCCTCGACAAACTCGCAGTAGGCCTCGTCGACAACGACGATCTGCCTGCCGGCGACGGTATCGAGGAAACTCCTCAGCTTTGGTTCGTCCCAGTATGTCCCCGTCGGGTTGTTGGGATTGCAGACAAAGAGTATCTTCGTCCTCTCGTCGATGCGCCCGAGCATCCCTTCATCATCGAAACCGAAATCCTTAAGCGGCACAAGCCGTGCCTCAAAACCTGAGAACTCGGCGACCCATTCATAGACGGCGAAGGTCTTGTCGGCGGTGATGATGTTGTCGCCCTCCTGGCAGAAGGCCTTGATGACAAATGTGATGGCCTCGTTCGCCCCGTTGCCGAAGATGATCTGATCGGGGTCGAGGTCGAATCTTTCGGCGAGCTTTGTCCGGAGGTAGTAAGAATCGCCGCTGGGATAGATGCTCGCCTTCTTCGGCGGGAACCCTTCGATGATCCTTGCCGACCCCTCGGGCGGGCCCAGGGGGTTCTCGTTGTTGTTGAGCCGCCAGAGGCGGTCGACGCCATAGAGCTTCATGAGTTCCGGGTCGGGTTTGCTGGGGATGTAGGGCTCGAACTTCTTGATGTATTCCGGAACGAGCCTGCCGAGGGGTATATCGAACATCGGGCGCGCTAACCTCGCAAACAAAAGATGACGGTATCTGCCCTGCCGCCGTAAGGCACGACAAGACAGGGTTCAAAACCGCAGGCTTCGATGACGGGATAGAGGCGCGCCTGCCACCCGTGGCCCAGGTCGATCTCAAAGAAGATGTTTGCTATCCCTTCGCCTCGAAGGACATCGACATGCTTTTTGAGGTTCTCTAAAGTATCGGCCCCGTCCCAGAGGGGCGTGAGGGTGACGAGGCCCTGGTTCCGCTGGAAGTGGGCCGCGAAAACGGAGTGTGGATTGCGCCGCTCTCCCTCGTAGCTGACCGACAGGATCTCACGGGCTAGAAAGTGCCGACGGTACTGGCCCTTCAGGAATTCCTCCATCCCCGGGTGGGCGTAAACCCTGCACCCCGGGTCTTCCTTGAGCTGCCGGAAAAAGAACTGCCATAGCGCCCGCACGGTCTTATCACGGACAAAATCGACGGAACCGAGATGTTCGAAATAACCTTCGGGGAGTTCACCTGTCGCGTACCTGCAAACCAGGCATACCGCCTCGGATTTTGCAACGCCCGAGATAAGGCCTTTGACGAGTTCCTCAGCCGGGCCTGCCCTGTCCTTCTCAAGGAAAAGGTAAGGCCCGTAACTCTCGACCATCCTGGTCCCGGAATAACGCCAGAGGATACCTCCGGCAATCCTGCCCTTTTTGTCCGTTGCCACGAGTCCGTCGTATTCGGCGCTTTCCACCATATCGACGACCTTCCCGGGATAGCGAAAATCCTGCGGATATGAAGAGGCGTCGCAACGGCCGATGATCGACCGGGCAAGGACCCTCAGCTCTTCCGCATCGGGCTTCCTGATCGAAAGGCCCTCGGGTGACGGCACCCCTTCGCTTTCAAAAGGCCCTGCCTCGGGATAGGACTTCTCCTTTACAATGACAAACCCCGTTCCCTCCATCGCGTTGCGGAATATCGACAGGCGCTCCACCAAACGCGAGGCGATGAGCAGTCCCATCTCCTCGAGCTTATCATCGAGGGGTGTGTCGGCGGTGATGTTGAAGGCGCGGGGGTCGAAATCTATACCCTCAAAAACGAACTTCAGGAGGGCGTAGTAGACGCCATTGCCCATCTTGAGCGTGAGCGCCCTGGGGTCCCGCGTCATACCGCAGAGATATGTGAAGATCTCTTCCGATGCAAGGGTGAGCTTGAGGGCATCCTTATCGTCGAGTCCGAACGCGCGGGAGGTGGACTCCGCGAAGGACATAACGAGGGGAAGGAACTTCATGTCGGTCTCGACGGCTAGCTCGATATCTTTCTGGCGGTCCTTCATGGTTACCCCCGGGTCTGTCTTTTTTCGCAGGTCTTGCGATGACCTCTATCGTTTATATCAGGAAAGCGCCCTCCCTTGCAACTGCTTTGGGATATCGCTTGATATCTTTACCGGCTGATGCTATATGTAACAATATTAACAGCAGGCGGAACTTTTTCGCGCGCTGATTTGTCCTGATAATATAAGGAAGGCACATCATGACAGGGATCGGAATATATGAACTCATAGTTCTTTTTGCAGTTGCCTGCATCCTGGCCATTCCTTTCTGGATCGTTGCCCTTATCGACATCCTGAAAAGCAACTTTGAGGGAAACGACAAGCTCGTATGGCTCATTGTCATTACCGTTATACCTGTTTTGGGTGTGATCCTCTATTTCATCATCGGCAGGAAAAAGAAGATCAAGGCCGGTTGATAAAACCTTTCATTGCATATTCCACGAGGTTTTTCTATTTCACCGCGATTCTGTTACAATTGAAACCATGAATTCCTCATTTTTTCCAATGACACCGGATGAGATAAGAAAGTGCGGCTGGGATGGCCTGGATGTCATTCTTGTCACCGGCGATGCCTATGTTGACCACCCGTCATACGGCGCGGCCGTTATCGGGCGGGTCCTCGAAGCGCAGGGGTGGCGAGTGGGCATCATTGCCCAGCCGGACTGGCGAAGCGCCGACAGCTTCAAACGCCTCGGCAAACCGCGCCTCTTCTTCGGCATCACCGCCGGCAACATGGACTCGATGGTGGCCAACTACACGGCACACAAACGCCCGCGAAAGGACGACGACTATTCACCTGGAGGCAGGGCCGGGCTTCGCCCTGACCACGCGGCAGTCGTCTATGCCAACAGGGTGCGGGAGGCCTTCAAGGAAGTGCCCATCGTGCTCGGCGGCATCGAGGCCAGCCTGCGGCGCTTTGCCCATTACGACTGGTGGAGTGATGCCGTGCGTCGATCCATTCTCCTCGACAGCCGGGCCGATATGCTCGTTTACGGCATGGGGGAAACCCAGGTCCGTGAGATCGCGCGCAGGATCGCCGAAGGTAAAACGCTCCACGGGATCAGGGGAACGGCGGTGGTTGCGGACACGATTGAAAATGCAGGGATCAGGGATCAGGGAACGGGGATCGTTGAAATTCCTTCTTATGAAGAGGTTAAAACTGATCCCGACAAATTCAACGAGGCCTTCAGGGCCATCGCCGAAAACCAGGACCCTTTCAGGGGTAAAACAATTGCTCAAAAACACGCCAACCGATACGTTATCCAGTACCCGCCCGCCCTGCCCCTGACAGAGCAAAACCTTGACGCCGTCTACGACCTTCACTACGCCGGGAACTGGCACCCATCCTACGATAAGGATGGCGGGGTGCCCGGTTTCGAAACGGTTCGTTTTTCCATCATCTCCCACCGCGGGTGTCCCGGCGAATGCGGCTTTTGCGGCCTCTCACTTCATCAGGGGAGGATAGTCCAGTCAAGGAGTGAGGCCTCGATACTGAAGGAGGCCCGGGCGCTCACCGAAAGAAAGGATTTCCACGGCACCATAACCGATGTGGGAGGCCCCACGGCCAATCTCTACGGAGCGGCATGCAATAAATGGCGGCAGGAAGGCGCCTGTTCAAAACACCACTGCCTCACTCCTTCTCCCTGCAAGAACCTGGATCCGGGTTATCAAAAAAGTATTTCCCTTTACCGCAAGCTCCTCGATATTGCCGGCGTCAAACATGTCTTTATCGAAAGCGGCTTCCGTCACGACCTTCTCGTCGACGGCAGGGCGCGCGGTTACCTCGAAGCGGTCTGCAGGGACCACGTGAGCGGCCGGATGAAGGTCGCGCCGGAACACTCGTCGGGGCATGTCCTTGCCATTATGAACAAACCGGCCTTCGCAATATACGAGCAATTCTCAACCCTTTACCGGTCGGTCTGCAAAAAGCTGGGGAAGGACCAGTACCTCGTCAATTATTTCATCAGCGCCCACCCCGGCTCCACCCTTGAGGACGCCCTCTCGCTGGCCCTGACCCTCAAAGAGATCGGCATCCATCCCGAGCAGATACAGGATTTCATGCCGCTGCCGATGACCCTGTCCGGTACCATCTATCACACGGAGAAAGACCCCGGCACGGGAAAGAAGGTCTACGTCGCAAAGAGCTTCCGGGAGCGCAAGATGCACCGCGCCCTCGTTCAGTACAAGAACCCGAAGAACGCGCCGCTTGTCAGGGAGGCCTTAAAGCTGCTAAAAAAAGAACACCTCCTCCCCCGCCTGCTGCCGGGAAGAAAGTGAAAGGCGGCTTGAACCGCTTGAACGTCTAAAAAATAAAAAAGAAAAAACCTGTCTCACGCCCGTTCGTCGTTTAACTCCTCACTGGACCACGCCCAAGGCGTGGAACGGAGCACAAGGAGGAAGACAAAGACAAAGGCTCCCCCGGAGATCCATGAGACTTCATGGATCTCCGGGGACTCTCGATCCCGCTTACTTTATGCCGAGCGGGATATAAAGACGGTTTCAGGTTTCCTCTTCCATACTCTTCTGCCTCCAGTCCCGCCAGGGCGGGACGGGCGTGAGACAAGGTCTTTTATTGTTTTTATCTTGATCGACCTGATATCATCTTCGATTTGAAATTGGCATTGGTCCACGTTTCGTTGTATGATAAAAAAAACTCATTGGGGGATAACCGTGAAGGCAGGGCATCGGGTTTCACGCTATTGTATCAGTTCAGTCCTTGTTCTTCTTGCGGTCACACTGCTTTTCCCCGCCCCCGCTGAGGCACGCCGCAGACCGCTCACGATGGACAAAGACGTGAAGGGGATCACCTTCGATGAGTTCTGGTCAAAGGTCCAGGAAGAAGGGACGAAATGGGCCGGCAACCGGCTCAGGATACGAAAGATAGCCTCCGTCCCCGTACAGGGCTTCGATGGCCGCGGCGGACTCTCTCCCATTTGGGAGGCACAGCTTGTCAGATGTGACAGCACACGGGGGCAGGACGCGGCAGAAGAAGGATCGGCCGGCGCCGGCACCTGCAAGGGAAGATCGGTCACCATCCGCGTGGTCGAAAGCGGAGTAATTGGTGACGATGCCGGGATGCGCATCTCAAAGGAGATACATTTCCGCGGGTCCGCCATGAGAATGGACAGGATAACTGTAAGCGCGCAGCGCGCCGAGGAAGCGGCCAACAGTCACAGGCAGTACCGTCCGACCGATACCGACAATTACACCTACGAGCTTAAGTTCGACCAGCGGGGCGACAGGCCCGTCTGGGTGATCAAAAGGACCTGCGGGTACAAAGGCAGATCGGAAGGACGCTGTATGCCGGGTGACCACTGGATAGTCAAGGTAGATGCGGAGTCGGGAGAAATAGTAAAGTGAAAAAAACAAAGGCAAAATGCATGTCTCTCGCCCGTACTCCGATCGCCTTCGGCGAGGTGAAGAAAAAATGGTCTTTTTTCTTTTGTTTCTCTGCGTCCTCTGCGTGCTCCAGAGAGGACCGCAGGGACGAACGGGCGTGAAACAAGGTCTTTTATCTTTGAATTTTAGGCTGCACGTTGGCTTTCTCTTCAGGCAATGGATATGAAGATAATATTATCACCGATCGGCAAGGATGACGGCAAGGAAGTGATGGACATCTTCAATTATTATGTCGAGAAAAGCTTTGCCGCCTATCCCGATCAGAAACTGCCTTACGAGTTCTTCGACAGGCTTCTCAAAATGAGCCGCGGATATCCAACGGTGACCGCAAAAAATGATGAGGGCATCGTGGCGGGCTTCGGATTGCTCCGTCCCTACAACCCCATTCCGGCCTTTTTCCAGACCGCCGCGATCACCTGTTTCCTGAAACCGGGATTCACCGGTAAAGGGATAGGAGGGCTGATCCTCGAACGCCTCCTCGAAAAAGGAAGGCAGCAGGGCATCACTTCCGTCCTGGCGAACATATCATCACTCAACGAGGGGAGCATACGGTTCCACCTCAAGAACGGTTTTTCCGAATGCGGCCGTTTCAAACAAGTGGGCCAAAAGAACGGCCGGACCTTCGACGTTATCTATTGCCAGAAGATACTTTAAAAAAACCGCTTTACAACCTTTTCTACCGCCCGTCATAACCGGCCATGATCTTGTTAGTGCCACATGTAGGATTCGTCAAGCATATACTAACATTAGGCTTGCATTACAAGATAGAACAGATATACTTACTGAAGATATACAAAGCATTATAGCAACGATGATCCGCTCCAGGATCTGAAGCATATTATGAGTTCGAAGGTCCACGATATTATCACCGCCAGGCTTCGTTGGCCTTTGTCAATTCGCCGAGGTGATCGAACAATCCGGGCTGCGGCTGATGATAAATGAACCGACGCCTTTAGCGAGGATAACATGATTACCGCCTTGCGGGTACTGATCGTAGAAGACTCCGAAAGCGATGCTGAGCTTATTATCCGTCAATTAAAAAAAGAGGGTTATGAGATCAGCTTTGAACGGGTCGAGACTGCCGCGGCGATGAAAGCGTCTTTGGTAAAACAGCCATGGGACGTTGTGATCGCCGATTACAAATTACCCCGGTTCAGCGCGCCTGCAGCACTCACGCTTTTACATGAAAGCGGTCTCGACATCCCTTTCATCGTCGTATCGGGTACCATCGGCGAAGAAACGGCGGTTGAGCTGATGAGGTCGGGGGCGCACGATTACGTCATGAAGAATAATCTCTCCCGCCTTGTTTCTGCAGTTCAGAGGGAACTCCAGGAGGCAGAGTTAAGAAGAGAGCATAAACGGACGGAACATAAATTGTACGAATCTGAAAAACGTTACCGTATGCTGTTTGATGCAATTGACGAGGGTTTCTGTATCATCGAAGTGATCTTCGACGAAAACGAAAAACCTATCGATTATCGCTTTTTAGAGGTAAATCCAGCGTTCGAGAAACAAACGGGCTCATCGATGCACAGGCAAGGAATTCGCGAGCTTTTGCCCCGAAGCATGAGGATCGTTGGTTCGATATTTACGGCGCAAATAGCCCTAACGGGCCAACCGGCCCGTTTTGCGAATCGTGCTACGAGCAGGTTGCACCGCTGGTATGATGTTTACGCCTTCCGTTGTGGCCGGCCCGAAAACCGGCAAGTCGCCATCCTGTTTAACGACATCACCGAACGTAAGCAGTCCGAGGAAAACCTTTTGCTCGAAAAGCAAAAGACTCGCGATGATCACCGACCATTCCCCTTACGGGCTCGTATTCATCGCAGCTGACGGCACGTTCGAATACATCAATCCGAAATTCACGGAGATGTTCGGATATGACCTTAATGATGTTCCGAACGGGAAAGAGTGGTTCAAAAAGGCCTATCCCGATGAGCAATACAGACAGGAGATCATCTCGGCCTGGCTTGGAGACATAAAAAAAACAAAGCCAGGGGAGAAAAGACCAAGGATATTCACGGCAACCTGCAGGGACGGGGCAAGAAAAGCCCGTCAATTTCATTTCTGTCCTACTGGAAACTGGCCAGAACATCATGACATGTCATGATGTCACGCAACTGAAGGATGCCGAAGAGAAACTCATCAATGCAGCCGCGCAATGGCGGACAACCTTTGACTCCATCGCCGATCCCGTCATGATCATCGACAACGATTTCAGGATCTTCCGCGCGCGAACAGGCGACATCTGTCTTACGGCCCTTCCCATCGAGAAGTCCCGGGAACCGCTGTTATAACATCATGCACCATACGGACGGCCCGCTCGGATATGCCCCCATGCAAAGATGCGTGAAACAAAGGAACGCGTAGAGGCTGATACCTACATTGATGCCACAGGACAATGGTTCTCCGTCACCGTTGACCCCATATTCGATGACGCAGGCAACCCGGTCGGGTCCGTCCATACAATGAAGGAAATGACCGAACGAAAGGCCATGGAGGAACAGTCTACGAAAAGTGAAGAAAACTACCGTTCCATCTTTGAAAATTCCATTAGAGCATCTTCAGACAACCCCGGAGGGACAATTGCTGAGCGCCAACCACGCCCTCGCAAAGATGTTCGGATACGAATCCCGCCGAAGACCTAATAAATAATTTCACCAACCTATCGAAACGGGGGTATGTGGACCCGAAGAAAGGGTAGGTACAAACAGATCATCAAGAAAAGGGGACTCGTCCAGGGATTGAGACACAACACTACAAAAAAGACGGGGCACCTTCTGGGTCCCATAAACGCCCGCTCTGTTTTTGGTGAGAGAAAGTAAACTCCTACCATTACGGGAAGGACCATAGAAAACATCACCTCGCGCAAACATGCCGAAGATGACCTCATGGAAAGCATGGAGCACCTGAAAAACGCAATGGAAGGCATTATCGATACCATATCGGCCGCCGTGGAGGTAAGGGACCCCTACACATCGGGCCACCAGAAGAGGATAGCCAGTATTGCCCGCAGCCATCGCTTCTGAGATGGGATTGCCGGAACCTC
>CAWFIZ010000004.1:0-227697 GCA_963816115.1 uncultured delta proteobacterium | reverse complement strand
GATGTATCGTGAAAGCGGTACCGGGAATTGACTATTAGGGCCGGTTCTTTGACCGCAGCCGGGTCAAAATAAAAGACAGAAGGAACAGGACAAGGTTCACCATAACAATGGTGGCACCCGCCGGCAGGTCTATAACGAACGATATCACTATCCCGGCAAGTACGGATATTATGCCGGCGACGCAGGATATAACGATGGTCGCCTTGAACCCCCTGGCAAACTGAAAGGCCGTAACGGGCGGAATAATGAGGAGTGCCGATATGAGCATGATCCCGACAACCTTCATGGCAAGGACAACGGTCAATGCCGTCAGGAGGACAAGGACCCTGTTGATACGGGCAGTGTTGATCCCCGAGGCCTTGGCCGATTCCTCATCAAAAGTGATTGCCAGAAGTTCATGGTAATAGAAGAGGATGACGATGACAAGGCAGATGGAGAGGGCGACGGCGATCCACACCTCGGCAAAGCTTATGGCGAGGATGTTCCCGAAGAGATAGCTGAAAAGGTCAATATTGAAGCCGCCCGCAACGCTGGCGATGAGGACGCCTCCCGCGATCCCCAGGGATGAAACGATACCTATCGCCGCATCGCCGTACAGGCGGGCCTTGTCGATGAGCTTCATGATCCCCAGGGCGCTCGCCATTACGATGGGAATTGCCACGTAAAAGGGGTATGTCTGGAAGAGAAGCCCCACGGCTACGCTGCCGAACGTTACATGGGCAAGACCGTCTCCGATCAGGGACAGGCGCCTCAGAACAAGAAAGACCCCGAGGGTGGAGCACAAAATGGCAATGAAGCACCCCGAAACAAGGGCCCTCTGGATAAATCCGTGACTGAAAAGGTCAAAAAGATCCATGAAATACCTCAGGGCTCTTAGCCCTTAGCCCTTCTTATCCTCATGCCTGTGACAGATCAGGTGCTGTGAGTATTCGCCGAAGTAGTTCGTCATGTCCTGTGAAGCGCAAAAGGCGTCAAATCCTCCGTAAAAAATGAGGTTCTTATCGAGGTAAAGGAGCTTTGTAGCGTGCTGCCCTATTGTCCCTATATCATGGGTGATCATAATTATCGTTACCATCCAGTCCCTGCTCAGCCCCTCCAGGGTCGTAAAGAATTTCTCCCGTCCTTCCGGGTCGAGGGCCGTTGTCGGCTCATCGAGGATAAGAAGCTGCGGTTTTGCCACGAGGGCCTTGGCGATGAGGACACGCTGCTGCTGGCCTCCGGAGAGTTCCCCGATAAGCTTGCCCCTGATGGTGGTTATATCCATGAGCACCAGCGCGTCATCTATCGCCTGGCGTTCCTGTCTGCCGGTCCCTTTGAGGAAACCCCTTCGTGAAAGAAGCCCCAGCGCTACGATCTCCTCGACCGTTGCGGGAAAATGCGGATTAAGGGTGTCTATCTTCTGCGGCAGGTAACCTATCATGCGCCATTCGTCAAAGACGGACGAATCCTGCCCGAAGAGCGCCACTGAGCCGCTAGTCGGCTTGAGAAGCCCGAGGACAAGACGGACCAGGGTGGTCTTGCCTGATCCGTTGGGCCCCACTATCCCAAGGAATTCGCCCTTTTTCAGGTTAAACGTGATATCGCTCAGGATCTCGATGCCGTTATATTGAAAATGGAGACCTTTTGTTGCGACGACCTCATTCATTTGCATTCCAGGCCCACCTTCAGGCTTGTCAGGTTGTCTTCCATGAGGGTAATAAAGCTGACCCCTTTCCCGAACTCGTCCTTTGAGACATTGTGGGCGCCATGGAGCTTGAGGAGCGTTGCCCCGGTCTCCCTGGAAATAAGTTCGGACACCCTGGGGGTGATAAGCTCTTCAAAATAGACATAATGTACATCCTTTTCCTTCATTTCCCTCTTTAATGCTATTATCTTTTTCGGTGTCGGTTCGGCGTTGGGAGACCCCTCGTAAGCTGACACGTATTCGAGGCCGTACCTGCGCGCAAGGTAGCCAAAGGCAAAATGGCCGCCGTGGATAAAGGTCTTCTTTTTGCAGGTCCCGAGGGCCTCACGGAACTTCCTGTCAAGGGCGGCAAGTTTTTCCTTGTAGGCCTCGGCATTCTTACGGTAGGTGTCCTTGTTGGCAGGATCGACCGCGGACAGCCCGTCGGCGATGTTGTCGACCATTTTAATGGCATTTTCAAGATCCAGCCAGATGTGAGGATCGTATGCACCATGATCGTGGCGTTCTTCCTTGCCCGCACCCTTTTCGTTGCCGCGTTCGTGACCTCTGTCACGGGCTTCCATGAGAGTGATGCCCCGGCTCGCGTCCACGATGACGAGTTTTTTGTTCTCCGCGCCCTTTATGAGCGACTGGGCCCAGGGCTCCATGTATTTGCCGGTGTAGACAAAAAGCTGCGCCGTGCCCATCTTCACCATATCGCCCGGCCTCGGTTCGAAGGAGTGGGCCTCGACGCCGGGCGGCAAAAGCAGGGTCACGTCGGCACGGTCTCCCGCTATCGATCTCGCGAAGTCATAAAGGGGAAAAAGGGTTGCCAAAACGACGATCTTCTGCTGTTTTTGCGGTTGTGCCTCATTTTTCCCACAGGAAAAAGCCATAACTGCAAGCACTGCAAGCGCCAGCAGGAGCGGCAGGCCGGATCTTTTCATGGCCTGCCCCCGTTATTGACCGCGCATTTGCCGCATACCCCGAACACCTGCATGATGTGGGAGGACACGGTGCCCTTCAATGTCCCCGTCACCTCCTGTTCGATCTCCCGGGCGCCGCAGAAACTCAGGTCGTCCACCTTCCTGCAGGAGGTGCAGACAAAATGGTGGTGATGTTCCTTGTTCTGACAAAAGAAATAGTAGAGCTTCCTGTCGGGGTGGATCACCTTGACGATGACCCCGCCGCCGGCAAGCTCTTCCAGGTTGCGATAGACCGTGGGAAGGCCTATGGTGGTAAAACGCTCTTTCAATCTGTTCCAGACATCTTCGGGACTCAGATAGGTCAGCTCGCCGGAGAGGATATCAAGGATGGCAAGCCTCTTCGGCGTTGCTTTCAGATCAAGTTCCTTGAGGATCGGGCGAAGGTCCATGGACACCTAAATAGAAACGATTTTCATTTATTATATTATTCCTGGTGTGGGAGGTCAACGGGATTTTAGCGGGACCTATCGCTCGACGGGCCTGCCGCTTCTTAACCACTCGGGATAACCCGCGAGAAAGGTCATCGCTTTTGTATAGCCGGCCTGCCGGGCCGCGACCGCGGCCTTCAAGCTCGGGGCTCAGCCGTATCCCCTGCAGTAAAAGACAACAGGCGTGTCCTTTTCTTTGGGAAGGAAAGAAGCGATCCTGAAGAACTCTTCCTGGGGAATGTGGATGGCACCCGGAATGTGGCCGGATGCATATTCCAGGGCGCTGCGATTGTCGACAACAAGGAGGCGCCCCTCTTTCTCCATCAGTTTGTTCAGTTCCTTAATGTCGATATTCGGAATTCCACTGGAGAAGAAACAGCCGGCAAGAAGAACGCACAGGCATGGCACAATTATAAAAAGGAGTGCCGGCGGCCTATGCGCCATATATTTCCCTGATCCTGTCCTTTGCCTCTTCCACTTGCGCCGGCGATAGTTTCAACCCTTCGGAGGTACTTTCAGGTTGTGCGTTCACGCTGTAGATCCGCTCAGGCAGGCCTGCCTGCTTTTTCATCCCCGGAGGCACCTCGGGTGTTATACCAACGGCCGCGCGGACATCTTCGGGGAATTTTCCAGGGTCTGCCGTTTCGTAAACAACGGCCGGCCGGTCATGCCTGCCTTCAAGATAATCTTCGAGGACCTTCCAGCCCACCGCCCCGTGGGGATCGAGAATGATCCCGTGCTCTTCGTAGACGGTCTTCATCGTTTCGAAATGCTCGGCGTTGGTTATGCCAAGCGACACTATCTCGCGCCTCATGGTTTTCATATCGGGAGCGCGGTCAATGATCCCGGGCCGCACAACGTTCCCCGTTGCAGGATCCCGTTCGTCGAACATGTGGCCTCCGTAAAAATCGACGAGGCGCGCCAGGTTGCTCGGATGGGAGACGATCATTGCCGAAGAGGGCGATCTGACCGATGGCCGCACAACATAGGTCCCTGAGGACAGAAAATCGGGGAATTCCCTGTTCTCGTTGACGCCGCAGATGATCCTTTCAACGGGGAGCCCCATCTGCCTTGCGATGACCGTTCCCATCATGTTGCCGAAGTTGCCCGAGGGGATACTTGCCAGGAATGGCCCGTCACCGGCCTCTATCCTTGAATGGGCGTAAAAAGGATAGACAGCCTGGGGAAGGAGCCTGCCGATACTGATGGAGTTCGCCGAGGTGAAACGCTCGGCGTCACCGAAGAGCCCTTCGGCAAAACTTTTGTCGCCGAGTATGTTCTTCGCCAGCGCCTGGCAGACATCGAAATCGCCGTTCACTTCAAAGGCGTGAACGTTGTTGCCAAGGGTGGTCATCTGCCGTCTCTGCCCCTCACTTATGGAGCCCTTCGGGTAGAATACGATATTGTCGATCCTGTCGAGTCCGAGAAGGGCGTCTGCGACGGCACCCCCGGTGTCGCCGCTCGTTGCCACGACGACGGCCCTGCGCAGTCCCCTCTCGCCAAGGAAGAAATTGAGCATCCTGCCGAAGAACCGCGCGGCATAATCCTTGAACGAGTATGTGGGGCCGCGGGTGAGCCAGATAATGTACGTTTTCCCCGTTACATGCTGGAGGGCGGTCGGGATCTTCCCTTCATCGTAGGCATCATCGAGGAGGAGCCTCAATCTTGCAGGAGGTATCTCATGGCTGAGAAAAGGCTCAAGCACTTCATAGGCGATCCGGGCGTAACTCATCTTCCTCATTTCACGTATGCGCTCAGGGGCCAGGACGGGAACGTCTCTGCGGGCCATCATATAGAGCCCGTAGTTCGATGCCATGCCCGCAAGGAGGGCCGTTTCAAAATTGACACATTCGCCGGGGTTGTTCGTGCTGTAATACCGGATCTCTTTCATGGCAGGTTAATCATACAAAAACTTTCCTTTTTTTTCAACTTGCTATATAATAGTAACATTGTGGATTTTAAGACACATTTCCCGCCTGCTATATTATTCATCTTTTTCTTTGTTCTTCTTTTGCCCTTCGGTGATCTCAAGGCCGACCCGATGCCGCTCGGCTATTCCCAACAATCGATAAGCAAAGATGGTGAGCGCCCGGACGATGCCGGAAGCATGGTCACCTTGAAGAAACAGCATGGTTATCTCGAGTACGACGGTACAGGGTATCGCCTTGTAAATAAAAAAATAAAACCGGAAAATGCAGGATATCTGAGGCTCAAACCCGTTGCGCTGTCCAAAGGCGATAAGGGGAAGCCCACCATGTATACGATCGAAGTGCTGGAAGACAAGGGCAAAGAGGCGCCCAGGGCGGAGAAGTCTGCCGCGGAGAAGTCTGCCGCGGAGAGCCCCCGCATCGCCGTTATGAAGGTCGAAGAACTCGATAAAAAAGGCGTAGGGATAGAGCCGTACAAAGGCCAAAAGGCCGAGGCCGGCCTCGGCCTGAAGATCTCCGAGTCGAGCGAGATATTAATGGGCCGGGCGCTTGTCGTTGAAAAAAATGAGGACACCAATAAAATGGATGCACGAGATGACGGCTGGCGGTTCAGGTTCAAAACAAACTTCTAAAATTATGTCCTCTGTTTTCTGACCTCACAGGCGGCCAGCGCGAAGGATGTGGCCACGTTGAGCGATGGGAAGGAGGGGTTCGTGGGGATTCGCACAAGGACGTCACATGTCTCTTTTGTCAGCCTGCGCAGACCTTCTTCGCCGCCGAAGACGAGGCATACGGGCCCTTTGAGATCCACCTCCCAGAGACTGGTCGTACCCCTCTCATCAAGGCCGTAGCAAAAGATCCCCAGCTCTTTCAGTGAGTTGAGGTACCGGGCGAGGTTCGTCACCCGCACGGCCTCTATGTATTCCGTTGCCCCTCGTGATACGTTGGCAACAGTCTCGTTGATGACGCAGGAACGGTCTTTCGGAAAGATGAGGGCGCGGGCCTCAAGACAGGCCGCGCTTCGCACGATGTTCCCGAGGTTCTGCGGGTCCTGTACACCGTCAAATGCGCACAGGAAAGGTGCATCGGCAACGTCGAGACGGTGAAGGAAAGTGTCCTGGTCGGTATAGTCGAAATCATCACGTTCGAGGCAGATGTTGGACCGCGCCGCGCCGCATTTGTTGGCGAAGGCATCTGCCGGGAGGATGCGATAGGACACACCCTGTTTCTTCGCTTCCCTGATCAGGTCTTCCGAGGCTTTTTCATGCCCCTGACGGATAAGGAGCCTTCGGGCCTTTTCAGGGTGCTCCTCAAGGGCCTCCTTTATACTGTTCTTGTTAAAGAGAAAGGGCATTTTTTATATCCTCGGTGATCTCTTTCAGGAGCGCCCTGGGATCCGCTGCGTCCCTGACGGCCCTTCCGAGGACGATATATGAGGCCCCCTTTTGTATGGCCTCTTTCGGCGTGATCGTCCGTTTCTGATCATCCTTTTTTTCCTCTATCCTGACGCCGGGTGTAATGATGAGGAAGTCCCTGCCGCATATCTCACGGATCATCTCTATCTCGCTCCCGCCGGCAACGACACCGTCGAGGCCGGCCTCTTTCGCCAGCAGCGCCAGCTTCTTCGTCAATTCAATGACGGGGATGTCAAAACCGACCCTCTTCAGTTCCACATCGTCAAGGCTTGTCAAAACCGTAACCGCTATGATCTTTGGCCGGCGAAGGTCGGGATTTTTCCCGGCCTCGACGAGGGCCTTCTTTGCCTCACTCATCATGGAGAAACCGCCCGAAGCGTGAACGTTGAGCAGATCGACGCCCAGTTTCGCGGCCTCGATGGCAGCCTTCGCCACCGTATTGGGGATGTCGTGGTATTTCAGGTCCAGAAAGACCTTTGAATTTTTCAGCTTGATGAAATCAACTATCTTCGGGCCGCAGTGGGTGAAGAGTTGTTTGCCCACCTTGAACATGCCCACATGGTCCCGCAGTTCCATGACAAGCTGCTGCGCCTCCTCAAAGTGATCCACGTCGAGGGCAAAGATGATTTTTTCTTTCGGGTCCATCAGGTTCTCCATTTATTTATTTTTTAAGCTCTTTGCAGTAAAGGATTGACAAAGGATTTTCCGCCAATTAAGAATATCTCCGTGGAACACGAACATCGGTCCGATCTGTTGCTCCTGTGTGTTTCCCTCATCTGGGGTGTGAACCTGGTGGCGGTCAAGTACCTCCTGACCGAACTTTCCCCGGTCAACATCATCCTGGTCCGGTTTATCTCGGGGAGCATTCTTCTATTTCTTTTACTCTTTTTTCTCGAGGATGTAAAGGTGCCCCTTAAGGATATCTGGAGGATTGCCGTCCTCGGTGCCGTGGGCATCGCCCTTTACCAGTTCTTGTTCACCTTCGCCCTTAAATACACCTCTGCCGTAAATGTGGGCATCCTCATCAACATGTCGCCCATATACGGCGGGTTCCTGAGCAGCCTTCTGGGTTACGAGAAGTTCATGAAAAAGAGGATAATAGCCATCATAACGGGATTCATCGGTGTCTACATCCTCATGACCAAGGGAGACTGGCGGATCTTCCTGGGGGGCGATGTGGCGGGCAACCTGCTGGCCCTTCTTGCGAGCCTGTCCTGGGCGCTTTACACGATACTTTCCAAGCCCCTGCTGGACAAGCATTCACCGCTGAAGGTGACGGCCTACAGCATGGTGGCCGGTTCGGTACTTCTCGGGTTTTTTGTACCCGCCTTCTTTGACCGTGGCGAACTGGCGCGCCTTTCCCTTTGCAAGCTGGCTTATTGTCGTTTTTTCGGTCATATTCTCTATAGTTATGGCCTTCTTCCTCTGGTACCGGGGGGTTTCAAAGATCGGCGTTTCCCGTACCATGATCTACCGAGTACTGCGTACCCGTCTTCGGGGCAATAGCGGCGTATTTTGCGCTCGGCGAGACACTCCATCTTTCCCAGCTCATCGGCGGCGCGATCATTTTCCTGAGCGTCTGGCTCGCACGACGCGGACAGAGCACACCGATGAAGGGTATGGGAGAGAAAAAAGAAGGGTAAGCTTACGTTATTCACCGGGGCTTAAAAGTTTCTTTGTGAACAGCCGGTAACCCGGTGTATTTTCAGCCCAAAAATGATAAGAAAAATTGTGCCCGCAACGTTGACAAGCCTGAACCCTGAGCTTATATTAACACAGACGTGAAAAATTCCAGGAGGAAACGAATATGGCTAAGAAAGTGATAGGTATAGACCTCGGGACTACCAACTCCGTCGTCGCCGTTATGGAAGGCGGCGAGCCGAAGGTCATCATAAATGAGGAAGGCAGCAGGCTCACTCCAAGCGTTGTGGCTTTCACAAAAGACGGGGAGGTCCTCGTGGGGCAGACCGCCAAGAGACAGGCCATAACAAACCCGGAAAATACCATATTTTCCATAAAACGATTTGTGGGAAGACGATTCAACGAGGTTCAGGAGGAGATCAAGACCGTACCTTACAAGGTCGTCGGTGACCAGGACGGCAACGTCCGTGTCGATGTCCGGGGAAAACAGTACACGCCCCAGGAGATCTCGGCCTTCGTCCTTCAAAAATTGAGAAAATCGGCCGAGGCCTACCTGGGCCAGCAGATCGACGATGCCGTAATCACCGTGCCAGCCTATTTTAACGATTCACAAAGACAGGCTACGAAAGACGCAGGCAGGATCGCCGGGCTCAATGTCCTTCGTATCATCAACGAGCCTACCGCTTCGGCGCTCGCCTACGGACTTGACAAGAAAAAGGACGAGACGATCGCCGTTTACGACTTCGGCGGAGGCACCTTCGATATCTCCATACTCGAAGTGGGCGATAATGTCGTAGAGGTCAAGTCGACCAACGGCGATACCCATCTCGGCGGTGATGATATCGACCAGCGGGTCATCGACTGGATCGTTGCCGAATTCAGGAAAGATCAGGGTATCGACCTCTCCAAGGACAGGATGGCCCTCCAGAGGCTCAAAGAAGCGGCCGAAAGGGCAAAGGTAGAGCTCTCCTCGACCATCGAAACCGAGATCAACCTCCCCTTTGTCACCGCTGACGCATCGGGGCCTAAGCACCTCAACATGAAACTCAGAAGGGCCGAACTCGAAAAGCTGGCCGACGACCTCTTCCAGAGGTCCATCGAGCCCTGCAAACGTGCCCTCGATGATGCAAAGATCCCGACCAGCAAGATCGACGAGGTCGTCCTCGTCGGTGGTTCGACAAGGATCCCAAGGTACAGGAGATCGTGAAGGAGTTCTTCGGCAAGGAACCTCACAGGGGCGTCAACCCGGACGAGGTCGTTGCCCTTGGCGCCGCAGTCCAGGCAGGCGTCCTCGCCGGCGAAGTGAAAGACGTACTGCTCCTCGATGTTACCCCTCTGTCCCTTGGTATCGAAACCCTGGGCGGTATATTGACGCGCATCATCGAGCGCAACACCACCATCCCGACAAAGAAAAGCCAGGTCTTCACAACCGCCGAGGACAGTCAGACGAGTGTCGAGATACACGTCCTCCAGGGCGAGAGGGAAATGGCCCGTGACAACAGGACGCTGGGAAGGTTCCACCTCATCGGATTGCCGCCGTCGCCGAGGGGTATCCCTCAGATCGAGGTCACCTTCGACATTGACGCGAACGGTATTCTCCATGTCTTCGCGAAAGACTCGGCCACCGGCAAGGAGCAGAGCATCCGCATCACGGCATCGACCGGCCTTAACGAAGAAGATATTCAGAAGATGGTGCGCGATTCAGAAACAAACGCCGAAGAGGACCGCAAGAGAAAACAGGATGTTGAAGTGCGCAACCAGCTCGACAACATCATCTATACGACTGAAAAGACCATCAACGAGAACAGGGACAAGCTCTCCGCCGACGATATCAAACCGGTCGAAGACCTGATAGGCCCCGCAAAGGACGCGATCAAGAGCGGCGATACCGAGAGGATCAAAAAAGCCGCGGAAGACCTGACAAAGGCCTCCCACAATCTCGCCGAGACACTTTATAAAAGAACTTCGCAAACGACTTCGCAGGGCGCCCCCGGCCAGGAAGGCCCACAGGCCCAGCAAGACGGCAACCAGAAAAAAGATGATGATGTTGTGGACGCAGAATTTGAGGATGTGAAAAAATAGGGGGATTTAATGGTAATCGGCTTGAAGAACGACAAAAGCATAAAAGACAAGATGTTCATACCCGCGGAGCTGCCCGTGTTGCCCCTGCGCGGGACCGTTGCATATCCTGACCTTGTGATGCCTCTCATCGTCGGGCGTGAAAAATCGATACGCCTCGTCGACGATGCAATGAGCAAGGACAAGATGATAGCCATCATTACCCAGAAAAATCCCGATATTGAGGATCCCGGCGCGGAAGACCTCTACACCGTGGGGACCGTCGCCACCATCATGAAGATGGTCAAGATGGTCGACGGCAGCCAGCGGGTTGTCATCCAGGGGCTATGCAGGTGCAAGGTCATAGAGTTCACCCAGGGCGAACCGAACATCAAGGCGAGCATCCTCCCCGTTTTTGAGGACTACCAGAAAGACATCGAGGTCGAGGCCATGTACATCAATCTCAAGAACCTCTACCGGAAGGCAATAGAAATGGCCCCCTATCTGTCATCGGAGCTCGCACAGATCGCCTCCAAGGTCGAGAATCCGGGGAACCTGGCAGACCTCATCGCCTCGACGATCAACATATCCGTTATCGAAAAACAGGAGATACTGGAAAAGATCGATCTCAAGGAGAGGCTCAAAAAGGCAACGATCTATCTCAACAGGGAAGTGGAAACGCTGGAGCTCAGCAGCAAGATCCAGTCCCATGTCAAGGAAGGCATCGACAAGACACAGCGCGAATACTACCTGAGGGAACAGCTCAAGGCCATACAGAAGGAACTCGGCGACAGTGATGACAAGATCAACGAAGTGGACGACCTCAAGAAGAAGATCAAAGAAGCAAAAATGCCCGACGACGTCAAGAAGGTAGCGGACAAAGAGCTCGACAGGCTTTCCAAGATGAGCAGTATGTCCGCCGAGTACACCGTCGCACGGACCTATCTCGACTGGCTTACCGAGCTTCCCTGGTCAAAGGCGACGGAGGACAGCCTCGATATCGACGGGGCATCAAAGATCCTTGACGAAGACCATTACGACCTTGAGAAGGTCAAGAAAAGGATACTGGAATACCTGGCCGTGAGGAAGCTCAAGGCCGACATGAAGGGCCCCATCCTGTGTTTCGTCGGTCCTCCCGGTGTCGGTAAGACCTCGCTGGGCAAATCCATCGCCCGCGCCCTGGGCCGCAAATTTATGAGGATATCACTGGGCGGCATCAGGGACGAGGCAGAGATCCGCGGCCACAGGCGTACCTACGTCGGGGCCCTCCCCGGCCGGATCATACAGGGCATCAAGAAGGCCGGGTCCAACAATCCCATCTTCATGCTTGACGAGGTCGACAAGATAGGTATGGATTTCAGGGGCGACCCATCAAGCGCACTGCTCGAGGTGCTGGACCCGGAACAGAACTTTTCATTCAGCGACCATTACCTTGAGGTCCCATTCGACCTCTCCAAGGTAATGTTCATAGCGACTGCGAACATGCTTGATCCCGTACCGGCAGCGTTGAAAGACAGGATGGAGGTGCTGGAGCTCCCCGGTTATACCGAGGAAGAAAAGCTCATGATAGCGCGGCAATTCCTCATTCCCAAGGAGCGTTTCGAACACGGCCTTTCCGAGGACCACATCGAGTTCGAGGATGAGGCCTTGAAGGTGGTGATCCGCTCTTACACCCGCGAATCGGGCGTTCGTAACCTCGAGCGTGAGATTGCGGCCATCTGCAGGGCAGTCGCAAAAGATGTTGCCCAGGGCAAAACTGACAAACAGACCATCACCGCCGACAGTATCCACGGTTTCCTCGGGCCCATCAAGTTCTTCTCCGAGGTGGCGGAGAGGACAAAATACTCCGGCGTTGCTACGGGCCTTGCCTGGACACCGACGGGCGGAGAGATCCTTTTCATCGAGTCCACCAAGATGCGCGGCAAGGGCAGCCTGTCATTGACGGGCCAACTCGGTGACGTCATGAAGGAATCTGCGCAGGCGGCCTTAAGCTATATCAGAAGCAAATACAACGAATACGAGATACCGGAAGATTTTTTCGAGAAGAACGACCTCCACGTTCATGTCCCGCAAGGGGCCATTCCGAAGGACGGACCTTCGGCGGGCATCACAATGCTCGTCTCCCTTGTTTCCCTTCTCACCGAGAAACCGGTGCGGAACGATTTGGCCATGACCGGTGAGATCACACTGCGCGGCCTTGTCCTGCCCGTGGGCGGCATCAAGCAGAAGGTCCTCGCGGCTCGGCGAGCCGGCATCAAGAACATCGTCCTGCCGAAGCTCAACGAGAAAGACCTCGAAGAAGTGCCTGAAAGCATCAAGGACGGCATGGACTTCAAGTTCATCGAAAGAATGGACGAAGCGATCAGCATCTGCCTCGCGGCGAGAGAGAATTAAAGAAAACAGGGATAAAATAAAAATATATACTGGTTACGCCAATCTTTGGAGGATACGGACAGCCGGATAATGAGCGATTGCAAGACAGTCGACGAATTATTGGCGCTCAAGAACTTGACGAAGGAAGAGTTCGAACTGCACAGGGACCTCATCGAAGAATGCAGGCACAACGAAAAGAAGATCACCGAGTGTTGTGCTTACACAAGGGAAAACATTGAAAGGATGGCTGGCATCCTTGATGATGTGTCCGAAAAGATGGTGGCTCTGAGCCTGGCCATGCAGGGTATCATCGGGGAGGCCGAGGACATTCCCCTCAAGATGCTTCCTGAAGATAAGTTCTTTCACGAATAACGTTATTTTATTCGATCACATATGAAGCTTTTACTGAAATGGTTCATGATGGCCGTATCGATCGTAATTGCGGCCTATTTTATTCCCGGCGTCAAGGTCGGCAGTTTCCTGTCCGCCATCTGGGTGGCCCTGTTCCTCGGCATTGTGAATGTCCTGGTCAGGCCTGTTCTTATCTTCATTACCCTGCCTATCAACATCCTGACATTGGGGCTCTTCACCTTTGTGATAAACGCCGTCCTTATACTTTTGGCATCAACGGTCATAAAAGGTTTTGAAGTAAGCGGTTTCTGGTGGGCCGTACTGTACGGCATCGTTCTTTCCGCCATCAATTACCTTATCAATCTCATCGTACAAACGGACAGGGAACGTTAAAACCGGCTTGAACTGCTTGAGCCGCTCGAACCGTTTGAGCGTTGAGAGACAAAGAAAGAGACTGCCGGAATCCTTAGCCTCAGAGCTTTTTACGTCTGCGGATTTGTTTCGGAGGTCTTCTTTTTCCTTTTCAATACGTTCAAGCAACTCAAGCAGTTCGAGCGGTTTAAGCTTTTCTTTCAGTATTTTTTAGAGTGCCGGCGGTGATTTAGGAAATTGTCGGTATAGATGCCCGCAAGATCTTGTGATTTGATAATGAGGACATTCTCGGCGTTCTTGCTCTCGGCTGCATAGGTGAAGTTAAATGAACCGGTTACGACTATCTCGCGGTCGATGACCATGACCTTGTTGTGGGCGTTCGTGTGCATATCATCGAGCCAGACACTTATGCCTCCCGCCTTCAACGCTTTTGCCGTTGTATAGCGATGGTCTTTTTGCTGGCTCTTGTCAAGAATGACCTCGACGTTGACCCCCCGTTTATGAGCCTTCAAAAGGGACGATTGTATGGGCTTGGATGTGAACAAATAGGCCTGCACGAGGACCTCCCTGATCGCCCGGTCGATCTCTCGCACGATGCCTTTGGTAGCACCCCCGTTGGGGCTGAAATAGATTTTCGCCGGGGCATTGTTAAGGATGATCTCTCCCGCGGTCAGATAACAGGGCAGAGATACTGCGATACACAGAATGATCAATAAAGAAACTGCGGACCTTTTCATTCCACGCCCCCTGGTAGGTTTTCCTTATTCTAATGTGAGCGGCTTCATCTCATTCATATTCTTTGGGAACAACACAGATGAGTACTAACGGTCTGTCTGTCGCAGCGTTCTTGTACTGGTGGACCTCGTTGGGCAGGACAAGCGCATAATCTCCTTTTTTGACGGGCCGCTCTTCCCCGGTCGGGGTGACAACGGCACCTTCACCGTCGATGATGTAGTTCAAGTGTTCGAACGGGTGGGCGTGGTATGGTGTATGGCCGCCCGGCTCGATGGTAAAGACCCGCAGGGAATAGGCGGGTACACCGTCGGCCTTTGCCAGCGGTATCTGTTTCCATACGTCTTTGGCCCCCTCCAGTGTCATTGGTACCTTTTCGACCTTATCGAGAGTTGTGATCTTCATAATTTACGCTCCTTGATGGATTGCTTGCAGTTTTTATTATACCACAATATGCTGTAAGGCAAATCACACCCGTTCGTCCCTTCGGTCCTCTCTGAGATCTGGACGCAATTTTTCAGGTTTCCTCCCCAAGCTTCAGAGGCCTCCAGTGATTCCGCAGTGGGAGCGGGTGTGAGACAAGTCTTTTTAACTTTGTCCGGGTTTATCAGCAAACTGTTTATGCCGCAAGTGCCTTCCTGCTCACAACTTCCCTCTGGCGCCTATGACTACGATTTCCACGGGTATCTTCGCCCCGGCCTGCTGCATCGCCTGTTCGACTATCATCGGCATCTTCGAGCAGCAGGGGACCTCCATTATGGCAATTGTGACACTTTTGATATCCGCCACGGAAAAGATTTCCGCGAACTTTTTGATGTATTCCCCGGTGTCGTCGAATTTGGGGCATCCCATCATTACCGACTTGCCCTTCAGGAGATCTTCATGGAAATCGGGATATGCGACAGCGGTGCAATCGGATGCGACAAGGAGGTCGGCGTTCTTGAGAAATGGTGCGGTCGGCGGTACGAGCTTTATCTGGACCGGCCAGTGGGTGAGGCGCGTTGCCCGGCGCGTCTTTACCCCGTCATCGGAGTCGCATCCGCAGGGCGCGGAGAACATCTGGAGCTGTGTCGACGGACAGCCGCAGGGCAGGGTGGAGGTGCCGGCGGGGTCCTTTTTCCCTGTGAGATATCTTTCGACCGCCTCCGGGTCGAAGGGGTCGGATTCTCTTTCAATTATACTGATGGCGTCGACGGGGCACTCGCCGAGACATGCCGCGAGGCCATCGCAGTATTTTTCTTCAACGAGACGCGCCTTGCCGTTTAAGAGCACAATGGCCCCTTCCGCACAGGCACCGACGCACTGTCCGCAGCCGTTGCATTTTTCTTCATCTATATGAACTATCTTCCTTTTCGCTTTCATGATCGAACTCCTTTTTAAGGGCTTAAGGGGCCAGGGCCCAGGATTCAGAGAAAGACTAAAAAACCGGTTGCACTTGTTCTTCTCTGACCCCTTAAGCCCTATTTTCCTTGGCCTTGTATCCTTAAGTCCTGCCTTTCTGACCCCTGATCCCTATCCTTTAAGGATCTCCTTCAGATCCTCATCCGGTGTCGTGATCGGTTTGATGCCGTAGTTCTCGACGAGGACGCCCAGGATGCCCGGTGTGATGAATGCCGGCAGTGTCGGCCCGAGGCGCATGTTCTTGATGCCGAGGTACAGAAGCGTCAAAAGGATCGCCACGGCCTTCTGCTCGTACCAGGAGAGGATGAAAGACAGCGGCAGCTCGTTGACGCCGACGTTGAAGGCCTTTGACAGCGCCACGGCGATCTGGATGGCCGAGTAGGCATCGTTGCACTGGCCGATGTCGAGAAGCCTCGGGATGCCGCCTATGTCGCCAAGCTGTTTGTCGAAGAAACGGAACTTGCCGCATGCAAGCGTAAGGACAACGCAATCCTTCGGCACCTTCTCGACGAACTCAGTGTAGTAGTTTCGCCCCGGTTTCGCGCCGTCACAGCCCGCCACGAGGAAGAAATGCCTTATCTTTCCGGCCTTGACCGCCTCGATGACCTTGTCCGCCACGCTCATTACGGCGTTGCGTGCAAAACCGACCATGACGGAGGCGCCGTTCGTATCGGCGTTGAACCCTGGCATGGCCAGCGCCCTGTCGATGGCGGGTTTGAAATCACCATCAGCGATGTGAGTGACGCCCGGCCAGGCAACCGGGCCTGCCGTGAATATATTTCCCGAGTATGAGTCGAGAGGTTTCTGAATACAGTTGGTGGTCATGACGATGGAGCCGGGGAACTCTGCAAATTCCTTGTGCTGGTTCTGCCAGGCGGTTCCGTAATGGCCGTAAAAATGAGGGTACTTCTTAAGGTTCGGGTATCCGTGGCACGGGAGCATCTCGCCGTGTGTGTAAACATAGATCCCTTTCCCCTCCGTCTGTTTCAGGATCTCTTCCAGGTCCTTCAGGTCGTGGCCGGAGACGAGGATGGCCTTGCCCTTCTTCGCTCCAAGAGGGACCGAGGTCGGAACGGGGTGACCGTAGGTATCGGTATTGGCCGCATCGAGCAACTCCATGGCGCGCAGGTTGATCTCGCCGCACTTGAGGACAAGCGCCAGCCAGTCGCCGAGGGCAAGCTTGTTCTCCAGGACCTCGCTCAGCGCCTCATAGATGAAGGCATAGACTGTGCCATCTTCCTTGCCGAGGAGAGCGGCATGGTATGTATATGAAGCTACGCCCTTGAGGCCGAATATGAGTGTGTGTATAAGGGATGTGATGTCGGGATTTTCGTTCTTCAGGACCTCGAGACTGACCGCTTCTCCTTGTTTTACGAGGTCGGCGATCGTTCCCTCGGGCTTTGTCGGGATCTTGCCGCCAGGGAGCTTCGTTTCGACGCCCTGCGCCGCGATCTTTCCGATAAGTTTGTCACGCTCGGAGGCCACACGTTCGATCATGGCCTTCAGGCGTTCGGGATCGAAATCGACGTTCGTCAGCGTGTGAAAAAGGGCACCGGTGGTGAGCAAATTGACCTCTTTTTCTACCAGGCCCTGTTTCGATCCTTCTTTCGCGAAGAACGAAAGCTCCTGTGTAACGTATAGCAGGAGATCCTGGAGCGCAGCCACATCAGGCTGTTTGCCGCAAACACCAACCTTCGTACATCCTTCACCTTTCGTTGTCTGTTCACACTGATAACAAAACATGAGTTCCTCCTCTTGGTTTATTGTTAATTCTCATACTCACAATATAGGCCGGGGGAGAGGGGAGCGCCTTGACTTAAGTCAAAAAGGGAAAAGAAAGGTGATGGGTGATGGGTGATGGGGAAAAGAAAGGCTACGGGTGATAGGGACACAGAATAAGGTTTTTTTACCCATGACCTATAACCTATAACCTATTACCTTTCTTTTATTACCCGCTTTTACGGCGTAAATGTCGACAGCTGGTAGGGGGTTTCTTTGAGTTCGATGTTCTCTTTCTTTTCGAAATAGATGAGCTTGTCGGCGATCTCGCGAAGGGACGTGACGATCTCCCTGTTGCTTGATTTGGTCAAGGGTTTTGCGCCTTTGAGAAGTTGTTTTGAGCGCCGCGTCGCAAGATGGACGAGCTCGAAGCGGTTCTCGACCAGCTCCATGCAATCTTCAACAGTTATTCGTGCCATTATTTTGTCTCCTTATCTCGTCGATTGCTTTCCGGAACGTTTCATACGCCCTGTCAAGATCGTCGTTGACGACAGTATAACCGAATTCGCCCTTTCTTGCAATTTCTTCTTCCACCCGTTTCATCCGGGTATCGATCTCGCGCTCTCCGCGAAGTGACAGGCGCCTGACAAGTTCTGCCACGGAGGGGGGCTCGATGAAGATGAGCCGTGCCGCTGCGCATTGCTGCCTGATGTTTAGCGCGCCTTTCACGTCGATGTCGAGGATGATATCGTTGCCTGTTTCGAGTATGGCAAGGATCTCGGCCCGCGGCGTACCGTAGAGATTCCCGTGGACCTTTTCCCATTCAAGAAAATGTCCGTTGCCGATCATGACCTCGAAGGTCTTTTCATCGACGAAATAATAATCCTTTCCGTCCGCCTCGTGGTCCCTTATCTGTCTCGTAGTATATGAAATGGAGAACTCGCTTCTGTCGTCCTCCCTGAGGAACCTCTCGATGAGGGTAGATTTGCCGACACCTGAAGGGCCGGAGACGACGATGAGGGCGCCTTTTTTCCGGTCACCGTCATTCAACGTTCTGCACCTGTTCCCTGACCTTCTCTATTTCGACCTTGATCCTGATGACCCGTTCGTTGATATAGAGGTCGTTCGACTTGCTGCCGATGGTGTTTGTCTCGCGGACCATCTCCTGGATGATGAAGTCAAGCTTTCTGCCCATGGGCTCCGTTGACAGCAGTGTTCCGCGGAAGTTGTCCAGGTGGCCCTTGAGACGTACGATCTCTTCCGATATGTCGAGGCGTTCCATGTATATGGCGACCTCCTGGAGGATGCGGGCCTCGTCTATCGTTACCGATTGGATCACCTCGACGATCTTGCCGCGCAATTTTTCTTCGTGGG
Source organism: uncultured delta proteobacterium (assembly GCA_963816115.1). GTDB lineage: Bacteria > Desulfobacterota > Syntrophorhabdia > Syntrophorhabdales > Syntrophorhabdaceae > Delta-02. The sequence continues at coordinate 209,256 of CAWFIZ010000004.1, read as the reverse complement.
CCTTGATCGTGACCGGCCACCTTGTTTCCACCTCGGAGAGGTTTGTGACTATCGTCTGGATCCTCTCGATGAGATCGTTCTTGATATACTCGCCTTCCCTTGCGCGTTCCTCGTTAAGTGCGACAAGAAGGCCCTCGAAAGAACCCGCGAGGATGTCCTCGGAAAGGTTGTTGTTCTCTTCGTAAAGGAACACGTCCTTCAGGGCAAATACGTTGTCGACGGTGAGATGGCCCTTGAGGCCGTAGTCCTTCTTCAGGGCCTTTACCATCCCGACGTATTGCCTGACGGTGCCCTCGTTGACCTTCGGTATGGTCACGTCGTCACCGGAGCGCTCCCACTTGATGGATATGTCGATCTTCCCCCTCTTGATATGCCGCTTGACGAGTTCCCTCAACTTTTGTTCCGCGGCGTAATCGGTCCTGGGAAGCCTGATGTTCATTTCGAGATAGCGGCTGTTGAGGCTTCGTGCCTCGCCGCTTATCTTTCCCTCGGCAAATTCTTTTTCGATCTTTGCGAATCCTGTCATGCTCTTCGGCATAGCGCACCTTCCGGTTTATTCACTCCCTTTATTTATGTCTTGAGGGAGTGTTTGCAGATATCCCTCCACCGGTTGAAGAGGGTGATCGTTTGGTCCTGCGCGTAATCGGGGTACGTCCACTGAAGAGGACGATACGACCCGTCACGGAACATAAGCGTAAGGTCGGCATGTATTCCGTCCCTGAGATAGACCCTGTGTGAGAAACCTTTTGTGGTAGCGAGTATAACATGTTCGAGGGCGATATATCCAGAATCAATGTTGACGGCACGCCTGCCTTCCCGGGCAAGGCCCTTCTCGATGTCATTGGTCGCGGCCTTGATATCGGGGAGGGTCTCGCGGTCGACGAAGGGGGCAAAAAGGACGAAAAGGCGCATCAGGCCTTCGCCCATCTCTTTTTCGTAATACCGGGTGTGGGTGAAGGGGGCCGGCTCCGTTCGTGCCTCGATGGGGCCTATCACAACCGCCATTTCGGAAAGGGCCGCCCCGAGGTCCCCCGCTTCACGGTAGATGACGCTGGCGAAGGGTTTTACCTGTTGGGGATGCCTGATGTTTCCCATAGGATGAAATACTCCCTGTTCTTCCTCTGTCTTTCCCTCGGTGCTTCCACAATGTCCAGGGGTGCGATGCCGAGGGCTTTCCCGAATTCCCTGATATCGTCAAGTACGTTGTCTATCTTCTCCTGGTCCTTCACGATGCCGCCTTTGCCTACGTTGTAACGCCCCACCTCGAACTGGGGCTTTACGAGGGAGACGATCCTGCTTTTTTCATGAACGAACACCGCGGCGACGGGTATGATCTTTTTCAATGAGATGAACGATACGTCGATGGTCACGACATCGACCCTCTCACCGATATCTTCGAAGGACAGATGCCGGGCGTTGCAGTTTTCCCTGAGGATTATCCTTTCATCACCGCGCAGCTTTTCATGGAGCTGGTGCGTGCCTGAATCGATGGCGTATACGCGCAGCGCCCCTTCCTGCAGAAGACAGTCCGTGAAACCGCCCGTGGACGAGCCTATATCGAGTGCCGTCTTTCCCCTGACATCCAGATCGAATCCGTCGATGGCGGCCTTCAGCTTGACGCCGCCGAAGCTCACGTAAGGGATGGGATTGCCCCTGACCTCTACGGATACCTCTTCGCCCACCTTTTTGTCGGCCTTCAGTACCCGCTGTCCGTCGACATATACCTCGCCCGCCATGACGAGCACCCGTGCCTTCTCACGGGAAGGCGCGAGCCCCCTTTTGGCGAGCACTGTATCTATTCTTTCTTTAGCCAAGCCCTGGCGGTCCTTACGATACCATCCCGGTCAATGCCGAGTGCCTTGCGCAGCGTGCCCTGCTCGCCGTGGGTCACAAAGGCATCCGGGATCCCCAGCGACTTGAGCGGTATGAGCACCCCGGCTTCGGCGAGGACTTCTGTAACCCCGCTCCCGAACCCGCCGATGAGGACATTCTCTTCGAGTGTGATGATGTGTCCTGTCCTGCCTGCCACGTCGACAAGAAGGCCCGTGTCCATGGGTTTGATGAACCTGCCGTTGATAACGCCCGTGGCAATGCCGCCGTCCTCCAGTATACCGGCGGCCTCGACGGCCACCCGGACCATGTTCCCGCAGGCGATGATGGTCAGGTCCTTGCCCTCTCGCAACTCTTCCCAGGTACCAATGGGTATCTCCCGGAAATCGTCGTCGATGGCCACCCCCAGGGCCTCGCCGCGGGGATAGCGGATCGCCGCCGGTCTTTCATAGCGGTAGGCGGAATAGAGCATATGTTTCAGCTCGTTCTCGTCCTTTGGCGCCATAAGGACAATGTTGGGGATGTGACGGAAATATGAGAGGTCATAGGCACCGTGATGCGTGGCCCCGTCCTGGCCGACAAGACCGCTGCGGTCGACGGCGAAGACAACGGGAAGGTTCTGCAGACAAACGTCGAGGATGATCTGATCGTAGGCCCTCTGCAGGAAAGTCGAATAAATGGCGACAAAAGGCTTTAAACCCCCAAGGGCAAGGGCCGCCGCGAAAGTGACGCCGTGCTGCTCGGCGATGCCGATGTCGTAGAACCTGTCGGGAAAAAGGTCTGCGAACTTGTCAAGGCCCGTACCGAGCCCCATCGCGGCCGTGATCGCCACGATACGGTCATCCATCCCGGCGAGTTCGATGATGGTGTCCCCGAAGATGTCCGTGTAGGTTTTTTTGCCTTTGCCCATTGAATTTCCCGTTGTGAGCTCGAAGGTGGAGATGCCGTGGAAGCGTTCAGGATCGTCTTCGGCGTGGGTGTAGCCCTTTCCCTTCCGGGTGACGACGTGGACGAGCAGGGGCCCTTTAAGCCTTCTTACGTTCTTCAATGTTTCCAGGAGGGTTTCAATGTGGTGACCGTCCACGGGTCCAATGTACTGAAAGCCCAGTTCCTCGAAGATCATGCCGGGCCCGAAGATCCCCTTTACGGCCTCTTCGAGATATCTTGCCGTTTTGTAGATGGTCGGCATGCTTTTCATGCGGCTTTTGAGCTCCTCACGGATGTTGCTTATGAATTCCCCTGTCATTATGCGGTTCAGGTATGAAGACATGGCGCCGATGTTTTTCGATATGGACATCTCGTTGTCGTTGAGGATGACGATGATATCGCTTTTTAGATGACCCGCGTGATTCAATGCCTCGAAGGACATGCCGCCCGTTAAGGACCCGTCGCCTATAACGGCGATGATCTTGGAGGTCCCCCCCATCTTCGCCTGGCTTTCGGCGAGCCCCGCTGCGATGGAGATGGAATTGCTGGCATGGCCCGTGTCGAATACATCATAGAGGCTTTCTTTCCTGGAAGGAAAGCCGCTCAACCCCCCGTCCTGGCGGATGGTGTGGAAGGTGTCACGTCTGCCGGTGAGTATCTTGTGGGTATAACACTGGTGGCCCACGTCCCAGATGATCTTGTCATCGGGGGCGTCGAAGGTGTAGTGGAGGGCGATGGTAAGTTCCACGATACCCAGGTTCGAAGCGAGATGACCGCCAGTCCTGGATATGATGTCGGTGATGAGGGGACGTATCTCACCGGCAAGCTCGATAAGCTGGGCGAGGGACAGTTTTTTAAGATCAGAAGGTGAATTGATCGTATCGAGGAGCATTACGAGATCCTGTTGCCGATAAAGCGCGCTATCTCTTCAAGAACGCGGCCATTCTCCCCCAGGAATGCGATAGATTTAACAGCATCGTCGACGAGTTGCTCTAGTTTATACTTGGAAGCGAGAATACCATAGTGTTTCACATAGGTCTGCTTGTTGGCATCCTTCTTCAGTTTTTTGCCCACCATTTCTTCATCCCCTTCAACGTCGAGGATATCGTCCATGATCTGAAAGGCGAGGCCGATGGCATCACCATAACGGGTAAAGCTTTTAAGCTCGCGGACCTTGGCTGTGCCGGCTATTGCGCCGATCCTCACCGATGCCCGGAGCATCGCGGCGGTTTTGTGGGAGTGGATGTAATGGAGGATATTCTTCGACCCCTCCTTGTTCTCGTAAATGATGTCCATCACCTGGCCGCCCACCATCCCTTCGGCACCCGCGGCATGGGCGACCTCGAAGACGATCTGTTTTGAAACCTTCGGGCTGACCCGCTCAGAGAACCTGCCGTCGGTGAGCACCCTGAATGCCTCTGTCAAAAGGCCGTCACCTGCCATGACGGCGACGGCTTCACCGAATGCCTTATGGCACGTCGGCCTGCCCCGCCTCATGTCGTCGTTATCGACACAGGGGAGGTCATCGTGGATGAGTGAATAGGTGTGGATCATTTCGAGGGCACAAAAACAAGGAAGGAAATCGTCAGCGCTCTTCCCTTTTGCCTCGCAGGCCGCGATGGCGAGTATTGGGCGGATCTTCTTGCCGTTGCTGAAGAGCATGTATTCCATTGCGTTGCGGAGAATACCGGGGGTTGAGGTGAAACTGGTGCAGATGTCCTTGAGCGTGTTCTCAACGACGATCTTCTTGTCATGAAGATAGGTCGCAAGGTCCATTATGCATCTTCCTCGAGGAAAGGTTTTTTTTCCACTGTGCCGTTTTCCTTCCTGATAAGGACCTCTACCTTTTTTTCGACCTCATCGAGCCTCTTCGAGAGTTCCCTGGTGAGTGACAACCCTTCTTTGAAAAGACCCAGGGCCTCGTCAAGGGGAATCTTTCCTTCGTCGAGGGTCTTTACAATGTCTTCCAGCTTCTTTAAACCTTCTTCGAATTTCATGGAAGTACTTATTATAGAACTTTAGCCGTTATTTTTGCAAGTATTCATTTACTCACTGCTGGCAACCATTTACCCGCTATTCAATTTGGAAAAGATGGGATAGGATATATTCATGGAGATCGCCTACGGCATCAGTGATGAGATCGGCTGGCGCCCCGCCATGGAGGACGAACACGCCATCTACGAGGACCGGGAGAGGCTTTTTTTCAGCGCCGAGATATACGACGGCCACGGGGGCAGACAGCCGGCACAGATCGCCGCAGAGATGTTGACGCCTTCATTCCTTCACGCCTGGGCCGGAGAACTTGGAAAACCCTTGCGCGGGCGCAAGAGTGAGGCCGAAATTCTCAGGGACGCCTACCTTGCCGTTGATACACATCTTGTGGACAGGCGCATACAGGCAGGCACCTGTGCCGTTCAGCTTTACCTGATCGGGGAGCGCTTCCTGGCGGCCAACGTTGGTGATTCGAGGGTTGTGATAGGCACACGCGGGGGCGCGGCGATGTTGACGCGCGACCACAAGCCCAACGTTATCGGGGAGCGGTCCCGCATCGAAGCCCTTGGCGGGAGCGTTACCATGCTGGGCGTGCCGAGGGTGGAAGGCATCCTGGCGATCAGCCGCGCCCTCGGGGACTCCTGCCTCAAGCCATACGTGAGCGCGGAGCCTTACATAACCGAAGGGACCCTTGGCAGCGAGAACGATCTTGCCGTCCTTGCATGCGACGGTGTCTGGGATGTACTTTCCCCCGGGACGGTGATCGAGACGGCGCGGCGGGAGGAAAGTCCCCAAAGGGCGGCGGAAAAGATATCGCAAAAAGCCCTGGACCATGGCAGTACCGACAATATAACCGTTATCGTCCTTGACCTGAGGGGGCATACCTCCTCTCTCGGTAATCGCAAAATGACCATTTTGAACGTTTATGATAAGCTAGATCTGGAATGATGCTCGATTCGGCAAACCCTATCTCACGCCCGTTCGTCGCTAAAGCTCCTCCCTGGAGCCCGCAGAGTTACGCAGAGAAAGATATTATCGCCCCTTACCCTCGGAGCCTACCAAGGGTAAGGGGCACTTCCGATCCCGCTTTTGCACCTGGACGAGCGGGATAGAGAAGAGACTTCAACAAACAGATCCTACCCTGAAGTATAAAGGTAGGAAATTTGTCTATAGTGGTTTACTTTCGCCGAAGGCGATGCGAATGCGGCCTGATCTTGGCAGGCTTCAAGATCTGGCCGCAATTCTTCTCACGCTTTTCTCCGCGAACTCTGCGGGCTCAAGTCCCGCTGAAACGGGACGGGCGTGAGATAAAGTCTTTATTTTCTTTAAAGTTGTGTCAAAAAGGCGAAATTGTTTACAATAGTATCCATGCAAGAGAACTTCGCGATCATCGGGACTATAGCGTTGGTCCACCTCCTCGGGGCCATGAGCCCGGGGCCGGACTTCGTCATGTCCGTCCGTAATTCCCTCATCTATTCACGGAGGACGGGGATATTCACCGCAATAGGGTTCGCGCTCGGCGTTGTCGTTCATGTTACGTACTGTATAGCGGGGATAGCCGTGATAATCGCCAGATCGATCCTGTTCTTCAGCGTCATCAAGTATCTGGGGGCGGCGTATCTTCTGTACATCGGTGTAAGATCGGTATTTGCCGGGCCATCGGGGATAGTAAACCTGGCCCCTGAAAAAGAGAAAGAGGACATCTCACCGCTTGCCGCCGTGCGGACCGGATTTCTCACTAACATCCTCAATCCAAAGGCGACGCTTTTTTTCCTGGGACTTTTCACGATAGTCATATCTCCTGCCACACCCCGCCTCATACTCGTCATTGCAGGCATTATCATGGTCATAAACACGGCATTGTGGTTCAGCTTCTTGGCTGTCTTTCTTAACCAGAGGCATGTGAGGTCTTTCCTCGGGAGGTTCCAGAACTATTTTAACAGGGCCTTCGGCGGGCTCCTCATCCTTCTCAGTATCAGGATCGCTTTTTCACGTTATTGAAAGACCGTGAAGCGTGAAGCGTTAGGCGTGAAGAGCCAAGATACCGTGAAGTGTAAAGAGTGAAGAGATTTCTGAAACCGCGTGTGAAATCTTACGCCTTACGCTTTACTCTTTTCGGCCTCTTAACGTAGAACATCCGGTTAACCAATCCATCAAAGGTGGTGACAATGGCTCGTGAACGTGCTATAGTGAACGAAAGTCACTCAGCATCCGTAGCAAACAGCAGGGCATAAAAAGGGGAAGGTTATTCCGGAGGTGGATAAATAGACCATCACATGGAGGAATCTGTAATGGAAGAGAAACTTGCTAACCCGGCACCACTTGGCTTAATGGGATTCGGTATGACCACGGTACTGCTTAACATCCACAACGCCGGTTTTTTCCCCATCGGTTCGATGATCCTCGCAATGGGGGCGTTCTATGGAGGCCTCGCGCAGATCATTGCGGGCATACTGGAATACAAAAAAGGAAATACCTTCGGGGTCACGGCCTTCACCTCATACGGGCTTTTCTGGTGGACCCTTGTTTTTATGCTCCTTTTCAAGGATACGCTCCCCGGCAACCCTGTGCCCTTCGTGGGATGGTATCTTTTCATGTGGGGCCTCTTCACGTTCTTCATGTGGTTCGGTACCTTCGGCAAGAACAGGGGCATACAATTTGTTTTTCTCAGCCTCACCATATTGTTCTGGCTTCTTGCGATCCGTGACTGGACGGGCAACACTGCGATCGGGACCCTTGCCGGATACGAGGGGATCATCTGCGGGCTTTCCGCGATCTATCTCGCCATGGCGGAGGTCCTGAACGAGGTCCACGGAAGGGTTGTCCTGCCGATCGGGGAGATCAAGAAATAGTTTTAGGTTTTAAGTTAAAATAAAAAACCGTGTTAAGTTTTATGCTTTAGGTGTCAAGCTAAATACAAAGAAGTTATCTGCCTTTGCTTAAAACTTAACACGGTTTTTGCCTTCCATTTCCCTTGACAAGAACAAGCTTGAACTTATAGAGTTATCCTATACTGTCTTTGGAAAAAACCCAATCCAAACCGAAAAGGAGATATCAATGAAAAAAGTCGTTGTGGCCCTTACCGTTGTCTTGGCGTTGTTTCTTGCGACGACGGCACTTGCCGGTGTGTCGATCGACAAGGTCCTGAAGAAAGGCGAACTTGTTATCGGCACCTCCGGCGATTATCCGCCCTTTAACATGAAGACGAAGGACGGCAAGCTCGTCGGGTATGATATGGACCTCGGGATGATCATCGCGTCAAGCATGGGCGTTAAGGTAAAATTCGTCCAGACCCCCTTTGACCAGCTTTTAACTGCACTCGACACGGGAAAGGTGGACATGGTCATTTCCGCCATGACGATCACTTCAAAGCGAAACCTCAAACATGCCTTTATAGGGCCATATTTCATATCCGGCCAGTCGATGGTAACTACCAAAGAGACCGCCCTCAAGGCCGAAACGCTCACGGATGTCGACAAGGCTGATTTTACGCTCGCCGTTCCGAAGGGAACGACAAGCGAGATCACCGCAAGAACTAACCTGAAGAACGCAAAGGTGACGGTGGCAAAGGACATGAACGAAGCGATCCAGCTCTTACTGGACGGTAAGGTCAAGGCCATCTTTACCGACACCGCCACAGGTTTTGTCACTGCTTATCGTTACAAAGAGAAGAACCTTGTGTCAACGTCACAACTTACATATGAGCCTTTTGGGGTAGCGATAAAGGGCAACGACCCGTTATTTGTCAATTATATCGAGAACGTGCTGGGTATGCTGAAAGGGAACGGTACCCTCGACACCATGATAGAAAAATGGTTCAAGGACGGCTCCTGGCTGAAAGATCTTCCATAGAGGGGTTAGGGCCCAGGGCTCAGGATTCAGAAATGGACTATCTTTTCTCTGACCCCTGGACCCTGTATCCTGGGCCCTTTCTTCTCAGCTCCCCGCTTTATCTATCCAAATTTCTATATTGCATGTACAGGACGATGCCGCCCCAGACGAATGCCGAGACCATGAGAGCGGCTCCGAAGAAATGGGATGTGTTGGCAATGGCGTGATCGAGCCTTAGGAGTCCGAGGCGCCCCAGGATGTTGTTCCAGTCGTGGTAGCCCGGCACGTCCTGGCCGGTGACGCCGCCGAGGAGCATAAGCTGCTGAGCCCGGGCGTCATTGATATATGGCGCCATGTCTATGAAGTTCTGGCCCGTCCACCACAGGGCAACAGACGCGGCGAAGACGTCGTTTCTTTTCAGGAAGGCGATCAGGCACACAACGGGTATGAGCACCTGCGTGAGGCTTCCCCCAAGGACCCCCATGAAGCTTCCCAGGAAAGAGAATATGATGTGGCCCGCCTCGTGAAAGGGGAGACTCACGTTGTGGAAAAAGGAATGGCCCGCCAGCTCGCTTGACGGCAGGTGTATCATGAGCCTGACACCGGAAATGAAAAAGAGGACAAAGACGAGGCACCTCCCCAGGAAATAGAAGAGGTTTATCTTTTCCTGGGGAGGAAATAAAAAGCCGATGACGTTGAATTCATCCGTAACGACCCCGGCAGCGCCCGGGCCCTCCCCGGCGCCCTGTTCGCCCGATGCGGCGGCCGCGCGCTCCATCAGTGTCTCGTAGGCCCAGGTTACATCCTTGAGCCTTTTCCAGTTTGCCCCACAGGTGCCGAGCTCTCCCTTCAGGCGCCTGAAGGTTGTTTCTATGTCTTCTTTCGACGCCCCTTCGGAGAGGCCAAGGATCGCGAAGCAGCTGTCAGTGAGGTCGTCCATTATAAATTCAGGATATAGGGATCAGGGTCAAGGGTCAAGGGAATAGAGAGGGCAGGGCTGATCAAAGGCCGAAGGTCAGCAATATCGTGACGACAAATAACCAGGTACCGATGACAAGTATGATACGCGGTCGTTTCCTGAGCCCGGCTTTTGTCCCTCTTTGACCCGGCCCGTTATCTTGATTGACATTGCAATACACTTGGGGTAGAATCCTACAATGCAACTAACCCCATGGAGGTTACCGAATGAATGCAACATTGGATCAGGTACTTGGGTGGCTTCTGTCAGACAGGTCAAGGGTAGAAAAGTTTAAGAATGCCTTCAGCTTTATCACCGATAACTTTCCCGATATCGATGAGAAGACCAAGAGCGTCTTGAGAACGATCCAGGAAAAAGGACTGGCGTCTTCCAGCTTTACGGAAGCCTTTGAGGTTGTTGGACAAAAAAGCTACGGCTGGGAAGAGAACAAGTAGATTTGTTCCCAGGGGACTAATCTCAAAGGAATATTTCTTTGATGTGTCAAGCAGGCAGGGGAGAACGTAAAACTGTTGTCCTCTGCTGTCCCAATGTCCTTCGCTCACCTGTTGTCGATAACAAGCTATACTCCCTCGGACTTCTTTATCTGCACAATTGTGCACAGCGGGCAGGCTACGAAAGCCTCCTCGTTGATGCATACTTTCTGGAGTTGACTGCCGAAGAGACGGTGAAGGAGATCGCAAGGGAAAAGAACCCGTACCTTTACGGTTTTATGGTCAATTCCCCCGAGATGCTGGAAAGCACCCTCTCGATAATTCGGCAGCTTCCCCGGACCGACGGTAAGGGAAGGGCAATCCCCGTGGTGCTGGGAGGGGTATATCCAAGCATGGAATACAGGGGATTGATGGAGAAGAATACCGAAGTGGACCTTATTATCCGGGGCGAAGGGGAGGAGACGTTCGGGGAACTCCTCCCGGCCCTGCGTGGTTCGAAGGGCCTTGACGGCATAAAGGGCCTGTCCTGGCGGACCGGCTTAAAAATACACCATAACCGCGACAGGGCGCCCGTCAGTGACCTGGACGCGTTCGGCGGCTATGACCTCGACCTGATTCAGGGCGTGATGCCCAAAAAGAGCTGGACCATCAGTTCCAGCAGGGGTTGCAGCGGAACATGCTCTTTTTGCCTTGTGGGCCTTAATTTCGGAAAGAAGGGGCTCTGGAGAGGGCACAGCGCCGGATGGGTCGTCGGACCATCTTGAAGAGATGACGGGAAAATACGGGGCCGGGCACATAAGGTTTGTCGATGACGAGTTCATCGGGTGCGAGGGATCGGTCGAGCGGGCGATAGAAATAGCGGGGCTTTTGAAGGAACGCAGGATAAAACCAAAATTCAGCATAATGTGCCGGCCGGACACGGTAAGGCGGTATCCGCTTGTCTTCGGGCAGCTCAGGTCTGCCGGGCTCGTCAATGTATTCCTGGGAATTGAATCCGGGAGCGATGAGATCCTGTCGCGTTTGAACAAAAGACACACCGTGGACGATTCGATCAAGGCCGTATCGATACTGGACGGTCTGAAGATCCGAGTCCAGGGGGGCAATATCGTGTTCCATCCCTGGATGACTCAAGAGACCGCCCTCAATGACATCGATTTTTTCAGGGACCTTTTGGAGAAACACGGGAACTTTGTTTTTTTCACGCTCAACGGTGTCGACATTTTCAGGGGTACCGAACTCGGCAAGGGGCCGGGTGGGCAGGGACAGAAGTGGCAGATCGAGTGGAAGGCGCAGGATGAAAGGATGCACGGGATCTACAACTTGTGGATGAAGGTCGAAAGAACGATCCTGTTCCCGGCGCTGGCCGGCATAGGGGCAATAACGCCGCGGATCAGGAGGGGCTTCTGCCTCTGGCAGCTCAAGACCTTCAGGGACCTTGTCACCGGCTTTAAGGATGACAAGCAATACCATGAAAGGATATTATTTGAGATATTCCTTGAAATATGCGGTTTTTTGCGCACATATGGAGGGGAAAAGGCGATGAAGGGTTTCCTTTCGCACGGGCCCGCCACACCCGAAATGGAAAAGGAATTATGTTTTGAACGACATTACTGAGAACGCGGCCAAAGATGTTGCTCCCTTGAGGATCCGCAAGATCGCGCCCCGACCGGAACTGGACCAGACAAAAAAGGCCCATGAGGCGAGGGGGATAAGCGCCCCCGATCCCGAAAAGGATTTTGTCGATATAGACCTCGAGGAATTTGTTTCCCTGGATCTCGAAAACGGGAGGATCACACTCGAGCCTTCCAGCCTCTGCAATCTGCGCTGCCGGTACTGCGCGGTGCCGAAGGACAACCCCTGCGAGGTTGTCTGGGACAGGATCTCTTACATCTTTAAACTTGTAAAGCTGCGCGGCATGTCGACGGCCATTATCACCGGAGGGGAACCGGGAATTTTCAGGGACATCCGCCGGATCATATCCGACCTGCACTCGTGGGGTTTTTACGTGTCCCTTCTTACGAACGGCACCTGGGCATCGCAGATGTCCCGCGCCCGCGAGCTTGTAGGGCTCGGCCTGACGGAAGTGCACGTATCCATGAAGGAGTTCACGAAAGGGTCCTTTCTCTCGCTCACCCGGCGCGACCTGTTCGAAAGGTCCCGCCAGGGGCTCGAGAACATCCTGGCACTTCACCGCGAAGGATCGCTCAAGTATTTCCATATGAACCATGTCATCACGAAATACTCTTTCCCCGCGCAAAATATCATCGATTTTTTCGATGCCCTGGAGTCCTGTCCCGATCTTTTTCTTCTTACAATGGTCGAGCCCATAAAGGAAAAGGACCACGACCTGGTACCCGGGCTGGATGTGCTCCTTCCGGAGCTGGATAAGCTCCTTTCATACCTGGACAAGCGCCGCATCCCCTATCGCCTGGAGGGGATACCCCTTTGCATGCTGGGGGGCCGTGTCGCCGCAAGCCTCGACAGGGCGCACATGGCGGACAGTGATTACCGGGTCTTCGTCACCCCCAAAGAACGAGAGGACAATGTGTTCGTTTTCAGGGGATGGCAGAGGTTCCTTCAATTTGCCCATGGAAAGGACTGTCATACCTGCGCGTATATTGATGAGTGTCCGGGGGTCCACAAGACGATCCTCGAATACTGGCGGGAGGATTGCCTGAGGCCTTTTGCCGCCGGGGAGCAGCAATGAGCCTGTGGAGATTTGTCGCCGCGAACATCATCCCGCCGCTGAAAGAGATCAGGGCCAGGGTCGCCGTCTCGGTCGTCCTTTTATTTCTGACCACCTTCCTGTATGTCATCGCCATCGAATCAGGCCGCGCGATCCTCAAGAACATAAGGGTCCTCATAACGGGGCGGAACGAGCCGAACTTCGTCGTCGATGCCGTTCACGGGCTTGGTATCAGATTTTCGGACAACGCCCTCATGGAAAGCGGGATCATAACCCTTATTGCCTTCACGCTCAGCTATTCCTTTATCTACTTCCGGGACTTTATTTTCGAGACCGTGGCGGAGAGGGTCGTACATTTTCTCAGGCACAGGTTCTTTTCCCATGTGATCCGCCTGCCTTACCTCACCTTCATCAGATATAATCCCGGCATGCTGGCGAAAAGGCTCTTCATCGATTCCTCCCATATACGGATGCTTGTCATGGAGATCGGCCTTTTGAGGATCGCCGACGTCATTCTGATAACAGGATTATTTGTATACCTCACGGTCCTGCACGTCTACCTTTCCCTCATAGCATTTGCCTTTCTCGTCCTCTATTTTTTTGTGTCCATGGCCACGTCAACCCTTGCCCAAAAGGGGCTGAAAAGGACAGACAGGACATACGAGAAGGCACAGTCATATTCCGTTGAGGCCTTCACCAATCTTGTGGGCATCCGGGCGAACTGCAGGGAAAAGGCGGAGTCGGAGAAGTTCCGCACCCTTTCCCTGGAACACGAGAGAACAACGGTCTCCCTCTCCAGGGCCCTGACGTTCGACAAGATACTCACGAATTACCTCGCCTCGATCGGCCCCATCCTGGTCCTCTTTGTGGGAGGGTTCTTCATCCTCAACCATACCATGAGCTATGAGACCCTGATCATATTTTCCATCGTTCTCGGTATCCTGATTGCGCCCATCAACAATATCACCCTGATCCCCATGCGCATCCAGAGGATACTTGTGGCAATGGATAACATGACGAGCTTCATGAACATGCGCCGGGAGGGGGAAGGGCGTGTATCGGGCGCGGCCCTCGACGAGAACGCAGTGCCCTACGGGAGTGCGCTGGTCAGTTTCAAGGACGTGCGTTTTTCATATGAGAACTCCAACAGGACCGTCGGCATCGACGACCTCACGATAAACCGCGGTGAGTTCATTGCATTCCTGAGTCCCAGCGGTTACGGAAAAACGACCATCATGCGCCTCCTCTTCGGCATGCTCGAAGGTTATGAAGGACAGATACGCATCTGCGGAACGGACATACGCGAGGTCGGGCTTGAGGAACTCCGGCGCCTCATCTCCTATTTGCCCCAGGAGAACTATGTGTTCTCGGGGACCGTTCTCGAGAACCTGCTTTACGGGGCAAAGGACTCAGGGCAGGTAGAGGACGGAAAGATAGAGGACTCCCTCAGGAAGGTCCGCCTCTATGACGACGTGATGAAAATGCCCGAAGGGCTTGATACCAATATCGAATACATGGGCCACAATCTCTCCGGCGGTCAGATGAGGAGGCTGTGCCTTGCAAGGGTCCTGATGAAAGACCCGGGCATACTGGTCCTCGATGAGCCCTTCTTCGGGCTTCCCTTCGAGGATCAGCAGATAATCATCAACACACTGAAGAACGAGCTTTCGAACATCACCATCATACTCATCACGCACCAGGCGAATTTCGCCGTGTATGCCGACAGGGTCGTGGTGCTGGAGCCGGCCGAAATGACGGCAGGCCGGGGCGAAACACCGCCGCCCGGCACCTCGCCCGTTGAAGAGATCATCGCCGTCGAAAAGCCGGTGTAACGGGGTTAAGCCCGAAACAAGTGGAGCCTGCAGGACATATGGGACCTCAGCGAAAAAAACATACCCTTTATGAACTATTTCTCGCAACGACCAGCCGGTGCAACCTTGCCTGCGCATACTGCAGTGCCGATGCCAATGCGTCCCGTGGTGACTGCCTTGATGCCGATGTTGCCGCGAACGCCGTCAGGACGTGGATCGAAACATCCGGCATCGACAGGCTCTCGCTCGTTTTTACGGGAGGGGAACCCATCCTGTGGGGCCTTGACAATATCCGCCGTGTCAGCACGCTGGCAAGATCGGTTGCCGAAAAGGGCTCCATACACCTCCATATCGGTATCCAGACGAACGGGACCCTGATAGACGATGATCTCGTTGCCCTCTGCGTGGACCTCGGCATCGAGCCATCGGTGAGCCTCGACGGCCCGCCGGAGGTCCACGACATCCACCGACAGGCAGGCCAGAAGACCGTCGATGGCCTCAGAAGATTGCAGGGCGGCTCGGTGCCCTTTGCCGTCATAACCTGCCTGACAAAAGAGATCGCCCGCGATATCGCCGGGGTCCTGAAGTGGTACCGGCAGAGTGCCTTCCTGAAGGTCCGCATCAACGATATCGGAACGCCCATGTTGCCGCGGAAGGCAGACCCCCTTACCGCTGTTGAGATCTTGAAGGTGAAGAAGGCGATCTTCGAACACATCGTCCGCCACGGGGAAGACGGCGTGCGGGAACACAATCTCTTGAGGCAGCTCAAGGCGTTAAAACAGATGTTCACCGGCGGGAAGGCCGTCAAGAACTTTTGTGATGCCTTCGATTGCGGCGCCGGGCTGAACGTGGCCGCCCTGAACCCCGACGGAAGGTATTGCCTCTGCGTAGAGAAGAGCATGACCGACGGCCTGCCTGTCGTGTCCGGGTTCGCGGAGCTGGAAGGCGCGGGGAGGGACTATTTCGGCAGGGTAAAAGAGTGGGAGGAATGCGGGTATTGCTATGCGAAGGTCATTTGCGACCAGGGGTGCCCGGTGTATCATAAATTCGATAAAGCGTTGTTTTCGGAGCAATGTGCGGCGAACAAAGACCTCTGGAGATTCCTCGTGGGCCGTATAGATTCGGTCGTCAGCCTGTGAGGCCTTTTCCTTCCTTCCCCATCTTCTTGTAAGCACGCCTTCTGATATCGTCCTGGCTCATTTTGTTGGGCCTTGCGTAACGGGAAAGGACAAATTCGACCTCGTGAAGGGCGAGCCCGGGCCATTTTTCGAGAACCAATGCGGCAACACCGCAGATATGTGCCGCGGCGAAGCTGGTGCCTGTCTGGCGCACGTATGAGTGGCCGAGCCCGCATGTTCTGACACCGGCGCCGTAACCGCCGAACCCGGCAAGCCCGGTGCCGCCTCCGTAGATGTCTTTCAGCCCTGTTGCCGGCCCGAGGTTCACGCAGATGACGCCGGGCAGGGCGGCGGGATAGATGGTCTGCCCCTTGTTGTCCGATGAGGCCACTATGATGATATTGCGCCGGTTCGCCTCCCGGACCAATTTCAGGATGGGAATGATGAACTTCTCCTGCCTGACGCCGAGGCCCATATTTATGAGCTCCACCTCTTCTTCTATCGCGTATTGCAGTCCTTCCGACATGACCCGGAAGGAACCCACGGCCAGGTCGTTGAGCACCTTGATATCGACGATCTTCGCGTCGGGGGCGATCCGTGAGAGGATGCCCGCGGCACCCGTGCCGTGTCCGCTTTTATCGTTGTCCTGCGGCGACGATATGTTCCGGGTTATACCCCGGCCTTTTTGAGAGAATGTCACCGAGGAGACGATCTTTCCCGCCAGGGCGGGATGGGTGGCGTCGATACCGCTGTCGAGGACCGCGACGGTGACACCTTTTCCGTTGCATTCATTGAAAAGATCGTTGATCCGTTCATGTTCGTTGAGGTATTTGACGACGTCTTTCAGCATGTCCGATGACTCATTTTACACAAAGTTCTTTCAGGGTTTCAAGGTAATACCGGCAAAGGTTAATGATTTATCCCGCGGTATCTGGTACAATCCTTACGCAGTGTTCGATGAAGATCTTCCTGTTCAATAGCCTCAACATCATACCTTCGAAATATTGGTTCTATCCGGAGCAGGCCCGCGCTCCCTTTATGAAGGTCCCCCCGCTGGGGCTTTTTTCCCTGAGCGGTTCCGTCAGGGGCCTTGAAGGGTGCGAGACAAGGATCATCGACCTCAACCATGAGGCGTCGGAAGTTCAATACCCTTCGGAGAAGTTCCCCGAAATGCTCTACCTGTCGGTAAAGGAGAAATATTTTTCCGCCCTTGAAAGGGGCGAGCGTTTCATGGCGGGTTTTCAAACGCTCTGCAATTCACATCACTTCGCGGTCCTTCTTTCAGGGTTCCTTAAAAGAGATTTTCCGGAATGCATCATTCTTTTCGGCGGGGCCCACGCTTCCATCGTTGCCGGGAGAACGATGGAAATGTTCGGGCATGTCGACATGGTGCTATGCGGAGAGGCCGACATAACCTTCGCCGCCCTTGTCGGGAGCATTCTTCGCGGCGGCAGCCTGGAGAGCGTGGGAGGCCTCTGTTACAGGGATGAAAAAGGGCAGGTCCGCACCGCGAAAGGGCCGGAAATACCCCTTGACCTCGATCTGCTGCCTTTTCCCGACTACGACAGCTACCCGTACCCGATGGAACTGTCCTACGTCGAGATAGGAAGGGGCTGTCCTTACAGGTGCGCGTACTGCGCGACGAGCCTCTTTTTCAGCCGTATCTGCCGGTATAAACCTTTCGACAGGATCGTACGCGAACTTGAGGCCTTGAAGGAGAGAACGGGGACGCTGGAGAACGTCAACTTTGTCCATGACAATTTTTTCGGCGCCAAAAAAGCCTCCCTGGACCTGTGCCGCCATCTGCCCGGGGTGCTCGATGGGACCGGGCTGCAGTGGGGATGCAGCGCCCGCCTCGATGTCCTCGGGGACCACGAAACGCTGTCGCTTTTGAAGGATGCCGGATGCAGGAAGATCTTCATAGGGATCGAGACCGCCTCGGAAGACATGCAGCGAAGGATCAACAAGAATGTGGACCTCAAGGGTGCACACAACGTCATCGAGCATCTCAAGGATGAGGGTTTCGAGATCATTTGCAGCTTCATGTGCGAATTCCCCGATGAGACACCGGCGCAGCTCGAGTCGACACTGCGCCTTTGCGCCTTCTGCAAGCTCCATAACATCATGTTCCAGATGAACCCGCTCATAATCCTGCCGGGAACGCAGATGTACGAAAGATACGGCGCGGGGTTGACGTTCAACCCGGAGCGCAGCAACAGCGAATACGACAGGGGCTTTCTCGTTTCGGAAAACGTCCGCGAGATGCTGGGGAGGTCCCCCGAGGTCTTCTCCGTCTTCTATTCACACCCCCTGGAACACCCCGAGCTCAAGGACATATCGAACCTTGCCGAGTTCCTTATCAACTTTTTTGTCTATACCTGTCTTGGCATCGTCTTCTGGTCCGGCCCTCCCGTGACGATCGTCGATATATGCCTTGAATTGAAGCAATACTGGGGTGCCCCCCGGCGCGCCTTCCTTGAGAAATTCGCTGAATGGATCCATGACAATTACGGTCACATAGGGCCGGTGGTCGAGTTCTTCCGGTTCGAGAGGGACTGCCGGGATGCCGTCTTTGCAGTCGATCCGGCAGCGGCCGCGGAAGCGGTACCATATTCCGGTGAAGTCCAGGGCCGGCTCTTTTCCGATATCAGGGTGGTGCCGGGAAATTATGTGAAGTGGGGCAACTATAAGATCACCCCCCATGATGTGAAGGATGACTTTACAAATGCCCTGAGATCGGGGACTGTGCCCGAGATGAAAAGGGGCGGTGAAAATGTTTTTTTCGTTATCAAGGGAGAGCCGGAAAGGAACAAGGGTTTTTACAGAACGAGCGCCGCGTGTTACCCGGAGGCGGCCGGCAGGCTCTTCACAGGGCTCATTGATGGCGAAAGCACCGTCGGCGGCGTCCTGGAAGCGTCATGCGGCGAGATGTCCCTCACGGAATCGATACAGTGGGTATTGCATTTTTTCGAGAAAGGATATGTTAATATAAAGCGTTGAAAATAAGGCCGGGACGCCATCGCCCCTTTAGCAGACCATACAACGGATGAAACCCAGGAAGATATTATTCATATACGCGAACCCGCTCAGCCCTGAAAAAAAGCACCTTCCTTACGGGCTCCTCTGGATGAGCCAGAATTTAAAGGACTGCGAAGTTAGGGTCGTCGATGCCTTCATGGAATATCCCGCCGATCCCTTTGCGGGCGTAGCGAAGGAAATAGCCGATCATTCCCCGGACCTCATAGGGATAGGCCTGCGCAACATCGATTCCCAGACGAGCATAGAGTTGAAGAAGGGGAATTTCTCGCCCCCCGACGGTTCCTTCAAGACGATCTACCTCATGCCGGACGTTGAAAGGCTGGTGTCCCGCATAAAGGCTTCCATAGAAGGAAGGGACATCCCCGTCGTTATCGGCGGCGGAGGTTTTCAGGCCGCACCGGGGGCGATACTGCGGTCCCTGGACCTGAGATACGGTATCACGGGCCCCGGGGAAGGCTCCTTCACCCCTTTCATTGAACACTGCTTTAACGGCGGTTCAAAGCAGGGGATAGCCGGGCTTGTCGAGTACCTCGGGGACGACAGGTTCAGCGAGACCCCAAGGCGGTTTTTCGAGGACGGGTTCCGTCATTTTATCAGCCTCGATACCATCCCGGAGAACCTGAAGCAGAACCTCGACCAGACCACGCTCGGGATGAAGACGCGATACGGGTGTCCCGGAAAGTGCAGCTATTGCCTTGATCCCCATATTGAGGGGAGCGCTGTCTGTTACCGCGACATGGACGATATCTTCAGGCAGCTCATCGAATATACCAAGGACGTGAGGATAAACAAGATACACTTCACGGACCCCGAATTCAACATGCCCGACCTCGAGTTCAGCACGGCCATATTGAGGCAGATCATACGGCGTGGGTTCGATTACCGGTTCGCCTTCAGTTCCCAGTTCGTGGCAGGCCCGATGACCCGGCAATTCGCCGGCCTTCTTTACAAGGCCAACCTGAGGGATTTCGGTTTCACCATCGACAGCGTGGACGACGATGTACTGCGCATGAACGGAAGGCGCTGCGACGCGCGGACGATAAGGGAAAATATCGATATCTGCATCGATAACGGGATCTTCCTCATGATCAATTTTATTGTCGGTATGTACGGGGAGACCCAAAAGAGCCTTGAAGAGGTGATAGATTTCTGCAGGTCCTATGAAAAGGCCCCCCTGCAGTTCAGTTTTGTTTTCGGGCTCAGGATCTATGAAAAGACGCCCCTCGGGAGGATGATCGACAATGACTACGATACCTTTTCGAGGTACGTATACGGGAAGAGGACCTTCCAATGGCTCGAGCCCTGCTATTTTTCCACCCCCCGGTCGCCATACGAGAACTACCTGTATTTTAATGAGCACCTGGGCAGCCAGAAGAACGTCGTGATGTAGAGGGAACATGAAAGTTTTCCTTTTCAACAGCCTGAATATCTTTCCCTTGAACATCATCACCCTTTTTCCCGAAGAGGCGCCCCCGTTCCAGATAACGCCGCCCCTCGGGTTGTTCAACCTGGCGGGATCCATAAAGCACATGAGCGGATGCGCGACCCGTATAATCGACCTCAACCATGAGGCCGCGCTGCTTGGCGACACCCCGCAGGAGCTTTTTCCGGGGCTGTATCGAAGGGTGAAGGAGATCATATCCGGGCAGGTCCGGGGCGATGAAGTGTTTCTCGCGGGCTTTCAAACGCTTTGCACCTCCCACCACGCCGCCATTTATCTTGCCCGGAGGATCAAGGAAGACTACCCGGGAAGCGTGGTGCTCTTTGGCGGACCACAATCTTCAGCGGTCGCCGCGGGCACAATGGAGTTGTTCGGGTTCATCGATTTTATTTTAAGCGGGGAGGCCGACCTCACCTTCCCTCTCTTTGTTGAGGCCCTCCTCGGGGAGCGCCCGACCGGATCCGTCGGAGGCCTGTATTACCGCGACGCATCGGGAAAGATAACATCCAATGCCGCTGCCCCCCTGCCTGACGATCTCGACATGCTCCCATTTCCGGATTATGACTGCTACCCCTATCCGGTCGACGGACTGCTCGTGGAGGCGGGGCGCGGATGCCCGAACAATTGTTCCTTTTGTTTCACGGGAAAGTTCTTCAGCAGGAAATGCCGGTACAAATCAGCGGGAAGGATAAAGGAAGAGCTTGAGATGCTCAAGGCAAAGTTCGGTTCCCTGGGGACCATATCCTTTCAGCACGACAACCTCTTCGGCAGCACCGGCGAGGCGAGGGACCTCTGCCGTTCGCTGGGCGAAATGACAGGGGAGCTCGATTTTGGCTGGAATTGTTTTATCAGGCTCGACGGCCTCCATGATGAGGACATGGGCGGCCTTCTGAAAGAAGCAGGGTGCAACAAGATCTTTATCGGCATAGAAAGCGGTTCCGAGATCGTGCAGAAGAAGATCAGGAAGTACAGGAACGTGGCCAGGGCGTACGATATCATCCCCCGTCTTTGCGGCGCCGGCCTGGAGCTCGACCTTGGCTACATGATCGAATTTCCCGAGGAGACGCCCGATGACGTCGAGAAGACCATGAGGCTCATCGCCTTCAGCAGGCTCTACAACGTCAATTACCAGATCAATCCTCTCATGATCTACTCCGGGACGGCCATCTTCAATGAGTACAGGGACCGCCTGGTCTATGACCCCCAGAGGGACACGACCGATTACAATGAACGTTTCTTCTCTTCCCCCGATACCCACGCGATGTTCAGGCTCTCGCCGGAGATATTCTCCGTGTTCTATTCCTTTCCCCTCGAGCATGAAGAGATAAAGGGCCTCGCCACGCTGTCGCACTTCATCACCCGGTCCTTCGTCCATACATGCCTGGCGATCATATTCTGGTCGGACCGCACGAAGAGGATCGTCGATATCTGCATGGAGCTGAAACCACACTGGTCTGAGGACAGGGAAAGGTTCATGGAGAATTTTGAAAGGTGGATATTTGCGCGATTCGCGGACTGCCGTCCCATCGTGGATATCTTCAGGTATGAGAGGGACTGCTTCGATTGCGTGCTCACCGGAAAATACGCCCTTGACCTTGCGCCCGGCGTTGATGAGATCAAGGAGCTTGCCGGGTCGGGGGGCCTTGAGGGCCTGAAGGGTATTGCCGGCGACAGGGTTGTCGTCGGACGTTACGGAATGACCCCGCCCATGGTATCCGGTGTTTTCAAAAAGGCGCTGGCGGAAAAGCGGCCGGCCCCTGAGGTCAAACCGGATGATGGTGACCACGTCTATTTCCTGAAAGGCATTGTCAGGAAAGAGGAAAGGTCCTTCAATATAGAGGTGTACCGGTACCCGGGTATCGCAGGGGGTATGTTCAGGTCCCTCACGCAGCACGGCCGTTCCCTTGGGGAGTCGATCGAAGAACTGGCAAAAGATGAGGCCTATCACGAGATCTTGCAGTGGCTCTTTTTGTTCTTTGAAAAGGGGCTTATAACATTTGTCCCTGCCCGAGCGGAATGAAATATGCTGCCAGGGGGCGCCAGATGAAGACAGGTGTATTTTTCACCCCGACTCCCAAAAAACTATCTGCAAAGGCCCCCTTCATGTGATACTATTGTGTATCGAAGGATACGCCGTTGATCAGGCCCCGAAAGGCCATAGAAAATTGCACGAGGAGGTCACCCTATGAGATCGGTCCTTACTGCCATCGTTGTCCTTCTTTTCTTCTGCATGGTCTTTTCGGGTTGCCAGCAGAAAATTACCCCACAGGAATTGAAGAAATACCCCATCGACAGTATGGAGGGGATACTGACGCAGGACAACGTCGTTTTTGATCCCGCCGTGTCGAGTGACGGCAAGGGTTCGGTCAGGATCGATGCCTTCTCTCCAACCACGGTCCGGCTCTACGAGATGAAGACGGACGATATTGAGGACGCCAGGGTGACCTACCGGGCAAAGCTCAAAACAAAGAACGTGGAGGGCAAGGTATATCTCGAGATGTGGTGCGTTTTCCCAGGCGGCGGCGAATATTTCTCGCGCGCCCTCGAATCACCCCTGACGGGCACCACGGATTGGGTGACACAGGAGACACCCTTTTTCGTCAAGAAAGGAAAGAAGCCTGAGATGTTGAAGCTCAATGTTGTGATAGAAGGCAAGGGGACGGTCTGGGTCGATGACATAACGATCATAAAAGGGCCCCTGAAATAAGAAAAACCGGTCAATAAGAGGACATCATTGTATGAAATACCAGGTCGGAGAAGTGGGCAGGGTCATCCTGGCGCACTTCGAGGACGGCGACGAGATCATCTCAAACCTCACCGGTATCATTCGTAAAGAGGATTTGAAGGCCTGTGTGTTCTATCTGCTGGGGGGCATCGCTGAAGGCAGGATCGTCGTCGGGCCCGCGCAGGATGACGTGCGCCCGCCGGAGCCGACGTGGCGGGAGATCGTCGAGAGCCACGAGACCCTCGCCATCGGCACCGCCTTCTGGTACAACGACGAGCCCCGCGTGCACATACACGGCACCTACGGCAAATTCGACAGCGTCAGGACGGGATGCCTGCGCGACGAAGCGAAGACCTTCCTCATCATGGAGGCCGTCATCATCGAGCTCAAGGGCATAAACGCCGTCCGCGACCTCGACCCGGTCATCAAAATGGCCCTGCTCAAACTCATCGATTGAGAGCGGGACAATCGCAGCACGGCAAAATATCCCCGCATAAACACCACCACCTGCAAGACCGGACAACACAACGTCGACGATTGACAATAAGAGAGTCTTAAACTATAACGATATTATATAAGCTGGCAAGAGAACTGGAAACTGTCCAGTGGCGCGCAGGCGCAGTTCCTGCCAACTGAAATGGGCCGTTTTATCAATTTGGTTTTCCGGGTTTCTTGAGCGCAGCGCGGGCGGGTATCAGGAAGGAGAAAGACCTTGGAAATAATGGAAAGACGCGCCAGTTATGTCCCACCGGTTCTTTTTCGTCACATGGCCGCACTGCCGCATATCTCGGGCCTTCTCGTCTTTCTGGCAATCCTCATGCTCACTATGGTGGGTCCAGCTTTCGGGGAAGACAGGGTCATGGTCCAGGATATCACAGGCCATATGAAGGCCGGGGAAAGTGTCCTGTACAGGCTTTCAAAGCTTGCAAAGGGTGATACGCTCTACGTTCATGTGAAGGGAACATCGGGGAACTTCGATCCCATGGTGGTACTGCTCAAACCAGGTACCGATTTCGAGAAGGTAAGGCAGTTGTTTGACTCGCAACTGGAAAAGGCCATTGCCGAAGGCGAGGACCCTCTCGCGGCTTCCCGGGACATTCTTGAAAAATTCTCGCTGGCCTTGAAGGATGATATGGACGGGAAGTACGATTCTGCGCTGCAATTTAAGGTCCCGGCCGACGGAAACTACACGCTGCTCGTCGCAAGCGCCCTTGGATACCGGACTTTCGGCAATTACCGTTTTCTCGCGGGCGTGAACGCGCCTGAGGTATTGACGGGAAAGGCATCACCAACAGGGCAGCCGTTTGTATCAATGGACAGGATCGCTTCCCGTATCGGTAAGGGGGTAGAAGAGGTCAAGGGAACCCTCACGCGCAACAAGTATCTCCGGCTCGTCGGTATCAATGCCGGCGACACCCTGTATGTATATGTGGAGGCGACATCCGGTGACCTGAAACCCGTTGTCACGCTCTACGATTTTGGAGATAAGGCCCTTGTGTATGCCAACTTCACAGGGGAGAAGACCGCCGCTTCCCTTAAGTACAGATTCCCGCGATTCATGAAGAACTGCCGGGTCATGATATCGGGTAAGCTCCGGGACAAGACCGTGACTACCGGAGACTATCGTGCACTTATCGGAGTAAATGCCCCCGAGGTCATCACGGGAGCGGGCGAGGTCGGAGGAAACCCAATTCTCGAAAAACCTGTTCCCGTGAAGATCGGCATCAAGATGCAGCAGATCTCCGACGTGAACCAGAAGTCGGAGAACTTCGGCATAGTCGCCACCCTGATGATGAGGTGGGATGATCCAACTCTCGCGTTCAGGCCTGATAAGGCAGTGCAAGAGCGCGTTAAGGTATATACAGGAGAGTCCTTTACGCGCAAGATGACCGAAGAGGGGAATATTTGGCCCCAATTCTCGATCTATAACCAGCAAGGGAACCGATGGATCCAGAACAGCGTTGTAGTTGTTTTTTCTGAAGGAAGGGCCCTTTACATGGAACGTTTTTCCGTCACCCTTCAGGCGCCTGATTTCAACTTCCGTAAGTTTCCCTTCGATAAGCAGCGGTTCTTTATCAAGGTTGATTCTATCTTCCCCGAAAGGTTCTTTGTCTTCGAGAACCTGGAAGGTTTTAGTGAAGTGGGCAAGCAGCTTGGAGAGGAAGAGTGGATGGTCAGCGGTTTCGAAACGACCGTCGACAGGACAGATAATGTCGCGGTTCCCGACCTCGCGGTTCAACTTTCGTTTCGAAGCGAAACGTCATCTGACATACTATATTTTTCGTATCTTCCTTCCCCTGTTGATCATCATTGTCGTGTCCTGGGTCATCTTTTTCCTGAAGGACTACACCAAGCGCGTGGACGCATCGGGAGCCAACCTCCTGCTTTTCATCGCCTTCAATTTTGCGATCTCCAATGATCTGCCGCGTCTCGGCTACATGACATTCCTCGACATGATGCTGGCGGCTGTCTTTGTGGTGACGGCACTGATGCTTATACTGGCAGTACTGCTCAGGCGCATGGTCGGCGACGGCAAAGATGTGCTGGCGAACCGGATCGACAGGTACGTGATCTGGTTCTACCCATTCGCATACATAGCCGCGCTCCTTATTGTGGTTCTTATGTCCTTCTGAAAAAATGTCAAACCGTGGTCCCTGCCGGTATGGATACTCGCCCGATACGGGCAACGGTCTCGGGGGCGGCCTTTCATTTTTAGTTTGAGATGTTGTTTCGGTAATGATATGAAAAAGGGAACAGCGAAAAACGAGGACTTAAGGCTCAGGCCTCAGGAGAGCAAAGAAATAAGGAGCGTGTGATATGGCGGATCCACCTTTTGTGGGCGAAGAGACCACCCTCTCTTGCGAT
The DNA here is from genome assembly GCA_963816115.1 of uncultured delta proteobacterium. Classification (GTDB taxonomy): domain Bacteria; phylum Desulfobacterota; class Syntrophorhabdia; order Syntrophorhabdales; family Syntrophorhabdaceae; genus Delta-02. The sequence goes on along the minus strand of CAWFIZ010000004.1, from coordinate 183,581 downwards.
GCGGACAATGTATGTGCGGGTGATACGGCTATTTCCCCCCTCGCGGGCAAGCCGGCACCGGAAGGGATGCTGGCGGATCCGGCCTCGCTTGAGAGGAAGTATTATGAGCTCAGACCCGATGTGGGTGACCGTACTCAGCTGGTGAGCTTCGGGACCAGCGGACACAGGGGGTCCTCACTCTCGGGCACATTCAACGAGGCCCATATATTGGCCATCGCCCAGGCCATATGCGACTACCGGAAAAGCAAGGGTACGAACGGGCCCCTCTATATGGGGAAGGACACGCACGCGTTGTCCGGGCCCGCCCAGCGCAGCGCGCTCGAGGTCCTGGCGGCCGGCGGCGTGGAGACGGTCATCCAGCGTGACGACGGCTTCACCCCAACCCCGGTCATCTCCCACGCCATCCTCTCATACAACCGCAACAGGGGCAGGGCCCTGGCGGACGGTATTGTGATCACGCCTTCTCACAACCCGCCGGAGGACGGCGGCTTAAAGTACAATCCGCCAAACGGCGGCCCCGCTGACACGCAGGCAACAAAGTGGATCGAGGACCGGGCGAATGATCTGCTGCGCGGCGGCAACCGCGGGGTCAAAAGGGTGCCTTACGAGTCTGCCCTTAAGGCCGTGACAACACATCTGCACGATTACCGGATGCCTTACATCGAAGGTCTGGCAAGTATAATAGATATGGAGTGCATCAGGTCCGCGGGCATCCGGATGGGCGCCGACCCCCTCGGAGGGTCCTCGGTATATTACTGGGAGCCCATCAAGGCCGCCTATGGCCTTGATATCACCGTGGTAAACGACGCTGTGGACCCGAGGTTCGGCTTCATGACCGTCGATCATGACGGCAAGATCAGGATGGATTGTTCGAGCCCGTACGCCATGGCCAGATTGGTGGAGCTGAAAGACCGGTTCCAGATCGCCTTTGCCAATGACACCGACGCGGACCGCCATGGTATCGTCACCCCTTCGGCGGGGCTCATGAATCCCAACCATTACCTTGCCGCGGCGATCCATTACCTGCTGACCAATCGGCCCGGGTGGCCAAAGAGCGCGGCCGTGGGCAAGACCCTCGTCAGCAGCGGGCTCATCGACCGGGTCGTTAAGGACCTCGGCCGCAGCCTGTCTGAAGTGCCGGTCGGTTTCAAGTGGTTCGTCGACGGGCTCTTCGACGGGTCATACTGTTTCGGGGGTGAAGAGAGCGCCGGGGCGAGTTTCCTCAGGCGCGACGGTACTGTCTGGACAACCGACAAGGACGGCATCATAATGGACCTGCTGGCGGCAGAGATAACCGCCCGCACGGGCAAAGACCCGGGCGAGCTGTACCTGGAGCTCGCGAAACGTCTGGGGACACCCTGGTACACAAGGATAGACTCACCGGCAACGCCCGCCGAGAAAGATGCAATAGGGCGCCTCTCCCCTGAAGCGATAAGCGAGAAGGAACTGGCCGGAGAGCCCATAACGGCGAAACTGACCAGCGCCCCGGGAAACAATGCGCCGATCGGCGGCTTGAAGGTCGTTGCTAAAAACGGCTGGTTCGCGATACGGCCATCGGGCACCGAGGACATATACAAGCTTTACGCGGAGAGTTTCGTGGACGAACGGCACCTGCAGACCATCCTGACCGAAGCGAAGCAGATCGTGAAAAATGCCCTGGGCTCAGACGGAACACCCTGACATTGGGTTGAAACAGTTGAGACTGTTGAAACTATATTAAAAGGAGGAGGTTGCATATGAAAAAGACATTAACACTGGTCCTGGCATCATTTATGATTATCCTGCTTGTGGGTTTTGCGTTCTCGCAGGAGAAGAAACCGGCAAAGAAAGCTGCCGAAAAGCCAGGCGGCGTGATAGTGGACGTGGTCACGGTGACGGCTGCGGTAGATGCGATCGACGCCGCGAAGCGGACGGTGACCCTCAAGATGGCCGACGGGACATCGCAGACCGTCAAGCTGGGTCCCGAGGTAAAGAACTTCGACCAGATAAAGGTCGGGGACAAGGTCAAGGCAAAATTCTACCAGTCCGTTGCCGTCTTCGTGGCAAAGGCCGGCGAGAAACCTTCCGCCTCAGAAACGCAGACGGTGGAAGTGGCGCCGAAGGGGGCAAAGCCGGGTGCCGTCGTTGTGGACACGCTGGAGGTGACGGCGAAGGTCGAAGGCATAGACTACAAGAAACGCACCGTGACCCTCAAGGGCCCCGAAGGCAACAAGAAGACCTTTACCGTTGATAAGGCCGTCAAGAACTTCAAGAATATCAAGAAGGGCGACGACGTTATCCTGCGGGTCACCGAGGCCATGGCGGTCATGGTGGAAAAACCGGCCAAGTAGATCCAGACACGTAAACGATTATTGGGAGCCGCCTGCGGCGCGCCGAAGACGGCTCCCTCTTCTTTCGATGATTGAAGAAATAAGGAAAAAGCTTCGTGACGTGCTAGCCGGGACCTATACCGATCTGCACCGGAACATACAGGATGCCTTCAACGAGTATGATGTCCAGATCATGTCCCCCTCATACCGTGGCGACCCGGCCCAGCCGAAGATGGTACCGAAGGACCGGTGGTATGCGTCGCCCGCGAAAAAACCGGGTGAATAGACAGACAGGCGGGTGAAATGTTCTCTTAGAAGACTTCGAAACCGAGTTGCCTGAAGTGATCATCGAAGGTGAAGGCCTTCTGTATCCCCAGCTTCTTCATAAGCACGAAACTGGTGCAGTCTGTAAAGCTCAGCTCTTTGTCGTCATATCGACTGAATAATTTCCACGCCTTCGATCTTTCTTCATCTGTTATGCCGGTGATCTTGACGATCGTGCTGCCCATAAGGGAATTTCCAAAGGTCACGGCCGCCCTGTGGGACATCCTGTAACGTATGATGGTTATACTCTCATCAAAAATGTAGTCTGAAGTGACGAGTTCGATCTTTTGTTTCTTTATCGAGGCGCTCCTTGCCAGCGCTTCCTTGTGATACTGGTCGTTCCTGTCACCGAGGGCCAGCCATGCCGAAGTGTCTACAAAGAGCTTCATTTCTTTTTTCCGTATAAATATACATCGTGGTTTGCCGAGAGGTCGTGGGCCTTTGATCTGCCGGTGCCCACCATGTCCCATAATGGATCGTTCTCCCAGTCTTTTGCCTTGTCTTTCCTGATGAGCTCCATGACAGCGTTCCTCACGATGTGAGAAAGGGTTGTCTTTTCTTTATCTGCTTTACGTTTGAGTTCGTCCAGCAGGTCCTCCGGGAAGTACATCTGTGTTCTCTTGAGCGTTGGCATGTGTCCACCCCTATGGTGTATAGTATATACACCACCATCCGGGTTGTCAAACCGTTTTAAGCGTTTCAAGGCGTTTCACTTTTCTACCCCGTTCGCCCTTTCACTCTTCATTTTATCACATATTTCGCATCGTTAAACTCTCTCTTGACAATGGACTTACACTTATCTAATATGTGAATTACGTATTTTCATTATACGTAATTGTTTCCAAAATCTGATCAGCAACGAGAGAAACAGCAGAACATGAGGCGAAATCTCATTCCCATCATTATATTAATGTTATTTTTTGCGTGCCCCTCTTTCGCACAGGAACTCCCCATCAAGGCGGGCGATCCTCTGGACCTCGAAAAGGCCATCGATATCGGCCTGAAGATGAATCCCGCCATAACGGGCTCTTACTACGCCATGAAGGCGAAGGAGGCCCAGGTCGGCCAGGCACGGTCGGGATTTTTCCCGAAACTTGACGGTGCCGCAAGTTTTACTCGGAATTTTTCCGTATACAACACAAATGACCCCTATTATACTTCCCTGCTGGACCAGTATAACCAGAATATTGCCAATGTGACCCTAAAGCAGATGCTCTTCGATTTCTGGAGGACGCCGACGAGCGTGAACATCAGCAAGCTCAACCTGGAAGCGTCGCGCCGCGACATCGACACCAGTGTCAATACCATCGCGAATACGGTAAAATCATCCTATTACGGGGTCCTGAAGGCAAAACGTTCCCGCGAGGTCAACGTGGAGGTGGTCGACCAGTACGCGAAACACCTGCGTGTGGCGGCGATCTTCTTTGAGGCCGGGAAGAAACCGAAATACGATGTCACGAAGGCCGAACTGGACCTCAGCAATGCGAAGCTTGACTTCATCAGCGCCGACAACGACCTCAAGGTTGCCTGGGTCAACCTGAATAACGCCATGGGTATCGACAGCGATTCCGAATATGCCATCCGGGATAACCTTGCTTTCGAGAAATATGAGATCACCATGGAGGACGCCCTCAAAGCGGCCTATCAGGCGAGGCCTGACCTCAAGTCGCTCGAGGCCCAGAGGGAATCCGCCGAGAAGGCCGTAGCACGCGCCAGACAGGAATATTACCCGCAGATAAACGGCAACGCCCAGTACAATTTCGCCGGGAGCCAGTATCCCCTCGGCCAGGGATGGTATGCCGGGGTCGGGTTGTCGGTAAACCTCTTTGACGGGCTGTCCACGACCAACAAGGTTGCCGAGGCCCTGGCGAACAAGCAGTCGGTGGACGCGAAGATAAGCGCCATGAAACTGCAGGTCCTGCTCGACGTCAAGCAGGCCTGGCTTGCCCTCATCAAGGCCCGGCAGACGATAGACACCACAAACGTACAGATCAGGCAGGCCTCGGAAAACCTGGAGATCACCAACCTCCGGTACGAGGCGGGCCTCGCTGACCCCCTTCAGGTCACCGACGCCACTGTGACCTACAGCAAGGCGAAGCTTGCCAACATCAGCGGCCTTTTCGATTATAAAGTTGCCAGGGCCAACATGGAAAAGGCGATGGGGAGCAGATAATGGACCTAACGAAAGCAAAGGAAATGACCGGGAAGATACAGGCAATGCCGAAGAAAAGAAAGATCATCGCGGCGGGCATCATCGCGCTGTGCATAATTCTGATCATCGTTTACATTGCCACCAGGAAAAAACCGGCCCCGCCCCCGAGGCATATCCCCATAACGGCAGCGAAAGCAGTTAAAAAAGACATGCCCGTGGAGCTTAAGGAGATCGGGACCATCGAGGGATACCGCAGCGTTCCCATATACGCCCAGGTCACCGGCCAGCTCGTGAAGATCCACTTCAAGGAAGGCCAGGATGTCAAGAAGGGCCAGCCGCTCTTTACCATCGATCCCAACCAGTACCGGGAGAAAGTGCGCAAGGCGGAGGCCACCCTCGCCCAGGACACGGCGCAGATGAAATTCTCAAGGGATGAGGCGAAACGCTACAAGTTCCTCTATGAAAAGGGTGCCGTTTCCCTCTCCGACTACGAGAACAAGCAGTCCATCGCCGATGCCCAGGGTTCTCTCGTATCGGCAGACCGGGCCTCGCTGGAGGACGCCCGCCTTAACCTGGCCTACTGTTTCATATCGGCCCCCTTCGACGGGCGCATGGGCGCCTATGCCGTCTTTGAAGGCAGGATGATCAAGGATGTCGATACACAGCTCGCGACCATCAACCAGATCGCCCCCGTGTATGCCACATTTTCCATGCCGGAGAAGAACCTTCCCGATATCAGGAAATATTCCGCCCTCGGGACGCTGAAGGCGACGGTGATCGTGCCGGGATACACCGGTGTGCCGCCGGAAGGGGCGCTCACCTTCATTGATAACACGGTGAACGTCCAGACGGGCATGATACTTATGAAGGCCACCTTTCCCAACACGGACAAGTTCCTCTGGCCGGGCCAGTTTGTCAATGTGGTCCTCACGCTCACAACGGAAAAGGATGTCGTGGTCGTACCTGAGCGCTCAATACAGCTCAGCCAGACAGGGAAATACACCTTCGTCGTGAAACCCGACAATACCGCAGAATACCGGGTCGTGACGACGGACAGGACCGTCGGCGGGCTGACGGTGGTCACCAAGGGGGTCAGTGCGGGCGAAACGGTTGTCACCGATGGCCACTTCAAGCTGAAAGACGGTTTTCCCGTCGTGATACGTGATTCCCTGGCAACGGGACAGTCAGGCTCCGCGGTAAGTCCCCAGCAGAAGCCGGGCAACAACAATACCGCGGCACCGGCCAGACCCGGCAGCGCAAAAACTGACGCGCAGGTGCAGCCCAAGGCTGAAGATCCTGCTGGAACCAAAAAGTGAACCTCTCCGCAATATGGATCAGACGGCCAATCATGACCATTCTGGTCATGTTCGGCCTCTTCTTTTTCGGCATCAACAGTTATCTCAGCCTGCCCATCAATAACCTGCCGGCGGTCGATTTTCCGACGATCATGGTGACGGCCTCTCTGCCCGGCGCCTCTCCGGAGACGATCGCGTCGAACGTTGCCAAACCCCTTGAGAAGCACTTCTCGACGATACAAGGCCTCTCATCGATGGCGTCCCAGAGCTACACCGGTTCCACGACGATCATCCTCCAGTTCTCCCTTGACCGCAACATAGATGCCTGTGCCCAGGATGTGAACTCCAAGATCGCCGCCGCACAGGGGGAGCTGCCGAGCAATATGCCGAGCCCTCCCACCTATGACAAGGTCAACCCGTCGGACCAGCCGATCCTCTATTTTGCCCTCACCTCGGAGACGATGCCCCTCATCCAGCTCAACGATTACGCCGAGAACTATCTTTCCCAGAACTTCACCATGGTCAACGGCGTTTCCCAGGTCATAATCTACGGGCAGAAGTTTGCGGCCCGCATCCAGGTGAACCCGAAGCTCCTGGCAAAGCAGGGCATCGGCCTCAATGACGTTGAGAAGGCGGTCCAGAGCGCGAACGTGAACCTCCCCGGGGGGACCCTCGACGGGACCTATCAGGCCTTTAACGTAGACTCCAACGGGCAGCTCACTGTCGGCGAGGCCTACCGCGATGTCATCGTCAGCTACAAGGACGGCAAGCCGGTCCGCATACGGGACGTGGGCGACGCCATAAGCGGCGTCGAAAAAGACAAGCAGATGAACGCCTGGTACAGTACACGGACAAAAACGCAGCGTGCCATCGTCCTTGCAATCAAGAAGCAGCCGGGGTCCAATACGGTCCTCGTGTCCGACGGCGTCAAGAAGCTTATCCCCCGGCTCAAGGCCATGATACCGGAGTCGGTGGAATGGCACCTCCTCTATGATTCCTCAGACTACATCGAGGAAGCCATCAAGGACGTCCAGTTCACCCTGGTCCTCACCATCATCATCGTCCTTTTTGTTGTTTTCGTGTTCCTGCGCTCCTTCAGGTCGACCCTCATACCCAACGTTGCCGTGCCCCTTTCCATCATCGGCACCTTTGCCGTCATGAACGTCATGGGGTTCAGCCTCAATAACCTTTCCATGATGGCGCTGGTCCTGTGCGTGGGGCTTGTTGTCGACGATGCCATCGTTGTCCTCGAGAACATCGTGCGGCGCATGGAGATGGGCGAGAACGCCGTCGATGCATCGTATAAGGGGTCTGAGGAGATAGGGTTCACCATCATGTCCATGACCCTCTCCCTCGTCGTCGTCTTTATCCCCATCCTCTTCATGCCCGGTATCGTGGGTAAGCTCTTCCATGAGTTCTCGGTCTGCATCGCCGCTGCTATCCTGATCTCCGGTTTCATCTCGATAACCCTTACACCTATGATGTGCAGCCGCGTGCTGAAAGGTTTCCACGAGAAGCAGGAAGGCAAGTTCTACAAAGTGACGGAGCGCGGCTTTCAGGCCATGATCGATTTCTACAGCCGTACCCTCCGGTGGGTGCTGGAGCACCGCAAGGTCGCCCTTATTGCCACCGCCATCGTCCTCGTTGTTTCCGGTTTCCTCTTCATGAAGATACCCAAGGGATTTCTGCCCTCCCAGGACCAGAACTTCATGGTCGCCTGGACCCAGGCCGCCGATAAGATATCCTTCGACGACATGGTGCGCCACCAGTCGGCGATAAACGAGATATTGAAGACCGACCCGGATGTTAACGAGTTCATCTCCGTTGCCAGCATCAACGCGTACAATAGCGGCGTCATCTTCGCCATGCTCAAGAACCTGAAGGACCGCAAGCGCTCCGTCGACGAGATCGTCGCCGACCTGCGGCCGAAACTGAACAGTGTCCCGGGCATGCTCGTTTTCCCGCAGAACCCGCCGCCCATCCAGATAGGCGCGGGATCGGCCCTGGCAGAGTACCAGTTCACGCTCCAGGGATCGGACCTGGCGGAGCTCTACAAATATGCGGGGATCTTCGAAAGCAAGATGAGGGCGGCGCCCGGTCTTGAGGATGTGAACTCCGACGTCAAGCTCAACTCCCCCAAGCTTTTCATCAATGTCGACCGCGACAAGGCGTCGTCTTTGGGCCTGAGCCTCAACCAGATCCAGAGCGCGTTCTATTCGGCCTACGCGTCCAAGAAGATATCGACCATATACGGGGAGCTCAACCAGTATTACGTCATCCTCGAGGTGCAGCCGCAGTTCAAGGCAGATGCCAACGCCCTTTCCTATCTTTATGTGAAATCGGATACCGGCAAGCTTGTCCCCATCGGCACGGTGGCGGACATTGAAGAGACCGTAGGCCCCCTCAACGTTAACCATACGGGACAGCTCAACTCGGCCACCATCGCCTTTAACCTGAAACCGGGCCATGCCATAGGCGAGGCAGTGGAGGCTACGAACAAGATCGCCAAAGACGTGGACCTGCCGCAAACGATCGTTACCGGGTTCCAGGGTTCCGCCCAGGAATTCCAGAAGTCCTTTGCCGGCATGGGCTTTCTCCTTTTCGTCACCGTTCTTGTCATTTACATGGTTCTCGGTATACTCTACGAGAGCTTCATCCACCCCATTACGATCCTGACCGCACTGCCGCTCGCGGCGTGCGGGGCGCTGATCACGCTCTGGGTCTTCGGTATGGAGCTCGACATGTACGGCATGGTTGGTATCATCATGCTCATCGGTATCGCCAAGAAGAACGGCATTATGATGGTAGACTTCGCCCTGGAGGAAGAAAGACAGAAGGGCTGCAGTTCGGAAGAATCAATATATCAGGCATGTCTTGTCAGGTTCCGCCCCATTATGATGACAACCATGGCGGCCCTTTTCGGCACCCTGCCCATCGCCCTCGGTATCGGAGCGGGCGGCGACGCGCGCCAGCCCATGGGTGTTGCCGTCGTCGGCGGGCTCTTTCTCTCACAGATGATGACCCTTTACATCACCCCTGTTTTCTATGTATATTTCGATGAGCTCAACCACTGGCTCACCGAGCGGTCCAAAGATAAAGAAGAAAAAGGTTAAAAGGAGCATCTCATGTCACAGGTTTACAAAGGTGTCTATTTCATCCCCGGACAGGACGAGTTCATTCCCGATTCCCATGTTTATGTGATCGGCATCCCCGGATCGAAGGACCTCTCCATTGTTGATGTCGGCCTTACGGGGAAGGGTGAATACAAAGCGGGATCCATCAGGGAGCTGGGGATCGATCCCGGCGCCGTAAAAAGGATCATCATGACCCATACGCACCTCGATCATATCGGGTGTCTCACGGAGATGCAAAAGGCGTTCCCGGAGGCGCAGCTGTGGGTCCATAAGCTCGAAGCGGACCTTCTGGAAAAGGGCGATGACAGGGCCGTGTACGGTATGGAGATGTTCAAGGGCATGTGCCAGATGCAGTTCGGCCTTGCGCCGGACGCCTTCAAATTCACCGTGGACCGCAAGCTGGAGGGCGGCGAAACGCTGGAGATCGGCGACATGGTCTGGGACGTGATACACATCCCCGGCCACTCCATGGGAGGCATCGCCCTTTACGAACCTGTGGCAAAGATACTTATCCCGGGAGATGTCGTCTATGCCGATTACGCCATAGGCCGTTTTGACCTCTTCGGCGCCGACGCGGCGCAACTCAAGGAATCCCTCCAAAGCCTGGCCAAACTCGACGTGGACATACTGCTGCCGGGTCACAATCAGATCATGAAGGGAGTGCCGTCAGAGTATATCAGGAAGACCGCGAAGATGTGGGAGCCCTATCTGGCATAAAGATAGTTCCAGAGTTCCAGGTTTCAGGGAAAGGCAAAAGAAGCATCATCTTCTTTTAAACTTGAAACGCCTCTCAAACCTGAAACTCTGGAACCGTTTTTATGGGAAACATCCCAGCTGGCAGCTTACGACCTTGATCTTCAGTTCGTTCAGGGCTTCGCCCAGGGCGCTCGTGGATATTTTCTCCTTTTCGGCGAATTCCAGGGCCTTTTTGCAGGATATTTTCCCGTCTTTGACGCGGGGCGCTATTTTTTTACTTATCTCTTCGGCATTCAAGGCTTACCTCCCGATGGATAAAAAAAGTTGTTTGCACCCATTATTGTTGATACAAAAGGATTTTTATGTTGACTAAACAGGGTGCTATCAATCATCATAATGATTGACAATGGTGGATCGGGGCAAGGTAAATAACCTCAGGGGCATCCCTGCACGAGCGGTGATAAGGGCGGTGCTGTTCTCTCTTTTCTTTTTCGCCGCCACTGCCGGTCTCGGCGCCTTCGCCGGGGAGGCCCCGCTGAAGAAGGTCTCTTTTATCCCCCAATGGAGCCCCCAGGCCCAATTCGCCGGGTATTATGTGGCATACGACGAGGGGATCTATAAAAAGCACGGTATAGACCTCCTGATAGTTCAGGGGGGGCCCCACAGGCCATCGTCGGAACTTCTCGAGAAAGGTGATGCCGACATCGGCAGCATCTGGCTTTCAACGGCCATCCAGAAACGTTCACACGGCGCCAAAATTGTCAACATCGCCCAGATCGTCCAACGCTCGTCCCTTATGCTTGTTGCGAAAAAGGCACGGGGCATTAAGAGACCGGAAGACCTTCAAGGGAAAAAGGTCGGCCTCTGGGGTGACGATTTCCGCATACAGCCGATGGCATTTTTTAAAAAACACAACCTCACCGTGAAGATCGTTCCCCAGTCATATTCAGTGAACCTCTTCCTGAGGGACGGCGTCGATGCGGCGTCGGCCATGTGGTACAACGAATATCACACGATCCTCAACGCCGGTATCAACGCCGATGAGCTGACCACCTTTTTCTACAGTGACAACGGCCTCAATTTTCCCGAAGACGGTATCTATGTCATGGAAGAAACATTGAAGAGGGACCCCTCACTGGCGTGTGCCTTCATCAGGGCCTCCATCGAAGGCTGGGCCTATGCCTTTGACCATCCCGACAGGACCATCGACATCATACTCAAGTATATGACCGCGGCCAATGTGCCTGCCAACAGGGTCCATCAAAAATGGATGCTTGAGCGGATGAAGGATATAATAATGCCCAAAGACAAGGACGCCGCGGCGGTGGGGGTCCTTAAGAAGGAAGACTACGAGAGGGTGGGCGAAGAGTTGAAAAGGGGCGGTCTCATCGGGGCCGTGCCAGATATCAATGAATTTGCCTTCGGGTGTACGGGATATGTTCAAAAATAAAGGGATCGCCTTCAAGCTTGTCCTGTTCTTCACCTTGAGCAGCGCCCTGATCTTTGTTGCCATATTCAGCTATAACTACCTTGTGTCCCGCAAGATGATCAAGAAGGGTATCGAGGAGAACTCGGCGAACCTTATCATCACGACAACGAGCAGGATCGAGGTCCTCCTTACCTCAACCCAGAAAGTCCCCCAGAGTGTTGCATATCTCCTGGAGAACACCAATTATGATGAATCCGAGCTTTTCAAGATCATCTACGCCATCGTTGAAAAAAACCCCGAGATATACGGTGCGGCAGTCGCCTTTGAGCCCTATGCCTTTGACAGGAACAAAAAATATTTTGCTCCCTATTTCTATAAGAGCAATGGAGCGGTCAGTTTCAAATACCTCGACAAGTTCTATGATTATTTTACATGGGACTGGTACCAGATCCCGCGGGCGCTTGAGCAGCCCCAGTGGACCGAGCCTTATTTCGGCGAAGGCGGCGGCATCCTCATGTCTTCCTATGCGGTCCCTTTTTACAGGAACGTGGACGGGGAAAGGAAATTGACCGGTATTATCGTCGTGGATATCTCATTGGACCATCTCAGGGATATCGTGTCCTCCATCAAGATCCTCAAATCAGGTTACGGGTTCCTCATTTCAAAGAACGGTACATTTGTCACCCACCCCATTAAAGACTACATCATGAACGAGACGATCTTCTCCGTGGCAGAGGCGAGGGGAGACAGCATGTTGAGGGAAGTGGGAAGAAAGATGATACGGGGAGAGGAGGGTTTTTCCGCGACCCCGGTCAAGAGCGCGGTGACGGGAAAGTCCTGCATCATGACCTATGTGCCGATCAAGTCGAACGGTTGGTCGCTGGGTGTGCTTTTTCCGTACGATGAGCTCATGGCAGACATTACCAACCTGAACCATGCCGTTCTTGCCCTTGGCGTGACGGGGCTCTTACTTCTGGCGCTGGCGATAGTTTTTATCGCCAGGTCCATCACCAGGCCGCTGACGGAAATGGCCAATGCGGCGGTACAGATCGGCAAGGGCGACCTGGAGGTACAGCTGCCGGAGGCAAAAGCGGGCGATGAGGTGGGCAAGCTCACCGTGGCCCTTGATTGCATGAAAACTTCCCTGAAGGACTATATCAGGGAGATCACCGAAACGACCGCCTCCAGGCAGCGCATGGAGAGCGAACTGAAGATAGCCCGCAACATCCAGATGGGTATTCTGCCGAAAAAATTTCCCCCTTTCCCGGAAAGGACTGATATTGATATTTATGCGTCGACGCTTCCCGCCCGCGAGGTTGGCGGTGATTTCTACGATTTCTTCCTCATCGACAAAGACCACCTGTGCTTCGTCATCGGTGACGCCTCCGGCAAAGGCATACCTGCGGCCATATTCATGGCATATACAAAAACGCTCATCAAGGCGAAGGCCTCGACGGGCCTTGGAACGGGGCCCCTCATGGAACAGGTTAACGACGAGCTCAGCAAGGGGAACGATGCCGATATGTTCATCACTGTCTTTTGCGCCGTTCTCAACATGGTAACGGGCGAACTTTCCTATACCAACGGCGGGCATAACCCCCCCATTGTCATACGCGGCAGCGGTGAAGTGAGCTATCTTGACGGCCCCGGCGAACTGGTGGTCGGCATTATGGACGGGTCACGGTATTCAACGAGGGCCCTTGCCCTCAAACCCGGTGACGGACTGTTCCTCTATACCGACGGCGTGACGGAGGCCATGAACGACGCCGGTGAGATATTCTCCACGGATCGTTTGAAAGATGTCGTTATCTCATGCAGGGACAAGGCCGCCCCCGAGATCACCGGTTTCGTCACCGAAGCAGTCAACGAATTTTGTCAGAGCACACCCCAGTACGACGACATCACCATGATGGTGGTGAGGTATGAAGGGAAAGATTCAGGGTCCAGGATTCAGGGCCCGGGGACCAGAGGAAAACAGAGATAATTTTTTGTCTTTTTCTGAATCCTGAACCCTTGCCCCCGAACCCTTCTTTTTTCTCTCCTGTGATTCCCGTCATTTTCCAGTAGTTGTTTTTCTATTACAATACCTTAAAAATATTTTGCAATTTATTCGCAAGAGGTTAAAATAATATGTTAAATCAAAGGAGAAAAGTTATGCGGGTTTATTTTTGGGGCACCCGGGGGTCGCTGCCTGCGTCTATAACGGCGCAGACCGTGCGTGCAAAGATCCTCCGTGCCATCAGGGAAGCTAATGCGCATAGCTTCGCGAACGATGGTGACATAGAAAGCTTTGTGGACAATGAGCTGTCCTTTGCCGTCCGGGGGAGCTACGGAAGCAACACGCCCTGCGTGGAGCTCCGCAACGGTGATGAATACATGATCTGCGACGCCGGTACGGGCCTGAGGGACCTGGGCAATTATCACATGAAACGTATAGGGCAGGATTTGCAGAGCAAAAGCGGATCGGTCTTCAATATCTTTATCTCCCACTTCCACTGGGACCATATACAGGGGTTCCCCTTTTTCACGCCAGCCTATATCCCCGGCAACATTGTGAGGGTGTACAGTTTTCAAAAGGACCTGAAGAACCATTTTGTCAAGCAGCAGGACCAGCCATATTTTCCGGTGCCACTCGCCAGCATGAATGCCAACATAGAGTTTGTCGTGCTGGAACCGGAAAAAAGCTACGATATAAGCGGTTTTCGCATCTCCGGCATAAAGCAGGAGCATCCCGGGGACTCATACGGGTACCGGTTCCAGAAAGAAGGCAGGACGGTGATCTATTCTTCGGATGCGGAACACAAGACGAGCTATGGCAGCAAGGCACACGAAGAGACTTACCCCTTTCTGGATTTTTTCAAGGATGCCGACCTGTTGATATTTGATGCCCAGTATGAACGGGGCGAGGCAGAGTTTTCAAAGGATGATTGGGGCCATTCGAGCTTTGTCGCCGCTGTTGAGCTTGCCGTGAAGGCGAAAGTGAAACATCTATGCCTGTTCCATAACGAACCCACATACTCCGACGAACGGCTTGGCAACCTTTTGGAGGAAACGAGGGATTACCTGAAGGTCTACAACGGCCACAAGCCCCATCCTATGAAGGTAGATCTGGCGTACGACGGTTTCGAGATAAAATTATAGAAGAAGGGCCCTTATTTATTTGTCCATTACAATGCTCAGGATATTCCTGTTCCCTTCGCGACGGTAGCTCACGTTGTCGGTCATCTTTTTTATGAAGAATATCCCCAGGCCGCCGATCGCGCGGTCATCTATGCCGGAGGCGGTATCGGGGGTGTCTTTTGTCAGGGGGTTGAAAGGCCGTCCGCTGTCGATGATGTCGATATGGAGCCTTTTGTCGTTATCCGTCGAGCAGACCACGGTGATGGTCCCTTCGGTTTCCGTATATGAATATTTGATGATGTTAACGATAGCCTCTTCCGCTGCAAGCTCCAGGGCCCCTATCTTGTGTTCGTCGAAGCCGGCCTTGCGGGCGCATTCGGAGAGCGATGCCGTCAGATCGGGCAAAGACGGGAGCACTGCGGGAAGTTCGATGCGGCAAAGGGTCTTGGAATTCTCAGTCATCCTTGAAAGCTGTTCAATGCCTCCCCTTCGGAAGGGAAGATCTTGAAGATCGACTGGAACCCGGATATCTGGAAGACCTCTTCAACGGGGCCCTGAAGGCCGGTGAAGAATACCTCTCCCGAGAGTGACTTGAGCTTTTTGGCCGACGAAAGGATACTCCTTAGCCCGGCACTGCTTATGTAGCCGAGACCTGACAGGTTGATGAGGATCAGCTTGTTCCCCTGGACAATAAGCTGATCAAGGTGGCTTTCAAAGTCAGGCGCTGTAATGGCGTCTATTCTTCCTGAAACGGTAACTACTGCCACATCCTTTTCTTTTCGGTTGCTTATCTCCATGGGCGCCCTCGGTGTTTTTAAAGAGAATTGTATACGATGGTCTGCGAAAAAACAATATGTTATTGAGAAAGGGTCATTCCAAATAGGGGCAATCCTTTCTTTCCCGCACAAAATCACAATCTTTTTCGCACGGCACCATTCTAATGGTTACCTCGCTTCCAGCTATCATTGAGTGAATATCGGCCTTGATGTCCGAAATGACCTGGTGGCCTTTTCGTAATGAAATATGTTCCGGCATAACAAGATAGAGGTCCACAAAACGTTTTCTCCCCGCGCTCCTTGTCTTCAGGTCTTTGAAGTTGCAGTATCTGTCGATGTGTCTGGCGAGGATCTTGACCACGTCGATCTGCCCGGCCTCCTCTATGGATGCATCTAGAAGCTTCATAAAAGCTTCTTTGAGCAGACGGATGGATGGGATCGCGATCAATATGCTCACAAAGAGCGTGGCTACCGGGTCGATGTAATTGACCGCTGTGGTAAAACCTGCCTTTGTCGCGAGGATGATGAGAACGAATGCAACGGAGATCGCCAGCGAGATGTACCCTTCGAGCTTGAAATGTACCCCTTCCGCCTGCAATGCCGGGGAAGCACTCAAGCGGGCCAGCTTAAGTATGTAACGTGAACCCAGGAAATTTATGAACACGCCGGTCAGGCTGCAGATAAACCCGATCAATGGGGCATGCACCTCGTCCGGCCTTATAATGTACATGATGGCCTGAAATGACATTGCGAGTGCGAGCCCGACAAGGACAACACCCTCCATCGCTTCGCATACGTTCTCGATCCTTCCGTAACCGTAGTTATGAAAAGTATCCTCAGGCTTGTTCGAAACCTTGATCGCGTAATAAAGTATGATCGAAACCGCGAGGGCGACGCATGATATCCCCAGGTCGGCCATTATGGCGATAGAATCGACAATGATGAGCGCGCCCGCCTTGATGATGCAGAGAACGACATTTGCCGCCAGGCTCACCTTTACAGCACGCATCATGTGCCGGTCATTTTCCATGTTTGTTTATTATACAGCAATAAAATAAAGTTGTTATCAATATAGTGGAAAAAAGAGCGCGTAATCGGGTTCAAATCTTTATACCCGGCAATGAAGTATGACGACCTTATCGGGATCAGGTATCCAAAAATATATGTTATTTTGTGAAAATATTGACGATTCAAAAAGCATTCATTATAATTACATCAATATGGAGAAATATTACTTGAGAAATAAACTGTTTATAAGCGAAAAAAAAGGTTTTACTTTAATAGAGCTGCTTGTGGTGATGGTGATCGTCGGCCTTCTCGCGGCGCTTGTAGGGCCCCGCCTCTTCCCTAATCTTGGAAAGGGAAAACAGGCCGCGACAAAGGCGCAGATCGCGCTTTTTGGTCAGACACTGGACCAGTTCAGACTTGATGTGGGCCGATATCCCACTACCCAGGAAGGCCTGGCCGCACTGGTCACAAACCCAGGCGGCATAGATAACTGGGATGGGCCATATCCGACCCGACAGCGCTGAATTGCTAATAACCCATAAACGGTCACAAAAACCCGCCCGATTGCAAATGTTCAAAGAAAACGGTACTTGGAAAGTGGGCCTCGTCGAGACCTTCTGGACGAGGAAGAAACAGAAAGACAGTTCCAGGACCAAAAAACTGTCTCTCGCCCGTTCCCCCGTTTCCAACGGGGTCTCTCAAGCCCGCAGAGTACGCCGAGGAAAACTGTGCGCCGCATGGCCGGAGAATACCGCCCATACGCCGCAGTCTCGATCCCGCTTTTTAACTTTGACGAGCGGGATAGAAAGGATGCCCTTCTTCGCCGCAAGGCGATCGGAGTGCCGCATGATCTTATTGTTCTCAAAGATCCTGCGGCAAAGTACTCTCCGCGCTCCCTGCGCCACGCCTCGGGCGTCGTCTAGTCCCGCCATGGCGGGACGGGCGAGAGACATGCCTTTGCCTTTGTTTTTTTGTTTAAAGATCTTAAAAACCTTGCCTCTCGCCCGTTCGTCGCTAAAGCTCCTCTCTCAAGCCCGCAGAGTGCGCCGAGGAAAACTGTGCGCCGCATGGCCGGAGAATACCGCCCATACGCCGCAGTCCTGATCCCGCCTTTTAACTTTGACGAGCGGGATGGGTGAAAATCTTCACCTCGCCGAAGGCGATCGCGAGTGCGGACTGATCCCGGCAGTCTCCGGGATCCGGCCGCGATCTTTAGGCTTCCCCCGCGCTCCCTGCGCCACGCCTCGGGCGTGGTCTAGTCCCGCCATGGCGGGACGGGCGAGAGACATGCCTTTGCCTTAATGTTTCAAATCCCACTTTCCTTACAGACCAGACAGACCATTTGCTTTGATGCTAATTGCTTACTGTGGTATGATATCAACATGATATCAAGGAGGTATGGATGAACTGGAAAGAAAGGATAAATGCAGATCCGCTTGTATGCCACGGAAAAGCCTGTATAAAGGGGACGCGTATCATGGTATCCGTCATTCTGGATAATCTTGCTTCGAACGTCAGTGAGAAGGATATTCTGGAAAGCTATCCGTCGCTTACCCTGGAAGACATCAAAGCGGCTATAGCATACGCTGCCGAGTTGTCACGTGAAAGGCTCGTAGCCATATCCTGATAAATATGCAATTCAAAATTGACGAAAATCTTCCCATTGAAATAGCGCAATTATTGATGAAGGCCGGCCACGATGCGAAGACCGTGCATGATCAGCATCTTCAAGGCACAGGAGACAAGGAACTAATAGAGAAATGTGACAGCGAAAACAGAATTATGGTTACAGCTGATATGGATTTTTCAGATATCAGGGCGTACCCGCCACAAGATCATGAAGGGATCATTGTCTTGAGGGTCATAAACCAATCAAGACCGCATGTCATTGATGTGTTCGAAAAAATTGTGTTGCTCCTCAAGAGCGAACCCATCAGGAACCGCTTATGGATCATAGAAGAAAATGTGGTCCGTATTCGTGGTGAAAACGATTAACGACGTCATTTGACATAAATAGACCAGATGGACGAGACAGATGAAATTACAACACAAGACCTTGTCTCTCGCTCGTTTGTCACTTCGTTCCTCACTAAAGGCCGCAGAGCCCACGGAGGAAGATTGTGCGCCGCATGGCCGGAGAATACCGCCCATACGCCGCAGTCCTGATCCCGCCTTTTAACTTTGACGAGCGGGATGGGAAAGAAGATTTACCTCGCCGAAGGCGATGCAAGTGCGGACTGATCCCGGCAGTCTCCGGGATCCGGCCGCGATCTTTGGGCTTCCCCTGCGACCCCTGCGGGCTTGAGTCCCGTGAAGCGGGACGGGCGAGAGACATGCCTTTGCCTTTGTTTTTTTGTTTAAAGATCTTAAAAACCTTGTCTCTCGCCCGTTCGTCGCTTAATACGCCTCTCTCGAGGCCGCAAAGTTCGCGGAGGGATGTTGTGCGCCGCATGGGCTTAAGAGTACCGCCCATACGCCGCAGTTCCGATCCCGTCCCTGCCGCTTGTACCCGGACGGGATGGAAAAGAGGCCTTGCTATCGCCTGTCAAGGCGATCTGAGTGTGGACTGATCTCGGTTTTCTCGAATATAGGATAAATATGGGGTGGCTGACGGGACTTGAACCCGCAACCCTCGGAACCACAATCCGATGCTCCACCGTTGAGCTACAGCCACCGTTGTGAGAATAATTAGTTAGCATAATTCATGGCGCAAGTCAATTAGAGGGCAGGGCCCTGAACCCTGATTTTATATTTCTTCTCCCTCTTCGTTTTCCGGTATCCGCTGCATGCATAGGGTTGTCCTCTTGTAGAGTCCGGTGAAGTAAAAGGCGGAAAGGAGCAGCGCGTAGTAGGTGAGGACCGAGGATATGACAAAGCCGATCAGGTAAGGGATGCGCATGAAGAGAAGGGCGATATAGACGGCAACTACGGTGGCCACGTAGCCGATGATGTATTCGATCAGGACCTCTTTGATACCCCTGAGGATCTTCTCGAACTCGAGGGCTTCGCGAAAATCGGTACGCTCGGCGAAGATGGTGAAGGCAAAGGGCAGAAAGAAGGAGCAGATGGGAAATATGACAAAGATGGAAAGCTTGATCATCAGGTGGCCGAAGAAGGCCGTGAAACTGTTGAGCGTCGTCAGGAAGAAGCCGCTGGAGAACATGAAGAACGGTATGGCGTTGTATAGGATGAAGACGAAGAGCAGTTTCACGCCCTCAAGCCATGTTTCGTATTTTTCCTGCCACGTCGCAAGCCCCATCCCCCCGACGAGGACGAGCCGCGAGGTCCGTGACAGAAAACCAATGGAGAAAAAATTGAGCACCGGTATGAAAAGGGCAAACCCCCCGTATATCCACCGGGCCGCATAGCGTGAATTGATGGTGAAACGGATAAAGGGGATGATATCCATTTATTATTATTTCCCTTTGGATATGAAGTCGAGAAGCCCCTCGGGTGTGTAACCCGTCATACCGCCGTCCATAACTATGGTTTCACCGTTTATATAGCGGGCGTCATCTGACGCGAGGAACAGGATGGTCGAGACGACCTCTTCCACGGTCCCCATCCTGCCTATGGGTGTTCTGCCTGAAAGGTAATTGACGAAGGCCTCTTTCCTGATGAGCCCTTCGTTCATGCCGCCCTTGATGAAACCCGGGGCAACGGCGCAGATGGTGACGCCGGACTTTGACCACTCGTATGCCAGCTGCCGTGCCATCACCATGAGGGCCGATTTGCTGATCGCGTAGGGAAGGAACCCCTTTTCGCCGAAGAGGGCGACCTGTGAGGCGATATTGATGATCCGGCCCGATCCCTGGCCCACCATCCTTTTACCGAACGCCTGCGTAACGTAGAAGGTGCCCTTGATGTTGACGTCGACGACCCTGTCAAAATCGTCCTTTTTTATCTTTTCCGAGGGGGAGAGGGGGTTGACTATGCCGGCATTGTTGATGAGGATGTCAACCTTGCCCAATGTTTCGTAGACCTTCGATGCCATGGCCTCCACGGCGCCGTGGTCCGAGATGTCCGTTTCAAAGGTGAGGACCTGCCGGCCCTTGAACTCTTCAGCGAACTGCGTAACGGCCTGCGCGTCCCTGCCGTTCACGGCGACCGTCGCCCCCTCCGAGAGGAAGGCCTGCGCCATCGCTTTGCCTAGCCCTTTGGCTCCGCCGGTGATAAAAACGACCTTTTCCTGAAATCTCATAACATACCTCCGTATATGTTCTTGATCCGTTCATCGAAGAGCCCGATGAGGCCTTCGTTGTCTTTTATTCCCATTCCCGTCGACTCTCGCCACACGTCGGCCCTTTCCATGCAGAGATAGACGAAGAGGTCTTTGTCTATGTCCTTCAGGAGCCGGTAGAGCATCCTGTATATCCGGATGCGCTCGGTCTTGATGTAACGGTATTTGCCGTCCTCACCCCGGATGAACTCTCCCGTCAGGAGGTACCTTCTTTTTCTCTCCAGGAGCTGCCCGTAAAGGGCGGGAGGGAACCGCAGCAGGCCGAGGCTGATCCAGATGATCTTTGATGGGTCGAGGATCCTGGCTATGTCCCCGATTAGGTACCGGTAGTCCCTTTCAAATCCGTCGTAGATGACGACGGGATCGAGATGGAGTCCGACGAAGCAGCCCAGCTCCTGCGCAGCCCTGGCCGCCTTGAGGCGCTTGTAAAGGGGGCTCGTCCGTTTCTCTTCCGCGTCTATGAACCTCTGCGGCGAGACCGAGAAGGAGACGACCGTATAGGGGTTGAGGTGCTCCCTGAGGTGCCTGAAGTCGGCCCACTTGGATTTCAACTCCAGTATGGCCTTTTTCTTTTTTCCGAAGTATTCCAGGAGGAACCGGTTGAGCCCGTAACGCCTGTCAATGGCAAGACTGTCCGAGAGTTCGCCCGTTCCGAAACGAAGGATATGGTCTTTTTCGTTGTCGATGGCGCTATCGAGTTCGGCGATGATCGCGTCCTCGCCCCGGGCGATCTTTATCCCGTCGTTTCTCAGGTATGCCTTGAGGATGCAATAAGAGCAGGAAAGGACGCAGCCCTCGACGAGATCGATCGTCTGGTACCCGCAGCAGATGTGGTTTTTTGTACCCGGGCATTTTCTGACAACGCTGCCCTTTGTTTCAACGAACTCTACCTTTTGTAAGCCCAAGGATGCTCCTAATGTGCCCCGCCCGTGACAGTTCCGATATCCTGGCGAGCGCTTCCGCGATGTCCTCTTCCCTGCCTATTTTTAATATTATATCAATATACTCCTTTTCAAAGAAAGGGTCTACCTTAATGTCCGCGCCCGGCGGCAGGGTCATGGCCTCCCGGATAACTCTCAATTTTTTCTGGAGCGATGTCAGGATGGGGTTGGTCCTCTTCTTGAGATGGGCCCTCAGGATGTCCGCGCTCTCCGGTCTGGGTATGTCCCCGGCAGTGATCGCGCCCTTCCTGATCTTCAGCAGTTGGAGCATTTCGAGTATCTCCCGCAGTATGCTTTCGGTCAAACGGAGGTCGCCGAGGGACCTTACGATCTTTCCCCTTTCCTTTTTGTCGAATCCGAGGAGCGAATCGATGTTCTTGATGGAGAGGTTCTTTGTAAAGACAAACTCCTTGAAGGGTTCATCCGATCCGTCGATGGCAAGAAAGCTTGAAAGGACCTTTTCATGGGGATGAAGGCCCATGTGCTCCATGAGCGCGAAGATGTCGTCGCGGGAGAGACCGAAACGGTCCATCTTGCCCAACGCCCGGGCTTTTTCGATCATGTTGAGCCCCCGCGCCAGGTTGTCATGGATGGCTATAAGCAACGCCTCTTTGTCGCCGGTGTCTATTATAAGGGCCGGCACCGTTTTGTACCGCAGGGCCCGCGCGCAATAGAGACGCCTCATTCCGGCCACGGGGGCAAAAGGTGTCCCGTCAAGTAGTATAACAGGTTGAATGATGCCTACGGCACCTACTGACCACAGGAGTTCCTCGTCGCGGCGGGGGTATGATACGGAGAAACGCCCGTCCTTCAGATCTATCTTTGAAAGCGGAACGATCGTCATCGCGCGAAATAGATGAAGAGCCATTTGATAACGGCATACAGCATGATAAGGCCGATAAGTATGACCCCGGATATGACGAACCAGTGAGGGGCGAAGGTAGTTTTATGTTTTTGACCCGATGAAAGATACCTGTCGTGTATCTTCTTCAGGACCGCGCTCCGGTCGGCGAAGAAGTGGAAGATCGTGACAAAAATAGGGATCATGAATAGAAGGCCGAAGACGGCGAAGATCCATACCCCCCTTGTGTCGCCCGCCCTTGCGTTTAATATGACGGCGTAGAGGCAAAAGAACATGATCAGGGTTGATATGCCGGCCACGATCCATTGTGAGGTTCTTCTGTAGGGCATTTAAGTATTCCTTTATCGGATGACATCCATTGTATAAAAGTATTTCATGGCTGTCAATGATGGGGTATACTAAAGTCCGTTCCGAAAAGGGTCTCACACCTGTTTCGGGGCCCCTTCAAGGAGGTTATAATGAAAATATCCCTAGGCGCGAAGACCATGGTCCTGCCGGTACCGGTACTGGTTGTCGGCACCTACGATAAAGATGGCCGCCCGAATGTCATGACCGTGGCATGGGGAGGCATATGCTGCTCCAGCCCTCCCTGCGTTGACATTGCCCTGAGAAAGGAAACATACAGCTATGAAAGCATCCTGCACCGAAAGGCCTTCACCGTCCATGTGACACCGGAAGGATATCTCACGGAGGCGGATTATTTCGGGATCGCCTCGGGCAGGGACGTGGACAAGTTTGCCGCGACGGGCCTCACGCCGGTCAAAGGTGATCTTGTCGACGCTCCTTACATAAAGGAGTTCCCCTTCGTTATGGAGTGCAAGCTTTTGAAGATCGTTGAACTGGGTTTGCACACCCAGTTCATAGGGGAGATCATCGATGTCAAGTCAGACGAAGAGATCCTGGACGAAAATGGCGTGCCTGACATTGAAAAGATAAGCCCCGTTGTCCTGGTGCCCCAGATACGCAACTACTACGGTTTCGGGAAAAAGCTAGGAAAGGCCTTTGTAATGGGGAAAAAACTGAGCGCAAAATGATGCAGCGGCCGGCCTTGGCCGGCCGGACCGTCAGATGCCGGGCCCCGGTGACACCCCCGTATCAACGTTCTCTTCAATCTTCTTGATATCTTTATTAATTCCCAGTGTTTGCAAAAGGAGGTCCTTCTCCGCCTCGTTCCTGAGGACCCCGGTGACGGTGAGGATGCCGTCGCCTGCCGCCCGGAAGGCGATCTTCCCGTAACTGTGCATCATCCCCAGCCGGAAGAGGAGGATCTCGGCGCGTTTTTCGAGAAGGCGGTTCTTCAGGATCGTTTCCGTTTCCTTCGTATGGGATGGAGTGAAATGTTTATAAACGTAATTTGCCGCTATATCGATGGCGTCATCGAGGGGGATGTAGCTGGAATTGATCATCAGGTGATATAGCGCCGGGTCGTTCACGTCCACATCGAAATAACGGGCGATGTAATCCTTCTTGCCTTCGTCCATTTTTTCAACGAGATCGAATGCGTCGTCGTAGGGGATGTTCTTGACCTGGGCAATGGCCCTGACGCGCTCTTCCAGAAGCCGTACCACGCGGATGTTGAGGGCATTTGAAATACCCGACAGAACTATCCCGGCACCCATTCCCGGGAATACGATGTTGTTCTTCAGGGCGTGGTCCAGAATATTGGCTATCATGGAGACCTTGTAGAAATTTACGTCCGCCATGAGGTCCTGTATATTTTCCCGGGACCCGGGATACGGCCCCTCATCCGAGATGCCGAACATGCAGACGTGGTCGTTGCTTTCCAGGCAGTCGTTGTTGATGAAGGTCCGGTTAACGAACGAATAATCAAGGCGTTTTGCAAGCTCCCTGGCGAATGTCGTTCCACCGGAGCCATGTGTTCTTGATACGGTTATGATACCCATGCGCCCACCTCTTCTTACCCAGGAGAATTTTAAAATAAAGGGCGCCTTCTTTACAAGCAGAATCTTACCGGCGTGGGCGAGGGGAGATAAGGCCGCACGTAACTTGTTAATTGATTTGCGAATATTGGGATAATCTGTTATAAAATTAGCCTGTTCGATAAGGGCGGAACAATTTGCGGGGACAGGTGCGCAATGCCGGGCCCGGGTGGCGGACGGCCGTTTCAGGCGCTTTACGACCGATATTGCAATCGATGGTGTTGAGTATATATGAGAGTTGAGGAATTTGATTATACGTTGCCGCGGGAATTGATCGCCCAGCATCCATCGGGTGAGAGGGCGGCTTCACGTCTTCTCTTCTATGACAGGGCGCGGGAGGCCATCGAGCACCGCAGGTTCTCCGATATCC
The DNA here is from genome assembly GCA_963816115.1 of uncultured delta proteobacterium. Taxonomy (GTDB): domain Bacteria; phylum Desulfobacterota; class Syntrophorhabdia; order Syntrophorhabdales; family Syntrophorhabdaceae; genus Delta-02. The sequence goes on along the minus strand of CAWFIZ010000004.1, from coordinate 158,985 downwards.
TTGAATATTTGAGGAAAGGCGACGTCCTTGTCGTTAACGACAGCAAGGTCTTTCCGGCACGCCTCGTGGCGCGCAAGAAGACCGGCGGCCGCCTCGACGTCCTTCTGGTAAGGCCACTTGGCGGCGGCGCCTGGGAATGCCTGGTCAGGGGGGCCGGGAAAGGCAAAAGGGAGGTCCCTGTCACGATCGGCGATCATCCCGCAATTCTGGCCTGCAGCGGTACATCGTGGACGATAGCCTTCGATTCGGAACAAAACGGCGACGAGGCCATTCAAAGATACGGCAGGATGCCCCTTCCGCCCTATATCAAGCGTAGTGGTGAGAACGGCAGCGACGATTTTGAGCGATACCAGACCGTATATGCGGAAAAGACCGGTTCCATCGCGGCGCCGACGGCAGGTTTCCATTTCTCCAGGGACCTTCTTGAGCATATCGGCTCGATAGGCGTGGATGTCATAAAGATCACCCTCCACATAGGCATCGGCACCTTTTCCCTTATACATGCCGGCATGGTGGAGGCGCACGGGATGCACGGTGAGCGCTACGAACTTGACGAGGCATCAAAGATGTTCATCGGCAGTGCCAGACAGGCCGGGCGCCGGATAATCGCATGCGGAACGAGTGCCGTGCGAACCCTGGAGACGGTCTTCTCGGGCAGCGGCAACGGCCCGCTTTCAGGGGAAACGGAGCTTTTCATTTATCCCGGACACCGTTTCCGCGTTGTTGACGCCCTTATCACGAACTTTCACCTGCCGCGCTCGACGCCGCTTATGCTCGTTGCCGCTTTCATGGGGAAGGCGGGACTGCAAAGCGCATACTCAGAGGCGATAGATAATGGATACAGGTTTTACAGTTACGGGGACGCGATGTTCATAGTATGAAGACGATAGAGATACTCAAAGATGACGGGTCAGCACGCGCGGGAAGGCTCATTACGGGCCACGGGGAAATCGATACCCCGGTCTTTATGCCCGTCGGCACCCAGGGGACCGTCAAGGCCATGGCCAACAAGGAACTGGCGGAACTGGGGGTCGGGATGATACTTTCCAATGCCTACCACCTGTACCTGCGCCCCGGTGACGAGCTCATCAGGAAGATGGGCGGCCTCCATAAGTTTGCCGGGTGGGACGGCGCCATCCTTACGGACAGCGGGGGATACCAGATATTCAGTCTTGGCGTGCTCAGGGAGATCAAGGAGGACGGCGTCCTCTTCCAGTCACATATAGACGGCTCACGTCATTTCCTGACACCGGAAAAGATGGTCAGGGTCCAGGAGAACATAGGCGCCGATATCGCCATGTGCCTCGATGAATGCGTGTCCTATCCCTCATCTTTCGAATATACCCGTGATTCGGTGGAACTGACGAGCCGCTGGGCGAAGCGTTGCCTTGAGACACGTTCGGAAGAAGGGTCTCAAAGGCTTTTCGGGATCATCCAGGGAGGTTTTTACCCTGAACTCAGGTTGCGCTCGGCGGAAGATATCCTTGCCCTCGACTTTGACGGTTTCGCCATCGGGGGCCTGAGCGTCGGGGAACCGAAGAGCCTCATGTGGGACATGGTCGACACCGTTGTCGGCCTGATGCCCGCAGACAAACCACGCTACATGATGGGCATCGGCCTGCCGGAAGACCTCCTGGAAGGCGCAAGCAGGGGTATCGATATGTTCGACTGCATCATCCCCACCCGTTTTGCCAGGAACGGCAGCCTCTTCACCTGGGACGGGAGGATTAATATCAAGAACGCGAGGTTCACCGACGATGAGGGCCCCATAGACGAGGCCTGTTCATGCTATACATGCAGGACCTTTTCGAAGGCCTACCTCAGGCACCTGCTCGTTTCTCACGAACTGACAAGCTTTTACCTGAACACCATCCACAATGTCTATTTTTATATGGAACTAATGAAAAAAATTCGTCATGCTATCACCACAGGCAAATTTGACAAATTTTACCACGATTTTAAAACACGTTATGAAGGAGGTGAATCAAATGATAGGTGTAGCGTATGCAATGGGTAGCAATCCTGCGGCCGGAGGAGGCCAGGGCGGATTAGGCCAGTACACGTCGCTTATTTTTATCGCGGCTGTTTTTGCCATCTTCTACTTTATCCTTATCCGTCCCCAGCAGAAAAGGGCAAAGCAGCACAAGGATTTCCTGGAGAACCTGAAGAAGGGAGATAAAGTTATCACATCGGGCGGTTTATATGGTACAATAACGGGAATTTCCGATGACAGCGTCACCATCGAGATCGCTGAAAAGGTACGAGTTAAGGTAGACAAAGGTACTGTAGTCCAGTATCAAAAGACACAATGAAAGGAGATGTAAACGTGGGAAGATATGAGAATATTGTTGTGCTCAGCCCCGACCTCGCGAAGGAAGAGGAAGAGGAACTCCTCAAGAGGATCCAGGGGAACCTTGACAAGGCGGGCGCAACGGTTGTGAAACTTGATGACTGGGCCGTAAGGAAGCTCGCCTATCCCATTAAAAAGAAGGACAGGGGCCATTATTTGTTCTTCCTTCTTGACATTGATGAGGGCAGCGTGGCGACAATTGCCAAATTCTACCGGACCCTGGATCCCGTGCTCAGGCACATGTTCGTCGTTGTTGACGAAAAGAACGAAGGGCCGAAAAAACCACCCGATCCGGTTGTCTTCGACGAACTTGAAGGCGAGTTTGGATGAACAAGGTTTTCATGACCGGAAAGGTTGAGGCAAACCCTCAGGTCGTTTATACCCCGAGAGGGGACAAATATATGCTGTTTCCCATGCGTGTCCGCGAGGGTGATCTTCTGATCGACGTGGAATGCCCGGGAGATCCCGCGATGCCTTACCTCGATGCGGCGGCCGGCAAGAACGTGATGGTGTCGGGAATGCTCACCAGGGTGAAGGTGCGGTCACGGGAAATCTTTAAACTGAAAGCACGAAAAATATTTTGGATGGAGGAATAGATAGATGCCAAGACCAATGACAACAAGGCGCTCTTCGGATTCACCGAAGAAAAGGGTCTATATGAGAAGAAGGGTATGCAGGTTCTGCCAGGATTCGAATATAGCCATTGATTATAAGGACCCGAAGCTTCTCAAGGCATTCATTACCGAGCGTGGCAAGATCATGCCCAGGAGAATGACGGGAACCTGCGCGAACCATCAGCGAAAGCTGAAAGAAGCCATAAAGATGGCCAGGCATATCGCCTTTTTACCTTTTACCACATTATTGAAATAACGGAGGCGGTCAATGAAGGTCATACTTGTTGAAGATGTCCAGGGTACTGGAAAAAAAGGTGAAACTGTCAGCGTGAAAGACGGCTACGGAAGGAACTTCCTTGTCCCCCGCGGACTCGCCGTACCGGCAACACAGGGCAATACCGTTCGTTTTGAGAATATCATCAAGAGTGTTTCGAACAAAAAAGCGCGCGATCTGAAGAATGCCGGAGAACTGAAGGCAAAGCTCGAGGAAACGACGCTGGCCATAAAGAAAAAGGCCGGCGAAGACGGCAAGCTTTTCGGTTCCGTTACGCACAAGGATGTTGCCGAGGCGGTCAAAGCGGCGACCGGTATCGAAGTGGATAAAAAGCTGGTCCGTTTCGAAGAACACATCAAGGCGACCGGCGCGCATACCGTTGTGATCCACCTTCAGCCCGATGTGAACGCTGAGGTCAAGATAGAGGTGGAAAAAGAAGAGGCTTAAATGGCCCGGGTTCTAAAAAGCGTTAAGGATGCAAAAGACCTGAGGACGCGGGTCCCGCCTCAGAATATCGAGGTCGAGCAATCATTGCTCGGCGGTCTCCTCATCGACCCCGAATCGATGAACAAGATTGCAGATATTATAGGCCCTGCCGATTTCTACCGTGACGCCCACGGGAAGATCTTCGAGCTTATGCTGTACCTCTACGATCGGAACGACGCCATCGATTTCATCACCGTAAGCAGTCTTGCCAGGGACAGGGGCGCCCTTGAGGGTATAGGCGGCCTTGCCTATCTCAATACCCTCGTGGATTTCATGCCGTCCGCGGCCAATATCGCCCATTACGCGAAAATGGTAAAAGAAAAGGCCCTCGTGAGGTCCCTTATCAATGTGGCCACGGAGATCATCGAGAAGGGTTTCGATCCGGAGACAAACGTAGATACCTATATCGATGAGGCTGAAAAGCTCATCTTCCAGGTTTCGGAAAACAAGTTCAGGCCATCGTTCCTGCCCATAAAAGATTTTGTGATGGAGGGTGTCAAGGTCATTGAGCGCCTCTACGAGAAAAAGCAGACCGTCACCGGGGTCCCCACAGGTTTCAAGGACCTCGACAGGCTCACGAGCGGCCTTCAGCCCTCGGACCTCATTGTTGTGGCGGGAAGGCCCGCAATGGGAAAGACATCCTTCTGCATGAACATAGCCCAGCACGTTGCCATGTTGCCGGAGAACCCCGTTACCGTGGGGATATTTTCCATGGAAATGTCCAAGGAACAGATCGTAACAAGGCTTTTGAGCTCCGAATCGGAGATAGATCATTCCAAGCTGCGCACAGGCACGCTCTCCCGCGCCGAATGGCCGAAACTTGCCGAGGCCGCGGGAAGGTTGAGCGAGGCCCGCATGTTCATCGATGATTCGCCGTCGCTCTCCGTCCTTGAGTTGCGGGCGCGGGCGCGGAGGCTTAAAAAAGAACACAACCTCGGCCTTGTCATCATAGACTATCTCCAGCTAATGCGAGGACGGGCGAACAGTGAGCGGCGCGAACAGGAGATCTCCGAGATCTCCCGCTTTCTCAAGGCCCTGGCGAAGGAGATCAACACGCCCGTCATTGCCATATCACAGCTCAACAGGGCGCCGGAGCAACGCGAAAAGGAGAGTAAGCGGCCGCGCCTTGCCGACCTCAGGGAGTCGGGGGCGATCGAGCAGGATGCAGACGTGATCCTTTTCATCTATCGTGATGAGGTCTATAACAAGGATAAGGAAGACAACAAGGGGCTTGCCGAGGTTATCATCGGCAAACAGCGCAACGGTCCGACGGATACAGTGGAACTGGCATTTATAGACAAGCACGCCACATTCAGGAACATGTACAAGGAATGAACGTCCCCAACCTCCTCTCCATATTCCGTTTCTTTGTCACCTTCTTTTTTATCTATGCCGTTTATCAGGGAAGGCTGCGGCTGGCCCTTTATCTTTTCCTCATTCAGGGCATCAGCGATCTTCTCGACGGGTTCCTTGCCCGCGTGATGAGCAAAAAGACGGAGCTCGGTGCATACCTGGACCCGATAGCCGACAAGACCATGCTCGTTTCGGCCTTTGTCATGCTTTACCTGATCAACGTTATCCCCGGCTGGCTCACACTCCTTGTTATTGCCCGGGATATTGTTATTGCAATTGGCTTTCTTGTGCTCTACCGCCACTCCAGTGATGTCAAACCGAAGCCGACCATATTTGGAAAGATAACTACCGCGTGCCAGATCACCACGATCCTCTATGTGCTCTGGTCGGCTGACAGGCCCTATTTCAGGATCTATGACATGATTCTCTTCGTCGTAACGGCAATGGCCACGATCATTTCGGGTGTTCATTATGTCATCGGCGGATGGGCTGCTCTCGGCAAGAAGGTTATTCCGAACGGACAGTAGAAAACCCCTAACATCCCGTCACTACAACAACAAATGGGTTGACAATGAATGTTCTTTCTATTACTATTAACTCAAAAAAGAGGGGGAGGTCATTATGTCCGTAAAAGTAGCCATCAATGGTTTCGGAAGGATTGGAAGACTTGTTCTCCGGGCCGGTTTCGGAAACAAGAACGTCGAATTCGTAGCGGTCAATGATCTGACAGACCCCAAAACGCTTGCCCATCTTTTAAAATACGATTCTGTCCACGGCATCATGAATGCCGAGGTGAAGGCCAAGGAAGACGCCATCATCGTCGATGGGAAGGAGATCAAGGCCTATGCGATGAAAGAGCCCGAATCTCTCCCCTGGAAGGACATGGGGGTGGACATCGTCCTGGAGAGCACAGGCAAGTTCACCGACCGCGCAGGCGCAGAGAGGCACCTCAAGGCCGGGGCGAAAAAGGTCATCATATCGGCACCTGCCAAGGGTCCCGATGTCACGTTTGTCCTCGGTGTCAACGAAGAGGTATATGACAAGACGAAACACCATGTCATTTCAATGGGGTCCTGTACCACCAATTGTCTCGCGCCCATTACGAAGATCCTCCAGAAGGAATACGGCATAGAATACGGATTGATGACTACGATCCACTCTTTCACGAACGACCAGGTGGTCCTTGATGAGCCCCACAAAGACCTGCGCAGGGCACGTGCGGCGGCCCTTTCAATGATACCGACAACGACGGGAGCGGCAAAGGCAATATCGGAGGTGATCCCGGAGCTGAAAGGAAAGCTCGACGGGCTTGCCATCAGGGTGCCCACGCCGAACGTTTCCCTCGTCGATTTTGTCGCGACGCTCTCAACAAAAACAACGAAGGAAGAGATCAACAACAAGTTTCGGGAATATGCCGCAGGGCCGATGAAGGGAATACTGGCGTGTTCCGAGGAGCCGCTTGTTTCCCGTGATTTCAACGGCAACAACCATTCATCGATCGTCGATATGGAAAACACGACCGTCATCGGCGGGAACATGGTGAAGGTGCTTTCATGGTATGACAACGAATGGGGTTTCTCGAACAGGATGTTCGACCTCTTTTCGTATATCATGAAATAAATAAGAGGTAGCACATGAACTTTATAGAACAGGTTGACATGGCAGGGAAAAGGGTATTGATGCGCGTTGATTTCAACGTGCCCGTCGACGGAAGCGGCAATATCACCGACGAAACGAGGATAAGGGCACACATGCGCAGCATCGGGTACTGCATAGAAAAGGGCGCGAAGGTGGTCCTTATCTCTCACATGGGCCGGCCAAAGGGCGAAAGGGTGGACAAGCTCTCCTTGAGGCCTTGCGCCGCGATCCTTGCCGGGCTTCTCGGGAAAGAGGTCGCCTTCGTCGATGACTGCATCGGTGAAGCGGCTTTCGCCGCGGTGGCCTCGATGAAGCCGGGCGACGTGGTGCTTCTCGAGAACCTGAGGTTTCACATAGGTGACGAAAAGAACGACCCCGGCGTTCGCCGGTGAGCTCGCGAAGCTCTGCGACGTCTATATAGATGACGCCTTTGCCGTTGCCCATCGAAAGGCCGCCTCGAACTGTGCCATCACGCAGTTCGTGAAGGTATGCGCCGCGGGATATTTACTGAAGGATGAGATCGAATATTTCAACAAGGCCATGAAAGACCCCGCGCGGCCGCTTGTTGCCATAATCGGCGGGGCGAAGGTCTCCGACAAGATCGGGGTCCTTGAGAATCTCGTAGATAAGGTGGACAGTCTGGTCATAGGCGGCGGCATGGCATTCACCTTTCTCAAGGCATTGGGAAACGGGATAGGACGGTCGATCTGCGAAGGTGAGATGGTCGATAAGGCGAAAAGCATCATGGAAAAGGCAAAGTCGAAAGGCGTGAAGATCTTTTTACCGGTCGATTGCGTTGTTGCCGACAGGGCGGAAGCCTCTGCGGCGACAAACATATGTGCCGTTAACAGTATACCCGAAGAAGGCATGGGACTCGATATCGGGCCGGAGACCATCAGGATCTTCGGGGACGCCGTGAAAGACGCAAAGACCATCGTCTGGAACGGCCCCATGGGGATGTTCGAGCTTGAGGCATTCAGCAAAGGCACGTTCGAGATGGCAAAAGACGTCGCGCTGTCAGGGGCGCTCTCGATCATCGGCGGCGGAGATACCGACTCCGCGGTCCACAAGGCCGGGGTAAGCGATAAGATATCTTACATATCGACAGGCGGCGGGGCCTTCCTCGAGCTTCTCGAAGGTAAGACCATGCCGGCCGTGGAAGCCCTCGAAACCTGCGGAGGATAAAGATGGGAACATGGATGGTTGCAGGCAACTGGAAAATGAACAACATGACCGTTGAGGCCAACGCACTGGCAAAAGAGATTGTCGCGGGCCTGCCGGAGATTGCGGGGCGTGGCGAAGTTGTCCTTGCGCCGCCCTTCACGGTATTGAAGAGCGTTTTTGATGTGATCGACGGCTCCGGTGTCGCACTTGCCTCTCAGAATATCTTTTTTGAGGACAAAGGCGCTTACACCGGTGAGATATCGCCTGCGATGCTCAAGGACGTCGGATGCACGTACGCTATAATCGGACACTCGGAGCGCAGGAAGTATTTTCACGAGACCGACGAGGGCGTGAACCTGAAGGTCAAAAAGTGTCTCGCGACGGGGTTGAAACCCATTATCTGTGTGGGCGAAACGGAAGAAGAGCGCGAGGCCGGCATCACCGAGTTCGTGGTGGGCATTCAGGTCAAAAAGGCCCTGGCCAATATACCGGGCCTTGATAATATCGTCGTTGCCTATGAACCGGTCTGGGCCATCGGCACGGGAAAGAACGCCACCCCAATTGAGGCCGAAGAGGTTCATCATTTTATACGGAATGTCCTGGGAGAGGTCTATGGCGACGCCTCCCGGAACGTGAGGATCCTCTATGGCGGTTCCGTCACGGCAGAGAATTTTGGGGAACTTATTGCCATGGAAAATATAAATGGTGCACTTGTTGGCGGTGCATCCTTGAAATCTGCGAACTTTCTTGGTATAATAAGCTGCGCATTGGAGAATAATAAATGATTATAGTTGTCGGTATCATCCATGTTATTTTAGCGATAGCCCTGATACTTGTGGTCCTGTTGCAGACAGGGCGGGGGTCTGACATAGGCGCCGCTTTCGGCGGAGGGTCCAGCCAGACGCTCTTCGGGAGTTCCGGGTCGTCAGGTTTCATGACAAAACTGACAACGATAGCAGCGGTCGTTTTTATGTTGACAAGCCTGGTCCTGGCCTATTCATACAGTCACAGGGAAAGCAGCGTAAAGAACGTCCCTGTGCAGACCCAGCAGAATGTGCCCGTCCCTGTACAGACCCAGGATGTGCCAGGGCAGGAAAAGAAATGAATGCCGAAGTGGTGGAATTGGCAGACACACCATCTTGAGGGGGTGGCGGGGAGACTCGTGCGGGTTCAAATCCCGCCTTCGGCATTATATAAAAAAGTTATTAACAGACACTCACTTAATGGGTGAGTGCCTTCTCCGTAGATGGACAAATAAAATTATTGGGGGGTGTCCATGGAGCAGGTCAGGGCGTTGAAAGAACCAAAAGGAAGTCTTCGCGTATCCGTTGAGGAGCAGCACAAAGGGCTTAAAGACCTCGATTTTTTTGCCGACCACACACATCTGCCGGAAACAATGCAATATAATCCGAACAGGGTCACATCCGATATGGGTGTTCTCTACCTGAGGTGTGCCCTGACATCGCTTTCGTGCCCCGCATGCGGCGGCGAGGTTAAACGCAGGCACAGGCTGCACCCCGTTGATTGGCTGCTCAAATTTGCCGGCCGGAAGGTATTCTATTGCACCGGTTGCGACTGGAACGAGGTCGTAAAGATCGGCAGATGGGAATGGGAAACGATCCTGACCGCTTTGGCCGCTTTTTTGATCGTGTGCGGGGCCTCCGTACACTGGATACTGAGATAAAGAAAGTTTCAGGTTCCAAAGTTTCAGGTTTCAGGCAAAAGATAAAGAAAAAGAGTCATAGATAAATATAAAAAAGCATTGTGGTTTTTCTCCATCACCTATAACCTATAACCTAACCTATAACCTGTCTTTCCGTTATCATTCAATATTTTAATTAAAAACTTAATATGATATGATAAAACGATATCAATGCAGGAGAGAAGCGCAAGCGCGAGCCGTACATGACACGTGAGCCACAGTTATTAAAATTACGATCGTTAAAACCGGGTAGTTATCACTGTTTTCTCTATGAGAACGATCCGGAGGCGAACAACTTCGCTGTTTCCTTTATCCGCCAGGGATTGGACAGAAAGGAAAAGATCATCTATTTTGCCGCCGATCATTGTGCGGACAGCCTGGTGGCGGCATTGGAAGAGACCGGGGTCGACATCGGCAACGCCGTAAAGACGGGTCAGCTCCAGATAGAGAACAGTGAAAATGATTCCTATGAAAAGATACTGAAAGACATGGCCGCGCTGAACGGCAATTTTACAGGGGAAACGGAAGTGGCCCCATCACCGGGGTATTCTTCCATACGGATCGGTATCGATGTCACCGGTCGGCCCGGTAACGTCGAGTCGACGGGCCCTTACGCACCCGCCGCACTGGACCGGCTGGAAGGCATTCTACGCGAAAGATGCCTGATGGTATTCATGTATGGCATGAACCGCCTGTCGCCGGAGGTGCTTTTTCGTGTCCTCGCCACGTATCCGTCGCTTATCATCGGCGACGATGTCTACGATAATTTTCTCTTCCGCGATAATGGCCCTATTGGACAGGAGGAGATGACGACCCTCAAGGTCGAACACCTTCTGGACCTGTTAAAGGACCACAGGAAGCTTGAGGAAAGGATCAAAAAGGGCGGAGAGGCACTAAAGGCAAGCGAAGAGAACTACCGGTCCATCTTCGAATCCGCGGCAAACCTCATTGCCACTGTTGACAAAAAGGGAAAGATCATCGACTGCAACAGGAAGATCGAAGAGGTTCTCGGTTACGACCGGGAAGAGGTTGTCGGCAGGTCTATCGCCGCGCTCTTTCATCCCGGCCATTTTCCGAGGGCTTACGAAACGCTGAAAGAGGTCATAAAAAAAGGCTCATCTTATAACAAACAGTATAAGATGGTAAAAAAGGATGGATCAACGGTCTATGTGAGCGTGAATACCACACCGCTGAAGAATGAGAAAGGCAAGATAGCGAAGGTGGTATCAATTGTCGAGGACGTGACCGAGCGCAAGCGCGCCGAAGAGGCCCTCTTCGAAAGCGAGAAGCGTTATCGTCAGCTTATTGAGATCCTGCCTGACGCTATCATTACAATGACCGAGGGAAGGATCATATTCGCCAACAGCGCCGCTTACAATCTCTTCGGCCTGACACACCCCAGGGACCTCATCGGCCGCCAGATGGAAGAGCTTGCAGATAGTTCCGATGTTTCACTGCTCAAGCAATGTTTTGAGGCGATCGAGCACAAGGGAAGAACTGACCGGCCGGCCCAGGTCAGGATGATCCGCTCCGACGGAGCGGTCATATTCATCGAGTGGACGGGAACGTCCTTTACCCAGAAGGACAAGAACACCATCCTTCTCGTCGGCAGGGGTATCACGGAGAGGAAGCTTGCCGAGGACCTCCTGAGGGAATCGGAAGAGCGGTATCGAACGGCCATCGAAAGCTCCAATGACGGCGTGGCTATCATCCGCGGAGAATTTTATTTGTACGTGAACCGGAGATTGGCCGAGATGTTCGGTTACCGCAATACCGCTGAAGTGGTGAACGAGAGGATCACCCTCACCGTCCATCCTGATGACGTGGAGCGGGTCCTCAATATCAATCACATGAGGCAGAGGGGAGAAGCGGCCCCTCCCCGGTATGAGTTCAAGGGCATAAGAAAAGATGGTTCCATCGTCTATATAGAGGTTTCAGCCACACCGATCATGTATAAGGGCGCAGCGTCGTCCCTCATCTACCTCCGCGACATCACCGACCGCAAAGAGATGGAAGATAAGCTGAAAATGATCGAAACTTAAGACCCTTATCTGTCCAGAAAATCTGAGACCGCGGATGTGATCTTATCGAATTCACACTCGAATATGAAGTGGCCGCAATTGCTGTCAAGCTCAAGCGATTGTGCCTTCAAGAGGCCGATGAGGTCCCGGGACGGTTTCGGGTTGACCATGTGGTCCCGCGTTGAAAGAACGACTAGAACCTGTGCCCGGACCCTTTTTGCCATTTCCTCGGGTGTGCCGTGGGCCGCGTATAAGTCGTACGTGGTAATTGCTTTCAATTGCCACGCCCAGTCGTTGGGGTCATACTTCTCCAGGTCTTTGCCCGCCCTCTCAAGGTAGGACGGGAGTTCTTCGGGGCCCTTTGTCGAGGCGAAACGATCCGGCGTATATGAGGCCATGGCGTGTATGCCCGCCACGATATCCACGGACCTTTTGTCCCATCCCTGACCGTTCTTCCCGGTTTGGATCGCCTTCAGCTGTGTTTGCCAGAGCAGCAGGTCATAAAAGGTAAGCTTCGGTGTCCCCGCGATGGGTACCGCTTTTTTCATGAGATCGGGATAGGCGGCCATCCAGTGAAAGGTCTGCATGCCGCCCATAGAGATGCCGACAACCGCATGCAGGCGGGAGATGCCCAGTCCTTCGGTGACCAGCCGGTGCTGTGCCCTGACCATATCGCCGATGGAGAACTCGGGAAATGACTGTCCCGGTTGCAGCTTGCTATTTGAGGGTGATGACGAAACCCCGTTCCCGAAGGAGTCGACGGCGATGACAAAATATTTCGAGCTGTCAACGAGCTTTCCGGGGCCTATGAGCGGCTGCAGTTCTTGAGATGTCCCTCCGAACCACGTGGGGAAGAGCACCGCGTTCGATCGCGCGTCGTTGAGACTGCCGAACGTGCGATATCCAAGGACGCACCCCCGGATCACCCGGCCGCTCTCGAGCCCGAGATCGCCGAGCTCATAGAATTGCTGCTGCTGTGCCGCCAGCCACCCCGGTGGGCGACAGGGATAAAACCAAGCCGTCTTACTTTATTTTTCATATGCAGCCCATCATGAACGTTTTTTCCGGCGCAATTTGAATTCATATCGTATTCACATGCACATCAGGACCCTACCCACGACCCATAACCCATCCCCATGACCCATCACCCGTCTCTATTGTAAAGGTTTTGCAAATCGTTTACAATAGTTTCAAAAAGCGTAAAGGGGAGGCGTGAAATGATGAAAAAGTTCGCCGTGTTATTTTGCCTTTTCATTCTCCTCGGCGGATGCTCCGTTGTCATGTCAAAAAAACCTGTCGGTGATTCGCCCGTTGTTTTGGATCCGGCAGAATGGGACGGCGCGTGGATCACCCAGCAGGGCGCCCCTGTCATGATAAAGGTGAAAGATGGAAAGAACGGGGTCCTGAAGCTCGCATGGATCGAAGACGATAAGGACATGACCTTTAAATCATATGACGTCATTATCCTCGGATCAGGCCGGTGGCAGTTCGCTAACATTCAGGATGAAGAGAAGAAAGGCGATGCGCCGCAGGGCTACCTCTTCGCAAAGATCAAAAAAGAGAAGGACCTGATCGTGGTCTGGCTGCCGAAGCCGGACAGGTTCTCCGACCTTGTGGCGAAGAAGATACTCCCCGGCGAGGTGGCAAAGGAAAAGATCATCCTCGGCGAGGTTGGACCGGAGCATATGAAAATAATAATGTCCGAAGAGAAAGGGCCGCTTTTCGACTGGGAAGAGCCTTTTATTTTCTTAAAGACAAAGTGATAACACGTTGAAAGGAAACATCATGGAGCCTTATGTTGAAAGTTCGAACCTGACCGTTCCCAACGACCTTGCATATCTTCCGGCAATTCAGGCCTTTGTGTCGGAAGTGTTGAAACGGTGCGGCTTCAATGAGCGCGATACGACAATGGTCCTCGTTGCACTCGAAGAGGCCGTTGTCAACGTGGTGCAGCATGCCTTTGATCCCGGTGAGAAGGCGACCTACCAGGTTATCCTCCAACCAATGACCGCGGGGATCAGGATCATCATCAAGGACAAGGGGCTGCCTTATTCACCGAGCCTTGTGCCTGATTATGTGGCGCCGGCCGACCTCGATGCCGCGCCCGATGCCGGCCTCGGTTCGTATCTGATAAAAAAGAGCGTCGACGAGATATTCTTTCACAACCTTGGCCGCGAAGGGAAGGAACTCCATCTTGTCAAGTATCTGCCCTATAAGAACATACAGGAGATCCGTGAGGGATCGGAGCTTGCCCCATTCCCGGAACCTGTCAAGATGGCAGGGACGCCCGAAAAGAAGGAATTTTCCATACGCCTTATACGGCCGTCGGAGGTCTACGATGTGTCGAAGCTCTTTTATCGTGCATACGGATATTCATACGGCATAGACACGATCTATTACCCGGAGAAAATGGCGCAGCGCATTGCCGACGGCACTGTCATCTCCGTCGTCACGGTGACACCGGAGGGCCGCGTGGTAGGTCACGCTGCCCTCGTCAGGGACGACGCGGAAAGCAGGGCAGCAGAAGCGGCCATGGCCGTTGTCGAACCCGGCTTCAGAGGGCAGGGATGCCAGAGCGTCATGATAACGAAGCTTGTCGATGAGGCGAGGGCCGTCGGTCTTGCGGGCATATTCAGCAAGGCGGTGACGAACCATATCTATGCCCAGAAGGCGGGACAGAAGGCGGGGTTCAAGCGCTGTGCCGTCGTCGCGGGCCTCATCCCGGCCGACAGGTCCTTCAAGGGCATACACACGGAGCTTTCCCAGCGCGAATCCGTTGCCTACGGGTACAGGACGGTTGACGATCACGGCGACATTGAGCTGTTCCCTCCCGCCAGGCACAGGGGGATGATCGAAAAAATATACGCCTCGGCGGGGGTGAAAAGGAGCTTTCCGGGACTGTCATTGAATGTGCCGCCGGAGGCGGAGGAAGAAACGGCAATGTCACCGTCAATGTCGTTCCCGGCTACAACAGGGCCGTAATTGAGGTCAAGCACTACGGCAGACAGATCATATCCCAGGTGCACGAGATACTGAAAAAGCTCTGTTATCAGAAGATAGAGCAGATAACGCTATACCTTTCCCTTCAGGACCCCCTGATCGCGATGACGTGCACAGGCCTGGAGGACATGGGCTTCTTTTTCGCCGGCGTCCTCCCGTTTTCCCACGTTGGAGACGCCCTGCTCCTGCAGTATCTCAACAACGTCCCAATCGATTACGGGAAGATAAATATCGTAGATGAGATGGGGCAGGAGATACTATCCTACGTAGAGTCCTGCGATCCGAACAGAAGGTAAAGGATAAAACCCTTATCTCACGCCCGTTCGTCGCTTCTCTCCTCTCTTGAGCTCGCGGAGTTACGCAGAGAAAGACATTGCCGCCGCCTACCCTCGAAGCCTGCCAAGGGTAGGCGGCATTCTCGATCCCGCTTCTCCGCTTGGGCGAGCGGGATAGCATAAGAATATTCTTTCATCAATATCTTGCGTAAAATTGTATGAATGGTAGGCATAAACCTTACCGTCAATTGCAAAGGTTTAATTTCGCCGGAGGCGATGCGAGTGCGGCCTGATCCTGGCCGGCTCCGGGATATGGCCGCAATCTTTTTATCTAAGCATTTCTCGGCGAACTCCGCGGGCTCGAGCGAATCCGAAGGGAGAGCGGGCGTGAGATAAAGAACTGTATTCTGAAGTTAAGCCCGTTTCTTATACTTTCCCAGTAACGAAAAGACGAGGGCCAGCAGACAGCACAGGGTGCCTGCCAGGTAGGCGTGCTGGAAACCATTGAGGGCCGTATCGACTGACATGCCTTTCAGGGAAGCCTGGGTTGCGTGGCCGTCCGGGCCGTATGCTGCTGCGGCGAAGACCGTTTCGATAACGGTGACGCCAAAGACCATGCCGAGATTTGACGTTGTGTTGAAGAGCCCGGAGGAGACGCCCTTCTTGTTCGGGGGCGCGCAATTCATGACCTGGTTGTTGTTGGGAGAGAAGAAAAGGACGAAGGAGAGGGCGAGCCATATGAAATAGACGAGAACGGTTGTGAGTCCCGTCTGACGGAGAGTGAAGGAGAAAACAAGGACGCAGAGCGTTGCCGAGACCATGGCGATGCTGCAGAGAAGAACGGGATCTACCCTGTCGGAGAGCCTGCCTGCCACGGGGGACAAAAAGACGTAGATGATGGAATAGACAAGGAGCAACATACCGGCCGTCTGGGCGTTCAGCCCCTTGACCACCTCGAGGTAGAATGGTATTAGAAAGGCGTTCCCCGATAAGAACATATAGGCCAGGAACGTGGCGACCAGGGCGAATGTGTACCGGGGGTTCAAAAAGAGGCCAATGTCCAGAAGGGGGTCTTCATGCCGTTTTTCCCAGAGAATAAAAAGACCGATGAGGACGAGACCGGATAAAAGAGTGCCGATGACAATGGGCGAGAGCCATCCGTGGTCTTCACCCCTGTTTAGACCGTAAAGAAGAAGCCCCAGCCCTGCGAAGCTCAGGATCGCGCCTAAAAAGTCAAATCCCTGACCCTGCCGTTTCTCAACGTGCCCCGCATCAGCAGCGTTGGTGTCGGGTATGCACTTTGTTGCCACGATCACTGCAATAATGCCGAAGGGTACGTTGATAAAGAATGTCCAGTTCCACGAGAGATAGCCCGTGACGATCCCGCCGATGGGGGCACCCGTTGCCACTCCGAGGGCGGACGCGGTGGAGGTGATACCGAAGGCCCAGCCTGTCCTGCCGGGAGGGAGAAAATGGGAGATGATGGCGAAGCTCACTGCGAGCAGCATGGAACTGCCTATACCCTGGACGAAGCGTGAGCCGATGAGCATGTTGATATTATGCGACCACCCGCACATCAATGAGCCCAGCGTAAAAATGACGTAGCCCGAGATAAAGATCCGTTTCAACCCTATCCTGTCGCCAAGCTTTCCGAAGAGCAGGAGCGTGGTTGTAATGATAAGGAGATAGGACGAGACTATCTGGGAGGCTTCGCTGGAGGTCACGCCGAAGGACCGGGTGATGGTGGGCAGCGAGATGTTGACCATGTAATTGTTGAGCCGCACCAGGAAAGAACTGAAGGCGACACTGATCACGATGAGAAAATATGCGTACTGACGAGATTGCGCCATGAGTTCAATTTTTATAATCTTTCGCGCAGTTCCGCAAGGATTTTTTAAAGATTTATTCCGGTTTTGCCTTCTTTATCTTTCAGGCCTTTTCTTCGGGGGTTTCGAAGGTGTATTTCAGGCGGTTGTTGATCTCGCTCAAGAGGCCCTTGATGAACATCTCTTCAAGGATGGCGTCAATTTCGCTGGCACCTGCTTTGTCGCGCAGCAGCGACTCGATATGTTTCTGCAGCGTCCTTCTCGTCCTGGGGCGCTTCTGGTTGTCGATCTTGCGGAGGTTGTTCGCGATATAGTTGGTGAAGTTCGATGATGGGAGCTTTATGGTGCTGTCGGAGAGCTCCGCCGGGTTTGCGATCCTTCGTGTCTTTATACCGAGCTCGTTAATGTACCTTATAAGCGAATCATAGCCGCTGTCTTTTGAGAGTATGATGAGCTCGATGCCCTGCTCCATCCTCTCGCAGAGCCTCCCCAACTCGAAGGCGAGGTGAAAGTCGAGATTGTTCTTGCCGTCACCTGCTATCTTGACCCACGCCAGACGTTCGCCGAAGGCCTGTGCTTTTTCGACCAGAGCGAAGGGGATCTTGTTCTGGGATTTCCCGACGAAGATAGCCAGGTTTGTGTTCGTTGTATCGATGTGTTCAAAGTCGAGCTGCTGGATATTCTCGAAATCGACAAGTATGATCCGTTTTGCAATATTTTCCATAAACATTATGATACCTGTTTTCCCGGGATTACACAAGCGAGAAAGATGAGGAACAGGTCATAGGTCATAGGTTATAGGCTATGGAGGGCAATACATGATAAACAAAAGAAATGAGCTGTCTCACGCCCGCTCTCCCTTCGGGTTAGCTCGAGCCCGCGGAGTTCACCGAGAAATGCTTAGAGAAAAAGATTGCGGCCAGATCCCGGAGCCGGCCAGGATCAGGCCGCACTCGCATCGCCTTCGGCGAATAAAAAAATCTCTTATCATCCTGCCGGGTACGAGTGACAGGGCAGGATCGGGAGTGCCCATTACCCTTGGAAGGCTTCGAGGGCAATGGGCGAAAGCTTCTCTCTGCGTATCTCTGTGGGCTCGAGGGAGGACTGAAGGGACGAACGTGCGTGAAACAAGCCTTTTGTCCTCGCCTTTCCGTTTGTTGTTCCCTTTCTAGGCAATGAAGACCGTTTTGTGGTAATATAAGCGTGATCGAAAGGTCTGATTGATGACTATGGAATTCCTTAAAGCAGTGACAGCAAAAGAAGCGCACGGTGTGATCGCGGCTTTCCCCGCAGAGATCGGGACGGAAACGGCCGGGATAGACAGGGCCCCCGGCAGGGTCGCCGCCGGAGATATCGCCGCCGGTGAGGCAGTCCCCGCCTTTTCGCGCTCACTCGTCGACGGCTACGCGGTCAACGCGAAGGACACGCAGGGTGCGAAAGAGACGAGCCCTTCTTTTCTCAAACTGTCGGGTGAAGTGAGGATCGGCGAAGAGGCGAAAGTTTCCGTACGGGAGGGTTCATGTGTGCTGGTGAGCACCGGCTCCATGGTCCCCGAAGGCGCCGATGGTGTTGTAATGCAGGAGTATGTCCGCGCCATGGATGGTGAGGTGGAAATTACGAGGCCAGTCCACAGGGGCGAGAACATAGTTTATGCCGGCGAGGATGTTGCCGCGGGCACTGTCGTTGTGCCGAGGGGAAAGAGGATCACCCCCTTTGACGCCGGCGTGCTTGCCGCCGTCGGGGCCTCGACGTTCATTGTCTTTAAAAGGCCGCGGGTCGCGCTCCTTTCATCGGGTGACGAGATCGTTCCCGTTGATGAAAGCCCGCCCTTCGGCAAAGTGCGCGATATAAACCGTTATACGCTGACACACCTGCTCGGGCATGCCGGGGCCGACGTCGACTTCGCCGGCCTTGCCCGTGACGATATCGGGGACATAACTCGAAAAGCTCGCGACGACAGGAGGGCATGACCTGACCCTCATCTCCGGCGGGAGCTCCAAGGGTGAGCGGGACTACATCACGGATTCCATAGAAAAGCTCGGCGGAGAGATCATATTTCACGGCATCAACGTGAAACCCGGCAAACCCACGATCTTCGGACGCCTTTTCGGCAAAGCCCGTCTTCGGGCTCCCCGGCCACCCGGTGTCCTGCGCCATGGTAACGGTGCGGTTCGTCCTTCCCATGATAAGAAGAATGGCCGGGGAGGACCCGGTCCGGACCATGACCTGGAGCGGGACCCTCACGACGAACGTCCCTTCGTCCTATGGTATCGAAGAATATGTTCGCGTGAGGCTCGAAAAGGATGGTGACGCACACATGGTCACCCCCGTTTTCGCGAAGTCTTCGGTCATATCCTCTCTTTCGGGCGCGCATGGATATATAGTGGTCCCCGAAGGCCTTGAGGGGCTGGAGAGGGGCGAGGCAGTGGAGGTCTTCTCTTTTGAATAGCACAGACGGCATTTACCCGGGTGATCACCTGTGAAGCGATACCTGAGAACTCTCCCTCGCGATGAGGCGCTGCGAATGATGCTCGAGCGCGTCGAACCCTCCGGTGCCGAGGAGGTCCTGCCGGCCCATGAGTGCAAGGGCAGGGTGACGGCGCGGCCTGTATTTGCCAGGTCCTCCAACCCTCCTTTCCTGTGTGCCGCAATGGACGGCTTCGCCGTTTTCCACGAAAAGACCGTTGGCGCCGACCTTTCAAGGCCCCTTGCACTGAAGAAAGACACGGATGCCGTTCTCGTCAACACCGGTGACCTTCTGCCAAAGGGGACCGATGCCGTCATCATGATAGAGGACGTGGAGGAAACGGAAGGGACGGTAACGATCAGGAAACCCCTCTACATGTGGCAGAACGCGCGTATGATCGGCGAGGACGTCATCGAAGGCGACATGCTCCTTCCCGTCAACCATGTGATAACGGTCTTCGATATAGGCACGATCATCTCTTCGGGTGTGACGGAAGTGGCGGTCCGCGCAAGGCCGAAGGCGCTTATCATCCCGACGGGCAAGGAATTGGTGGATATTTTCAGGCAGCCCCTCGATACGGCAGGCGAGCCGCGGCTCATCGATTTCAATTCCTACACCCTGCGGTGCCTCGCTGACGAAACGGGGTGCGCAGCGGATGTGTCAGGGATCGTTACCACAAGGGAGCAGCTGGCAAAGGCGGTCTCGAAGGGCGTTAAAGAATACGACCTGGTGATGGTAAACGCCGGTTCAAGCGCGGGAACGGAAGATTTTACCGGGAGTGTCATCTCGGAACTGGGCGAGATGGTCTTCCACGGTGTCTCCATGATGCCCGGCAAGCCCCTCATGTTCGGCATTGTCGAGGGGAAGCCGGTTTTCGGCATACCGGGATATCCCGTGTCGGCTGTCGTTGACTTTGTGGAGTTCGTAAAACCGTTATGCGAGAAACTCATGAACGTCAGGTCCTTTAAGAAGAGCGTGCCATGCGTGGCGGCCTACAAGGTGCCGTCCCGGATCGGTATCGAAGAGATCATCAGGGTCAACCTGGTCAGGAACCTCGGTGTGCATTATGCCATCCCGCTGCCCCGCGGTGCAAGTATCTTTTCTTCCATGGCCCGCGCCGACGGCATCATTCGCGTTCCCGAGCACGTCGAAGGTTTTTCCGAGGGCGAAGAGGTCCCCTGTGAGCTGTTTCGACCGGAGGGGGAGATCGCCGCGCGTATCCACATCATCGGCAGCCACGACCTTTCCCTTGACGTGGCCCGTGATATCGTAAAGGCCCGTTATCCAGGCATCGACCTCATCTCGACCCATACGGGGAGCTTAAGCGGGATACTCGCTGTCAAGAGGGGTGTGGCGCATCTTGCCACCACCCATATACTGGATGAGGACGGTGAGACGTACAATATACCGGTGATCAATAAATACCTTGCCGATGTTCCCTTAAGGCTTATCCATATCGCCAGGAGGCAGCAGGGCATCATGGTCCGGCGGGGGAACCCCCGGTCGATAAAGGGCATAGAAGACCTTGCTCAGCCGGGTCTGCGCTTTGTAAACAGGCAGTTCGGTTCCGGTACACGCATACTCTTCGACCTCATGCTTGCGAGGCAAGGTATTGAAAAAAGCGCCATCAGCGGGTATGATAGAGAGGAGTCTTCACATACTGCAGTCGGGATCCTGGTGAAAGAATCCATCGCAGATGCGGGGATCGGCATCTATTCTGTGGCGCGGGCATTCTCACTCGATTTCATCCCCCTTGCCGAAGAAGAATATGACCTTATAGTTACCGAAGATCATGCCGGTGACAAGCGGTTCATGGTGCTGATGGACACCCTGACGTCCCGGGAGTTTAAAGGAAGGCTTGAAGACATGGGAGGTTACAACACGGCCGAGACGGGGAATGTAAAATATGTTTCCCCTCCGTCAGCAAAGGGCGCGTAAAGAATATCTATGCTCATTGACGATTACAACAGGACCATTGACTATGTCCGTATCTCCGTCACCGACAGGTGCAACCTGAGGTGCCGGTATTGTGTGGACGGGGACTTCCCTTTTATCCCCCACACCGAGGTCCTTTCCTACGAAGAGATCATCCGGTTCGTGAAGATATGCGCCCCGCTGGGCGTGAAGAAGGTGCGCCTTACCGGCGGGGAGCCGCTCGCGAGAAAAGGCCTGCCGTACCTCCTGAAGGAGCTTGCCGGTATCCGGGGGATAGCCGACATAAGCCTCACCACGAACGCGGTCCTTCTCGGGGCCAGGATACAGGAACTGAAAGAGGCCGGGCTCAAGCGGGTCAATATCAGCCTTGATACGCTGAGAAGGGACAGGTTTGCCTTCATCACCGGTGTCGATGTATTCGACGAGGTGCTCATGAGCATTGAACGCGCCATATACAGCGGCATGAATCCGATAAAGATAAACACCGTTATAATCAAAGATTTCAACGACGATGAGATACTTGATTTCGTCCGTGTTGCAAGGAAGTGGGACCATGAGGTGAGGTTCATCGAGTTCATGCCTTTTGGTGACAGTTCCCTTTGGAAGAGCACCGAGATAATCACGTCGGGGCAGATCGAAGAGACCATCCGCAGTAAATTCGAACTTGTTCCATCGGAAAGGTCCGATAAGGGCCCGGCAAAGGTGTATGACATCGGAGGCGGTTCAGGCAGGATCGGTTTCATCAGCCCCGTTTCCACCCATATCTGTGCCGAGTGCAACCGCATCAGGCTCACATCAAGCGGCATGATAAGGCCCTGTCTCTTTTCCGATGTGGAATATGACGTGAAGACGCTTATAAGGTCGGGCAAAAGCGATGAAGAGATCAAGGAGTTCGTCCGCGGCGTGGTGAAGGTAAAACCGGAGAAGAAACTGGAAATGGGAATGATACGAAAGTGCCAGAGGAGTTTGAGGAATATAGGAGGATGAACGGTGGCAAAGCTTAGCCATATCGACAGTAAGGGCAACGCACGTATGGTGGATATCACCGAGAAGAGAAAAGACCGAGCGGGAGGCCATCGCCCTGGGGAAGGTCAGGATGTCGAAGGAAACCTATGCCCTTGTCAGAAAAGGGCACGGGCCCAAGGGGGACATATTTACCGTGGCAAAGATCGCCGGCATCATGGCGGCGAAAAGGACGCACGACGTGATACCGTTGTGCCACCCGCTGTCCATTACCCATATCGATGTCGGTTACTCCTTTGACGACAAGAAGCACACCGTTGAGATCACCTCGACGGTGAGGACGAAGGGGCAAACGGGTGTCGAGATGGAGGCGCTTACCTGCGCCATGGTCGTCGGCCTCACCATCTACGACATGTGCAAGGCCGTCGATAAAGGGATCGAGCTCGGTCCGTTCTATCTGCTTGAAAAGAGCGGGGGAAAGAGCGGGCGGTACAGAAGGAAAGATTCGTAAGAAGGTGAACGTGAAGGGAAAGATCATCTCCGTCAATATAAGCGAAGCAAAGGGTGAGAAGAAGCAAAATGTTGGAACGTGCCACCTCCTTAAGGACAAAGGCCTGGCAGGCGACGCACACGCGGGGTTCATGCACCGCCAGGTGAGCCTCCTCGCGAGAGAAAGCGTGGAGAAGATCCGCGCGAAGGGCCTTGATGTGTACTACGGTGATTTTGCCGAGAACCTGACCACCGAAGGGGTCATCCTTCACGAACTGCCGGTGGGAACAACGCTCAGGACGGGACGCGGCGTAGTGCTCCGCGTGACCCAGATCGGCAAGGAATGCCACACGCGCTGCGCCATCTTCCAGGCGGTAGGGGACTGCGTCATGCCCCGCGAGGGCATCTTCGCCGAGGTCCTTACCGACGGGGAGGTTTCCGTGGGCGATGAATTCGAGGTGCTGCAATGAGATACCGCGCGCAGGTCATAACCGTCAGCGATAAGGGGGCATTGGGAGAGCGTGTCGATACGAGCGGCCCCGCCCTCAAGAGGGCCCTGGAGCAGGAGTTTATCGTCGCCGATATCATTATCGTACCCGACGAAGAGGACCGCATCGCCGGGGCGATCACCCACGCCATTGACGGAAAGGGCATCGATCTTGTTGTAACAACGGGAGGGACGGGCGTGTCGCCCCGCGACGTGACCCCGGAGGCAACGCGTGCCGTCATAGACCGCGAGCTTCCCGGTTTTGCCGAGATAATGCGTGCCGAAAGCTATAAGATCACCCCCCACGCCATCATCTCCCGCGCCGTCTGCGGTATCCGTAACCGGAGCATCATAATCAACCTGCCCGGCAGTGAAAAGGCCGCCGCCGAATGCCTCGGTTTCGTCATCAGGGCGATCCCGCACGCGCTCGCGAAAATAAAAGGCGACCCCGGCGACTGCGCCTGAAGACAGTTCGAACCGCTCGAACAGCTTGAGCGCTTAAGGGTTCCCCGATAGAAAAAACCACAGGATTGTGTTATCGTATAAATCATTTATGGAAGGTTCAACGGGGGAAGAAACAACAATGAAACAGTTGCAACAGGCTGCCCGGGAGACAGAACCGGTCCTGTTCCGGACCACGATTCACTGGGTCTCTCTTCTTGGCCCCGCGGCACTTTTTATGATCGGATTGATAATATTCAGGGTGCGGCCCATTCCCGCCCTTGTGATCGCCGCCGCCGCCGTCATATGGGGGGCCGCCTCGGTCTGCAACGTGCTATTCTCAGAACTGACGATCACCGCTAATAAACTGACCGTAAGGACCGGTTTCCCCTTCAAGCGCCTCTATGAGTCTCCCTATGCCCTGATCACTTACACCGATATCCATCAGCCTCCCCTTGGCAGGGTGCTGAGTTTCGGGAAGATCACTATCGTGCAGTCCGACGGCCAATGGATGGTATTCAAGGCGGTGGCGAACCCGGGCGAATTCATCGCGAGGCTCAGACAGGAACTGGCCCGTTACAGAGAAGATAACGATCCCGATGCAGCCGGCGCGGCAAAATGACGCAGGCCGTATCATATCATCTTGTGAGGTGACGCAATGAAGACAAAGAAGAACGCTTCGGCAATATTATTGATGATCATTTTCGCGGTTACCATGGTCATGGCGGCGGGCATCGCTTCAGCTGAACCTTACCGTCACCCGAAAACGGGCCTTGTTTTCTCCGATCCAGTCGGCAGCATGAAGCTTGTCAAGACAACGGATTACGAGCCGCTTTATGCCGGTCTTGGAACGGGTGTTTCCTAC
The DNA here is from genome assembly GCA_963816115.1 of uncultured delta proteobacterium. GTDB lineage: Bacteria > Desulfobacterota > Syntrophorhabdia > Syntrophorhabdales > Syntrophorhabdaceae > Delta-02. The sequence continues at coordinate 134,635 of CAWFIZ010000004.1, read as the reverse complement.
CGTACGGGGACGATAAGGGCCGACATCTTTCTCTACGATCTGCAGAAAGGCCCCATTCCAAACGGCGTTTCGTCTCCCGTCGTGACAGACGAGTTCGAACAGGCGATCACCGATATCTATTCCATGGAAAAACAGGGCACATATAAGAACGTCTCAATGGTCATCAAGAAAGAGACCGTACCTGTCGGCGGCCTCAAATTTCTCCACAGCATTCTCACTTACGAACAGAACAACATAAAACTCATATCCCATCTCTACCTGACCGGATACGGCGGCCTTTTCCTGAAGCTCAGGGTCACCTACTTCACCGACGCGAAAGCCCGCGAGGAAGCGAACCTTGCAGCATTTATCTCGATGATGGGCGATATCACGAAGGCGTCTTCACGGTAGGTCTGCCCGAGGTCCGGGAGGCAGCGGACACCGCTAACCGATGAAAATATTTTAATAATTTACCGGCGCGCCGATGCCCCGTAAGGCTATCTGCTATTTCTTGCCCTTACATCTCTCGCGATGCCCTGGTAGCCGTTGATCGTCCCATCAGGGCCCCGCAGCGGTGTCCCGTTGAGCAGGCAGGCCATTACCGTTCCGTCCTTTTTCTTCAACTTCACTTTGAAGTCTTCGATAAAACCCTGTTCTTCGATCGCCTTCATGTACATTATGCAATCTTCCCGCTTCACGTACGTGTCGATTGCGCGCAGCCCTTTTATCTCCTCCTTCATATAACCGAAGAGTTTCAGAAAAGATCGGTTCACATCGGTGAGGCACCCATCGCTGTCGGTGATGAATATGGCATCCATTGAGTCTTCAAAAAGTGTCCTGTACTTCTTTTCGCTCTCTTTAAGGGCCTGTTCATATTTTACTCGTTTCGTGATATCCAGGATGACGCCCAGCACTTCGACTATGCGCCCCTTCTCCTTTATGGCCGTCGTGCTGATTTGCACCCACGCTATGTCTTTTGCCGCCTTCTGGAAGGAGAATTCGTAGGGAGAGACCTCTTCCTCCCCCCGCACGGTTGCTTTGAAATGCCTCTCAACGCTCTCCCTCTCCTGCGGCCGGACCACGTCAAACAAGCTTTTCCCTGTATACCATTCCCGCGGATACCCCGATCTCTCAATCACCACATCATTCACGAACGTAAAACGCCCCTCTGTGTCAAAGGTGAAGACCCCGTAGTGCATGTTCTTCAGGATCGACCTGAAGCTGAGTTCGCTCTTTTCTATGGACTCTTCTTCCTTCTTGAGGTCGGTGATGTCCTGAGAGGCCACAACTACGTGGGTGACGAGACCGCCTTCGCTGAAGTAGGGGGAATAGGATACGCGGTAGTATCTGGACTCCTGCCCGGGAAACTCCAGCCAGTTTTCGTAACGTACCACATTGCCGGCAAAACATTGGTCCAGGTGTTTCTTGATCACTTTTTTGAACCTTGTTTCTCCCCAGACATTTGCCACCGTATTGCCGATGATATCTTTTCTGCTCCTTCCATGGTCCCGGCAGTAGGCTTCGCTCGCGAAATCATAAACGTAGGATCTATTGATGAGGGTCATGGAATCAAGCATGAAATTTGTTTCGGACTTATCCCGGCCTCCCTTTCCTTTTTGTGTTGTTTCCATAGGTTGCTGTTTTGATTTTTCTGTAGCTTTCAAGCCGGTTCTCCTCCTCGTATGGGTTATGATACTTCAGTGCATTTTAAATTAAAACAGGCGTTGAAGGCAAAACAAATCTGTGCAAAAAATGGCGGCGACAAGGGTACCACGCCGGCAGTGAAAAACACGGCAACGCCGGGATGTTCGAGCCATTCGAGCCATCTTTTTTCAGCGGATAAAATGCGCGCCGCGGCTTATTCTGTTCTTCAAGGCCGCTTCGGCCACAATGCGGGCCGTACGTACCCCGTTGCGGAGGCTGACGACCATGGGGGCAAGATGGGCCCTGCGGTAAAAATCATCGATCCTGCTTTTGAGGTAGCCGATATCCGCGCGGGCGCGTTCCAGTCGCTTGACGGTGCGGATGATGCCGACGTAGTTCCACATCGTCGATTTGATGCTCACCCAGTCCTGCTGGATAAGGGCGGGGTCGACCTCTTCAATGCGTTCCGGGAACTGCCAGGGCGGTATTTCTGATTCTTTGTAAGGCCGGTTCCCGTCAAAGCTGCCGGCAATGTCCTTCGCCGAGCGAATGCCCCATACGAGCCCTTCGAGAAGCGACGTTGAGGCAAGCCTGTTGGCACCGTGAAGGCCGGTTGCCGCCACTTCTCCCACGGCATAAAGGCTTCTGAGCGATGTTTTTCCCCAGGTGTCAACCTGTATCCCGCCGCAGCTGTAATGCGCGGCAGGGACCACGGGGATGGGGACCTTCTGGATGTCGATATCGTGGGCAAGGCATCTCTGGTAAATCATGGGAAAACGCTTCTTGACGTTGATCTCCGTGTAGGAGGCGATGTCGAGATAGACATAAGTATCGCCGCGCTTGATCATCTCCTCGTACATGGCCCGTGAGACCTCATCTCTCGGGGCCAGGTCTCCCAGCGGTGAATATTTGTCCATGAAGGGGACGCCGTCCTTTGTCTTGAGCTTGGCGCCTTCGCCGCGAAGCGCCTCGGAGATGAGAAAACCGTCGGCATCCTTGTGGAAAAGTGTCGTGGGATGGAACTGTATGTATTCCATGTTGATGAGCCGCGCTCCTGCCCGGTCCGCCATGGCGAAACCATCGCCCGTTGCTATCGGAGGGTTGGTTGTGTGGAGATAGATCCTGCCGAGGCCGCCCGTTGCGAGTACCGTGTAGGAGGAAAAGACCCTTTCCACATGTTCGCGTCTTGTTGTTGAGGACATAGGCGCCGATGCACTGGGGTTCCTTGTAGAGCGAGAGGGGGCTTGTCGAGTGGTGCGGTATGGTCAGGAGGTCGATCGCCGTGTAGCCGGGAAAGATCCGGATATTTTTATATTCCGGCAGTTTTGCGACGATGGCCGTCTCAATGGCCTTACCCGTTGAATCCTTGGAGTGGAGTATCCTCCGTCGTGAGTGGCTTCCTTCACGGGCGAATTCGAACTCATCCTCACCGGAGCGCGAGAAGGAGACGCCCATTTTCTTGATCAGGAAATCTTCGACCATTCCGGGGCCTTCGTAGGCGATGATCTTCACGGCATCGAGGTTCGAGATGCCGTCGCCGGCCTGCATGATGTCATCGATGAGGAGTTCCGGTGAATCGTCCTGGCCGCGGGCCACGATGCCCCCCTGGGCGTAGTAGGTGTTGGATTCCTCGATGGAGCCCTCTTTTGTTACGAGGATGACGTCAAGCCCCAGTTCGGCTGCCGTGATGGCGCAGGAAAGTCCCGCTATGCCGGAGCCGATGACCAGTATATCGCAATAGTGTTTTTCGTCGCTTTTCATCTTCAACTTATTGTAAGCATCCTTTCCAAGGCAATTTTAGCATATTTTGCGTTCTCAGCGTCAACGGCGACCTCCGGCTGGGACCTGCCTTCGATGAGATTCTCCAGCACGGTAAGGAACTTGAGCGGCGTGACCTTTGCCATTTCCCTGCAGCCCCATTCCTTGAGGGGCACAATGAGCTTGTCGGGATTGTCCTCCCTGATGCGGTTAACGAAATTGATCTCCGTGCCGATGGCCCACCTGGAGCCTGCGGGTGCGCCTTCAATGGTGTTCTTGATGAAGCTTGTCGACCCCACATGGTCGGAGAGCCTTACCACACCGGGGACGCATTCGGGATGCACGATAACGTTGATGCCGCCGTAGGTCTTCTTGACCTCTTCCACATCGGAAGGTTTAAAGGCGACATGGACGTAGCAGAAGCCCCGCCACAGTATCACCTTTTTGTCGGCAATGCCGGCCCCGGACATATCCTGGTAAGGTTCCCAGAGGAACATCTCGTCGTCGGAGATGCCCATGGTGTGTGCCGTGTTGCGCCCCAGGTTCTCGTCGGGAAAGAAAAAAGGCACGGCGTTTTGGGACAGGACGTGTTCCATCGCTTTTTTAGCGTTCGCCGAGGTGCAGACGAAGCCGCCGTTGCGGCCGCAGAATGCCTTCAGATCGGCCCTGGAGTTGACGTAGACCACGGGGATGAACCTTTTCCCCGTCGTCTGCAGGGCCGCCCACGCGCGCTCCACGTCCTCAATGACCGCCATTTCCGCCAGAGGGCACTTTGCCGCGAGCTCCGGGTGAAATACCCTCTGGTCCGGCCGGCAGAGCATGCGGGCCATCTCGGCCATGAAGGACACGGCGCAGAAGACGATATATTTTGCGTCGGTCTGTTTTGAGGCGCTCTGCGCGAGCTGGAGGGAATCGCCGACGAAATCGGCGGACCTCACGATATCTATGTTCTGGTAATAATGGGCGAGGATGACAAGGTCCCTGCCCAGCTTCTTTTTAGCGTCGGCGATCCGTTCGACGGTCTCTTTTCTCGACAGGGTGGTTTCCATGGTTATCAGCTGACTCCTTCATGCAGCAGGCTCATATCGAGGGCCTTCGCCGAATGGGTAAGGGCGCCCACGGATATGAGGTCGACACCGGTCGCGGCCGCTTCTTTTACCCTCTCGAGGGTCATGTTCCCAGAGGCCTCGAGAGGTACCCGCCCGCCCGTGAAAGCGACGGCGCCCTCCATCGATGCAGTGTCCCAGTTATCGAGCATGATGCGGTCCGCATTCGCGGCGAGGGCCTGCCTCAGCTCTTCCATGTTGCGGGCCTCTACCTCGACGGGGACATCGGAGGTCTTGCGCACCATCTCCACCGCCTTTTGGATGGAGCCGGCGACGGCAATGTGATTTTCCTTGATGAGGGCCATCTCCGTGAGGTTCCCCCGGTGGTTGAAGCCGCCGCCCATGGTGACGGCATATTTCTCCATCTTTCTCATCCCCGGTGTGGTCTTGCGCGTATCGAGTATCCTGACCTTCGTCCCGCCCGCGGCGTCGACGAAGCTCCTCGTCAACGTGGCAATCCCCGAGAGCCTCTGGAGGATATTGAGCGCGAGGCGCTCACCTGTCAGGATGGCTCGTGTGCGGCCCCGTATCTCGGCGACGGTATCGCCCGGGTGAACGGTATCGCCGTCCTTTTTGAGCTCTGTGTAAGTGACGTCCTTGTCGAGTATTGCGAAGACCTCTTTTGCGAAGACCTGTCCGGCCAGGGTGCCCTGCGCCTTGGCGACGATCTTCGCTCCCGAGCGGTGATCGGCGGGGACGATGGAGTTGGTCGTCACGTCCTCGATGCCGATGTCCTCGATGAGGAATTCTTCGATCTTGCCCGTCATTGTGAAGATATTATAAAGTGACCGTCAGGGCTAGTCAATGGAAGACTGCGGAAAGACTGTTGAAAAAACTCATTCTCCTTGACTTTAGGGGAAAATTTTCATATCTTAATGGACGTTTCGGGCCGTTAACTCAGTCTGGTAGAGTATCTGCCTTTTAAGCAGAGAGTCGAAGGTTCAAGTCCTTCACGGCCCATATGTGTCCCCATCGTCTAGCCTGGTCCAGGACACCGGCCTTTCACGCCGGCAGCGGGGGTTCGAATCCCCCTGGGGACGCTTTTATAACCTTGATATCATTGAGGTTTCCCCCTATCAATCCGTTGCATTCCCGTTGTCATATCAAGGGTCGTGTCATTTGGCGGGACCGGCGGTGTGGCCCCATGACAAGACGGAACAGTTCCTGCGGTATCGATCTGTTTTTGCTTGAAAAGGCGATGAAATGTGCCACAATGGTAGAATACGGTAAGGAGGCAAACACTTTAAAAATGGATACATACTTTGCGGAATACAGGCGCAAACTTGTTACGGCCGACGAGGCTGCAGGCCTGGTGAATAGCGGAGACACGATCGTTATAGGGGTAAACTTCTCCGAACCTCCGGCACTCCTCAAGGCGATCGCTGATAAGGTTCGGGCAGGCGAACTGGGACGGATCACGACATATTCCTTCAATCCTCAAAAACACGCCGTTGAGACCGTCTTTGCCGTCGATCTTGCCGATTGCATCACGACCTGCTCGTGGTTTATCAGCAGGGCTATACGAAACCTGGTTCGGGTGGGCCTTTCCTACTATGTGCCCGCATACCTGCACCAGGTGCCGAGGTTCATACGGGAGCACATGGACGCGGGTGTAACGGTTGCCTCCGTGTCGCCCATGGACAAGGCAGGTTTTTTCAGTTTTGGCGCTGCGTCCTACATCACGGGTGCCGCACGTGCATCGAAAAAGGTCATTCTTGAAGTAAACGAAAACGTGCCTCGCGTTTTCGGTGATTCCATGATCCACGTGTCGGAAGTGGACGCCCTGGTGGAGAATCATGTGCCGCTGCTCGAGCCGGTCAAACCGGAGATAAGACCGGCGGACGTGGAGATCGGAAAAAGGATAGCGGAGCTGGTACGGAACGGCGCCTGTATTCAGCTTGGTATCGGGTGCATTCCCAACGCCGTCACGGCGGCCCTTTCGGAGCACAGGGATCTTGGCATTCACTCGGAATTGTTCGTACCAGGCATGGTTGATCTCATCAAGAAGGGGGTGGTTACGGGCAGCAAAAAGACTTTCCACACCCGCAAGCACCTCTTTTCTGTGGCGTTCGGGCCCAGGGAAATGTACAGCTTCATGCACGACAACCCGAGCATGGAGACCTATTCGTCCGAGTACATCATGGATCCCTCCAACATCGCAAGGAATAGCGACATGGTCAGCATCAATTCCATTCTCGAGGTAGACCTGACGGGACAATGCAACGCTGAAACGATCGAGGGTTTTCAGTTCAGCGGCACCGGAGGGCAGCTTGATTTTGTTCGCGGGGCCTACAACTCCCCGGGCGGGATCTCGATCCTTGCTTTCTACGCCACCGCAAAAAACGGAACCGTTTCCAGGGTCGTGCCCAGACTCGGCATGGGCGCCGGCATCACGACCCCGAGGATGGACTGCCACTACCTAACCACTGAATACGGGATCGTCAACCTGAAGGGGAAATCAACGCGGGACCGCGCCCTGGCCATCATTGGCCTTGCCCATCCAAAGTTCAGGGACGAACTCGTGAAGGAGGCCGACGATCTCCGCCTGATATGATGGCGCCGATGGAGGAGCGTTATCTGCAAGGCGAGATCGATCCTCAAGGCCGCCAGAGTGATATAAGGGCGATAGAGCGGAAGACCCCATGTGTGCATCCGCACCCCCCTTTTTTTACTTGCCAGATATCAGTTGACAGATCGGCTTATTGTTGCTATTCCGATAATATACCGCCTGACCGGTAAAATAAGAGTTTCCCGCCATGGGGTTCTCTTTTGGGGACAGGCCGGCGGGCAGGGAAGACAGGAAGCAGTTAACATATTCTGCAGATCATGGAGGGCCGAATCATGAGATACCATCCATATGTTCAATGCATCCTGGCGGTCTTCTGTCTGATCCTTTTACCGTTCACGGACTGCGGTGCAAGGGAAGAAAAAAAGCCGGGCGTGACGAACGAGCTCAAAGGAGGAAAGGCCGTGAATGTCCAATATTCATTTGATTTCGACGGTATCAGCAAGGAATTGATCCGGCAGAATTATGTGAACTTCAACTATAACATTCACAAAAATAAGCTTTTTAACTTTTCGATCCTCATGAACAAGAACTGGGACGGCGTGAAGGTGGCGGAGCCGGCGCGGCTTCCCATGGATGGCTCTCTCGCGGAGATCGGCCTGTTCAATCTTTATTCGCCGAACCACGACACAAAAGGAGACATTAAGGCGCAGTTAATTATTTATATTACGGGGGTTCCAAAAAAGATCAGCGCCGCTGATTATCTGGATAAACAGATCCCGCTGATGCTGAAAGGTCAAAAATTCAAGACCGTCCAGTCAAAGACGAAGGACACCAAACTTGGCCCGACCAAGGATATTTTAATTTCTTACAGCAGCAACAACACCGCATTCCTGTCGAGAGTGTGCGCTTTTAAGGTCAAGGACGATACCAAGGCATATGTGCTGGGTGAAAAACATCTCCTGTATTTGATCCAGATGAGTACGGAGGAAAAAGATTACGAACGTTTCGGTGCGGAAGCTTTTTATGTGGCGAAGGTGTCGTTCTATCTGGAATGATGGAGCCGGCAGTGGCGATCGACAGATGATATGAGGAAAAATAAGAACAGTCTGCCCAAAAAATCGTCAGAAATGGAGGATATTGGGATATGAGAAATGGAACAACCTTGATCGTTTTATCAATGCTCCATCTTGCTGGTTGCTTTTTCCCAGTGTATTGCTGCAGAGAAACCTCTCCGCAGTACATTGGAACAAGCGTGGAGCAGCTATCTGAAGGCCTGCAAGTCAGGGAAAGAGGCTGAACTCGAAAAGACAATGTCTTCATTCAGGTTTGGCACCATGAAGAAAAACCTGGCCAACGCCAGGCGGTCTCTCACGCCCGACATGATCAAAAGCATAGCGGAGGACGCCCCTGACATATCGAAGGCTAAATTTGTTAAACTAATGGAGAATGGGCCAACGGCCGGCCTTGTCTATGTAAAGGATTCGAAGGAGAAGGACGCCTCCAACAAGCCCCGGGTCACCTTTATGTTCATTAAATTTGTGAAAGAGAACGATGTGTGGAAGGTTGACGGGGAAATGGACATCGGCAGTCCCAAGTTCCAGAAGAATGGAAAGGAATCGGAATTCAACCCATCTGAGCTTCCGCCAACCCATGAGATCGACGGGAAAGTACGGAAATCACCCGAACAGCCCTCGGTTCCTGATATTTCAGGAGTGCTTGACGTGTCTTCTTACGGTTACAAAACAGAGGTCACGATCAATGAAGTTGGACAAAAGGCAACCCTGAACGGGAGTTACTCGGGACTGATCGAAAAGGGCCTCCGTAAAGGCAGGAATAGCGTCGTGATACGCTTCACGAAAATAGACGACAAGACCGCATTCAAACCGGGCGTGACGATTCGGCGCGCCACTAATGACCGCAAATCCAAGGAAGTCTTTAAATATGAACCGAAAGATAATATTGAAGGCGCACACACGTTCACCTTCACAGTTGATGGTGAACCTTAGTCGGCTTAACCCTGGTGGTCAAGTCCTGCAATCATACATTTTATCTTGAACGCAGGGGCAGGGCAGGGGGGGGCGTCAGGCGCGTTGGAACATGACGAAGACCTTCACCAACGCATCTGGTATTTGGAAAGGGGACCGGCAATTCAAGGATAAAGATTTGACCTTTATACCCTCTGGTGATATCAATAGAACGATGCTTGGATCGCCTTAAGATCTTTGGGTGGCCGCCGCTGATTGTGGACCAAAAGCATTGGAGGGACCTTCGGGATACCGGTAAAAAGCAAATTCTTATATATCGACGGGAGGTAATCATGAAACGCTTTTATTTGCTTATAACTTTCGCGCTGGTTCTTTTGTTGGCCGGAGTTCTTGCGGCCGGTCCGGTGCTGGCTAAGAAGCCGCCCTGGGCAGGTGGTGACAAGCAAGACAAGGACAAGCCCAAAGAGACGCAGGAAAGGTATGATGGGAAGGGGGGGCCTGACCGCGGGAAATCCCACGACAAAAAGGGTCCTGATGGGAAGGGACATCGCTACTTCACCGAACAACAGCGGGTTTACATTCACGATTATTATGGGCAACAGTATAAAAAAGGCCACTGCCCGCCAGGTCTTGCCAAAAAGCACAATGGTTGCATGCCTCCCGGACAGGCGAAGAAATGGGCGATCGGACGGCCGCTGCCGAGAGATGTCGTCTTTTACAGTCTTCCGCAGAGCGTCCTCGTGCAGCTGGGCCCGCCGCCGCCGCAACACCGTTTTGTGCGTGTTGCCCAGGATATCCTTCTTATCGCGATAGGGACAGGGATGGTCGTGGATGCCATCGATGATCTGAACTGGCAATTCGGCCGTTAGCAAAATTTTATAAAACTGCACCCGGGGGGCACCTTAACCGGCGAGAGCATTGTACGGCTGCAAGGGCGCTTCCCATACCTTCGATGTCAGCGGCCGCCATGGCGATCATGTCCCCCTCCTCCGTGATGACTATTATATCGAGGTCCGTAATAGCCATTATTCCGGGGCCTATAGTATATGACACCGGTCAGGGCAAAAAAGTTCCGTGGGGAAGGAACTTGAGCCGGCGCCGCTTGCATTTTCCTGATCTGTAAGGTATAAGAACACCAGGTTTTTCTACGGTTTTGCCGCGCGACGCCACGACCTGACAAATTCCGAATCCGATGTTTACAGGAGCAAAGATCCATGACAGAGCATCCATTATCCCCTCGAACCCCTTTTCGGGAAGATCATTGGCCCTTTTGAGCGTTTTCTCCGGCAAACCACTGCCGGCGGGATCGTGCTCATGTGTATGACGCTGCTGACCTTGATCGTGGCCAGTTCACCATGGGGAAACGCCTTTCGGCATTTATGGGAGACGCCCGTCCGCATCGGGATGGGTTCTCAGAGTCTGGAACTGTCTCTTCATGTATGGGTGAATGAAGGCCTGATGGCCCTGTTCTTTTTGCTCGTCGGTCTCGAACTGAAACGTGAAATAATGGTGGGGGAACTGGCCTCCCTGCGCAATGCCGCTCTTCCGGTCGCGGGGGCGATCGGGGGGATGCTTGCGCCGGCGTTCATCTACTTCCTGTTCAATCCTTCCGGCCCGGCCGCTGCGGGCTGGGGTGTCCCGATGGCAACGGACATCGCCTTCTCCGTGGGCATCCTTGTTCTTCTGGCATGGCGAATTCCCAGGAATCTCATCATTTTTTTGACCGCTCTGGCCATTGCGGACGACCTGGGCGCGGTGCTGGTCATCGCGCTTTTTTACACGCAGAAGATCGATATGACGCTTCTGGGGGCTGCAGCCGGCCTGCTTGGTGTCCTGGTCCTATTCAACCGGGGGGGCATCCGTCACGCCTTGCCCTACGCTATCCTGGGGCTCCTTCTGTGGCTGGCCCTCCTGAAATCGGGGATACACGCAACCCTGGCCGGTGTCCTCCTGGCCTTCGCGATCCCCGCGCGCCCGATCTATACGCCGCAACAGTTTGACAAACGGCTTGATGAGATGAAGGATGCCTTTCATACGGCGGCCGTAAATCACGAAGAGATAGGCGCGCCCCTGGGCATTGCCCGCATGAGTACCATCGCCGAGAGTCTTGAAAAGGCATCATCCGCCGTGCAGTCCCCCCAGCAGCGGATGGAGCACCACCTTTCCCCCTGGGTCACCTTCGCGGTTATCCCGCTCTTTGCCATGGCCAATGCGGGACTGGATGTGTTTGCGATGCACTTCCGGGAGGTTATAATTCAACCCGTAACGCTCGGGGTCATTCTGGGGTTGGTCCTGGGGAAGTTTTTCGGGATCTCGTGTTTTGCCTGGCTGGCCGTGAGATTGGGTCTTGCAAGACTCCCCGGCGGCGTCGAGTGGCGCCACATCATGGGAGCGGCCTGGCTCGGCGGGATCGGTTTCACTATGTCCCTCTTTATAGAACAGCTGGCGTTTGCCGACAATCCCTTGTTCTTTGAAGAAGCCAGGCTCGGTATTATCATGGCCTCTTTGATCTCCGCGACCCTGGGCCTGACCTGGCTCTTTCTCAGCGCCCGAAAATCAAAGGTTAGTGATTGACCGCAGAAAAGGCTTCAACCGGAGATCGATAGATCCTCCCCTGCCTTATCTGCCATGATCCGGCAGGTTTAAGAGATCGTTAGTGTCATTTCCCTAAGAAAAGAGTATACTATAGAGTACGGTCGACATCACCCTCTTTCCACCGCAGCTGTTCGCGGGTCGGCTGATACGGGATACAATCACCTTTCGATTCCTTGCAGACCACCAGCGAACCAATATAAAAGGGAGTAAAAGATGACAAGCATTGCGAAGTTCATCAAAGCAAGAGAGAGCATCGAGGAACTCGCCATACAGATCACCCTGTTTGTCGAGCGCAAAGCAGTCCAGGATTCAAGGGAGCATCTCGATAAAGCAAATCGGCAGCTGACGGTACTCAGGACCATGATTGCCAACGATACGCAGGTTATTGTGGACAGCCGTCTTTCCGCGCAGCTTGCGGGCCTCGGAACGAAGGTTGAAAAAATGGAAGCGAAAATGCCCGTGAGAAAGACAGCTGCGAAAAAGAAGCAGCGGAAGGCGGACCCAGTTTCTTCGAGTGTCCATAGCGATGTACCGGAATAAGCAAGTTACCCTGGAAACCCTTTTGGACGCGCCGTTACTTCGGGCATGTTGTTTCTCATGAAGCCCCCATTTCTTGTGGTGATCCGCAACCGTGAATAAGTTTAAAACACAATGCTGGCAACATAAATCCATGGATTATGACCATTATATTCAGACAGAAGGAGATATAGCGGATCTTATGATCTCCTATCCCTTGGTGGACGGCGATCATCAACAACCCGGCAGAGCCATGAATGCTTGATCATTTCAGATTGCGATCAATACCTGATGGTAAACATGGAATAATCTTGCATTTCCAGAAAGAACTATTCATAATTGTTATTGTAAATGCTTTTGCAGAGAAAGCCAACGTAAAGGAGAACAAGTATGCCAGAAGGAAAAGTTAAATGGTTCAATGATTCAAAGGGGTTCGGTTTTATCGAGCAGGACGGTGGAAAGGACGTATTCGTACATCATTCCGCAATCCAGGGGGAAGGTTTTAAATCACTGGCCGAGGGTGATCGTGTCAGTTTCGAAGTTGTCCAGGGTCCCAAGGGCCCTGCTGCCGAGAATGTTCGCAAGCTGTAAGACCTGAACTTCATTTTGCATTTAAAAAGCCTCCCATGTCAGGGGGGCTTTTTTTATTGCCTCTACCGAAGACCCGGCAATACTGCTTATCGTTTTCGATCCGTAATCCCCGGCTCCGTGGGTTGCTAACGCTTCTCGATCAGGTTCCTGCGGTACTGGATATAGATGTCGCGCATGGCCACGTACGGGTCGACGGCCGCGTTCTTGAGCGCCTCGTATTCGCCCAGGTGGAAGGAGGTGGTATTGATCCTTTCATGGGTGTAGAACCCCAGGCTTTCGATGCTGAAAAAATCAGGGCTGACCCACGTTGTGGGCCTCAGCGACCAGTCCACAAGCGATCCGATCCCGTCGCGGACACTGGAGGGACCGAGAAAAGGCAGTACGAGATAGAAACCGAAACCGACGCCATATTTGCCAAGTGTCTGGCCGAAATCCGCATAGCGGCCGTTTATTCCGAAGCATTCTTTCGCGCAGTTCTTCAAACCTCCCACGCCGAGGGTGGAATTGATGAATAAATTGCCCAGTTCGATCCCCGCGTACCCCGGTTCCCCTTGCAGGAGATTGTTCACGATGCGAATAGGCGCCTTGAGGTTTTCGTAGAAGTTGACGATGAGGCCCCTGAAAGCTTCGGGCACGGCATATTTATAGCCCGTAGCAGCCGGTTTCCATACCCAGAAATAGAGTTTATCGTTGAAGTGATACATGGCCACGTTCCAGGGTTTGATGGGGTCGGCAACGCGCGGCGCTTCCACGGCGCCGGCTTCCTCTGTTGTCACATCCCCATATTCATCGGGTTGTTTCTTTTCGACGGTGGTTGGAGCGGCCCCGGTCTCATTCCCGGTCGCGTCTGCTTGTTCAACGGGGGGGTTCTGAGCGGTGACAACAGGAACGTCCCCGGCCTCTCCCGCCTGCTTTTCAGTTACCGGAACGTTCACGGCAGTATCGATGTTAGCTTCGGGAATATCGGATTCTGCGTGAAGGGGTGGACAGCAAAGAAGCAAAAGAAGAAGAAGAAAGAAACCCGACACAGACCTGAAGAAAGTTATCCCCTTGCGATGCAGTTTCATATCCGGACACCTCATTTTTTCCCGACCTTTTTACGCAGGGAGTCGATCAGCACCGGCGGCGGATTGTTTCCCGAGGATCTCCCGGAACTGGGTGCGGTAGTTGCTGATCGAGGCTCACTCCTTCGATGACCACATCATATACCTTCCAGTCGTTATCCTTCTTCATGACCCTGTAATAAACGGGTGTTTCTGCCGCCCTTTCGACACGACCGTGCTCTGGACCTCCACCGTAGTTTCGGAAAGAGACACCTCTTTGGTGAAGCTTACCTGCTCATTAGTGTAGGCCGTGATCTTATCGACATAAGCATCCTTAGGATCGTCCTGAAAAGCTCGACAAATTCCTTTCGCTGCTCCGTGGTGAACTTGTTCCAGTTCAGGCCCAGGGTCCTCTTGGAAAGTTCCACGTAATCAAAGAGCTTATCGGCGGCGGCCTCGACTCTCTGTTCTTTCATCTTTTTGCCCGCTTCCCCTTTGAGCTTTGGGTCGCGGAGCACATCGAGCACGTCGTTCACGTTTGTTTTCACGGTGTCGAGAGGAGCACCTGCAAATGCATAAAGCGGGACCATCAGATACTATAAGGATCATCAATCCGACAAGTCATTTTTCTCACTGCATCCTCCTTGATCACTTGGTAGGTTTTTCAGGGCCCTTGCTCGGGTTCTTTTTTTACGTCCCCGAAGGCGTACTTGCCGATCAGGTCTTCGATGTCCGCCGGCACAGACGTCTGGGTGATCATCCCCTTCGGCTTCAGAGACCTCACCCGACCCCCCCGGATCGATCTTTACATATTTATCGCCGATGAGTCCGGCACTCTTAATGGTTGCCGCCGCATCGTCGTATACCTTTGTCCCCTTATTGATCTTCATTCCGACGACCCCCATCTGTCTCTCAGAGTCGATGCCCAGGCTCGTCACACTGCCCACCTGGATCCCGTAGATTTCGACAGAACTGCCGACCCTCAGTCCGGAGACCGAGGCAAACCGGGCATAAAGCGGGTAGGTGTCATCTCCAAAGAGCGAAACCTTGCCGAGTTTCACGGTCATATAACCCACGCATATAAGGCCGATCACCACGAAGATCCCCACCGTCGTTTCCATGGAATATTTTTTCATTGCTCGTTACCTCCAGAACCGCATCGGTGTGTTGCAACGATCTCTTGATTTGCCCGGGCTTTGTCGATTATCTGATCGATGGTGTCATCGTAGGAGAGACCTCTGTGACCCCGGCACGGATGTAGATGTCAAAACATGTTGCCGTACCTATCTTTGCTGTTGCAATGTTCTGAATGTGGTCTATGGCCTCCTGTTTCAGTTCTTGCGCAAAGTCCGCTACCAGTTGCCGCGCCTCATCAATGCTCTTGTGAGGAAATATCGTCAGGATCTCATCCCTGCTGTGACGGGCAGAGAACCCCCCGATGGGTTTGAAACGCCTGTTGGTATATTCGCCGAGCGCTCTTCAGGACCTCCACTGCAGCCTGCGGCCCCAGGGCCTCGTGCAGCAGATTTAGCCGAACGCTGAAAAGGGCCGCCGAAAAGGCTGCTACCGTGGCTGTTCCCCCCAGCATTGCCGCATAGTGCACCCTGAAAGCCTCCCTTGAAAGCAGGCCCGTCAGTTCGTCCTGGAACCCTTCAAGGCTGCGGAGGAACTCATCGATCATGGGAAGCTTCAGCCTGACGGCCTCTTCGTAAGTCCCCTCGAAGCCGACCGTTCCCTCCCAGAGGATGACGATCCGGTCTGAAATAAAGAAAACATCGGGAATGTCATGGCTGATCATGATGGCGGTAAACCCGAACTTTCTCCTGTAATGGATGATCATGCTCAGGATCATGTTCTTCCGGATGGGGTCCTGACCCGTGGTCGGCTCGTCAAAGAGAACGATCTTCGGGTCCGTCACCAGGGCGCGCGCCAGGGCCACCCGTTTCTGCATCCCGCCCGAGAGCTCCGACGGGAACTTCCGGATCGCTTCGGTAAGCTCCAGGTCCTCGATCCTTTTCAGTGCCCGTTTTTCGATCTCTGCTTTGCTGAAATTGGTCGTCTGCCGAAGGGGAAAGGCCACATTGTCCAGGACCGTCATCGAGTCAAGGAGCGCGTTGTTCTGGAACAGGTAGGCCATCTGGCTCCTGTACGCCTCCCATTCGTTCTTTTTCATTTTGTTGACGGGCTTTCCCTGAAAGAGGATAGAGCCTTCATCCGGTTTGAGGAGCCCGATGATATGTTTGAGGAGCACGCTTTTTCCGGTACCGCTCTTTCCGATGATCGTGGTAATCTGGTTTTCATAGATGCTGAGGTTGATATTGTCGAGCACGGTCTTTTCACCGAACCGCTTTGTCACGTTCTTGAATTCTATCAAAGGTGTTTCCATGACCATCCTTACATAAGGAATGAAGTTACCACGTAATCCGCAATGAGGATCATAACGCATGAGAGCACGACGGCCGATACAGTCGCAAGGCCCACAGCCTTGGCGCCGTAACCGTCGGTCCTCATATGGCAGAAATAGCCCTGGAAGCAGCAGATGCAGGAGACGATCGCGCCGAATACAAGGGACTTTATAAAACCTCCCCGGATATCCACCATGCTCAAGGAGGATTGTACACGGTAAAAATACGTGCCCCCGTTTGTTCCGAGCAGCAGAACACCGGTCAGGTATCCTCCGATGATGCCGATTAGATCAAAAAAAGCGGTAAGCAGGGGAAAACTGATGATCGAGGCGGCGATTCTCGGGCTGACGAGATACCGTACGGGATCGACCCCCATCGTGTACAGCGCATCGATCTGCTCCGAGATTGCGAAGGATCCCGATCTCCGCGGCCATGCCGGAGCCGGCCCGCGCCGCGATCATGATGGCCGTGAGGACAGGCCCCATTTCCCTCACAAGGGAGAGGGAAATGGCAGACCCGAGGGCCCCTACGGAGCCAAACTTGACCAGGGTGTAGAAAAGCTGCAGGCCGAGCACCATACCGGTGAAAAGACCCACCAGCATAACAATAAGGGACGACTTGGCACCGATATAATAGATCTGGTTCACGATCTCCCGGAGCTGTTTTCGCCGGAAGATATTGACAAACGCAAGGGAAAAGAAGACGGCTATTGCACCTAAATTGCCCAGTGCGCGAAGAGTTCCTGCGCCAAAGAAAGAAAAAAAGGACACAATGGTGTTCGAGATGCGGTCAGGAGCAAGGCCGCTCACCCGGTCACGTACATAGTTCTCCTGAAGCGCTGCTGGTTCGCTCGCAAGCTGTTCTTTCTTTTTATCCAGGTCTTTCATATCCCCCTTGGAAGATCAAAAAAATGCGTATTATATTTTCACGGGCCCATAAAGATCAAGGATAAACCAACGGTGAGTGAAGATCGCAAAACTTTCCTGATCCCGTTCAGCCATTATAATAAAGGAACCGAACTGTGTCAACTCTTAGTGCAGGACCAATTGTTCGAGGGACGCTTTTGCGATCGTATGGATTCTCCCTTGTAAAATATTTGAAATTGCAGGAAAATGGTGGAAAAACAAGTGGAGCAACCATGGGTGACCTGAAAAAAATGCTTGATCCCAAAACCGTTGCCCTCATCGGCGCAGACGACCGTGAGGGTTCTGTAGAAAGATCGATACTCGACAACCTGCTCTCTTCGGGTGGGAGGGCGGTCTTCCCGGTCAACCCGGGCAAGAGCAAGGTGCTCCACCTGGATTGCCATCCCTCCGTTTCCGATATCAACGAGCACATCGACCTTGCCGTCATTGTCGCACCCGATGAACTGGTTTTCCCCGCGACTGAGGAGTGCGGCAAAAAAGGGGTGGAAGGGGCGATCATCATATCCTCAGGTCCTCGAACTGCCCCGGAGGAGAGAAAGAAGTTTGAGAAGGGGATATGGGAGATAAGGAAAAATTACGGCATGAGGGTAATAGGCCCGGACAGTAACGGCATTATACTGCCGAACAATAGCCTTAACGCCACCTTCCTTAAAGTGGACCCTGTTCCGGGAAGCATAGCCTTCATCTCTCAGAGCGGCACCATGGGAAACGCAATGCTCTACTGGGGCGTAGATAACCACATCGGTTTCAGCATGTTTGCGTCTCTCGGTTCTATGGTAGATGTTGATTTTGCCGATCTCATCGATTTTCTCCAGGAGGACTATTTCACAAAAAGCATAATGCTCTACATGGAACACATAAAAGATACAAAAAAATTCTTAAGCGCTTCACGTTTTTTCGCACGAAACAAACCTATTGTTGTTTTAAAACCGGGCAGATATCCGCAGAGCACAGAGGCGTTGTTCTCCCATACGGGCCTGGAAACAGGGAACGACATGGTCTATGACGCCGCGTTCAGGCGCGTAGGTATAGTAAGGGCAAAGGAGACGGAGGATTTTTTTGATACCGCCAAGGTCCTTGTTTCGAGATCCCTCCCCAGAGGGCCCAGGCTTGCCGTTGTGACCAATTCGGGCGGTATCGGCATCATCGCCTGCGATATCCTTGCGCAGCAGAAAGGGCAGCTTGCACGATTCTCTGAAAAAAGCATGGAAATGTTTGACCGGATAATGGCGCATCCCTGGAACAGGAACAATCCCGTTGATCTGTCCGGAGATGCGGCGATCGAAAGATACATGGGAGCGATAGATATTTGCGTGAACGACGACGGGGCGGACGGCGTCCTCATCGTATACGCGCCTTCTTCTCATTGTGACCCGGGAGATCTGGCCAGGCAGGTGGCGGGCCTGGCCTTGAAGAAGGCCAAACCGCTCGTTGCGGTATGGATGGGCGGCCAATACTCGCGTGAGGGTATAAAAACCCTGAAAGAGGCCAATATACCAGTCTACGAGACACCGGAAGACGCTGTCAGGGCGTATATGTACATGTTCAGTTACCGGAGGAACATCGAACTTCTGAATGAGACACCGGAAGAGCTCCCTGAAAATAGAATGAGATCGACAAACCACTTGAAGGCCATCATTCGCAACGCCATTAAAGAGAATAAAGAGGTCCTTGCCGGAGAGGAAGCTGCCGGTTTTCTCGAGAATTACGGTATCCCTGTCTTCAGAAGATCTGCCCCGGAAGAGAAGGCCGCGGCACCGGAACATCCCCTTGACGAATGGGCATTGAGATCGATGAGAGATATTGATTTCAAGACCGTTATCCTTTTTATATCCATGAACGGTAAAAAGAACTATCGCACCGGTTTTGCCGTCGGATTGCCCCCGCTGAACCAGGTCCTGGCAAGGTATTTGATGGACGAGGCAGAATTCTATTCAGCCGATAAGCCTGTCATGAGGCACATGGCGGAGTTCCTGGTGAATTTTTCCAACCTTGTCGCCGATTTTCCGGAGATCGGCGAGATAGAGATTGAAGCTGTCGTGATGTCCGACGACAGGGTGTATGCAAGAAACGCAGCGATCCAGGTTGATAGCGGTTATCAAAAGGGCATCGTTCAATATCCGCACCTTGCCATCATGCCTTACCCGTCCAGGTATATAATGCCCTGGAAGATCCGTGACGGCCGGGACGTGCTTTTGAGGCCCATCAGGGCTGAAGATGAGCCCCTGATAAAGGAAATGATGTCTACCCTGTCCGAAGAAACGCTGAGGGTGAGGTTTTTTGTGATCATGGAGATCGACCACAGGATGCTCATGCATTTCTGCAACGTGGATTATGACAGGGAAATAGCCATTGCCGCCGAATTGAAGGAAGGCGACAAAAAGAGGATCATCGGCGGCGGACGGCTCATCGTCGAACCTGACACGGGAAGCGGCCAATTCGCCCTTCTCGTCTCTGACGATTTTCAAAAACAGGGCCTTGGGGAAAAGCTCCTCGATGTCACCATCGGGCTCGCACAGGACAAGGGCCTTCACGAGATTTACGGGATCGTGCTCTCGGAGAATAATAAGATGCTGGACCTGAGCAAAAAAATGGGGTTTAAGTCCACCAAATTGCCCGACGGCATCACCAGGGTCAGCCTGCTGCTTGATTAAAACTTCCGGGGGAACATTATATTTTCCTGAGGAAATCTTTTTGCATATCGATCAACATCGCGTATAATGTCTTCAAAAAAAATGACTGTCGTAAGGGGGTAAGGATGAAATGCTTTTCAATTGCGTTGGTAATCGTATTGCTCATTGGAGGAATTGCACTGGCCGCGGAAACAGTACCGGGGAAAGCGGGCCCCGTCAATACAGGTCCGGTGAAGCCGGGCAAGGTGCCGGGAACGATAAAGGATGCAGGTATCGAGCTGTTGCAGGTGCTGCGTCCATACCGTGAGGTTGATTGGCAGTTTGACAAGCAGACAGGGCAGATCATGGTGACGGTCTATTTCCTCAATGCCGATGTGGACCGCAGCACGGTCATCGCCGGTTCCACGGTGCGGTTCGATTTCCCGAAAGCTGCCAACGCGCGCGGCCGGATCACCTGGGTGAATGACCGGGAATTCATCTGGAAGAGCGACGGCAGGGCGGTCAGTAGAGACCAGAACCTTTGCAAATACACGCCGGATTGTAAATTCACCCTCACCCTGACAGACAGCATCAGAACAAAAAAGGGTACCCGACTCGATGGCAACAAGGATGGCAGGGAAGGCGGCAATTTCGTCATGCATTTCATTATCATCGGCTGATCCGGCAGATGTCGCCCACAGATCCTGATATCAGGTGATGGCCTATTACCTATCACCTTGCCTTTGTTTTTTCATAAGGACGCAGGTTATCTCGGTGAGGTCGCATTCGTTCTCGCATGGTTCCATGTGGACAATGACATCGACAGGGGATATCTTGACCTTGATCTCGTTCTCGATATTGTGGGCAAGGGCGTGCGCTTCGTCTATATGAAGCTTTCTGCACGCCAGGAGATGGAAGTCGATATACTTCCTGCTTCCCGAGTAACGCGTGCGCAGCTTGTGGAAACCGGCCGCAGGAAAGGATATCCTGTCGATGATCTCCCTTATGTCGCGTTCTATCTCATCGGAAATACGGGCATCCATGATACCGGAGATGCTGCTTCTGAATATCTTCACTGCCGAGAAGATGATTATGAAACCGATGATGACGGCGAAAATGAGGTCAAAGAGGGCGATACTCGTGTAATAGGTTAATACTATAGCGATGATCGCCCCCGTGTTCGAGTAAAGGTCGCTTGTGTAATGAAGGGCGTCCGCCTTGAGCGCGTTCGAGCCGGTGCGCCTCCCGATCCGCAGGAGAACGGTGGAGATGACGAAACTGAAAACGAGCGACAGGCACATTATGAAAATATCGAGAAATGAATAAGAGATAACACTCTTGCGGACGAAGGCTTGCGCCGCCTTGAAGATGATGAAGGACCCGGAGAACACGATCACCAGGGACTGGAAGATGCCGGCAAGGTCCTCGGCCTTGCCGTGGCCGTATTGATGCTCGGCATCGGCGGGCTCCGACGCCTTGGTGATGGCATAGAAGTTCATGGCCGACATGAAGACGTCGAGAAGGCTGTCGAGGCCGGAAGCAACGACCGTCATGGAGCCGGAGAAAAGCCCGACGGTGAACTTGCTCGAGGCAAGCACGAGGGCCGACACGGCCGCGAACAGAGAGGCCTTTTGCTTGATGTCCATGGGTTTAGTCCAATACTATATGAAAAAATCCCAGGGTTGTAAATTATTTACGGTGCGTAATCCACCTGGGCCGGGGGGAAATCTATGTTCGGATAGAGGGGAAGGGACTTTGACATGAACTCGATCCAGATGGGAAGGGCCGTTGTGGCGCCGGCTTCCTTGGCACCGAGGTTTGTTCTTTTATCGTAACCTACCCAAACGGCGCAGATCAGGTTCGGTGAAAAGCCGATGAACCAGGCATCGCGGAAATCGTCGGTCGTCCCTGTCTTCCCCGCGAGGTAGTATGGCATCTTCGCCGCCGCACGGGCGGTGCCGCTCTTGATGACCCCCTTCATCATGTCCACAAGTGTATAGGCTATCTCCGGCGTGACGACCGGTTCCTCGACGGCCTGTTCACGATAGCGTTCCTCGCCTTCAATGGTCGTGATCGCCTTGACGGAAATGGGCTGGATATATGTCCCGCCGCGCGCGAATGTGGCATAAGCGGCGGCGAGCTCAATTGGCGCGATCTCCGTTGTGCCCAGGGCAAGGGAAAGGTTCGGCTCGAACTTGCTGGTAATATGGAGCTGTTTTGCCATGTCGATGACGTTCTCGAGACCCGTCTGTTCGACGAGTCTCACCGTTGCGGTATTGAGGGAGAGCTCCAGGGCCTTCCGCAGGGTCACTTCACCGTAATACTTATTGCCGTAGTTCTTCGGGCTCCACACGGAGCCGGTGTAAGGGTTGGTAAAGGACAGAGGGCCATCAAGCACCTTGCTGTCCGGTGTCCGCCCCTGTTCCAGCGCGGCGAGATAGACTATGGGCTTAAAAGACGAACCGGGTTGCCGTTTCGCCTGGACGGCCCTGTTGTAAGGCGACTGGGAAAAATCCTTACCGCCGACGAGGACCTTCAGCTCTCCCGTCTTGACCTCGATGGCGACAAGGGCCACCTCCGGCAGTTCGGCGGCGCCGGGGTGACGTTTCTTGTAGCCTTCCATGCCTTTTTCGATGGCCTCGTAGGCGTGCTGGGTCATCTTGAGGCTCATGGTGGTCTTCACGTTGAAACCGCTTGTAAAGACATCCTGAGCGTGTTCGACATAGTCTTCGAGGACCTGCTTCACGTAGTCGGTGAAATAGCCTGTCCTTTTCTCGTAGGCCTTGAATGGGGCGATGACGAGGGAGGTTTGAACGGCTTTTTTATAACTGCTGCTGTCTATGAAGCCCGCATCGTACATCTTTTTAAGGACGATATTGCGCCTCTCCACCGTTCTGGCGGCATTTTTATAGGGGGAAAGCCGTGAAGGTGATTTAGTGAGGGCCGCCAGCATGGCCGCTTCTTCAAGGGTCAGGTCCTTTGTTTTTTTATGGAAGTAGGTATATGATGCCGCCTCAACACCGTGGGCGCCTTCCCCGAGGTAGATGAGGTTGAGGTACATATTGAGTATCTCGTCCTTCGAATAGGTCCTCTCGATCTGTATCGCAAGTATGGCCTCTTCGATCTTCCGCTTATAGGTCTTCTGAGGTGTCAGGTAGAGGGCGCGGGCAAGCTGCTGGGTGATGGTGGAAGCACCTTCGGTGATACCCTTTTTTATGATATTGCGGTACATGGCGCGGCCTATGCCGCGGATGTCGACGCCGAAATGACTGTAGAAACGGACATCCTCGATGGCGACGAAGGCAAGCCTCAAATGCCTTGGCATATCGGTGATGGGGATGGGGATCCTTTTTTCAACAAAGAGCTCCGCGAAGAGCGTGCCGTCGTCGGAGTAGAGCCTTGTTGTCGCCTTTGGCCTGTATGTCTCGAGCTGCTTGACGTCGGGGATCTCGAGATAATTGACAAGGGCATACCCGAAACCTGTCCCGAAGATCGCGGGCAGCAGGATGAGAAAAACCGCTATCTTGATAATCCTTGAATACATCGAAGGGTATATTATACTGTATATCATCAATGTTATCAAACGGGATAAAGCTGATCGCCATAGGCGGGCCCACATGCACGGGTAAATCGGACCTTGCGGCCGCGATCGCCGGGCGCTTTGGCGGCGAAATTATAAACGGCGATTCCATGCAGGTCTACCGGTATTTTGACATAGGTACCGCAAAGCCGGATGCCTCGGCCCTGAAGGCCGTGCCCCATCATCTTATCGATGTTGTCGCGCCTGACGGGGAATTCAACGCGGCCCTTTTCAAAGACCTGGCAGATCGGGCCATAGGAGACATAACCGCCAGGGGGAAGATGCCGATCATCGTCGGCGGAACGGGGCTGTATCTGCGGGCCCTGTTCTATGGACTTTTCACTGCATACAAGGACGAGGCGCTCCGGGAGCGCCTTGGCGATGAATATGCGCGGGACCCTATGGCATTTTATGAAAGGCTTAAAGGGGTAGACCCGGAGTACGCCCTCAGGATAAGCTACCGGGACCGGGTCAGGATGGTGCGGGCCATGGAGATCTGCCTGCTGGGTGGAAAAAAGGTGTCCGATCTGGAACGCGACCACGGCTTCAGGGATGCGAGATATGATGTATGCAAGATAGGCCTCACGAAGCAGCGGGAAGAGCTGTACCGCAGGATCGACGAGAGGGTGATCGCCATGCTCGGCCGCGGCCTCGTGGAGGAGGTGGGGTCCATCCTCGCCATGGGATACGACGCGGGCCTGAAGCCCTTTTCGAGTATCGGATACAGGGAGGTGCTTCATTATCTTAGTGGTTCCATTAGCTATGAAGATATGGTAAAAGATATACAGAAAAACACCAGGCATTACGCAAAGAGGCAGTTCACATGGTTTGCGAAAGAAAAAGACATGCGATGGTTTGAGTACCCCAAAGAGCTGGACAGGATAATCGAAACGATATCAGGGTTTGTTGATCGATGGAACTGAAAAATATTATCGAGGCGGTCCTCTTTTCCTCATCCCGGCCCGTGACGCTTAAACAGGTCGCGAAAAGGCTTGAGGAATTTTCCCGGGAAGATATCGAACAGGCGTTCGGTGTGCTCATCGGCGAATATGCCGGCCCCGGGCGGTCCGTCGAGATAGCGCAGGTTGCCGGCGGTTACCAGATGAGGACCAGGGTGGCCTACCGCGAATACGTGAAACGTTTCGTCAGGGAAAAGGATGTGGGGCTTACCCGGTCGATGCTTGAGGCCCTCTCCATTATAGCCTACAAGCAGCCGGTAACGAAAAAAGAGATAGATGTGGTGCGCGGTGTCGATTCTGCGCGGGCCATCAAGCACCTTTTGGAACGCAGGCTTATTGAAATGGCCGGACGCAACGGTGACGCAGGTAAACGCATTGTTTTCCGCACCACCGACAGGTTTCTGGAGGTCTACGGACTAAAGGGCCTTGAAGACCTGCCGACATATAAAGAGATCGAATCATTAGAGGGATAGGAGGATAGAATGGACATTTCGGAATTGCTGCGTTTCGCCCTTGAGAGCGGGGGATCGGACTTGCACATCAGCGCGGGGGAACCTCCGGTGATCAGGATACACGGCGATATGACAAAGGTCGACCTGCCTGCCCTCGACAAAGAGGACGTGCACAACATGGTCTATGACGTCCTGAGTGATTTCCAGCGGAAGGTCTTCGAAGAGAACCTGGAGCTGGATTTTTCCTTCGGTCTTGGCGATCTCGCCCGCTTCAGGGTCAACGTTTTCAAGCAGCAGCGCGGGGAATCGGCGGTCTTCAGGACGATCCCGAACAAGATACCGACCTTCGACGAGCTCAACCTCCCGCGGGTCTTCAAGGATATCGCCAGCCTCGAAAAAGGCCTCGTCCTGGTGACGGGCCCGACAGGCAGCGGCAAATCGACGACTCTGGCGGCGATCATCGATTTCATCAACGATACCGTAAAAGAACACATTCTGACCATAGAAGACCCCATCGAGTTTCTTCATACCTCAAAAAAGTGTCTTCTCAACCAGCGCGAGCTGGGGCCCCACACAAAAAGTTTTGCCAACGCCTTGAGAAGCGCTCTTCGTGAGGACCCCGACGTCATTCTCGTCGGCGAAATGAGGGACCTGGACACGATCCAGCTGGCGCTGACCGCTGCCGAGACGGGCCACCTTGTTTTTGCCACGTTGCACACCAGCTCCGCGCCTGACACGGTGGACAGGGTCATCGACGTCTTCCCGGCGGCGCAGCAGAACCAGGTGCGCTCCATGCTTTCAAATTCTCTCCAGGCCGTTATCTCTCAGGCGCTCTTTAAAAGGAGGGACGGAAGGGGAAGGGTCGCCGGTTTCGAGGTAATGGTCGCGACACCGGCCGTCCGTAACCTCATCAGGGAGAACAAGATCGCCCAGATACCATCGGTGATCCAGACCAGCAAGAGCCTTGGAATGCAGACGATGGAAGCGGCATGTAACGAGCTCATTGCGAAGAACCTTGTGACGAAAGACGAAGTGTCGTTCTATTTAAGCAACTCATCGAGGTGATATTATGGATATCATCAACGAATACCTGAAGTACATGGTCGAAAAGGACGCGTCGGACATCTATTTTACCGTCGGCGCCCACGCCTCATTCCGTATTGAAGGTGTTGTTTCTCCTTACGGGGATAAAGTTATGACCCCAGATGACACGAAGCGTTTCGCTTACGCCGTCATGAACGAGCGCCAGCAAAGGAAATTCGAAGAAGATATGGAGATGAACCTTGCCATTTACCAGCCCCAGTACGGCAGGTTCAGGATCAACATCTTCAGGCAGAAGAGCTTTATAGGCATCGTAATACGCCAGATCAAGCTCACCATAAAGACGATCGACGATTGGGGACTGCCCGCCATCATGAAGGACATCGCCATGTCCAAACGCGGCCTCGTCCTGGTCGTCGGCGCAACCGGCAGCGGTAAATCGACGACGCTGGCGGCGCTGATCGACTATCGCAACTCAAACCAGCCGGGGCATATCATAACCATCGAAGACCCCATGGAGTTCGTCCACGAGCATAAGATGAGCGTTGTTACCCAAAGGGAGGTCGGTTTTGACACCTTGAGCTTTTTCAACGCCCTCAAGAACACCTTGCGCCAGGCCCCTGACGTGATCCTCATCGGTGAGATAAGGGACGCCGAAACGATGGAAGATGCGATCACCTTCGCCGAGACGGGCCACCTCTGTCTTGCCACCCTGCACGCGAACAACGCCAATCAGGCCATCGAGAGGATCCTCAACTTTTTCCCCATCGAACGCCACCTTCAGATATACATGCAGCTTTCGCTCAACATGCGGTCCATCATCTCTCAAAGGCTGATACCTACGGTTGAGAACAAACGCGCCGCGGCCATCGAGATACTCCTCGACAGCCCGAGGGTGAAGGACCTCATCCTCAAGGGAGAGATAACCCTTATCAAGGAAACCATGGCGGACTCCTACTTTGAAGGCATGCAGACCTTCGACCAGCATATCTTCGACATGTACCAGGCCGGGCTTGTCAGTCATGAAAACGCCGTTGCCTTTGCCGACAGCCCCAATGACGTAAGGCTCAAGATCAAGATGGCCGAGATGAAGCCCGACGATTCGGCGGAGAAGAAAGATCCCAGCCTGAAGCTGAAACTGTAAAAAGGCAGGGATCAGTAATCAGGGATCAGAGAGAAGATGTAAAAATTCAAGAAGTTACAGTTGACTTCTCAAACGCCCGCCGCCATTCTTTTGCTAATCCCTATCTTTATTTCTTTCTTGCACAATTCCCGTTGACAATTATCTTATATGCTCTTTTTCCCCGGCGTTGACAGAAAAACATCTTACTTCTATACTTTCTTTGTCATTTTTTTTAACTCGGCTGTATGAACATCAAGAGGGGATGAATATGAAGAGAACAGTTTTTCCTGTTGTTGTTTTCCTTTTCGCATTTTGTTCGATATCCATCATGGCGCCGGCGAGGAGCGCCTTTGCCGAAGAGACGGCGATCGCTTTTCCCGTGCAGGGAAAGCACGCCATGGTCGTCACCGGGCAGGAGTTGGCCACAAATGCCGCACTTGATGTATTGAAAAAGGGCGGCAACGCCGTAGATGCCGCCGTTACCGCCGCTTTCGTGATGGCAGTGACCCTTCCCCGTGCGGGCAATATCGGCGGCGGCGGCTTCATGCTCATCTACGATGCCGGGAAGAATGAGGTAACAGCCCTCGATTTCTGGCAGAAGGCCCCCGGGACTGCATCGCGCGCCATGTTCGTGAACAAGGATGGCAGGGGCGATCATAAGCTCAGCCGCGAAAGCTATATCGCGGTGGCTGTGCCCGGAACGGTTGCCGGCCTCACCTTTGCTTTAGAGAGATACGGCACCATCACCCTGGCGGCTGCGCTGGAGCCAGCCATCAGGTACGCGCAGGAAGGGTTCATAATGAACGATGGCCTCTGCGCCGACATCAAGGCCTACGAGAAGACCCTCAAGGCGCGCCCCGCCGCTGCGAAGATATTTTTCAAGCCCGGGGGGGCATATTATGAGGCCGGTGATCTCTTCGTTCAGAAGGACCTCGCGCAAACGTTGAAAACTATCGCGAAAGAAGGACCCGATGCATTTTACCGTGGGACCATCGCCGGGGTGATCGCGAAGCAGATGAAAGGCAGCGGAGGGCTGTTGACGAAAGAGGACCTTGCAGCTTACTCTCCCGTGGTCCGCAAACCGGTCCACGCAACGTACCGCGGCCATGATGTGTATTCCATGTATCCACCAAGCTCCGGCGGGGTTTGCATTGCGGAGACCCTTAACATGCTGGAAGGTTTTGACCTTGGACGTTCGGGGCAAAATTCGGCGGCAACGGTCCATCTCCTGGCGGAGGCCATGAAACGGGCTTTTGCCGACCTCTTTCTCTATGCGGGTGATCCCGATGCCGTGGCCATTCCGGTGAAGGGCCTCACGTCAAAGGCATATGCGGCACAGCTGCGAAAGGGCATTGATCCCGTCCGTGCCACGGCGAGCAAGGACATCCGGGCGGGGGATGCCAGGGTGTACGAAAAGGATGAAACGACGCAATTCTCCATCGTTGACCGGGAGGGTAACGCCGTATCGGCCACGTACACGCTCAACGGGAATTTCGGCAGCGGCATTGTCGTGGACGGAGCAGGGTTCCTGCTCAACAATGAGATGGACAATTTCAACATCGATCCCGGCAAACCCGATGCCGCCGGGATCGTTCAGGGAGAGGCGAACGCCATTGCACCCGACAAGAGGATGATAACCGCGATGGCGCCCACCATGGTTTTTAGGGAGGGCAGGCTCTTTCTCGTGACGGGCAGCCCCGGCAGCTCCCGTATCATTTCTACGGTCCTGCAGGTCATCATGAACGTCATTGACCACAAAATGAACATCCAGGAGGCGGTGAACGCGCCCAAGGTCCACCATGAATGGCTCCCCGACGAGCTGCGTATCGAGAAAGGGATCAGTCCCGATACGGTAAGGATACTTCGGAGCATGGGCCACAATGTTGTTCTCGGCGGCCCAATGGGCGCGGCATTCAGCATACTGGTCGACCCGGCCACGTCGATAAGGTACGGTGCCCGCGACCCCAGGAGGGAAGGACTGGCGGAGGGATACTGAAAAGACAGGACTCAGAAAAGGAGAAAAGATCAGGGTTCAGGGTTCAGGATCCAGGGTCATTTTTCTTTCCTCTGGCCCCTTGACCCTATTCCCTGACCCCTGCCTTCATATGATACAGGTAGAAGGCCGACGATTCGAGGCTGCTTGTGAGCATGTAGGCCTCTTCCAGCGTGTTGCCACGGGCAAAGCTGCCATGGCCTCTCATGAGGACGATCCTGTGGTCCTTCAAATGATCGCTGACGATCTGCGCGGCCTCGTGTGAGGCGATCGCATCTTCAGATGAGGCGACGGGAACGCGTTTCAGGTGATAGGAGCCTTCGAGATC
Organism: uncultured delta proteobacterium; assembly: GCA_963816115.1. GTDB lineage: Bacteria > Desulfobacterota > Syntrophorhabdia > Syntrophorhabdales > Syntrophorhabdaceae > Delta-02. Next base: position 105,490 of record CAWFIZ010000004.1, on the reverse strand, counting down.
GACGGGGACAAGCTCGTCATCGGTCATGGAGAGAAGCGTCCCGTAAGGCGGATGGGCGTGCACAACGGCAAGGGAGCCCGTTTTGTGATATATGGCCCGGTGGACGACGAATTCTGACGATGCAAGAAGGATGTTCGGGTCGTCGGCGCGTTCAAGATCGAGCTCGACTATATCGCCGGCGGACAGGCGTCCCAGCATGGAACCCCTTCGCGTGAGATAAAAGCGTTTTCCGGCGCGGACGCTCATGTTTCCCCCGTGGGAGCTTACCAGTCCCCGCAAAAAGATGTCCCGACCGATCTCGACAAATGACCTGATGGTAGTTTCTTCAATCATTGCCGGTTCTGTTCCTCCTGTAACTTCCTTCTATCATAAAGGCATGTGATTACAAAAAGTCCGCGCACAGCGATCGCATGAGCACCTGGTTAGATCTTTAACTCCATGTTGAACATATCTCCCCTGGCAAAGCCCATTTTGTCAAAGAAATTGACGAGATCACGTGTCTTCCTGTCCACAAAGACATAAATGGTATCAATACCAACCTTTTTGAACACGTAGCGCATTTCCTTGAACAGGAGCTGGGAAATACCCTTTCCCTGCCATACTTTGTCTACTCCAATAGTGTCGATCCATCCAACGTTCTCCGGGATACCATACTCCCGATCACTTGCTTTGCCGAGAATAAAACCAATTACCTTCCCGTCAATTTCAGCTGCCATTGATGGAACACCCGATTCTTCTATGCGCTTGAGCTTATTTTCCCAGTACTCCCTTCTCTGTTTTCCCAGGATCGAAAAGTCGATCTGGGCCACCTCATCGAGGTCCTTTATTGATAATGGCCTTAAGGTGATCTTTTCCAGTGTTTTCCGCCCCGACCCGTGTGTTACCAGGTAATTCATTGATGATGGCCTTGAGTTGACATCTTCCAGCGGGTCCATACTGCCTCCCTTCGTTCATTTGAAATTCACTTACTTGAGATCCCTCTTAGTATCAGTATAGCGTTGCACTAAAACTTGTCAATAATTGCGAATATTTTCTCAAAGCCGATCCGTTTGTTGCCCGCTTTCATTCCGCTATACGTGACATACCCCGCTTTTTCCCGTGATCGTCACCGGTTGGATCCTGTTCTATTCACTCAATTCATGTTCATCATACCGGTGTTTTGTATGATCTTTTAGCTTGATGCACAATTTAGGTTGTTTTATACTCTGGGCATTACTGCATTGCACGGGCACCGATTGACGGATGATAAAAATATGTGAGATTATGCCGTCGACAATAAAGGATGCCCCTTTAAGGAGCTTCCAGACAGGAAAGGAGAAAAAGGAAGATGGCGGACACGGATGGGATCAAAGAAGCAAAAATGTTTTATACGGATAGACCGCAAAAGACTGAAGGGTTTTTCCTGAAAGGTTCAAATTCGCTGGATTGGGGGATCAAGAACAGGCTGGCGCGGATATTCAACCCGGTGTCCGGCCGCACCGTCATGCTGGCCATCGATCACGGGTATTTCCAGGGGCCTACCACCGGCCTGGAACGGGTCGATATCAGTATCCTTCCCCTGGTGCCTTACGCGGATACCCTGATGCTGACGAGGGGTATGCTTCGCAGCGTTGTACCGCCCTCGACTTCAAGGTCAATTGTCCTGCGGGTTTCAGGCGGCGCCAGCATTCTCAAGGAGCTGTCCAATGAGGATATTGCCGTCGATATTGAAGAATCCATCCGTTTGAACGTATGCGCCATGGCTGTTCAGGTCTTTATCGGCGGTGAATACGAAAGACAGTCGATCATCAATATGACCCGGATGGTTGACATCGGCAACCGTTACGGTATTCCGACCCTGGCCGTGACCGCGGTGGGCAAGGACATGGCCCGCGATGCACAGTACTTCCGGCTGGCCTGCCGGATCTGCGCGGAGCTTGGCGCCCACTATATCAAGACCTACTACGTAGAAAAAGATTTTGAGACCGTCGCCGCGTCCTGTCCCGTGCCGATCGTGATGGCCGGCGGCAAGAAAATACCGGAACTCGACGCCCTGACCATGGCCTATAACGCGGTCCAGCAAGGTGCCTCCGGTGTGGACATGGGGCGCAATATTTTCCAGTCGGAAGCGCCTGTGGCCATGATCAAGGCCGTAAGGGCCGTTGTCCATGACAACGAGACCCCGGCCGGGGCCTTTGATCTTTATAATACTTTGAAAAATCAAAAATAGATAATCAGCAGCCTTGGAGAGGGAAAAATAAAAGTTTCATACTGGTACAACAATCAGGACATCCGGATCGAAGAAGTGCCGACCCCGACACCCGGCCCGAAAGAGATGCTGGTCAAGGTGCATTCCTGCGGCATCTGCGGCAGCGACATCGTGGAATGGTACCGTCTCCCGCGGGCCCCGCTCGTGCAGGGACATGAGATCGGCGCCGAGATCGTGGCGACCGGCGGTTCCGTGACAAAATATAAACCGGGCGACCGGGTATTTATCGCGCCGAAGGTACCCTGCCGGAAATGTTCTTACTGCGCAAGCGGGCACTATCCTCAGTGCACGGAGGTGAAGGAACGGCTGCCCGGTGGTTTTGCCGAATATATCCTGGTCCCGGAAATCCTGGTGGAAAACGGAACATATCTGCTGCCGGAAAAAATTACCTACGATCAAAGCACGTTCATTGAACCTCTGGCCTGCGTCGCTCAGGGCGCAGCGGCTGGCGGGGATAAAAAAGGGCGACTCATGTGCTGGTGATCGGCTGCGGGATGGCCGGACTGCTTCATGTGAAGCTTGCCAGGGCCAGAGGATGCAAGGTGATCGCCGTCGATATCAACAAAATGAAACTGGAAATTGCCGCCCGCGTGGGCGCCGACGTAATCATCGACGCCGGAGATGATGTGGCCGCGCGGCTGGTTGCTGAAAACGGCAAAAAGGCCGATGTCGTATTGTTATGCGCCGCGGCAGGGCAGGCGTTGGAGCAGGCCTGGAGGTGCGTGGACAAAGGCGGTGTGATCGTGCTGTTTGCCGTTCCCGGACCGGACAAGAAAGTTGTCGTTCCCGTCAACGATTTCTGGATGAAAGAAATCACCATCCTCACTTCCTACTACTGCGGGCCTCACGATATTACCGAGGCAATAGAATTGATAGGATCAGGCGAGATCGTCGTAGATGACCTGATCACGCACCGGCTCCCCCTTGACGACATCGCTTACGGTTTCAAACTGGTCACCGACGGCCGGGAATCGATCAAGGTCATTATCAAACCCCATCTGAAAGACGCTGTATAAACCTTTATCTCACGCCCGTTCGTCACATCCGTTCCTCACTCAAGCCCGCAGAGTTACGCAGAGGAATACATTATCGCCCCTTACCCTCGGAGCCTTCCAAGGGAAAGGGGCACCCTCGATCCCGCTCTTTTGCTTATGACTGGCGGGATATAAAAAAGATTCATCATATCGCCGGAGGCGATCGGAATGCGCCTTGATCTTGGCAGGCTTCGAGATCAGGGCGCGGTCTTTCAGGTTCCCTCTGTGATCTCTGTGCGCTCAAGCGAACCCGCAGGATGAAGCGGGCGTGATACATGCTTTTTTTAATAAGTTTTGGTGTTCAGGCGTCGTCGGTGTCTTCGAGGAAGGCGATGCCTTCCAGTTTTGTTATCCGCTGGTCGTCGCCAAGATCGGGGAGGAAGTCGCCAAGGGGCTTGTTTAAGGAAGGGTGGATGACCGAGGGATCGATCTCGATGCAGGGCATGATGGCAAATTTCCTGCGGTGGAGTTCCCGGTGAGGGATCGCAAGGTGCTCTTCCTCGATGACCGTATCGCCGTAGATGAGTATGTCAAGGTCGATGATACGAGGCCCGTCTTTTTCATCCCTCGTCCTTCCCATTGAGGATTCGATGGTGTTCAGGAACCGGAGAAGTTCCCCGGGTGTGCCCTGCCAGTCTATCTGTATGGCGCAGTTGATGAAGTCATCCTGCTTGATCCCGGAGACGGGTGATGTGGAATAGAAGGAGGATATGGATCTGAGCTTGGCCCTTTTGTCGCTGGAGACCTGTTTGATAGCCATCATGCAATTCTTGTAACTGTTGCCGATATTTGAGCCTATGCCGATAAAGATCTTTTTGTCCACGCCGGGTTTTGTGTCTCCGCTTGTTTATTTAAGTGTGCGGTGCTCTTATTTTTTTTGCCTATCGACCCAGGATGTCCGGTAATTTGCCCGCACAGAAGATGAGGAAGATGGTGACAAGAATGACGATGATCTCCGGAACGCCCCGGCCAAATATGGCTAACAATATCATTAACAAAAGAAAGGAGTCAACGTTTTTTGCCCGGGGGCCAGTTTCAAAAAAGCTTGATTAAAGAAGCTTTGTAAGTGTAAAAAGTATCGGGTGTCTATAATGGAAGAAACGGGTTATCTGGATGATCTCAATTCGATGCCGGTGAGCGTTAAGGCGCGCAGTTTCCTCGAGCGCTCCGGCGCAGAGCCCCTGGACGGATGTTTTCATTGCGTGCAGGTGGCCATGTACGCGATAGACCGGGAGCTTGTTGCGGTGGAAACGGATGTCGCCGAAACGGTAAGGGCCATGGTGACCTGGAGGCCGCAGAGGATCGCTAATTTTTTCATCCTCATGGCCGGTGAGGAATACGAACCTGCCGGCTGGGAGAGCGCCGGCGACCTGAAAGAGATGGCCCTGGCCATCCTTGATGACATAGAGAACAAAATGGTAATGCACTTCCCGTATTACAGAACTCCGGAATCTTAAAAACCGTTTCAAGTTTCAAAGTTTGTGAAACGTTTCAGGGAAAAGCTTTTTTTGCATGAAACATGAAACCTGAAACTTTGGAACTGCCGTTAAAGTTGACTCTCCCCCCCGATATGGTTTAAAACTTATGCATGGCGATCATTGATATCAGGACGATACCCGACCCGGTACTGAGAAAGCTGGCGCAGCCCATCGATAATATCACGGACGAGATCGTCAAGCTTTCCGATGACATGATCGAGACGATGATCCTTGCACACGGGGCCGGGCTTGCCGCGAACCAGGTCGGCATTCCCATAAAGCTGATAGCAATTGAAGCATCTCTCAATCCAAGGGAGAAAAGTCATATCATCCTTATAAACCCCGTTATCGTTGAAACAGACCTCGAAGAGAACGGGGAGGAAGGGTGCCTGAGCGTCCCCGGTTACTATGAGTTCGTAAAAAGGGCGAAGAAGGTGCTTGCAAGGGGTGTCGATCTAAAAGGCAACACGATCGAGCTCGAATGCGAAGGGCAGCTCGCCCGCGCAATGCAGCATGAGATCGACCACTTGAGCGGTGTCCTTTTTATCGACCTCCTGAGTCCTCTCAAAAAGAACCTTTTCAAGAAAAAGTTCGGCAAGAAGGACAAATGAGGATCGTTTTTTTCGGCTCTTCCGGTTTTTCCGTTCCATCCCTGCAAAAGATCAGTGATTCCGTCGTTGCCGTTGTGACGAAAAAGGCAAGGCCAAAAGGACGGGGATACCGGCTTGACGACAACGAGGTGAAAAGGACCGCCGGTGAAATGGGTCTCCCCCTTATCGAGATCGATTCATTCAAGGACGAAGAAGCGAGGTCGCTTGCAGGCCACAACCCGGACCTCTTTATCGTCGTTTCCTTCGGCCTCATGGTGCCGAAGTGGGCCCTTGATATCCCTTCGGAGGGCCCCGTCAACATCCACCCGTCACTCCTGCCCCTTTACCGGGGCCCGTCGCCTATTCAATGGACGCTCCTGAACGGTGACCCCATGACAGGCGTTACCCTCATCAGGATGAACGAGAAGATGGATGAAGGCGATATTATCTACCAGGAGCAGGTGGCGGTCCGGGACGACGATAACTACATTACCCTCTCGGAGAGGCTTTCCCGAAAGGCCGCCGATACCCTTCCGGGGCTGATCGAGGATATCGATGTCAGGGGGATGACGAAAGGTTCACGGCAGGACCACTCCGTCGCGACCTATGCGCCGATGATCACCAAGGAGATGGGAAGGATAGACTGGCGAAAGAGCGCCGGCGAGGCGGACAGGCAGGTAAGGGCATTCGTTAAGTGGCCTGCCGCTTTTACCACTCTTGACGGCAAGCTATTAAAAATATACGATTCCATTGCCGACGATACGGCGCAGGCGCAGGACCCTCCGGGCACCATCACTGAAATAACCAAGGAAGGGTTATGCGTCAGCACGGCAAAGGGCACGCTGATCATCAGAGAATTGCAGCTGGAAAACAAAAAACGCATGTTTGCGTACGATTTCTCGAAAGGATACAGGGGCTTACAAGGAAAATCGTTGATTTAGCTTGAAAAATGGCCATTTTTCTATTGACAGGAAAGGTGTATTGCAATTATTATCAAGATAGCGGCCTTGGTATGAACTTTCTTGATAAATATGAACTTGCTTGATAAAAAGGTTATGAGAATATATCTCACCATAGTTGTTTTTTTCATTTTGTTCGCAGGCCTTGCGGCAACAGATCAAGCCAACGCGAGCAACTTCAACAACCCCGACGGACCGTTCATAGCCCAGGACAGCGATCTTTCCCCGGTACCTCCCTCCGGACTGCCGCCCGTACAGAGCACCATCACTGAAGGGCCGATACCGCCCGCGACCGTCGAGAAAGAGCTGAAAAAAAGCCCGAAAGCACTGAAAACGAAAGCAATAAAGGCATCGACGAGAAAAAACCAGCAGCCCTATTCGCTGGAGATCCCCGTCGATGACGATGACAACATATCCAGTCTTCTCAAGAACGACTACAATCAAAAATTTGACATACCCATCGTTTTTAATGACGCGGTGAAGTACTACATAAAGTGGTTCTCTGAAGACAAGAAAAAGGTCTTCGCTAACTGGCTGAAACGGTCCAAACGCTACGTGCCGGTCATTACCGAGATACTCCGCGATCAGAACATGCCCGAAGACCTGGTGTATCTTGCCATGATAGAGAGCGGTTTCAACCCCAGGGCCTATTCGCGCGCAAAGGCATCCGGTCCCTGGCAGTTCATCTATTCAACCGGCGACCGGTATGGCCTTGACGTGAATTACTGGGTCGACGAACGCCGCGACCCGGAAAAATCGACCGTAGCCGCGGCGAAATATTTAAGGGACCTCTTTAACCAGTTCGGCTGCTGGTACCTTGCCGCGGCGAGCTACAATGCGGGCGAGGGAAGGATCGGGCGAGCCATTGAAAAAAATAACACTACCGACTTCTGGGAACTCTACAAGTACAACAGGATCCCGAAAGAGACGAGGGAATACATCCCGCAACTCATGGCCGCGGCGATCATAGCTAAAGACCCTGAAAAGTTTGGTTTCGACGTCATTGTCTACGACCCCCCCATCAGGTTCATGGAATTGAAGGTGCCCCCGGCAACACCGATCAACGTGATCGCGAAGGCATCATCTCTCGATGTTGACACCATCCGTTCCTGTAACCCCGAGATCATGCGGGGCATTACGCCTCCAGGTACAAAAAGCTACGCCATAAAGCTGCCGGCAGACATTGACAGGCAGGAATTCCAGGATAACCTCGAAGCCGAACTTGCCGACAGGCCGACCATTAAGAGCGTTACCACCTACAAGGTCCGAAGGAAAGATTCACTTGCGTCGATCGTGAAGAAGTTCAAGGTCAGGTCCGAAGACCTGGCCCTGGTGAACGGCCATGATGACGATCTCAGGATAAGATCGGGAATGGTGCTTGCCATACCGAAATATTCCGGAGATTCAACAAGTCATACGGTCCTTGCAAAGAACGTTGCCCAGGACCCGGCAAAATTAAAGAAACAAAAGAACATCAAGAAGGACGACGATGAGAGACTTGCCAAAAACGGGTCAGCAAAGAAGGTCGCGAAGGCAGAGAATGCCGGAAGGTCCGATGACGAAGATAAAATAAAGACAACGAAGACCTATCACGTTGTAAAAAAAGGCGAGACCCTTTCTGATATCTCAGAGCGCTACGGCATTGATAAGTCGAACCTCAGGTCCGCAAACAAGCTGAGGGGCGACAGGGTCTACCCCAACATGAAGATCCGCCTTGTCAGTCACGTGGAAAAGAAGAAAACGACGACGGCGTCAACTAAAAAGAAGGTTAAGTACCACACCGTAAAGAAAGGCGAGACCCTTTCATCGATATCAGAGAAGTACGGGATCGATATCGATGATATCAAATCTGCCAACAAGATCAAGGGCAGCAAGATCAACGCAAAGATGAAGCTCAAGATCGTCAAGCAGGAAGGATAAGAGAAGACAGGGCCCAGGATTCAGGGCTTAAGGATTCAGAGAGATGCAAAAGGCAAAAGAAACTTATCTTTTGCCTTTTTTATGAATACACATTTACAAGGTTCTTTTTTTTTGTTCTTCTCTGGCCCCTTTAATCCCGGCCCCTGAACCCTTCTTTCAGACTTTTAAAACAAGGTTTATCATATCACCTCGTGTGAAACCCATGGCGTGGAAGAACTGGAGGAGGTCCCAATCGTTCCAGTTGACAAGGGTATAGATCGTATCAACGCCGTATTTTTGAATATTTTCGATCAGCCCGATGGCAAGGACCTTCGCTATGCCCCTGTTCTGGTAATCAGGGTCGATGCCGATCGTGTCGATCCATCCTATATTGTTGGGGACCTTGAACTCCCAGCCGCTTACCTCACCCAGGATGAAGCCCGCGACCTTTCCGTCGATCTCTGCGACGAGGGATGCCTCAGGGGGTCTTGTTTCTGCCTGTTTAATAATTTTGTTGACCCAATAATCCTTCCTGCTTTCACCGAGAACTTTTGTGTCAATTTCTACAATATAGTCCAGGTCTTCTTTTACCATTTGTCTTACGGAGAGCTTATCGAGAAAATTACTCATTTTTTAACCTCGCTTGTAATTTTTTTAACATACTGGCAGTCTGATTGCAAGAGAAAGATTACTGCTTGAGAAATACTAAACAAGTAATATTATTAATATGTTAGGATAGGGTATGGAATCGTATTGCAGGGGGGGCGGTCAGGCGCTTGGCAGTTGTTGGACTACCGTGATATTTCTGTCGCTGCGGGTCCTGCTGCGGGCTTGTTCACCATGTCGTGATCGGGCCACATCCCGGAGGCGCATTGTGGACAGTATGTTCTGATCGTGGTCGTCTCTGTCATATATTGCCCTCCAAATCTTTTTCATTACCATTCTCGTAAAATTGTTGGATAATATTTGCAGCCGTCCGGTCTATTGGTGCCTTGTCAATCGACCGGTACCTGAGAGGCGGTTATAAAGAAGGGAACACAGGGGAGACCATGAAAAAAAATTCTTTCATAAGCCGCTGCGCATGGGTGACACTCGTGCTGGTCCTTATTGCCCTTTCAATGCCCGGCCCCCTTTTTTCGCAGACCGTTGAGGAAGCGAACAAGCTCTACGCCCGTTATACTCAGCTCCAGAAGGAAGGCCGATATAAAGAGGCAATTCCCATTGCGCAGCAGGTCCTGGCCGTCTTTGAGAAGGCCCTCGGCCCCGATGATCTTTCAACCGCGGCCGCCCTGAACGGCCTGGCAGAACTCTACAGGAACCTGGGCGATTACCAGAAGGCAAAACCCCTCTACGAGAGGTCGCTTTCCATTTACGAAAAGGCCCTCGGCCCCGACCATCAAAGCGTGGCGACCATCCTCAACAATCTTGCAATGCTCTACCGCACGACCGGTAACTTTCAGAAGGCCGAGGAACTCTACAAGCGGTCACTTTCCATCTACGAAAAGACCCTCGGCCCAGACCACCAGAACACCGCAACTGCCCTGAACGGTCTTGCAGACCTCTACCGTGTCACGGGCGATTACCAGAAGGCGGAGCCTCTTTACGAGCGGTCGCTTTCCATATACGAAAAGGTCAACGGTCCCGAACATTCTTATACCGCTACGGCCCTTAACAACCTCGCGGAGCTGCAGCGCACCATGGGCAATTATCAGAAGGCCGAGGAACTCTACAAGCGGTCACTTTCCATCTACGAAAAGACCCTCGGCCCAGACCATCAGTTCACCGGAACCACTCTGTACAGCCTCGCGGAGCTGCAGCGCACCATGGGCAATTATCAGAAGGCCGAGGAACTCTACAAGCGGTCGCTTTCCATCTACGAAAAGGCCCTCGGCCCCGACCATTCATACACCGTCACGGCAGTGTATGGACTGGCCGAGCTCTACCGCACCATGGGTGATTACCAGAAGGCGGAGCCTCTTTACAAACGGGCGCTGGTGACATGGGAGATATCTTTCGGCCCCGACCACCCCCATGTGGCTACGGCCCTTTACAGCCTGGCCGAACTTTATCGTTCAACCGGGCAATACCGGCAGGCGCAGGAGTTCTACAAACGGGCACTTTCCATCTACAGGCAGGCCCTCGGCCCCGACCATCAGTTCACCGCGACGGCCCTTTACAGCCTGACGGAGCTCTACCGCGCCATGGGCCATTTCAAAGAGGCCGAAGAGCTGTATAAGCAGGCCATTGCGATATACGAAAAGGCCCTCGGCCCATATCACTCTCATACCGCGACCGCCATGAGCGGCCTCGCGGAACTCTACCGCTCGACGGGAGAATACCAGAAGGCCGAGCCGCTCAGCAAGCGTACCCTGGAGATCTGGGAGAAGGCCTTCGGCCCCGACCATCCCCATGTGGCGACGGGCCTCGACAACCTGGGCATACTCTATGTGGCCCTTGGCAGATACGAAGGTGCCTTTTCTTACATGCTCCGTGAGCAGGACATTGACAGGAAGCTCATCGATCAGGTCATGGGTTTCACCTCTGAGGACCAGAAGCTCAAGTTCCTTACCACCAGGGAAGGACAGCTTTCAGCATTCCTTACCCTTGTCAGTCAGTACATGAAAGACAAGAGCTATGCCAGGGTGGCCGCTCTCACCGTGTGGCTCCAGAGAAAAGGCGTTGTCCTGGAGGCCCAGAAGCGTTTCCAGGATGCCCTTGTCTTTTCCGATGACCCCGGGACGGTCGGGAAGTTCCAGGAACTTGCCCGGGTGCGTTCCCAACTTTCGAAACTTACCTTTTCAGGCCCCGGCAAGGAAGGGGTGGAGGTTTACCGTAAGAATATAGAGGAGCTGGAGCGGAAGAAACGTGAGCTTGAATCGCAGCTCAGCAAAGCAAGCGAAATTTTTGCCAGGAACCGGAAGGTTTCGAAGGCAGACGTAAACCAGGTGGCAGGCGCCTTGCCGAAGGGGAGTGTCCTCATCGATTTTGCCCGTCTACCCATTTTTTCCTTCACGGCAAAAGGGATGGAAAGCAGGTGGCTCCCGGCGCACTACATCGCATTTGTCCTGCCTTCGGGCAAAGCAGCGGATACCTCTCTTGTCGACCTTGGGGGTTCAGACGAGATCGACCGCATGATCCGCGATTTCAAGGAAACGGTCACCAACTACCAGGCAGACCCCGAGGGAAAGGAATCGTCGAGGCTTGCCAGGAGGCTGTACGACCGCATCTTCCTGCCGCTCGTGAAGGACCTGAAGGGCGCAAAAGAGATATATCTCTCTCCCGACGGCAACCTCAACATCATCCCCTTCGAGATATTGAGGGGCCCCGACGGCAGGTACCTCATAGAGGACTATACCTTCAACTACCTCGGTTCCGGAAGGGACATCCTCGGATTCGGTATTGTTAAGGGAAAGCCCTCCGCGCCCCTTATCATGGGGGACCCCGACTACGACCTTGATGACAAGGGCCTAAAAGAGACAATTCAAAAGCTCGGCATAGCACACGCTGAGAAGCGTTCCGTGACCACACGCTCACGTGACATGTCCTCAAAAGAGTTCTCGTCGCTTCCCGGTACCAGGGAAGAGGTCGAATCCATCGCGTTGCTTATGGGGAAGAAGAACATCCTCGTCTATACGGGCAGGCAGGCCCTGGAAGAGGTCCTTTACCGGCAGAAGGACCCCAGGATCCTCCACCTGGCCACTCACGGGTTCTTCCTCACCGATCAGGACCTGCTTGCCGATAAGAAACGGGTCCCCTATGAGAACCCCCTTGTCCGTTCCGGTATCGTCCTCGCCGGGGCAAACAGGTCGCTCAGGTCCGGAAGCGACGAAGGGATAGTCACTGCCGAAAAGATCCTTTCACTGCGGCTTAGCGGCACTGAGCTTGTCGTCCTCTCCGCGTGTGAGACAGGTCTAGGGGACATAAAGAGCGGGGAAGGGGTCTTCGGCCTCAGGCGCGCCTTCACTCAGGCGGGCGCGAAGGGCCTCGTGATGTCCCTGTGGAGCGTTCCCGATAAAGAGACGAAGGAACTCATGGTGAGGTTTTATTCCAATGTGCTCGTTAAGAAGATGAAAGGACCCGAGGCACTCAGGCGGGCGATCCTCGCAGAACTCGGGACAACGAAGCAACGCTACGGAAACACCAACCCCTTCTTCTGGGGGGCTTTTGTCTATATGGGGGAACCTTAGGAGACGGTTTCAAAGTTCCAGAGTTTCAGGTTTCAGAGTTAAATGAGAAAGAACAAGAAAAAGATCGGTTTCTTCTCGGCCGGAGTTGTTCTTTTGGGCTGCCGCAGTATCTGCAAGGGCAGCAAATGCTTGCAAATAGGTCTTGTTATGGTATGATTCAGTATACATACAATCTTCTTTCTCCGGTGATATTCGACGACAGACCGAAGACAGGATGACAAGAAAGGGGAAATGTGACAACAAACCGCACTCGTGCCCGGATTGGTGAAGTTTTCCTGAAAAAAAAGGACCTTTATTACAAGCTCATGTTGAGCATAGGGTTGTTCTTTATTTTCCCGGCGTTCGGTTTCCTTTTTTTTGCGGTGAAGTACGATATCATCCAGGACAGTTCCCTGCCGATGTTCCTTGCCGGTTTTCTTGTTTTTTCCTTTATCGGTTTTCTCATTTTAAGGACAGTGTTCACGAAGGTTGCAAAAATGTCGGCAGATTTCTCAGAAAGAGCGGTCTCCGAATTGTCCGGTATGCAATTGCACGATAAATCGGATGAATTAAGTAATATTGCCGATACCTTCAACGCGATGGGGGATTATCTCAAGAGCACCCTGGCACAGCTTGATCAAAAGGCTTCGGAGATCTCGACACTTAAAGAACTTTCCGATCTCTGTTACGTGACGTTCGATACCGATGAGCTCTTCTACGTTACCCTGGAGCGGGCCCTTAAGCTTGTAAAGGCTGATGTTGGTTCTGTGATGACCCTGGATCGTCCTCAACGTAAAATGTTCACAGTAAAAGCGCAGATCGGGCTTGGAGATACGGTGAAGGTAGGCAGTAAGATCGATTTTGACACAAGTATCGCTAAATATGCCGTTATAAACAAGTCGGCATTGCTGGTTGAAGATATCGAAAAAGACAGCAGGTTTGGAAGGAGCAACCGTTCTTCGTACGCTACAAAATCATTTATCTGCATGCCCCTGAAAACGATCGGCGACATCATAGGTGTTATCAACATATCGCGCAAGAACGATGATATTGCTTTTACCCAGCATGACGTCGAGGTGTTGACACCTCTTTTAAGTAATGCCGCGTTTACCTATGAGAACATCCGGCTTTTTAAGGATAATGAGCTTGGGAGCGAGATCGTGAGAGCGACGATCAGCATGTTCAAGATGATCAACTCGAGCCTCAGGGACAAAGAGCTCATGTATGCGGTCCTGCATGAGATCCAATCGCTCATACCCTACCACCTCGCCGTCGTTTTGGTCAAAGACGATAACAGGCCCGACGAGCTCACGATCTTCGATTATTTATCCAAAGGGCCGACAAGCCTGTCAAGGGGCTCGAGCTTTAACTATCGAGGGACGATCTTCGACAAGGTCATCCAGCAGGAGACCTCGCTTTTTCTGGCGGACGCGGACCAACTGACAGAAGACACCGAACGGGAGATCTTTTATGATCAATATTCGCGATCCGGTATTATCGGCGCGCTGCGGATAGGCGGTGAGATCAAGGGTGTCATAGTCCTGTGTTCCCCAAACCTTGCCGAACTCAACAAGGGAACGGAATTTATCGAGGTGGCGCGGGACAGCGTGGCATTTGCCGTTGAGCGCATAAAACTCTCTGCCTCTGTTATAAGAAGGAATCAGGAACTCGACACATTAAAACAGATCGGCGGCGCCCTTGCGGCATCGACATTCAATATCGACCAGGTCTTGAAGTACGCGATGGATATGATAAAGGTCACAATGGATGTGGAAGCCGGTTCCCTGTTCCTTGTCCGTGACGGTGAACTTGAATTTAAAGTTACCTTTGCGGTCGATCCCACCTTGTTCGGTCAGACAACGATCAAGATGGGCCAGGGCATAGCCGGATATGTGGCCGCCCAGGGAAAATCCATTATCGTCAACGATGTGCAAAGATCACCTCACTTTTTTCCTTCCGTTGACATTGCCACCGGGTTCAAAACAAAATCTGCCCTGTGTGTTCCCATGATCTCCCAGGGCAAGGTGATTGGTGTTATAGAACTGCTGAACAAGCTCGGCGGTGATTTTGGCAGCAACGATGAGGAACTCCTGCAATCCATTATTTCATCATTGATAATTGCCACCGAGAACGCGCGGCTCTATCGGGAAACGGTCTCAATGACAGAACACGAGCGGGGGATCCGCCAGATATTCCAGAAATTTGTACCAAGAGATGTGGTTGATAAGATCATCCACGCTGAAGCGGTTGGTGCCCCGCTGGTCAACGAGTTCAGGTCCCTGACATTTCTCAACATCGATATAAGGGGGTTTTCGAGGCTTGCCAAAAGCATCGGTCCGCACAGAACGGTGCCAATGATAAACTATTTCTTTTCCGTCATGGGCGGCATCGTGTTCAAGCATCAGGGGATCGTCGACAAATATCTTGGGGACGGTTTTCTGGCGATATTCGGCGTGCCGCTTTCAAATATTGCCGATGCCGATAACGCCATTGCGGCCGCGCTGGAGATGAGATCATCCATGAAAGCGGTGAGCGATTATTTTCTGAAGGAAATAGGAGCGCCGTTGTCCATGGGTATATCGATACATACAGGTGAAGCCGTCATAGGGAACATAGGTTTCGAAAAGAAGATGGACTATACGGTGATAGGTGATGCCGTTAATACTGTTTTCAGGTTGCAGTCGATCGTCAAGCCATTCGAGAACGGCATTCTGATCAGCGAAAAGACGCGCAAAGTTACCCAATCGAAACTTGAAGTGCGTCAGATAGGTGAATACGAGATCGACGCAGCGACAGAGAAAGTGAAGGTCTATGAGGTCCTGGACCAGCAGAAGGTCCCCTGATTCTCTTTATTGACAACTCTGCAATATCCCTGTATCTTACGAAAATATGACAAACATTATCGACAGGGCAGTCGGCCAACAGGGGGCCCCGTTCCAACCGGGTCGATATGTTACCATTTTGACGGCCGGGCTGATCTCGGGTGTCCTTACGATCACAATGGGATGCGCCTTCTCTGCGCTCATATTCTCCGGGCCGTTATCTGTTTTTGTGTCCCGCGGTATCAGCCTTATCCTGTTCGGTGCTTTTATCCTCGGTACCTTCACGGCGCTTACGAGTTCCTATGCGGGCACCGTGGCCCGTCCCCATGAGATACCCGCGGCGATCATCGCCCTCATCGCGTCTTTCATTGCCGGCAGCATGCCTTCTCCGGCAGCGGGCGAGGGTGCCTTCATCACCGTCGTTGCTGCAATCGTCGTGGCCTCTCTCGCGACGGGCGTATTTTTCCTTGCCCTCGGCCATTTCAAGGCTGGCAATCTCATACGGTTTGTCCCCTACCCGGTCATAGGGGGGTTTCTAGCCGGCACCGGATTGCTGCTCGTCAAGGGCGCCTTTGGCGTCATGACCTCACGGGACCTCACTGTCACGAACCTGGTCTATCTCATAAGCCCTGACATCCTTATCAAATGGCTTCCCGGCCTGGCGCTTGCTATCATATTGTTCATGGTCCTGCGCTGGCGGAACCATTACCTTGTCATGCCGATATGGCTGGTGGTCTCCTTTGTTCTTTTCTATCTTGTCCTGTCCGTTGCGCAGATACCGCTAAGCGAGATCCGTGCGCAGGGGTGGCTCATCGGGCCTTTTCAAAAAGGGCAATCGGGTCAGCCGTTCATATTGTCCTCGCTTGCGCAGGTCGACTGGACGCTTGTCTTGACCCAGACCGGCAGGATAGTGACCATACTTATTATCAGCTGTATCTCGCTGCTGCTCAATGCCAGCGGACTCGAGCTGGTCGTAAAGGAAGAGGTCGACCTGAACAGGGAGCTTCGATCGGTGGGTTTTGCGAACATACTGGCCGGTCTTGCGGGAAGCACCGTCGGCATCCATTCGCTGAGCCTGTCGGCGCTCGGTTATTCGATGGGGGCAAAAAGCCGCCTGGTGGGGCTTTTCTCGGCGGTCCTCTGCGGCTTCATCGTCTTTTTCGGGAGTTCCCTCTTATCATATTTCCCGAGGCCCATCATGGGCGGCGTGCTCCTTTTCCTCGGGTTCTCCTTCCTCTATGAGTGGCTGTATGAGACCTGGTTCAAGCTTCCCAAGCTTGATTGCGTCCTCATACTTTTGATCCTTGCGGTCATCGGGGTTTTCGGTTTCCTGCAAGGCGTCGGCGTCGGCATGCTGGTCGCCATTGTGATCTTTGTGGTCAAATACAGCCACGTAAGCGTTATCAAACATGCCCTCACGGGGGTGAATTACCACAGCAACGTGGACCGGGCCCCGCATCAGCAGCGGGTCCTCTCGGAAAAGGGCGAGGAATTCTACATCCTGAAGCTTCAGGGTTTCATCTTTTTCGGGACTGCAAACAACCTTTACGAGGAGATACGCAAAAGGGCAAATAACAATACAATGGCGCCCCTTGGCTGTGTCGTTCTCGATTTTCGCTTTGTCAACGGCGTCGATTCATCAGCGGTGAACAGCTTTACCAAGATGAAACAGCAGGCTGAGGCACAGCATTATTCCATTGTCTTTACACAGCTTTCGCCGGCGGTCATCAGGTCCTTCCAGAGGCGCAGTTTTGATCTCGGGGACAGCGATATTTTCCATATGTTCCCCGACCTGGACGTTGGCATGGAATGGTGTGAGAATGAGCTCCTGAAAAGGGAGGGCATATCTTTTACCGGGGAAGAACAGGTATTGGAAGACCAGCTGCGGGATTTTTTCCCTCCTTCGGCAGGGATGGGCAATTTCATGAGCTACCTTGAACGGCGGGAGGTCCCGGAAGGTTTTTATCTGATACGGCAGAACGATCCGCCGCATTCCCTCTACTATCTTGAATCCGGTCAGGTGACGGTCAATCTTGAGAACGAATCGGGCCAGACGGTCCGCCTGAGGACACTCGGGCCCGGCACGGTCATAGGAGAACTGGGGCTATACCTGAGACTGCCCTCCACGGCGTCCGTCGTAACTCAAAGGCAGAGCGTCTTCTACAGGCTGACAGCCGAAGCCATGCAGCAGATGGAGGAAAAGGAACCCGACATCGCGGCCGCCTTCCACAGGTTCATAGTCCGCCGACTTGGAGAGCGGCTGATTTACACCAACCAATCTCTGGAAGCCCTGCTGGACTGAGCCCTGCCGGGCTGAGGGAACAATTACTTTTTACAGGGATAGGCCTCCTGCAATCCGAACATCAGGATCAACCCTATCGGCCAGTCTTCTTTAAACTTGTTCTTTGCCTTCATATTCTCGATCATTTTGTCAATGATACTTTTGTAATCCTTGTAATCCAACGCGAGTTTACCCGGTTGGCAGTACAATAAAGGTTGCCCCTTCTCCTCGAGAAGCGTGTTGGACCAGGCCGTCCCTTCCCCTATGCCCTGGACATAAAAGTCCAAATAAAGACCTCTCTTTTCATCGTTTTTCATGGCCAGATAATCCTTCAAGGTCAAATCGGCCGATGCGTTGACCGCTATAAAAAGAAGGGCACATAAAACAAGTAACCCGATCTTCATACAAACCCCCTTAAGCTGAAACGCCGCGATCCTTACTTGGTAATGAAGACCTTGTGTTTTTCCAGGATCTTCTTAAATTCCCTGCTCTTTCTCAGGTTATTGATATCGGGGTCCTTTCTCAGCGAGTCGTAATCGTTGAAGCCCTTGGCGAGCGCCTCGTCCAGTTCGTCCAGACCGTAATCGGTATTTCCCATGAGCGAGTGAACGGAGGCAAGGTTGTACCGGATCGTTGCGCTGTCGGGCTTTAGTTCCTTGGCCTTTTTCAGATCGTCCAGTGCCTTGTTGTTCTTGCCCTGCAGCATATAGGCCACCGCCCTGTTGGAATAGGCTTCGGCATAATTGGGGTCTTTATTTATGGCGTTAGTGAACTCGGCGATGGCGTTATTGATATTTTCATTGCGTATTGCCTTGGAGGTTGCGTTCTTCGCGATGCTGACATAGCTCATACCCTGCTTCAGGTGGGCTTTTACCTCCTGGCCCGGTTCGTCCTTGCCTGCCTTTTTGGTATCATCGGCCTTGGAAGCGCCAACTGCCTCGGGTTTTTTCTCCTCCTGGACGGGTGGGGCTGTCTGCTGCTGGGCCTGCTGCGGTTCCTGTTTCGGCTTTGGTTGTGACCAGGGCATCCGGTCGCATCCCATTAATCCCGTGGAGACCAGAACGGTTATGCTGATTGCTGCGATCAATTTCCTCATGTATCGATCCTCCTCCTTGTTAAATGTTAGGGCCTCTGCGTGAAACGCATGTTCCAGTTGTTGTTTGTTGCCATTGCCTGCGGTGTCTGGCTGATGTCCGCCCCTTTTTCCTGTTTAACTCTTTGGGAGACGAGGGGTTTTGAGTAATTGAATGCGTCTTTGACGGAGCCCTGGTACCTCTTGAGGCCGTCGACAAAGTAGTAGGTAAAGATGCTGTTCTTGAGGGTGTCCGATTCCCAGGATTTCTCACCTGCGCTGCTGGCGCTGAGGAGCACCTTGCCGTAGCCATCCTGGTTGTCGATACCCTTACCTGTGTCCGGTTTTTTCTTCTTCGGTGTTTCATCGAGGACGATGTCTTTCGCTCCCAGTAATCGTTTTCCATATTCCTTCGAAATGCCGTAACCCTCATCGTCATCGGCACCGAGGGACTTGCCGCCGGGAGGCAGAAAGCCCGGGATAGACCGGTAAGCACCGTTGCTGTAACAGGTGTCGAGGATCATGACAAGCCGTTTCGCCCGCAGGTTCTCGACGAAATCCTTGAGCATGTTCTCTGTTACTGCCGTATGCCATACCCGTTCACGGGGTTTTACCTCAGTGTCGTAGGTGACGATGTGGACGCCGCCGAATTTGTCCGGCGGGGTGCCGTGACTGCTCATGTAAATGACGACGAGGTCATCGGGGCCCGCCATGTTCCTGATGGCGTTGAGGTATCTCATGATGTTGTCCCGTGTTGCATTCTGATCGGTGAGATAGTAAACATTGTTACGGGGAAATGAGGCACCCTGGGGACTGATGACGAAGTTATAGAAACTCGCCGCGTCCCTGACGGTGTACTGCAAAGGCTGGATGCCGTTCTTGAACTGCCCGATGCCGACAACGAGGGCATACCGGTTACGTATTGAACCCGGCGCGCCACCCACCGGCCCCGATTCCTTCAGGACGCGGGCACGGCTGAAAAGGCCGCCGATCCTCTTTTCCCACTCTTTGACCCTAATGTTCTCCGGTGTAACGGGCGAGACCCATCTGACGCCGACAACGGTCTGGGCAAGGGAAAAGGCGAGGTCGACCTCTCTTTCGTCCTCATAGCCCCCTTTGAGCTGGACCCGCCCGTACTGGTCGAGCTCAGCGTACCCGTTTGTGACCCTGTTCTGTTTGAAATTGTTATTGATGGTGTTCAGGTGCGCGTCGGTCACCGGCGAATTGTTCGCAAGGATCGCATGTTCTCCTGCCAGAAGGAAAAGCAGGAGAAATGCGATCACTATCGGTCTGGCGTGGATCTTCATGATGCCTCTTATCTTATGACCGACCTGTCTGCGCCGTTCTTGTGAAGCATCGATACTTCCTCCACAACGAGAATGGTCTCGCTGCCGTATGAGACCGGCCGGCCAAGCCCTGAGAGAAGGCCGTTGGCGGCGGGAGAGAAGGCCGTTGCCTTGCTCACGTTGAGTTCGCGCTCTACCATGTCCGACTTGCCTTCAGATGTAACGATAAAGGCGATCTTATACCGTCCCTCAGGTACATCCTTGGGGATATCAAAGTTGCCGTTGGCCACCCTTGTTCCCGGTGCTGCCGTGACTTCCTGGTCCACCTGGCCAAGGTCCACAAATTCCTTCTTGGAAGGGTCAAAATATTTGACGATCCGCGTTTCCGTCACCTTCACTTCCTTCTGGTCGGGAGGTGCCATGACGTAATAGGAGCCTCCAAGTTTCAGTGAGCCTCCCTGACTGACCGAAGCCGGGTTGACGGTGAAGCTCTGTATCTTGACCACGTTGCCCTGGGATTCCTGGTAGCCCACCTTCTGGGCGGTTTCCTGATAGCCCGCCACGGGTTGGCTCTTCAATGTTGAATAAAGAGACAGGCATTTGCCCCAGGCATAGGCAAAACCAATGCCGCCGCCAATGGCCGCGCCTATGCCGGCCCCTTTCCAGTCCCCGCCGATGAGCCCGCCGATAATGGCCCCGCCGATGGCTCCGCCTACGGTGTGGAGCGCAATGCACTGGTTACGTGCGCTGACCCGTTCCTCTTCGGTTGTGATCGTGTCGGGGTTGGGCAGCATGCCGGCGCAGGAGTGGAGTAAGAAGATCCCTGCAAAGAGGATCATAAAGAGTTGTATGCGGTTCTTTTTCATGTATTGGTCTCTCCTTATCTGTGGTTCAGTTTGATCTCAAGGGTCAGGATCTTTCCATCCTCTATGTAGGACGCGGGCACAACGCCGTAATTCTCTCCGCCCCGCGATTCGAGGACGATGTCCTTTTTCCCTTTGGGCTCGGGTTTCCAGTTGTTCTTCGGAGAGATCACGCCATAGCTCGTCTTGTTGCCATCTTCAAGCATGATGTCCTTCGAGCCCGCTATCGAGGCGGTCATCGTTGCGGGGGGAGGAGGGGGAGGGAGGTTTGCCAGATCACCCTGGCCGCCGGGAGGGGGCGGGGGCGCTAACGGTTCGCTGCCGAGGAGGCGGGGGCGGCTGCGAAGGCCCCTGCGCAACGGTCTGTCCCTGGCCGGGTGCGCCAAGCGGGTTCGGGCTTCCCGAGAGCATGATCAGGAGCTTTTCCGTGCCCGGGTCACCGGCGAACCTGAAGTTGCCGGCACGGGGGATCTCCACCATGGTGGAGGGTTCCACCTGCTCATTGTAGAGGACGGCCGTGTTCCCCGAGGTGCCTATGTTGATAATGGTAAGATAACCGGGTTTATTGGTCCTGACGAGAAGCTTCAGCCGTTCACCGGAGCGGAATGTCCTTGACCTGGGGACAATATCGAACCTGCCGTCTTCACGCAGCAGGACGAGCTTGTATGAAATGCCCACATACTTTTCTTTTGACGGGGCGGCGGCCTGTGTTGCAGGCTTTGCCGGCCCTGAACCCGAGGACATCCGCACGGCAGGGCCTTCTCCGCTGTCGAAAATGGCCTTTGCGCCCTTTGGTCCCTGTCCCTGGGCACAGAGCTCACCGCCTGTGCAGAGACAAAAGAATGCGATAAGAAGAACGATCAATAGTGAAGGCAACCATTTCATATAAACCTCCGTAAAATTGTTGAAACTTTTTTTGGAATACCGTTAAATGCTTGATACCGGAAATGAGTCGTGCATCGGGCGTGTGACAATTGTGTATCGTCCATAGTGTAGTACGTAGTTTAACCGCAGAGGTCAAATTTTGTCAACGCCATATATCGCCGGGTCGGCTCGTGAGGCCTTTGAACAGCGGGAACAGATCCTGCCTGTTGACAATAAAGGTATTTCCCCTTTATATTTCTGATAAGGCGAAGGTTATTCCAATTTTCTACATCCAGCTTACATCACGATGCAGTAATACATAAGGGAGATCGCATTCATGTTCTTAAGACCGGTCAGGCTTTACCTCTTTGTCGCGTTTTTCTTTCTTTTTCCGGCACTTCTTTTTCCGGCGTCCGTCCCCCCGTCACAGCTTGTCAGTCAGGCGATGGACGATGTCCTGCTGGAAATGGGCAACCCCTTCCTGAAGGTCATCAAACAGGGTTCATGGATATCGGGCGATAAATACCGCAATCCCCTCACAAATCTCATTGACCCTTCCGACCACGACGCAAGGCTCTTTATTTCGCTGGATGACGTGTCGCCGGAGCGCGCCCGGGAGGTCTGGAAGGCCTACCAGGGGCGCCTCAGGAAAAAGATCTTCGCAATGGCGCAAAAAGCAGGGTACAGCACGGACCAGATACAACTCCTCCTGAAGTCCGTCAATTTCTATCCCCCGGCGCAGCTCCTGAAAGGAATAGAACAGAACGAGCAGGCAATAGCAAGGTTCCTGAAGATGGGCAACTACCCGAATCTCCTGGAGGTGGGTGAGGAGGCCGCGGAGGGTTTATATACGACGCCCGCTAAATTCATCCGCCAGGGCTACGAGAAAGGGGCGCGTGTCCAGGTTGTCGAACTCGTTGCCGATGAAGGGTCGGACACATACCGCCTGGTGCAAAAGGCAACGGCCGAGGCGGAGCATGCGGCGGAGGTTGTCGGTGAGGCGAACCTCAAGGGGTATGTGCAATCCGCAGAGTACAGTCTCAATGAGGCGCAGAAGGCGCTGAAGGACGGTAAGCTCGATACGGCCAAAAAGAACCTCAGCAGGGCAAAGGACCGCATGAAAAGCGCCAGGAAACTCGGCGGCGTCAGCTCCGAGGGTGCCGCGGTCAAGGAACTCGACGCCCTCGAAAAACAGATAGACGACGCCATAGAGCTTGCATTCAAGTCGTCCGACGAGGCAAAGGCGATCATCGGCAAAACAAGGGAGATCGCCAATCGGCTGGGTAACGATGTCATGAAGAAGGCCAACGTTGACCTCGCTGCCCTGGAGACCATGGCGGCTAAGAACTCGATAAAGCAGCGGGCATTCCTGAAGGGTGTCCTGGAAGGTGAGGGCAAGTGGGCAACGTTGAGGGTCAACCTTGAGGAGGCCTCGGGAAGCGCGTCTCTCAACACTGAAGAGCGGCGCCCGGGCCGCCTACAAGAACTGGTTCCTGTCGCTTATGGCCCTGTGGGAGCTCAAGGAGTTCCCCGCCGCCATCGAAAAAGAGGGTGCGGCGAAGGCGAGCGCCAGACTGGCTGTCACAATCGCGGGACTTGCAAACCCCACCTTCGGTTACGCACAGCTCTTCAGCGTGATATTCATGACCACCGGGGAACTCCTGGTCGACTGGATCAGCTCGTACGGGTACGGGGCGGTCGTCGGCCGGCAGGACTGTATGGACCTCATCGCGGGCATCTATACGGTGCCCGGCAGGGAGCAGAACATCGAGGAGAAGGGATGCGAGCAGGTCCAGGATGACAGGCAGCTCGCATGCAGGATCTACGATTCGCACAATCTCAGAAGGGAGCTGGCGGCGGGCCGCAAGTTCAGCCAGGACCTCATCCCTCCATACATGTTCTCCCTTTTGAACTGTCACGCGAAGGCGGCATCGAAGCACTATGACGACCTTGAATCGAGGCACGATGAGAGCATCCAGCAGGCGCTCGTGAACAAGTGCATCCAGCCGGTGCTCAAGACGTGGCTTGACAGCCGCCAGCTGGTGGTGAACGAGATCGACGCCCTGAGGCAGGGCATCGAGGAACAGGCCGTGACGATTGCAGCCAGCCCTTCCCGTTTGAAGGAGAAAGGCACGGTCCGT
Organism: uncultured delta proteobacterium; assembly: GCA_963816115.1. Classification (GTDB taxonomy): domain Bacteria; phylum Desulfobacterota; class Syntrophorhabdia; order Syntrophorhabdales; family Syntrophorhabdaceae; genus Delta-02. The sequence goes on along the minus strand of CAWFIZ010000004.1, from coordinate 81,787 downwards.
CTCTCTGTGAGCGATGCGCCAGGCATCGCGGCGATCGAAAGGGACATTGAGGAGAGGGCAAAGTGTATCGGCGGCATCCACGCAAAACCAAGGTCGGGCCGCGACTATATATGGACGGTCGGCGGCAGGGAATTTGCGAAGAACTATAACCGGGGAAACGCCGAGATCTTCCTCGATGCGCCCGGCACCTACGAGATCTGCGTTACCGTCCAGTACGAATGGCGCGTTGATGGGCTGCCCGTTGTTTCGCTGGAGGACGGCATCTCCGGCAAGGCCGTGCGGAAAGGCTGTGCAACGGTGACCGTCGAAGAAGCGCCGAAGGATGTGAAGAAGCAAACCGAGGATGTGAAGAAGCCCGAAAGTCCGCCGCCTTCCGATACCGCGACGGGCGCAAAAAAAGAGCCGCCTTCCTGTTCCTACGAATACTCCAATTGGGGCGAGTGCGCGAGGGCGACCAAGAAGCAGACGCGGACCGTGACGGCGACCAGGCCCGAGGGCTGCGTGGAAAAGAACAAGCCATCACTGGAGCAGGGATGCACCCCGCCGCCAAGTGAAGAAGAAAAGAAGGCGCAGTATTTTAACTGCCTTTGCCGTTGCTACTGCGGCTGGGCGGGGCATATCGGCGTGTGGTGGGACCCGGAAGGCAAGTCCATCCCCGAGTCTCCGAGCACGGGACCCTGTTTCGGCGGGGCCGGGGCATTCGGAAACACTAGAAGGCATCATTTCGGCGGGCCCAATGATTGCGCGAAAGCGTGCTGGGAGGGCGCGTTCGGCAAGGGGACCTATGACCCTAAAAAAGCTGACGAAATGAGGAAGACAGAGAACAAGAAACACAAGAAACCCCTCAAGATCAAGCTCAACGCGTCAAAGAACCCTGCCGATTTCGGCGATATCGTTACGCTCCAGGCCGAGGCGAGCGAGGGAACGGGCGGATACGCCTATACCTGGGGCGGTTGTGCCCAGGACGCGAAAGATGCCCAGGCAAAGGTCGTGAACACCAGGGACTGCAAACCATGCACGGCAAGCGTCACCGTCACCGACCAGGACGGCGAAAGCGCCTCCGATTCGGTCACGATCCGGTGCAACGCGCTGAAAGTGAAGCTGACAAAGGAGAGCCCCAGGGAGAACAGTGTGCCCATAGGCGGCCGGGCCACGTTCTTCGCGGAGGTCTTCTCTGGTGACAAGCCCGCGGGCGGAACGCTCTTCTATATCTGGGAGCGCAACCCCGACGCGGTCTTCGGTGATCCCAAGAACCCGAAATACGAAACGACAGGCGGTTCGCAATCGCGTAATTCCGCATCCTTCAGAAAGCCCGGAACGACACCGGTATGGGTCGTGGTAATGCGCGAGGTGGACGGCCGCAAGATTACCGTCGGCGAATCCGCTCAGATCATGATCCAGGTGGTCAAGCCGAAGCTGACCCTGAAGGCCGAGCCATCAGACCCCCTCGTCGGGCAGGAAGTTAAGATAACCCTGACAGAGGAGCCGAAGCTCGACGACCAGACGGTCTCCTACTGGTGGGAGATAGCGGGCAACACGCAAAATGCCGGACCCGACGCAGAGCCAGCGCGTTTATACCTACCGCCCGAAGGACGACAAACCGGTGACGGTCACCGTTCACGCGAAGGCGAAGGACGGAGGCGACGAGATCGGTCTCGAGAAGATAACCGTAACGGCGAAGAAACCGACCGTCACCGTAACAGGCCCGAAGATAGCGGGGCCGCCCCCGATGATCTGGAAGGAAGGAGTGGGTCTCGTTCCGGCGGACCGCCAGATCGCCGAAGGTCAGCGTGTCGAGTTCAGTGTTGCCGTGAGCCCCGATCCGAAGCAGCAGCTGCGATACCAGTGGACTGTCGCCCCTGAGGGTTGCACCCTTTCCGCCCCCTCTTCGAAGGAAACAGGCGTTACCTGCGGCAAGACAGGCTCCTACACGATGACCTGCGCGGTGAAGAGCGCCGACGGCGCCGACCTGGGCAGCGGCAATGCCGCGCTCAGCGTCACCGTATCCCAGTCTGACATATCGAAAGGCAAGCAGATGGGCGACGCCAAGAAGAGATTGGACAATGCGAAACAACTCTGGTCGCAGAAAAAATACGATGAGGCAATAACAGAGGCTGAGGCCGCATCGAAGATAGATCCGAAGCTTGCCGCCCCCGTTCTTGCCCAGTTTTCCCAGGAACTCAAGAAGATGGGATGGGACGCCCTCAACAAGGCCGACCACCAGATGGCCATAAAACGCCTCGAGCAGGCGGTTAAGTTGAACACCAACGATGCCGACGCGAAGAAGAAGCTCCAGGACGCCAAGGCCTACGCGTCAGCGTGGCCCCGCGTCGAGGCGAAGGTGAAGGAGTTCGACGCCCTGATCGCGCAGAAGAAGATCTGGTCGGCACAGAAGAAGATGCTTGAGATGCAGGACATCCTGCGAGGCCTGTCGGCAGGCCAGTCATCGAACAATCCTGTCTGGAAGAAGGTCATGGACGATTTTAACAAAGGGATGGCCTGGTACAACGATTTTTCGCAGAAGAGCAACGCCGAATGGACCCGGCTCTTCAAGGCGCAGGACTGGGAAAAGGCGCAGGTGCACATCAAACAGGTCATGACGAACGAGCTCTCCCCTGCCGACCAGAAACATTATACCTCCGCCCTCCAGACGACGCAGACGATGCTCGGGATGAAGCGCGGGGTGATGCTCTATTACGAGAGTGCCAGGGCGAACTTTGCGAAAGGCGTCCCCTCGGATGCAAATGGCCTCAGTTCGGTCGCGAAGGAGCTCAGGAACAAGGCGGGGCAGTTAAAGGAAGGCGACCCCGGGCGGGCGCAGATAAATGAGCTTGCCGCGGCGATGGAGAAGAAGCAGAAGAACCTGAACATTAAGGCATCCGCCCGGTCATCCTTCGCGAGCGGTGACCAGTATTACAGCTCGAACAACTTTGAGGCCGCCGCCGCACGGTATGCGGAAGGACTTAAGGCCATCAAAGACAGCGGCGATGTGAACGACCCCGACTACGCAAAGTATACGAAGCTCCGGGAAGACGCCCTTGCAAAGGATAAACGTTTTAAGGAGCTCTTCGCCTATGCCGCGGGCCTTGCCACAACCGACAAGCCCCTCGACGAAGACACGATAAAGAAAGGCATCGCTGCGGCGGAGGAGGGGTTGAAGATACGCCCCCGCAACGGTGACATGGAGATCCACTGGAACAAGCTGAAGTGGAAGCTTGGCGAAGCGCAGCGCACCAAGGCACAGAAGCAGGCGGCAGCGAAACAGGCATGCCTTGCGGTGAGGCAGCAGGGCGATGCATTTGTTCAGCAGAAGAAATATACCGAGGCCGCCGTGAAATACCGGGAGAGCCTGAGGTGCCAGCCGGACCCGAAACTGGAGGAATATATCCGCCAGCTCGAAGCGGAAATAAGAAAACAGGGCGATGCCCAGGCGAGCGCCACACGGGCGAAACAGCTGCGTGACGAAGGCGCTTCTCTCCAGAAGCAGAACCGGATCCGTGATGCGATCGCAAAATATAAAGAGAGCCTCAAATATATGCCCGACCCGCAACTTGAGGCCCACATCCGCAAGCTCGAGACTGGCCTCGCCTCAACGGGAGGATCGTCGGCGGGCCAGGCGCAGCCATCGGCGAGTTCCTGGTCGGGTTCATGGAAGAGCGACCCCGGACGCGAGGGCGAGATGATAACCTTTGCCCTTTCCGTCAACGGCAACCGCGTCACCGGCACCTTCAGCGTTGTTATCCCCTACACGGCTTCATCGGGGGCGCGTAAGACTGATACCTTAAGCGGCCCCATGGAGGGAACGGTTTCGGGGAGCAGGGCGACGGGGGTTTTCCGTGAGGCCGGCGACCCCAAAAACGCGGGGACCTTTGAATTTGTCATGGCAGGAGGCGGCAGCCAGTTCAGTTGCACCGTACGCGCCAACGACGGCGGCGAGAGCAGGACATATACGGTCCGGCGGGCACAACAGGGAAGATAAACGCTGACAAAAGCAAAACCGTAGACGATGCAGGACTTCCCGTAGGTCCAAAACGACCTGCCTGGAATATATTGTGAAAAAGAAATCATGTAATTACGTTTATTTAAATTGACAATGTTTTCCTTATTAGTAATAAATAGTAATTAATAGTTATTAATAGTAATTAATAGTAAAAAACACGCGATCAAAGGGCTATATAGCTTGTGAATTATTTCTTTTCGTCTCTTGACAAGCGTTTTTCAATTTGATAATTTATTCATACTTTGAAGACCATCAACGAGAATACTATGTATTTGGCCTTCTTTAGGCATCGTTCAAACCGTCAGGTCACTCTTATCAATAAAGTGGGTTCGGCCGGCAGGACCAGAGAATCATCGGAGACCGGCACACAGAAGCCGGTAGTCCTTGCGGGCGCCTGCATTAGATCGTTTACAATAAGGGGTACACAAATATGAAAAACCTGATAAGTAGAGGTGACAGAAAATGAGGTACGGAGAGACAGGATTTAATTTAGAAATCGATCTAACCCGGGGAAACATTGAGAGGGTAGAAACCGACCCAAAAGATACCGAACTTCATCTTGGCGGACTCGGTACGAACACCAAGATACTGTGGGATAGGGTTTCCCCCGACACTGATCCCTTTGCTCCCGACGTTCCACTGATATTCAGCACCGGCCTCTTATGCGGCACGCCTGCTCCCGGCGCGAATCGTACCATTGTTACCGCCTATTCCCCTCAGACCATGTTAATGGGATATTCAATGATGGGTGGGTTTTTGGGCCCCGGAATTGAAGTATGCCGGTTATGACAAAGTGATCCTTCGCGGCAAGTCCCCCAATCTGGTCTATATATGGATACACAATGACAAGGTGGAGATACGCGATGCCGCTCATTTGAAAGGTAAGGGCGCTGTTGAAACCCAGGAACTCATCAAAAAGGAACTGAACGAGCCGAACGCGCAGGTGGCTGCCATCGGCCTGGCCGGTGAAAACAGGGTATTTACGGCTTCCATCGAGCAGGGCCGCTCCAGTGCAAGCCGTCTCGGACTAGGCGCTGTTATGGGAGACAAAGGGGTAAAGGCAATAGCCGTTCGCGGGACAAAGGACATCAACCTTGCCCGACCGGCTGAATTTGTGGAGCTCTGCAACGAGGTGCTGCAATATATAAAATACCGGAACGAGAATCCGGTTCCGAACGTAATGACCATTCTGCAGGGGCTCGGGTCACCGCAGGAGATGCTGCACGTTGATGAGAAGTGGCACACTGAGAATTTCATCGTGGGGAAATTCCCGCGTTCGGAGAAAAGACTTCTGGAACAAGGAAATCGAAGAGAAGTGGAAGAGTGTCCAGTTGGGTGCGCGGAAGCGGTTGATCAGTTGCTATAACTGTCCGATGAAATGCGGGGCAATAATATCCGTTCCCGGACTCTCGACCTACATGATGAAATGCTTCTCAAAACTGACCTATACAATGGCGGCCTTTGTAGATGACCTGGATTTTGGTTTCAAGATCGCTCAGCGTGCTACGGAGTACGGAGTGGACGGATTCTCAACCCCGCAGATCATGGCCTTCGCCTTTGAGCTTAAAGAAGCCGGCATTTTGACTGACGGACTTTGCAGGACTTTGAAGGATGCCCGTCCGATAACGAAGGGAAATTCTACTGGCTGCTTGACAGGATTGTCCGGCGGGAAGGGATAGGAGACATCCTGGCCGACGGCACCTACTGGGCGGCCCAGAAGATCGGTAAGGGCGCAGAAGCATTTGCCCACAATAACATCAAGAAACATGAGCAGCTGCCTCTCAAGCTTGGAATGCTGAACCCGGTTTATTTCCTTATGTATGCCACCGGCGAGAAGATAAACATAACCCAGATTGAAGGGCAGTTCCCCCAGTCGCCTTTTATGACCCATGGAGGAGAAAGAAGAATTTATAAGCGATTGGATCCAGGTCCCTGATGAAAAGTTCAAGCAATATGTTCTGGACTGGGAAATGCGCGGGGAACGCTCAAACCCGTATTACCCGACTGTTGACATGTCCGTTGATATTGTCGACTGGCAGGAGATGATGCACTACATTGATGATGCCCTCGGGGTGTGCGCCGGTTTGTCGTCATTTCCCCTGAAGCCTCCCTATCATATACACAATTACCCGAAGATTAATCTCGGCAGCGACCGGGATCGATATGGATGAAGAGGGTCTCAAGAAAGTATACAAGAGGAACCGAAATCTGCTCAGGGCCGTTAATGTGAGAAGAGGCCTGAGGAGAGCCGATGAGGAGCCGCCGGAAGACCACTGGAAGAAAAGATTCCCCGAACTTGAAGAACAGCTTTTGGATGCGTACTACAAATTCAAAGGATGGGATAATGACGGCATTCCTACGAAAGAGACTTTACAGGAATTGGATCTGGGCTACGTTGCCGAAGACTTAGAACAGAGAGGGATAATAAAAAATGGCCAAGATTAAGAAGAAAATCAAGACAATCAAGATCGATCTTGATAAGTGCAATGGTTGCCGGGCATGTGAGGTGATCTGCTCAGCCTTTCACGCTACCCCGAAATACAGCAGCAATAATCCGGCGAGGTCCCGTATCCGGATGATTCGTGATCCCATGAGAGACGTCTATGTTCCCGTATATGCCGGTGAGTATACCGCGGCCGAATGTATGGGCAGAGACAAATATATCATTGACGGAAAGGAATACGACGAGTGCGGCTTCTGCAGGGCTTCCTGCCCATCCAGGGACGCCTTCAAAGAACCCGATTCCGGTCTCCCTCTCAAATGCGATATGTGTGAAGACGATCCGCCACTGGAAAAGCCCTTGTGTGTTCAGTGGTGTCTTAATGATGCCCTGATCTACGAAGAAAGGGAAGAGGAAGTAGAAGAAGAACGTGAAGATGGAGGACGTGGAGATGGATTGGAATCATTGATAGACAAATATGGAATGGAGAAGATAATGGATACCGTTGCCCGGATGTCAAAGAAGGACTAAAACATTAAGGTAAAGAAAGAGGATTGGAAAAGATATGGAGACTTTACCCGACCCTTTAAAGAGGTAATAGATGGAATAAAAGAAGTCAGGTGGAGACGCCTTCAAATTCTGCTATCAATGCGGAAAATGCGATACGGTCTGTCCCGTGGAACAGGGTAAGAACCTTCAGCATGCGCAAGCTCATCCGCGAGGCAACTTCGGCGTTGTCCGAGTTCGAATCGGAAGAAATCTGGCGCTGCACCACCTGCGGGAAGTGCCCCCAGCGGTGTCCCAGGGACGTGAAGCTAGATCGACGTCATGAGGGCCTGCGCAGGTGTTGGCCACCGGATACGGTGTTGTTCCCGCCAGCCTTCCCAGCCTTCGCAGCCGTGACAAGCCTTGCCAGCGTGGGTAACCCCTGGGGACAGGAACCGAAGACCGGGCAAACTGGGCGAAGGACCTTGGGCGTAAAGACGTTCGCCGAGGAATGGAAATTCTCTATTTTCCCTGCTGCTATCCCAGCTATGACCCGAGATTGAAGAAGGTAGCCCAGGCCACGGTCAATATCCTCAATAAGGCAGGGGTAGATTTCGGGATACTGGGTTCCAAGGAGAATTGCTGCGGAGAGAGTATCCGCAAGACAGGCAATGAGGCATTATTCAAGACGCCTGGCCAGGGAAAACATCAAGACCTTTATCGACAACGGGGTGAAGAAGATCCTTGTCTCTTCCCCTCATTGCTACCACACCTTCAAGAACGAGTATCCCGAATTCAAGGTCAACTTCGAGGTGGTTCATATCTCCCAGTATCTATTCGAACTTATCAATGAGGGAAGGCTTACAGATCACCGGGGAGTACGCGAAGAAGGTCACCTATCATGACCCCTGTTACCTGGGTCGGCACAACGGCATATATGACGAACCCCGGGAGGTCTTGAAGAAGATACCCGGTCTGGAACTGACCGAGATGGCCGAGTCGCGGGAAGACAGCCTCTGCTGCGGCATGGGCGGAGGCAGGATCTGGATGGAAACGGAAAAGGAGGAAAGGTTCTCCAACCTCAGAGTAGAACAGGCCATTGGGGTCGGGGCCGAGGTGCTGGCTACTGCCTGTCCCTACTGCATCACCGCCCTTGAGGACAGCAGGCTCGTCATGAACCATGCTGACGACATAGAGGTTAAGGACATCACGGAGATTCTCCAGGAAGTGATTTAGAGAATCAATAAAACCTGATGAGGTGATAGAAAGTGGAAAACGTAATATCGCTCAAAGACAATGTCCAGCAGCTTTGCAAGAGATCTCGGAGACAGTAATTTTGGAGACGTCATGGTTGTCGGCGGAGGGATCAGCGGTATTCAGGCCTCTCTCGATCTTGCCACCGCCGGTTTCAAGGTCTACCTGGTCGAAAAGGCGCCGAGCATCGGCGGCCACATGGCCCAGCTTGACAAGACCTTTCCGACCAACGACTGCTCCATGTGAATACTCGCACCCAAACTGGTCGAGGTCGGCCGGCATCCCAACATAGAGGTCCTCACCTATACCGAAGTTGACAGCGTAGAAGGGAAGCAGGAAACTTCAAGGTAACGCTGAACAAAAAGCCCAGGTATATCGATGGAGAGACAAATGCACGGGCTGCACTATCTGCGTGGAATACTGTCCGGTCAAATACCCTGATCAATACAATCAGGAAATATCGAAGAACAAGGCAGTCCATGTCTACTTCGCCCAGGCAATTCCCCTGATCACCTACATCGATGAAAGCTGCCTGTACCTGAAAGAGAAGAAATGCCGCATCTGCGAGGCGGTATGTAAGAATAACGCCATAGATTTGAACCAGGCACCGGAGAAGGAAGAGATAAATGTGGGGGCCATCATTCTGTCTCCCGGCATTGAGCCGTTTGATCCCAAGGTGAGGGAGGAATATCGCTACGGAGAGTTCCAGAACGTGGTCACCAGCATGGACTACGAGCGGCTGCTGTGCTCCACCGGGCCATACGCAGGCGAGATACTGCGCGCCTCCGACAAGAAGCATCCCCACAAAATAGCCTGGATCCAGTGCGTCGGCTCCCGACAGGTCATCGAGGGCGGCAACAGCTATTGTTCGGCCGTATGCTGCACCTATACCCAGAAACAGGTGATCCTGACAAAAGACCATGACGCAGAGGCGGAGTGCACCATATTCCATAACGATATTCGTTCCTACGGGAAGGATTTTGAGCGATTCTACGAGAGGACGGAGAAACTTCCCGGTGTCCGGTTCATCAGAAGCTATACATCGATAGTGAGAGAGGACCCGGTAACCAAGAATGTCACGGTGCGGTACTCCACCCCCGACGAGGGAGTGAAAGAAGAAGAATTCGACATGGTGGTACTGTCCGTCGGATTGAACCCTCCCGTTGACGTGCAAGGGCCTTGCAGAAAAATTCGGCATTGAACTCAATCACCACGATTTCTGCAAGCTCAATCCGGTCAACCCCATGGAGACCAACAGGCCCGGGATCTTCGTGAGCGGCGGCTTCCAGGGTCCCATCGATATTCCCGAATCGGTTTTCAGCGCCAGCGGAGCCGGCTCCCAGATCGGCGAGCTCCTTGACTACCGGCGGGGAAATCTCTCCAGAGAAAGGATATATCCGCCGGAAAGGGATGTCTCCCAGGAGGAGCCGAGGATAGGGGTCTTTGTGTGTCACTGCGGCGCCAACATCGGAAGGATCGTCAATGTTCCCGAAACGGTCGAATACTGCAAGACCCTGCCCAATGTGGTCTACGCACAGGAACAGCTCTTTTCCTGCGCCACGAATTCCGCCAAGGAAATAACGGACATGACCAGGGAAAAAGGGCTCAACCGCGTGGTTGTTGCTGCCTGCTCCCCCAGGACCCTTGAACCGCTCTTCCGCGACACCCTCCGCGAGGCGGGGATCAACCAGTATTACTACGAAATGGCCAATATCAGGGAGCACAACTCCTGGGTCCACTCGAAAGAAAAGGAAGAGGCCACAGAAAAGGCAAAGGATATCATCCGCATGTCGGTGGCCCGGGCCTGCCAGCTGGAGCCGTTGCAGGAATTTGATCTGCCCGTCGACAAGGCGGCCCTGGTGGTCGGCGGAGGCATAGCCGGCATGACACTGCGCCCTCTCCATAGCCAACCAGGGACATGAGGTCTACCTGGTGGAAAAGGACAAGGAGCTCGGGGGGATCGCGCGAAAGATCCATACCACCCTGGAAGGACTCGATGTTCAGGCATATCTGCAGTGATCTCATGAAGAAGGTCTACAAGCACCCCTTGATCCATGTCTATCACGATGCGGCCATCACAGAGGCCACCGGTTATGTGGGGAATTTCGTGACCACGGTGAAGTCCGACAGGGGGGACCACGGAGATACAACATGGCGCAGCCGTCATCGCCATCGGCGCCGACGTGTACACACCCACCGAATACCTCTACGGAGAAGACGACAGGGTCATGACCCACCTCGAGCTGGAGGAGAAGATCACCGCAGGAGACGAAAAGGTGATCGAACGCCCAGAACCTGGTCATGATCCAGTGCGTGGGCTGCAGAAATGAAGACAGAAACTACTGCAGCAGGATATGCTGCAGCGAGTCGGTAAAGAACGCCCTGAAGCTGAAAGAGATAAACCCCGCAGATGGACATCTACATCCTCTTCCGGGACATGAGAACCTACGGGTTCAAAGAGGATTATTACCGGGAAGCGGCAGACAAGGATGTCGAAGTTCATCCGCTATGAGCCGGAGGAACCGCCGCAGGTGGAACCCGGTGAGGTCGAGAAGACGGCCGGCCCGTTCTCAAGGTTACCGCGACGGATTATATTCTGGGCAAGAAGCTGGAAATCGATGCCGATATCATTGCCCTGGCCGCCGCCGTTATCCCCTCGGCGGCAACCAAGGAAGTGGCCAGTCAGTTCAAGGTGACCTTGAGCCCGGACGGCTTCTTCAAAGAGGCCCATGTCAAATTGAGGCCTGTTGAGTTCGCCACGGACGGCGTCTACCTCTGCGGGCTGGCTCACTATCCCAAGTTCATCCAGGAGACGATCAACCAGGCCTATGGAGCTGCGGCCGGGTCCTGACGCTTCTCTCCCATGATATCGTCGTCGCCTCCGGCTCCGTCTGTGCCAGGTGGACGAGAAGAAGTGCATGGGGTGCGGGGCATGTGTCGAGGTCTGTACCTATGGTGCCCTGGAGCTGCGTGAGACAAAACAGGGCAAGAAGGTCGTCGTCAACCCTGTCCTCTGCAAAGGAGACGGTCTCTGCAACGCGAAGTGTCCCACAGGGGCCATTTCGCTGAAGCACTTTACCGATGAAGAGATCTTGAGCGAGATCGATGCGATGGTCCCCGATGAAGAGATCATGCAACAGATCGATGAGGCGGCCGGAGATGCGTAGAGACATGCGCATGGACAAGGCCGGGAACGCTGACAAAGGAGGTGAGAACGAATGAGTGCAGGACTTAAATTTAAACCGAAAGTACTGGGTTTTGCATGCAACTGGTGAGCATACGGCGCTGCTGACCTGGCTGGAGTTTCCAGACTGCAATATACAACCGAAATGAGGATCATCCGCGTCATGTGTTCCGGCAGGGTCGACATGGCCTTTGTGCTCAGGGCCTTCTCAAACGGAATAGACGGGGTGTTTATCGGTGCCTGCCATCTTGAATGAATGCAACTATATCACCCACGGGAATTACCATGCCCTGAACATGGTGCTTCTCGTTCAGAAGATTATGGAACACATAGGGCTGAACCCGGAAAGACTACGGATCCAATTTATGTCCGGCGCCGAAGCAAACGTCTTTGTCGAATCTGTCAATGATTTTGTCAAGAAGATGAAAGAACTTAGGGCCCGCTCGGCAAAGGCGAGGGAATTGAGACAAGCGACGCTGAAGTCCAAACTTGCAGAAGTGACAAAGCTGGTCCCCTACATCAAGGTGATGATGCGGGAGAAGCTGGCCTCACGCCTCGAGAGCCATGACGACGACCAGTACGAAAAGCTCTTCACCAAAGAAGAGATAGACAAGCTGTTCAGCGAAGTGATCTCATACTATATCGACCCGGAAAAGTGCCAGGCCTGTATGACCTGCGCCAGAAGATGCCCTGCAGAGGCGATCATCAGCGCCAAAGACCAGATCCATATTGATCGATCAGGACAAATGCATAAAATGCGGGACCTGCTTTGAGGCCTGCCCGCCCAAGTTCCGCGCAGTGACGAAATTCTCCGGCGAGCCCGTTCCGCCGCCTCTTCCCGAAGATCAAAGAACGGTAGTCAGAAAGGGCAAGGAAAAAGAGGTTGCTTAAAGCAAGGAAATAGCGACCATTGCCTGAACGGCGTACAATACAGAGGTATTCATTCAGCTGAGAAAGCTTGAGTGGATACCTCTTTTGCTTATTTGATCTGTAAACTCTGATCATAACCCCTTCAGGGTTGAATACGTAATGCCGCTTTCCGAATTGGATCCTGTTGCAGGAATTAATTATTGACAACTTTCCAAAATAGCAGGAAAATGGACACAAAATATTATGGAGATCGTCACGATTGCCTGGGGCAATCATACAATGGCAGATCTGAGTATCTAATGGAAAGCAAAATTCTGAAAAAGGTGCAATACACGAGAGTTGACGGGGCGTTGACCAACGCCAGCGAAAGGATCGTTAGAGAAACTGCGCTGAAAGTGATGGTGGACGGCGAGCACTTTACTACAGCCATGATACTGGCCACCATGGAAAAAGAATACGTTATCGGGCAGCTTTACGTTCAGGGAGTAATTAACGGCGTTGCGGACATCGTCTCCATCGAAATAGAAGATAGCGTTGCAGACGTAAGGCTTACAAACAATAGAGAGAAACGTACCATTTCGCAGAATATCCGCTCCAACCTTGTTGTCCGCAAAGAGGATGTTTATAGCTGTGTCCGTGCCATCCTGAAGTCGCCGGTTTTTGAGGAAACGGAAGCCGTGCACTCCGCCGGGCTGTTCCTTAAAGGCAAAGAGACTATCTCTATCGCGGAAGACCTGGGCCGCCACAATGCCCTGGATAAAGTGATCGGCGCGGGTCTGCTGAAAAACGTCGATTTTAACAGAACACTGGCAGCTTCTACAGGCCGGCAGCCGGCAGAGATGATACTGAAGTGCCTCAGCGCCGGTATTCCCATCATTGCCACAAAAGGCGTGTCTACATCGATGGCCGTAGAACTGGCGGAAAAAACAGGGATAACCATCGCAGGGGCAGTGAGGGGAGACACCATGATAATCTACTCTCATCCGGAGAGGATTGAATAGGGCTGGTGGGCTTAACAGGTAAACCGATGGAGACTGCAAAGACATTTAAAGTTCAAAAGCTGGCGGGCGGAAAATTCACATCCTCGGAATCCAGCCTGGTAATTGAAAAAGAACTGCCCGTCTATGTTAACTCAGAACATCTCGCCACGGCTTCAGTGGTGCCCTCGATGGAAAGGGAATTCGTCGCCGGGTATCTTTTCGGGCAGGGATTTATCGATAGCGCCGGGGAAATAGCAGCGCTGGACATTGAAGGCAAAGGCGCGATAGTCACTCTGACCGGTGCGGATATATTATCGAACCGCAAAACGAAGACAAGCTACCGCATCGTCTCCGGCGGCGGCCGCACGGCTTATTTCGAATCCTCCACCCTTTCCAAAATGCAGCCCGGCTTCAGGATCGGCAGCAAAGACATTTTTCGGGCAATGAACATCCTTTTTGAAAATGCGTCGCTTTACCTTGAAACAGGAGGCGCGCATGCCGCCGCGCTTTTCGATGCACAGATAAATCCACTCTGTATCGTGGAAGACATCGGCAGGCATAACACGCTGGATAAAGTCATTGGCTATGCGCTCTTAAACAGGATCGATCGTTCCAAGACATTCATGGTATCCACCGGCCGCATGGCTTCGGAAATGGTCACCAAGATCTGCCGCGCCGGTATCCCGCTTGTCGCTACCAAGGCCGCCGTCACCGATGAAGGACTGGAGATCGGAGAAAAGTGCGGCCTGACCATCATCGGCTTCGTCCGGGATGCTGGCTCCAGGATGTACACTGATATGGAAGTCAGGGTCTTCAAGAAAGCGGAAATGAAAATATACACCTGGGCGGAGAGGGTGTCAGGTTGACACTGCCGTATATTTCATCCTTTTATCAATCAAATGCCTGCTCCCGGGCAGTCAAGTTATCACAGGAACATGATATCTCTTTAAAGGAGATCGGTGAGAACTGCAATAGGCACGGCATCAAAATAATTGATTGTCAACCCGGTTGTTTTAAGTAATATAGAGTTGTTGTCGTTCAAGGCACGCACTCCAATGGTTGGGAAGACAAACCTTACACGCGTGCTGTGCAACCGGGGCTTTAGGTTCCACGACTGCAGGAGACGAAAAGGACATTCAGTTCAAACCGGGAACAACAATGGCAGGTCCGTTTTTACTTGACAAAACTCGGGCGTATGATATAAAAACATTTGTTAAATAATTCACATATATGATATGTGTTGGCAAACGGATAGGAGGTAATTATGTCGCCAGTTAGCGCGACCTATTTTGGTATACCGGGGTATGCCATTTTCTGGGTCATGTTCATCATCGCCTTCGGCTTGTTCGCGAAGAAGCTTTTATTTCTTTACCGCATCATGTGCCTGGGGAAGCAGGAGAACCGTTTCGACGGGATGGGGGAGAGGATCAAGAACATGTTGTTCGCGGTTATCCCCCAGTGGTGCAGCCTGAAAAGCGTCACCAAAAAGGACCTGGCCGGGCTCGGACACGCCCTCCTGTTCTGGGGCTTCAGTTTCTTCCTGATCAGCTATATAGTCTTCATCGGCCTGGCAGAAGGGCTTGGCCTCTACCCATATCTAATGGACAACGCCTTCTCGGAGGTATATTTTTCCATTCTCGATTTTGCCGGGATATTCGTCATCATTTCCATAGTCTGGGCGGCTATCAGGCGCTATATCGTGAAACCTGAAAGACTGGAGATAAGCGTAGAGGCGGGCGTTATCATGATAATGGTCTTTAGCCTTATGGCGCTCCATTTTTGCACCGAGGCTTTCGGCATAGCAGGCTCAGGGAATATCACCGCCTTTCCGCCCGTGAGTTCGGCAATCGCCAGGTTCCTGTCGGGCACCGGCATCTCGAATAGCGCTATGATAGAGATCTCCCATGGTGCCTGGTGGCTTCACTACGCCCTGATCCTTGGCTTCATGGTCTATATCCCCCGTTCCAAGCACCTGCACGTCCTTGCCGCCGCCTTCAATGTCCTCTTTAGCCCACTGGGGCCTAAAGTGGTGCTTGAGGCCATCCCTCTTGAGGCCCTCGAAAGCGAGGAGCCGCCGGAACTTGGCTTGTCGAGGATCCAGGACCTTAAATGGAAGGACATGCTTGACCTTTATGCCTGTGCCGTGTGCGGCCGGTGCCATGTCAATTGTCCCGCCAATCTCAGCGGCAAGTCCCTGTCGCCCAGAGAAGTGATCCATGATCTGAAAGAGCATGTGCTGGAGGATGGCCCTGGATTGCTTGCCGGCAGGCGCAGGCGTCTTCTGAAGGCCAGGGAAAGACCATGATCGGCGATGTGGTCACCGAGGACGAGATCTGGGCCTGCACCACCTGCGGTGCCTGCCAGGAGGTATGCCCGGTCAACATAGAACATATACGCAAGATCATCGAGCTCAGGCAAAATCTGGTGCTGTCGCAAAACAAGATGCCCGAAAGCGCCCAGCTCATGCTCAGAAACATGCAGACAAGAGGAAACCCATGGGCCGGCGCACAGTCGCTGAGGTTGAGGGGCGACTGGACAAATGATCTGGGGCTCAAGATACTGGGTGAATGCGATGAGGTGAGCACCCTGTTCTGGGTAGGCTGTACCGGTGCTCTTATTGAGCGCAATGTCGAAGCCACCCTTTCCATGGTGAGGGTGCTGAAGGCGGCAGGAGTAGATTTCGCGGTATTGGGCGATGCCGAGACCTGCTGTGGTGACCCGGCACGAAGAGCCGGTTATGAGTTCCAGTTCCAGATCTTGGCGGAGCAGAATATCGAGGTGTTGAAAAGCCACAACATCAAAGAGATCATTACCTCCTGTCCCCACTGCTACAATACCCTCAAGAACGAGTACCCCAACTACGGCGGTGATTTCAAGGTGGTGCACTATACCGAATTGTCGCCGATCTTATCAGACAGGGCAAATTGAAACTGACCAACGAATTGACTCCACCATCACCTATCATGACCCCTGCTATCTGAGCCGTTATAACGGAGTGTATCGGGAACCTCGCCGGATATTGCAGACTATCCCGAAGGCAAAACTTCAGGAAATGGAACGCTCGAAGAAGACGACCTTCTGCTGCGGCGGCGGCGGCGGACACATGTGGATAGAAGAACAGCACGGTACAACCAAGATCAACCATGTCCGCATGGAAGAGGTTATCGAGACCGGGGCTGAGACGGTTGTGACCTCCTGCCCCTATTGTCTGCAGATGCTCGAGGAGGGCATCGAACAGAAAGGCGTTAAGGACTCGTTGAAGGCAAAAGACCTTATTGAAGTAGTTGAAGCAGCAATGAAGCAATCTTAATCAGGAGAGGAGATTAGTATGAATACTATCGTCTGTGTTAAACAAGTACTTGACCCCGAAATACCGCCGGCCAAATTCAAGATCGACCCCGAGACGAAAACAGGTCATTCCTCCCCCGGGAGTGCCGCCTGTGATCAGCGTATACGATGAACGGGCCGTTGAGGCGGCATGCAGGCTCAAAGACAAGCACAAAGGTAAAATAACCGTGATCAGCATGGGGTCGGACAAAGCTGCCGACGTGGTGAAGCACGCCATATCCATGGGGGCCGATGACGGTTTCGTTCTCAACGATGCCGCCTTTGAGAACCTGGACAGCTTTGGTACGGCTCATGTCCTGGCGAAGGCCATCCAGAAGATCGGCGAGTATGATCTGGTCCTGTGCGGCCGGCAGGCCGCCGACTGGGGCGCCGGTCAGGTCGGCTCTATTCTGGCCGAAATGCTCGGCATCCCGGTGGTCACCCTCGCCTGTGATGTCGAGGCAGCGGACAAGACGCTCAAAGTAAAGAGAATAGTGAACGATGGTTATGAAATACTGGAAGCTCCCATGCCAAGCCTGGTCACGGTCAGCAGTGAGATCGGCATGCCCCGTCTGCCGGCCGGAATGCGCCTCATGATGGCCCGAAAAAAACAGATCCCCGTCTGGAAGGCACAGGATATAGGTGCTGACGCCGCGCAGTTGGGTAAGGAGAACGCACATACAGAGATCACCGGCCTGACTGTCCCGGTCCGCAAGACCGAATGTGAGATGATCACCGGGGCCACCCCTGGCGAAGCTGCCGCCAACCTGGCCTCAAAGCTTGTTAAGCTGATATAATCATAGAATGAACGGAGGATATTATGGATCATAAAGGCGTTTTGGTTTGTGGTGAGATCGTCGGAGGGCAATTGGCACCGGTTACCATAGAACTCCTCGGGGCCGGAAGAAAGCTCGCCAATGAACTGGGCGAGGAATTGAGCGTTCTGTTAATGGGCAGCAAAGCAGGCGGCCTCGGCCAGGATGCGATAGCCTACGGGGCTGACAATGTCTATGTTGCCGATGACAGCCTCCTGGATGATTACAACTCCGATGCCTACACTCAGGTAACGGCCGACCTTTGCAAGAAGGCGCTTCCTTCCATTATGCTTCTCGGCCATACCGATATCGGTTGCGATCTGGCCCCGCGGTTGAATGGCCGTTTAGGCGGCGGGCTCGCCATGGAATGTATGGCGTTGTCCATTGACCCGGCGACCAAGTTGCTCGTCTCGGTCAGGCCCGTCTATGGCGGTAACGCCCACGCCACGATGCTGTCAAAGTCTGCGCGCCCTCAGATGGCCACGGTAAGAGCGAAAACATTTCCGCCGGCAGAGCGCAATGACGCCCGCCAGGGCAAGGTTGTTCCCGTAGAAGACAAGGTAGACCCCTCGGCGCTCAAGGTCAAGGTTGTGGAGCGTATAAAAGAGGAAGTGGAAGGTGTTAAGCTGGAAGACGCCGAAGTCGTCGTCAGCGGCGGCCGCGGTATGGGCAACGCCGAAAACTTCGCCATGGTCAAGGAACTGGCACAGGTTCTGGGTGGCGCAGTTGGTGCTACCAGGGTTGCCTGTGACGAAGGTTGGGCGCCTGCGACGATACAGGTCGGCCAGAGCGGAAAGGTGGTCAGCCCCAAAGTCTACATAGCCGCAGGTCTGTCCGGCGCCATGGCGCATATCGCCGGCTGCCTGGGATCGAAGTGCATCGTGGCCATCAATAAGGACAACGAGGCCAATATCTTCAACGTGGCCCACTTCGGCATCGTAGGGGACTGCAAGGAGATATTGCCGGCCCTGACCGCGAAATTCAAGGAATTGAAAGCAGGTTAAGCCGCGCCTTAGAAGGTAGATAGAATTTGCAAAATGATCATAGTGGCCTGCCATCAATAAAGATGGCAGGCCATCTTTATTGAGACCAACAGAAAAATATTTTACTTTTTATTTGACAAGTAAAAGGTTTGTATGGGACTCATTAAGAAAAAGATTTATAAGGAGCTCACCATGGTTAAAAAACTTCTGATTTTTTCGATGGTTCTTATTGTGGCTTTTTTCTTTTTACAGAGTAACGCTTCTGCCAAGGTTGTCGTGAAGTATGGCCACGTCGGTCCACCCATCCATCCGCAGCACTTCGGTGCGCTTGCATTTGCCAAGTATGTGACGGAAAAGACCAAGGGGGAGATCGAGGTCCAGGTATTCCCGCTGGGACAGCTCGGCGGTGAACGCTCAATGACCGAACAGGTCCAGGCGGGGACCCTCCACATGACAGCCGTGACATCAGGGGTGCTCGCGAACTTCGTTCCCGAGATCGGCATTATCGAGCTGCCTTTCATCTATCCCAACAGGGAGGTCGCATACAAGGTTCTCGATGACAAGGAAGTCCAGCAGCGCTTTGCCAAATTCTGCGAACCGAAGGGTTTTATCTTTATCGGCTACACTGAAAATGAGTTCAGGGATATGACCAACTCAAAACGGCCGATCAAGAAACCGGAGGACCTCAATGGACTGAAGATAAGGGTCGTCGAGAGTCCGGTGTTCATTGACACCTTCAAGACGCTGGGTGCGAACCCCACGCCAATGCCCTTTCCGGAAATCTATAACGCCCTTCAGCAGAAGGTCATTGACGGCCAGGACAACCCGCTTTTCACATCTGTTCTCATGAAGTTCACCGAGGTGAATAAGTTTGCCACTGTCACGAACCACATTCTCACCGAATGCCCTGTTGTGGTGAACAAGAAATTCTGGAACTCTCTGACCTCGGAACAGCAAAAGATATTCAGAGAAGCCGCTGCTGTCCAGATCAAGGTGAACAGGGAAGGAAACGCCAAGGGCAGTGCCGACGCGATCGAGAAGGCAAAAGCCCAGAATGTAGATGTTTACGTTCTCACGCAGAAGGACAGGGAGGTTTTCAAGAAGGCGGTAAAACCGGTGTATGATAAGTACAAAGGCGTGTACGGTAATGAATGGTACAGCTTTTTCTTGAAAAAGATCGATTATTACTCGAAGAAGAAGTAGAAAGCGCTAACTATGCAGAGGAGGGGCAAGGCCCCTCCTCCCATCTGACATGGCAGACCTCATAAAGAAACTCAACAGGATCGAGGAAGGCTTTGCCGCCTTCTCACTGCTCGGTATTGCCCTTCTCACCTTCATTGAGACGGCTCTCCGCTATACCATGAACCATACCTTTACCTGGTTCGGTGAGGTGGCGAACTATACGATGATCTTCTGTACATACCTTGCCGCATCCATCGGGATCAGGTACGGAACCCATTTTTCCATGGAGGCGCTGACAGAGTTTGTGCCTGACAGGGTGAGCCACCTTTTGAAAACTGTCGCTTATTTCATATCGGGAATTGTGACGATCCTCTTCGTTTACTATGGCACCAAGCACCTTATAAGGCTCAAAATGTATGACGTGAAGAGTTCCGCCATGCAGATACCGATGTACATTCCATACATTCCTATCCCGCTTTTCGCAGTGACGATGTCCTTTCGTTTTTTTGCCCTTTCTTATCGGCATTTCAGAAATTGTCTTGAGGGGAAACCATTCGAGAGAGTGAGGAAAAAATAGCCGATGAGCCTGGCGATCCTCCTTCTGTGCTTTTTTGTCCTCCTTGCTCTTAGCGCCCCCATTGCCATCGTTCTCGTGGCAACAACGGCCATTTACCTCATTTTTATTGCCCATACGCCGCTTGTCTCGCTTATCCAGCAGTTGTTCAACGGGCTTGACAATTTTGTGCTCCTCGGTGTCCCCTTCTTTATCCTTGCAGGCAACATCATGGCGGAAGGCGCCATTTCGAACAGGCTTGTGAACGTTATGAAGCTTTGCGTCGGCCGGTTCTCCGGAGGGCTCGCCATTGCTTCTATCATGGCCTGCATGTTCTTCGCGGCAATTTCCGGTTCGTCACCGGCTACCGTCATCGCTATCGGAAGCATCATGATGCCTGCCCTTATTAAGGAAGGGTATGGCGAGCGTTTCTCCATCGGTCTCCTGACATCCTCCGGTTCCCTGGGGATCCTTATTCCCCCGAGTATTCCCATGATCCTTTACGCCCTCGTCATGAATGTGTCCGTGGCCGAGATGTTCATGGCGGGATTCCTGCCTGGAATTTTCCTGGGGCTCTGTCTTATCGGATATTCCTTCTACCAGTCGAAGAAGAACAACTGGAAATCGAAACAGACCTATACTTTCAGGGAGGCTGTGAAGATCTTAAAGGATGGGATCTGGGCGCTTTTCCTGCCCGTTCTCGTCCTCGGCGGTATCTACGGAGGTATCTTTACCCCTACAGAGGCAGCGGCGGTATCGGTCGTTTATGCCCTGGTTATCGAGCTTTTGGTTTACAGGGAACTGAAGATCAACCGCCTGTTTACTATTTGCAGGGATTCGGCGATCCTTTCGGGGTGCCTCCTCTTCATCCTCTCATGTGCCATGACCTTTATCTGGTTTCTTACCGTCGAACAGATACCGGTAAAACTCGCGGAAATAATTGTTTCCAACATCGAGAGCAAATGGCTCTTTCTCCTGGCCATAAATGGGGCGCTTCTCGTCATAGGGGCGCTGATGGATATCGTGACGGCGATCATCATCATATCGCCCATCCTCGGTGAGACCCTCGGAAAATACAATATTGATCTCGTTCATTACGGGATCATCATGATCGTAAATATTGAGTGCGGCTTCCTGACGCCCCCTTTCGGATTGAACCTCTTTGTTTCGATGGCGATCATGAAACGCTCGCTTGTCGAAGTAGGCAAGGCCATCCTGCCCTTTATCCTGATCTTCCTCGGCGCCCTTCTCGTCATCACCTATGTTCCCTGGATCTCAACGTTTCTTCCCAAACTCTTTTTAGGGAAATGACGCCATGCCGTCTTTAGGGTTTCCTGCCGTTTCCAGGGCAGCATCCTGAGTATCGAGGAGGGGCTGGTGACCTCCGTCTATTTTGCCAGAAAACTAACATTTTGTGTTGTACAGTTTTTTGGGGCAGATTCGCGGTTGCGGAATTTCATATCTGGTGTATACTTATTATAGACGTTCTTCTGCATGGCCAAATGGCCGGGCGAAGAAGCATTCGTAGTACGAGTGGTGGCAACCTTAATCATGTTGGTTGCTCCAACCTGACACAGTATGACACCAGTAGTAGAAAACGAACAAGGCCCTTGAAGAACGTCGAGGCCCCTGGCAGAAATGCCGGGGGCTTTTCTTTTGCCTTGTTTATGTAACTTTTTGTATTTATTGGCGCGCCCGAGAGGGATCGAACCTCTAACCTTTGGATTCGTAGTCCAACACTCTATCCAATTGAGCTACGGGCGCACGGTGTGTAATTATAGCGGTTTTGCCCTGTTTTTTCAACAACCTTTTCCCGTGCAGCGCACGTTGTGAAGCATTCGACAATTTAATTGCTTTTTCGCCCTAAAAAAGATTTATTTTTATGCAACTTCATAACATACGAACGGGGGTACGGCTTGGAACGACGCAGAAGGCTGACGCAGACCCATCTCATTTTCATCGGTATGCTTTTGGGGCTCATTATCGGTTTTGCCTTTCCCGGGATAGGAGCGAGGCTCGATCCGCTGAGCGACATCTTTATCCGCCTCGTGAAGACGATCATCGTCCCCATTATCTTCGCCACGCTTGTCGTCGGTATAGCCAGTCACGGGGACTTGAAGGCGGTCGGCAGGATGGGTGTCAAGGCGATCGTCTATTTCGAGGTCGTAACGACGCTGGCGCTCTTCCTGGGGCTCGTTGTCGTCAATGTCATGAAACCCGGCAAGGGGATCATGCTTACGGGGGCCGACGGTCTTCAGGGCATCACGGCGAAGCAAATGAGCATAAAAGAGGTGGTGGTCAATATCTTCCCCGAAAACTTTTTCGACTCGGCGGCACGGGGGGACGTGCTCGAGGTGGTGGTCTTCTCGATCCTTTTTGCCATAGCGCTGAGCCTTATCAAGGAAAAGAAAAAGCCTATCATCGATCTCTGTGAGGCCCTCGCAGAAACAATGTTCAAGTATACCAACATTGTTATGCACTATGCCCCCATCGGGGTCGGTGCCGCCATTGCGGCTGTCGTTGCCAGCAAGGGGATGCACGTCCTGCTGAACCTCTGCCTGCTTGTAGCCAGTCTTTACCTGGCGATCGCGGTCTTCATGCTTGTCGTGCTTCTGCCTGTCGCGTTGACCTTCAAAGTGCCCATCAGGAGGTTTCTCGCCGCGGTTAAAGAGCCCGCCGTTATCGCCTTTTCAACGTCCAGTTCCGAAGCAGCGCTGCCCAAGGCCATGGAGAACATGGAGGCCCTCGGTGTGCCGAGGCGCATCGTCGCTTTTGTTATCCCAACAGGATACAGCTTCAATCTTGACGGCACGACGCTCTATCTTTCGCTGGCGTCTGTATTTGCCGCCCAGGCCGCCGGGATCGACCTGAGCCTCGGCCAGCAGCTCATGATGGGCTTTACCCTCATCTTCGCAAGTAAAGGCGCCGCGGGCGTTCCCAGGGCGTCACTGATCGTCCTTGCGGGTACTCTTGCATCATTCGGCCTTCCCGTACAGGCCGTTGCCGTCATACTCGGTGTTGATACGGTCATGGACATGGGGAGGACGGCGCTCAATGTAACAGGCAACTGTCTTGCCACCGTTGTCGTTGCAAAATGGGAAGGCCAGTTTGCCGGGAACGATGGCCAAACCGCACGGGAGGTTGAACATGGCTGACAACGCGAGAAAGGAACACGATCTTCTCGGCGTGCGGGAGGTCCCGGCAGGAGCATATTACGGTATCCAGACACTGCGCGCCACGGAGAACTTCCACATCACCGGGATACCGCTGTCGACATATCCCTCTTTCGTAAATTCCCTGGCCTACGTCAAGAAGGCCGCCGCGCAGGCGAACGTGGAACTGGGGCTCCTGCCCCGGAACGTTGCGGATGCCATAAGCCTGGCCTGTGACGAGATACTGGAGGGGAAGTTCCATGACCAGTTCGTTGTCGATATGATCCAGGGCGGGGCCGGTACATCCACGAACATGAACGCCAATGAGGTCATCGCAAACGTGGCGCTTCAGATCATGGGCCACGGTAAAGGCCGCTACGATATCATTCATCCCAATAACCACGTTAATCTGTGCCAGTCGACAAATGATGTTTACCCGACTGCGATCAGGCTCAGCCTCATCTTCAAGATCAGGGGCCTCGTCAATGCGATAGAACACCTCCGGGCCGCCTTCGAGAAGAAGTCGGAGGAGTTCATGGATGTTATCAAGATGGGAAGGACACAGCTCCAGGACGCGGTGCCGATGACGTTGGGCCAGGAGTTCTCAGCCTATGCGGTCATGCTCGGCGAGGACATCGAACGGGTCAGGGAGGCAAAGGGGCTTGTCCATGAGATAAACCTCGGTGCCACAGCCATCGGGACGGGGCTCAATACCCACCCGGATTATGCACCTCTCGTTGCGCAAAAGCTCAGGGAACTGACCGGTATCGATGTCATTACATCACCGAACCTCATCGAGGCCACGCAGGATTCGGGCGTATACGTCCAGCTCTCGGGTGTCTTAAAGCGTGTCGCCGTAAAGATCTCCAAGATATGCAATGACCTGAGGCTTCTCTCATCCGGGCCCCGCTGCGGGCTCAACGAGATAAATCTTCCTGCGATGGCCCCGGGCTCGACGATCATGCCCGGCAAGGTCAACCCCATCATCCCCGAGGTCGTGAACCAGGTGGCCTATATCATCATCGGTAATGACGTGACGATCAGCTTTGCCGCTGAGGCAGGACAGCTTGAGCTCAACGTAATGGAACCCGTCATCGCCTTCAATCTTTTTAACTCACTGGTGGCACTGCGACGCGGCTGCAGGACGCTTGCGGACCGATGCGTCACGGGCATCACAGCTAACCGAGAGCAATGCCGCAATTACGTCGAGCGCAGCATAGGCCTTGTAACGGCCTTGAACCCCTATCTCGGCTATGAAAGATCGACAGAGATCGCCAACGAGGCCCTGGCCACGAACCGCTCAGTATACGAGATCGTCCTGGAAAAGGGGTATATGAAAAAAGAAGAGCTCGACGATATCCTCTCCCCGGAGAATATGGTAAAGCCGCGATACTTTAAAAAAGATGGGTAAGGGATCGGCTTGATCAGTTACTTTGGTTTCTTTAGTTATTCAAACCGACAAACCAAATAAACCAGACAAACCATGGTCTTTCCCATAACCCATAACCTCTCTTCTTGCCTTATTCCCAACTTGTGCTAAAAGGATAGTATAGGGATCATTAAAAAAAGGAGGTGGTCGGTGTGTCTATCATGGAAGCTTCTCCCACGAAGGAATCAGATCTCTTCAAAGGGGTGAGCCAGAGGATCATTTCCGAGATCGGTAAGATGGGTGAAGAAGTTACGTTCAAACGGGATGAGGTCATCTTCAGTGCGGACGAGATCGCCCCTTCAATCTACGAACTGGTGGAAGGAGAGGTCGATATCGTGGTTCTGGAGGAGGAGAACATGCATTTTGTCGTCAAAAGGCCCGGCGAGATATTCGGCTGGTCGGCCCTCGTGGAACCCTACGTTTATACGGCCACAGCCCGGTGTCTCGCTGTCACGAAGGTAATAAGGATAGCGAGGGAAACCATCGAGAACGTCGTGAAGCGTCATCCCGGGGAAGGCCTTGTCATCTATAAGCACCTGACGGGAATCGTCGCTCAGCGGCTCAGGAGCGCATATCAGTATATCTACGGACAGAAATAGGTAACCTTTTCAACTCGCGGGACCTGAGGCCCCGCGGAAGGAGGTAACCATGGTTAAGCTTGAGATGAGTGATGAAGAGTCGAAACTGCTTCTCAATGTCCTTGAGCGTTACCATTCGCACCTGGAGGTAGAGATCGTCAGGACCAACAGGAGGGAGTTCCGCGACGCCCTGAAAGAAAGGGAGAAGCAGTTAAAGACGTTGATCGAGAAGTTGAAGGCGCTCGTCAAGTAGCGATACCGGTCGCCGCGAACTCCTCCCGGGGCGGAGGATCATCCTGCCCGGCCCGTTGAGTCGACGAATTTCCTGATGGCCTCCATGTATTGCTTCAGGCCTACGAACATGATGTCGTTATGCGTGCCGCCGGGTATGATGAGAAGCTCTTTGTTCCTGGAACCGATGTTCTCTAATATGGTTTCCGCTTCATCGGAAGGGACAAGGGTGTCGTATTCGCCATGAAGGATGAGGACGGGGACCGTTATCGCCTTCACCATATCGAGGCATTGGCCTGTAATGGTGCTAAGGTCCATGTCAGGGGTGGCGATGCCGTGACGTATGACGAGACTTGAGATGCTGGTGAAGCCGCTCTCGATAATGAGGCCGTTGATATTCGGGCCCTGCCTGTATGCGATCTCGAAGGCGCTGATGCTGCCGAGCGATCTCCCCATGACCCACAGGTCGTCCCGAAGTCCCTTGCCTTTCAGTTCAGCCTTCACTGAATCGTACACCTTATGCGCATCCTGTGATATGTCCGTTACCGTGGGGGTGCCGGTGCTTTCGCCGTATCCCCGGTAATCGGCTACAACAAGATTCAATTTATATTTTAGATAAAAGAGGGCGATCTCATCGTAGTCGCTCACAACCTCGCCGTTGCCGTGAAAATAGAGAAGCCACGGCCATGCATCATCATCTTTGTAAAAGCGGCAATGGACCACCACGCCGTCTGCCGCATGCACGAAACCATCAAAGGCGTATCTTGGACAGGGGCCTGATTCTTCACGAGGGTAAAATATGTACGAAAGGGCCTGCGGTGTATCGATCTTCGTATAGTCGGGCATGGCGTGCTCCTTTAAAAAGATTTTGTCCTGTTCGATATTCTATCCGTTTGGGCGGCAACCTTTCAAGGGAATTTGACGGGAATATTGAGAAGCGTAAGGCCGTCCCTGATGAGCAGCAGCGCGAAGACAAAGAGAAAGAGACCGAGCAGCACCATGATATATCTATACGCTTTCCCGGTCAGGGCCCTTCGCGTCTTCCCGACGACAACGGCCACGAGTATCTTCGAGCCGACGAGGCAGGCAAAGAAGCACAGTACGAACGCCAGTGCCGCAGCCAGGCTTTCCTGCCTGGCCTTTAAGATGATGGGAGAGCCCACGGTTATCCAGAAGATGTACGGGTGGGGGTTCAGGGCATTGACGGCAATTCCCTTGCCCAGTGACCGCGCCTGCCCATCTGTCACGTTGGCCCCGGGTCCTCTGGCACGCAGGGTGCCCCAGGCGAGGTATATAACGAAAAGCCCTCCGGCGACGGAGATCCACCCGAGGACCGAGTGGACATGGGCAAGAAAGGAAAGCAGGAAAACAGCCAGGCAAATGATGGGAATATCGGTTATAAGGGGTGCCAGGGCAACCTTGACCCCTTCACGGACGCCATGTCCCAGCGTCTGGGCGATGACGAGCGTCAGGAGCGGGCCAGGTGAAAAACCTGCCGATAAACCGAAAACAACGGCGGCGGTCACGAAGGTGATCATGGATCGTTCGGGCGTGCCCCGTTCTTTTTTATTCTATGAAAAAGCAGGACAGGGGCCATGAAGATGAAAATGGTTGCGGGGTCGGCTATCGCCGGGATGAAAACCCACGCGCCGAGGGCGTCCTTCGCAAATGCGTACGCCATGATCGAAAAGACAATTGACAGTACGTGGATGTGCGATCTTTTAAAGGCCGCAGGGTCTTTGCGCTTCCTGAACATAAAGGAGACATTGGTCGCGATGTTGATCAGGCAGACGAGGCTGGCAAGGCAGACGAAAACAATCCCGATAGTTTGCATTATTTCCTTACTCATCCTCCATTCCTCGCCTTTTGCTTCTGACGTTCAAGCGGTTCGAGCGGCTCAAGCCCTTCTTCCGGCTCAAGCCATCTTTTAAATTCTATCGATAACCTCAACGCATGTCAATTGCGTGAAAATAATAGTGGAAAAATCAGCACCGGCTGGTCTACAATCTTCGGGACGATCATGGCATCCCCAGAGATAGAGATCATCTTAAACGGTATGAAAGAAAGGGTAACCCAGGATACGACCATAGCGGACCTGATAAGGCGCGTGGGCGAGAAGGACAAACACCTCGTAGTGGAACGCAACAACCGCTTCGTTCACACTGACACATATTCTTCGACAACCCTCAACGACGGGGACAGGGTGGAGTTCATCAACCCCGACTTCGGAGGCTGAAAAAAAGGCTTAAAGGCTCGAGCTGTTCAAACCGTCTTTTCAGTATCCTGACCGGGATTTCTTTTCGTGGTATTCTTGTTCCATCTCCATCAGATTTTTGCCGAACTCGACGGCGTGCTTTTCCATCTCTTTCGATGCACGTTCCGGATCGCCGGCAAGCACAGCTTCTACGGCCGGGTTATGGAGGCCCGCGGGGTGGAGTTTCTGGGTGTCGGGTTTGACGGCCTCGACGACCTGCTTTGTGAGTCTCATGACAGAGCTGATGAGGGCCTCGAGAAAACGGTTCCCACACATCTCCGCAAGGATATAATGGACAGTTGTTTTTCGGTCAACCTCCTCAGAGAGTGTTGAACCGGGGGTTTTTTCAGCCTCCAGGGCCTCTCTGAGGCGCCTTTCGTATTCGGGTGTCACCCTGGAGGCGGCAAGGCGGGCAACCTCGGGCTCGATGAGGCGCCGGACATGGTAGAGTTCCGGGATGGATATCTTTTCAGAGAGAAAGAGATCAAGGAATGAATTGGTGAGCTGATGAAAGGAAAGGTCGGTGACGAAAGCGCCGCCGGTGATACCCTGACGGGTCTCGATGAAACCCGAGTTTTCAAGCGTTCGAAGAGCTTCCCTGACGGCCACGCGGCTTACCTGGAACTCTTCCGCAAGTTCCCTCTCTGAAGGCAGCTTATCGCCGGGCTTGAAATGGCCGAGAAGGATCGATTGTTTCAATTGTTCCGTAACTTCGTTGGAAACCCGCAGAGGCTTGACAGGTGTGAACATTGGCATATGATTGTGAACATCATATGACAGGAATTTAGTGATTGCAATAAATATTAATTGACAAAAAAATTCTAAATGTATAAACATTATACCAATAGATGATCGGAAGCTGAGGCTGAACTGGGCCGGTAAAGGCCGACAACACACCCGTGGTCATGATGAACGCGATCAGGCAAGCGAAAACCCAATTGAAAAGGCAGTAAGGTATCCTTCGGGGTACATCAAATAATAGGGGGTTCGTTATGGAGAGGCGTATTATCGGTAGTATGGTTGTGATGCTTTGTTTTTTGTCTGCACTATTTTTAATTCCCGCTTTGTCCCATGCGCAGGAAAAGGTCATCACCCTCAGGTTTTCGAACTTCTTTCCGGCTGTACATAAGAACAGCATTATCATGGACCAGTGGTGCAAGGAACTGGAGAAAAGAACGAAGGGCCGGCTTAAGGTCACCTATTATCCCAGTTCGGTCCTTACCCCTGCGGCTCAAACATACGACAGTGTGATCAAGGGGATCACCGACATAGGGGAAAGCGTTCTGGGCTATACAAAAGGCAGGTTTCCACTTACCGAGGTGATCGATCTGCCCCTGGGATACAAGAGCGGTTATGTCGCGACAAAGATGATCAATGAATATTACAAGAAATTTCTACCAAAAGAATTTGACCAGGTGAAGGTCTTGTATCTCCATGCCCACGGCCCGGGTATCCTCTTTACGAAAAGACCGGTCTACAAGCTTGAAGATCTGAAAGGGATGAAGATCAGATCGACCGGTTTCAGCGCCAAAGTGGCCGCCGCACTTGGAGCGTCCCCGGTGGCGATGCCCCAGACGGATTCCTATGATGCGCTCCGGACCGGCGTCGTTGACGGCATACTCAATCCCATTGAGGCGATGAAGGGATGGAAGATAGGAGAGGTGGTCAACTACACCATCGAGAATTATGGCTCGGCCTACAGCACATCGTTCTTTGTAGTGATGAACAAGCAGAAATGGAACTCTCTCCCGCGGGACATACAAACGACCATAGAAGAGCTCGATGAGGAATGGATAGAAAAACAGGGAAAGCTCTGGGACGAGATCGATAAGGAGGGCAGGGATTTCATGGTGCAGCGGAAGAACAAGTTCATAGCCCTCTCGAAGGAAGAAGACGCCAGGTGGGCCGAAAAGGTGAAACCGGTCATCTATGAATATGTGAAAGAGCTGAAAGCAAAAGGATTGCCAGGTGAAGAGGCGCTGAAGTTCTGCGTTGATTACCTGAATGCCAACCAGAAATAATGGCGCATGTTTTGTTAAAATTATCCAGCTCATACAAGAGCGCCAGGGAGGTCTATCCGAGATGGCAGAACAGACGAGAACTTACTGGAACCCGATCCTTGAAACGCTGCCGCAGGAGGCGCTCCGCGAGCTCCAGCTTAAAAAGTTCAGGAGAATAGTAGCATGGGCATACGAACATTCTCCATTCTATAGAAAGCTTTATTGCGATGCAGGCATTGAGCCGGGTGATATAAGGACCTTCGATGATATCAGGAAGGTGCCAAAAACAGACAAGGGAATGCTCATTCAAGTGCAGGAGAGGCCGCCGTTCCCTTATGGTGATATCCTCTGCGTTCCTACCGACGAGGTGACCGAGTTCAGGCAGACTAGCGGAACGACAGGTACACCCGTCTATCAGGCCGACACGTGGCAGGACTGGGAATGGTGGTCGGAGTGCTGGTCCTACATCCTGTACGCGCAGGGTTATCGGCCCACGGACAGGGTCTTTCTGCCCTTCGGGTACAATATATTTGTTGCCTTCTGGGCGGGGCATTACGCGGCGGAAAAGATCGGGTGCGAGGTCGTGCCCGGCGGCGTCCTCGATACACAGGCGCGCATCCTGAAGATGCGGGAACTGAAGTGCACGGCATTTATGGCAACGCCGACCTACGTGCTCGGGATGGCGGACACGGCGAGAAAAATGGGTATCGACCCCGCGAAGGACCTCCAGATACGCAGGATAACCTGTGCCGGCGAACCGGGGGCGAGCATCGTCACGACAAAGAAACGCATGGAAGAAGCCTGGGGCGCAAAGGTCTACGACCATGTGGGCGCGACGGAGATAGGGGCGTGGAGCTATGAGTGCCTTGCGCAGCCGGGAGGCTTGCATGTGAACGATGCTTTTTTCCTTGTCGAGATAGAAGATATCGAGACCGGTGAGATCATCGATACGCCGGGAAAGAACGGAAAGATGGTCATCACCGCCTTTGACAGGATGGCCAAACCCTGCATCCGATTCGATTCAAAAGACGTGATCAGATTTGCCGACCGCGCCTGTGAATGCGGCAGGACCTTCAGGATGATCGAAGGGGGCGTTGTGGGAAGGGTCGACGACATAACGAAGGTGAAAGGCGTGCTCCTCGCCCCGACGGCGATAGAGGAGGTGGTCAGAAGTATCCCCGAGATAGGCAATGACTACCAGGTGACGGTCAGCAAGAAAGGGGACATTGACGATATCCTTCTTGAGATAGAGATGCAGCCGGGACAGGAGGACAAGAAGGAAGAGGTTCTCAGTTGCCTCAAGGACCAGCTGCGCCTCAAGGTGAACCTGGGTTTTAAGGTCACCGTCCATCCCTTCGGTGTTGTCCCGCGATACGAGGTAAAGGCGAAACGTTTCAAGGACCTCAGGAAACATTAAAAGAAGTTCGAAGTTTAGGAAAGAATTGTTCTATGTTCGAGGTTCAGGAAAAACCAAAGACTTCTGTACCCTTATTTATTTTTCTTTAAACATAGAACATAGAACATAGGACTCAAAAACAAACTGTCAGGGGAAAAACATGTATGATAGGAAGAGAATAACTGACATGGACGAGAAGATCAGGGCCCTCAGGCAAACCGCGCAGGAGCTTCTCGATACTGCGGGTGATATCGAAGCGGTGAGGCGAAACGCGAAAAGGATCCTCGCAAGCGTGAGAATGCTGGAACTCAATGTTTGCGATATCAATGAGATCGGCACATGATCGAGGAATGGCTTTTTTTTGCCTTTGCCTGAAACCTGGAACTATGAAACTCTGAAACAATCTTTATTTTACCAAGGAGGTATCATTAATGTTATTGCTGCCAAAATTTGACTACGAGGAGCCAAAGAGCCTGCAGGAAGCCCTCAGGATATTTTCGGAGCTTAAGGCTGGTGCGAAGGTCATTGCCGGGGGCACCGATCTTCTTGTGAACATGAAGAAGGGGACCGTCGTGCCCGGGCGCCTTGTCAGCCTGAGACGGATAGAAGAGCTCCATGGAGTGGACAGGAAAAAGACCGCTGTGGAGATCGGCTCCTATGTGAGTGTTTCGGAACTGGCCCGGTCGGATGTTATCGCGACAACATTCCCTGTCCTTGCCGGGTCGGCGTCGTCCCTTGGTTCACCGCTTATCAGGAACCGCGCTACCATAGGGGGGAACATTGTCACGGCGCGGCCTGCCGCGGACCTCCCGCCGGCGCTCATGGTCCTCGGGGCCAAAGTGGAGCTCAGGGCCAGGGGAAAGAAAAGAACGGTGCCCCTCGACGGGTTCTTCACGGGGCCCGGCAGTTCCATTATAAACGATGATGAGGTCCTGACGAGGATCATCATCGGCGTGGTGCCGCCATATACCGGCGGCGACTACATCAAGCTCGGACACAGGGCCGCCCTGGAGATAGCCATCGTGGCCGTTGCGTCGAGGATCACCCTCGATGGGCCCGACGGGGTGATAAAGGACGCCCGCATCGTATTGAGCGCCGTGGCACCGAAGGCGATCCACGCCGTTTCCGCCGAGAAGGTGCTGATGGGACAGAGACCGTCGGATAAGCTTTTCACCCAGGCAGCCGGGATGGCTGCTCACGATTGCTCGCCCATCGATGACATGCGGGGCGGCGCCGGATACCGCCGGGCCATGGTGGAGACATTGACGAAGAGAACACTGCTCAAGGCGTGCAGCGACGCTGCGGGCAAGGCATAGTGAGAGGTATATGATGAAAAGATTGATAACTATGAATGTAAACGGCAAAGCATACGAGATAGCCGTCGCCCCGAACAGGACATTAACCCAGGTGCTGCGGGACGACCTTAACCTCCTCGGAACTAAAGAGGGCTGTGGTGTAGGCGATTGCGGGGCATGCACGGTCATAATGGACGGGAATCCCGTCAATTCGTGCCTTATCCTTGCCGTCCAGGCGGGCGGCAGCGAGATCACGACCATTGAAGGGGTGGCAGGTACAGGCGGACTGCACCCCATTCAGCAGGCATTCGTGGACCTTGGGGCGATCCAGTGCGGTTTCTGCACTCCCGGCATGGTCCTTTCTGCGAAGAACCTTCTCGAGAAGAATCCCGAGCCTACGGAGCTTGAGATCAGGCAGGCCCTCTCGGGTAATCTTTGCAGGTGCACGGGATACCAGAAGATCGTTGAGGCCGTGCAGGAGGCCTCCAAGACCATTAAGAGAGGGTAAAGAGGGAGATGACCATGAAAGCATATAACGTTATCAATACACGGCTCCCGAGGGTGGATGCCAGGGCCAAGGCAACGGGGGATGCCCGCTATACCGCCGACCTTTCCATGCCGAACATGCTATATGGAGCGCTTTTGCAGAGCCCCTTCGCGCACGCCAGGATCCTGAACATCGATACCTCGGCAGCGAAAAAGCTCCCCGGTGTCAGGGATGTCGTGACGGCGAAAGAGGCGGGGCCCGTCAAGTACGGCGTGAGCCCGGCCCGTTACGACGAGACGGTCTTCTGCTTTGACAGGGTTCGCTACGTTGGCGACGAGATCGCGGCGGTCGTTGCGGAAGATCTCGAGACGGCCATGGAGGCTGCGGCGCTCATCAAGGTAGACTACGAGGAGCTTCCCGCTTATCTCGATATCGAATCGGCCATGCAGGACGGGGCGATTGCCATACATGATGATTTTCCGGGCAACATCAGCGCCGAGGTCCACCAGGAGTTCGGCAACTTTGAAGAGGCAATCAAGGAATGCGACATTGTGAGGACGGACAGGTTCGTGAACAAGAGACAGGACGGCGGGTTCCTTGAACCCCAGGCGTGCCTTGCCCACTTCGATATGAACGGGAACCTGACGCTCTATTCGTCGACGCAGTCGGTCCACTATGTCCAGCGGAGCGTCTCCATGGTGCTCGGTATCCCCATCGGCAAGGTGCGTGTCATAAAGCCTTACGTGGGAGGCGGTTTCGGCCCCAAGGCAGCGGTGAATACCATCGAGATCGTATCATCCCTCCTGTCGATGCGCACGGGCCGGCCCGTGAAGATGGTCTTTTCCCGTGAGCAGGTCTTCATGCACTCCAGGGCGAGGCACCAGTTCTTCCATGAGCTGACGACGGGTGCCAGGAAGGACGGGACCATCGTGGCCCTCAAGAACACCTGCTACCTTGACGGCGGTGCCTATTCAAGCTTCGGCATTGCCACGATCTACTACGCCGGTTCGCTCCTTGGCGCGCCCTACCGGCTTAAGAACATGAAATACGACGGATACCGTATCTGCACGAACAAGCCAGCCTGCGGCGCCCAGCGGGGCCACGGCGGGGTTGCGGCGCGCGCGGCCTGGGAACAGCAGCTTGATATGATCGCGGGCGAACTGGGTATGGACCCCGTTGAGTTCCGCCTGAAAAACATCATGCAGACGGGCGACGTGACCTGCAATGACTTCAACATGTCGAGCCTGGGCATGAAGGAATGCCTTGAGGCGGTCCGTGACGGCTCAAGCTGGAAGGAGAAGAAAGGGAAACTTCCAAAAGGGAAGGGGATAGGGGTAGCTTGCGGGTTTTTCGTATCAGGTGCCGGGTACCCGATCTACAGGTCGGAGACGTTCCATTCAACGGCCACGATCAGGCTCTCCGAGGACGGCGGCGCGGTGAACCTTTATACCGCGGCGGCAGAGATCGGCCAGGGTTCCGATACGATACTT
This sequence comes from uncultured delta proteobacterium, assembly GCA_963816115.1. Classification (GTDB taxonomy): domain Bacteria; phylum Desulfobacterota; class Syntrophorhabdia; order Syntrophorhabdales; family Syntrophorhabdaceae; genus Delta-02. The sequence continues at coordinate 47,401 of CAWFIZ010000004.1, read as the reverse complement.
GCCCAGATCGCGGCAGAGGCCCTCGGCGTATCTTTTGACGACGTCAATGTCTACTCAGGCGACACCGATTTCGGCGTTGACCTTGGAGCGTATTCATCGAGACAGACCCTTATGTCGGGCCACGCGGTGAAGGCCGCCGCAGAAGATACAAAGAGACAGGTCCTGGAGGCGATCTCGGAAAGATTGAAGGTGGCCGTGGAAGACATGGACATCAAGAACGGGACCGTTGTCTTCGCAAAGGGAGGCGTTGATTTTTCAGCGCTCAAGACGTCCTACATCAAGGAACACCGGGGTTGGGAAGATCTTCCTACCGAAGGCGGGCTCACATTTAAAGAGGCTGCACGTATTGCTTTTCTGACGCGAGGTGTTATAATCGGTAATGGCGCGTACAAGCCAGGTGAACTGGGAGGCAAGTACAAGGGCGCTACGGTCGGGACTTCGCCGGCATATGGTTGTTCCGCTCAGGTTGTGGAAGTGACCGTCGATGAGGAAACGGGCAAGGTGACCGTCGACGCAATGACGGACGCCCATGATTGCGGCTTTGCCATCAACAGGACCAACGTGGAAGGGCAGATGCAGGGATCACTTTCAATGGGGCTTGGAGAGGCCCTCTTTGAGGAGGTCAAGTTCGAACGGTCGGGCCGGGTCGCGAACCCCACCCTCGGGGAGTACCGTATCCCCACGGCCCTGGACATGCCAAACGTGAAGACCGTCATCGTCGAGAGCAACGAGCCGAACGGTCCCTTCGGCGCCAAAGAGGTCGGTGAAGGCGCCATCATGCCCACGATACCGGCTATATTGAACGCGGTCAGTGACGCTGTCGGGGTACGCATCAATGAGCTTCCCATCACGTCGGAGCGGCTCTACATGGCAATGAAGGAGAAATAGAAGAAATAGGGGGTATCATGTCCGTACTCTTCACCCAGAGCTGGGACGTGATCCAGGACAAGGATCACGAGTACACGAAGTTCATCCTGGATACTTATCTGCCTGAAATGGCCGACATGGGGCTCATCGCCGTTGGCGGCTATTACATGGAGGTCGGGTTCGGTCCCCGCATCATAGCCGTATTCAGTGTCAACGAAATGGAAGAGGTGCTGAAAACGATCACGGACAAGAAATTCAAGGACCTCCTCCAGCAGCTCAAGACGATCGTTTTTAATTACCGTGGTTCCGTCCTTGAACCGACAGGCGCCGTCAAGCGCGGGAAATACACCATCCAGAAGGGCGTCTGGAAGTTCAACCAGTACTACGACCTGAAACCGGGCGTGAAAAAGGCCTACGCTGATTTTGTCATCAACGAGCACCTGCCCGTCATGGACAAGATCAGTTTTGTCGAGGTCACCGGCGGCTGGAACGTGGTGCTGGGGGGCGTCAGTGAGATCATCGCCGAGTTCACCTTCAAGGACCCTATGGACATCGGAAGACTGCTGGCGAACGAGGAATACAGGAGGATCACGCTGAAGCTCCGCAACGAGTTCGCCGTCAATTACATGAACAGGATCTTAAGGAGTACCGAGCGGTTCGACGAACCAAGATGGTTCAAATGAAAAGATGGTTTCAGGTTTCAAGTTTCAGGTTCCAAGAAAAGACAAGAAAGCGTCGTATTCTTTTCTTTTATCTTTTACCCTGAAATGTTTCTCAAGCCTTGAAACTCGGAACGGTTTTTAAAACATGCGGATAATTGACGTACATATGCATTTGGGGCATCGGTTCGAGTGGACCGACAGGGCGAGGCAGGTGTGGATGGACACGGGCCCCTATGTCCCTCAGATCTATGACAAAGACGGTCGGCAGCTGCCGCAGCAATACGGGGATGTTGTTAAAAAGGAGGGGTTGTTCGGGGGCATCCTGATCCCCGAATATTCACCGCTCACCGCCGGTGTCATGCCCTTTGAGAGGGCACGGGAGATAAACCTGTTCCACCCGGAACTGGTCCCCATTGCCAACCTAAATCCCAATTATCACGCCAATCTGTTGGAAGAGTTCGAAAAACAGCTCGCAAGCGGGGCGAGAGGCCTTAAGCTGCACCCCATCCATGGTTTCTTTTACGCGAATGACCAGGCCCTTTACCCGGTCTACAAAAAGTGCGAGAGGGAGGGCCTGCCGGTCATGTTCCATGCGGGCACCAGTCTTTTCAAGGGCTGCAAGATGCGATACGCCGATCCATATACCTTTGACGACGTGATCAATGATTTTCCCGATATGAAGATCGTCCTGTGTCACGGCGGCCGCGGGTTCTGGTACAACATAGCCGAATTCCTGGTGAAGAACCACAATAACGTCTATATCGATGTTTCGGGCCTGCCGCCGAAAAATCTTCTCCACTATTTTCCCTCCATGAAAAAATTCAGCCACAAATACCTCTTCGGCACCGATTTCCCTGGCGTCCCCGGGATAAAGCTGAACTTCGACATGCTGAGCGGGATCATGAACGACAGCGAGGCCTTGCGAAAGATAGGCTTCGATAATGCCTACGAATTTTACGGTTTCTGGAAGGAGGGCATCTTCGAGGCGGCCGATGCCGATGAGATATTCCCCGTTGTTGATGACGGTTCAAAAAGATATAAAGGTGTCATCCCTGAAGACTGCTACCACGAGCCCTACATGCCGATGGAGCAGCTGCGGGGGGAGATGAAAAGGGTGAGGTTCTACGGTTACAGGAAGGACCTTAGCCTCCTCGGTATCATGGCCAGAGAGCGGATAAAGGACGTGACCCTGATACGGCATGCATACGTGCTGATGAATTTCCAGGGCCGCGGCATCGGATCGAGATTGCTCAAATATATAGAAAGTAATATCGATACGCAGTGGCTTCTTATAGGTACGTGGAAGGCCGCTACATGGGCTATAGATTTCTACAGGAAACACGGCTACGAGCTCATGCCGGACAAGGATGACCTGCTGAAAAGATACTGGGACATCCCCGACCGCCAGATCGAGACATCCTGCGTGCTGGGAAAGAAGATGCGCTAATGCTCTCTTTTTATTACCTGTCACCTGCTTTGTTACATTTTTCCTGTTTTCAATACATAATGCCCATTATGGCATCTGCTATTTTCCACTCTCCGCCCTTTTTTTCAGTGATCACAAAATATCCGACCCCCGATCTCGGCCCGGCAATATACTCCACGTAAACAAGCGCCTTTGCCCTGTCTTTGTTGAAGCCGGCACGTGATATGTAGGTGTTGCCTTTTGCAAAAAACGGGAGCTTGTCTTCGTCGCCCCTTATTTTGATCGTCAGATCACCATTCTCTGGAAAGACCTTTTCGAGGGGATAGGAGACCTTATTTTTCTTGTTGAAATCATTTAACATAGCCTTGTCTATCTTTATATCCTTGAGCTTTTTGCGTACGGTGCTGTTTTCAAGAACAACATAACCGGAGGGGATACCCGAGAGCTCTCCCTTTTTGAAAAGAGCGGCGTACACCTCGTATTCATCATTTGGAATATAATCCCAGCAATCAAGTCTGTACTCGATGGCAAGTAAACTGCTTTTCAGATCGCTTAAAGGGCAGAATGCCTCCCGCAGGTCCCTCTTCTCATCTTTGGTGAACGGCGGTACAAATTCCTTCACTCCGCCCATTATCGGGTCATCGATCCTGTATTTATAAGCATATGGGACCAATTTGGAAATATCATATGTGAGATCGTCCTTAAAATTGTAAGGGCCCCCGTACTTGAACACCTGCATGTAGATCTTGCCGGTCTTCCCGAAAAAAGGCCCGGCCGGATATATGGCCTCTAGTTCTTTTGAATATACTTTCGAAGAAGAGCTAAGATTGATCACAACGCCCTCTCCTACAGGAAAAACTTGCCTGATGTTTTGCCATATATCGTCCGATATGGAACCGGGCAATATCATGATCATTTCAACGGCACCACTGCCGCCAACTAAATTGGAGGTCTTCAGCGGGTAATAGATCTTGTCCGTTTTGAAGCGGTATACCAGTGGTTCAAGAAATTTGGTTTTCCCGGAAACCTTTACGAGATCGAAAACAAAATAGTTGTATCCTCTGTTTATATAATCCCGGGCATTGCCGTAGACATTTGATAATTTTTCCTTGTCTGCCTCGATGCCTTTGCTTTTGAAGAAATCTTCCAACCATTTGGAAAATTGGCCGATGTCGTTGATCTTTATGGCGGTCACATCGTGAAGTCCGATCTTTTCAGAGAGGCGTATCTCAACCGGCGCCGTCGCGCTTCCCCTGCCGCCCTTGGTAATACTGTAAAATTGAAAGACAAGCTCTTTTTTCTTTATGAGCTTTGAAACCTCTTCAAAAGGGTTTCCTTCCGCCAGGTTCACTTTGGGTTCCGACGGGAATGGTATGAACTCCAGGATGTCTGTCTCTTTGTTTGCCTTGAGCTCTGTCCCGAGGATCAAAACCTCTTCCACGCGGTTGTGCAGGATGATCGCCTTTTGAGATTCCTGGGTAAGATCGACACCGTGATGCAGTATCACCTGACCCCTGTCCGCGTAAGCTGAATTTGCGAGAACAAGCGCAACGGCCAGTATCAATAAAATGTTTTTCATGACCTCACCTGTTTGGCTATTCTTAGCCGCCTGAACTTTCTCAATTGTCTGTTATTCGGTTTAACTATGGCTAAAGACGGCCCGGTCCCTCCAGGTGCAGGATGAGGGGCTACCGTTTATCCAGCACCTTGTTCCATTGATCAAGCTGTTCCTTATGATCTTCCGCCAGCCTGGTGTGATCTCCTTCGATCAGGATCGTGTCTATACTGTCTCCCCTGACAATGCTGTTCACAACTTCCTGGTCTTTCGGGCCGGCAACTTCGCCGAAGACGGTATGCCTGTTGTTAAGATGCGGGGTCGGTACATGGGTGATAAAGAACTGGCTCCCATTTGTACCCGGCCCGGCATTTGCCATCGAGAGTATGCCGGGTTTACCATGTTTCAATTCCGGCGAGAATTCATCCTGGAACCGATACCCGGGACCGCCCGTGCCGGTGCCCAATGGACAACCGCCCTGGATCATGAAATCCGGGATCACCCTGTGGAAGGTCAGGTTATTGTAAAATCCCCTTTTCGAGAGGTTCACAAAGTTCAATACGGTAAGCGGTGCTTTATCGGGGAAGAGATCCAGCTTTATGTCGCCTTTGTTTGTTTTGATCGTAGCGGTTAATTGGGGGTATGATGACATCGTTCCTTCTCCTTTGTTCTTTTCTGCTGCAAATGACATGAAACCATTTAAAACCAAAAACGATAACACTGCAACTATTAATATGGCTTTTTTCATCATTCCATTCATCCTCTCAGATATTGATCTTCGGAATTATATAGTATTATAGGCAGCTTGGGTATATATAAAAGTCTGACCATAATGTGTGATCCCGAGACCTCAAAGATTCTGCCTCCGCCACTTGTGCCGGTGATAAGAAAGTGGTATCTTTGTCTTTTGGGGTTCTTCAAAGGAGGTGTGGAACATGTATATTGCCAGCAAAATGATCCTCTCGAAGGGGGTCGGACAGAACAAGGAAAAACTGGTGAGTTTCGAGCTTGCGCTGCGCAACGCGAAGATAGCCCCTTTTAATATCGTTAAGGTATCGAGCATCTTCCCCCCCCGCTGCGAGATCGTCTCAACACAAAGAGGGCTCAGGGAACTGACGCCGGGACAGATCGTCCATGCGGTACTCGCCGAGGCCTCGACCAACGAACACCACCGCCTGATAGGTGCCTCCGTGGGAGTCGCTATCCCCAAGGACCGGGACCATTTCGGGTATCTTTCCGAATACCACAGCTTCGGGGAAGATGACAAAACGGCCGGTGACTACGCGGAAGATATAGCGGCCCAGATGCTGGCGACGATCCTTGGCGTCGAGTTCGATGTTAACGAAAGTTACAACAAACGGCTCGATCAGTGGAAGCTGAGCGACCAGATAGTGCACACCCGCAATATCACCCAGACGAGCGTCGGCAAAAAAGGCCTCTGGACGACCGTCGTGGCGGCAGCCATACTGATACCCTGAGAAAATGGTTTCAAAGTTTCAGGGGTCAAAACGAAAAAAAACATTCAGAACTTGGTTCTCTTCGTCATGCCGGCGTCACCGTTCCATGCCCATCTTTTTGAAGACCTTTCCGCTCATTACGTCATAGAACCATATCTCAAGGAGCCGTATGTGTAAATAATGGTAGCTGGCCAGATATACACCCGGTTTTTCGGCAGTGGGCCCTCGGCGTATCTCTTCGTATGAGGTGTAAGGTGCCGCAAGTTTGCAGACGAGAAGCGCCATTATTCCGCCTTCAAACCGCTTTGCATCTTCGGGCGCCATCTTTATCGTCCCGGTGATGGCCTCGCGGTTTGACTTCTCGTCCTTGACGCCGCCGCCGGCATTCTTCGTTTTGGTGTCCCCTCCGGTATCCGGCAGCGCGACCCTTTCTATCGGGAAGTCCCCGGCATTTGTCAACACCACCGCGTGCTCGAGGAACTTTATCTCTTCAACCTCTATCCTGGAGCCACGGCTGTCGGTGATGGTGTACCTGTTATCGAGCTGCGGCCGGTACTTGACCGTGAATGCCTTTTTAGTTCCTTCCCTGCGGCCCCCCTCAAATACAAAGGATAGAGGACAGCGCACCTGCATGACCTGGTCCTTTACGTTATACAGGACCTCTTTCGGGGTGATCCTGAACGCATAGGTGCTGTCAAAATCCAGGGTTCCCATCAGATGCCGGGATATCTCCCGGCCGATCCTTTCTCTGTATTGTTCATCGGTTTCATGCGCATCTTTTGCGCCGCTCTCTTTTCTTAACCGGATGTTGTTGTATAGAAGCTCCGGATCATGGCCGGTGTACATGGGCCCAAGCTTGTCAACGCTCATATTGAAAGGTTTGGTGTCAAACACAGTGGAAATGAAGTTCTTTCCGGGCCAATCCGGTCCGCCAGGGCCAGGCCGTCCGTCCGGTCCTCCCTTGCCCGGCCGCGAAGAACAGGAGCCGATAAAAAAAGCGCAGCATATGAAAAAAACCAGAACGACGGGCGGGATCTTCAGATAAGTCTTCATGGTAAATGAACGGTCCGGCGATCCCCCTTCCCGGGGGAACGGTGACCATTTCCTAATTTCATACAATGTACCTACTATTCTGGTATTGAACTTAAAAGAATGTCAATAAGATTGTTTTGATATCCCTGCTTGACAATATACAATCCTTGTATGTATATTCGTACAAGATCGAAGGAGGGCACAGGGAATGAAAACGAATACCGTCAACATATCCTTTACAAGGGATCTTCTGGAACAGATAGATGAGACTGCCAGAAAGGAGTGCCGGTCAAGATCGGAATTACTGCGGGAAGCCGTGCGTATTTACATAGACAAGAAGAAACGATGGGAGGCCATCTTCCAATTTACCGAAGCAGCCGCGAAACGTTCCGGATTGACCGGAAAGGACGTCGAAAAAGAGATCGAACTTCACCGCAGAGGTAAAATAAAATAGCCGTGCGCCGGATCGTACTCGATACCAATGTCATAATATCGGCGCTCCTGTTTGGTGGCAATCCCCGGCAGATCTTACTAAAGATAATCAACGGGGAGATACGCCTCGGGATTTCGCCCGCTCTCCTCGAGAAACTTCGGGAAGTTTTATCAAGAAAGAAATTCAACCTGACGGAACAATTCGTCGAAATGACCCTTTATGAGATCGAAGGGCTGGGCGACCCGGTCTTCCCCCGCAAAAAAATAAAACTTATCGACAAGGACCCTGAAGACAACAAGGTCCTTGAATGTGCCCTGGAATACAAGGCCGACATGATCATCTCCGGCGATGAGCACATCCTTGGTTTGGGAACCTTTCGGGGCATACCCATCCTCACCCCCGCGAAGTATCTTGATAACGATCAAACCCTGCTCTTCTAAAATCTTCCCCTCCCGTATGCTCCTTTGCCCGTCTGCCCGTTAGCTCAATCTTTTTTTGAACCTCAGCGAGCTTGTGGCGACTACTGACGCACCGAGGATAAAGAGGGCCAGGAATTGGGGCCATAATATGGTCAGGCCGCTGCCTTTCAGGAATATCCCGCGTATTATTACGAGGAAGTAGCGAAGAGGGTTGAGGTAGGTGACGAACTGGACGGTCCAGGGCATGCTCTCTATGGGGAACATGAGGCCCGAGAGCAGCACCGCCGGCGCGAAGAAGAGGAACGTCGCCATCATCGCCTGCTGCTGGGTCTTCGAGATGGTGGAGATAAAAAGGCCGATGCCGAGTACGGAGAGGAGATAGACGGCCGTGGCGAGCACAAGGAGCGGGATCGATCCCCTGATGGGGACGTCGAACCAGATCACGCCGACGAGGGTGACGAGGAACATGTCAAAGAACCCGATGAGTGCGAAAGGTATCGTTTTGCCGAGGATGAGCTCGGCGGGGCGGATGGGCGTGACCATGAGCTGCTCCATGGTCCCTATCTCACGTTCACGGACGATTGCCATGGATGTGAGCAGCAGGCAGATGAGGAGGACCATGATGGCGATGACTCCCGGCACGTTGTAGTTCTTGCTTTTCAGATCGGCGTTGTACCATGCACGCGGCCTTACATCGAGGCCGCCGCGGGTCCGGTATGCCGTCTTCGCGGCAATGTCCCGGCCGTATTGCGAGATGATGCCGCCGACATATCCCGCTGCTACAAGGGCCGTGTTGGAGTCGCTGCCGTCAAGGAGGACCTGCATGGATGCCTGCCGCATGGCCTCCACATCGGAGGTGAACCCGTGGTCGAAACGGAGCACCACGGTAACAGTCCCTTTGTCGAGAAGGTCCCTTACCGCCTTGTCCGAATCGGGGAAGCTGTCGATCCTGAAATATCCTGAACTTTCGAAGCGCCTGGCGATCTCCCGTGTCACCGATGTCTTGTCGAGGTCAAAGACGGCTGTCCTGATATTGGTGACGTCCATGGTGACGGCGTAGCCGAAGACGATGAGTTGTATGACGGGCGTGACGAAGATTATGGGTTTCATCTTCCTGTCGCGGAAGATCTGGATGAACTCCTTTTTGATCATGTGCCTTATGCGGCCCACCATTGCCTTCATGGCCTTCATGTTGTTATGCCACCCGCTTTTTGAACTTTTTCACGGCCATCGTGAAGACAATGAGGCCGAAGAGGGCAAGAAGCCCCATCTCCATCAAAAGCATATCGGCGGTATTCGCTTTGAGAAAGATGCCTTTCAGGGACGAAACGAGATAACGGGCCGGTATCAGGTAGGTGATCACCTGAAGGGGAACAGGCATGTTCGGTATGGAGAACATGAATCCCGACAGGAGCAGCGCCGGGAGATAGGAAGAGACTAAGGCCGCCTGGCTTGCGGCGAGCTGGGATTTGGTCAAAATGGAGATGAGGATACCAAGGCTAAGGCTCCCGAAAAGGAAGAGCGACGATATGAAAAGGAGCAATGCGACACTTCCCTTGAGGGGCACGCCGAAGAGGGCCACGACTATGATGATGGACATGACGGTGTCGATGATCCCGATGACGAAGTAGGGGGTGAGTTTCCCGATGATCAACTCCGGTGGCTTCAGTGGTGTCGAGATGAGCTGCTCCATGGTCCCCCGTTCCCATTCGCGGGCGATCGTGAGCGATGTGAGCAGGGCCGCTATGATCGCCATTATGATGGCTATGAGTCCCGGCACGATAAAGTTGCGCGAGCGCAGCTCCGGGTTGTACCAGACACGAAGGCGAACGTCGATGGGGGGGCGGATAGTGCCGAGGCCTGCCCGTTTTGCCGCCATCTCCAGCGCGGCGTTGAGATATCCCAGTGCGATCGTGGCCGTATTGGAATCGCTTCCGTCGACGACAACCTGGATGCGGGCCTGCCTTCCCGTACGGGCATTTTTCGAGAAGTCCTCCGGTATCGAGATGGCCACCTGCGCGCCTGACCCGTCAAGGGCCCTGTCGATGGCGGCCGGCCCGTCGACGTAGCCGACGATGGTGAAATAGCCTGATTCCCTGAGGCCGCGCACGATCTCCCTGCTCAGGCTCGACATGTCCCGGTCGTAGACCACGGTCTTCAGGCGGTCCACATCGACGGTGATGGCGTATCCGAAGATGAAGAGGAGGATGACGGGCATGAGGAAGGCCAGGGCAAGGCTCAGGGGGTCCCGTTTTATCTGTATGAGCTCTTTCCACGCGATCGCTTTGATACGGTTGAGGTTCACGTCATGACACCTCGATAAGCGACACGAAGACGTCTTCCAGGGAAGGGCGCACCGTTCTGATCGAAGTTGAGGTGATGCCAGCCCCGTCGAGGGCCTTTTGTATACCGGGCTGTGCGGAGGCAGCCTCATCGACCGTGGCGTGGATCACGTTGCCGAAAAGGGCCACGTCGAAACCCTCCCTGCCGAGCACCTCGAGGGCCTCGACAACGTTCTCTACGGCAACCTCAAGGACCTCCTTTACCATGTACTCCTTTTTCATGGTGTCGGGGCGCCCTTCGGCAATGATCTTTCCGCGGTAGATGAGGGCAAGGCGGTCGCAGTATTCGGCCTCGTCAAGGTAGTGTGTCGTCACGAAGACCGTCGTGCCCCGGGAGGACATCTCATAGATGAGGTCCCAGAACCTGCGCCGCGAGATGGGGTCCACCCCCGACGTGGGCTCGTCAAGGAAGATGATGGACGGTTCGTGGATCACGGCGCACCCGAGCGCGAGGCGCTGTTTGAAGCCGCTCGCCATGGTGCGGGTGATGACCTTTCGCCTGCCCGCTATCCCCGCCATGGAAAGGACCCACTCCTTGCGCTCCTTCTTCTTATCGCCCGACACACCGTAGATACCGCTGAAGAAGTCGATGTTCTCTTCCACGGTGAGATCGTCATAGAGGGAGAAACGCTGGGACATGTAGCCGATGTTCTTCTTGATCTCCTCTGTTTGCGTCATGATATCAAAGCCGCCCACGGTGCCTGAACCGGCAGACGGCAGCAGCAGGCCGCAGAGCATACGGATCGTCGTCGATTTCCCCGCGCCGTTCGGCCCCAGGAAGCCGAAGACCTCACCCTTCAAGACGGACAGGTCAATGCCGTCGACGGCCTTGAAATCGCCGAAGGCCCTGGTGAGGCCGGCCACGGTGACGGTAATGTCGTCACGCGATGCCGCCCTGCTGTTGTTTAACCCTGTCATGACCTTTCCCGGCCTCCAATGGCAGTCTCGGCATTGATCATGTCGAAGAAGATATCCTCGATGGAGGGTGTGATCTCGCGATATTCCTTCACCAGGCCGCCCTTTTCCGAGAGGGCCCCGATCACCGCGGGGATGAAGTTCCTGTCTTTAAGTTCGATGTGGAGCCTGTCGCCGTATATGCCGACGGCAATAACGTTCTCGTTGCCTTTTAAGGCCTCCATGGCCGAACGCGCATTTTCGCACCACACCTCGATCATGGGCGCGGCGTGTTTTAACTTGATGGCCGCGGGGGTGTCCTTTTCGAGAAGCCTTCCCTCGTATATGAGGCCTATGTGTGTGCACCGCTCCGCTTCGTCGAGGTAGGAGGTGGAGACGAATATCGTCACCCCCTCTTTCAGGAGCTCGTAGAGGATCTTCCAGAAGTCGCGGCGCGAAACGGGGTCGACGCCGTTCGTCGGTTCGTCGAGGAAGAGGATCTCAGGGGTGTGGATGAGGGCGCAGGCAAGGCCGAGCTTCTGTTTCATGCCGCCCGAGAGCTGCCCGGCGAGCCTGTCCGTGAAGGGCGCGAGGTTGGAAAACCCGAGGAGGCGTTCCATGCGCTGCGGCCTGACATCCTTCGGAACGTCGAAGATGTCGGCGTAAAAGACCAGGTTTTCCATGACCGTCAGGTCCTCGTAAAGGCCGAAGCGCTGCGGCATATAGGCGATCTTTTCCTTGATCGCTTCCGATCCCTGCCGTATGGGGTGTGATGCCACCCAGGCATCGCCGGAGGTGGGCTCCATGACGGCGGTCAGCAGCCTCATGAGCGTCGATTTTCCCGCACCGTCGGGGCCGACGAGGCCGAAGAGCTCTCCCTTGCGGACCTCCATGGTGATCCCCCTGAGGGCTTCGACATTGCCGAAGGCCTTTGTCAGAGAATCGGTTTTGATGGCAGGCCGGTCATCCATTTACGTCACCTGAGCGTGATCCTCACATCGGCGGGCATACCCGGTTTGAGCTCCTGGTCTTTGTTCTCAACGGTCACCTTGGCGCCGAAGACAAGCTTGACCCTCTCTTCCTGGGTCTGGACGTTCTTCGGGGTGAACTCTGCCTCGGAGGAGATGAAGGTCACGGCGGCGTCGTAAGATCTGTTCTTATAGGTGTCTACGGAGACCTTCGCCTTCTGGCCGAGTTTGATGAGGCCCAACTTGTCTTCCTTGACGTAGACCTTTACCCAGGGGTGGTCGAGGTCGCCCACTATGAAGACGGCGGCGCCGGGCTGGACGATCTCGCCAAGCTCGACGTTCTTTCTGAAGACCACTCCGGAAATGGGGGCGTAGAGCTTCGTGTCGGCGAGCTTTTCTTCCGTGTTTGCGAGAAGGGCCGTAAGCTGTTTTACGCGAAGCCCGGCGGCCTTGATGTCCTCTCTTCTGGGGCCCTCTTCGACAAGGCTCTGCTGCTGTTTTGCACCCCTGAGCTGTGCAAGGCGCGTTTCGTAGGCGCTTTTTGCCGAATCGTAGCGGGATGCCGATATGGCGCCATTCGCGAATAGCACCTCTGCGCGTTCCAGATCCTTGCGGGCACGTATCAGATCCGCTTCCTGGGAGCCGGTATCGGCACGCGCCTTCCCTATCTCCTGGCGGCGCGAGCCCGACTTGAGCTCTGCCAGTTTCACCTGTGCCTCTTCGAGGGCGGCGCGGCTCTGGTCCACGAGGGCCTTCATATCACCGCTTGAAAGCTCGGCAAGGAGGTCACCCTTGTTGACGCGTTTACCTTCATCGACATAGAGCGTGGCGATCTTGCCGGAAACCTTGAAACCTATGTTGCACTCCGTCACCTCCACGTTCCCCGAGAGCTTCATCACGGAATTGTCGCGTCCGCGGAAGTATTGCACCAACACTGTGACGGCGACGATCGCTATGGCGATGACGGCCGCCAGGGGAATGAATTTCTTTCTCGGGATCATTTCTTTTCCTCCGTAGAAGGTATGTCGGGATCGCCCATCGCCTTTTGCAGGGATGCCACGGCGATCTGACGGTCAAAGAGCGCCTGGTAGTGGTCTGACCGGGAGCGGATGAGAGCGGCCTGTGCATTGATGACGTCCGTGCTCGTATTATCTCCTGTTCTGTAGCGGAGGTCTTCGACCCTGACCTGTTCGATGGCGGAGGTGACGGCCCTGCGTGAGACCTCGATGCGCTCGTTGGCATCCGAGATGGCGCTGTGCGCTTCCCTGACCTCCCGCGTGATCGTGAGCTTGAGGGCCCTCTCTTCCTCTTTGGCGTTCATGAGCTCGTAACGCTCGCGATCGATCTCCGCCCCGATGCGCCCGAAATCGAAGACGGGCAGCAGGAAGCGGACGCCTACGCTCCAGTTCTCCTTGAACGAAAAGCTGTCACCCGCCATACCGCCATAGTTGCCGGCCGCGTAGACATCGGGAAGGCGCTTGCCCCGCGCCGATGCTACGCGCTCCTCCAGCATCTCCACCTTCTTGGACAGGGCCTTGTAATCGGGCCGAGTGGCAAGGGCGCGTTCAAGGTCGGCGGTGCGATCTTTGACGCTCAAGGGCGGTTTGCCGTCGAAGACGATAACCAGTTCACCGGGTTCGTCCATGCCGATTAGCGACCTCAAAAGCTCCTTTGTGTTCCCGATGCTGTTCTTTACCTGTATCGTTCTTTCAATTGCGCCGGCCAGTTCCACATCGGCCTTGAGAAGATCAAGCTTCGGCACCGTACCGGCCTTGAGGAAATCCTCAACGTCGCGCTTGTGCGCCGAGAGCCCCTTCACCTGCGCCTCGCAAGCCCTGAGAAGTTCACCGAGCTGTGCGAGCTTGTAGTAGACAACGGTGACATTATATACAAGCTCATGGAGGTTACGGCTGTGGTAATCCCGGGCGATGGACTGCTTCAACTGCGCGATGCGCACCCCTCTCATGAGACGCCCCCCCTTGAAAAGGGGGAGGGCGAAGGTGGCGAAACCGTCGTAGACGTTCCGTTCGAAATCGGGAAAATCGATGGCGGTCCCGGGCGGTCCCGTAACAACGATCGGCGTGAGGGGGTAGGGGTAGCGGTAGCGGGTGTAACCGCCGGTAACATCGATGCGGGGCATCCTGTCCGCCTTAGCTGCCTTGAGCCCCTGCGTTTCGATCTCGATGTTCTGCCCCGTTATCCGCAGGGCGGGGTTATGCTTGACGGCGTATTGGATGAGCGAGGGCAGGGTGAAGGGGCCCCGCCGGGCGTTATCCTGTGCAGGCGCCGCGCCGGGCAAAAAGAGCAGGACCGTGCCAAAGATCAGAAAGGTAAAAAGGCGTGCCTTCCGTTTCATAATGAGACTCCTCCCCGGTCTTGTTTCATGGCCAGGAGCGCCGCAAGGGAAAACCGGAAAATATGGTCAGCTATGTGTTCCATGTTCATTGACCGGACCTCGTCCTCACCGATCAATTTGCGAAGGATCGGTTTCGCGTAGAGGAAAAAGAGGCACTGGCTGACGACACTGGCGCAGCAGTATCGCACGGCGGCACCGGACGGGTCCTGTCCGGTGATGCGGCCGATGATCGTGGAAAGGAGCTGGAACATCGGCCTTGCGACTTCTTCGGCGATGATATCAAGGGCGACGGTCGGTTCGGAGTATTCCTTCGCCATGAGCCTTCCGAACCTGGACTCAATGCCTTTATCGAGGATGCGGAAAACAAAGGAGCGGATGAATCCCCTAAGCCTATCTTCGGGCGGATCGGATTCCGAGGTGTCGAGCTCGCGGGGATATTTCTCGAATGCTATCTCCTTCCAGTACCTCAGGGTTTCGATATAGAGGGTGTCCTTGTCATGGAAGTAATAATTGACAGATGCGATATTTACCCCGGCACGCCCACAGATCCCCCGGACCGTTGCCTGGCGAAAACCCGCTTCAGCGAAGACCTCTCCTGCCGCCTCCAGTATCCGTTGCCTTGCAGTGGGTTTATCGTCTGCCATCGTTTATTGCTTCTCCCCCGTTAAACAACTGTTTAAAACAAATAATTAAAACAAGTATTTTAAATTGTCAATAATTTTTTTTTGATTTAACCTTGTGAAACGAGGAACATGCTCAGTGAAAAAAGCCCCTTTGTTATCAACAGGATAAGGCTGGTTAACAGTGAAACTATTCATTATTCTGAATTTTTCCTGCTCAAAAACTATTGACAGGCAAAAAGAAAATAGTGTTAAATAGCAACAGGTTTTTTAGGATTAAAGGCTCATTGAGAAACAATTGATCTTCACTTCTCACTATTAGTGTTCACTATAGTGAAAACATTTCCGGGGCGGTCATTGACAGGTTCATGCTCATGACCTGATCGTTGAAAAGGGCTTACCGCTTCCGGATTAAAAGGTTGGTTAATCTGATATGGATACGATCAATTTAAGCGAAAAAACAGATTGGGCTTTCATCGAAGAGGTAACAAAGGAAAGCGGCCAGAATCCTTCCTTGTGCTATCAGTGCGGGAACTGTACGGCAGGGTGTCCTTATACACAGTATTTCGATTACCCGGTCAGTATGGTGATGCGCCTCCTGCAGGCAGGACAGAAAGAGACGATCCTTACATCGAAGGCCATCTGGCTCTGCGCCACCTGCGAGACCTGTACGACACGCTGCCCCTGTGACGTTGACGTGGCCCACATCATGGACACGCTCAGGATCATCGCCCGCAGGGAGGACAAGGTCTCCGAAAAGGACATAAAGCTTTTCTACGATTCATTCCTCGATTCCATGAAGCACTACGGCAGGATATTCGAGATGGGCATCCTCATGAACTATAATATAAAGTCGGGCCACTTTCTGGCCGACGCGGAGCTTGGGCCCAAGGTCATGAGCCGCGGGAAGATAAGTTTTTTCCCCAAGAAGATCAAAGGCAGCGACAAGGTAGCTCAGATTTTCAATAGATTCCAGGAAAAGGCGAAAAAGCATGGCTGAGAAAGAATACGCATATTTCAGTGGTTGTTCTTTGGAAGGCACCGCGAAGGAATACGACGAATCACTCAGGGTTGTCATGAAGGCCCTGGGAGTGGGGCTTGTGGAGCCTGATGACTGGAGTTGCTGCGGTTCCACTCCGGCCCACACGGTCAACCACGTATTGGCCGCGGCCCTTGCCGCACGGAACCTGGGCCTCGTTGAGAAGATGAACAGAACCGTTCTCAACACACCATGCCCCTCATGTCTTATGGCCTTTAAGAAGGCGCAGCACGGCATGACCGGGAGCGAGGACTTCAGGAACGAGGTGAACGAACTTCTCGATGAACCGTATAACTGCACCGTCGAGGCCAAGTCATCCCTGCAGCTCATCTACGAGGATATCGGCCTCGATGCCGTAGCGTCGAAGGTCACCCATATCATGCCGGACCTGAAGGTCGCGCCTTATTACGGATGTATCCTTAACAGGCCGCCCGAGATCGCGCAGTTCGACGACCCCGAGAACCCCATTTCCATGGACAAGGTTCTCACCGCCGCGGGTATCGAGGTGCGTGACTTCGCCTTCAAGATGGAGTGTTGCGGAGCCGCATTCGGTGTCCCCAAGCGGGACATGGTGAACCGGCTGACCTACAAGGTGCTTGAAATGGCCATCGACGCCGGTGCGAACTGTATTGCCGTCGCATGCCCGCTGTGTCAGCAGAACCTTGACCTTCGTCAGGAACAGGTCAACAAGACCATGGGCTCCAGTTTCAATATTCCCGTCATATATTTTACCCAGCTCATGGGCCTTGCCTTCGGGTATTCACCCAAGGAACTGGGCATGGACAAGATCATAGTCAGCGCGGAGAGGCTCATCCGGAGGATCACGAAGGAAGAGCACCAGAAGATGAAAGAAGAAGAGGCGGCCGCCAAAAAGCCCCAGAAGGCAAAAAAGGAAACGGCCCCCGAAGAGACAAACAATTAAGGAGACCTGATCGATGCGGGTTGGTGTATTTATCTGCCATTGTGGAAGCAACATCGCGGGTACCGTGGACGTTGCGAAGGTAGCCGAAGAGGCCCGGAAGATGCCCGGCGTCGCCTTTGCGACGGCCTACATGTATACCTGTTCGGAGCCGGGACAGAAAGAGATCACGGATGCCATCGAGCGGGAGAAGCTCGACAGGGTCGTCGTGGCGGCATGCTCGCCCCGTATGCACGAAAATACCTTTCGAAGGACGATCATGAAGGCGGGGCTCAACCGCTATTTCTTCGAGCAGGCCAACATTCGTGAACATGTGTCCTGGATAGGAGCCGACAAGGAGCTCAATACGGTCAAGGCGATCGATGAGGTCAGGATGGCCGTGGCGAAGGTCATGAAAAACAAGCCGCTCTTTTCGTCGTCCTTCAAGATCAACAAGAGGGTCCTCGTCATCGGCGGCGGTGTCGCAGGTATGCAGGCGGCGATCGACTGCGGCGACGGCGGCCTCGAGGTTGTCATGGTCGAAAAGAGCCCTTCCATCGGCGGCATGATGGCGCGCCTTGACAAGACATTTCCCACCATCGACTGTTCGATCTGTATCCTGGGTCCCAAGATGGTCGACGTTGCGCAGCACGACAATATAAAGCTCCATGCTTATAGCGAGATCGTCGAGATCAAGGGTTACGTGGGGAATTACCAGGTAAAGATAAAGAAGAAACCAACATACGTTGACTGGACGAAGTGTACCGGCTGCGGCCTCTGCATGGAAAAATGCCCCACCAAGAACGCCTATGACCATTTCAACTTCGGCGCGGCCCCGACGCGGGCCATCAATATTCCCTTTCCGCAGGCGATCCCCAAAAAGGCCACCATAGACCCCAACTTCTGCCGGCAGTTCGTCAAGGGCAAATGCGGTGTATGCGCGAAGGTGTGCCCGACTGGCGCCATCAACTACGAGATGGAAGAAGAATTCGTGACGGAAGAGGTCGGCGCCATCATCACGGCAACGGGCTATGGCCTCCTTGATATTGAAAAACTCTCCGAATACGGCGGGGGCCGCTATCCGGATGTCATCACCGGCATCCAGTATGAGAGGTTCCTCAACGCGTCAGGCCCCACTTCCGGTCATATTATCAGGCCGTCGGACCACGAAGAGCCGAAGACGATTGTTTTCGTATCCTGTGCAGGCTCGCGGGACAAGTCCATAGGTGTGCCATATTGTTCCAATTTCTGCTGTATGTACATCGCCAAGCAGGCGATCCTGACAAAAGATCATATTCCCGATTCCCAGTCCTATGTCTTTTACATGGATATCCGGGCGCCGGGGAAGGGTTACGATGAATTTACACGCCGCGCCCAGGAAGAATACGGCGCCAAGTATATCCGCGGCAGGGTATCGCGGATCTATCCCAAGGGCAAGAAGATGGTGGTGAAAGGCGCCGATACGCTCCTCGGCACACAGGTGGAGATAGAGGCCGATCTTGTGGTCCTCGGAACGGCGGCTGTGTCAGCGCCGGGTGCCGCCCAGATGGCCGAAAAGCTCCACATCTCCTATGACACCTTCGGGTTCTACGTTGAGTCCCACCCGAAGCTGCGGCCCGTTGAGACAAATACCTCCGGCGTCTACCTCGCCGGCGCTTGCCAGGGCCCCAAGGACATCCCGGCATCGGTCGGGCAGGGGTCTGCCGCCGCCGCCAAGGTCCTGTCACTTTTCTCGAAGGACATGCTCGAATCCGACCCGGCCATTGCCCAGGTCAATCAGAATGCCTGTGTGGGCTGTCTCAAATGCGTTAAGACCTGTCCATTCCAGGCCATCGTGGAAGAGACCTTGAGAAGCGGCAAGAAGGTGGCCAAGGTGATCGAAACGGTATGCGCGGGGTGCGGCGTCTGCACGTCCACCTGTCCCTGCGGTGCAATACAGCTGCAGCATTTTACGGACAACCAGCTCTTAGCGGAGGTTAATGCCATATGTCAGAAGTAGCACCCAAAGAACTGCGTATCGTTGGATTTCTCTGTAACTGGTGCTCCTACGGCGGGGCCGATACCGCGGGTGTGGGACGGTTCAAACAGCCCACTGACCTGCGCATCATCAGGGTCCCCTGTTCGGGCCGCGTTGATCCGCTCTTCGTGGTGCGGTCGCTTCTCACGGGTGCCGACGGTGTCCTTGTTTCAGGATGCCACCCCAGGGATTGCCACTACACCGACGGCAACTTCTACGCGAGGCGCAGGCTGGAAATGCTCAAAAGGCTCCTGCCGTTCATGGGCATCGACGACAGGAGGTTCCATTATACATGGGTTTCAGCCTCGGAAGGCCAGAAATGGCAGCAGGTCGTGACGGATTTTACGAAACAGGTCCACAGTCTGGGCCCCATGCATGAAAAGTAAGGAGAAGGCAGATTGAGTACTCAGAAGCTGAAAGAGATCATCAACCAGGTCTTACCCGATGTTGAGACCGTCATATGCTGGCAGGAGGGTTTCGACAAGCTCAATGTGACGCCGATCTTCATAACGTCCCCGGAGCAGGTCGATCAGGTCGTCTGGAACCCGCTGTGCGCGCAGAACCTCGCGAGCTACCTCCCCTCCCAGAAGAAGAAGGTGGCCGTTGCCGTGAAGGGCTGCGACAGCAGGACCATCGTCCAGTACATGCAGGAAGGGCTCATCGACAGGGACAACGTCGTGATCATCGGCATCCCCTGCAAGGGCGTCGTGAGCAAGAAGAAGGTACAGAAGGCCATCGGCAATGAGCCGGTAGAGGACGTCACCTTCAGCGACGGTTCGGTCAAGGTAAAGACGGCATCAGGGGAAAAGACGTTTGCCATAGCCGATGTCTGCCCCTCGAAGTGCACCTCGTGCCAGTGGCCGACACCCATCGTCTACGACCATCTTACCGCAGATGCGATCCAGTCGGACAAGCCCGCGGAGAGCGTTTACGCCGACATAGCGGAACTGGAAGGCAAAACACTGGAAGAGCGCAGGGCATATTTCGAGGGCCAATTCGATAAATGCATCCGCTGCTACGCCTGCAGGAATGCCTGCCCCATGTGCGTGTGCCAGGACAGCTGCATCGCCGAGACGAGGGACCCGCACTGGATCACCCAAAAGCTGAGCCTCGACGAGAAGATGATGTTCCACATGATCCACGCCATCCACCTTGCCGGCCGGTGCGTGGAATGCGGTGAGTGCGAACGGGTCTGCCCCATGGAGATCCCCGTCGCCAAACTGAAAAAGAAGCTCAACAAAGAGATGAAAGATCTCTTCGATTATACACCGGGAGTCAACCCCGATGACAAGCCACCGATGTACACCTTTAACGTTGACGAAGTTAAGATCAAGGAGCATAAACTCTAATGGCGGACACAGGATACCTTCCCAAAGAGAAGATAAAGGATTTCGTAGAGGCCCTCGGTAAAGACGCCACCGTCTATGCCCCCTGCCTCGAAGGGGACACGATCATCTTCCGTCAGTATGCACCGGACAAGGAGATCTCCCTCGACAGGCCGGCGAACACGCCGCCAAAGGCTGCCATCTATCCCCAGTGCGAAACGCTGCTTTCCTATGAGTACAAAAAGGACGCCGCGACCCCCCAGAAGATGGATGTTGAGCTTACGGTAAACACCGACTTTCAAAAGGCGGTTGTATTCGGTGGGCGCCCATGCGATGCAAAGGGATTTGTCGTGATCGACAGGGTCTTCGTCGATACCGATACGGCTGACCCTTATTACCGCAAGCGCCGCGAGAACACGACGATCATCACGAAGTGCTGCAACGGCCCGTCTGCGGGATGTTTCTGCGTTGCAGTAGGCGGCGGCCCGGCACATTCGGAGGGCTCCGACGTGCTGATGACAGAGGTGGACGGCGGTTATTACCTCGAGGCGGTAACGGAAAAGGGCAAGGCGGCCCTCGGGCTTCCCATGGTCCAGGACGGCGCGTCGTATCAGGCAAAAGCAAAACAGACCCAGGAAAAGGCAACCGCCGCCGTCAAGAACCCCTTCCCGGCGGACGCGATGCAGAAGGTATCGCCCGAACTTTTCGATAGCGGCGATTTCTGGCAGCAGGTAGTCAATAAATGCGTGAGTTGCGGCGCCTGCACGTTCCTGTGCCCCACATGCTACTGTTTCAATATCACAGACGAACAGGGGATCACGAAAGGCGAACGGATCAGGACATGGGATTCATGCATGTTCAATCATTTTACCCTTGAGACGAGCGGACACAACCCGAGACCGATAAAACAAAAACGGTTCAGGAACCGCGTGGGGCATAAATTCTATTATTACCCGGAAAAATATGACGGCGCTATTGCCTGTTGCGGCTGTGGAAGATGCATCAGGTATTGCCCCGTTTCTGTCGATATAAGTGAGATCGTGGGGTATCTCAAAGACCCCAAGGCGGACCCGAAGAAATGGACCGCACAAAATACCAAAGCCGCAAAGGATTAGGAGTGCGCGATGACAGGGAATGAGAATCCATACCTTCCTGAATTGGCAACAGTTACGAAGGTAATTGAAGAAACACCGAATATCAAATCCTTCCAGGTGGTCTTGAACGACCCGGAAAAGATGAAAAATTTCAAGTTCGAGCCGGGCCAGGTAGGCCAACTCTCCATTTTTGGTGTCGGTGAATCCACCTTTGTCATCAACTCTCCGCCCACCCGCATGGAATATCTGAATTTCAGCGTTATGAAGGCGGGAGAGGTGACGTCGGCACTCCACGGCATCTATGAAGGAGACCAGATCGGCGTGAGGGCCCCGCTCGGCAACTGGTTCCCCTACGAGGACATGAAGGGAAAGAACATCCTCTTCATCGGCGGCGGCATCGGGCTTGCCCCGCTGAGGACCCTTATCCTCTACATGCTCGATAACAGGGCTGATTACAAGGACATTACCATTATCTACGGCTCGAGGACGCCCCCTGACCTGTGCTACAAGGACGACCTGAAAGAGTGGGAGCAGCGATCTGACGTGAACCTCATCCTCACCGTTGATAATGAATATCCCGGATGGGACAAGAGGATCGGTTTTGTACCCACGGTACTCAAGGAAGAGGCACCGAAATGGTTTGAGACGATCGCCATTACCTGCGGACCGCCGATCATGATCAAGTTCGTCCTCGAAGGGCTGGCGCAACTGAATTTCCCCCCTGAGAGCATCCTCACGACCCTTGAAGCGCGCATGAAGTGCGGTATCGGCCTTTGCGGGCGCTGTAACCTCGGTCATAAGTATGTCTGCAAGGACGGGCCGGTTTTCACGCTGAAGCAGCTGAAGGAACTCCCCAGCGACGAATAAGAGAAGACGGTTTCAAGTTTCAAGGCAAATTTCTTCGATACCTTTCATCGCCTATCAGAGACGACGGAAGGTATTTTTTTTGGTTTTTTCGCTTGGATCCTTGAAACCTGAAACTTGGAACCTGAAACTGTCTTTACTTTCCGAGCAGTTTGAGTTCGTCGGGGTTGAAGGAGGTGATCCTCCAATGGCCTTCCGGGGATTTTGCCATGGTGAAGCTCACCGTGTCCTTGCCGCGCTGTTTTACCAGGGCCGTGTTGCCTTCCACGGTTACGGACAACCCGAAGATGGTTGTTTTTTTGAGCTTGCCTATGGATTCATCGTCACCGTAGGAGAGGAGCAGGTTCGTTATCGCTTCACCCATCTGTTTCTTCAGCTGGGGCAAAAGCTGGGCAGCCACATCTTTTCCGATACCCTGCATGGATTCCTCGAATTTGTTGCGTGCCGGCTCCTTCTTTTCCATCCTGGCAAAAACATCCTTCGCCATGTTGTCAAGAATACTGTCGGTATCGAGGTATTTGAGGACACCCTTCGCGTCACGGTTTACGAGCGCCTTTTTCAGCATATAGAGACTGTAGTAGGGAGTTCCCTGGACGTAGAAAAAACCCATAACGGTAATCCCGATAAGGGCCCAGCAAATGACTATAATTAAGAGTACGCGGTTCTTTTTAGCAGGACCATCTTCCGGCACGTGTCACCTTCTGCATTTTATCTTGTCTCGATCGCGGTGATGACCCAGTATCCTTCGGCGGTCTTCTCCAGGCTCACGGTGGTGTTCTCAGTGGTCTCGGCCGATGCCGTTGCCTCGTCTGCCCCCACGTGGATGGGAGCCCTGATGACGGACCAGCCCTTGACGGACAGGAAGAAGCTTTTCTCATGGGGGGAATCGATCTCGGTGATGAGCCGTTTTTTGAGCGCTTCCATCGGTTGGTTGTAGGTCACGCTTTCCGGCAGCCTTGCGGCGACCTTTTCAATGTCCATGAACTTCTGGGCCGTCTCGGCGTTACTGAAGACTATGGCTTTCTTGACCTGGATCAGAGCGTATCGGGGTGTTTTTTTAAAAACCTGGTAACCGTAGATGCCGGCAGCCACGATGATTATGATGATGATCCACCGGGCTGCGCTGCCCCTTTCGTTTCTCAGGAAATCGTTCATAAGCTCCCCTCCCGATATTCCTTTTGTCCCGGGATACCGGTTACGATAGCCCGAGCTTGTTCCTTAAAAGCTCCCCGAGACTGCCAAGCCCTTCGGGAGACCTCTCTTCCTCTTTCACCTGGTCTTTATACCGAGTGTAGCTTTCCAGTTCTATCTTTTCATCAACCTTGGTCCTGCTCAATGTGACGCGGATCCGGCTGGGATCAACGGCGATGACAACTGCCTGCATGGATGATCCTGCGGGGAACATCCTGTTGTGGTTGGTGCCTTTCAAGGTTCCCATCTCGCCATTGGGAATGAACCCCGTCAGCCCTTCCTTTATCCTCAGGATTACGCCTGATGAAATGACGCGCTCCACCTTTGTTTCAAGAAGATCTCCAACAGAAGGAAGATCGACCTTTTCCATCACGATCTTGCGTTCTATGGAAAGGGTGAGCCGTCTTTTTTCCGTACTTATGTCAACGACCCTGGCTTCTACCTGCTGACCAGTCTCGAGCACCTCTTTGGGGTGGTTGATCCTTCTGCCGGCCCCCAGTTTGGAGATGGGGATAAGTCCATCGATCCCGGGTTCGAGATTGACAAAGGCGCCGAAGCTCTCCAGGCGGACAACGCTGCCGAACACCGTTGAGTCCACAGGGTATTTTTCAGGGACAAGCAGGAAGGGGTCGGGCAGTACAGCCTTAAGGCTGAGGGTGATACGTTCTCTCGCCCAATCGATGTCCATGATCCTGGCCGTTATCTCGTCCCCTATCTCAACGAGGTTAGCGGCCTTCTCCCCTTTGATCCAGGATAGCTCGCTCAGCGGGATAAGGCCGTCAATGCCGCCGATATTGACAAAGACGCCGAATTTCTGGATCGACCGGACCACTCCGGCAACTTCCATCCCGGCAGCGAGGGTCTCTTTGAGCTTTTCCTTTTCCTTTTCCTGTTCCTTTTCCAAAAGGGCGCGGCGGGAGAGTATGATGTTGCGTCCCCTTTCCTTATACTCAAGCACCTTGAAGGGAAAAGTTTCGCCGATATATGATCCGGTGTTCTTGCTCCCTCTCAGGTCCATCTGCGAATAGGGGCAGAAGCATCTGACCTTGCCGACGCGAACCTCGTAGCCGCCTTTGAGCTCCCCGGATACCTTGCCGGTCACGGGTATATCCGCATCGAATGCGTTCTTGATGTTTTGCAGCGTGATGCTTGGGAAACTATGGATCAACGTTGTGAACTTTCTTGACCCTCCTTCGACGGATACGAAGTAGGCATCAATTTCATCGCCATCCTGAATGGCAACGAGACCTTCATCGTTGATAAATTCTTTTCTGTCAATTACCCCTTCACTTTTACCGCCGAGGTCGATATATACAAAATCGCCCGATATGCCGGCGATCCTGGTGGTGACCTTCTGGCCAGGTTCAAGTTTTTTCAGTAATTGTGCGCTTTGTTCGAAAAGCTTTGCGAAATCTTCTTCGTGGCCGCTCTCCGGCACACTCCTTTCTTCAATATTTTCCTGATCGTAGTTACGTTCGTCTGACATCGTCCGATTCTCCCTAAGTACTGTAAATATTTTTTGCTCCAGTAATGTACAATTTCTTGGGTGCTATGTAAAGCTATAGTTCTTGCAGATAATCATTTGACAATTCTAAGACCATGGAATAACATATGAAACAATCAAAACCCATATATCACGCATGGGCTTAAAGGGAGGCGTATGTGAGTTCTTTTCCCACGGGTAGTTCCTATCTCAAGATGTTGGCAGTTTTATTATCGATAGTGTTCATGGCCGGGGTGGCATTGCCTGTTTTTGCGCAGGACAGGGGGGCGCCGCAGCTTTCGAAGGAAAAGGCAGGTTACGCGCTGGGCGTCAGCATCGGCCGCAATATGAAAGACCTTTCCATCGACATTGATCCCGATATGATCGTTCGCGGGATCCGGGATGTGCTCAAGGGAAAGCTTACCCTTTCAGACCAGGAGGTAAGGACCGCCCTGGATAACTACGAAAAAGAGGTCATCAAGAAACTCGGCGCCAAGAACAAACGGGAAGGCGATGCCTTTCTCAAGGAGAACGGGCAACGCAAAAGCGTGATCACCCTTCCAAGCGGTCTCCAATATATGGTTCTCAAGCAGGGGGCCGGGGCGGCACCGAAGGTGAATGACATGGTGACGGTGCACTACCGCGCGAGAACGGTGGATGGGGTGGAGTTCGAAAGCTCTCACTGGAACAATAAGCCTGCCAATATCGTTGTCGGCAACACGATCAAGGGATGGACCGAGGCGCTGACAAAGATGCCCTACGGTTCAATGTGGCGGCTTTACATCCCGCCGGATCTTGCCTATGGCGAAGCGGGTGCCGGCACTGTCATCGGCCCCAATGCGACCATCATATGCGATCTCGAGCTGCTGGCGATAAAATGAGCGCCACGGGATGGATGTTGAACAAAAATATGGCGATCTGAAAGCGATCATCGGGGGTCTGAAAAAGGTGGTCGTGGCCTTCTCCGGGGGCATGGACAGCACGCTTCTGCTCAAGACGTCCATCGATGTCCTCGGCAACGGCAATGTGATCGCCGTGACCGGCAATGCTCCGATATTTCCTGTAAAAACGGTACATGAAGCGCGCAAGACGGCTAAGCACGTCGGGGCGCAGCACCTGGTCGTCGATACGGCAGTCCTAAAGATCGACCGGTTCCTGGAAAATTCTGCTGACCGCTGTTACTATTGCAAACGCAATCTTTTTGGCATCCTCTTTGATATTGCCGGCGAGAGAGGAATCTCCTGCGTTGTTGACGGGACCAATTTTGATGATACAGACGACTTCAGGCCGGGAGGACGGGCGGTCAAAGAGATGGGTGTCGTTAGCCCCCTGCTTCTGGCCGGACTGACCAAAGACGATATCGCGTATCTTTCAGGAAGGCTCTATCTCCCCACACAAAATATGCCTCCCGATGCATGTCTTTCGACAAGGGTCCCCTACGGGACACGGATCAACGCGGCGATCCTCAAGCGTATAGAACTTGCCGAGGACCTCATCAAGGCGACAGGAATATCGAGCGTGCGGGTGCGTCATCATGGGAGGATCGCACGGATCGAGGTATCCGAGGCAGATATCGAAAAGATCATTTCAGAGAAGGAGATGATCATAGAAGGCCTGAAAAGGTGTGGTTTTTCTTACGTTGCCCTTGACCTGGAAGGGTACAGGATGGGAAGTATGAATGAAGGAAAACAGGATATTTAGCATCTTTATCCTGGTCATGCTTGCTGTAGTCGTTTTAGGGATCCTGGCGGCGATCCTCATCCCTGCCTTGATGAGGCCGAAAATGGTGATCTGACACACGGCCTTCCTTGACCTTTGAGGATAAAAAGTGCAAAATTATCACGCAGTACATTGCGACCCGGGAGGAGCCATGGCACTAATGGACGACATAAGGAAAAAGACCGAAGAAGGGTTGAGGACCCTGAAGGAAACGGCGCAGGACATCGCCTTCAATATGGAGAAACAGGCCATGATCGGTAAAAGGAAATATCTCGACGTTACGAAGCTCCAGCGCAACATCCAGAAGGCCCACGCGGAGATAGGCGAATACGTCTACGACCAGTTCACGTCGGACAAGAACGTTTCCAGGGACGATCCCTTTATCAAGGACCGTATCGGTTCCGTCACGAGGATGCGTCTCACGATAGACGATATCGAAGAAGAGATATCCCGGCTTGAGGGCACCAGGCCGCCGGAAAGATAGAATAAGGATTCAGGGCTCGGGACTTAGGGTTCAGAGACAATCCCTGTTGCTTTCTCTGACCCCTTAACACTGACCCCTGAGTCCTGTTTTCCCAATTTTTTCTGAAGGAGTTCAACGAGGGCCCTCATTTCATCTTTTTCGTCAACGGCCTCTGCCGGCAGCCAGTTGACGGTGCCGTCGATGAAGTATAGATGGATCCCCTTTTTTGTCTTCTTGTATTCAATGAGCTCCGGCCACTGCCTCTTCAGTTCATAATACCTTGACCGTAGAACGATATTATCCTCGTTTAAGGACAGCGATACCTCCTTTTCCAGCTGTCCTGCGGCCTTGGCCTTCCGTTTTTCACTCTCCGGTTTGGCCAGGAAGAACCATATGATAGCAAGACCTGCGATGAACCATATGATCGTGAGAGGGTTGAATCCCTTGCCGAAGAGCCCCATCAAGCCGATCATGAGGAAGAAGAGCCCCGCGGTGCTCACGATAAATCTTTTAGCGGGGTGCAGATCGGTGCGTTTAGGAGGGCCTTCTTTATGGGCCTCCACCAGGCTTTTTGTTTTTTCCGGCTTGTTAAATTTATATACCTCAGAAAGCGGTATCTGGAATGCCAGTTCCCTTTCGTGTTCTGTCGATCCGTGCATGCGACTATTCTATTGTCTGAGAGCGCAAATTGCAAACAGATTTCCTGTAAAAAGGGAAATAGTTTCTCTGGTTTCTAAGGTTTCTTTAGTTTCTATAGTTATTTATAAACCAGACAATAGAGAAACCAAAGAAACCAGAGAAACCAATCAGACCGGGTCTTTACATATACTTCTTTATCAGCGCTTCAGCTATCTGGACGGCGTTCAGGGCCGCGCCCTTACGGATGTTGTCTGCTACTATCCACATGTTCAGGCCGTATTTTACCGTATCGTCAACCCTGATCCTGCCGACAAAGGTCTCATCTTTGCCTGCGGCGTCAATGGCCAGGGGGTACCTGTTCTTTGCCGGGTTGTCGATGACCTTCACGCCGGGCGCTTTCTTGAGGAGCTTGCGCGCCATGTCGGGGGTCATTTTGCTATCGAACTCGACATTCACCGATTCGGAGTGCCCGAAGAAGACGGGGACCCTCACCGTTGTTGCCGTGACTGCTATGGAGCCGTCTTCCATGATCTTCTTCGTTTCGTTGACCATCTTCATCTCTTCCTTGGTATAGCCGCTGTCGAGGAAACTGTCGATGTGCGGCAGGCAGTTGAAGGCGATCTGGTGCGGATAGACCTTCTTTGGGATGGACTTCATGTTGTATATGGCGAGCACCTGCGCCTCCAGCTCCTTTATGGCCTTCTGTCCCGTGCCCGATACGGCCTGGTAGGTGGAGACCACGATCCTCTTGATCTTCGCCGCGTCGTGGAGCGGTTTCAGGGCGACGACCAGCTGGATCGTCGAACAGTTCGGGTTGGCGATGATTCCCCGTTTCGTGTGCTGCGCGATGGCGTGTTCGTTCACCTCGGGAACGACAAGGGGGATATCGGGGTCCATCCTGAATGCGCTCGTGTTGTCGATTACGACACAACCGCTTGCCGCAGCAATGGGGGCAAACTTGAGGCTCACCGACCCGCCCGGGGAAAAAAGGCCGATGTCGATACCTTTGAAAGAGTCTTCTTTCAGTTCCTGCACATCGATATCTTCTCCGTGGAACATCATTGTCTTACCCACGCTCCGCGAGGAAGCGAGAAGTGTCAGGTTCTTGACCGGAAATTTCCGTTCCTCGAGGACTTTTACCATTTCGTTTCCGACTGCGCCGGTTGCCCCGACGACTGCAACGTTGTACTGTTTCATTTAGCCCTCCAGCTTTTTCTTGAGATAGTTTATCAGTCCGCCCTCGTTGATTAGCTCCACCATAAAGGGAGGAATGGGTTTTGCCGTCACTTCATTGCTGCCGCAACGGATAACGCCCGTTGTGACATTTACCTCGATCTCGTCACCGTCCTGTACGAGATCATAGATGTCCGCTTCGAGGAGCGCGAGGCCCTTGTTGAATGCATTGCGGTAGAAGATGCGGGCGAAGGTCTTCGCAATGACGAGCGGTATGCCCAGTGCCGTGATCGCGATGGGAGCGTGTTCGCGTGATGAGCCGCAGCCGAAGTTGGTTCCCGATACGATTATGTCACCCGCTTTGACCTTTTTCGGAAAATCGGGTGCGAGCGGTTCCATGCAGTGTTCCCCCAGGACCTTCGGGTCCGTGTGGGCGAGGTACTTCGCCGGGATGATGATGTCGGTGTCGATGTTATCTCCGAATTTCCATATCTTTCCCTGTAAGATCATATTACCTCCTCCGGGCGGGCTATCTTCCCCTTTATGGCCGTAGCGGCGGCAACGGCCGGACCCGCGAGGTAGACCTCGCTTTCGGGGTGCCCCATCCTTCCGATAAAGTTCCTGTTCGTTGTCGCCACCGCCCTCTCGCCCTTCGCGAGAACGCCCATGTGCCCGCCGAGGCAGGGACCGCAGGTGGGGGGCGAGATGATGCATCCCGCGTCGAGAAACGTCTGGAAATATCCGCGTCTCATGGCCTCACCATATATCGCAGGCGTTGCGGGTATGATGATGCACCTTGTGTATTTGGCGACCTTCTTCCCTTTAAGGATCTGCGCCGCCATCTCCAGGTCTTCCAGCCTCCCGTTCGTGCAGGAACCGATGACGACCTGGTCTATGCCGATCTTGCCCAACTCCCCGGCGTCCTTCACATTTGAAGGGAGCGATGGGCAGGCGACGGTGAAGCCTATCTTCGCCACGTCGATCTCGTAAACGTCGCGGTATCTCGCGTCTGTGTCGCTTTCGTAGGCCTTGTAAGGCCTTGTTGCGTGTTCTCTCATGTAGGCGATCGTCCTGTCATCGACGTGGAAGATGCCGTTCTTTCCGCCCGCTTCGATGGCCATGTTGGCGATGGTGAAACGGGAATCCATTGAAAGGGCCGAAATGGCCTCTCCCGTGTATTCCATGGCCGAGTAGAGCGCGCCGTCGACGCCTATCATGCCGATGATATAAAGTATCAGCTCTTTGCCGGTGATCCATTTCGGCCATTTTCCGTAACAATGGAACTTGATGCTGTCTGGCACTTTCAGCCAGATGCTCCCCGTCACCATGCCGTATGTGAGGTCTGTGCTGCCGACGCCCGTCGAGAATGCCCCGAGCGCGCCGTAGGTGCAGGTGTGGCTGTCGGCGCCGATGACGAGGTCTCCCGCCACGACAAGCCCCTTTTCGGGAAGCAGCGCGTGTTCGATCCCGCACTGGCCGCCCTCGAAGAAGTTGACGATGCCATGTTTCTTCGAGAACTCCCGTATCTTTTTGCAATTCTCGGCAGAGAGTATGTCTTTGTTGGGAGTAAAGTGGTCGAGAACGAAGACGACCTTTTCGGGATCGAAAACGCCTTTAGCACCCACTTTCTCGAACTCCTCCAGAGAGAGCGGCGCCGTTATGTCGTTGGCCATGGCCAGATCGATCCGTGCATCGACGATCTCCCCGGCCTCCGTGAAGTCCTTATCGGCATGCGCTGCCAGTATCTTTTCAGTGATCGTCATTCCCATGTCAATTCCCCTTAGACGTTTTGCTTTTCATGTATTCCAGCCTGTTAAGCGCGTTTATGTATGCCTTCGCGCTCGCTACGATGATGTCCGTGTCCGCCCCTTTTCCGATTGCCTTGAGGCCTTTTTCCGAAACCTTTACGAAGACCTCGCCCTGGGCGTCCATGTCCTGCGTTATGGAGTTGACGGAGAACTTCTCCAGTTTGCTCGTCGTCTTCACCAGCTTCTTGATGATCTTGTATGCGGCGTCAACGGGGCCGTCGCCGGTGGCCACATCCTGGACGATGTTCCCTTCGACCTCCAGCTTGACCGTTGCCGTCGGTATCGTCGTGTTGCCGCAGCTCACGTTGAGGTATACGAGCTTGTACGTTTCGGGTATCTTGTATATCTCGCCCATGATGATCATTTCGATGTCTTCGTCATAGACGTTCTTCTTCATATCCGAGAGCGCCTTGAAGCGTTTGAATGCAAGGTTCAGTTCCTTGTCATCGAGTATATGGCCCAGTTCTTCGATGCGGTTCCTGAAGGCGTGCCTGCCGGAGTGCTTGCCGAGCACGAGGGAGCTTTTCTGGATACCCACGGATTCCGGTGTCATGATCTCATATGTGAGCTTTGATTTGAGCAGTCCGTCCTGGTGGATACCCGATTCGTGGGCGAAGGCGTTGGCACCGACGATCGCCTTGTTCGGCTGGACGGGCACACCGGTGATGGCGGTGATGAGCCTGCTCGTTGCGTGTATCTTCTCCGAGACGATCCGGGTGTCTGCGGTGAAACTGGCCTTCCTGGTCCTCAGGATCATGGCGATCTCTTCCAGCGACGCGTTGCCGGCCCTCTCGCCTATTCCGTTTATGGTGCACTCCACCTGGCGCGCGCCGTTATGAATGGCGGCGACGGAGTTTGCGACGGCCAGGCCGAGGTCGTTGTGGCAATGCACGCTGATGACGGCCTTGCCTATATTGGAGACGTTCTCCCTGATGTAGCGGATGAGCTCGCCGAACTCGTGAGGGATGGCGTATCCCACCGTGTCGGGTATGTTGACCGTTGTCGCTCCCGCATTGATGACCTCAGCGAGTACCTTGCAGAGATAGTCCCAGTCGCTGCGCGTGGCATCCATGGCCGAGAACTCGACGTTGTCAGTATATTTCTTTGCCCTCTTGACGGAAGCTATGGCGATCTTCAGCACCTCGTCACGGGTTTTTTTGAACTGGTGTTTGAGGTGGATGTCCGATGTGGATATGAAGGTATGAATGCGCGGCATCTTTGCTGCCTTGATCGCCCCCCATGCCCTGTCGATATCCTCATTGTTTGCGCGGGCCAATCCCGCGACCTGACAGTTTTTCACCGACCTGGCGATCTGGTTCACGGCGTCAAAATCGCCCTCGGAGGCGATGGGGAAGCCTGCCTCGATGATGTCCACGCCAAGGAGTTCGAGCTGTCTTGCCACCCTGAGCTTTTCTTGAGTGTTCATGGTATTGCCGGGCGATTGCTCGCCGTCGCGCAATGTCGTGTCGAAAATAAATACCTGTTCTGACATGCTCTCCTCCTTTGTTTTATTTTCCCGCCGGCCTTTTGTTTTTCCTACGCTGTGCAGGCCGGGGCAGGTGTTCCGATCTTCTTGAGCAGGAGTTCCATCAATGTATCCTCGTCCTCGATCCGGACCTCTATGGACAGGTAGAAGAGGTTCTCGGGAAGCTCCATGCCAAGGAGCTTGACGGCGTCCTTTTCCGTCGTGACGATACACTGGATATCGTCCACGGCCACCACCTTCTGAAGGTCCCGCGGGGTATACCGGTGGTGATCGGGGTAGGATATTTCATGGACCACGTCGGCGCCGATCGTCCTTAAGAGCTGAAAAAAGGACTGATTGTCGCCGAGCCCGGAAAAGGCGAGCGTCCGCCGGCCTTTCAGAAAATTGTAGTGGGTTATGAGGTCCTTCTTCATGTTGTACAGGTGGGCCGGTTTGTAGCTCACCTGGAACTTTGGGATGCCCCGCGTGAAATAAAGGGTCACGCTGTCCGGCTCCGCCTTGTTCACAAGTATGGCGTCAGACGACCTGACGCGCTCAATGGATTCACGGTAGGGGCCGAGTGGGAACAGTTCCCGTCTGCCCGGGGATTCTTTGCCGTTGAGGATGAGGATGTCCACATCTTTTTTCAGGTCTCTCACCTGGAACCCGTCATCGAGGATGGCCATGTCTATGCGGCAATCAACCATGCCGCACTCAATGGCCCTCAGGCGGTCTTTGCCCACTATCACGGGTATGTGCGTCCTCTTTGCCAGCATGTATGCCTCGTCACCGGCCGTTTCGGCCGTGTCGCTTTTGATGTCGACGGGAAAGGTCCCGTCTTTTTTCCTCATGTACCCCCGTGTAATGATCCCCGGGTTAAAGCCCTTTTCTTTGAATTTCCGGGAGAGCCGTTCGACAACGGGCGTTTTCCCGGTCCCGCCGAGGGTAATGTTCCCGACGCTGATTACCGGTATGGGGGCGGTCTGTGTTGTCATGAGCCCCGTTCTGTACATATATTCTCTCGCCATCAAGCCTATCTGGTAAAGGTAGGAGAGGAAGGCCAGCGGGATATACAGAAACCATCTCGCGAACTTTGCTTCCCTGTTCCATACCCTGACCATGGTCTCGCGCATGAGCAAGAGAAATTTATAACAGAAATACGGCGGAAAATCAATAATGGTGAGAAGTTAAGGAAAGACCGTGAAGTGTGAGGAATAGATAGTTTCTCTGGTTTGTTTGGTTTCTCTGGTTTTTTTAGTTAAAAAGCGCTGAATGTCTCGCAATAAAAAGTCCAACCAGAGAAACCAAACAAACCAGAGAAACCAGTCTTTTGGAGTTGCCCCCTTCCTCCCCACGCCTGACGTTTCAAGATCTTTCTATACGGAACAATGGAGGTTGGATATGTATCGAGCGGCAGGAGGGGCATTTGCCGGGTTTTGTCAGGCGGGTTCGTTTTTTGAAGACAAAGCCGCAGTGCCTGCATCCGGCTGATATCACTTCAAGGCTCTTCCCGCTTTTGCCGAACGTCCTTTGCAGGTGTTCAAGGTGACCGCAGATGTCCTTTTCGGGTATCCTGATGATGTTGGAGAGTTCCTTCGCTGAATATGTCCCCTCTTCAAGGAGCGCCGTGATGTAGCGTCGTATCGTCTCGAAGCGTTCCACGGGCGCATCGGGTTCTGACGATCTGGATCTCAGTCCTTTTACTGTCACAGAGGCCTTTTGAATTACCTTATTTCAATGCAAGCGAGACATGCGAGATACCGTCGGGTTTCCGGGTTATCTTGAAACCGAGCTTTGAAACCACCGCAAGCATCTTATTGTTTTCCGATAGCACGCTGCCGTAGATCTCCTCAAGCGCTTTGTCCTGGCATATGCCGATCAGGGTGTCCACCAATTTGTAACCTAGACCGTTACCCTGGTAGTCATCATGGACGAGGACAGCGTACTCTGCCCTCTTGCTGTCCGATTCGATGATCACCCTGCCTATGGCGATGATCCTTTTTTTGCCTTCCTGACGCAGTTCTGCCACGATCGCCATTTCACGGTCGTAATCGATGTTGCAGAAGCGAACCAGCATTTCATGGGAAATGTCTTTTATGATAGAGAAAAACCTTACCCTTAAAGTCTCTTGTGAAAGGGATACCAGCATTTCGTGTTCCAGGGGTTCATCCTCCGGTCTGATTGGTCTCAATGTGACCTCGGTGGTGTCTTTGAGCTGCCAGTTGGTGACATACTTGGAAGGATAGGGAGTTATGACAAGGTGGGGATAGAGGGCTGTGTGGCCTATCTGGGAAAGATCAAGAACAATACGGGCATCAAGAGCGTATGCTTTGCCGAGCGCAATCGCGACGGGATTGATATCCATTTCGGCGATCTCGGGAAAATCGACAAGAAGATTTGAGAAGTTGACGATGAATTGCTCAAGGCCGGTCATGTCGGCGGATTGCCTCCCCCGGAAACCCTGGAGTACCCGGTGCACCCGGGTTTCTTCCATGAGCCTGCGGGCCAGGGTCTGGTTGAGCGGCGGCAGGCCTATTGATATGTCTTTGAAGAGCTCGGTGCCGGTACCTCCCATGCCGAATAGGATTATCGTTCCGAAGTCCTTGTCTTTCTTTGCCCCCAGAATGAGCTCATAATCAACGTGTTCCAGCATCTTTTGTACCGATATCCCGGTTATCGTGGCTTCCGGTAACTTTTCTCTGACACAGCGCGTTATGGAATCATATGCCTCGACAAGCTCTTCGCGTGACCCGGATGGCGGTGACGATCCCACCCACATCGCTTTTATGGGTGATATCAGGAGAAACCACTTTCAGAACAACGGGATATCCCATCCCGTCTGCCGCGAAACCAGCCTTCTCGGCAGTCTCGGCAAGGACAGGCATGGTGGCGCTGATACCGTAATTGACAAGGAAGTTCTTCGATTCTCCCTCAGTGAGGAGCGTCCGTTTTTCATTGGATAACTGGCGAATGAAGGCCTTCAAGTGATGCTTGGGTGGTGCCGACTCCAGGGCGAGGTCTGATGGGGTCTCATAAAGGAGTGCCAGATTCCGGTGATAATTGTACATGTGGAGATATGTTTTAACGGCATCCTCGGGGCTGCCATAGGTGGGTATGTTGTTCTTTAAGAAAATATCTCTCCCGCTTTCGATGTATTTCCCGCCTACCCATGCGGTTATGACGGGTTTTGCGGACCTCTTTGCCATGGCCACGACGGATTCGGCAAGGACGTCGGGTCGCAAGATCGCTTGAGGGGCATAAATAACAAGGATGCCGTCCACGTTCCGGTCTGCAAGACATGCCTTGATCGCCTCGGCATAGCGTTCGCTATTAGCGTCTCCCAGAACATCAATGGGGTTTCCCTTGCTCCAGAATGCAGGGAGCGCGGAGTTGAGTTTTGTAATGGTTTCTTCCGAGAGCGAGGCGAGGGTGCCGCCAAGTTCAAGCAGGGTGTCCGTGGCCATGACCCCGAAGCCACCGGCGTTGGTGATTATGGCGAGTCTTCTTCCCCTGGGGAGGTATTTGGAATCGAGCACTTCAGCGGTGTTGAAAAGATCGGAAAATTCCCTGACCCTGATGACGCCTACCCGTTTGAATGCGGCATCATAGACCTCGTCGTCACCCGCCATGGATCCAGTGTGTGACAGGGCGGCCCGCGCGCTTTCGGTAAACCTTCCCGGTTTGACGACGATGATGGGTTTGCTACGCGCGAAACCACGGGCGGAGCTCATGAACTTTTTTGCGTTGCCAACACCTTCCATGTATAGCATGATGCTTCGCGTCCGGTAATCGTCGCCGAGAAAATCGATGAGATCTCCAAAATCGATGTCGATCATGGACCACGCCCAAGGCGTGGCACAGAGCCCGCGGAGGAAGCGCAATGTTGCGTCCGGATCTTAGAGAAGACAAAGATCAGGCCGCACTCGCATCGCCTTGACATGCGCAGGTGAAGAAGCTTTGAATAGGTATCTTCTTTTTTGCCTGTCGATATTCGAAGTCCGATATTCGCATTCGGCACTTAAGATTTCTTTTCAATCCCGCTCGACGCAGTGTAATGGCGGGATCGAAAGACCACGGAAATTCTTGAGGTCTCATGAATTTCCGGAAAGCCTTTGTCTTTCTCCGTGTTGCTCCGCTAAGGCCATCGTCCCGGGGTCGAATAAGGCCTTCATGTCGCCGGGTTTCATTGGGGCACCTCCACAAAACTGAAAAAAGACATACCCATATTGTATCAGAGAGGCCGGGAAAGTAAAGACCGGCAGTATCTGGACAGCTCAAACTGAGCCTATCTCTTTTCCTTCCTCAGCACTGCCAGCGTTTCAAGGTGAGAGGTGTGTGGGAAGAGATCGAAGGGGGCGATGCGTTCGATCGTGAAACCGGACGCCGTGAGGCGTCCCAGGTCGCGGGCGAGGGTGGCAGGGTTGCATGATACGTAGATGATCGTGCCGGGTGTCAGAGCGGTGATGAGGTCGATGCCCCGGGGGCTGACCCCGCTTCTGGGCGGATCTATAACGACAAGGTCCGGTTTTTTGAATGCCGGGTCCATTGCGACATCTTCGACATTGCCGGCAAGAAAGGAGCAATTGGCAATGCCGTTGATAAGGGAGTTCTCGCGGGCGTTGTCGATGTTTGCCCGGAGGGAATCGATGCCGACGACCCTTTGCGCGTGACGGGACAGAACGAGCTCGATGGGCCCCATGCCGCAGTACAGACCGAGAACGTTCCTGTATCTTCCTGCGGCGGCAAGATCGTCTATCTTCTTGTAAAGGAGCTCAGCCGCTTCCGGGTTGGGCTGAAAGAAGGATGCCGGATGGACATGGAAGGTCAGGCCCGCGAGGGCCTCTTCAATAAAAAGCTCCCCGCCTTCATGATGCATGCTGCCGTAATCTATGTATGACCCGGCGCGGTTGTTGACGGCCCGCCAAAGGCTCGTCACCCCGGGCACCTCACGCCTCAGGCGGTCGTACAGTTCGGCCATGCCGCGGAGCTCCACGTCTTTTGTTTCCAGAATGACCATCATCGCGCCCGTTGTCTTTGACCTCCTTACGATGAGGTGGCGCATATGTCCGCGTTTTTTTCTTTCATCGTAAGAAGAAAAGCCCTCGGCATGTACGTAGTCTTCGACGATGGCGGCTATACCCTTGAGGGAGGGGCTGAATATCCGGCACTCGGGGACGGCGACGACACCGGGGTAAGGGGACCCGCGCATACCCGCGATGACGTTTTTCGCACTGTCGCCGAAGGCGAGTTCTACCTTGCTTCGGTACCAGTATGTCGCCGGTGATGGCGTAATGTCGTCGAAGAGATCTTCGGGGGCATCGATCCTGCCGATCCTTTTGAGCGATTGCCTCAGGTGTGAGCTCTTCAGCTCAAGTTGAGCCTCATATTCCATTGACTGGATCGTGCACCCGCCGCATCTCCCGAAATGGGGGCAGTCAGGGTCCACCCTGTGGGGCGAGGGTGTTTCAATTGCAATGACCTCACCATAACCGTAGCGTTTTTCCCGCTTCACGATGCGGATCGTCACCCTGTCGCCGGGGATAGTGCCGGGCACGAAAATGACAAAATCATCGGCCTTTGCCACCCCTTGATCGCCGGGCATGGCAATGTCGGTGACGGTAACGGTCAGATGCCGGTCTCCGCCTGAATGTGGCAGGGCATTATGCTCCATCGATGACCGCCGATCTTTTCCGTACAGGAAAGGAGATGGTGAATGTTGTCCCGCCGGAGCCGTGACAGCCTTCCCTGTTCTTGATGAATTTGCACAGGGACGTATCGCCGGGGCAGACATCCTGGTCGGTTGGTATGTAGATGCAGCGGCTGCTCCCGAATGAGATATCGAAGCCGAATCGCTGGGAGTAATACTTGATCCGCAGGAGGTCGAGGCCTTTACCGCCGGCGCCGAACTCAAAAGGCCTTTTCGATGAATAAAGGTCCGTTTCTTTTGTGTGGTGGAGCCCGTCGAGGAGGTATCGTTTGTTATCTTCAGTGATACCGACGCCTGTATCGATGACGTGGAGGGTGACCCTCTCGCCCGTCTGCTCCACAACGGCCCTGATCACACCGCCGTCCGGCGTGTTTTCGATCGCGTTCTTGATGAGGCCCTCGGTGATGTGCCGGAGGATAACGGGGTCAATGAAGATGAAGAGGTCGTTGGCGCCGTCCACCCGTATTTCGAGTTTTCTATGGGATGAGACTTTTTTCAGGCGTTCAACAACGGAAACGACAAAGTTGTAGAGATCGATGGACTGAAAGGACTGGGTGCTGGCCGCGAAATACTGGTCCACCCATTCCCGCAGCGCACCCCAGTGCGTTCGGATATTCCCGGGTACCTCAGACAGGCTTTCCATGCGCTGCCAGAGCCTGTCGAGGTCGCTCACGAGCATGACCGCTTCCAGCTCCCGGGAGAGCCTGAATATCTCATCCGTCTCTCGGGAGATATTAAAGAGCCGCTCCAGGTTGCGTTCCAGCGAATCGATCAGTTCCCGGACCGCTGCGTACTGTGGTGTTTGCTCCAGCTTGCGCTTTATGATCTTCACGTTGCCCTGGATGACGGCAATAGGTGTCTTGAGTTCGTGAGAGATGTGGTTTACGGCCTTCGTCTTGGCCCGGTTCAATCCTTCCAGGGCGTTGCGTGACTGTATGAGGGCCTCCTGTGCCTGTATCCGTTCGGTTATGTCCTCGTAGGTTATGATATGCTCTCCGGTGGCAAGTTGAACGGGAATGAAGTTTACGATCTTCATGGTCCCGTCTTTCGCCGTGACATTGAAGGTCCTCGGCATCTTCTCCCCGATCTTCGTGTTGATTATGTCGTTTTTCCAGGTCGCTATCACCATACGTCGGTATTCAGGGTCGGGGAAGGCCTTTGTGAACCATTCCTTGCCGTTTGGCACGTCATCGGGGCCGTAATCGAAGAGCTCACGGAACTTGGGATTAATATAAGTGAACATGCCTTCCTCATCGATCATGGTTATGCCGAAAGGGGCGTTCTCGGAAAGGGTCTGGAACTTGTTGCGCTCATTGCGCAGGGCCTCTTCCGCCTCTTTGCGCTCCGTCACGTCCCTGAGGTAGACGAGATAGACCGGGGTATCGCGATAGGAGATCGTTGTTGCCGAAACCTCCACATAGATGATCCCGCCGTGTTTGGTGATGCCCTTGAACTCGTATCGTGACGGTACCGACTCGCCGCGCTGGCGCCTCTCGTTGATGCCGCTCACCATTGCCAGGTCATCGGGATGGACGACGAGACTTACCGATCTGCCGATGACCTCTTCGGGAGAATCGTATTCGAACATCTCGATGAAGCGCCTGTTTACGAACTGATTGCGGTTACCCTGAATGATGGCCACAGCGTCATTGGAATGTTCTATGGCAGTGCGGTAGCGTTCCTCACTTTCGAGGAGCGCCGCCTCGGCCTTTTTCCGTTCCGTAATGTCAAGCATTGTGCCTTCGTAGTAGCGCACCTTGTTATTCCTGTCACGGACGGCGCGTATATTCATGGAGATCCAATGGATCCCGCCATCCTTGCTGTACATCTGTACTTCGAAGTTCTGCACCGAGCCGTACCTGGCCAGATGCTCGACCATGTGGTCCCGGTCGGCGGGATCAACGTAGAGCTGACTCGATATGTCGGTAACGGAGTCAATAAGGTCCTGGGGGGAGTCGTATCCGTGGACACGGGCGAGGGCAGGGTTGGCGCTCAGGAAACGCCCTTCGGGGCTTGTCTGGAAGATGCCCTCGATGGCGTCCTCGAAGATGGTGCGGTATTTCTCTTCCGTCCTGCGCAGGGTGGTTTCTGTCTGTTGAAACTCGAATTTGCATTGTTCGAGTTCCCGGACCTGTTTTTTGAGCTCCTTCAATTCCGCGCGCATCTCTTCTGAGGTCTTTTCTTCCGGTGCCATGGTCCCCTTTGAAATATCTTTCATTATAAA
Source organism: uncultured delta proteobacterium (assembly GCA_963816115.1). Lineage (GTDB taxonomy): Bacteria > Desulfobacterota > Syntrophorhabdia > Syntrophorhabdales > Syntrophorhabdaceae > Delta-02. The sequence continues at coordinate 7,261 of CAWFIZ010000004.1, read as the reverse complement.
GTTTTTAGCGGCAGATGACAATGAAACAAAGAAAAGGCATGTCTCACGCCCGCTCCACCCTTCGGGTTCCGCTGGAGGCCGCGGAGCCTTCCTCCGTGGGCTCTGCGGGCCCCAGAGAGGAGCTTTGGCGATCCCGCCCGGGCGGGAGGCGAGAGACAGGGGGTTTATCTTTTTGAAGATTTTTCCTTGAGCTTTGGCTATACTTAGAAAAATCGGTAAACGAATGGAGCGTTTATGAATGGTGCGGAACTGCTTTTGAGGACAGCGGCTGCAAATGGTATCGATATCTGTTTTGCCAATGCGGGGACGACGGAGATACAGCTCGTCGCGGCGCTTGACAGGGTGCATGGGATCAGGGCCGTCCTTGGCCTCTTTGAAGGTGTCTGTACGGGGGCGGCCGACGGCTACGGCCGGGTGCAGGGCAGGCCCGCCATGACGCTGCTCCATCTCGGCCCGGGTTTTGCCAACGGGATCGCATGCCTGCATAACGCCAGAAGGGCACATGCGCCAATCGTGAATGTAATTGGAGAACACGCCTCATGGCATCGCGATGCCGATCCGCCGCTGAACATGGACATCAAGGCCCTGGTGGGTACCGTTTCGGGGTGGAAAAGGACTTCGAGGGGCGCGCGGGGGCTTTCCCGCGACATGGCGGCCGTCATAGGCGCCGGCATGACGGGGAGGATCGCGAGCCTTATCGTGCCTGCCGATCATCAGTGGTCCGAATGCAAGGATGTGTCCATTGTAAAAGCGGCCCCTTCTTATGGGCCTGTTGACTCAAGGTTAATTGACGAAGCGGCAAAGGCTATGTGTCACGGGAAAAAGGCGGCGCTTGTCCTGGGCGGCAGGGGGCTTCGCCGGGAGGGGCTCATGATGGCAGCGCGTATCAGGGCCGCCACGGGGTGTGACCTCCTTGCGAACAGCTTTCCCGGTTATATGGACAGGGGCGGGCAGTTGCCGGTCGTCACCAGGATCCCTTACTTCCCGGAACCTGCACTGGAGTTGATGGGGGGACTGATACCTTCGTCCTTGCGGGTGCCCATGACCCCGTTACTTTTTTCGGGTATGATGGGGTGCCGGGCCATGTCATTCCGGAAGAGGCGAAAAAGATCGTCATCGCGACAGAAAATAACGACGCCGCCGCAGTATTGGGGCACCTTGCAGACACGATAGGCGCAGACGGAGGGGCCGCTCCGGGCGGCCCTGCAGGCACCCGGAGGCTCTCCGTTCCGACGGGACCTCTCACGCCCGGGACCGTTTCGCAGACCATAGCCGCCCTGCAGCCGGAAGGCGCCGTTGTCGTCGACGAGGGACTTACAACGTCCTTCCCTTATTATCCGGTCTCCAATGGACTCGCCCCCCACGGTTTCATGACCATCGCGGGCGGGGCCATCGGATACGGAATGCCCTGTGCTGTCGGGGCCGCCCTCGCCGCGCCCGACAGGCCGGTCATCAACATGCAGGCTGACGGCGGCGCCATGTACACCGTGCAGGCCCTCTGGACGATGGCAAGGGAAGGCCTCGATGAAACGGTCCTTCTGCGAAACAACGGCGGGTATCGTATCATCGCCGTGGAGCTCGAACGTGCCGGTATCGTGGACCCGGGTGAGAACGCCCGCCGTCTCGTCGATATAGACGGCCCTGGAATCGACTGGGTGTCGCTTTCGCGGGGACTCGGTGTTCCCGCAGTGCGCGTGGAAGATGCGGAGGCGCTGGCAAAGGAAATGAAGCGGGCCATAGAGGAACCGGGACCGCATCTGATAGAGATGATGATAAGACAGGGGTAAGGGAACAGGGAACAGGGTCAGAATAAAGAACCGGTATTTTTTTGTCTTTCTCTGATCCCTTATCCCTGAATCCTGGTCCTTATATAGGAGAGGGATATGGAAAAAAAAATAGTGCCGGTCAGATTTGTGTTGCAGTTCGTTTTGATGATGATGGTTGTTCGCGGCAGCCACCGTGTTTGCCGAGATGCGCGTCATAACAAAGACCGGCAAGGTTGTCAGGGTGCCCGTCAGGTCGTCGGAGATCTCCGCCATAGAGATCGATGAGACCGGACAGAGCGCCGGAGGCTCCACAATGGGCACCCCGTCGGGATCTGCGTCAGGGTCCTCTGCGGGCTCTCCAATGGGTACCTCCGCCGGTTCTTCATCGGGATCTTCAGCAGGTTCTTCGATGGGCTACTCAGGAGGTTCCACTACGGGCTCCGGTTCGGGTTCATCGGCAGGGTCTTCATCGGGTTCGGCTATGGGTTCTTCGGCAGGTTCCTCGTCCGGGTCATCAGCAGGCTCTCCCATGGCTGCGTCACCCAGGAGGTACATGGGCTGTTTCAAAGACCAGGGAGACCCGGGAGGCCTCACCGGCAGGGACATGTTCGGTTACCTCTATCGCGATCAGGCTATGACCATAGATAAATGCATAAGTCTTTGCCAGCAGAAAGGTTTCATTTTCGCGGGGATGCAGTCGGGCACGCAGTGTTTCTGCGGCCAGATATTCGGGCGTTTTGGTACTTCGAACAATTGCAATATGAGATGCCCCGGCTCTCCGGGCGAGATCTGCGGCGGCACCTGGGCGAACAGCGTTTACAAGACACCGCTGGCGAAGTAGGATAAAAGACAGGTGATAGGTTATGGGTTGCAGGTGATAGGAAAGGTATAAAGGCGGGTTAAATGCTCTTAACCTGAGATGAAAAATTGGTACCGGTTTCTCCCGGCTTGTTTTGCCCTGTACATGGCGGTGTCGGCATTTTTCACGAGTGTATCCGCATCCTGCCCGTCATCAGGATATATTGAGATACCGATACTCATTGTGACCGAGAGGGAATGACCATCGAGAATGAATATTCTCCGGCAAGACTCAATCATCTTGTCTGCGGCCCTTGAAGCCCCGTGAACATCTTTCAGTCCCGGCAGGATAAGAGCAAATTCGTCACCGCCAAAACGGGCAACGGTATCAGTTTTCCGTAATATATCCACCAGGCATTCAGCGGAAGCTTTCAGGAGCAGGTCGCCCACATTATGTCCGTAGGTATCGTTTACATCTTTGAACTTGTCGAGGTCGAACATTGCGATGGCCACTTTTTCCTTGTCCCTGTCTGCCTGGGCCGTTGCCATGGCGAGACGGTCGAAAAAGAGTTTCCTGTTGGGAAGGCCTGTCAGGGTATCGTGGAACGCCATGTGCTGCATGGCCTCTTCCGACTCGTAACGTTTCTTTTCTTCCTTTATGATCTGCTTTCCAAAGATGCCGATCCCGACGATGACAATAAGCCAAAAGAATATGTGAACCCTTATGAATGCAACGATCCGGTCTTTTTCAAGCGTTCCAGGGGAGCCATTGGCACCGAGGTACTGACGCCGCCCCGGATATCACCCTCGCTATATCCCTGGCCGGCATGGCATTCGAGGCATCCCCTGGTCACGACGAAGGGTTTCATGAACCTCACGTACTCCGTGCCGTCGATCGTCTGGATCGTCATGGCTTCCTTTTCGCCGTGTTCAAAGGCCTTGAGGGACCTCTCTTCCCATGGGTCGGGGACATTCTCGGGGCGGATGGGCTTGAGGCTTGTGATGTGGCCCTTCACCGAATCTTTTTTTTGAAAACTTTCGTAATATTGACGCATGATGTAAGCAGGGTTCATTAACGTGAGTAATTTGCCGTCCTTGGTTTGAATAACTCCATCGGGTACCTTGAGGTACGTGTTGGGTCTTGTCTCTTCCGTGACCGGCACGTATACACCGCCGTGGGAGTTGGCCCATATCCGGAAAGAGGTGTCTTTATCAAAGGAGAGGCGGGCCATGATATCGGCCTTTGCAACGGTTACATTTTTTAACTGCTTAATGTTCCATAAAAGAGAGGAAAAGACAACACAGGTCCATATAAACGGCCCCGAGAAGGATATAAAGTTTGAGCCTATCTGCGCCCTTATTTCTCTTTGGATCAAAATTCTATACCTGACACCTTTCCACCGTATAAACAAGGTTTTGGGTTTCGGGTCTATCCAAGTTTAAACCCCTTTTCCCGAAACAATTTCAGGCACTCATTGACGGCATCGGCATCATAGAGGACACCCCTGTTCTCCTCGATCTCCTGAAGGGCCGCTTCTGTCCCAAGGGCCGCCCTGTACGGCCTGTGTGAAGCTATGGCCTCAACGACATCGGCAACGGCCAATATCCTCGCCTCAAGGAAGGATCCTGGCTGTCCCGAGGCCCTGGGGATACCCGGAGCCGTCAAGCCTTTCATGGTGCGACACGAATTGGGCCATGGGCCAGGGGAATTTTATGTCCTTCAAGATGTCATAACCGGTCAGGGGATGCGTCTTCTTCATCAGGGAGAACTCAACCTCGGAAAGCTTCCGGGGTTCGCTGAGTATCTCGGCGGGAATGGATATTTTCCCAAGGTCGTGGATCACCCCAGCGGTCCGGATGCCCTCTATCTGCGGTTCCGGCAATCCCATCTCAGAAGCGATGGCTGCGGCAACACTGGCTGTCCTCTTCTGGTGGCCCGATGTATAGGGGTCCCTTACCTCCACGGCGGCCGATATGGTGCCGATAATACCTTCCATTGCGTTTTCAGGTGCTCCATGCTTTCCTTGAGGTCCTCTTCGGCATGCTTGCGCAAGGTGATGTTTTCTATGGTACCTTCGTAATGGTGGAGTTTGTTTCTCTCACCAAAAACAGAACGGGCGTTTATGGAAACCCAGAAGGTGCCCCGTCTTTTTCTATATTGTTGTGTCTCAAACCCATGGACAGCTCCCTGTTCTTCGATGATCTGTTTGTATCGTATCCTTTCTTCAGGGTCCGCAACCCCCGTTTCGATATCATGGTGAAAGTTTCTTTATTAGATCTTCGACGGAATCGTATCCGAACATCTCTGCGAGGGCATGGTTGGCACTCAACAATTGCCTCTGGGGGTCGTCTGGAAAATGCCCTCAATGGAATTCTCGAAGATGGAACGGTAGTTTTCTTCACTTTTCCGTAACTGTTCCTCCATGACCTTTCGTTCGGTCATGCCCTCGATTACTTGCACGGACCCCACCAGGTTGCCTGAGACATCGAATATGGGATCAACGGAGACGAAGAGCCATTTTCCTGTGGAATCAAAGTAGGTCTCAGCCTCACGCGTTCCTTTGTCTCAAGCATCTTTGCGTGGGGGCACGCCACGGGCGGGCCGTCCGCATGGCACACGAGGGTGTAACAGTAGTTCCCCGGGACCTTCTCATGGGAAGGCCCGTGGGGGGAAGCTGCCGCCCTGTTTACCCGGACGATCCTGAAGTCGTTGTCGACAATTATGACGGGATCTGCAATGGAATCAAAGGTTGCCCGCCATTGCGCGGTCGCTTTTATGAGATTATTTTCGGCTTCTTTTAGTTCCGTGACATCCTGCATGCTATGACGTTCTGCCCCGTTTCCAGTAGAACAGAAATTAAATTGATGACCTTTTTTGTCCCGTCATCCTAGCTACTGCAAAAATCCGCCCTCTTTCTCGCCAGGTTTGCTTCAGGTCGTCAAGCCAGGCCGAGATGATCTCCTGCCTGTATTGCGGATCGGGATAGGCTTTATTAAACCATTCGTTCCCGTTAGGAACGTCATTGAGGTCGTATCCGAACATCTCTGTAAATTTCGGGTTGATGTATTCGAACGTGCCGTCAGCAGCGATGAAGACAAGCCCGTAAGGGGAATGATCGGTACTCATCGCGAGTTTTTGCTTTTCGAGCAAAAAGGTTTTCCTCAGTATGTTTGCGCTCAGTGATGTCGTTAAACAGGATGGCGACTTGCCGGTTTTCCGGTTGGCCAAAACGGAAGGCGTAAACATCATACCAACGGTGCAACTGCTCAGCACGATTCACAAAGCGAACCGGTTGGCCCGTTACAGCGATTTTCCCGTAAATTTCAAACCAATGCTCTTCGTGCTTCGGGGCAAGCTCGCGCATTCTCTTGCCTTGCGCATCGATGAGTCCCGTTTGTTTCTCGAACGACGGATTGATCTCTAGAAAACGATAATCGATCGGCTTTTCGTTTTCGTCGAAAATCACTTCGATGATACAAAAACCCTCGTCAATCGCATTAAACAGCATGCGGTAATGTTTTTCAGATTCGGACAATTCATATTCCGCCTGCTTGTGTTCTCTTCTTGACTTTGCCTCCTGGAGTTCCCTCTGAACAGCAGGAACAAGACGGGAGAGATTATTCTTCATCACGTAATCGTGTGCCCCCGATCTCATCATTTTAACTGCCGTTTCTTCACCGATAGTGCCGGAGACGACAATGAACGGGATGTCGAGACCGCTTTCATGTAAAAGCTCGAGGGCGGCAGGCGCGCTGAACTGCGGCAATCTGTGATCGGCGACCACGATATCCCATGTTTGTTTTTGCAAAGACGCTTTCATCGCCGCGGCAGTCTCGACCCGTTCAAAGCTGATCCCATAACCCTTTTTTGTCAATTGCTGGATGATAAGTTCAGCATCGCTTTCAGAATCTTCTACGATCAGCACCCGCAAGTCATTGTTCATAGTGTTCTCGCTAAAGGCGGCGGTTCATTTATTACCATCAGTCACAACCTTGGGTATTCGATTGCTTCCGCGAATTGATAAAAGTCAGCGGAACCTGGCGATGATAATAACATAGGTCTTTGCACTCATGATATGTCTCAGATCCGGAACCGGCTTATTGTTTCCATTACTTTGCATATCTTTAGTAAGTATATCTGTTCTATCTTGTAATGCAAGCCCGATGTTAGCATTTGCCTGACTAATCCTGCATGTGATACTAATTTAGCGGTGCTTGTGCTTTTTCTTTTCCTCGTACATCATATTATTGTCTGCCCGGGCCGTTAGATCCCCCTGTCCCGGGCGCAGCGAGAAATCGACAAGCTTGTTCGGATTGTGCATGATGGCAAAATTTCCCCAAGATCATAGCCGGTTATGACGGGCAATAAGAAAGGTTGTAAAGCGGTTGTTTTTTTAAAGCATTTTCTGGCAATAGACCACGTCGAAGGTCCGGCCGTTCTTTTGGCCCACTTGTTTAAAGCGGCCGCATTCGGAGAAATCGTTTGAGGTGGAACCGGATACTCCCCTCGTTGAGGGATGATATGTTAGCAAGGACGGAAGAGATGCCCTGCTGCTTTCCTTTTTGAGGAGGTGCGTGGATCGGCCTTCCTGTCCCTTTACCGGTGAATCCCGGTTTCAGGAAACACGGGTGGTCTCGGCGGTCCGGAAAAAGGCCGGAATGGGGTTGTAGGGACGGAGCAGTCCGACGCCCGCCAC
>CAWFIZ010000003.1:0-420427 GCA_963816115.1 uncultured delta proteobacterium | reverse complement strand
TGCGCCGTTTTGACGTACTGATCGTCAACGAAGAGAATGGCCGGCTCGGCATCTGCGAGCACTCCGGCCATCTCCCGCGGGGCAAGTCTGAAATTGACAGGCACAAAGATGAAACCAGCGGCTGGAACACTCAAGATCAGCTCCATGTACTCATAACTGTTCTGGCTCATAATGCCCACCCGGTCGCCTTGCTTCGCGCCGATTGCGTTAAGGGCAGAGCCTATTCTCATGGCCCTGTCCCTGAGCTCGCAAATGTGCTCGACTTTCCGGTCTCATACTCTTTCATGGCCGTTTTATCCGGGTACAAAACGGCGTTCCTGTTGACCAGGGTCCTCACTGTCTGAAAGCTGTGTTCCGGGCTCATCTTCGGGTCCTCCTGGGTCTGGCTGTGATTTGAACGACAGGTACACGGGTGCCGCCGGGGAGGGTATTCGTCCCCGGCGGCTCGCCATGCGGGGGTTACTTTGTATTTGCCTTGATATAATCGCGAACGAATTTCACGGCCGCGTCACCCGGCAGGCCCTTTTCGTTTGTCTTTTTAACATATTCGTCAAAGAGAGGTTTGGCCCTGGCGACCCATCTCTTGTTCTCTTCGTCCGTAAGCCTGATGATCTTGTTTCCCCTCTTGAGGGTATATTCCCTTCCTTCACGGTCGATGGCGTCCCAAAGCTTGCCCTGCTTTTCGATGTATTCCTTGTCTATGGCCTCTATGGTCTTTTGGATATCAGGGGGAAGACTGTCCCACTTTTCCTTGTTCATGAACACGACGAAGGTCGCCGTGTAGGCGGTGCCGAAGTCCTCTGTCGTCGACTTAATGACCTCGCCCCACTTCCATCCCTGCAGGGATTCTATGGGTGCCATGGCGCCCTCGGCGACACCCGTGCGAAGGGCGTCGTAAGTCTCGGGCATGGTCGTCCCTACCGGCGCGGCGCCAAGAAGAGACACGAATTTGGCGTTGGAGCCAAAGGTCCTTATCTTCATCCCTTTTATATCTTCAAGATTTTTGACGGGTTTTTTCGTATGGAGGATACCGGGGCCTTGCGCATGGAAATACAAGACCTTTACATTATCGAATTCCTTGGGCTTGAACTTGTTGTAAAAATCGTTGGCAAGCCTTGTGGCAACGATACCGCTCGGATAGCCGACGGGGTAGTCGAGGATCTCCGTGAGCGGGAATTTCCCCATGGTGTATCCGAGAACGGTGTTGCCGATATCCGCGATCCCCTTCATGACGCTGTCGTATGTCTGCGCGGCCGGCGTCAGCGTGCCTCCGCCATAATAAGAGACCTTGACCCTGCCGTTAGTCCTTTTCTCTACCTCTTTTGACCACTCTTCCGCGATAATACTATTTTTATGCATTGCCGGGAAGAAATTCGAGTAACGCAGGGTGATGACCTTTTCGGCGGCCATAGCTCCGGCAGCGAAGAAACACGTAGTGCACGCAAAGATCATTAAAAATAATATTGTGCAATGGATCCGTTTCATAAAAAAACCCCCTTCGTTTTGATTTTGTATCAAAAATAATAGCAATTTCGATGCCAGTCCGGCTGTAAGGTAAAAAGCCCGCAATTGCGGTGGTCGTGCGCGGGTTATTTTTCGGTGTGTATAAAAATTACACATGGGTGTATAAATTTGAGGCGGTTTCAAGGTTTCGGGCAGAGATATTCTCATTTTTGGTTCTCTTTCCGGTTTGTAACTTGAAACCTGGAACCTTGAACATAGAACTGTCTTTTACTTGTCCTGCGTTTTCAGATACAACTTCCTGCGGCTGATCCCCAGGAGGCGGGCGGCCTTGCTCTTGTTCCCCTTCGCCAGGGCCAGCACCCGTTCGATGTGTTCCTGTTCTATCCTCTCAAGGCTCAACTCTTCTCCCGGGGTCCCTTTCTTTTCCTCGACCCCGTTAACGCCATGGTTCTCCATCATGCTGCTTGGCAGGTCGTCCGCAAGTATCGTCCGGCGCGCGGCGGAAATAAGGACCGCCCTTTCGATAACGTTCGCAAGCTCACGGACGTTGCCCGGCCACCGGTAATCTGAAAGGAGCCGCAGGGCTTCCTTCGAAAGGGCCTTTCTTGTCCCTCCGCGGGCGAACTTTCCAAGAAAATATTCGGCGAGCAGGGGTATGTCGTCCTTTCTCTCCCGAAGGGGCGACAGGTTGATGATGAACGTGTTGAGCCTGAAGAAAAGATCTTTCCGGAACCTTTTTTCTTTCACTTCGTGGTCAAGGGACTTATTCGTGGCAAATATGAACCGCACGTCGACCTTTGATTCGCGGGTGTCGCCGAGTCTCCTGAAGATACCCGTTTCCAGGGTCCGCAGGAATTTCGCCTGGATGGCCGTTCCCATATCGCCCACTTCATCGATAAAAAAGGTGCCCTTGTCGGCCAGTTCGAGAAGGCCGATCTTGTCCGTCTGGGCCCCGGTAAAGGCACCCTTTTTGTAACCGAAAAGCTCACTTTCCAGGATGGCCTCCTGGAGCGTGCTCGAGTTGACCGCAACGAACTGGCCCGTCGACCGAGGGCTCTGCGTGTGTATCGCCCTTGCAACCAGTTCTTTGCCGGTCCCCGTTTCGCCCAGCACCAGAACGGGGACATCGGAGGGCGCCACAAGACCGATGAGCCTCTTCACCTCGTTCATGGGCTCGCTCGTACTGATGAACGCGTCATGGGACTCGACCCTCTGGAGCTGCTCCTGAAGCACGATATTCCTTTCTTTCAACGCCTTCTTTTCGTAGGCCTTCTGGATAACGGTGCTCAATTCGGAAAGCTTGCAGGGCTTGCTCAGGTAGTCATAGGCGCCCAGCTTCATGGACTGGATGGCCGTATCGATGGAGGCATGGCCGGTAAGCATGACAAATTCGAGGTTCGGCTCGTTCCTCTTGAGGGCCTCAAGGAGTTCCACGCCATCCATATCGGGAAGCCTGATATCGAGGACGCAGACGTCGAAGGTCTGTTTTTTCATAACCGACATCGCCTCCCGCGCGGTGAAGGCAACGGTGACGGAAAGGCCCTCCCTGGAAAGCTTCTTCCTGAACGCCTCCACCAGCTGCTGCTCATCATCAACGATCAATACACGGACCACAAAGGGCCTCCTCAAGTGATGGCTATCTGACATAGAGCGGGAGGGATATCCTGAAAATGCTCCCACCTGCCTGGCGGTGCTGTGCCTCGATGCTTCCCCCCATTCTTTGCAAAAAATCGTAACATAGCGTCAGGCCGAGGCCCGTCCCCTTTTTTATACCCTTTGTCGTAAAGAAGGGTTCGAATATGAGCTCTATCATATTGTCGGGAATACCGGGGCCATTATCTTCTATGGCAACCTCGAGGGTGTTGTCGGGAAGTTTCCTTGCCTTGATCCATATCGTCGCGCCCGCCCGTTTCTCGACGGCATCGACGGCATTGCTTATGACGTTGAGGAAGACCTGCCGCATGGCATCGGAATCACCCTTCACGGGCGGAAGCCGCGAGGGCACATCCTGAACGAACCTGACCGGCAGCTTCCGGAAATTTATGTGATCGAGAAGTTCGTCGAGAAGCTGGTTGAAATTGATGCTTTTCTTCCCCAGGTCCTTTTTCCTTGTCATATCAAGGAGGTTCCTTATCGTCTTCGTGCACCGGAAGGCCTGCTCCTCGATGACCTTGAGGCTCTCTTTGAACTCCTCGAGGTCCCTGTTGTCGAACTTCCTGCCATCAATATTCTCAAGAGACTCAAGGGCCAGCTCCGCGTTGGCCGTTATGGTCGCAAGGGGGTTGTTCAGTTCGTGGGCGATCCCCGTCGTAAGCCTTCCGATCATGGACATCTTGGCTTCCTGCATCAGCTGGGCGCGTGTCTTGACGATCTCCGTCGTCTCCTCTATGATGCACAGCAACCCCTCGACCCTTCCGCCCTTCCCCTTGATGGGCACACCCTTGAAATAGATATATTGCGGGACCCCCCAGTAATTGATAAAGGGGAAATCCCAGAGCTGAAAGGGTTTGCCTTTAAGTCCTTCCTTTATATAGCCGGCCATGCCGCACTTCACGGTGTAGGGGTTCTTTATCCAGTTGAACCCAAGGAGTTTCTTCTTTGCCTTTTCCTTTGTATCCAGGCCCGACAGTGTGGCAAGCGCCGGGTTGACACTTGAGAATTCCCCCTTCTTATTAATGGTAAAGATCGCCACCGGGGCGTTCTCGACAACCTCATAATTGAACTCACCGAGCCTTTTCAAGTCTTCCTCGGTCCTGCGGAATGCCGTTACGTCCCGGATGACCTCGATGACCCCTGATGGGCCGCGTCCGGCCTTCCCTTTCAGCGGCGATGCCGTTAAGAGGTAATATTCCGTGTTGTTACCCTTCGTTTCAATCTTTATTTCCAGTTGCTCCGTCTTGCCGCTCCCGTAAGACCTCAGAACGGGACAATTTTCGCAGGGCCGCTTTTTGTTCATGACAGCGGAGTAGCAATGCTTTCCGTGCAGGGCGCCTGCGGCTTTGCCCCCCGACCAGCGCTCCGTAACGGAACCCACCCATTCGATCCTCAGGTCACTGCTGATAAGGAACGCGCCCCCGCAGAGGACGTTCATTACCGACTGGAGGGTGAATGAACTTTTTTCCGATGGTGCTTTGGCCATATGAAAAAGAATAGCAAATATGATGCCAGAAAGAAAGGCGGGTGATGGGTCATGGGTGACAGGTGATAAGAAAAGAAAATAAACGTCACACTGGTTTCAGACGAGCTCTTAAAAAACCCATCCGGGGATTCAGTTGTTTCGTTTTTTATAACGTGCGGAATGGGACTTGTGACGATTGCGGGTAGTTTTGTGTGGCGGGGAAAAACAGGGGAAAAGACCGCTGAGGGGGGGGTGCATAGAGATGAAAAAACCTTCAAAAATGTTTTTTAAGGTCGTGGTTGTTGAAATGGTCTTTATGCTTTATAAACGAGTTTGCTTCTTTTTTTGATCAGGTTTCGCGTATCGACGATGATGGTGCCTAATTTCGTCAGGTCTATCTTGGAGTATTCGTCGTGGGCGGTCACTATCAGGATCAGGTCGTGGCTGCCGGTGATCTTTACGGACCTCCTGCCGGCGAATTTTGCGAATTCACGGGTTGGTTTGATAACCGGGATGTGGGGGTCGTTGTAAGATACCCTTGCGCCCATGTCTTCGAGTTTTTCCATCAGGCGGTACGCTGGGGATTCCCTGTCGTCGTCGACGTTTGCCTTGTACGAGAGGCCAAGAAGGAGTATTTTGGCGCCTTTTACGTGTTTTTTTGCGTTATTTAGCGCCATTACGACCTTCGATACCACGTAATCGGGCATGGAGGTGTTGATCTCGCCGGCAAGTTCTATGAAGCGGGTGGAGAAACCGTACTCCCTGGCCTTCCAGGTAAGGTAAAAGGGGTCTATGGGTATGCAGTGGCCGCCAAGCCCCGGCCCCGGGTAGAAGGCCTCAAACCCGAAGGGTTTTGTCTTTGCCGCGTCTATGGCCTCCCAGATGTCTATCCCCATCCTGTCGAAGAGTACCTTCAACTCATTGACAAGGGCTATGTTGACGCTGCGATAGATGTTCTCGACGAGCTTTGTCGCCTCGGCGGCGCGCGTTGAGGAGACGGGGACCGTCTTTGACCACGATGGTGTCGTAGAGCGCCGCTGCCGCGATGAGGCATTTCTTTGTATACCCGCCGACCACCTTAGGGATGGTTCCCGTCCGGTAGTCCTTGTTGTTCGGGTCTTCGCGCTCCGGGGAAAAGGCCAGGTAAAAATCCTTGCCCGCCTTGAGTCCGGTCTTTTCGAGCACCCCCCTCATGTCCTCGTCGGTGGTGCCGGGATAGGTTGTAGATCCAAGAACGATGAGCTGGCCTTTTTTCAGGTACCGGGCTATCGCCCCCGTGGTGTCCATGACATATGAAAGGTCGGGCTCGCGGTATTTGTTGAGCGGTGTAGGCACGCAAATGATGACGCAGTCCGTTTCCCTGAGCAGGGAAAAGTCGCCCGTCGCCTTGAATGAGCCTTTTTTACTGTTTTTTGCCTGTTTTTTGCCCTTTTTTACCCCCGTTTTGTCCGCAAGGCCGGTGATGAGCGGAGAGATGTCCACATGCTTGATGTAGCCTTTCGCCCCTGCCGAGGGACCTCACCTTCTTTTCGTCAACATCGAACCCGGTGACGTCGAACCCGCTCTTAAAGAATTCAATAACCAGCGGCAACCCGACATACCCCAAGCCGATAACCCCGATCTTGGCAGACCGGTCGGAGATTTTTTTTATAAGAATATCAAGCATAAAGAAGTTCTGTGTTCTTAATAAACCGGAACCTTAAACCGTCTTTTTCTTCACCTGAACCAACGATAAAGAAAGAACCAGGCGATCTTGCCGTATTCGCTCATCACCTTTTTTACCTCCTGTCCGTTCAGGAACCACAGTCCGTTGTTTTTCATTTCAAAGCGCGTGGGCACAAATACCGTCCGGTAGGTGCCCTTCGGGAAAACATTGCCGGTGATGATCTTGATGCGCCTCATGTGATGTGGTGAACTGACGAATATGACAGACTTTAGCCCCTTGTCGTCAATGAGCCTCTTCGCCTCGATGATCTCCACATGGGTGTCCTCGTATGCGCTCGGATACCTGGGCGGCCTCGAAGCGATCGCCCCCTTTGATGCCGCCCCATGGTTTGATGACTCAACTATCCTGCCGTACGCCGGTATGACGAGGTACGATGCGTACCCTTCCTCTATGAGCTTGAGCGCCTCGCCTTTGCGCTCCCTGAACTCGTTACCAAGAAAAAGCACTATGGCATCCGACTTTTGAGGCACATCCGCATAAAAAAGATAGTTCGGGGCGTAGACAACAAGCCCTGCAAATATCATTATAATGAATAGTGCGGCGGCAAGTGTCTTCATGGATGATCTTTCCCTACCTTTTTGCCATCTTCATTTCCCACTTCCATGCGGTTTCGATGATGAACTTGAGATCATCGTGGAGCGGCGACCATCCGGTGAGCCTTTTAAGCTTTGAGCTGTCGGCAACAAGATTGGGGGGGTCTCCTGCCCGACGGCCTGACAGCTCAACCGCAAAATCCACGCCCGTTACCTTCTTTGCCATGTTCACCACGTCGAGAACCGAATACCCGTGACCGTAGCCGCAGTTCATAACGTCGGAGCCTCCCGTTTCCCTGAGATACATCAGTGCCAACAGGTGCGCGCCGGCAAGATCCTCCACATGGATATAATCTCTTATGCAGGTCCCGTCCGGTGTCGGGTAGTCTGTGCCGAACACCGAAAGTTTTTCGTATTCTCCCATGGCCACCTTGAGTGAGCGCGTGATGAGGTGCGTCGCCTCCCGGTAGGCCTGTCCGAGGTGGCCCTGCGGGTCGGCGCCGGCCACATTGAAATATCTCAGAGCGATATAGCGGAGATCCCGCGCCGCGGAAAGACCCTCAAGCACCTTTTCGATCATGGCCTTCGTCTCTCCATAAGGATTTATCGGCCGAAGCGGTGTGTCCTCGCCAACAGGGCCGGCAGTGTCCGGTGCACCATAGGTCGCCGCTGATGAAGAATAGATGAAGTACCGGATATCGAGGTCCGTCATCGCCTCCAGGAGGTTGATGCTGTTGATGACGTTGTTCCGGTAATACTTGAGCGGCTCCCTTACCGACTCCTCTACCTGGATGGACGCGGCAAAATGCATGACAGCATCGGGTCCGTACTCCTTCAGGGTATCTGCAAGGAGCTTTTTGTCCCCCAGATCTCCTTTTACGAGTTTTCCCGATAACACTGCCCGTTCATGTCCCGTTGACAGGTTGTCATAGACGAGGACATTGTGGCCGTGCTGATCGAGGAGCAAGGCAACGTGGCTGCCGATATAACCGGCGCCTCCCGTAACAAAGATCTTCATGCTATCATCCTTCCTTGGCTGTTTTTCGCATAAAAGTGCCAGGCTACCGCCTTGAGGGTGCAACGCCAACGAGATATTTTATCGTTGTCTTCTTCAATTTTGGCCCTAAAAGGTGTTTACCCGCAACCTATTTTACCATAAACAACCATTAAGAAATAATTCTTTCTTGGGGTTAAAATGAATTTACAATATTTTTATTAATGATCATCCAGTAAAATGTTGTATAGTATGGGGAAGGTATTCAGATGTGATGCATGGTATAATTCATCTTTTCAATTTTCCATGTGTATGTTATACTGCCGTATAGCAACTATGGGGGGTTGCGGGCCTTAAGTGTGCCAAGCATCTTACCGTGGGGGACAAAAACAATGAAAAAAGATGTAACGATATGCTTTCGCACCAACGATGAACTAAGACAATCTCTGGAAAAAATAGCTGACGCTGAAAGAAGGTCTCTCTCGTCCATCATTGAGAATATCCTTTACGGTCACGTAAAGGACAAGGTGGAGCTCAAGGGTTCAAAGCGCGAGCGGCGGCGGCATCACAGAAAAGAGGTTTCACTCCCCGCCTTCATATACAAACGGGACACACGGGAATCGGCCCTTCAGACAGGGATCGTTATCGATATTTCCCTCAGCGGGCTGCGGATATCCATACCGCAGGACTATGATGCCGGTCATGAGGGTGAGTTCGACACGATCTTCACCATACCCAACGAAAAAACCCCGATCAAGATGAAATGCACCATCAAGCGGATCATTGACGGCAGCGATGCCACCAAAGAATTAGGCGCGGACTTCATTGACGGGGACTTCCCGAGCTACCAGAAACTGCATCAATATCTGTCTTAAAAAATAGTTTCAGGTTTCATGTTCCAAGTTTCAAGGGAAAGACAAAAAAATATTTATCATCTTTTACCTGAAACGGTTAACAAACCATTAAACTTGAAACTATTCTTTCATGTATCTCTTCAAAAAATTCATGTCTTCTTCCGTGAAACCTTCCCAGGCGAAGGGAAAGAGGGCGTTGTTCTGGTAGATCGCGTCATCGCCGATGGGGAACCTTGCGCGGTCCCTGTGCTTCTCGAACATTTCCGTGTGCGGTATGGGCGTGTACTCGGCAATATAGGGCGTCACGTCCAGGGCCTTCACGTGGTCGATCGCCCCTTTTACCTCCTGCCAGCGCTGGCCCGGGAGGCCCGCCAGGATATAGGCGCTCACCTGCTCCCTTTGGTATCCGGCAAGCTTTAAGGCCGCGACCGCTTTTTTAAAAACGGCGTTCGTCACTTTCCCGCCCGTTTCTTTCTGCACGGAGGGGTTGGCCGATTCAAGGCCAATACGCACCTCCCGAAAGCCCGAGCGCACGAGAAGGCCCGCAAGTTCATCATCGATAAAGGCGGCATTGACGGCATTCGGGTTGTATATGCTCACCGGGAAAGGCAGGGCAGCGATCTTTGAGAGCAGCGGTTTCGCGTAATCGTTGCTCTTGTAGAGGAAGCTGTCGTCATAGATGACAAATCTTTCGACTCCGCGCTCGTGCCAGTGGCGCACCTCTTCGACAACGCCGGCGAAGCCGCGCCTCGTCATTTTCGGATACATGTAGGGGGTGGCGCAATAGGTGCACTTGAAGGCGCACCCCAGGGATGTGAGCAACGGGACAAAGGGTATCTCCTGGTAGAGGTCATACGCGGGATAGGGCAGTACGTCGAGGTCGTCCATTTCCGGTTTGAAGGCAAGCCCTGCCCCGAAGGCGTCCTCGATGAACCGGTAGAAAAGCTTAAGTTCGCCTGACCTCACAACAAGGTCTGCCCCGGGGAAGCTCCTTTTAGCCTCTTCGTGGCAAAGCGTCGGGTATATCCCGCCGACTATTATCCGCGACGTCGGGTACATCTCGCGCGCCGCTTCGACAACCTCTTTTGCACCGGTGTACCAGTAGGTCATAATAGAGGTGACAAGGATGAGATCGGGCCTTTTGACACCGGCGAGTCTCTTTCCAAGTTCGTCCGGCGACATCCCATATCTCCTGAGGTTCTTCCGGACACCCTTCAATGCCTCCGGTTTTGCCACCCTTTCCTTTACAAAGGGGGCCCGTCCGTCTGCCTTGCGCTTGTCCTCCCTGACGGACATGCAGTCTATGAGGTCAACCCGAAAACCGTTGCGCCCGAGAATGCCGGCTATGTACAAAAGCCCCAGCGGGCTTGACCAGAAGCTGTAGGCGGCAAAATCGTATATGTATGGGTTGATCGCGAGCGCCGTCAATTCTTTCATCGTCTTTAAGCCTTTGCGGTCTTTCGTTTGCCCGATCCGGCAATGAAAAGCCCGGCGGAGGCAAGCCCGAATATGAACCCCCCGACGTGGGCATACCAGGCTACGCCGTCCATGCCGGCATAGAGGAACTGCATAAAAAACCATATGGTGAACAGAACAATGGCCGGGAGCTCGACGATCTTTATGAATACAAAGAGAATGAGGAGGGTCTTTATCCGCGCGTGGGGGTAGAGGACCAGATAGGCGCCGAGAACACCGGAGATCGCCCCGCTTGCACCGATCATGGGAACCTCCGACGACGGGTCGTAGAGGAGCTGGAAGGCGGCCGCGAAGACGCCGGAGATAAAATAAAAGAAAATAAACCTCAAGTGTCCCAGCCTGTCCTCAATATTGTTGCCGAAGATCCACAGGTAAAGCATGTTCCCGATGATATGGAGAAAACCCCCGTGGAGGAACATGGAGGTGAAAAGCGTCATGACGTTATATGGAAGGAGATCGTACCTCGCCAGAACGGAAGTGATAAATTCCCGCGGCACAAATCCGTAATATCCGTAGAGAATCGCGCTTGCCGCACGAGGCAAGGCAAGCCTCTGCCACAGAAAAATTAATATATTTACAAAGATAAAGCTCACTGCTATAATTGGTAACGTGCGCGTAGGAATATTATCTTTAAGCGGAATCACAGAAGTATTTCATATCACGCAACAAAAGCCATGTCAAAACAACATATGCCGGGGTAATTCATGCCTGAATTACGAAAAGACCCCATTATCGACAGATGGGTCATTATATCAACAGAACGAGGTAAAAGACCCGTCTTTCTTGTTGAAGAAGCCCCCGCGCCCGAAGGCCGCGGTCTGTCCTTTGTGTCCCGGCAATGAAAGCATGACGCCGCCTGAAGTGTATGCGGTACGTCCGCCGGGATCCGCCCCCTGGCTCCGGACTGGACACTCCGGGTTGTTCCCAATAAATTTCCCGCCCTGCAGGATTGAAGGAGACCTCGACAAAGAAGGCGTCGGATTATACGACAAAATGAACGGCGTCGGTGCCCATGAAGTCATTGTTGAAACACCGAACCATGGCGAGACCCTGTCGGACATGCCCGTGGAGCGTATCCAGGACGTCTTTGTCGCATACAGGGAAAGGATCCTTGATCTTCAGAAGACAGGCGGTTCAAATATATTATGGTCTTCAAAAACCATCGGTTCTGTTGCCGGCGCGTCACTTGGACCATTCCCATTCGCAGCTCATCGCGCTCCCCATTGTCCCGAGGAGGGTCGTTGGAGGAAATAAACGGCGGGCTCTCTTATTACAAGTTTAAAGACAGGTGCATCTTCTGCGATATTATCGCCCAGGAGAAAGAGAGATAACGTCAGCGTGGTCTTTGAGAACGAGCTGTTTTATCGCCCTGTCGCCCTATGCGGCACGTTTCCCCTTTGAAACATGGATATTGCCGAAAAAAGCATGAGGCAGTCTTTGCCGATCATGATCGCGCAGATAATTATCATTCTCTCGCGGAAACGCTTTCGACTATCCTCAAAAAATACGTCAAGGTCCTTAATGCGCCGCCGTATAATTATGTTATCCATACGGCTCCGTCGGGAAACGGAGAACTGCCCCATTACCACTGGCATATCGAGATTGATTCCGCGGCTTACTAAAATGGCTGGTTTCGAGTGGGGAACGGGTTTCTACATCAACCCTACACCTCCGGAAGAAGCGACTGACATATCTTAAAGAAACACAACCATAGGGGGTAACATGAAAGTATTGATCGCTTCTCCCGAAATTTATCCTTTCGTGAAAACCGGCGGTCTTGCCGATGTCACCGGGGCCCTTCCGAAGGCCCTTAAGAAACTCGGCATTGACGTGCGGGTGATCCTGCCGAAACATAAGGGCATAGAAGAACTGGGTTTCCCCATGAGATACAAAAATCATAAGATTGCCTGCCAGGTATCACAATCCTTTGTTGACGCTGAAATCGTCGAAAGCGAATATGACGGGATCACGGCTTACCTCGTCGAAAAGGATGAATATTATTATCAGGGATTATCTGTACAGCACCCCGATGGTGATTATCTCGACAATGCCGAGAGATTTATCTTTTTTGCCAAAAGCATTCTGGAGGCAATGAAGGTGACCGGCTTTATTCCCGACGTGACTCCATTGCAATGATTGGGAAACCGCCCTTAGGCCTGTATTTCTCAAGTCCCTCTGTCAAGGATGACCCGGAACTCGGCAAGATCGCCACGCTTCTCACCATCCACAACCTTGGTTACCAGGGTATTTTCTGGCATTACGATATGCACCTTCTTAATATCGGCTGGGAATATTTTACCCCCGAATACTCTTGAATTTTTCGGTCACATCAATTTTCTTAAAGGGCGGCATCGTCTTTTCAGATATTCTCAACACAGTGAGCAAGCAGTATAGCAAGGAAATACAGACTACGGAATTCGGTTGCGGCCTTGACGGCATTCTCACGACAAGAAAGAATGATCTCTACGGAATCGTAAACGGAATTGATTACGAGGAATGGAACCCGGAAAAAGACCAGCACATTCCCGCCCAGTATCAGCGAGAAAAATCACGCCAACAAAAAGGTCTGTAAAAGCCGCGCTGCAGGAAGAATACGGGCTTGCCCGTGACGGAGAACATTCCCCTCATCGGCACAATCTCACGGCTTGCCGATCAGAAAGGTTTTGATCTCATTGCCTCTTCCCTGGAAGAGATGCTGTCAAAGGGCGTACAATATATTATTCTGGGTACCGGGGAAAGAAAATATCACGACCTTTTTACACAACTGTCAAAACAATTTCCAAAATCATTCGCTGTAAAAATCGCTTATGACAACAGGCTGGCACATCTCATAGAGGCAGGTTCCGACATGTTTCTCATGCCTTCCCAATACGAACCCTGTGGTCTCAATCAACTCTACAGCCTGAAATACGGCACTGTACCCATTGTACGGGGCGTTGGCGGTCTTGAAGATACCATTATTGACTACACAAAATCACCGGATACTGGTACGGGTTTCAAATTTTACGATTATACAGAAAAAGGCCATTGCTCGACGCGATAGAGAGGGCCCTTGTCGGTATACAAAAAACAAAGCGCCTGGCAGTCCCTTATAAAAAAATGCATGAATGAAGATTTTTCCTGGGAGAAATCGGCAAAGGAATACGTCGAACTGTATAAAAAAGCAATCGCAAAGCATGAATCCCTTTGAACTGCTCGGGAAGATCATTGAAATATCTCATTCTAACCTGGAGCACGCTTCCAGAATAGGTTCCATACTCAATATTATTTCCCGGGACATGGAATGTGAAGAAGTCATTGTCTACACATTCGACAAGGACAAAAGGCTCACCTGCAGATACGGAAATTCAGAAGAGCACACTCTTTAACATGCTTAATCAATACCGGTGCCACATTGGCGAAGGTATTATCGGAAGTGTGGCGCAAAAAAGATCGCCCCAATATTTTACCATTAAAGATATTTCGCCCCGGTTCGGTTGTCTTTTTTACCCCGAACTGGACGGACTCATTGAAAATTACAGGGACTTTTCGTTCCTTCCTCTCGCCGACGACAGCTACATTTACGGAGTGCTTGTTTTATGTTCCGGTATCGCAGGAAGTCTTCAGGATTCCGAAAAAATCCTTTTATCCGTACTTTCCCGTGAGATAGGCGGCATACTTCGTTCTTTTGAGCTCATTCTCTCATCGAAAAAAAGGATCAGCGAACTTGCCATGCTCTCAGAGCTCGGAAAAATTCTTATTTCAAATGTCGAACCCTATGAGCTTCTCAAAAACCTTGCTCTTATCATAGCAAAATCGCTGAACGCAACCTTTGTAACGATTAAGCTTGAATATCACGCTTCTTAAGCTTGATTCTCAGAGATTTACCTATGGTGTTATCGATTCATCAGTCAAAGATTATCTCGAACAACTGGAACAATCGGCGATTAAGCTTCTCAGGGCCGTGTCTTTTAAGAATCGGCTTCCGATCAGTTTGAGAGCGCTTTTAAATTCATCTTTTTTCCGCGCCGATAACTTCAAAGAACCGCGTTCTGGGCACTATAACAATTTGCGGCGAAAAAACAACTCAACCCCACACCCTCGAGGAAGATGGCCAGTACATAATCAACACTATAGCAAATTACATTTCAAGCGGATTGGAAAATACCCTGCTGAATACACGACTCAGAGATGTTGTCAGAGAGCTCACCGACGCGCAGAAGCGGCTCATCGAACAGGAAAAGTTCAGAAGCCTCGGTGAGATGACGGCCAATATCGCCCACGAAATAAAAAATCCTCTTGTCATTATCGGCGGGTTCGCAAAAAGACTTGCAAAGAAAATGCAAAACGAGCACACAGAGGATAAATATATCGAAATCATACTCAAAGAAGTAACCCGGCTCGAAACAATACTCAACGAAATCCTCAACTATGTCAAAGAAAGCCCATCCTGTATCAGAAACATGCATCATAAATGATTTTCTTGACGAGATTCTCTATCTCCTTTCAACAGACACTATCCTGGGAACAGATCTGATATCGTCAAACGACTTTGATACCACGCTGCCGCCCATACCCTGTGACAGCCAGCAATTAAAGCAGGTCTTCATCAATATTTTTATGAATGCCTATGAAGCCATGAACGGTCGCGGCAAGCTAACCATTAAAACAACAGCCGGCCTCATTCAACAACCAGCCCTTTGTCAGCATTTCCATTACTGATACGGGCGGTGGGATTAACCCTGCCGTTATCGACAACATTTTCAATCCTTTTTTTACGACAAAAGAGCGGGGTACCGGTCTCGGGCTTGCCATTTCCAATAAAATTATCAATAATCACCATGGTCACATAGATATTGAAAATACAGTTGGAAAGGGTGTAACGTTTATTGTGTATCTCCCTTTAAAAAATAATATGCAAAGAGGAGTTCCTATGAAAAATGTAAAAATTCTTGTAGTAGATGACGAGGAAAACATACGGCTTCTTTTCAAGGAAGAGCTTGAAGAAGAGAATTATGAGGTAGAAGTCGCGTCGAATGGTTATGAAGCGCTGGAAAAACTCAAAAATTCTCACTTTGATCTGGTCGTCATGGACATAAAGATGCCCGGCATGGACGGCATACAGGCACTCAACGAAATTAAAAATACGAACAAAGACCAGCCGGTAATCCTCTGTTCCGCCTATGGTGAATTCAAACAGGATTTTTCAAGCTGGGTTTCTGACGGATATATAGTAAAGTCTGCAGATACCGGGGAATTGAAACAGACAATAAAGAATATTTTGAATCTTTGATGGGCTTTCGATGCTTTATTGCTGACAATTGTCCGTGATCGCCGATATAAAAACCTTGATATTACAGCTAAACTTGAAATACTATTATGCATCCTGGGGGTGTAGCTCAGCGGGAGAGCACCTCGTTCGCAACGAGGGGGCCACGGGTTCAATCCCCGTCACCTCCACCATACTTAGCCCCTGTTGCTTCTTTTTTTCATCGGGCATTACGGATCATGCATTATGCATCGTTCTTCCTGTTCCCTGAACCCTGTTCCCTGAACCCTGCTTTTTCATTATGAAGCTCTACACAAAGATCCTCCTCTTTTTCGTAAGCCTCGTGGTCCTTCTCTCCATCGTTACAACCTATTCAGGCATCAGCTCTATCGAACATATTGCCGTCAACGAGCTGGAAAAGAACCTGACATCGGACATAAATCTTTTCACCTTTGCCATAGACCGTGAATTGAGCCGCATTGAGAACCATCTGACACTGTTATCGATGAAGAATACCGTAAAAAATGCCATCGCCAATCACGATGCAGGAAAGATACAGGAGTTGTTCGACAACATCCTTCGCAATGAGAACATAGACATCATCAACCTGACGGACAATAAGGGAAGGCCAATTGCAACCATGAGGAACCGTTTGAAAAGCATCTCTGTGTCTATTCCCTACGTGGACACGCAAAAGGTCTCGAAGGGGTTCGTGGCGATAAACGCCGGGTATGGAAAACGGGCGGCCCTCTTCGTTTCCGTACCCCTGAAAAAACAAAAAGCGGTCCTGAGCGAACTGGTCATCCTCGACAACGCCAGCCCTTTTATCAGGAGCCTGAGTGACCTGTTGGCCCGCAAACGTGACGAGCCTGTTTATGTATCGATCTTCAACAATGAGAAAAGGATGTTCAGCACCATCTTTGCCCTCACCGGGACGCACACACAGGACCTTCCGAAAGAGATCACCGCCACCCTTTACGAAGCGAAAAAGAACTACATCGGAAAGACCCTCATCGGCAACGCCAGCTATTACACCATTTATAAAGCCCTGAAATACGGGCAGGAATCGGATAACTGGTCATACGGCCTCGCTGTCAGTGAAAATATTTTCCTTCCCTTCAAGAAACGTCTCCTTTTTACCTTTGTCATGATCTCCGTCCTGGCCACGTCTGCGGTCATCGTTATCACCTTTCTGATCACCCGCGGCATCGACCCTTCCCTTGGCAACATTCTTGCCATCTGCGGGAACATTGAAAAGGGGGACACCCTCTCCCGCATTGACGGAAAGAATATCAAGACAAGCGAGTTCGGTCTCATCGCGTCATCCATCAACAAGATGCTCGATTCCATCTCGGAGCGGGAACATATCATCGAACAGAACATCGAGGAGATCAAGACGATCAATGCCGAGCTTGAAGAAAAGACGCAGACGATAAGGCAGGACAGGATCAGGTTCCTTTCCATCCTGGAAACAATGGACGACGGCATTGCCGCCATCGACCACCATGGCACCATAACATATTATAACAGGGCCGCCGAGAACATAACGGGCATAGAGCGAACCACTGCGGTTGGGAACAATTATGAAAGGTTCTTCCCTGCGTTGAATACCGGCCAGCACGATCATACCATTACTGAAGAGCTTGTTCTTGACAAGAACCAGGAATCGCTTTGCCTCAAGATCTTCGTCTCTCCCTATGTTCTGGAAAACGACCGGCAGGGCCACATTCTCTTATTCCAGGACATATCGAAGGAGAAAAAGGTCGAGGAGTTCAAGGCTGATTTTGTGTCTTCCATAACGCACGACATCAAATCCTTTCTCATGCCCGTTACGGGATTCCTCAACCGCATTCTCTGGGAGAAATACGGCGCCATCGAAGACCCCTTAAGGGAAAAACTCGTGGGCATCACGGAAAACATATCGAAGATCCAGCATCTTGTCGAGAACTACCTCAACGTGTCGAGGATCGAATCGGGCAAGCTTGATCTTGTGATCGCGCCCATCGACCTTTCGGAGGTCATCCGCGGCATCGTCAGTCTTTACAGCCCGCGGGCGCAATACGCCGGCGGAGGCGACAGCAGCCTTGTCCTCGCGGACAAGGCATACATAGAACGGGTCATTGTCAACCTTGTCGTGAACGCACTCAAGTTTTCCCCGGAAGGCTCCGGGGTCTTGATCAACGCTTACAGGGAGAACGATTTTGTCGTGACCTCCGTTGCGGATACAGGTATCGGTATACCGCCTTCCGAGCTTCCCTTTATCTTCGAGAGGTATCGCCAGGGAAGTTTCGGGAAAAAGGAGGACGGCAGCGGCCTCGGCCTTTTTATCGTCAAGTCGGTCATTGAGGGCCACGGGGGGTCCGTTTGGGTCGAGAGCACGCCGGGAAAAGGCAGTACGTTCTGTTTCTCCCTTCCCGTTTTCCTGGGTGAGATCTAAACTTACTTTCTTATATATACAAAAATTTGACTTTTAATCTCGTCATACTTTATAATCAGTCCATGAAAAAATATATAATTTTATTACTTTTACTTTTCTTGGTGTCCTGCAGTTATATGCCTTTCGGCAAGAAAAAGGACGAAGACCAAACAAAGAAATCCGGAACTACCCAGACCGCCCAGAAAAAATCATCCAGGGGAGACGCGGAAGAGGTCAAGGAACCCGAGCTCGGCGACATCAAGATCATTGACGGGATCGAATATATCTACGTCAGGAACAGGAAATACATGTTGACGCCTTACGAACCGGCCTACGTATGGATACGCAAAGACCAGTATGCCCCGGGCATCGGCGAGTCCCTTTCGTTCAGCACCGGCACGCTCTAGCAAAAAAGAACGTGACGAGCTTGAAAAGAGGATCGCAAAGCTTGAAGAGGAACTTAAGAAAAAGGGCATCCAACCCCAGATGGCCTATCCGACCCAGATGGGGTACATGCCCATAGGGCTGGGGTATTTGCCCGGCCTCATATCATTCGAATACCCGTCGCCAAAGATGAAACGCAGGATCGTTTTGCTCCCCGTGACAGACAACACCAACTACAAGTCCGAGGGCCTCGGTGAACTGGCCACCAAGCGCCTCATATCGAGGCTCGAGAGCACGGGGACCGTCATCTGCGTCGATCCCAACACATTGAACATCAAGGGTTCCTATTTTGAACCCGCCAACATGAGAAAGATGAACGAGGTATTCGGTATACAGGCCGTCCTCAAAAGCGCCCTCTCCGACGTGTATATAAGCTCATCCAAGATCGAGGGCAAGGACGAAAAAGAGACCTCTTTTGCCATGTCAAAGCTTTCAATAGATGTATTCAACACCGAAACGGCCACGATGATGAAACAGTTGTCAGGGAGAAACCCCATTTCTCTTTCACGGGAAAAGGGTGACCTCAGCACTGAAAAGGCAAAGATCAAGGCGATCGATCTGGCCATCGAGATGATCATGGAAGATGTCCTGAAGACAGTTCTTTCCGTCGATTGGCACGCCCGCATCGCCTCCGTTGACGGCGCAAAGGTATATATCAATGCCGGAAGGCTCTCGGGGCTTGAAAAGGGCAAGGTCCTGGAGGTCTATTCCCCGGGCGAAGAGTTCGTAGACCCCAAGACAAAACAACCCCTTGGCAGAAAGAAAGGTGCCTTCAAGGGCGAGCTGGAGGTTGTGGAGCTCTTCGGTGTCGATGCAAGCTGGGCAAAGACCAACAAGGGCGGAAGCTTCCTGGCCACCGATCTCGTATATGTAAAACAATAATTAGAACAGGTTACAGGTAATAGGTTGTGGGTCATGGGGAAAACCTGTGACCCATCGCCATTTAGTGTCACACGTTTCATGTCGCAGGTCACACGTTCAAAACAAAAGCCGTCACTACCGTTAAACGGTGAACCGCCATTTGCAGAACATATCCTCCGGGTGAGGGTCCGGCGGCGCAAAAAGACATTCTGTTCTTATTGAGGGATCTATCTCTTTAGCGAAGGCATCAAAGAGGGAACGATGCATCCCCTTACACTTGAACTCCCCAAGACCATGTTTCAAGCGTGCCTCCTGGGCACTGCAATGAGGGACGGCGATTATGACTGCGCTGTCTTCTTCCGTGATGTCGTATCCGACAAGCGTTGCCATGGGGAAAAGCCTTATGGCCCGCGCAAAACCCTTGAGGCCATTTTCCTTGATCACGAAGCGGCGGACGATCTCCCGTGATGCCAGGCGGGCCGCGTTTTCCCAGACCTTTTCGACAACGTTCTCGGCAGATCCCTGGCCGAATGTCTCAGAAACACAGAGGAACCAGAAACCGTCGATCACTTTGTAATGCCACAGGACAAGCTCGAGAAAGGCATCCTTTTCCTTTTCATCCATAAGATCCAAACCCGGAATGGCCATTATGCCTCCTTTATTGCCAGTATCGTTCCCTGAGGACCTTTTTTTGTATCTTGCCGACAGGATCCTTGGGGAGGGCATCAATAAAATCAATACTTTTCGGCAGTTTGTATTTGGCCAGATGCTGGCTGCAGAATTCGATGAGTTCTTTTTCCGTCACGGTTTTGTCTTTTGAGAGAGAGACAACGGCCTTTACCTGCTCGCCCCATCGCTCGTCAGGGATCCCTATGGCCGCGCATTCGTGGATTGCCGGGTGGAGGTGGAGGACGTCCTCGATCTCATGGGGGGAGATGTTCTCACCGCCGCTGATAATGAGGTCTTTTTTGCGGTCGATCACATAAATATACCCGTCTTCATCCATCATGCCCATGTCACCCGTGTGCAGCCAGCCGTTTTTGAGCGTCTCCCCGGTCTCTTCGGGCCGCTTCCAGTAACCCCTCATAACGTTAGGGCCCCGGGCGATGATCTCGCCGGTATCGCCGGGCGCCACGTCATTGTCATCCTTGTCGACGATCCTCACATGGCAGTTGAACATCTCCTTCCCGACCGAGCCGAGGCGCTTCAAACCCACGCCTTCCAGTGAGTAATCCTCCTTTGGAAGATAAGCGAGCAGCGGAGATGCCTCTGTAAGCCCGTAAACAACAAAGATGATATCGGGGCCCAGCACCTCCACTGCCCTTCTCAGGATGGGGACGGGGGTAGTTTGTCCTCCCACTGAATAGCTGCGCAGTGTACCCAATTTGTAGCCGCCTTCCTTGTAAGCATCGACGATATCCACCAGGCCGGTGTAGACAAGGGTGATGTTGGTGATCTTTTCCTTTTCAACAAGCCTCCAGAACTCGTGACCGTTGAAATTAGTGACCATCACGTTCGTTCCCCCGACGTAAAAATGGCTGACCACCATGGAGGCCTCCATCGTGTGATAGCAAGGCTGGACATGGAGGCTCACGTCTGAAGGCCCCAGCTTGTAGGCAATGACGTGGTTCACCGCAGCGGAGAGGAAATTTTCGTGTGTGAGCATCACGCCCTTGGGGCCGCCCGTGGTGCCGCTTGTATAGAAGATCGCAAAAAGATCGTCGGGCTTGACTTCACAAGCGGGTTCGTCGGGTGGCGCTGACCTGATCATGTCCTCGTAATCATTACCGATATCCACTATATGTGGTACGTCGATATCATCGCGGATCCCGGCAACCTGGTCCTTGAAGCTGTCACCCACAAAAAGTATCCCGATCTCGGCATCGTTGAGGACAAATTTCAGTTCCGAAGGGACCAGCCGGAAGTTCACCGGTACCCAGACCATTCCGTTCTTCGCGGCAGCGAAGCATATCTCGAACATCTCTATGTTGTTGCGGCTCAAAACGGCAACCTTGTCCCCCGATTTGAGCCCGAGCTTTGTCAACGCGTTTGCAAGAGAGTTCGTCCGCTTGTTGAACTCACCATAGGTGAGGGCGTTATCTTCCGAGATCAGTGCCCTTTTGTTGGGGTAGCGCCGCGCACATTGTATGGACAGATCACCTATGACCATGATTTATTCCCTCCAGTAGAGTTTATTACCCGGTATTTTTACATGCCCAGATAGCATTTCTTCACTTCCTCGTTCTTCAGCAGATCTTTCGCATCCCCCTGCAGCACTATCTTCCCTGTTTCGATCACGTAAGCGCGGTCCGATATATTGAGGGCGGCATTGACGTTCTGTTCGACGAGAAGGATCGAGATACCCTTCGCGCGAAGCTCGCCGATGATCCCCAGTATCGCCTCCACTACCAGCGGGGCGAGCCCCAGGGACGGTTCGTCGAGAAGAAGCAGTTTCGGCTGGGACATGAGGCCCCTTCCGATCGCGAGCATCTGCTGTTCCCCCCGCTCATCGTCCCCGCTTTTTGCGTGAGGCGCTCCTTCAGCTTTGGAAACAGGGCAAAGACGAACTCAAAAAGGTCTTCCATCTGCTCTTTCTTTGCCTGATTGACATAGGCGCCAAGGGAAAGGTTCTGTTTTACCGTGAGCGAGCCGAAGATCTGGCGGCCCTCGGGTACATGGCTGAGCCCCATTTTAACGAGATAATTGGGCCCGCGGCCGGTCACGTCCTGCCCGTTAAAGAAAAGGTCGCCCTTGAGCAGCGGTATCACCCCCGATATGGCCTTGAGAAGCGTCGACTTTCCGGCCCCGTTTGCCCCCACGAGGCAGACTATCTCTCCCCTTCTCACCTCCAGGTCAATATCTTTGAGAACCTGTATGCGGCCGTATCCTGCTGAAAGACCGGTGGTCTTGAAGATCATTCCGGCACCCCGCACTCTTTGTTCTGGGCGCCCAGGTATGCTTCGATGACATCACTGTTGGCGCAGATCGCTGAAGGCCCCCCTTCGGCGAGTTTTTTCCCGAAATCAAGGACAACTATGTCGTCAGCAATGTTCATGACCAGTTTCATGTTGTGCTCCACGATCAGGATGGTGATGCCCCTGTCCTTGATCATCATGAGAAGTTTCGTGAACTCTTCGACCTCTGTGTCATTCAACCCTGATGCGGGCTCATCAAGAAGGAGCAAGTCAGGGTCTGTCATGAGCGCCCGTGAAAGTTCCAGGAGGCGCTGACTGCCAAAGGAGAGTGTGGCGGGCATTGCCAGGGCCGCACCTTCGAGCCCGACCAATTTTAAGAGTCCCATCGCCTTCTCTTCGGCGATCTTTTCCTCTCTCTTTACCTTTCTTCTCAGGAAGATCGAGCCGAAGAGGCCCGGTTTGAGGTGCATGTGGGCACCAAGCATCACGTTGTCAAGGACGGTCGCGTTATTGATGGTGAAAAGCCGGATGAGCTGAAATGTCCTCGAGATCCCCAACGATGCGATCTGGTCGGCCCGTAACCCCACCACGTTGCGGTCTTTGAAAAGTATCTTGCCTTTCGTGGGAGGGTTCAATCCGCTCACGGCGTTAAGAAGGGTTGTTTTGCCCGCGCCGTTGGGGCCTATAAGGGCCTTGATCTCGCCAGGCCTCACACCAAAGCTCACGTCTTCCAGCGCATGGACCCCTTCGAAGGTTTTTGTCACATCGCTGATGCTCAATATGTGGCCATTGTGTCCCATTATTTATCCATCCGTGGAATGATCCTGTTGCGCAGGTTCGTGAATATTCCGAAAAGTCCCCGTGGAAAGAACACGAGCACCACAATAAGTATGATGCCGTTGATCAGCAGTTCATAATCCTGCAGCTGATATGTTACCTCGGGCAGCAATTTCAGGAAAAGCGCGCCCAGCGCGGGGCCGAATATCGTTCCGATACCCCCGAGAAAAAGCATGACCAGGAGGTTGATCGAGGTG
Organism: uncultured delta proteobacterium; assembly: GCA_963816115.1. Classification (GTDB taxonomy): domain Bacteria; phylum Desulfobacterota; class Syntrophorhabdia; order Syntrophorhabdales; family Syntrophorhabdaceae; genus Delta-02. The sequence goes on along the minus strand of CAWFIZ010000003.1, from coordinate 397,344 downwards.
AGGATCCCGAAATCGTCAGGCGCGATAAACCCCATGTAGTGCGCAAAGAGAGAGCCCGCTATCGAGGCAAATGCGGCGGCGAGCATAAAGGCGTGGGTCTTGTATTTTGCGCAGTCTATGCCAAAGGCGCGCGCGGCCGCCTCATCGGAATGGATCGCGATCAGGCAGCGTCCGAAGGGGGACCTTACCACGGCAATGCTGCTTGCGATGCAAAGGGCCACGACTGCCCAGACAAAATAGTAATAATGAATGTGGTTGGCCAGCGAAAAACCGAAGATACTGAAGGTGGGGTATGTCGCGAAGGCCCGACGCCCCTCCCGTTATCCCTTCAAAACCGATGATAAGGGTGATAACGATCTCGTTAAAGGCAAGGGTGGCCATCGCCAGATAGTATTCCTTCAATGCGAGCACGGGACGGCCTATCCCGAAGGCAAGGGCCATACTCAAGACCACGCCGGCGCCCATGGCGACAGCCGGCGAAAAACCGCACTTCGCCGTGAGGATCCCCGACGTGTATGCTCCGATGGCGAAGAAGGCCGCGTGGCCCACCGATATCTGTCCCGTATACCCCATAAGCAGATCAAGGCCGACGGCAATAATAATGTAGATCCCGGCAAAGATAAGGAGCCCGCTCTTATAGGGCGATGACTTGCCGACGAGGGGATACACGGCTATGACAGCGAGCAATATCAACCACCAGTATCGTTTCAACACATTCATCATGCCATCCTAAGACCTGCTGAACAGGCCGTTCGGCCTGAAAACAAGCACAACCATGAGCAGGGCAAAAACTATGGTATCGGAGAATTTTGACGATATCAGGCCTATCGTGTACGACTCCACGAAGCCGAGAAGGAACCCCGCTATGACGGACCCCACAATACTGCCGAGACCTCCTATGGACATAGCTATGAACCCTTTCACCATGGGCATGACCCCGCTTGTGTACTGAGTAAAAAGCAGAGGGGCCACGGCCATTCCTGCCAGGGCGCCGATGCCGGACCCCCATGCCCAGGCGAAGAGGGTCGTCTTCTGGATGCTTATGCCCATGAGGCTCGCGCCGTAAGGGTTCTCGGCGCAGGCACGCATCGCTATGCCCGCGGGGGTCTTTTCAAAGAAGAACCATATGAGAAAGAGAACGACCGCCGTTATCCCAACGATCCACAGTATCTGCAGCTGCAGGGCCGCACCCAATATATGAATGGGCTCTCCCTGGGAGAATGGGGGGAGGATATGGGATTCCCTCCCCCAGATCAGCAAGGCAAGGCCCCGCAGGGCAAGGGAAATAGCGATCGTCATGACGATGAGCGCACCGACGGAGGCATTTTTCATCGGCCTGATCAGCACCTGCTGGATGAGGGCGCCCAGAACCATGGCTATCAGGATTGACAGGAAGAAGGCCGCAGGGACGGGAACCCCCCTTGAAACAAGGGTTGTCATGGTCAGGGCCCCGAAAACAAAGAACTCTCCCTGGGCAAAACAGATGAGCTGGGACACCTTGTAGACAATAACCAGACTCACCGCGATCAGGGCATAGACGCTACCGACGGTTATGCCGCTGAACAAGAACTGGAGCAGATAAGATACGTCGCTCACGGGGACACTCCTTGCCGGTTTTGCGTGTTTCTACGCTTCCCTGTTACTTGGGCACTTCCCATTTTCCCGCCTTTACGGTAAGAAGGATCATATCGTCCGCCCTGGTGCCGTGATGGTCTTTGGCGGTGAAGGTGTAGATTCCCTGCATACCTGTGAAATTCTTGATGTTTTCTATGGCATCCCGGAGCTTCACCGGGTCTGTATTTCCTGTCGTGCGCAGTCCTTCGGCGATAAGGGCAATGGCATCGGCCAGTTCGGCAGAAAAGTAGTTTGCCGGCTCTTTGTATTTCGCAATATGTCTCTTGTTGAACTCCACGATCACCTTCTTTGTCGGGTCGCTGTCAGGCAGCGCTTCGGGCTTCATCACCTTTCCTGACGGGACAAGCATTTCCGTGCGAACATTGGAAACAAGCTTGAGGAATCCGGGATTCGCGTTCCCATGAGATACAAGAAGGGGGACCTTGAAGCTGAGCTGGTCCATGTTCCTGCCTATGAGCGCCGCCGGCTCGCCGGTCACGAAGGCAAATATGGCCTGCGGGTTCATATTGCGTATCTTCGCCAACTGGGCAGTGACATCGGCCGCCTTTACATCGAATCTCTCCTCACCCACGATAGTTACTCCGTAATCAGCGGCATATTTCCTGGCCGCTGTCCCGCCGATCTCCCCCAGGGGGCCTATGGGCATGAGAAGCGCGAGTTTCTTTATGCCCTTTTTCTTGAACACCTTGTATGCGGTGATGACGGCAAAATCGGTCTTGTGGGATGTGTTAAAGAGATAGGGATCCTTGCTGGTATCTACGGCATAGCCGGAATTGATGATGGTCGGGATCTTGTACCTGTTTGCCATGGATGCCACGGCACCGGATAGCGGAACGGAAGCCGTCCCCGCCATGGCGACGACCTCATCTTTCGATATGAGCCTCTGGGCGACCTTGGCTGCCTGTTCAGGAGAAGAATTGTCGTCGTACGATATGAGCTCCAGTTGCTGCCCGTTCACACCGCCCGCCTGATTGATCATCTCAACCTTGAGCTCTGCAGCCTTCTTTTTGTATTCCCCAAGCCAGGACAGGTACCCCGTCAGCGAAAAGATGCCGCCTATCTTGATGGGTTCCTTGGTCCAGGCGGGGCCTGTAAAAGTAAGGCAAAAGAAGACCGTAAGAACAATAACCGAGACAACAAACTTTTTCATTTTGTACCTCCTGATCATTTAGTTAACAGAATTGGCACTCTGCAAGACAAATGCCAGCACGGATAATTGTGTTATTTCAAGATGATGGGCAGTTGTGTCCGTTCAGGTTTACGCAAGCACGGCATGAAATGTCAGTATTGACACGCCGGGTATCAGGGAAAGGTCTATTTTATGCAATGATGTCGGGATAATAAGGCAGTGTCATATATGAATGTCACTATTGAACTGCCTGATCCGCCTCGCCAGGGTCGAGAGGCTGATACCCAGTTTATGGGCCGCTTCTTCGTTGGTTTTTGACTGATCGAGGGCCTTTTTGATCAGTTTCACTTCAAAATCTTTGACCGACTCTTCGAGGGACCTCAATTCGGGTGTTTCCTCATGGTCTTTTTCCTCCGACGCAATGAATTTTTTCGGGAGGTGTTCCGGGATCACCAGGTCCTCGTTGGCAAGCACCACCAGCTGTTCCACAAGATTTGCCAGTTCCCGGACGTTGCCGGGCCACCTGTAGGAGTTCAGTTGTTCAACAACCTCCTTGGCCAGTTTCACGTTCAGACCATACCTTTTGTTGAAATCGTTGAGATAACGCTTCAGCAAAAAAGGTATCTCCTCTCTTCGCTCCCTGAGCGCGGGGATATAAATGGGGACAACATTCAGCCGGTAATAGAGGTCTTCCCTGAAATTACCCGTTTTTACCATTTTTTCCACGTCCCTGTTCGTAGCGGCAATGATCCTCACATCCACCTTCTTGGGCCGCGTACCCCCGACGCGCGTTATCTCCTGGTCCTGGATGACGGAAAGGAGTTTTACCTGGAGCCGGAGTGGAAGATCACCTATCTCATCGAGAAAAAGGGTGCCTTTATCTGCGATCTCAAAGTATCCCGCTTTACCGTCCTTTTTCGCGCCCGTGAAGGCACCGTGCTCGTAGCCGAAAAGCTCCGATTCAAGCAGTTCGGCAGGTATGGCACCGCAGTTTATCTTTACGAAGGTACCGGCTTCCATCCGGGGGCTTACCTCGTGGATCAGGCGGGCCACCAGATCCTTGCCTACACCGGATTCCCCGAGTATCAGTACCGTTGTATCGATCCTGGCAACCCTGTAAGCCGTTTCAATGACCTGCTTCATCTGCCCGCTGTGGGCGACAAAAGCGTAAGGCGCCTCCTGCCTCCGCCTCGCCTCCTGCAGCTCAAGGAGGTATTTCGAGACAAGTTTCTGGGATTGTTCATATTTTTCCTTAAGGTGGTTCAATTCGGTGATGTCCCGCAGGTTGCAGTAGATCTTCGAGATCTTGCCGTGCCTGTCGAGGACGGGTATGCCGGTGCTGAGCACCTGCCTTCCGGCGATGGTATTGATAAGCACTGTCTGGGCCTTACCCGTTTCGAGGACCTTAAGGGTGGCGGCTGTATCGGAGATGCCCTCATCGACGAGCTCCTTGATCCTGCGACCGATTATCTCGGAGTTCTTGATACCCATAACCCGCTCGAATGCAGGATTTAGAAGAAGCAGCCTGCTTTCTCCGTCGGCAATCGCCAGGGCATCGTAGGAGTGTTCGATCATCCCGAGCAGGTCGTGGTTGCGATCCTCCAGTTCACGGATCTTCTCTTCAAGCTCCTGGATCCCTTTCATTTCCCCTTCGTATGCGGTCACGGCTGCGGCCGCGCTTTTCGGCGTCTCCTTTTTAAAAATTACGACGCCTGTATTTTTAGATTTTTTATGCAAATATTATTCCTCTGATCATTTTCGAATGTCTTGTCTGACATGTACAGTATAGCACTAAAGACAGGTTTTTGGTGATGGGTTGTAAAAACGGTAATCTTCTTTTCTGCCCTGAAACGTTTCACAAACTTTGAAACATTGAAACCATCTTTTTACTTTACAAGCGACAGCGCGGCCTTGAACTCTTCCGTGCCGGCCTTAACGAGCATCTCGTAGATAAACATCTCTATGGAGCTTATGACAGCACCGGCGTCGCGCATCCTCTGAAGTGCAACAGCCTTGTTCTCCGTTGCCCGGGATGAAACGGCATCGCTGATCACGTGGACACGATACTCCGGCAGCGCAAATATTGCCGTCTGGGCAACACATATGTGGGCCTCAACGCCTGCAATGACGAGGGTCTTTCGCCCTCCTGTCTCAACGCGTTCCTTAAATTCTTCGTTCCAGAAGCAATTGAAGTGAACCTTTTCGATGGGAGTGGTGTCTTTCAGATGCTTTTTCACCACTTCCAACGTGGGCCCGAGTTTTTGCTGCTCCGTAACAATCACGGGAATGCCGCATATATTCGAAAACTTCACCAGCGTTTCTGTGTTTGCTATCACCCTTTCCTTGTCTGATATAACAGGCATCAACTTTTCCTGCACGTCAATGGCCACGATGAGGCAATCGTCGCGGTTTATGATCCCATGGTATTTTATCGAATTCTCTGCCACGATCTCCTCCCTAGCTCCTGAGCCCTGTTCTCTTTTTCCTGATTCCTGTTCCCTGCTTTTTTTGTTCCACGTGAAACATTATCCCTTTATTTTCAATGCTTTCACCAGGTTTGCCACGCGTTTCCCCAGTTTTTTAGCGTTGTCTATTGTCTTTTCATCGGGAGCCCCCGTGCAGGACACTCCGTAATGTCCCGTAGCATCCAGCGGGTCACCTACAACGATCATGCCATATATCAAAAAGGCCTGGATGATCGACATCATGGTAGTTTCCTTGCCCCCCGAAATATCACCCGATGTGGTAAATGCTGCGCCTATCTTGTCGCCCATTTTCTTTCTTACAACAACAAACCTGTCGAAGACCTCTTTCAGTTGCGCCGCCATGCCCCCAAAATAGACCGGAGAACCCGCAATGATCCCATCGGCTCTCAGGAAATCCTCCTTTGTCACTTCCTGCGTGTCTTTCATGGCGCACTTTACGCCGCGCGCAGACTTAACACCGGCAGCTATTGCTTCAGCTAACCGCCTTGTATGGCCTGACCTCGAATAATAAAGGACAAGAACCTCCATAAATCCTCCTTTTTAATGAAATTAACAATTTTTATAGATAAAGGGAACCGCCAAACCTCAATGACCAAATAGCCTTACCGCGATAATCAAATAAAAAGATTTGCTGTTGTTTTCAATTGGTTATTGTAATTTGGTCATTATCTTTTCCCTTGTTCGTCGTTCTCCACGACAACACAGATCTCGGGACAGTTCCTGTACTGTTCTGCGTAGTCTATACCATATCCGACGACAAAACCGTCATCGATGGTAAAACCGACATAATCACCCTCGATAACGACCTCACGCCTGGCCCTTTTATCAATAAGTGCGCAGATCTTCAGTGTTTTTGGTTTCCTTTTTTTAAGCATTTCCTTTATGTGGGTAAGGGTGAACCCCGAATCTATGATGTCCTCCACGATGACCACGTTCTTCCCTTCAACGCTTTCCTCAAGGTCCTTTAGCACGGTTACCTTGCCTTTTGTCCTCATCGCGTTCCCGTAAGATGAAACACGCATGAAATCTATCCTTGACGGGTTCTTGATACAGCGAACGAGGTCCGATGTGAACATAAAAGAACCCTTTAAAAGGCAGACAAAAACGATCTCCTCATCTTTGAAGTCCTTCTCTATCATCTTCGCGAGGCTTTTCACGGCCCTGGAAATATCCTGTTTTGAAAATAGCCTTTTCAGCATCTGCCTTCCTCCGGTCCTGTCAATTAAAGCGCGTAGCGCAGAATCACGATCTCCCCTTGCGCCGGGAGTGTCGACCTTGAAAAATCAACCTCCGTTTTGCCCGTATCTCTTACGCCTTTCTTGCCCTTGGTGAACTCTTCGACAAAAGAGATCGGAAAATCGCATTTCTCTGTCTTGAAGTGCATCGGTATGGTAATAAGCGGCTTCAGATCACCTACAACCTTCGTTGCCTCCTCGGCATCTATCGTATAGAAACCGCCTATGGGAATGAGCAATATGTCTATTTTCCCGATCTCTCTTATGGCGGCGCCATCCAGTGTGTGTCCCAGATCGCCTGCGTGCGCCAACTTAATGTCATCTGCGTCTATTAGAAATATCAGGTTCTTTCCCCGCTCACTCCCTTTTGACGGATCATGGAATGTCGGGATTGCCTTGATCTTCACGCCTTTTTCGTCGTAAGTGCCCTGCTTGTTTATAAAGGTAAAATTCCCTTTTATGTCTTTCGTGTAATTGTGGTCATCATGTTCGTGGCTTGAAAGGACTATGTCGGCCTCATCTGTGATCTTCCCATAGGAAAGCGCGCCCCCGAATGCCCCTGGCTGGTAGGGATCTATGATGATCCGCACGCCCTTCGCCGTCGTTATCAGAAAGGCTGCATGGCCGTACCATTTTATCTTCATCGCCTGTCCTCCTTTTTTTCTTGATATTACAATGGGGTGTCTTTAGTGTCAAGAACTTGGAACATCGTGAAGCGTGAAAGGTCTTGCAATGTCAGCCCCGTGAACGTAGAATCTTTTCAACAGGGATAAGGGTGCGGGGGCCAGGAAAAGATTCCTTTTCTCTGAATCCTAAACCCTGAATCCCGAGCCCTCTTCCAGCAAGGAGAATTCCATGGGACCAAAAGAGATCCACAATGGCATATATATCGTTGGCAGTTCTGACATCACCGACCCGAAGGACTGCTGCGTTTACCTTTTGGACCTGGGAGAACTCGTTCTTATCGACGCCGGTGCGGGAACTAGTGTTTCTTCCATTGCTGGCAACATTGAGAAGCTTGGTTTCGATGTGTCGAAGGTCTCAACGATCATACTTACACACTGTCATATCGATCATGTCGGCGGTGCCGGTGAGCTCAAGAAACTATCCGGCGCAAAGATCGTCATGCACGAGCTGGACGCAGGCCCTGTTGAGCGCGGTGATGGCAGGATGACGGCAGCCTCCTGGTACGGGGTCAATTTCCTGCCCCTTCCCGTTGACATCAAATTCTCCGGGGGCAAAGAGGTCCTTGCCTTTGGCGACGAAGACGTGGTCCTGCTGCACACCCCCGGACACACGCCTGGGTCCATATCCGTTTATGTTGACAAGGATGGCAAGCGCGTCCTTTTCGGTCAGGACATACACGGCCCTTTTCTTGCCGACTTTGGTGCAAATATGGCTCACTGGCAATCATCTATGGAGTTGCTCATCTCCCTGAAGGCCGATATCCTTTGCGAGGGGCATTTCGGCATCTATGAGCCCGGCGAAAAGGTCACCGATTACATTGAGCGCTATCTTGATGAGTACGGGGAGTGAACTGAATTGAAAATGGATAATGTTTCTTCTTTCCTTGGCAAAACACCCGTTATCCACAAAACCTCTTTTTTAGATGTTTCGGCCCGTGTCATCGGTGATGTTACCATCGAAGAGGGTGTCAGCATCTGGCCCATGTCCGTCCTTAGGGCCGACAGCGCTGCTATTCTCATTGGAAAAGGCTCCGCCGTTCTTGACCAGTGCCTTATCGAGTCGCCCGAAGGTTCTCCTGTCACCGTTGGTGCGGGCTCTCTCATCAGTCACGGGGCGATACTTCACGGTGCAACGATCGGACGCGGTGCACTCATCGGCATCGGCGTGATCGTCCTCGATGATGCCTCCATCGGCGAAGGTTCCATCATCGGCGCCGGCAGCATCATAACCGCACGAACGGTCATCCACCCAAACTCCCTCGTCCTCGGATCGCCGGGCAAGGTCATCCGCCAGACAACCGCTGAAGAACGCGAAAACATCAAAGAACGGGTCGAAGGGCTTTATTTGAAATCAAGGGAATATTTGAAACAGGGATAAAGCTCGTCGCATGCCAGATACCTGATCGCAGCTGTTCGTTGTGCGACAATCGACAAGATTTTTCATATAGCGTAAGATCTGCGACGTTTGACGGTTCTTTTCTTCGCTCTTGTTTCACGTGAAACATTTTTATTCATCTTTAATATCATGGTGTTGCCGATTTTTAGTTGTTTTTTCCTACCACTGGTCCCCAAATCTTTTTCAGTTGGTCTTTGTTTTTTAGCCCGAGACGTGTGGCTTGAGACGATCACCCTCTTCACTTCTTTTTATACACTTCCTTATACCTCATGTCCCTCTCGTTTGCCTTCCATTGATATTTCAATGCCGCAATCGCTCGGTGGCTCAAGACGTTAGAACATCCTGAGGTTGTATTGTTCCGCCTCGCCGAGCCGTTTCATGATTATAGAGAAATGTTATGAGCATCTCTTTTCCAGGGTTCGTTCTCGATATCGGAGGGTCTGTCTGGGCAACGGTCATCTGTTTTCCTTCAACATCGTGAACCGTTGGGTTCTTTGCGTCGACTATTTCCCTCATGTTGTCTATGCCGACGATTATGTTTATGTTAAGTCCCGGTCTGATATCCATGTGATGTGGTCGTCCTGATGTGTTTTTAAAATTCCTTCAACGGGGATATGCCGCTATGACGAGGACGAACGCTTCTTCGTCCTTTGTGTTTTCCAGCGCGTGCGGTTCCCCTGCCGGTATCCAGATCGAGTCGCCCTCTCCCACCTCTTTTGTCTCGCTGCCGACCTTCATCAGCCCGCCGCCCTTGAATATAAGATAGATCTCCTCCACCGGGTCAATGTGTTCTTCTATCGTGTTCCCTGGCGGCAGTATTGCATAGGCAAGGAATTCGATCCCCTCCATGAAGGCGCTGGTCATGATCATCCTTGCCACCGCTCCCCTGTGGGCGATATACGTGGTCCTTATTACTTCCGGGTCATTAAAATTTCTTACTATCATCGTGTTTTCTCCACATCTCCTTATTATATCATCGGCAAATATGCCTCGATCGCATAGTTTGAAGCGTGCAACTTGAACCCGTCCCACTCTATCTTCTTGTTTTCTGTGGGCTTTTCAAATACATGGCCGCCCGGTGCGTTCTCCGGGTCTTTTTTCAATTTTCTCCATTATAATAATAGATATCCCTTCAAAGTCAATGTTTTTCATTGTCCCTGCGGCCTTGTTCCGTTGACATGCGGCAACCCGTTCTGGTACATTTCGTTCAGGCACTTAAGCAAATATTTTCCACGGCCGCCTGAGCCGGGAAATGTCCAATGAGGTCAAAAACATGAATATCTCTGAAAGGGCAAAACAAATATCGCCTTTCTACGTCATGGAACTTCTTGAGAAGGCCCACGAACTGGAGGCGCAGGGGCGCAGCATCATTCACATGGAGGTTGGGGAGCCGGGCTTTCAGACACCGGCCCCCGTAAAAGAAGAGGCCGTGTGCGCCGCCAGGGACGGCAAGACCTTTTACACCCACAGCCTCGGCATCCCGCAGCTGAGGCAGGCCATCGCCCGGCATTACCGCGATATTGAAAAAACAGACATATCTCCCGAGCGCATTATCGTTACGAACGGCTCCTCGGGCGCCTTCATCCTTCTTTTCGCCGCCCTTCTTGAAAGAGGCAGGACCCTTGCCATCGCGGACCCCGGATATCCTTGCTACAGGAATATCGCTCTTCTTGTCGATTGCGCCATATGCCCCATCCCCGTAACGGAAGAGACCGGCTACGAGGTCACAGCGGGGCACCTGGAGAAACTCGACCCTTCACCGGACCTCCTTGTTGTTGCAAACCCCTCCAACCCGACCGGCAATGTCTATCGCGAGCGAACATTGTCCGGGCTCCACGACTGGCTTTCCTCCCGCGGTGCCCTCCTCGTTGTCGATGAGATATACTCGGGGCTCACATACGATGCCGATTTCCGTTCATCCGCCTCCATTTCCGACAGCATTGTCGTCGTTAACGGTTTCTCCAAGGCCTACGCCATGACCGGCTGGCGTCTTGGCTGGATGATCGTTCCCGGCGAGCTCGTCAGGCCCATCCAGAAGCTTGCCCAGAACCTTTTTATCTCTCCGCCCTCTCTTTCCCAGTACGCGGCGGTCCGTGCCCTTGATGAGAAAGATGCCGTTGCCCATATGCGCCGGCTTTACAAGGAAAGGAGGGATTACCTTGTTCCCCGCCTGCGGTCTCTCGGTTTTTCTGTCCCCTTCATCCCCTCGGGGGCCTTTTATGTTTATGCCGGCATAGAGCGCTTCGGGATCGACAGCATGGCCTTTGTCGAGCGGGCCCTTTACGAAGCAGGGGTAGCCATCACGCCGGGGTACGACTTCGGTACCTTCGGGGCCGGCACCCACGTTCGCTTTTCATATGCCAACACCCTTGAGAACATCGGGGAGGGTTGCGAAAGGCTTAAGCGATGGCTTGAAGCCCTTTAATAACGGAAAATAATATATTTTTTAATTATATGTATTATTTTTTCCGTTCTGTCCGATATACATATAGAGAAGAGACCGTTGTTCCGAAAGGAGGGTGGGCCCGCAGAAACCCTTGACCGCCAGGGCAATACCAGGAAATTTCCCATAACCTCCACTTCCATCGGCATTGCCACCAACCGCAACGGGTCTTTCACGCACTTCGTAAAGACAGCCGAGATCGCTTCTGAAATGAAAAAGCTCGCCAAACGATCTTGGGGTGGGTTGTTATCTTACAGGCCGCGTGGCCGTCAGTCCGGGATGAAACAGGGCCAAGGATTCAGGGGTCAGGGAAAAGGTTTAACTCTTTGTTTTGATATTAAACCAAAACTTTTTTCCATCTCTCGGCCTTTCTTCTTTTGTTCTTCTCTGAACCCCGAACCCTGAACCCTGAGCCCTGATTTTCTTCACCTTTCCCTTGCCGAAAACCATTATTTCAAGTAAAACTGTACTTACAGCTGTCTCGGGGGATGTTATGTCCGTTGGTATCGTAAAAGACCCTTTATATCTTGAACACATCACCGATGATTACCACCCGGAACGCCCGGAACGCCTTAAGCATATCTACTCCATGCTCGCCTCCATCGATGCCTCGGGTATTGTTTACGTTCCGCCGAGAATGGCAACCCACGAAGAGGTCGCGTTTGTCCACGATATGCACTACATTGAGAGCATTGCCGCGACCCGCGGCCGTGGCAATGTACGCCTCGACCCCGACACGAGCGCCTCTCCGAAGACTTACGAGGCGGCCCTGCTTGCCGCCGGCGGCACCTTAAGCCTTGCCGATGCCATCCTGTCTCGCGATGTTGACAACGGCTTTGCCCTCGTACGCCCCCCCGGTCACCACGCCGAGCGTTCGCGGGCTATGGGGTTCTGCATATTCAACAACATCGCCATCGCCGCCCGGTACCTCCAGAGGTCAAAGGGCCTTGGGAAGATCCTCATCGTCGATTTCGATCTCCATCACGGGAACGGAACACAGCACAGCTTCTATTCCGACCCAACGGTCCTCTACTTCTCCACGCACCAGTTCCCTTACTATCCCGGGACGGGATGGTACGAAGAGGCGGGGGATGGCTCGGGGAAAGGATACACCATCAATGCCCCCTTGAGTTACGGAATGAACGACGACGATTACCATTTTGTCTTCCGGGAGATCCTGCTCCCCGTGGCAGACCTTTTCAAGCCCGAGATGGTCCTCGTGTCGGCGGGTTTTGACACATATTACAATGATCCCCTCGGGGGGATGTCCGTTACCGAGGGAGGATACACCGCCATGACGGGAATGCTTCTCGATATTGCAAAAAAACATTGCCGCGGTATGGCGCTTTTTGTCCTTGAAGGAGGATATGACCTCGGCGGCCTCGCAAGTTCAACAAGGGCGGTTATCACAAAGATGAAGGGGGAGCCTGCCTTTGAATATAAAGGGAAGGGTGGTCCTTCCCGTGGGGTTTTAGAGGTTACAAAAAATCTGAAACGGGTGCTTGAGCCCTTCTGGGGGTCTTTTTAAGGTTCGTCTTTCCAGACCATTTCTTTAAGTTCTTTGCCGACCTTGAAATAGGGAAGCCTCTTTGGTTCGACCTGGACGGTCTCGCCGCTCTTCGGGTTCCTGCCCTTGTAAGCCTTGTACTCCCTGAGGGTAAAGCTCCCGAATCCGCGTATCTCAACGCGTTCGTTGTTGATGATCGCCTTTTTTATGCTGTCGATGATGGTGTCTACGGCTATCTTCGCGATCTTCTGATTCACGTTTATGTCTGTTGCGAGCTTGTTGATTATATCCATCTTGTTCATAGACATCCCTCCTGTTAACTTTCTGAAATATATTTACAGGCATTCTTGAAGATCTTAAGCCCGTCTCCTTCTTCGGCCCCAACATCGCCCCTTGTCCATCGCGGGTGTTGCGTGCGGTGAACAAAGGCCTCCGGGTGCGGCATGAGCCCGAACACTCTTCCCGTATCGTCGCAAATCGCGGCTATCGCCTCGCTCGATCCGTTCGGGTTATCGGGATACCGCGTTGTTATCTCCCCGCTCTCATTGGAGTATTGCAGCACAATATGACCTTTCCCCTTCATGGCAGACAAGGTCCCGTCGGAATCGACTATGCACTTTCCCTCACCATGTCGTACGGGGAGATAAATTTTATCCATATCATTCGTAAATATGCAATGAGAAAATTGGTTTACCCTCAGGTAGACCCAGCGGTCCTCGAACCGCCCCGAGTCATTCGAGGTAAGGGTTGCCGACTGCCTGCCGTAGGTTCCCCCCAGCGCCGGCAGGAGCCCTGTCTTTATAAGAAGCTGGAAGCCGTTGCATATTCCTATGATGATCCTGCCATCTTCGACGAACTTCACCAGCTCATCCAGAAAACGTCTTCCCGTTCCCGCCATCTTCTGGTGCTTCCACTTCACGGCCTGCGCCTTTGCCGAACCCAGGTCGTCTCCGTCCAGAAAGCCTCCCGGAAAATTGATGAAGCTATATCGGTGTATAAGGGCCGGTCTTTCCACGAACTCATCAATATGAACGAGCTCCGGGTCGAACCCGGCAAGACGGTTCGCGTGGGCGGTTTCGTCCTCGCAATTTATACCGTTCCCGAAAAGTATGAGGCTTTTTGGTCTTTTCTTTTTCATGTGGCGTAACTATGCAATCCCGACAGAAATAAATTGACCCCGAAGTATGTCACGATCACGCATGCAAAACCGATGATCGACAGCGCGGCCATGCGCCTTCCTTTCCACCCTCTTACGAGGCGTGCATGGAGAAAAAGGGCGTACACGATCCAGGTTATGAGCGACCATGTTTCTTTGGGGTCCCAGCTCCAGTATGAGCCCCATGCATAATGGGCCCATACAGCACCCGTTAGTATACCAGAACTTAACATGAAAAAGCCAATAATAATACTCCTGTAATTGATCTCTTCCAGTATTTCTCCCGACGGTATTATCCATTTCGACCTGAAAAAGTAAAACCCTCCGGACACAAAGGAGACGACGAACGCCGCATATGCCAGAAAGCAGGTAATGACATGGACGTGGAGCCAGTTGCTTTGCAGGGCGGGCATTAGGGGCTGTATGCTCCTCGCAACGGCCGGCGAGAGGGACGCGTATGCCACGAAGAACAATGACCCGGCTGTCGCGACGAATGTTATCGCCGGGTATGAAAGCCTCTTTTTCATAATGATGAGAACCAGGCTGATGGACCACGAAAAGAATATGAGCGACTCGTAATAATTGGAGAGCGGCGCGTGTCCGATGCCAAGCCGGTATGACTCCGTCCAGCGCAGGGCAATGCCCGCGGTCTGAATTGCGAAGGTCGCGTACAGCACATACCACACGACCGTCATGATCCGGGCCTTCTTAACGGCAAAGTAGAGGGTGTGTAGAAAGAACACGGCGACGTAAAGGATCGTTGCAAGGCCGAGGATGGTATGGTGTGAGATCATGAAAGGCCCTCTTTCAACTTTTTCAGTTCCTCCCGAAAGGCCTCCGGGTTCCTTAAGGCAAAACCTGCCACGCTTAAAACCTCACCGTCATCAACTACATATATCCTTCGGTATGATATGAAGAAGTTGACATAAAGTCCGAAAAGCATGAGTGCGAAACCGGCAAGCACAACAGGCACCCCGGGGTCGCGGGAGACCTCGAGACCCGTATAGTATTCCTCTTCGATCCCTTCCAGGCTGATCCTTGCGCCGGGGATCTCACGGGACCGCATCTTTTCCACATTTGCCAGCAGCCATGTTGTCTTGGGCTCCTCGCCATCCAGGTAGGCCACCATCACACCGGGGCCGAAATTGTGGACCTCGGGTGCAAAGCGGGCGACCATGAACGGGGTCTTCCCCTCCTTGTACACATCCTGTTCGCCGAGCACGATTTTTTTTCCGTTGACAAGGAAGGTGAACCTGTTCGACCTTCCGTAGCTCGACTGGTAAAGGCGTACCCCTTTATAAGAGAGGGGGTCGTTCACCCTGATCTGCCTTTCCATGACGGGGCGGCCGTCGGTATCCATGATCTCTATGGTGCTGACGTACTCCTTCGGCTCCCCTCCCGGGTAGAAGCTTACCCGGAAATCCTTGCACTTGATCTTGAAACCGATGGGCATCTGCGTGTTCCTGTTGTCCCTCAGCACCGCCTGCTGCTTCGTCTCTCCCACGCGCATGAGGATAAAACCCTTGTAGCCGGCAACAAGGCCGATGAGGCCCGCGAGAAGTATGATGAGGACGCTCGCGTGTATGACGGTTACGCCATGGCGGGAAAGGGAGCCCCTTTCATAGAGCGTGCCCTTATCGGATGCCACTTTTTTTCTGTACTTCCCGGCAATTCTTCGCGTGATCTCGTCTTTATGCCTGGCGGAGATGGTGAACCCCGACCCGGCGGCAATGAGCCCCTTCGGGTCCGGTATGCCGGGGTCCCTGCTTTCCCTTTTACGGCGACGAGCCCTCTGAAGGGTACACAGTGCAAGGTTTACGGCAAAAAGGGTTATAAGGAAATAGAACCATACGGAGTGATATGCGTTGTCAAACCCGAAAAGCTTGATGAAGTGGTATGTCTTTTCCGGGTAAAGCGCGAGGTATTCCTCTTCCGTCCCGCCCTGTTTTATAAGGGTCCCCAGAACCGATGTCGCTGCGATGAGTGACAGGACAGCTATGGTGAGCCGTACGGAAACAATGAACTTAAAGACCGAACCTGCCACGGATTTACCCGGGGCGGACCCTTCCCCGGCGTTATTGCTTTTTGTGGCAGTCATTACATTTGGTGGGAGCGCTCACACCTTTTTCCGACGCCCCCTTGTGACAGGTGATACAGTTCTTGTGGTAGGCGTCCTTTATCGGAACGGCACCGTTCTTTACGTCCTTAAGGTCGTGACAGGGCATACAACCCTCGGGCTGCCTGGGGTCCTTGTCCTTGTGGTGACAGGTGGCGCAGTCCACCTTTGCCTTTTCCGTGTGGATCGGGTGCGAAAAGGGCACGGGGCCGAACTTGCCCCCTTCGAGTTTCAGCATCATCGATTCCGGGGCCTTCTTCTGGGCAAACGCGCCCTGGAGCAGCACGATCATTAAGATCGCGACAACCGCCAGCCCGATGGTTGTCTTTCCTTTTTGTTTCATGTCGCACCCCTGAAGTGCTGCGATTTTTACAATGTTATCTTAAATGGCGCAGGCAAGTCAAGGGAACGGGGCCCCGAGTCCTAGCCCCCGAGCCCTTTCTTTGAATATCCCACCGCCGTGTGGTATGCCGCCCTGTCGAAGAAATAGACAAGCCGCTCGCCAAGCTCGAACATGCGGTAGATATCGACGGCCTTCTCCCAGACGCCGAATGAATAGGTGAACATCCATACGTGCTTCTTGAGAAGGCTCAGCGAGCTGATCGCTTCTTCCAGGGGCACCCCGCCCTCTCTTCTTTCTCTGCCGAGGCCATGATAAAAGAAGGTGAGTTCCCCCTCGCCCTTTTCCTTCCTCAGCCAGGCACCGAATTGACCCATGACGACCATGGCCCTCGCGCGCAAGTCCTTTCTTTTCAGGTGCTTATATGCCTTTGTGGACGGGTTTGTGGTTATGTCGTCGAGCCAGAGGTCGATGATCTTTTCCGAGTTTTCCTGCACTGCGTCGGCAAGTTCATCGGACAGGAGCCTGACGGGATAGTCTATCCTGTTTTTTACCGTACTCTCTACGAAGGTTTCGAAGGAGTCGTGGATGCTCCAGAGGTCCTTTTTCAGCTCGATGAACCTCTGTACGGCCTTTTCCTGGGAATCAAAGGCAAGTTTCGGCAGGTTCATCACCGGGAAATATCTCGCGTCGGAGGCGTCGTCCCCCGCCCGCTCTACTCCCCCGGTCTTTTCCGCCTCAAAGGTGACGATAAGCAGCTCGCCATAGAGATGGTTCGCGTGGGAGCCCACATCGAGAAGCTGGACGATCTTCCCCTCCACGCCCGTTTCCTCCCTCAGTTCTCTTAGGGCGGCACCCTCGATGCTTTCCCCCGTTTCCGCAAAACCGATGGGGCAGCACCACATATCCTTGAAGGGCTCTTTTGCCCTGCGCACAAGAAGTATCTCCCGGTCGTGGTTTGGAAGGATCACGGAGGCTACGGGCAACGGGTTCTCGTAATACACCTTGTCGCAGCTGCCGCAGACCTGCCTCTCTTTGCCCTCGAGAAGGTCCGTCCCGAGCTCCCTGCCGCAGATACTGCAATAGGTCCTTTTTTTCATTTCCCCGCCAGAAATATCCTGTCATTCTTGTTCAATCTCAGCTCGCCCTTTCTGCCCAGCTCGGAAACCATCTTTTCCCTGACGATTTGTGGATCTACATCCTTTTCAATAAATTCTTTCTTGAAATCGATGTACATGGCAAGCTTTTTTTCGTCTCCGCCGTGGAAGACCAGCGAGTTTTGATAATCAATGTGGCTGACCTCCGCGAAATGTGCCCTTAACAGCGCCTCGCCGTTCTCTGCCGAAAACCGCTCGATCACCTTTCGCAGGTTCCTGAAGTCAAAGTAGTGCTGGCCCTCCTCGAGCATGGAGTTGCTGTGGGTAAGGGACACGAACAGTCCGTCGGCCTTGAGGAGCCTTTTTATCTCCCCAATGGCCGCGGGGAAGAAATAGAGGGAATAGAGCGACAGGACAAGGTCGAAACCCTCCGTGGGCAGGCCGGTGGCCGCCGGCAACAGCAGTGTGTGGAAGCGTGCCTCGCTTGCCCTGGCCTTCGCATTATCCAGAAAAGGTCTTTCGTTCTCCTTGAGGCAATCGATGCCGACAATGAGGTCGAGCCCTCCGGGCATGACCTCTTCGAACCAGCCGTATCCGCATCCGAGGTCAAGGGCCTTTTTTGTCCTCTCCCACGGGATGGCGCCGCTCACGACGCTACGGATGTCTTCCTTGTTCAGGGAGTGTCCCCGGATGATCCCGCCTATCTCGGCATGCAATCCGTGGTCCGAGTAACTCCTTATGATCTCTGTCGCGGGTCCGGGTGGCGGTTCCATAGGTTAACAGGCCCCCTATCGGGAAATGCGGTCCGCAAGGGCCCCCTTCCCCTCTCTCAGCAACTCCACTTCGTCGTCCACGAGCCTGACAACCGTTGAAGGCTCGCTTATCAGGATCCCTCCGTCTATGACCAGGGAAACGCCGCCGCCGAAGGCCTTTTCAATGAGCCTTGGGTCGGTGATCACCTCTTCTCCGGCGATCCTCGCGCTCGTGTTGATGATGGGCCGCTCGGCGAGGTGCGTGATGGCAACCGGTACCGGGTGTGCCGGTATCCTGACGCCAACCTCTTTTCTTTCCGTCATAAGGAGCTTTGGTATGATCTTTTTCGCCTTGAGCACGAACGTGAAGGGGCCCGGCAGGTACCATTTTACAATGTCAAAGGAAAAGTCGCTCAAGACCGCATATGTGCTGATATCTTTCAGGTCCCTGCAAATGATGCTAAGGGCCCTCTTGTTGTCAAGGTGCTTCATGGCGTAGAGCCTTCTTATGGACCTTATGTTGAAAAGGTCACACCCTATACCGTAATGCGTGTCCGTCGGGTAGGCAATTATGCCGCCGTCGCGGATCGTCTGGGCCAGGAGTTCCGTGGTCTTTTTTCTCGGCCGCTCGGGGTTCCATTCAACGATCATATCTTTCTCGCCCCCAATTATGCTGATATCCTTGTCTTTTCACCCTGCAAGCGAAGGGCCTCCTCGTAAAAAACAGGTTCGAACCCGGGGAAAAGATCCAAAAGCTCGGCATCATCAAGGAGGAATGCCGGGTCCCCTTGTCTGTCCGCGCTGTTCTGCCTTTTCAGGTACGTCTCGTATATAAGTATACCACCTCTTTTCAGAATTGCCGCGATATCCGGGGCAATCTCGCGGAGCAGGAAATAAAAACGATGACCTCCCGGATAGTATTATACGGGTTGCCGTGAAATAATAGATTTTTTTTATTGTTGGTGTTATAAAAGACCCATGACCGCAAAGATAGTCTTTTTCGATTGCGACGGCACGCTCACGACCGTCAAGAGCAGCTGGGAATATCTCCACCGGCGGCTCGGTCTCTGGGATGACAATGCCGATGAATACCAGAAGCTTTTCCGCAGCGGGGCAATCGGCTACCACGAGTTCTGCCGCAGGGACGCCCTTCTGTGGAGGGGGTTGCCGGCAGAGCGCATAGGGTCGGTAATATCCGAAATACCGTACCAGGATGGTGCCCGGGAGCTTCTTTGCGGCCTCAGGGCGGCCGGGGTCATCACGGTCGTTGTCTCTACGGGGCTCTCCATGCTCGTGGAAAAGGTGAGAAGAGAGCTTTCAATTGACCTCTCTTTTTCCAATGACCTCCTCGAGGAGCGGGGCCACCTCTCCGGAGAGATACTCATAAACGTCGATTACAACATGAAGGGGCCCATAGTAAGGCACGCCCTGGAGCGTTTCAGCGTGTCTTTTGAGAACGCGGCCGCTGTAGGTGACGGCGAAGGAGACAGGGGGATGTTCGAAGAGGTGGGTCTTCCGATAGGGTTCAACATGAACGGCAACCGCGGTCCCTTCCCCGGCCGCACGGTCTATGTCGAACACCTCTCTGCCATACCACACATACTGGGGGTTTCCGTGTGAGGATTTCCGCAAAAAGGTTCTTTGTCGCCTCTGCCTGTCTTGTTCTTCTTTTGTTGTCCGCCTCGTGCGCGCCGAAAAAGATACGTGTTTATGATGTGCCGGAGGGTGTTCGCGCTGACATTGTACAGATCGCTCTCGCCCAGCAGGGCAAAAAATACAGGAGCGGCAACAAGGGGCCCGATTATTTTGATTGCAGCGGCCTTGTTTACTACACATACAGGCGGGCGGGCATGTCTGTGCCGTTAACCGCGGAAGCCCAGGGCAGGTACGGGGCGGAGATACCCCGCGGAGCCACTCAGCCCGGCGATCTGGTGCTCTTCAAGATAAAGAACGACGACCACGTCGGCATCATGATAAACAGATCGGATTTCGTCCATGCCTCAAAATCAAAAGGGGTTTCTGTCGATTCCCTGAATTCCACGTACTGGCGTAAATATGTCGTCGGGTTCAGATCGATGTTGTAGAAGAAGGGCTCGGGGGCCAGAGCATAGGATTCAGAGAAAAACTTCCGCTTTATAATGTTTTTCCGGGTCCTTTTTGCTTTTCTCTGGCCCCCGAGCCCTTTGCCCTATTTTTCCTTATCCAAGTATTCTTTCAGCGACATTTTTTTATAATACCTTCCACCCAGGTATCTCAGGACCTTTTTAAAATCCCCCCTTGATATGTAGCCCGGTATCTGTATGATCCTTTTGCCCGATTCGTCAAAAAGCAGCGTTGTCGGATAGCCCATGATGCCGGCCTCCCTTGCGGCGGCCGGGTCCTTGTCGGCGTTGATGCGGGCAAACACTGCTGACCTTTTTATTTCCGACCGTATCTCCTTTGTGTTGAGCACGTCCCTGTCCATTGCATCACAGTACTCGCAATATTTCTTGAAGAGGTACACCATGGCCGGCCTTTTCTCCTTGATCGCCTGACGCTTGATGTCCTCAAGGGGGCCGTCCTTCGAAAAGGCGGGTATCGGGGACACAATTACCAGAAGAACGGTCAGCAGGATTATTTTTTTCAGCACCGCTTATAGTAACAGAAAAATATTGTCCCAACAACTCTCCCGATATGAAATATTGTTGACTTGCACGAAAACCTTCTGTTACAATGGAAACAGTTACCCGGCAAAATACAGTTGAAAAGATTTCTCAATTATATTAGAATCTGGCTTTAAACCATCTGGGGCATACTAGTTTTCCACATATGTTGAAAAGTTGTTGAAAAATTCCAGGCCATGTCTGATATCCTTTCGCAAATAAAACCGAAAATTGCCTCCCTTGTCAGCGAGGACAGTTATAAGACATGGATAGAGCCGCTCAATTTCATAGACCTCAAGAACAAGAGTTGTTTCATTGGTGTACCGAACGCCTTCTTCCGTGATTGGGTCTCTGAAAACTTTGAATCGATCATTTTAGCGCTCCTTAAGGATGCATTAAGGGAGGATGTCAAGATAGAATATGTGCTGAAAAAAGATGAAAAGGCTGAAGAGAAAAAAAGGGTCATTGTCAAAAAACATGCGGTCTACAGCCAATTCAACCCCAAATATTCCTTTGAGAACTTTGTTGTCGGCTCCAGCAACCAGTTTGCAAACGCAGCGTGCCTTGCTGTTTCCACAAACCCCGGGAAGACATACAACCCTCTTTTCATTTACGGGGGGGTCGGTCTTGGCAAGACACACCTCCTTAACGCCATCGGTAACTTTCTTTTGAACCACGGCACCATTAACCCCGATCGAATCTGCTATATCACCGCGGAAACCTTTACCAACGAGCTGATTAATTCCATACGTTATGAAAAGATGGAGGATTTCAGAAACCGCTTCAGGAAGATGGACATCCTGCTTATAGACGACATCCAGTTCATTGCCGGCAAAGAGAGAACCCAGGCGGAATTTTTTCATACGTTCAACACGCTCTATGACAATATGAAACAGATAGTTGTCACCAGTGATAAATTCCCAAGGGATATTGAAAATTTTGAGGAACGCCTTAAGTCCCGGTTTGAGTGGGGCCTTGTCGCGGATATACAGTCGCCGGATATAGAGACAAAGGTCGCCATATTGAACAAAAAGGCCGAGCAAGAGAGAATAGACCTGCCCCTTGACGTGGCCTTCTTTGTTGCGACGAATTCCGAGGACTCGATCCGCTCACTCGAAGGGACCCTTATCCGTGTCGGTGCATATGCGTCCCTTAACAATGCCTCTATTTCAATAGATCTCGTTAAAAATATCATGGGCCACATCATAAAGGAAAAGAACAGGGAAGTAACTATAGATATGGTCCTAAAAGAGGTTTGTTCCTATTTTTCTGTCACCCTCTCCGACATAAAATCAAGCAAACGTATAAGATCAATAATAACGCCCCGTCAGGTCGCGATGTATCTCTCCAGGAAAATGACCGACTCCTCCCTTGTCAGTATTGGTAACAAGTTTGGTGGAAAAGACCATGCTACGGTGCTCCATTCCATAAAAAAGATAGAAAGTGAAATAGTTGTTAAAAAGGAGTTAAAAAACTCTGTTGAAAAGATAACTCAAAGGTTAAAATCTTCATGATTCAACAATATCCCTATATTTATCAACATGTCTCGTTTCTGTTTTTATTAATGATACTGATATGTTCCGTTCTTTTCAACATTTCAACAACACTTATATACGGTTAAGGAGTAAATATATGAAAATAATATTAGATAAGAACACGATACTCCACCCTATATCAAAGATCGTTTCAATAACAGAAAAAAGATCCCTCATGCCCATACTGTCAAACATTCTTATCGATTTTGGAAAAAAGGGCACAACGGTCTATTCCACAGACCTTGAGGTCAGCGCAATCTCTTATATAAACTTTACTTCCGATGTAGAGAAGAAGGTTGTTGTTCACGGGAGAAAGTTCTTGGAGATATTGAAAGAACTGGACAGCGGGGACATAGATTTTATTTTTGAAGATAATGTGATGACGATAAAACAGAAGATGACGGAAATATCACTAAGTCTGCAGGACCCGGAAGAATTTCCTGAAACGAAAGAGATAACAGGAAAAGAAGAGTTTGTGGTACCGGGGAGCATTCTTCTTGAAATGATAGATAAAGTGGAATTTGCGGTGTCTGTTGATGAAACGAGATACATCCTGACGGGAATGTTCATGAAAGGACTTGAAGGGAGAATAGCCGTAGTGGGAACGGATGGTTTCAGAATGGCGCTCTACCAGAGGGAGGTACAGGGTCTGAACGTATTCCAGGGAATAACGATACCGAAGAGGTCAATAAGTGAAGTGGAAAAAGCAATAGAAGAGAACGAGGAAGTTAAGATAACAATAGACGAAAAGCATATCCAGTTCAGCACCGAAAAGATAAAGATCATATCAAGGACGATAGAGGGCAATTTCCCGGATTATGAGAACGTCCTTCCGACAGGAAATATGAATACCGCGGATGTAGAGAGAGAAATATTTTTCAGGGGCCTTAAAAAGGTGTCCTCCATAATAGGGAGATCAGAGCCCGTGAAACTGACATTGTCAGGGAATAACATGACAATAGAGGCCGAGTCTGATATTGGCAAGGCAAGGGAAGTAATAGCGATAAAGTATGATGGCGAGGAAATGACGATGAACTTCAACGTGAAATTCCTGATAGATGTGGTAACACATCTGGAGAGTGAAGAGATAACAATATCAGCCCCAAAGACCTATGGGGCCGTACTCTTCAAAACGAGCGAAACAGAGAACTACAAGAATATTGTAATGCCCATAAGGATATAAAAATGAGCGAATACGAAGCGGGAAACATTAAGGTGCTCGGCGGTCTTGACGCCGTCAGAAAAGTTCCTTCAATGTATATCGGGAATACCTCCGTTGAAGGACTGCACCACCTGATCTATGAAATTGTCGATAATAGCGTCGATGAGGCGCTGGAGGGGTATTGCAGCAAAATAGCAATAACGATACACCGAGACAACAGCGTTACCGTTGAAGACAACGGCAGGGGCATACCCGTAGGGATGCACAGCACGGAGAATATGTCCGCCCTTGAAGTGGTGCTCACAATGCTCCACGCCGGTGGCAAGTTTGACAAGGACACTTACCGGTATTCCGCCGGCCTTCACGGCGTAGGCCTTTCCGTCGTTAACGCCCTCTCCGAGTTTCTTGAGGTAGAGGTAAAAAGAGAGGGAAAGGTCTACTTCCAACGATATGAGTATGGCAACAGAATGAATGACCTGGCCGTGATAGGTGACACGGGAAGCACCGGCACCAAGGTGAAGTTCAAGGCGGACGCCGGCATCTTTGAAACCACCGAATACAGCTATGACACCCTGGCGCACAGAATGAGGGAGATCTCCTTTCTCAATAACGGCATACATATCATCCTGAACGATGAAAGAAAGGGAAGGAAACAGGATTTCAAGCACGAGGGCGGCATACGGTCATTTGTAAAATATCTGAACGCCAACAAGACCGTCCTTTTTGATGAGCCCATATACGCAACCAACTCCAAACAGACCCTGGACCTCATTGAGGTGGCGATACAGTATAACGACGGGTACAACGAGAACATTTACAGTTTTGTCAACAACGTCAACACCAAGGAGGGCGGCACTCACGTTGCGGGTTTCAGGAGCGCAATGACAAGGTCCGTCAACAATTTCATTCAGAACAACATGCAGGGAAAGGTCAAGGAAAACCTGACCGGCGACGACATAAAAGAAGGCCTCGTCGTGGTGTTGACCATAAAGGTGCAGAACCCCCAGTTCGAGGGGCAGACGAAGTCAAAGCTAGGGAACAGCGAGATAAAGGGTCTCGTTGAATCTATCCTGAACGAGAAGATCGGGGAATACCTTGAGCTTAACCCGGCAATAGCGCGGGCGATCGTTGGGAAAGCCCTTGAGGCGCGCCGGGCTCGAGAGGCAGCAAAAAAAGCCAAGGACCTCGTAAAGAGCAAAAGCCTTATCGAGAGCGGCATTCTCCCCGGAAAGCTTGCCGACTGCCAGGAAAGCGACCCCGCGCAGTGCGAGCTCTACATCGTCGAGGGCGATTCCGCGGGGGGCTCCGCAAAGCAGGGCAGGGACAGGAAGACACAGGCCATTCTCCCGCTTAAAGGCAAGATACTCAACGTGGAGAAGTCGAGACAGGAAAAGGTGCTAACCAACCAGGAGATACGCTCTATTTACCTTGCTGTCGGCTCCGGCGCGGAGAGCAAGGGGCGGTTGCGCTACCACAAGGTCATCATCATGACAGATGCCGATGTAGACGGTTCGCACATAAGGACACTCCTGCTCACCTTTTTCTATCGACAGATGCCCGACCTGATAACCGACGGGCACCTGTATATAGCCCAGCCGCCACTCTACAAGATAAAGTCCGGGGGCAAGGAGTCCTACGCGAAGGACGAGGATGAGTTTGAGAAGGTAATTACGCAAAGGGGTATGGAGAAGACGCGCTGCGCTGTCAATGGCGACACGCAGGAGGGCCCCGCCCTGGCGGAAAAGGTTGAGAAGATAAAGGTTGTCGAATATTTCGTCAGAAATTCACTCTTTGACGGGGTAGACAGGGAAATATCGATCGGCCTCATGAGGTTCAATATAATAAAAAGAGAAGACTTCCAGCAGGACAAGAAGCTCGGCGAGCTCCTTTCGTTCCTGGTTTCAAAGGGTTACCGGTGTGAGCTGACAAAAGACAGGGAGCACAACCTGTTCTTTATTGAAACCGCCCCACCCAACGGGAAAGGAAGAGAGACAAAGATAAAGTACGAGATGTGCGCCGTGGGCGATTACACAGAGGCATACAGGGCGTATGTTGACGTGAGGGGTTTTTATGAGGAGGGTGTGCGCGTGACCGACGGGAACAAGCCCCCCGTTCGCATGGACCCCGACGAGTTCATAAGATATATCCAGGAAAAGGGAAAAGAGGGGATCAACATCCAGAGATATAAAGGCCTTGGAGAAATGAACGCCGTGCAGCTCTGGGAAACGACCATGAACCCCGAAAGAAGAAGGCTCGTGAAGGTGGCCATCGAAGATGCCGTGGTGGCAGACCAGGTCTTCACGGTCCTCATGGGTAACAACATAGAAACAAGGAGGGCCTTTATCGAGGAAAACGCGCTCAACGTCAGAAACCTCGACATATGATAACCATCGGCATAACCGGCATCATAGGAAGCGGAAAAACAACGGCCTCCGCCGCATTGAAGAGAAAAGGCCTCCCCGTAATAGACCTTGACGACCTCGCTAAAAAGACGCTCACGCTCAAAGAGGTTCAAGAGGAGATAACAGAGAAACTGGGAAGCGGTTTTGTGGTGAACGGCGAGATAGTTGTGGAGAGGCTGAGGGACGCCGTCTTTACAAACAAGGAAAAGCTGAGGAAGCTTGAGGAGATAGTACACCCGAGGGTCAGGGAGCGGCTCTGGGGGACGATCGGGGAACTTGAGGAGAAAGGGGCGCCGGCGGTCGTGGTCGACGGGCCGCTTCTTTTCGAGACCGGGCTCTACAAGAAGCTCGACAGGACCGTCGTTGTATCCGCCGACATGGACAAGATAAGAAAAAGACTAAAGAAAAGAGGTATGGCGGCCGACGACACAGAAAAGAGGATAGCCCACCAGATACCGCTTGAGGAAAAAGAAAAAGAAGCCGATTTTGTAGTGCACAACAACGGGACCAGAGAAGAGCTCGAAAAAG
This sequence comes from uncultured delta proteobacterium, assembly GCA_963816115.1. Classification (GTDB taxonomy): domain Bacteria; phylum Desulfobacterota; class Syntrophorhabdia; order Syntrophorhabdales; family Syntrophorhabdaceae; genus Delta-02. The sequence continues at coordinate 371,097 of CAWFIZ010000003.1, read as the reverse complement.
AAATTGAAAACCTTTTGGAAAGGATAAAAGAATGGGAGGTAAAACCCGATGCACCTTAATGATCTAAAAAGCAAAAAAATTGGCGAACTGACCCACATGGCACGCGACCTCAACGTCGAGAACGCCTCGGGACTGAGAAAACAGGAACTTATATTTTCGATACTGCAGGCATATATGGACAAGAACGAGAATCGTCTACGGAGAGGGCGTCCTCGAAATACTCTCCGAAGGGTTCGGTTTCCTGAGATCTACGGACTCAAACTACCTTCCCGGCCCCGACGACATATACGTGTCCCCATCGCAGATAAAGAAGTTCGGCCTCAGAACGGGCGACACAACGTCGGGCCAGATAAGGCCCCCGAAGGACAACGAAAAGTATTTTGCCCTCCTGAAGGTGGAATCCATCAACTTTGATGACCCCAGCGTCGTTCGCGACAAGATCATATTTGATAACCTGACGCCCATATATCCCGACGAAAGGGCGATGCTCGAAATCGCCCACGACAACATGTCCACAAGGGTCATGGATCTTTTCACGCCCATCGGAAAAGGACAGCGCGCGCTCATTGTGGCCCCGCCAAGAACGGGGAAGACAATGCTCCTCCAGTCCATAGCGAACAGCATAACGAAGAACCACAAGGAGATATACCTTATAGTCCTCCTCATCGATGAACGCCCCGAAGAAGTAACGGACATGATGAGCTCCGTAAAGGGGGAGGTAATAAGCTCCACCTTTGACGAGCCGGCCACAAGGCACGTCCAGGTCGCGGAAATCGTCATAGAAAAGGCAAAAAGGCTCGTTGAGCACAAAAAAGACGTGGTGATCCTCCTTGACAGCATAACCCGGCTCGCCAGGGCCTACAACACCGTGGTGCCTTCAAGCGGAAAGATCCTCTCCGGCGGTATCGACGCCTCGGCGATGCAAAAACCGAGAAGCTTCTTCGGCGCGGCAAAGAACATCGAGGAGGGGGGCAGCCTTACGATCGTCGCCACGGCCCTTATCGACACCGGCAGCAGGATGGACGAGGTAATTTTTGAAGAGTTTAAGGGAACGGGTAACTCCGAGATATATCTCGACAGAAAGCTGGCGGAGAAGAGGGTGTTTCCCGCCATTGACATCAACAAATCGGGCACCAGAAAAGAAGAACTGCTCCTCGACAACAGCGATCTCCAGGCATATGGCTTCTAAGAAAGGTGCTTCAGCCCATGAACCCGGTAGAGGCCATGGAGTTTCTCCTGGAAAAACTGTCAGACACCGAATCCAATAAAGATTTTCTCTATTCAATGAGCAAAGGAGGATAAAATGAAAAAGGGTATTCACCCGGAACTTAAAACAGCGACGGTAAAGTGCTCCTGCGGGTACACATTTGAAACCCTTTCGGTAAGGGAAAAGATCAACGTAGAAATATGCGCGAAGTGCCACCCGGTTTTTACGGGCAAAGAAAAACGCCTTGATTCCGCAGGCCAGGTTGAAAAATTTGAAAGGAAAGTACGGCAAAAAACAGAAGTAATGTTTGAAAGACTGGTTGAGATCGAAAGGCGCTTCGAAGACATTGAGGCGGAAATGGCAAGGCCCGAGACCCTCGCCAACATGGAAGAGTACAAAAAGCTTGCCAAGGAACGGACCGAACTCAAAGAGGTAGTCGACATTTACCGGGAATGGAAGGAAAAAAGGCGAACTCGAGAAAACGACGGAGCTCCTCGGCCACGAATCGGACGAGGAGATGAAAGCCCTTGCCCGGGAAGAACTTGCCAGCCTTGAATTGCAGAGGGAAAGGATCGAAGGCGCCCTTCGGGACAAGCTCCTTAAAAAGACGGAGAAACAGGCAAAAAGCATCTTCCTCGAAATACGGGCCGGCACGGGCGGCGAAGAGGCGGCGCTCTTTGCAAGGGACCTTTTTTCCTATATGAAATACGCCGAACCGATGCGCTGGAAGACAGAGCTTATGAGCTCCAGCATATCCGACCTCGGGGGTTTCCGAGAGGTGATTGTGGTGATTGAAGGAAAGGACGCCTTCAACACCCTGCAGTACGAAAGCGGTGTCCACCGGGTGCAGAGGGTGCCCGAAACAGAAGCGCAGGGAAGGATCCACACATCGACGGTAACCGTAGCGGTGCTGCCCGAACCGGAAGAGCTTGAGGTGAGCATAAACCCCGACGAACTAAGGATAGACGTTTTTCGCAGCAGCGGACCGGGGGGCCAGCACGTAAACACAACCGACTCGGCCGTCCGCATTACACATATACCGACGGGCACGGTGGTGACCTGCCAGGACGAAAAATCGCAACACAAGAACAAGGCAAAGGCCATGAGGGTCCTGCGGGCCCGGCTCAAGGAAAAGATGGAAAGCGAAAAGGAGCAGGAAATCTCCGACGAACGAAAGAAACAGGTGGGAACCGGTGATCGCAGCGAACGTATCAGAACGTACAATTTTCCCCAGGGGCGCGTTACCGACCACAGGATCGGGCTTACCCTCTACAAGCTGCAGGACATACTGAACGGATACATCGAGGACATGATCGGCCCTGTAGCATCTCATTTTCAATCCGAAGCGTTAAAGAAAGGATAACCCCCATTGAAGATCAGGCAGATCATTTTACAGAAGAGAAAGGTTTATCCACGACGGATATTGTCGCGTCCGTCTCTTTCGCATGCAACCTCACGAAAGAGCAGATTCTTGGGAATATGGACAGAGAGATAGACGAAAGAACGCTCCTGGTTGTGAGAAGGTGCCTCGATGAACGCACGGCGGGCAAGCCGCTGGCATATATCACCGAGGACCGGGAGTTCTTCTCAGAGAACTTTTTCGTGAACAAGAATGTCCTCATCCCGAGGCCGGAGACAGAAATCCTTGTGGAGGAAGCCCTGAAAATAATAGGCAAAAAGAAGGAGGGGGCCGTTCTTGACATGGGGACGGGTTCCGGCGCGATAGGGATCACAATAGCGAAGCATTCAGCCAGCCGGGTTGTCTGTGTCGACATATCGCCGGCAGCCCTAAGGGTCGCGAGAAAGAATGCCGATGCAATGGGGGTGTCCCAAAGGACGCGCTTTCTATGCTGTGACCTTTTCGGTGGGATAAGCCGCGGTGCGAAGTTCGACATGATCCTTGCCAACCTTCCCTACGTTGCGGGCGACGAATGGGATACCCTCATGACCGATGTCAGGCAGTACGAGCCCAAGAGGGCCCTATGGGGCGGGAAAGACGGCATGGATATCTACAGACGCTTTGTTCCGGGATTGCCCGGCCATTTGAGACACGACGGCTACGTCCTCGTTGAGATCGGCTCGTCAACGCAGGCAAAAAAGGTGGGTGCCATGCTCGCCGGCGCAGGGTTGACGGTGGACATAAAAAAAGACTATTCAGGCAGGGAAAGGGTTTTGGTGGGACATGGATAAATTTATCATAGAAGGCGGGGAAAGGCTTAAGGGGAAGGTCAGGATAAGCGGCTCCAAAAACGCCGTTCTTCCCTTGCTGGCCGCGACCATTTTGCAGAAGGGGGCCTACCTGATAGGCAACGTGCCGCGCCTGAAAGACGTTACAACCATGATAAACCTCCTCAATATCCTGGGCGGCAGGTGTGAGTGGCAAGGCGACCACGCTATCAGCATAGACACGACGGGCGTTGACAATCACGTTGCGCCCTACGAGCTGGTAAAAAAGATGCGGGCATCCGTCCTGGTCCTGGGGTCGCTCACTGGCGGACTGAGGCGGGCCACCGTGTCCTATCCCGGCGGATGTGCCATAGGGGAGAGACCCATCGACCTCCACCTGAAGGGGCTTTCAGCGCTCGGATGCGAGGTGAAGATCAGGGAAGGCTATGTTGACGTTACCGCTAAAACGCTCAAAGGCGCCCGGATAATCTTTGATACGGTAACGGTTGGCGGGACAGAGAACATGCTCATGGCATCGGTCCTGGCAAAGGGCGAAACGATTATAGAAAATGCCGCCCGGGAGCCGGAAGTGGTCGACCTTGCGAGGATGTTAAAAAAAATGGGCGCCCGCATCGACGGGGAAGGAACCGAGATAATAAGGATAAAGGGCGTAAACGAACTTACGCCCTGCTCCTATGACGTCATTCCGGACAGGATCGAGACCGGGACATTTCTCGCCGCCTGCTGCATGACACGCGGCAGCATAATCCTCGAGAACTGTGCGCCGGAGCACATAAAGGCCGTCATTGACAAGCTCAGAGAAACGGGTATGGAGATAATCCGCGACGGAAGCACGATAAAGGCCTCCATGACAAAAAAACGGCCCCTGTCGGTGGACGTGAAAACAATCCCCTACCCGGGTTTTCCCACAGACATGCAGGCGCAGATCATGGCGCCTATGACGATGTCGAAGGGGGTCAGCGCAATAACGGAAACCATATTTGAAAACAGGATGATGCACGTCGCGGAGCTCCGCAGAATGGGGGCGGACATAAGGGTAATAGGCAATACGGCCATAGTGAACGGCGTAGAGTCCATATCGGGCGCAAAGGTGATGGCCACGGACCTGCGGGCCAGCGCGTCGCTCATTATCGCCGGTCTTGCGGCATACGGCAAGACAGAGGTCTCGAGGATATACCATATAGACCGGGGCTATGAGAAGATAGAAGAAAAACTGCAGAACCTCGGCGCAAAGATCGTGAGGAGAAAAGATGAGAATCTGGGACCTTGAAAGGGAGTACGACAGCCTAATATCCTTCGTAAAGACCGGCAGAGAAAGAAAGAAACGTGATGTTCGCGACGTCGTTTCGAAGGTAAGGGAAGGCGTCCTGAAACGCGGCGACGAAGCGGTTGTGGATTTTTCCATCGCCTGGGACGCCTGGGACAGGCGCTACCCCCTCAGGCTCACCGCGGAGGAGATCGACGAGGGCGCCTCGAGGGTCCCCAAAAGAGACCTCCAGGTCCTGAAGGGGATGATCAGGAACGTTGCGTCCTACCACAAAGGTCAGAAAATGCCGAAGAGGACCTACCGAAAAAAAGGCCTTTTTGTCCGGGAAGAACCCGTTCCCGTCGAGCGGGCAATGATCTATGTCCCGGGCGGGACGGCGGCGTATCCCTCGTCGCTTATCATGGGTGCCGTTCCCGCGCAGATCGCCGGCGTAAAAGAGATATTTGTCGCCACGCCGGGGCCGGGTGGAAGGATCAACGACCATGTCGCGGCGGCGGCAAGGCTGCTGGGGATCGGGGACATCTACCGCATCGGAGGGGCGCAGGCCATCTATGCCTTTGCCTACGGGACGGACAGTGTCCCCGGGGTGGATATGATAGTCGGGCCGGGCAACGCCTATGTCGAGGAGGCCAAGCGGGACGTTTACGGATGCGTCGGCATAGATATGCTGGCGGGCCCCACGGAGCTCATAATACTCTGCACAGAGGCCCATTCGCCGAAGACGCTGGCCCGAGACATGTTCTCCCAGGCAGAGCACGACGAGCTTGCCTTGGTGGGCCTCTTTTCCTCTTCCCGTGAGCACCTTGATGAGGTTACGGAACAGATAAGGCGGATGATCGGCACCAGCGTGCGAAGGGAAACGATCGAGAAAGCCCTTGAGCACAATGGTTTTCTGGTGCATTTCGCGGATGTGAGGCTTGCCATCGATGCAATAAACCGGATCGCACCGGAGCACATGGAGCTCTTCGGTGACGAAGGGTGCGCCGAATCCATCCTGTATCCGGGGATCATCTACGTCGGGCCCTTAACGACCGTTGCCATGGGTGATTACTACATTGGGACGAACCACGTACTCCCCACCGGTGGGGCTGGAAGGTTTTCGGGCGGTCTTTCCGTGGACCGGTTTACAAAGAGCAAGGTAGTTGTTAAAATAGAGAAACAATTTATCGAAAAGTTTGGTGACAGGGCCGCAAGGCTCTCAAGGATAGAAGGCCTGTCGGCGCACGGTGAAGCGATCGAGGCAAGAAAGGAGCCCTGATGAAGATGAAACTGAAGATCGGCCTGCCGAAAGGAAGCCTGCAGGAATCAACATTTACGCTCTTTAAAAACGCCGGGTACAATATAAAGCTCCGCGAACGCTCCTATGTCCCCACAATAGACGATAACGAGATGGAAGGCCTTGTGATAAGGGCACAGGAAATGGCCCGCTATGTGGAAGACGGCATCCTCGACATGGGCATAACCGGGCTCGACTGGGTCATGGAGCAGGACGCGAAGGTGGTGGAGCTTGTCCGCCTCAGGTATGGAAAGGTCGGCTTCAGGGGCGTCAAGTGGGTCGTGGCCGTTCCCAACAGTTCGCCTGTTAAAAAAGTGAAGGACCTGAAGGGGAAGAAGATAGCGACGGAACTTGTCGGGTTCACCAAACGATACCTGAAAAAACAGGGCATCGATGCCGCGGTAGAATTTTCCTGGGGTGCCACAGAGGTGAAACCGCCGCTTCTGGCAGACGCCATCGTGGAGGTAACGGAAACGGGAGCGTCCCTTGTTGCCAATAACCTGAGGATAGTCGAGACGATCCTCGAATCGGAAACCGTCCTCATCGCCAACAGGGAGGCCTGGAAGGACCCCTGGAAAAGAAGGAAGATGGAAAACATCGTTATCCTTTTGAGGGGCGCCCTTCTTGCCGAGGAAAAGGTGGGGCTCAAGATGAACATCCCCAGGAACAAGCTCGCGAAGGTGACCGAAATACTTCCATCTCTCCACACGCCGACGGTATCGAACCTCTCCGATGAAAAATGGGTCGCCATCGAGGTCATCATAGACGAAAAGGTTGTAAGGGACATTATACCCGACCTGAAAAGGGCGGGGGCGCAGGGGATCGTGGAATACCCGCTGAACAAGGTGATCATGTAATGGGGGGACCTATGGTGAGGAAGGCGAAGGTAAAAAGAGCCACGAAAGAGACGTCCATCGTTGTATCGTGGAACGTGGACGGTGGCGGCGAATATAAGATATCAACGGGAATACCATTTTTCGACCACATGCTGAGCCTCTTCGCGAAACACGGCCTCTTTGACCTAGAAGTGAAGGCAAAGGGAGACATCGACGTGGACAACCACCACACCGTTGAAGACGTGGGTATCGCCATGGGAGCGGCCCTAAGGGATGCCCTTGGCGGCATGGAAGGGATAAAACGTTACGGCTCGGCCAGTCGTTCCCATGGACGAGGCGCTCTGCATGGTCGCGATAGATCTATCGGGACGCTCCGCCTTTGTCTGGAAGGGAAAGCTCCAGGGAAGGACCGGCGGGTTCGATGTGGATGTGGTTAAGGAGTTTCTCCAGGCCTTTGTCAACGAGGCAAAACTGGCCCTTCACGTGAACCTCCTCTACGGAAGCAATCTCCACCACAAAGCAGAGGCCGTCTTCAAGGCCTTCGCCCGGGCCCTCAAGGAAGCCGTGGAAAAGGACGAACGCATCAAAGGGGTGCCCTCCACGAAAGGCGTTCTGTAAAATGATCGTCGTTGTCGATTACGGCATGGGCAACCTGAAAAGCGTTCTCAACGCATTTTCTAAGCTGGGCGCCGATGTTACCGTTTCCGGGGATCCAGCTGTCATTGAGCGCGCCCCCACCATTGTGCTCCCCGGGGTAGGGGCCTTCGGCAAGTGCATGGAGAACCTTGAAGACAAAGGTCTTGCCGCCACAATAAAAGAACACATTCGGAAAAACAAGAGATACCTTGGAATATGCCTTGGCATGCAGATACTCTTTGATTCAAGCGAAGAAACGCCCGGCGTCAAGGGCCTCGGTGTCATAAAAGGCTCTGTGCCCAGGTTTACCGGGCACGTAAAGGTTCCACACATGGGCTGGAACGGCATCGACATCGTAAAAGAGAGCGCAATGTTGCGGGGCATCAAAAATGGCGACTTTTTCTATTTTGTCCATTCTTATTACTGTGCCCCGGATGAAGAAAGTGTCACCGCCACGACCACCGATTACGGCGGGGCCTTTACCTCTTCCCTGGAGAAGGGCAATCTCTTTGCCTGCCAGTTCCATCCGGAGAAGAGCCAGAGGCTGGGGTTGCAGCTGCTGAGAAACTTCCTGGACCTGGCAAAACGACCATAATAACCAATAATCAAATCACAATAACCAAAAGAACAACCAAAAAATCAAGTTACCAAAATCCCGCTAAACCTCCTCGTCTTTCATTGGTCATCTTCTTCCTCCCCGCAAAGCTCCCACCCTTCCTTGACGAGAAAAGCCACTATCAATATGCCGGCAAGGGGATCTGCCCACCACAGTCCGGCAAGGTAGTTGAGCAGGAGGCCGGTGAGCAACGCCAGGGAAAGCATGGCGCAGGCGAGGGTCTCCTTTGAATCGGCAACAAGGGCCCTGCTCCCGAGAGACCGGCCATAGGTGCGTTTTTTAAAGGAAATGGCAGGCATGACAACAAGGGAAACAGATGCAACAATAATGCCGGGAAGCGACGGGTCGGGTGCCTCACGGGCAGCGAGCTTTTTGATCGATTCAAAGAGAATATAGGCGGCGAGCACAAAAAAAGTGATCGCCACGAACCGCACGGCCTTTTTCTCTACCCGCTCCCCTTCCTCGCCGGTGAGGCCTTCCCCTTTTGACAGGCGCCAGATCAGGATGACGCCCGACAGCGACTCCACAATGCTGTCGAGGCCGAATCCGACAAGGGCGATGCTGCCGGCCAGGCAACCGAAAAAAATGGATGCCAGGGCCTCCAGGATGTTATAGCCAACGGTGAAGCATTCAAGGCGAAGAGCCTTCTTGTAAAGACGAGAGCGGTTATTGTGGTCCATGGTCATCGCCCAAAAATAAAGAGACAATAAAAAGGGGGCTCTTTTGAGCCCCCCGTTTGTGCTATGCAGGTACGGTGAATTACGGATTCTTTTTCAGAAAATCCACGCAGAACTTCAGTGCCGCACCACCGTCAGCGCCTTTTGATTTTGCTGCCGCTACGTATTCATCAAGGAGTGGTTTAACGGCTTTGGCCCATTTTGCATCTTCCTGGGGCGTGAGGGCGATGACCTGGTTGCCCCTCTTTTTCGTGAAGGCATAACCTTCCTTGTCGATCTCGTCCCAGACCTTGCCCTGTTTCACTGCCCACTCTTTGCTGACTTCCTCAAAGACCTTCTGGACGTCGGGGGGCAGGGAGTTCCATTTCGCCTTGTTCATGATGACAAACATACTGGCTGTGTAGGCGGAACCGAAATTCTGTGTCGTTGATTTAATAACTTCACCCCACTTCCAGCCCTGGAGTGCTTCCACGGGCGCCATGGCGCCGTCGGCAACACCGGTGCGAAGCGCATCGTAGGTTTCCGGCATGGTCGTTCCAACGGGTGCTGCGCCGAGCGCCTGAACGATCTTGGCGGCAAGACCGGTGGCGCGGATCTTCATGCCTTTCAGGTCTGCCATGGTCTTAACGGGTTTCTTGGTGTGGAGGATGCCCGGGCCATGGGCGTGGAGGTAAAGGACCTTAACTTCGCCGAGCTCTTTCGGCTGGAACTTTGCGTAGAAGGCGTTGACCAGGTTCGTTGCCTGAACGCCGCTCTTGTAGCCAAGGGGAAGGTCGAAGACCTCGATCATGGGGAATTTGCCACGAGTGTAAGCAAAAACGCTCTCACCGATGTCGGCGATCCCCTTCACTACGTTGTCATAGGTCTGCGCGGCCGGTGTCAGAGTACCACCCGGGAAATAGGTTATCTTGACCTTTCCGCCGGATCTCTTTTCGATCTCCTTACAATACTGGTCCATGATAATGCTGTTCTTGTGCGGTGCCGGGAAGAAGTTCGAGAAGTTCAATGTTACGACCTTCTGCGCCGACGCCATGAGAGGAAAAGAGGCGATGAGGATTGCAGCAAAGAAAACCAAAAGTAAACATTTTACGCCGAAAAACCGTTTCATAAAACCCCTCCTGAGATATGATTTTCTCTCTTTATAGTAAACAGAATGGCTTTTGTCAACACATTTAGGCAAAAAAGACCAGGCCTGAAATAATTGTTCATCATGATGAACAGCATGTCTCTCATAAAACCCTGCAATATTAAGCAATATAAACCCGTGTTTATCATGGTAAAAAATAACTTGACTTTTATGGCAAATTTCGTTAATTATTTTGACATATAATACTCTTCATTGTATTATTACTTTCTCTCAAGAGGTGTCGGCATGGCTAAGCATAAAATATTATGTCCTATTTCGGGAACCGCCTGCATAGAATGCGCGATCTATCGCGGAAGGCACTATTACCTCTGTTATTCCAAGGCTTACAAGGGAAGTTCCTTTGATCCCGATCGCCTGGAGGAGTTTGAGTCCGCCGGAAAGAACAAGGGTCGCGACAAAACGTTCGGGATGCCGGAAAAAATAGAGGTCGGCCCGCTCTGCATAAACAACGTCGAGGAATACGGTATCGAGAAGGAATTTGCTGCTTTGAAGCAAGACTGAGCTCAACCGCTAAGTAATGTTGAAGAAAAAGAACCAATAGAAAGGAGAGGATTATGATCAACGATTTTCATTACCTAAAGCCCGCAAGCCTGAAAGAAGCGCTTGCCATGTACGCGGAGCATGATGATTGCAAGGTCATCTGCGGCGGCCAGTCCTTGTTGATCGTTATGAGACAGGGCATGCTCGCCCCCGAATACCTCCTTGACATCAAGCACGTCAAAGAACTGAGCTACATCAAGTTCGACGACAATGATGGCCTGAGGATCGGCGCAACGACAACCCACCGCGAGATCGAGAAATCGGATGTTATCGCGAAAAAATACCCCGTTCTCGCGGCGATGGAAGGCAAGCTCGCCTCCATCCAGACGCGCAACTGGGGCACCATCGGCGGGAACATTGCCCATGCCGACCCGGCCGGCGACCCCGCCCCCGTGCTCATTGCGCTCAAGGCCAACATCAAGTTCGGCAATGCCAATGGCGAAACGACCATGGCCCTCGACGAGTTCTTTGTCGACTATTTCGAGACAAAGATGGAGCACGGCGACCTTGTTCTCGAATTGCACGTTCCTGCACCGGAGCCGAAGTTCGGCTGCGCCTATCAGAAATTCAACCTCCTTGACAGCGACATGGGGATCGTAGCGGCCGCCGCATCGGTGACACTCAATGCCGACGGCACCTGCAAGGATGCCCGGATCGTTCTCGGCAACGCCGGCTCGACACCGCTGCGAGTAACGAAGGCCGAAGACCTCTTGAAGGGCAAGAAGCTTGACGACAAGCTGTTCGCCGAGGCCGGCAAGATCGCTTCCGAGGAAGCTCAGCCCGTTGCGGACATCCACGCGTCTGAAGACCACAGAAGGCACGTTCTGGGCGTTCTCACCAAGAGGATGCTGAAAAAGGCCTTTGAACAAGCCCAGAAAGCTGCTTAAGGAGGAGAGATATGGAAAAGCAGGTACTGCGTTTTAAAGTTAACGGTGACGAATACGAAGTTTATATACATCCAAAAACATTGCTTGTGGAAGTGATCAGGGACCATCTCGGCTTTACCGGCACAAAGAGGGGCTGCGATACGGTATCCTGCGGCGCATGCACGGTGAACGTGAACGGTATGTCGGTGAAGTCCTGTTCCGTCCTTGCCATTCAGTGTGAAGGCATGGAGGTCACGACAGTGGAAGGCCTCGAAGTGAACGGCAAGCTGAGCCCGATCCAGAGGGCCTTTCTTGACAACGGTTCCTATCAGTGCGGTTTCTGTACGCCCGGGATGCTCATGTCCTCGACCGCATTTCTCAATGAGCTCGGAGGCAAGAAACCTTCCGAGCAAGAGATCCGTGAAAGCATCGAAGGCAACGTCTGCCGGTGCACAGGGTACAACAGCATCGTAAGGGCCATTGACGCTGTTGCGCAAGGCAAATACAAGGAGGAGTGATATGAGTCACGCAAAATATTCTGTCATCAACACACCAGTGCACAACATAGACGGCATTGCGAAGGTAACCGGCAGGGCGACCTACACATTTGACGTAACACTTCCCGGTATGCTCTACGGAAAGATCCTCCGCAGCCCACACCCCCACGCGAAGATCATAAACATCGACGCAACAAGGGCCCTGGCGCTCTCCGGCGTGAAGGCGGTCGTGACCGGCAAGGACACCCTTGGGCATCAAACAGGGCATCTGGAGACGCTACGAAGAGCTCTGCGACGAGCAGATCCTCCCGCTTGAGAAGGTCCGCTACATCGGCGAGCCCGTTGCGGCCGTTGCCGCGGTGACGGAAGAGATCGCCGAGATGGCCCTCGACCTCATCGACGTGGAATACGAAGTCCTCCCCGCCGTCTACGAACCGCTGGAAGCGATCAAGAAGGAAGCGCCCACGATCCACGAAGGCGTTGAAAGGAACGTCAACGTCACGCGCCACATCGAGTGGGGCGATGTGGACGAGGCATTCGAAGAAGCAGACTATATCAGGGAAGACTGGTTCAAATGCTCCGGCCAGGCCCATATGTGCATGGAAACCCGCGCCGCCGTTTCGAGCTTTACACCGGAAGGCAAACTCACCGTCTGGGCATCCACCCAGTCCGCTTACTATACACAGGGCCTCCTTGCGGGCGTCCTCGGGCTTCGCGAAGGCGATGTCCGCGTTCTGGCCCCGTACGTCGGCGGCGGCTTCGGCGGCAAGTTCGAGCTTGACGCGGCCATGTTCTGCAGCGCCGTCATGTCCATGAAGCTCCACAAACCCGTCAAGGTCGTTTTCACCCGCGAGGAAGACTTCATCGCCTCAAAGAGAAGGACCCCGATGTTCTACTATGTCAGAACGGGTATCAAAAAAGACGGCACGTTCTGTGCCCGCGAGTCCCGCATGTTCTCCAACGGCGGGGCATACACAGGCATGGGCGCAACAGCCCTTTACCTCTCGGGTTTCTTCCACTCCTTCCCCTATAAATGGAGAGGCTACCGCTATGACGGCTACAGGGTTTACACGAACACCCTGCCGTCAACATCGATGCGCGGTTTCGGAGCCCCCCAGGCCATGTTCTGTTCCGAGCAGCAGATCGACTGGATATGCGCCGACATGGGACTCGACCCCTTTGAAGTAAGAAGGAAGAACGGCCACACCGAGGGCTACGAAGTCCCGGGCCAGGCATTCATCGCGAGCTGCGGTCTTGAGCAGTGCATCAACGAGATCGAGAAATGGGTAAAGAGCAAAGGCAAACTGCCAGCCGAACAGGGGCATCGGTATCTCCTCCTGCGGTTTTATGTCGGGCGGTATCTTCAACTGGTTCGACTCACCCTATTCATTCTCCTCGGCCGTTGTCACCATCAACGTTGACGGCACCGTGGAACTTCACGTCGGTTGCCAGGACATCGGACAGGGTTCCAACACCACCATGGCCATCATCGCGGCCGAGACGCTCGGTGTGAAGATGGAGGACATCAAGGTCCACTCCGGCGACACAGACCACTGCCCGGCCGACCTCGGCGCCTGGGGATCGAGACAGACCCTCATGGCGGGCAACGCCGTCAAGATGGCCTGTGAAGACGCGAAGAAACAGCTCCTCGAGTTTGCCTACGCAGAGATGGGCATCAACATCGTCTACGACCTTGACATCAAGGACAGGTGGGTGCACATCGTTGCCCGTCCCGAGAGAGGTATCGATTATTTCGAAGATCTCGTCAAGAAGGCGCTCCGCGGAAAAGACGGCCAGCGCATCGTCGGCAGGGGCTACTATACGCCTCACAGAAAGGGCATGATATCTCCCGCATACAGCTACATGATGCAGGCCGTTGACGCCGAGATCGATCCCGAAACAGGAAAGATCACGGTTCACGAGGTCATGACGGCCCACGACTGCGGCCAGCCGATCAACCCGCTTGGCCTTATCGGCCAGCTTGAAGGCGCAGCCTCTATGGCCCTCGGTTACGCGTACCTGGAAGATATGCCCTTTGAGGACGGCAAGCTCATGAACCCGAACCTTGTCGACTACAAGATCATCAAGGCACCCGAGATGCCCCAACCGGCATTATTGAGATCGATACCTACGAACCGGAAGGGCCATACGGAGCCAAAGAGGCCGGCGAAGGCCTCACGAACCCGACGGCTGCAGCCCTTGGCAACGCGATATTCAATGCGCTGGGCATTCAGATGAAAGAGCTTCCCATCACCCCCGAGAGGATCCGCAAGGCCTTGAAGGAGAAGAAGGAAGAGGAAGCAAAAAAATAGTTTTTGAGATAAAAAAGGAGGTATACCGTGAGCTTTAAATGTCCAGCATGCAAAAAAGAATGGCCAAACAGCAAACAGGTGGCGCGGCACATGTTCGGTACCGGCGACAAGGCGCACAGGGCATGGATCGAATCACAGGGCTACTCATATATCGAGCTCCTTCTTGCGCAGACCACCGAGCCGGGCAACAAGAGCTACGAGATCCTGTCGGACCTCATAGAGAAGGCACAGGACAAGCTGTAAGAATAATAAAAGAGCCCCCAGGGCTTGATAATTAACACAAGGAGGAATTTCCATGGTCATAGAGGGCGGATTTACCCTAAAGGCACCAATCGATAAGCTCTTCGATTTTCTGCTTAAACCGGATACGATCCTTACATGCCTGCCGGGCGCAGAGTCGGTGAATATGATCGATGACACGTCATACGAATGCATTGTGAAGCAGAAGGTGGGCCCCATCAAGGCAAGGCTGAAGTTCATAAACAAGATGACCGTTATCAACAAACCGACCCACATCGAGATCGAAGGCGAAGGCGAAGATATGACGAAGCTCGGCCACTTCAAGCAGAAAAGCGTCGTTGATCTCAAAGAAACAGGCACAGGCGAAGTCGAGGTCACCTACAAGACGGACGTCAACATCGTCGGCAAACTCGCCATGTTCGGCGACAGGATCATGAGGGCGAAGGCGAAGGACACAGAAAAAGAATTCACCAAGAACCTTCAGGAAAAACTGAAAACCATCTCATAATAAATAATTGTTAAGATCAAAAAAGGGTTTTCACTCCGGTGAAAACCCTTTTTTATGTTTCAACGATCACCAGACCTTACGAAATAAAAAGGCAGGCTTTACTATTGCCGGCAAAAGATGATAATAAGATTGCATGGATATTACCTGCGCCATACTGGCGGGCGGCAGAAGCAGAAGGATGGGCCGCGACAAGGCAGAAGCGCCCTTTAAGGGAGCAACCCTGGTCAAGGGGGTCTATGATACGGTAAGAGGGGTTTTCGCCGACATTATTGTCGTTTCATCCCTCCACGAGGCCATAGACGGAGTCGATGCCCCCGTGGTGAAGGATATTTTTCCGCTGCACAGCCCCATGGTGGGGTTAGCGACAGCCCTTATCCATTCGAGGTTTCCCCGTGTCTTTGTTGTTGCCTGCGACATGCCCTTTCTCTCCGGGGAGGCGATCCGCTACATGACCTCGGCGGCAGGGGGCGAGGACATTACGATCCCGAAGATCGGTGGGCATTACGAACCCCTTCACGCCATCTACCGGCGTTCCTGCATTGCCCCTCTTTTAAGGCTCATAGGCCAGGGGCGGCTTAAGATAACGGGCATCCTCCCCTATGTGACGGTAAAGACCATTGACGACCACCCCTGTTTTCACAATGGTGAATACCGGGTCTTTTCCAACATCAACACCTGCGAGGCGCTGGAAATGATCAACACCGGGGAGCCGGATTGAATGGCAACCGGCGGGATACGGGCGGAAATGCGCAGGATGGTTCCCGAAGACCTCCCCGGGGTCCTTAAGATCGAACGCTCCTGCTTTGTTGCGCCCTGGACGCGGGGGATGTTCGAGCAGACAATGGCGTCACCTGTCGCCCAAAGCCTCGTCATCGAGGGGAACAAAGGCATCCTCGGGTATATTGTCTTTTATTACGCCGGCCCGGAAATGCACATCATGAACATCGCCATTCACCCCGACTTCAGGAGAGAGGGCCTGGCGCGGACGGTTATGTACCGTGTCCTTGCCTTTGCCCGCGAACACTCCATAGAGGAATGCTTCCTTGAGGTCCGCGAAAGCAACAGGTCTGCCCGGTGCCTCTACGAAAAGCTCGGCTTTGAGATGGTTGGAAGAAGGAAGGGGTATTATCAGGAGAGCGGCGAGGACGCCCTCGTCATGAAGCTCTCGCTGTAAGAGATTTGGGTTGCACCGCAGGCGCCTTACGGGTTAAAATCCGATACCGAATACATCGCTGCCTTATATATAATGTTATATCCCCCGGAGTGCGGGAGGATTTGAGAATGGATCATGGACGACACACCCGGAAAGATCATAGAGAACGTTAACGTGGCCGCCGGGTACTACCGGCTCACAGCGAAGCTCGAAAGACCCCCGGGGAGGATATCCCCCGGTCAGTTCATCATGCTGAAAGTGCCCGGCAGCGAGGTATTTCTTCGCAGGCCCTTCAGTATCTACGATTCACGGGGCAGAACGCTTACGATCATGTACCGGATCGTTGGGAAGGGCACCGCTTCTTTGAGAGAGGCCCGGAAGGGGGCGCCCGTTATGGTGCTGGGCCCGCTCGGCCGCGGCTTTACCGTGAAAAAGAAAGATGCCTACATTGTCGTCGCCGGCGGGATCGGTTTTGCCGGTGTCAGGATGCTCCTTAAAAAACTTGGCGGTAAGGCAACACTGCTGCTCGGCGTCGGCGGGAAAGAGGAGCTTTTTTTAGCCGAAGGCCTGAAGGGCCCTCGCGTTCTGGCATCGACACTCGATGGTTCCAGCGGATTCAAGGGTGACGTGGTGGCGCTCCTTGGAGAGCATCTTGGCGCCTACCAGGGGAAGGACGTTGAGATATTCGCCTGCGGGCCTGCCGGTATGGTCAAAAGCTTGAAGACCCTCCTCGAGCCGGACCGGGTTCCCTGCCAGGTTTCCGTCGAGGAAAGAATGGCCTGCGGGATGGGGCTGTGCTTCGGGTGCGTCGTTGCTACCAGGGACGAGACAAACCCCTATAAAAGGGTATGCAAAGAAGGGCCGGTGTTCAGCTTATGGGATCTATCGCTGTAGAACTTTTTGGAAAGATGCTCAGAAACCCGGTAATGAACGCCTCGGGTACGCTGGGTTACGGGGTGGAGATAGAGCCGCTCTGGGGGGTTGAGACCATGGGTGCCTGCGTGACAAAGGGGCTCTCCGCGGGGCCCCACAACGGCAACCCGCTGCCGCGTGTCTGGGAGGAGCGCCACGGAATGATAAACTCCATCGGCCTACAGAACGTCGGGGTGGAGCGTTTTTTCGCCGACCACTTCCCCTTCTTTGTTGAGAAAAAGACCCCCATCATCGTTAACTTCTTCGGTTTCAGCGAAGACGAATACCTTTCCTGTGCCGAAAAGATAAGGCCCCACGAGTTCATCGCGGCCCTGGAGATGAACCTCTCCTGCCCGAATATAAAAAAGGGAGGGATCAGCTTCGGGAAGGAGGCGTCCACCGTTCATGCCATGGTCCGGTCCGTAAAAGAGATAACGAAGATACCCCTTATCGCCAAGCTCACGCCGGAGGTAAAGAACCTCGCCGAAATAGCGCTCGCCGCCTATGAAGGCGGTGCCGACGGGCTTACGCTCATAAACACAATGCCCGCCGCGATCGTTGACGTGAAGGGCAGAAGGGTCCCGCTGAAGGGCGGACTTTCCGGTCCGGCCTTAAGGCCCGTTGCCCTGCGTGCCGTACACGAATGCTCGAAGGCGGTGCCCATCCCCGTCATCGGTGTGGGCGGCATCATGGACACACAGGACGCGCTGGCCTTTTTTATGGCGGGGGCATCGGCCATTCAAGTAGGAACCGCCACCTTTATCGACCCCTTTACCATACCGAAGATCATCGCCGGTTTGGACGTCTGGCTTGACGAGAACGGCATTGACGACATCTCGGCGATCGTGGGGATAACCCATGAATGAGGCCTGTTCGTCCGGCATGTCCGCGGAACAGACCGAAAAGGCCCTTCGCGACATGTCGGAATCCCTCGGCCTGCCGGCGCTCATCGCCCGCATCCTGCTGGCCCGGGGTATAAGAACGCCCGATGAGGCCAGGGTGTTCTTAAAACCGAGGCTTGACGACCTGTCGGACCCATTTTTGCTGCCCGACATGGAAAAAGGGGTCCGACGTTTCGTCGATGCCGTCAGGAACAACGAGACGATCTGTATCTACGGGGACTACGATGCCGACGGTGTCTCCTGCCTTGCCCTGATGGTCAA
Source organism: uncultured delta proteobacterium (assembly GCA_963816115.1). Taxonomy (GTDB): domain Bacteria; phylum Desulfobacterota; class Syntrophorhabdia; order Syntrophorhabdales; family Syntrophorhabdaceae; genus Delta-02. Next base: position 353,057 of record CAWFIZ010000003.1, on the reverse strand, counting down.
CTTCCTGAGATATTTCGGGATATTGCCGATCATACACATACCGACGAGGGAGGAGGGATACGGGCTCCACGTCGAGGCAATAAAGGAATTTGCCGGCAAGGGGGTAGGGCTCCTCGTGTCCGTCGACTGCGGCTGTTCCAACGCCGAAGAGATCGCCCATGCCAGCCGGCTTGGCATCGACACCATCGTCATAGACCACCACGAGATGGGCCGCGACATTCCGCCGGCGATAGCCGTGATCAATCCCAAGCGCAAGGATTCCCGTTTCCCGACGAGAGACCTCGCCGCATGCGGTGTCACCTTCTTCTTCCTCCTCGCCCTTCGAAGGGTCATGCATGCGCAGGGGCTCATCCCGGGGCACATCAACCTCAAGCGGGAGCTCGACATCGTTACCGTCGGCACCGTCGGCGACATGGTCACCCTGACAGGCGACAACAGGATCCTTGTCAGGCACGGCATGGAGACCATGAACAAAATGCCCAGGCCATGGCTCAAGTCGATGTACGACGGCAGGGTCGTGCCAAAGGGGCTCGTCAACGAGTTTGCCCTGGGGTTTATCATCATTCCCAGGATCAACGCAACGGGCAGGGTCTCAAGGCCCCACAGGTCCCTTGAATTCCTTGTGGCGGAAAACGAACAGATCGCCGCCCCTTTGCTCACAGAACTCCAGAAGGCGAACAGCGAAAGGCAGCGGCGTGAGAAAAAGGTCCATGACGAGATCGTGGGCCCCATAAAGGCCGGCAGTCATACCGACAGGAAGACGATCGTCGTCTTCAACGAAAAATGGCAGGACAGCGTCGGCGTTCTCGGTATAGTTGCCCAGAAACTGGCGGAGCAGTTCGGTAAACCGTCCATCGTCATCACCAGGGTGAACGGCACCTGGAAGGGTTCCGGCAGGGGCGGCGACGGCGTCGACCTTTTTGAGGCGATATGTTCCCTCTCCCCCCTGCTTTTGAAATACGGCGGCCACAAGTTTGCCTGCGGCATATCCCTTTCCGAGGAGAATCTCGGGCCCTTCGCGGACGAGTTCGAAAAGGCCGTCAGGGGGAGCATCACCGCGAGGAAAAAGGTGGTGCACGTCGACACGCCGGCCGCCTTCGACGAGCTGACAACGGATGTCATGGACCGCCTGGAAGAGCTCGGGCCATTCGGTATCGGCAACCCCAGGCCAAACCTGCTCTTTGACGCGGCAAGCATCATCACCACGGGCAACGGGCGGACGAAGATCACCGACGGCAACAACAGGACGTGGTATGGTTTCTACCCCGGGAAAGGCCCTTCTCTCAACGCCGAAGGGGCAAGGGTGATCGCCTCTCCTGTGGTGCGGATGGAGATGGGAGAGCGGTTCATCAATCTCAATATAAAAGAGATGGTGACAGAGGAATAAAGGGTTCAGGGCTTAAGGGGTCAGAGAAAAGACAAGACACAATTCACGCCGGTGCTGATCGAAACCATGGCGCACCCAAGGTTTTACCCTTGAAAAGGGAACGATCTTAAGGGAGAATAGGTCAGATGGATCGTGAGCTTAAGAATACGGAAAGGACCTTTAGGTAAAAAATGTCCCCTGAATTGTCGGCATTACTGATAGCGGCCGTATCCATAGGTTTCTTTCATACCCTCTTCGGCCCTGACCACTATGTGCCGTTCGTGATGCTTTCGTGGTCGAGAAAATGGTCTGCGCCCAGGACCGCCCTGATAACCTTCGTGTGCGGCCTCGGCCACATATTGAGCTCGGTAGTGCTTGGCCTCATAGGTGTTGCCATAGGCATAGCCGTTGAAAGGCTTGAACTTATAGAATCTGCCAGGGGAAGAGTGGCGGCGTGGATACTGATCGCTTTCGGCCTTGCGTACAGCGCGTGGGGAATAAGGCAGGCCATCTTGAACAAACCGCATAAACATGTCCATATCCATGGTGATTCCGGCGAGCATGAACACGAGCATACGCATCACGACAAACACGCGCACATCCACGAAGACGGCAAAAAGACCGTTACGCCATGGGTCCTGTTCATAATTTTTGTCTTCGGTCCATGCGAACCGTTGATCCCCTTGCTCATCTATCCCGCTGCCCAGAAAAGTCCCTGGGGGGTGGCGATGGTGTCCCTGACCTTCGGGTTCGTAACGATCGCGACAATGATGACGGTGGTATTGTTCATGAGGGCAGGATTGAGCTTCGGGATGCTCAGCAGGGCAGAACGTTATACCCATGCGATCGCGGGACTGACCATCCTTGTCTGCGGGCTGATGATAGAATTCATGGGGCTTTGAGGGGCCATGAACGTGCGCGGGAAGGAAGAAGAATTTCTTTCGGTCATCAATGAAATGTTCAGCGAGAAGACCCCTTTCAACAAATTGCTTGGTCTTAAAATTGAATCGATGAGCCACAAGAGCGTAAAGGTGTCGTTTCAGACGAGAAATGAATTGATGGGACACTACGAACGCGGGATGGTCCATGGAGGGGTCATATCATCCGTGATCGATGTTACCGGCGGTCTGGCTGCGTTCATGGGTGTTCAGGAAAAAATGGCGGATGAGGCCCTGGAAGCAAAATTTGAGAGGTTCGGCACCGGCTCATATATCGTGGCATAAGAAAGTGCACACGGGCCAGACGGGGGGAAGCGCATATTCCCGTTCCCTAATCCCTGTTCCCCGCCCTTCTTCTCTGTTATAATATTCCCCATGCAGCCAGACCTTTCCATGCTTGAGAACTGCAGGGTCTGCCCGAGACAATGCGGGGTCAACCGCCTCAAGGGCGAGCGCGGGTTCTGCGGGGCGCCAGGCGAGATCATGGTGGCCCACTTCGGGCCCCACTTCGGGGAAGAGCCCCCCATCACCGGGACAAGGGGTTCCGGGAACGTCTTCTTTTCCTTCTGCAATTTGCGCTGCGTATTCTGCCAGAACTACCAGATAAGCCATGAGGGCCGGGGCGAAATGGTGACCCTCGACGAACTCATCGACATCTTCTTTTCTCTCGAGGCCGAGGGTTGTCACAACATAAATCTCGTTAGCCCCACCCCTTATATCCCGCTCATCGCGCCCGCCATCAGGGAGGCGAAAAAAAGGGGGATCGGGATACCCTTTGTTTACAACACGAACGGCTACGAGAGCGTCGAGTCGCTTAAGTCCCTCGATGGGCTCATCGATATCTATCTGCCCGACCTCAAGTACTGGAGCGCGGCGATTGCGCAGAGGCTCTCCGGCGCCGCCAAGAATGCCCCCTATCGCGAGCACGCGCAGATGGCCATCCTGGAGATGAAGCGCCAGGTGGGAGACCTTGTTATCGAGAACTACATGGCAAAAAGGGGCATCCTGGTGCGCCACCTTGTTTTGCCCGGAGGGCTCGCAGGATCGCGGGAGGTGTTCGCCTGGCTAGCAGAGAGCCTGGGCAGTGCGACCTTCGTCGGTCTCATGTCCCAGTACCTGCCCATCCATCAGTCGAACAGATATCCCGTCCTCGCCAGGAGGATCAGGCAGGGAGAATACGACGAGGTTGTCGCGTATCTTATTAATAATGGTTTCGAGAACGTATTCATACAAGAACTGGAAAGCGCACCCATTTTTGTGCCGGACTTTGAAAGGGTGGAACCTTTTGATGATACAGGGCAAAGGGGAAAGAAATAAGGGCTCAGGGCTAAGGGCCCGGGGTTCAGAGAAAATCAAAGACAAAAAGCGGATGCCTTGCCTGATCCTTTGTTTCTCTCTGACCCCTGAGCCCTAATCCCTGAGCCCTAACATACAAGGAGGAAAGATGGAGCTTACCACGGTTGCAATCGACATACCGGAAGGTCTCAACATTGTCATTGGGCAGTCCCACTTCATCAAGACCGTTGAGGACATGTACGAGATCCTCATCGGATCCTCGCCGTCGCTCAAGTTCGGCGTTGCCTTTTCCGAGGCGAGCGGGCCATGCCTCACGAGGTATGAAGGCAATGATGAGCCGCTCGCGAAGCTTGCCGCAGAAACCTCTTTCAAGCTCTCCTGCGGGCACACCTTTGTCATATTTATGAAGGACGGGTTCCCCATCAACGTCCTGAACGCCGTGAAGGCCTGCCAGGAGGTGTGCCAGGTCTTCTGCGCGACGGCCAACCCCCTCGATGTGGTGGTGGCCGAGACGGACCAGGGGCGGGGCATCATGGGCGTCATCGACGGCGCGAGGCCCGCGGGTATCGAGAAAGACGAGGACAAGAAGGCACGGAAAGAGATGCTCAGGAAATTCGGCTACAAGCTGTGAAGCAAGGAACGTAAAGCGTGAAGCGTGACACCGTGAAGAGTGGATTTTTCCACTCCTTACGCTTTACGGTATTTCAAGCGCTTCACGTTTGAGGCTTCTGTTGGAATGGTTCTTGCTTGCCTTTTCCTGTTGATTGTAAGTGGTGGGATGTGTTACTTTTCATCTTAAATGGATGATTTTTACAGGATATCCCGGCTGCCGCCATATGTGTTCGGCATCGTACGCGACCTCCTTATAGAGGCGCGTCACCGGGGCGAGGACATTATCGATCTCGGCATGGGCAATCCCGACCTTCCCACACCGAAGTACATCGTTTCAAAGCTCGTCGAGGCGGCACGAAACCCGAAGAACCATCGCTACAGCGTGACCAAGGGCATCCATAAACTGAGGGTTGCCGTCTCTTCCTGGTACAAGAGGCGTTATGATGTGGATGTCGACCCCGAAGAGGAAGTGGTTGTCACCATGGGGGCGAAGGAAGGCATCGGCCATCTTGTCCTTGCCACCATAAGCCAGGGGGAGATCGTCTTTGTCCCGAACCCGGCATACCCCATCCACTCCTACTGCGTGGTAATCTCCGGCGGGGACCTGCGTACCATACCGCTCCTCCCCAAGGAGGAGTTCTTCGAGCGGCTCAGCATCGCCGTGAAGACGACGTGGCCGCTGCCCAGGATGCTCATCATCAGTTTCCCCAACAATCCCACCACCGAGGTCATCGAGATAGACTTTTTCGAGAAGGTCGTCGGCTTCGCGAAGGAGCACAACCTCATGGTGGTGCACGACCTCGCGTACGCGGACCTCACCTTCGACGGCTACAAGGCGCCGAGCTTTCTTGAGGTGAGGGGCGCAAAGGACGTGGGCGTGGAGTTCTATTCCATGTCTAAAAGTTACAGCATGCCGGGATGGCGCGTCGGTTTCGCCGTGGGCAACAAGAAGATGATCAACGCCCTCGGCAGGATCAAGAGCTATTTCGATTACGGTGTCTTTCAGCCCATTCAGATCGCGTCGATCGTTGCCCTGAACGAAGGGGATAAAGACGTCACAGAGATCGTTGAAAAATACAGGGTGCGAAGGGACGTGCTTTGCGAGGGCCTGTACCGGCACGGCTGGGAGGTGGAGAAACCGAAGGCCACCATGTTCGTCTGGGCGAAGATCCCCGAACAGTTCGCGCCCATGGGGTCCGTCGAGTTCTCGAAGGTCTTGCTCAAGGAGGCCAAAGTGGCCACGTCTCCGGGAATCGGTTTCGGTGAATACGGAGAAGGGTATGTGCGGTTTGCCCTCGTTGAGAACGAGCACAGGATAAAACAGGCGGTGAAGGGCATTAAAAACTTCCTCTACTCGAATAGGGCCGCATGATAGGCATCGGCATTATAGGTTTGGGCACGGTAGGGGCCGGTACATACCGGATCCTCACGGAGCACGCCGCTCTCATTCGCGAAAGGACCGGCCTCGATATGGGGGTTGTCAGGGTCGCCGAGGTTGACGCGCGGAAGATAAAGGGAAAAGGCATCGATCGCGCCATCGTCACGGCCGACGCAATGGAGCTTATCACCGACAGCCGGGTTGATATCGTAGTGGAGCTTATCGGCGGCCTGCGGCCCGCCCACGATCTCATCAAGACGGCTCTGAACCTAAAAAAGCAGGTTGTGACGGCGAACAAGGCGCTCCTTGCCGAAAAGGGGGACGAACTCTTCAGGCTCGCCGCGAAAAAGGGATGCGAGATCGGGTTCGAGGCGTCCGTGTGCGGGGGTATCCCCGTCATCAGGGCGATCCGCGACGGCCTTGTCGGCAACGAGCTGACCTACATACTTGGCATCCTGAACGGAACGAGCAACTACATCCTCTCCAGGATGACAGACGAAGGCATATCCTTTACAGATGCACTGCGCGATGCCCAGAAACGGGGCTACGCCGAAAAGGACCCCACATTCGATGTCGAGGGGACGGACGCCGCCCACAAGCTCTCCATCCTCGTGAGGCTCGCGTTTGCGTCTCCCATAACGATGAACAGGATAACGACGCGGGGGATAACGAGGATCGATCCCGTCGACATCGGTTTCGCCCGCGATTTTGGATACAAGATAAAACTGCTTGCCATTGCAAAAAAGGTCGGAGATGGGATCGAGGCGCGAGTCGAACCTGCCATGATACCCGTCGACCACCCCATGAGCAGCGTCAGCGGCGTATATAACGCGGTATATATCGTCGGCGACATGGTGGGCCCCAACCTCTTTTACGGTAAAGGGGCGGGCAGCGAACCGACGGGAAGCGCCGTCGTGAGCGATATCGTCGATATGGCAAAGAGGGTCGGGCTCCCGGGCGGCAGGTATGTGGTCCCGGGTTTATGTTCCTCCGGAAGGCTTAAGGAGACAAAGGGGTCCTCTGTCCCCTATTACCTGAGGGTCATGACCCAGGACAGGCCCGGGGTACTCTCGAAGATATCGGGCATCCTTTCCGAATACAGGATAAGTATATCGGCTGTCACGCAGAAAGGCAGAAAAGAAAGCGGTTATGTCCCTATCGTCATGGTCACACACGAGGCGATAGAGAAAGACCTTAAAAAGGCGAAGGAAAAGATCGACAAACTTCCCTTTATAAAAGGGGAAAGCGTTCATATAAGGATCGAAGAAGGCAATCTGTGAAAGGTGCAGGGTCTGCCAGGTCCTTTTTCGGGAGCGGTGGCCTATGAAATACGTTGTTGTGATCGGTGACGGCATGGCGGATTTTCCCCTCGACGAACTCGGAGGGAAGACGCCGCTCATGGCGGCAAAAAAACCTAACATGGACATGATGGCCCAAAGGGGTTTCTGCGGTAAGGTCAAGACCGTGCCCGAGGGCTTTCCCCCGGGCAGCGACGTGGCGGGCATGTCGATCTTCGGTTACGACCCGGCCCTGTATTACACGGGAAGGGCCCCCATCGAGGCCTACGGGATGGGTATCGCCATGGGCCCCGACGACATTGCGTACCGGTGCAACCTTGTGAACATCGATGCCGCCGGGGGTAGCGACATCATGGGCGATTACTCCGGCGGACACATCACGACGGAAGAGGCAAGGGTCCTCATCGGATCCCTCAACGAAGGCATGGGGAGTTCCGAGATCACCTTCTTCCCCGGGGTGGGCTATCGCCACATCATGATCTGGAAAGGGGGTGCCTGGGAGCTCTCGACGACCCCGCCCCACGATATAACGGGAAAAGCCACCGCCGGCCACTTGCCGGAAGGTGATGGCGCGGATACCGTCAGGTCCTTGATGGACCGCTCCCGCCGGATACTGGGAGAGCACGATCTCAACAAAAAGCGCATCAATGCCGGCAAGCTTCCGGCAAACAGCATATGGCTCTGGGGCCAGGGCAAGAGGGCGGCACTGCCGCCTTTCAATGAGAAGTTCGGTCTCAAGGGGGCCACGGTCTGCGCAGTGGACCTCGTGAAGGGGATATCGAGCCTTATCGGGTTCACGACGCCCCATGTCGAGGGTGCAACGGGATACCTCGATACAGATTACGGCGCCAAGGCACGCGCCGCACTTGAGCTGCTTTCCAGCCACGACATTGTGTACATCCACGTTGAGGCGCCGGACGAGGCCTCCCACAACGGCAGCGTGACGGAAAAGATAAAGGCCATCGAGCGCATCGATGCGCAGGTGCTCGGAGTACTTCTGAAAGAAGCTGGCGGCGATACGAGGTTTCTCATCGTTACGGACCATGCCACGCCTATCACGATGAGGACCCATTTCGCCACCCCGGTGCCCTTTGCGGTATATGACAGAAATGAAGGCGCCAAAGGCGATGGCGTAAATTATGACGAGGAAGCGGGAAGTGAGGTTATCACGGGTGAAGAGATGGTGAGAACTCTTATCGGGGGACGAAAAGGATGAGACAGAAATTTATCTTTGTGACGGGCGGTGTCGTATCTTCCCTGGGAAAGGGGATCGCGGCAGCATCCATCGGGGCGCTTCTCGAATCACGGGGGCTCAATATAATGATCAAGAAGCTCGACCCTTATATAAATGTGGACCCCGGGACCATGAATCCCTTTCAGCACGGCGAGGTATTCGTCACCGAGGACGGGGCGGAGACGGACCTCGACCTCGGGCACTACGAGCGCTTTACCACGGCCACATTTTCGAAGAAGTGCAACTTTACGACAGGCCAGGTCTATGATACGGTCATTTCCAGGGAGAGAAAAGGAGAATACCTCGGCGGTACGGTCCAGGTCATCCCCCACATCACCGACGAGATAAAGCGCAGGGTCCTTGACGTAGATGATGGGATCGACGTGGTCATTGTGGAAATAGGCGGCACGGTCGGCGACATCGAGGGCCTGCCTTTCCTCGAGGCCATCCGACAGTTGCGGAACGACCTCGGGAAAGAGAACTCCCTTTTTGTCCACCTCACCCTGGTCCCTTTTATCAAGACGGCCGACGAGATGAAGACAAAGCCGACGCAGCACAGCGTGAACGAACTCCGAAGGATCGGTATCCAGCCGGACATCCTGCTGTGCAGGACGGAGCGGCCCCTGTCACAGGGCCTCAAGGACAAGATATCCCTCTTCTGTAACGTGGAAAAGGACGCCGTCATCACCGCCAAGGACGCCGAGGTCATCTACGAGGTCCTCATTGCCTTCCACAATGAGGGTCTTGACGAAAAGATAACGAAACTTCTCAATATATGGGCAAAAAAACCGGACCTTTCGAAGTGGGAGAACATCGGCGACACCATAAAGAACCCGAAGAAACAGGTAGATATTGCCCTTGTCGGCAAGTACGTGAAGCTCAAGGATTCCTACAAGAGCCTCAACGAGGCGCTTGTCCACGGCGGCATCGCCAACGATTGCAAGGTCAATATCCGCTATGTCGATTCCGAGGACATCGAAAAAGGGATCCCTTCGGATCTGTTCAATGTCGACGGCATCCTCGTGCCCGGAGGGTTCGGGGACCGCGGCATCGAAGGCAAGATCAACGCCATCGAGCACGCCAGGGAAAAGAAGATACCTTTCTTCGGCCTCTGCCTGGGTATGCAGCTTGCCGTCGTCGAGATAGGACGGCACCTCGCGGGATGCAAAGATGCCAACAGCTGTGAATTCAACGAAAAGACCCCCCATCCCGTCATTTATCTCATCGAAGAGTGGGTTGACAGGGAAAATCAGGTGCAGGTCAGGGACAAATACTCCGACAAAGGCGGGACCATGAGGCTCGGCGCCTATCCGTGCCGCCTCAAGCCGGGCACCCTGGCGCACAAGGCCTATGGCACGGATGTTGTACAGGAGCGGCACAGGCACCGGTATGAGTTCAACATGAAATACCGTGATCAGCTGGAGAAGCGCGGCATGGTCATATCCGGTATCTCTCCCGACGGGACGCTCGTGGAGATCATCGAGATGAAGGGGCATCCGTGGTTCCTCGGGTGCCAGTTCCACCCCGAGTTCAAATCGAAACCCTTTGACCCTCATCCGCTCTTTAAGGATTTTATAAAGGCCTCGTTGAAACACAGACAGGAACGGCAGAAATGCAAAAAGAAATAACCATCGGCACCGTCACGATAGGCAGGAAACCCTTTGTCTTCATCGGGGGCCCCTGTGTCATCGAAGGCAGGGACATCACGCTGAGGACCGCAGAGCGCCTCGTGAAGATAACGGGTGACCTCGGGGTGCCATTCATTTTCAAGTCTTCCTACGACAAGGCGAACAGGACGTCCATATCGAGCTTCAGGGGCCCCGGGATCGAAGAGGGCCTCGCCATCCTTCGGGAGGTAAAGGCGGCCCTGGGCATACCCGTCCTGACGGATGTCCACTCTGCCGCCGAGGCGAAGGTTGTCGCCGAGGTCGCCGACGTCCTGCAGGTGCCGGCACTCCTGTCACGCCAGACGGACATCCTTACCGCCTGCGGCGCGGCAGGCAAGCCCGTAAATATAAAAAAGGGCCAGTTTCTCGCCCCACGGGACATGATACATGCCATCAGGAAGGTGGAGTCCACGGGAAACAGGGGCATCATTGTCACCGAGCGGGGGACCTCTTTCGGATACAACACCCTGGTCAACGATTTTCGGGCCATACCCATCATGCGGGATTTCGGGTATCCCGTGGTGTTTGATGCCACCCACAGCGTCCAGCAGCCATCGGCCATGTCGGACCGCTCCGGCGGAGAGAGGCGGTTCATTGCAACGCTGGCCAAGGCCGCCGTTGCCGTAGGGGTGGACGGCATCTTTATGGAGGTGCACACCGACCCCGCGCACGCGTTGTGTGACTCAGACAACTGTCTTTCCCTCGACGATCTGCCGGCAGTCCTTGCAGCGCTGAAAAGGATCGAGGAGGCCCTGTGAGCCTTTTGAAGACGGGGAAAGATGTGTTGAAAAAAGAGGCGCAGGCGCTGCTCAAGGTGATGGAGAGCCTTGACAGTTCCTTCGACGAGGCGGTCAGGATAATCCACGACTGCCCCGGCAGGGTCGTCCTGACGGGCATGGGAAAGTCGGGCCTTGTGTGCAAAAAGATAGCCTCCACCCTCTCGAGCACCGGCACGCCGGCATTGTTCATTCACCCCGCCGATTCCCTGCACGGTGACCTGGGGATGCTCCAGCGCTCCGACGCGCTCATCATCGTCAGCAACAGCGGTGAAACGGAAGAGATCCTCAAGATCATCCCCTGGGTCAAGCGCCTCGACATACCCGTCGTTATAATCACGGGAGAGAAGAATTCCGCCATCGCAGGGTTCGGGGACGTGGTCCTGGCCGTGAATGTCGATGAGGCATGCCCCTACAACGTAGTGCCCACCTCGAGCACCACGGCCACCCTGGCACTCGGTGACGCCCTTGCCATAGCGGTCATGGAAAAGCGATCCTTCAAGGTCGAGGACTTTGCCCTTCTCCACCCCGGCGGGTCTTTGGGGAGGAAGCTGTTTCTCAAGGTCGAAGACCTCATGCATACAGGAGAGACGATGCCCGCCGTTTACGAGGACGCGTCAATGAAGGACGTCATCCTTGAGATAACATCGAAAAGGCTCGGCGTGACGGGTGTCTACGGCACTGACGGCAGGTTCGTCGGCATCATAACAGACGGTGACCTGCGGCGCGCCATAGAGCATTACGATGAAGCACTGCTGGCGAAAAAGGCCGCCGACGTGATGACGGCAGGCCCCAAGGTGATCCACAGGGACGCCCTGGCGGCATATGCCTTGAAAATGATGGAGGATTTTTCCATTACGTCACTCTTTGTCGTCGACGACGAAAAAAACCAGCAGCCTGTCGGGATCATACACATCCATGATCTTCTGAAGGCGAAGGTGGTATGAGGATAGATGAGCAACAGAAAGATCATTATTTATATTGCTTTCGGGTGTATAATATCAAGCCTGATCCTTGCCCTCTATTTTTTTGTCCATAAACCGCAAAGACCGGCGGCGCCGGTCCTGGAAGACAGCAAAAAAGCGATCATTTTCAAGAACGTCAAATACACGGGCGAGAAACACGGTGTTGTGGACTGGGAAATGACGGCGAAGATCGCCCGAAAGTATATCGACCGGCCGCTTATCGAGCTCGAGGACCTCAAGGGGATATATAAACCGAAAGAGGGTGTCATCATTGAGTTCACCGGGTCGAAGGGTTCCATGGATACGGACAAAGAGGCCGGCGGCGTTGAGAACGTGGAGGTCTTCTACAAGGGAGAATACACAATGAAGAGCTCCTATATGAACTTCGATTTCAAAAGCGGCCTCACCACAACGGATGCGCCCGTCGATATTACGGGGACAAAGCTCAACATGAGGGGGATCGGGCTTCTTGCCAATACCGGGCAGGAGAGCGTCAAGCTCCTCTCGGACGTGGCGGGCATCATTACTACCGAAAAGGCAAAATACCGTTTCCAATCCGACACGCTGCTCTATTTCTTCAAGCTGAGCACCTATGTGTTGGAGGGAAGGGTTGTAATGAGGGGAGAGGACCTGAACCTCGTCTGTGACCTGCTGCATATATACAGCACAAACGATGAAGTTGACCGCATCGAGGCCGACGGCAATGTCCGCGTCATATCCAAAGGCACTGTTGCGAAAAGCGAAAAGGCGGTATATCATTTTAAGGAAGGAAAGATAGTGTTTACCCAATCACCGAGGGTTTTCAAAGACAACGTGGAAATGAAAGGCGAACGCGTGATCTACACGACGAACGACGGAAAACTGTCCGTCGAGAGGCCGAAGATCAGAATGGAGAAGGGGAAATAACGGCCATGACAGCAATACTGGCGGCGCAGGGCCTTTCCAAGACCTATAACGCGAGGAAGGTTGTTGACGGGATCAGCATGCAAATGGAGACCGGCGAGATCGTAGGGCTCTTCGGCCCGAACGGCGCCGGGAAAACGACATCCTTTTACATGATCATTGGTTTCATCAAACCCAACGGAGGCAAGATACTCCTCGACGGCGAGGACATCACGGACCTTCCAATGTTCATGCGGGCGCGAAAGGGGATCACCTATCTCCCGCAGGAGCCGTCGGTGTTCAAAAAAATGACCGTTCAGGACAACCTGAAGGCGATCCTGGAGTTTCTTGGCATCGACAGAGACCTGATAAATCACCGGGTGACGGAGATACTGGAATCCTTCAAGCTTGAACACCTTGCGAACAACAGCGCCGACTCTCTCTCCGGCGGAGAGCGCAGAAGGCTGGAGATAGCGCGGGCGCTTATGACATCTCCGCGCTTTATGCTCCTTGACGAGCCGTTTTCCGGTATAGACCCCATATCGGTCTCGGACCTGAAGAAGATAATTTACGGCCTCAAACACCGGGGCATCGGCATACTGCTGTCCGACCACAATGTCAGGGAGTCCCTGCCTATATGCGACAGGGCTTACGTGGTCAACGAAGGCAAGGTGCTCCTTGAAGGAACACCCGAGAGCGTCGCGCAGGACAAGATAGTAAGAGAGGTATACCTGGGAGAGGAATTCAATATCGATGTTGGAACTTAAACAGACACAGAAGCTCTCACCGGTACTGACACTGCAGCTGCAGCAGGCCATCCGGCTCCTGCAGCTCTCGAAGCTGGAGCTTGTCGAGGCCATAGAGCAGGAGATAAAGGAGAACCCCATCCTGGAGACGGGCGACGAAGAAACCCCACGGGAGGAGGCGCAGGCCCGCGAGCGGGAGCAGGAAGAGAAGCAGGACGAAAAACAGGAGATGGAAGAGCTTATGGAGCGCTTTTCCCCGTCGGAAGAATTCATTCCCAGGGAAGACAAGGACGCTCCCGACTATGAGAACATGGTGAGAAAGACATACAACCTCAGGGACCACCTGAGGTGGCAGGTAGGCCTTTCGGAATTCGATCCCCGGGAACGGGTGGTGGCCGAATGGATCATAGAGAACATCGATGACAACGGATATCTCATCTGCGGCCTTGAAGAGATCGCCAGGGACTCCAGTTTCCCCGTAGAGGTCCTGGAGCCGGTGTTGAAAAAGGTGCAGAAGCTGGAGCCTACCGGTGTCGGTGCCCGGGACCTCAGGGAATGCATCCTCATTCAATATGAGTCAACGGGAGAGAAGGACCCCCTGTTCGAGAGCGTCGTTGTCGACCATTTCGACCTCTTCCAGCACAGCAACCTCAAGGGGCTCGTAAAGGCAACGGGATACCCCGCGGAGCGTATCAAGGAGGTCTTTGAAAAGTTCAAGTCCTTTGACCCCAAGCCGGGAAGGAACTTCAGCGACGAGCTCACCTCCTATATCGTGCCCGATGTCTACGTGGTAAAAACGGAAGACGGATTTGACATAGCCCTCAACAACGATGACATACCGGAGCTCAGGATGAGCCGTTATTACCTGGAGCTCGTCACCGACAAGAGGGTCAGCGGCGAGACAAAAAGATACATAAAGAACAAGATGAAGCAGGCGGAATGGTTCATCAAGAGTATCCAGCAGCGGCAAAGGACGCTCTTTCTCGTCGCGCAGAGCATAGTGAACTTCCAGAGGGACTTTTTCGATAACGGCCTTCGGTCGCTGCGGCCTCTTATCCTGAAAGACGTCGCCCAGGATGTGGGGGTCCACGAATCCACGGTGAGCCGTATTACGACGAGCAAATACATGAGCACCCCCCACGGCGTATATGAGCTGAAATTCTTCTTTCCCACGAGCATCAACAAGGGAGAGGGAGACCCCCTTTCCACGAATGTCGTAATGGACTTCATACTGGAGTATGTCAAAAAGGAAGACAAAAGAAAGCCCCTTACCGATGATGAGATCGCCCGGGCCCTGAAAGGGCAGTACGACATCAACATCGCGAGGCGTACCGTTGCTAAATACCGGGAGATACTCAACATACGGTCTTCAAGGGAAAGGACGGTGATGGAATAAAGACATGACATGCCGCATATATGGACAATTGGTTGCCTTAAACGCGTTCTTTGATGAATTTACGTAATGCTTTCAGGGAACTGGATTGACACTGCATGGCATATCTGTTAATGTTATGAACGAGGGTTGGTGCAGGCCAACCTTATTTTTATCAACGGAGGTACTATGGATATCACGACCAGCTTCAGACATGTTAATGCCAGCGAAGATGTGAAGCGCTATGTCGAAGAAAAGCTCGCGCGCCTCCAGAAGTACGTGGAGACACCACTTGACATACACGTTGTTATCTCCCTCGAGAGAAAGTACCGTCAACGTGTCGATGTCATGTTCACCATCAACGGGGTGGTCATCAATGCGCACGAGGTAATGGACGATATCTATGCGGCCGTCGACAAGATACTGGACAAACTCGAGCGCAGGCTGACGAAGTACCGGGACAAGATGAAAGAGTACCGCGAGGCCAAGTCAAAACGTTCCGCACCGCCGCAGACGGTGGAGGAATCAGGTATCGTAGTTACAAGGATCATCGACGCCAAGCCCATGGACCCGGAAGAGGCCGTTATGCAGCTCAAGGCCTCGGGGGACATCTTTATGGTCTTTCGTGAACGGGAGCGCGATAACGTGTGCATCGTGCACAAAAGGAAAGACGGGAAGTTCAGCCTCATTGAAACGGCAGGAAAAGGGTCTTGAGGCTGGCCGATATATTGAAGGAGTCCTCGGTCATTGCCGATGTCGCGGGGAAGGCCAAAAAGGACATAATGTCCGAGCTTGTGGGGCAATTGAAGAAGGCGGGCCTTATAAAGGACGTCGGGCCCGCCGTGGCCGTCGTCATGGAGCGTGAGGCCCTGGGCAGCACAGGCATCGGTGACGGTGTGGCCATCCCTCACGGCAAGATGAAGGGCGCCGGGAATATCCTCTGCGCCTTCGGGCGCTCGATAAGCGGTGTCGATTTCGATGCCGCCGACGGGAAGCCGGTCCATATCTTTTTTCTTGTGCTGGCCCCCGAAGATTCTGCCAGCCAGCACCTGACGGCCCTGTCCAGGATCTCAAAGATCCTTCGCGACCAGTCCTTCAGGAAAAAACTGTTAAAACTCCCCGATGCCCGCGCCATATATGAGAGCATCGTGGAAGAAGACGATAAGTTATAACAAAAGCACCCTCTAATGACCGGCGAACGTAAGCGGTCACGACAGCGGGGGCGCCGGGCCCATGGCGGGGCAACGATCTTCCGGATGACAGGTGTATGAAAGGGATAGCGGTTCAGCAGCTCGTAGACGACGAACTATACGGATTGGAGCTGGAGGTCCTCGCCGGGAAAAAGGGGCTTGCCAGAAAGGTCTATAATCCGAGGATCCAGAAATTGGGCCTTGTCATAACGGGCCACATGGTCTATCTCCACCCCCACAGGGTCCAGATACTGGGCAACATCGAGATCTCCTACCTGAGGTCCCTTCCCGAGGCAGAAAGCAAGCGCATCATCAAGGAACTCTGCAAGAACAACGTTGTCTGTTTCGTTATCGCGAGAAACCTGAAGATCCCGGAGTTTTTCCTCATTGCCGCCGAGGAAAAGGGCATTTCCCTCCTGAGGACAAAGCTCGTCACCTCCGTCTTCATCGAGCGGATCACGAAGCTCCTTGAGGAGCGGCTTGCCCCTTCAACGACGGTGCACGGCGTCCTGATGGACATACTCGGCGTGGGCGCGCTCATCATGGGAAGGCCAGGTATCGGCAAGAGCGAGAACGCCCTGGAGCTCATCATGCGCGGCCATCGCCTTGTCGTGGACGACGCGGTGAACGTGAAGAAGATCGGGGCCATCGATCTATATGGCGAAGCCCCTGAGATGATCAAGAGCCTCCTCGAGATACGCGGTGTCGGGATCGTCGATATCCGCCACCTCTTCGGCGTGTCGGCGGTCATCGACAAGAAAAAGATAGACCTTGTCATCGAGCTCTTTGACTGGGACACGTCCCTTGAGTGTGAGCGCGTGGGTCTCAGGGAAGACAAATACAAGGTGCTCAGCGTCGACCTGCCTTTCGTGAGGATACCGATCAGTTCCGGTAAGAACGTCTCGGCGATCATCGAGCTTGCGTGCCGCAACTTTATTCTCCGCAGACAGGGCATCAACACGGCTGTCGAGCTCGAAAAGAGGATGCAGAGGTCCATGGAGGCCGGGAAGGACTGATGGACATACTCATTGTCAGCGGTATCTCCGGTTCAGGTAAAACGACCTTTTTAAGGGCCCTTGAAGATATCGGGTACTTTTGCGTCGACAACTTCCCGCTGGTCCTTCTTTTAAAATTCCTGGAGCTTAACCGCAGCGAGGGAGAAAAGATAACCCGCTGCTCCTTTGTCATTGACGTCCGCCTGAGGGATTTTTTTGAAGGCGGAGGGGACATCATAGAAAAGGCGAAAAAGGAGTTCGGCGCGAATGTCCTTTTCCTTGAGAGCTCCGAGGACATTCTCGTGAGGCGCTACCGGGAGACCAGGCGCTCCCACCCCCTCTTTAATTCCTCAAACATCAAGGACGCGCTGAAGGAAGAGAGGGAGCTGATGACCTGGCTGAGGGACAAGGCAGACCAGGTCATTGACACGACCCACCTGACCCCGCACGAACTGCGCCGTTTCGTACTCGAGAAGTACGGGTCCGAGGAGCAGCGGATGAAGATCAACCTGATGTCTTTCGGATATGCCTTTGGCCTTCCCCTTGAGGCCGACATGGTCCTGGACGTGAGGTTCCTGCCGAACCCCTTCTTCGTGGAAGGACTCCGGGACAAGACAGGCCTCAACCCGGAGGTGGCGGGGTTCATTAAATCACAGGAAGTATTCAGGAAATATTTCCTTTTTCTTTCCGATTTTTTGGTGTACCTTATACCTTTGTTCGAGAAAGAAGGCAAAAGCTATCTGACGATATGCTTCGGATGTACGGGAGGAAAACACCGCTCCGTTTTTATTGCCGGTGAACTGGCAGAGCAATTGACAACAATGGGTTATAACGTATCGACCGTCCACAGGGACATCGAGCGGTAAGGAGGATACATGACGGGTCTAATTGTGGTGGCCCACTTCAATCTCGCCCGGGAAATGGTAGCAGCCACGGAACTGATCGTGGGAAAACAGGAACAGTTCGTCGCAGTTGATATCTTTCCCGACGACCCGGTGGAGAATACAAAGGAAAAGATCGTATCGGCGTTGAAAGGGAGCGACACCGGTGACGGGGTCATAATACTGACGGATATGTTTGGCGGCACCCCTTCCAACATAAGCCTGTCCTTTCTGGAAGAGGGCAAGGTGGAGGTGGTGGCGGGCGCCAACCTTCCCATGCTCATCAAGCTGGTGACGTACCGGGAAGGAAGACCCCTCGACGAGCTTGCGAGCTTCATCACGCAGTATGGACAGAAGAACATATACCTTGCAACGGACGTCCTGAAAGCGCGGAAGAAGGAATAGGGTCTATGCAGGAAGGGATATTTACGATCAGGAACAGGCTTGGCCTCCACGCGCGCGCGGCGGCAATGTTCGTCAAGGCGGCCGCGAAGTTCAATTCCTACGTGATGGTCGAAAAGGACGGGATGGAGGTCAACGGCAAGAGCATTATGGGGCTTCTCATGCTGGCCTGCCCGCTGGGGAGCAAGGTCGTCCTGAAGATCGAAGGGGACGATGAAGAAAAGGCCTTTAAGGAGCTTGGGGGCCTCATCAACGATGGATTTAACGAAGAATGAAGGAAGAGTTATTCGTCAATAAGACCCTGGAAGGGATCGGTGTTTCTTCGGGGATCACCATCGGGAGGGTCCACCTCCTTGACCGGGGGAAGGTTTCCATAACGAAGCGTTCCATAACGGAGCGCCAGGTAGACAGGGAGATCGGTCGCCTTAAAGTGGCCATCCAGGGGGCGATCGATGAGCTCAGCAATATCAAGGACACCATTCCCGACGATGATGTAAGGAAACACACCTTCATCATTGACGCCCACATACTGATCCTTCAGGATGATTTTTTTACCAATTCCGTCGTAGAGGTCATACGCAGCGAACATATAAACGCGGAGTGGGCCCTTGACGTTGTCGTCTCCAGGTTCCTCGCCAGCTTTGAAAAGGTCGAAGACCCCTATTTAAGGGAGCGCGGGCAGGACGTCAGCTATATCTACGAAAGGCTGACCAGGATCCTCATCGGGGGAAAGAAATCATCCATCGACACAAAGAGCGTCAGGGGCAAGTCGGTCATCATAGCCCACGACCTCTCCCCCGCCGATACGATCCAGCTGAACATCAACCGGATCTCAGGATTTGCCACCGACGTGGGCGGGAGGACATCCCATACCTCGATCGTCGCGAGGGCCCTCGAGATCCCCGCCGTGGTCGGCGTGGGGAACGTTACCAGCCTTGTCAAGAATAACGACATTGTCATCATAGACGGTGATGAAGGTGTCGTTATCATCAATCCGAGCAAAGATGTCCAGAAAGACTATATAACGAAACAGATCCACCTGAAGAACCAGAAGAAGGAATATCTCAGGGTGGCCAGGCTGAAATCGGAGACGAAGGACGGTTTCCGGCTAAAGGTGGGCGCAAACATCGAACTGCTGGCGGAGATGGACATCGTTGAGAAATACGGCGCCCAGGGTATCGGGCTCTATCGTACCGAATATATCTATCTCTCGAAGAGGAACGACCTTCCGTCAGAGATGGACCACTACCATATTTACAGGAAGCTGGCCGAGAACAGGGCCCTGGAATATATAACGATCAGGACCCTCGATATCGGCGGCGACAAGTTCGTCTCCGAGATCGAGATACCGAAAGAGATCAACCCCGCCATGGGGCTTAGGGCCATCAGGCTTTGCATTAAAGAGGTCCCCCTTTTCAAGACACAGCTCAAGGGAATATTACGGGCGAGCGTCTACGGGCCGCTTCGGATCCTCATACCCATGGTGTCCGGCATAGAAGAGGTGCGCAGAACGAAGGCCATCCTCGCCGAGTGCATGGAAGAGCTCTCCCGCAAACGGATAAGCTTCAACAAGGACATCAAGACAGGCATTATGATCGAGGTGCCATCGGCATGCATGATAAGCGATATGCTTGCCGCAGAGGTCGACTTCTTCAGTATCGGCACGAATGACCTTATCCAGTACACGCTGGCCATAGACAGGGTAAATGAATATGTTTCCTATCTCTACGAGCCCCTGCACCCGGCGGTGCTCAAGATGATAAAGAATGCCGTCGATGCTGCCCACGCACACAAGATAACGATAGCGCTGTGCGGGGAGATGGCCGGAGAGCCGCGGTACATTCCCGTGTTGCTCGGCATGGGCCTCGATGAGATAAGCATGAATCCCTATTCAATTCCGCGGGCGAAGAAGGCCATCAGGGGGCTCGATCACGGATATTGCAGGGAGCTCCTCGATGAGATCATGAAAAAGGACTCTCCCGGGGAAGCGGAAACCCTGTTAAAGGGTGAAATGGCGAGATTGTTTCCGGGAGACTTCGCGAAGGTCCACGGATAAATGAACTGTATACTATTTTAATTTAAATACATAAGGAGGAAGTAAAAAATGGGAATGAGCAGATTTTTATTCACGTCTGAATCGGTTGCGGAAGGTCATCCTGACAAGGTTTCCGACCAGATATCCGACGCGGTGCTCGACGCCATCATCAGCCAGGACACGAAGGCTCGGGTAGCCTGCGAGACATATGTAACTACCGGCCTTGCGCTGGTCGGCGGCGAGATAACCACTGACTGCTATGCCAACGTACCGGAGATCGTAAGGCAGACGATAAAAGAGATCGGGTATAACGACTCCTCGATGGGGTTTGACTGGGAAACCTGTTCTGTCTTAACGGCCATCGACGAACAGTCGCCGGATATCGCGATGGGCGTCAACGAGACAACAGACCACGAACAGGGCGCCGGCGACCAGGGGCTCATGTTCGGATATGCCTGCAATGAGACGGCTGAATTCATGCCCATGTCCATCATGTATGCCCACAAGCTCATCAGGAAGCTTGCCGACGTGCGGAAATCTGGGACCCTCCCTTTCCTGCGGCCCGACGGCAAGAGCCAGGTGACCATAGAATATATCGACCGGGTACCCGTCAGGGTAGAGGCGGTAGTCATCGCCGCGCAGCACAATCCTGATGTGACCATCGAGAAGATACGGGAAGGCATCACGGAAGAGGTCATCAAGAAGGTTATCCCTGCCGGAAATGATGGATGACAAGACAAAGCTGTTCATCAATTCCACGGGAAGGTTCGTCGTGGGCGGCCCCAAGGGCGACTGTGGCGTGACGGGAAGAAAGATCATCGTCGATACTTACGGCGGCGTGGGCAGCCACGGCGGAGGCGCCTTTTCCGGGAAGGACCCTTCGAAGGTTGACCGGAGCGCCTCCTACATGGCGCGTTATATTGCCAAGAACCTCGTTGCCGCCGGCCTTGCCGACAGGCTCGAGCTGCAGATCGCCTATACCATCGGTGTGGCCCGGCCCGTGTCGGTCATGATCGACACCCAGGGGACGTCCAAGATCAGCCCCGACAGGATAGCCGAGATCGTTAACGAACTCTTCGACATGAGACCGAGAAAGATAATCGAAAAACTGGACCTCCTGCGTCCAATCTACAAACTGACCGCCTGCGGCGGCCACTTCGGGCGCAGCGAACCGGAATTTACATGGGAAAAGCTCGACATGGTGGAAGAGATCAGGAAGGCGGCAGGAATATAGGCCTGGAAAATAGTAAAAAACCCGGAGGAAACAATATGGATTACGACGTTAAGGATATAAAACTGGCCGACGCGGGGCTGGAGAGGATCGAATGGGCCCAGAGAAGGATGCCCGTTCTGAGAAAGATCGGACAGCGGTTCCTCAAGGAAAAGCCCCTGAAGGGCGCGAGGATCGCCTGCTGTCTCCATGTGACAACGGAGACGGCCAACCTGGTGAAGGCCCTCAAGGACGGCGGGGCCGACGTGGTGCTCTGCGCCTCCAACCCCTTGAGCACCCAGGATGACGTGGCCGCGGCCATCGTGAAGCATTTCAAGATACCCACTTATTCCATCAAGGGGGAGTCGGACCGCCAGTATTACGAGCATATCATGAAGGCGCTGGCCTTTATGCCCAACATCACCATGGACGACGGGGCTGACCTTGTCGGCGCCCTCCACATGATAGCCTTCGACCGCACCGATGCCCTCCATGAGGTCATCAAGAAATGGGTCAAAAAGCTTGACGTCAAGACCAAAAAGGCCCTCGTCAGCGGCGTCGTCGGTTCCATGGAGGAGACGACGACGGGCGTTATCCGCCTGAAGAGCATGGAAAAGGAAGGCGTTCTCCAGTTCCCCGTTGTTGCCGTGAACGACGCGCTTACGAAACACATGTTCGATAACCGCTACGGCACAGGCCAGAGCACCATCGACGGGATCCTTCGCGCCACGAACATCCTCTTTGCCGGCGCGACCTTCGTGCTTGCCGGATACGGCTGGTGCGGCAAGGGTGTCACCATGAGGGCGAAGGGCCTCGGCGCCCACGTCATCGTTGCCGAGGTTGACCCGCTCCGGGCGCTGGAAGCCCACATGGACGGCTACGAGGTCATGGAGATGGAAAAGGCGGCGGCCATCGGCGATATCTTCGTCACCACCACCGGCGACATCCACGTCATCCGCCAGGAACACTTCAAGAAGATGAAGGACGGGGCCATCGTTTGTAATTCGGGGCACTTCAACGTTGAGATCGAGATAGAGGCCCTGGAAAAGATGAAAAAGGCAAAACGGCGGATCAGGGGGTTCATCGATGAGTATACCCTGAAAGACGGCAAAAAGATCTTCCTCCTCGGTGAAGGCCGGCTTGTGAACCTTGCGTGTGCCGAAGGCCATCCTTCCGATGTTATGGACATGAGCTTTGCCAACCAGTCGCTCTGTTCGGAATACATGTGGAAGAACGCCAAAAAGCTGGAAACAAAGGTCTACTCCGTGCCCAAGGAGATCGATGAGCAGGTTGCCATGCTGAAGCTCGCCTCGGCCGGCATCACCATCGACAACCTCACGCCGGAGCAGGAGAAATACCTGGCATCCTGGGAGATGGGTACGTGATCAAACTCCTTGTAGCTGGAACGGTAGCTTATGATTCAATAGAGACCCCCTTCGGAAAGGCTGAAAATGTCCTCGGGGGGTCAGCCCTTCATTTCACGAATGCCGCCAGCTTCTTCACCGATGTGGGGATAGTGGCAACCGTGGGGAAAGATTTCGATCTGAAAGACATCTCTTTTCTTGAGGAGAGAAATGTCGACATGTCGGGCATCGAGGTGGATGAGGGGAAGACATTCCGGTGGGAAGGCAGGTACGGTTACGATCTCAATCAGGCCATAACACTAAAGACCGAGCTCAACGTTATAGAAACATTCAAGCCCAAGGTGCCCGAGAGTTACCGGGAGGCCGGGTTCCTCTTCCTCGCCAACATCGACCCGGAACTTCAGCTTCACGTCATCGGCCAGGTCAAAAAGCCAGTGGCCCTTGTCCTCGACACGATGAACTTCTGGATAGAGAACAAGTTCGATCAGCTCGTGGAGGTCATAAAGCGGGTGGATATGCTCGTCATCAACGAGGCGGAACTGAGAGAGATCTCAAAAGAGCACAACCTCGTCAAGGGAGCAAGGGCCCTCATAGAGCTGGGCCCGTCATGCATCATCGCGAAGCGCGGCGAGTACGGCGTCTTCATGATGAACCGCGACGAGGTGTTCCTCGCCCCAGCCTTTCCCCTGGAAGATGTCTTCGATCCCACCGGCGCCGGCGACACCTTTGCCGGCGGGTTCATGGGATACCTCGCCAACGTCGGCGAGGCCACCACGGAGACGGTGAAGCAGGCCATCATCATGGGAACCGTCATGGCTTCCTTCAATGTTGAGGACTTCAGCATCAACAGGATCAAAAAGCTGACAATGGCCGAGATAAAAGAGCGCTACAGCGCCTTCAAGGGGTGCATGCAGTTTGGGGATATCAGCCTGTAAAGACGGCTTGAATGCTTGAACTGCTTGAGCGTTAGAGACAAAAGAATACGGTAAAAATGGATCCCCTTATTTTACTTTAAGATGTTTAAGCAAAATGAGGGTTTTCTGTCTTATGTCCCCTCAAGGGACGGTACCCAGAACGGTCGAGTTATAACCAAATCTTGTTTACGGCAATAAAAAAAGACGTATCCTTTTCGCGTCAATTAAATCTCAAGGGCTCCAGGGGAGGAACGCAGGCTTACGGCCTCGTCCTTCCCCTTGGCGAGCGGCATCGGGCCATATGTTCTTACTTCTGGTTCTTTTTGAGATAATCGACGCAGAACCTCAACGCCTCATCGCCCGGCAAATTCTTTTCTTTCATGGCCTTTACGTAATTATCGATGATTGGTTTCATCCTTGCCACCCAGCGGGCGTCTTCTTCCTGGGAGAGGGAAATAAATTTCTTACCCTTCCCCAGCGCAAAGGTTCTGCCTTCCTTGTCCATGTTGTCCCACAAACGCCCCGTCTTTTCAATCCACTCCTCATTGATTGTTTCTATGATCTTGCGGATGTCCGGTGGAAGGGCATTCCACTTGGACTTGTTCATGACGCAGAAGCCCGCCGTAGTGTAGGCAGATCCGTAATTTTCGGTGGTATACTGGATCCAGTCAGCGAACTTCCACTGCTGCAGGGCTTCGACCGGGATCTGGATACCATCGACCACTCCCGTGCGAAGGGCATCATAGGCATCGGAGATAGGTATTCCCACCGGCGCCCCGCCGAGGGCCTCAACGATCTTGCTGCCCAAACCCGTTGAGCGTATCTTTTGTCCTTTTAGGTCTTCCATCTTATATACCGGTTTTTTCGTTGAGAGAAGGCCGGGTCCATGGGCGAAAAGATACAAGACCTTTACGTCGTCCAGTTCATTGGGTTTGAACCTCCTGTAGTATTCGTTTGCCATCTTGGTCGCTATATATCCGCTTTTGTAGCCGAGAGGAAGATCGATCACCTCTGTCAGGGGAAATCTTCCCCTTGAATAGGCCAGGAAAGACCAGCCTATGTCGGCAATACCCTTTACTACCGCGTCATAGATTTGCGGTGCCGGGGCCAGCGTGCCTCCGGAAAAAAAGGTGATCTTGACCCTCCCGTTAGTCCTCTTTTCCACTTCCCGGCACCACTGCTCGGCAAGGACGGCATTCTTTGTCACTATAGGCATAAAATGGGCATAGTTCAGGGTGATCACCTTTGCCTGCGCCTGAGCACGATGGGGGAAAAGGCTGATCACGAAAAGGCATGTGACTATACTTACCACAACCAGTAACCAACAACGCTTCATGTGTCCCTCCTCTTTGTTTTTCTCATACTTAACCCTCGACGCTAATTGCCCTGACCTCTCATCTTTCTTCGAACTCGCTCTTCTTGTTCCCGGGAATCGTGAGAACACCATCCCCGTTCACGTCTTCCAGATCGTACCACCATTTGTTGGTATAATCGGGCTTCCCGTAACCCATCAGGTCGTCCCCCCAGATGGCAAGAGTCCGGGCCAGGCCGGAATGCCTCATGGTCCAGCCCACGGCCCTGTGGAGCGGTGTGTAGGGTTTGCTCCACGGACAGACCTTGATGCAAGTGCCGCAACCCGAACCCCTCTGGTTCCCTACCCTCATGCCGGTACATCTTTTCACGTCCAGCGGCCATTTCTCGTAACCGTTGTACATCTCTTTGCTGCCGTTGCTTATGGCTCCACTCGGGCATTCACGAGCGCATTTCTTGCATTTGGAACAGAAATCCTGGAGCCCGAAATCGATGGGCCTGTCGGGAAGGAGAGGAAGGTCGGTGGTAACCACGGCAGCCTTGAAGCGGGGACCGAGGAAGGGGTGAATCACGGTATCCCCTATCCTGCTCATCTCCCCCAGTCCTGCGAGGAGGATGATAGGCGGAACAACGAGATCGTAGAATGGTGCATAGTGCGCCTTGGCAGGATAGCCGAGCCTCCTGATGTACTCTGCCAGGATGATAGCCACAAATCCAGACGTTGCGTAGGACATCATGCTCATGGCGTTGCTGATCCAGTCGCTGCCGCTATAGGCTTGAGACGTGCGGTAGTCCTGGTCGATGAGGATGGCAATGGCATACTTGTGGTTCAGTTCGATTGCCGCCTCTTCCGCGTTCGGATCCGTGAAATCCCATTTGTGACTGTAAACAGCGTAAGCGGGTAGTTCGCACACGCCTACCGCGTCGGCCCTGAGAAAATAGGCCGCTTCTTTGACGTGACGGCTGAGAGAGGCCGGGTCGTTGGGCAGCGGGGCTGTGTGCCCGGCGGTCATGCTGTCAACAAAAGGCCTCATATTATTCCTCATCCATGCAATAGCCCCCGACATGGGGTGCTTGGGCACGAACCTTCTGAATTCCTTCCGGAGTTTAGGGCCGTAATCACCGGCCGCCGCCTTGCAGAAGCCTGCGTCCCGCTCCCTCACACGCTGGACTTTATCCGCGTCGATCCTCGTGGTCGGCTGGTCTACCCGTTTAAGGCTGTCCATGGGAAAGGTTTCCCAGTTACGCTTCATATATCCGCCCATTCATACCTCCTTTTGCGTACCACCTCTTTTAAGGCTTTTCTTCAGGTTATCTTTCACGAAAAGAATATCCTGATGCAATAGCTTCTTCGCTTCCGACGGTTTTCTCCGCGCAATGGCGTCAGCGAGTTCCTTGTGGATATGAAAAAGGTTCTGTTCAAAGGTGAGGTCCAGGAAGTCATAAGCCACCTCGGCAAGCGTCTCGAATAAGGCCTTTATGAACGTGGACAGTATGGGATTGCCTGAAATGTCGGCCAGGATCACGTGAAATTCGAAGTTCTTGTTCTTTAGGTATATGGGATCGTTAAAATGTTTAGCCGCATCATCAAAAAGACGGTCGAGCTTCTCCAGATCTTCCTTGCTGGCGTTCCGTGCAGCCTCCATGACCATAAAAGGCTCAAACTGCATACGCACGTCCCATATGTCATCCACGCTTATCTGCCCGTTGCTTGCCATATTTTTTAAGGATGCGCTGATGGGTTTGTGATACACGTTGCTTACAAAAATCCCGCCCCTGGGCCCCTTTTTTATCTGCACATGACCCGACAAATCGAGTATTCTCAGGGCCTCTCTCACAACCGAGCGGCTTACCCTCAAATCCTCGGCAAGCTGTCGCTCTGTGGGGAGCCTGGATCCCACCATGATTTCATCGGCGATGATTTTTTTCTGGATCAGGGAGGCTATCTGTTCGGAATATCTTTTACCTTCAAAGGGCTCAAACATTTTTTTCATTGATGGTACCCACACTTCTTCCTTTTTGCGGCGGGAACTATGTATATAGGTCAGACCTATATACAAAAATACCATACTCACCATCTATGTCAATAGGAATTCAATGCAAGGTGATCCATTAACGTCGCCCACCACGCGGCATGTCAAGCATGCATGCACCGGGAAACCGGTATTCAAGTTGTTTTTTCTTTAATACGGAGGTTGTTTTCGTTAAAATGGTACTCATCATATGGAAGATAAATACATTATCTTGAACAGACCGTTTGCTTCCCCCACATTGCATGAAAGATAGGGACCAGGGACGAGAGTTTGATAAGGAAGAGGTTCTCGTCGTCCACCTGGGCGGGCTTGGTGACGTCTGCCTTTCGGAATCGGTCTTTTTCTCTCTCAGGGAACATTTTGGCAACTGCCTCGTCGCGCTGGGGAGCCGGCGCTTCCTGGACCTTTTCGGTGAATACTTCAATAGGACGGAAGGCGTGGAATCCAGACACTGGCTTTACCTTTTTTCCGAAAGGCTCACGGGGCCCCGTTGGAAGAGGATCGTCTTTATCGGCAAGGACAGGCAGGGGTCGATACGCAAGCGCTGGAGGTCCTATTCAGAGGAGGAACTCGTATTTATCGACATGTATCCCGACGATGCATTCAGCGTGCTGCCTGAAGGGGGATATTCACAGGTAGCTGCCAGCGAGATGCATATTGAGGATTACCAGCTTGCCGGTCTTTCTCGTCACGGGATCGGAACGGCCAGGAAGGAGATCGCCGATAAAAGAGCGGACAGGATCATCCTCTATCCGGAGGAAGGTTTCAAAAAAGAGAAATGGCCCGTGGAAAATTTCATTTCCCTATTTAATTCCCTGCAGGGCCGGGGAGTGAACGTGGCGTTGCTGAGGCCGGAGGGTCTTTCCATTCTCGCGGAAAGGGCCCTGTTCATTGAAGACCTCTCCGATGTGAAGGGATTTTTCAGTGAGGGGGGACTTTTTGTTTCCAATGATTCCGGCATGGCACACCTTGCCGGGGCCTGCGGACTGCCCACTCTCACCATATTCAATGAATTCGACCCGGTTATCTGGCACCCCAGGGGGCACAACATATCGCTCAGGCTCGGCATCGACAAGGCGGATGTTGAGACGGTCATTGAAATGATTGAAGAACAGGGCTCAGGGTTCAGGGCTTAGGGGTCAGAGGAAAGAAAAAAAGACTTAAGAATTATGTTATTCAAAGGTCGAAAAAGATTTATATATTGGTTCCCGTTTTTCGTTCTTCTCTAAATCCTTGGCCCTGAATCCTGAGCCTTGCATTACTTCTTCTTTTCGTCGATGAAGTCGAGCAGTTGCATGAGTTCGGCGCTTTCGCGGGAGTTGATGCCGTAGCGGGAGATGGCCTTTTCGAAATTGGTCTTTGCCAGCACGTAGTTTCCCTTATACATATAATAGCGGCCGAGATATGCGTGGCCCGCGGCCTCGTTGCCGGACCTGCCCAGGAGCATGCCAAGACGGTAGTATATTTCGGGGTATGATGGCGAGTAGGCAGCGAGCGACCCGTAAGTGTCGATGGCCGTATCGTTTTTGCCCATCCCTTCATATGCCCTTGCAAGGAAATACCTGCCGATCGGTTCCCTCTCGTTCTTCAGGGCCTCCACCGCTTCAGGGAACCTGTGGGCGGCAATATATATTTCACCAAGGAAGAGGCCTTTATAAGGAGACGGATTTTTGCGGGCGACCTCGATCGATTTGTCAAACCTTCCCTTGAGGGAATAATAGAGCGATGCGCCGTATGCAGCCACGGGGTCTTTGCCGTCACGGGCATAACGCCTGAGCCATTCGTCGTCCGCAAGGCCGGAGGTGCGATAGCTCTGCATGATCTTGGTCCTGGCGATAATATAAGGGAACAGGGACGTGTCGACGGAAGGAGGTTTCCTGGCCCATTTTTTTTCAAGGTTGATAATGCGGCTTTCATGATATGGGTGGGTGAGAAGGTACTGGGGATAGAGCTTGTCCCCTCCAGTCGCCCTCAGTTTCTTGAGGAAATCGGCGATACCGAGGCCGCCGTAACCGGATTGGTCCGCAAGGATCGAACCTTCCCGGTCGGCCTCATCCTCATCCTCCCTGGAGTACCTGAGCGCCATGGTCTGCGCCGCACCCATGCCCGTTACCAGGACCGCGCTGCGGGCGGCGTCGCCGGCAAGCAGGGCGGCAAGCATAGTGGCGACCATCGTGGCGTTGATATATTTCTGTTTCTCCATCCTCTTTGCTATGTGCCTCTTTTTGATATGGGCGAACTCGTGCGCCATGACACCGGCCAGCTCCTCTTCACTATCGCACATGGCGATCAGGCCCGTGGCAATGTAGACGTAGCCGCCTATCGTGGCAAAGGCGTCGATGGTGGCAGAATCAATGGCCGTCAGGACCATGGGGAAAGGCATGGTCGTATGTGCCTCAAGCCTCATCTTGATGTCGTTCATGTAGAGGGATACATAGGGGTCGTTGTTGATGGGCACCGATCTCGCGATCTCGAGGAAGACCTCTTTCCCGTACTTGCGTTCCTCCTCGTTCGTCAGCGCCTGAGCAGAAACGGAAGAAACAAGGAAAGCAAGGATCATGAAGATCGTTACGTATCTTTTCACGGTTTATTGGCAGTCTTTTTCTTGGGCTTAACAGACCGGTGTTTGACGACCTTTTTCTTTGCCGGGCCTTTTTTCGTTCTCGATGATGTTTTTATAACGCCGGAGCCGGGGGAGCACGCCTTTGCCTGGCGAAGCTCCAGATCGGTGGGCACGTCTTCATAGATGGTCTTCAATATCTGGACGCTGTCCCCCCAGAGGTTGCGGCTTCCCAGCAGCGCCAGTATGTAGACCTTGCCGTCCTTTTCGAAGGCGCCCACATAGCAGTGCCTCGCCGCGCGGGTATACCCTGTTTTTCCGCCGATTGCCGGCTCAAAGCAGAACAGGAGCCTGTTGTGGTTCTTGTACCGTATGGTGCGGGAGCTGTCCTCGAAGAGAAAATATTTAGTCGAGACGAGCTCAAGGAAACGCTCGTTGGCGAGGGCATGCCTGAAGATAAGGGCGAGATCGTAAGGGCTTGTATACTGGTTATCGGCAGGCAGTCCCGATGCGTTCTCGAAGTTCGTGTCGATGGCGCCGATATCGCGGGCGCGCTCCGTCATAAGCCTGGCGAAGGCGCTTTCCGAACCGCCGACATGGGTTGCAAGGGCATAGGCGGCATCGTTCGCCGATTCCACCATGGTCCCCTTCATGAGGTCTATTGACCTGTACTTTTTCCCCGGAACGAGGTTCATCTTTGAACGGGGTATCTTTACAACGTGTTTGTCGGGAACTATGGTCTCGTTCCCGTCAAGGTGTTCGATGGCAACGAGCGTGGTCATTACCTTCGTGGTGCTTGCGGGTGGCAGCCTGCGGTGATAATCCCTCCCGGTGATGACCCGGAAGGTGTCCTTTTCAACGAGTATGTAGGACTGGGCCGTGATACCGTTCTCGTCGGCCGCGGGAAGGATTGAAGGCATGAAAAAGAAAGAAAACAGGAGGACAAGGGTGAGGACAAAAGGCATTCCCTATTTTATACACCATTTGGCTCCCTGGTTACAAGAAGGATTCAGGGCTTAAGGGCTTGAGGGGCAAGCGAAGAGATAAGAGCCGGGAAGATGTCAGAGAAAGAAGACGGGCCAATCTTTCTTCTTAATCCCGACCCCTTAATCCCGAACCCTTCTTTTTCTACACCATCATCTGCACGGTGCCGTCGGGGATTACGGCTGCGCGGACCTTTTTACCGTCATATTCCCTGTCCAGTTCCGAGATGAGGGCACCCAGATCGTTGACCCAGGTGATGTCCTTGTCTGCTCCGAACCAGAAGGACCCCGCACGGTCCTTGTAGCGGGAGACGAGAAAAAGCCTCCTGAGCCGCTCCTGTTTTTGCCTTTCCCCCCGCGCCAGCCTGCCCCAGAGGTCTTTTCCAAACCTCCCCATCAGGTTGTGGATCACCTGCCCTCCATCGATGTCGCACAGGAGGACAATGTATCCCCCCTGGCGAGAGAGCAGTTGTTCTGCAATGGAAACGGCGATGATGGCTTCGTTGGCCTTGCCGTAAGTGTTGGCGAAAACGATGTCGAACTCTCCGGAGACCTTCGTTCTGTAGTGCGCGAGAGCGCCCTCTATCATGGCGGGATAGAGGGCGTCGGGGTAGGCGGCAAAGACATCCGTGGCGCGGGCGGCGCTGTTCACGAAGACATCGATCTTGATATCGAGCTCCGACATCCTTCCCGCCTCCCGTATGTCGGATAGGATCGCGTTGCATGAGTAATTCCCTAAGCCCCAGCAGCTGTCCCAGTTCTCCTGAAGGAGAAGTCCGTGGTGGTATTCGATGGCATCGATATGGGCTATGCCCGGGAATACTATCTTGTAGCCGCCGCTAAACCCGCAAAACTGGTGGGGGATGAAAGACCCGATGCCGATCCTGAGATCACAGCTCAAATACTCCCTGTTGATGGCAACGGGTGTGCCCAGCGCTGTCTTGCCTATCGCCGCGCACCTCTCGTAACAGTTGTGGTTATATACGGGAAAGCGCTCGAGGACCTCATTGCCGAGCTTTTTACGAAGGTCGGTGTTATTGTGGGGCGAATGGGTCCCGAGGGCACAGAGGAAACGGACCTGTTCGTCCCTGATGCCGGCCTTCTCAAGGGCCTCAAGGAGGTGGGGAACGATCTCATAGGCACGCGTTGGCCGGGAGAGATCGTCAAAGAGGACGCAAACCTCCCGTTTGCCCTTCATAAGAGGCAGAAGAGGCCTGAAGGCCGTCCGGTAATCTTCCGGGCCTATGACCTGTTTGCCGTCACCTTCCATTGAGAGCAGTTCGACATCCCAATGGCGGGGGGTCTCCAGCGTCAATCCGTGATCAGAATTCCATAGGTTGTGCGGCAGCTGTATTTTCATAATAAAAAAACTTGAACGATCATTGTGTCTAGGGTACAGTATACAAAATTAATGAAGAAACTTGTAATAAAAAAAGACAAGACCATCCGTCAGAAGGTTTATCATCACATCCGCGAGGAGATCTTGAGCGGTGCCATAGCCCCGAAGGAACGTCTCATAGAGGCAAAGATAGCCGAGGAGATCGGCACCTCAAGGACGCCCGTTCGCGAGGCGCTCCACAACCTTGAGCTGGAAAAGCTTGTTGTCTGCATCCCGCGGGTCGGATACGTGGTACGCGGAATGGACAGGGAAGAGGTGGAGCAGATATGCGAGATCAGGGTGGCCATCGATAGCCTTGCCATAGCCTGGGCCGCACAGAAGGCCCGGGGAAAGCTTGTCAGTGATCTGAAAAAGAACATCGAGAGCCAGAAGAAACAGATAACCCGTGGGAACCTAAAGGCCTATGTCGAGCTCGACGCGCTGTTCCACGAGATCATAGCGCGCCTCTCGGGCAGCGACCGCCTCCTGGAGTTGTCCCAGACGCTCCGAAGGCATATGCTGCGGTACCGGATCCAGTGCATATACATGACAGAGACGGCCGAAAGGTCCATGGAAGGTCACGAACGCATACTTGATGCCATAGAAAGGGGCGATACGCAGGAGATCGCCGCGGCTGTGAAAGAACATCTTATCCAGGCCAGGGATGACATACTTTATTTCGTTTTTCATGAAACGGACGGGGACAAGGATCAGCCAGGGAACTCACGCTAATATTGACAAAAAGCGGTTTAATGTTTTAAAAGTCACATATATGCATAAATAATTTATGGAGGTGCTGGTATGAAGAGGTTTCATGTCTTTTTGTTCTGTTCCGTCCTTGTTTTGTCTGTGCTGTGTGTGTTTTCCCTTTCCCATGGCGCGAACACTATCAAGGTGGGCATCGTAGATACTTACACGGGGCCGGCGACGACCTTTACCAATGACGTTCTTGACGGGTTCAAGCTCGCTGTCGAGAAGATCAACGCTCAGGGCGGTATCCTTGGAAAGAAGATCGAATACACCACCAGGGACGAGAAGTTCAAACCCGATATCGGCCTTGCCATGGCAAAAGAACTCGTCCTCAAGGAAAAGGTGGACATCCTCATGGGCACCATCAACAGCGCCACGACGCTGGCCATCTCTGATTTTGTCAGGAAAGAAAAGGTACCCTTCTTTGTTACCTTCGCCAAAAGCGACAAGATCGTCGGCGAGAAGGGCCACCGTTACATATTCAATATGAACGAGAACACCGAGATGGCAGGCAAGGGTGCGGCCATAGCTCTGGCGAAGAAACCCTACGTCAAGTACTGGATCGCCGGTGACGATTATGAATACGGCCACGCCATCGCTGAAAGCGTCTGGAACAACCTGAAGAAGCTCAAACCGTCGGTCCAGAAGATCGGTGAGACCTGGTGGAAGGTCGGTGAGGCCGACTTCACGCCGTATATAACCCAGATCCTCGCAGCGAAACCGGACTTTATCATCGTGGCAACGGGCGGCAGCGGAATGGTGAACTTCCAGAAGGCCGCCAAGGCGACGGGCCTGAGCCAGAAGATACCCTTCTACCAGCACACAGCAACGGAGCTCTCCACTCTTGCCCCACAGGGAAAGAACGCCCCCGAAGGTGTCTACGGAACGGCGAACTACTTCTTCTATTATCCGGATACGGCCGAGAACAAGGCGTTTGTGGCGGATTTCAAGAAGGCCTACAACCGCAACCCCAGGATCGGCGCGCTCTACGGGTATATGACGGCGCAGTTCATCGCCGAGGGTTTCAAGAAGGCCGGTAAGATCGATAAGGAAAAAATGGTGACGGCCCTCGAGGGTATGGTCATCGACAGCCCCGTGGGGAAACTGGAGATGCGCAAGTGCGACCACCAGCTTCTGCTGCCCATGTACTTCGGGGTGACCAAGAAAGACCCGAAGCAGGATTTCCTTGTTGCCGGCAGCATAGAGACCATCCAGGGCAAGGACTATGTCCCCTCCTGCGAAGAGGTGCTGAAACACCGGAAAAAATAAATACCGGAGATAATGATGGACAGTATATTTGCGTTCGTTAGCCCGGGGATATTGAGCCAGATACTTGTCGGCTTGAGCCGCACCGTCATTCTCTTCATCGTCTCGTCAGGCCTCAGCCTGATCCTGGGGGTGCTGCGGATCCCAAACGTAGCCCATGGCTCGCTCTATATGATCGGTGCCTTCATGGCCTACACCGTGTCCCACATAGTCGGCGGGGGCACGACAGGTTTCTGGTTGGCGCTTTTCATTGCGCCGCTTGGGGTGGCACTCGTGAGCTTCATCGCCGAGAGGTCACTTTTCCAGTTCCTTTACGAACGCGAACACCTCATGCTCCTTCTTCTTACCTTTGCGTTATCACTGGTCTTTGGAGACCTTGTAAAGCTGGTATGGGGGGCCGATTACCGTTCGGTCCCCGTACCGGCCCAGTTTCAGGGGTACATTAACCTCTTTGGCGGGCTTCCCTTCCCGATCTACAGTTTCTTCCTTCTCGTCATGGGGCCTGTTATCGCCATACTGTTATGGCTTTTGACGAACAAGACAAAGATAGGGAAGATAGCCCGCGCGGCCGCCGTGGACAGGGAGATGGTAAGCGCCGTGGGCATCAACGTGAGCTGGGTCTTTGCCGTCGTTTTTGTGATCGGGTGTTCCCTCGCGGGTCTAGGCGGTGTGCTGGTGGCACCCACGGTCAGCGTCACCCTCGGCATGGACCACACCCTTATCATAGAAGCCTTCCTCATCGTCATCATGGGCGGTCTCGGAAATGTGTGGGGGGCGCTGCTGGGCGCATTGATCTTCGGGCTGACCCAGTCCATGGGTATCCTGATATGGCCTCAGTTCGGCATCGTCTTTCCATACCTGGCGGTCGTCGTCGTTCTGCTCTTCAGGCCCACGGGGCTTTTGAAATCAACGTGGTAAGAGGTCGTTTATGAAGAAGTTTCTTTTGGGCAACAAGCTCGCATTGGTCATCGCCGGCGTGGTCATCCTTTTTCTCTTTCCTCTTATTTTCGACAGGTTCTACGTATACCTGACGGCGATCATCCTCCTGACCGGCCTGTGCGCGACAAGCCTCAACTTCGTCCTCGGGTACGGCGGCGTGTTCCAGTTCCACCATGCCGTTTTTTACGGTGTCGGCGCTTACGGCACGGCGCTCATGATCACGAAGTCAGGGCTTACCCCGTGGCTCGGTTTTATTGTCGGCCCTGTTATTGCGGCGATAATGGGGCTTGTGATAGGCCTCATCTGTATCCGCCTTTCCAAGCTCTACTTCGGAATGCTCCAGATCTCGCTGGGCTCCCTGGTATGGGCCATCGTTTACCGATGGTATTCATTCACCGGCGGCGATGACGGCATCCACGGCGTACCTCTTCCGGACATCATCTCTTCACCGAACGGCGCTTATTACTTCACCCTTATCATTACCGGCATCTCCATGCTCATTCTCTACAAGATGATCAAATCGCCCTTTGGAAGCGCCCTTCAGGGCATTCGCGACAACCCGGTGCGGTCCGAGATGATCGGTATCAACGTAAGGCTCCAGCAGCTTCTTGCGCTGACCATCGCCGGCTTTTTCGGAGGCGTCGCGGGCTCCCTCTTCGTTGTTGTCGATAACACCGTTTTTCCCGATATGATGTTCTGGACGCTCTCCATGGAGCTCGTCATCATGTGCCTTCTCGGCGGCTGGTTCAGCTATCTTGGCCCAATGATGGGGGCGGCAGTCATCGTTCTCCTTCGGACATACGTGAGCGGCATCACCGTCTACTGGGCGCTTGTCCTGGGGGTGATCATGATGCTCGTTATCTTTTTCCTCCCCAACGGCATTCTGGGGTATGTTGATGAACTCATGAAGAAAAAGGTCAGGAATACATGATGTGCAAAAGGAGTCGTCAGTGTTAGAGGTCACATCACTATCGAAATCGTTCGACGGGTTCAAGGCTGTAAACGAAGCCGGCCTGACGGTCAAAGAGGGCGAGATCGTCGCCGTCATCGGGCCCAACGGGGCAGGCAAGACGACGCTCTTCAACCTCATTACCGGTGTCATCAAGCCCGACAGCGGGAAGGTGTTGTTCAAAGGCCAGGACATTACCGGGCTCCATCCTTACCAGGTGTGCCGCAAGGGTATATCGCGGTCCTTCCAGGTGGTGAACGTCTTCCAGAGGCTGACGGTCTTCGAGAATGTCCAGGTATCGGTCCTGTCACGGGAGAAAAAGACCTGGAACCTTTTCACCCCGTCGTCAAAGATGGCCATAGCGGAAACGGACAGGATCCTCGAGAACGTCGGGCTTATGGAGATCAGGGACGATACCAGCGCGGCACTCTCCCATGGGGAACGCAAGGTCCTCGAGATCGCCATCGCACTTGGCGGGAACCCCGAGTTCCTCATTCTCGACGAACCAACGGCGGGCATGTCCCCCGAGGAGACAACGCGCTGCATCGATCTCATCAAACAGCTCAGGGATAAACTTGGCATTACCATACTCTTCTGTGAACATGACATGGAGATCGTATTTTCCATCTCCAACAGGATCATGGTGATGGTCCGGGGGTCAACGATCATCCAGGGCACCTGTGAGGATGTCAGGTGCTGCAAGGAAGTGCAGGACGCATATCTTGGCGGGAGTGACGTATGCTTGATGTGAACGGGATCGACACATTCTATGGTTTGAGCCACATCCTTTTCGACGTGACCCTGAAGGTCAGCGCCGGCGAGGTGGTGGGCCTCCTCGGCCGCAACGGCGCCGGGAAGAGCACCACTATGAAGAGCATCATGGGCATCACGGTGCCCAAAAAAGGCACCGTCACCCTGAACGGACAGGACATCACCAGAGAAAAGCCCTTCATGCACTTCAGGAAGGGTATCGGTTATGTCCCCGACGACCGCCGGGTTTTTGCCGATCTTTCCGTTGATGACAATCTCGACATAGTCCATCAGCGGAGAAAGGACTGGAACAAAGAGAGGGTGTACGATCTCTTCCCGGCCCTAAGGGAAATAAAGGCGCGCCGAGCGGGCCATTTGAGCGGCGGCGAACAGCAGATGCTCACCATCGCGCGGGCATTGATGGGGGGCCCGGAACTGCTTCTGCTCGATGAGCCCACGGAGGGCCTTGCGCCCCTTATCGTGCTCGATCTGGAGGAGCAGATCCTAAGGCTCAGGGACGCGGGCATCAGCATCCTCCTCTCCGAGCAGAACGTCCGCTCGGCGCTGAAGATGATCGGCAGGGCCTACGTTATCGATAACGGCAGGATCCGCTTCGAAGGCACCGTTGAAGAGCTCGAGGCCAACGAAGAGGTGAAGAAGAAATACCTCATGGTCTAGTCTTCGCGCCCTGGCGCGAAGACCGTTTCAAGTTTCAAGTTAAAAACCTCTTTTAATACGTTATTCTAGTCGGGAAGTGCGCAAGACGAGAGGGATTATTCTTTGTAAATTACAGTTCCCGCAGGCTCACCGTTTAAGGCGCGGGTGATATTTCCCTCTTCCAGGCCATTGATAATGTTGATCCGGTCGAGGACCTCGCTGTTCTGGAGGATCTCCAGGCAAGGCCGCTCGATGATCAGGTCATCCTGGTCCTTCTTCATAAGGGTCTTTGCGCCGATTTCCGGAATGAATGTCTCCTTCGGGTCTTTCTTGGGGTCACCCGTGTACAGGCCCTGTTCATCTTTTATAAAAATGCAGCTTCTCGCACCGATCAGATCGGCCAGTATGATGGTGCCTACGTCCGTGCGGTGCAGCGGGATCCGGCCTTTTCCCGGAGGGATGGCGAAATAATCATAGGGCGGCATACCATGCATGACGGGAATGCAACCCTGTACGAAATAACTCGTGAGCTTCACGATCTCGTCATGTCCGATCTTGATCCCGCCATGTTGCGCAAGGAGCATCGTGACAAGGAGGGCATTTTGCTCGGATATGGAATTCCCGAATTTTGCCAGAATGCCCGTGGGCATGCCGAGTTCGAGGCCTATGGTGTAGATATGGCGGCTCCTTGTGCCACCGCCGGTGGTTATCAACATTTTATGGTCTTTCTTATTTGCTGCGATCTCATCGATAACGGCAGGAAGCGCCTTGGCCCCACGGTCACAAATAGACTGGCCCCCTATCTTTAAGATGTTAACATCGGGGAAAAGCCTTTTCTGGGGTGCTATCGTCAATCCATCTAT
Organism: uncultured delta proteobacterium; assembly: GCA_963816115.1. GTDB lineage: Bacteria > Desulfobacterota > Syntrophorhabdia > Syntrophorhabdales > Syntrophorhabdaceae > Delta-02. Next base: position 315,097 of record CAWFIZ010000003.1, on the reverse strand, counting down.
AAACGATCTGCTGACAAGGCTCTCGCCCATGAGCTTGCTTTTGACGTGCAAACGCCTGCCATCCCGTTCTCTTATCAGTGTCATTCTTTTGCTCCACCCTTGTCAATACTTTCAGTTACGCCTGCTGCGGGATAAACGTTCTAAACGGCCCGCTATTTAGTCTTTTACCTCCACGGCATCGTCCTTGTATTTCTTGTCTCCGTGGGTAAGCAGTATGAGCTCAGCCCCGACTGCCGAGGAAATCTGTTCGAGTTCGCTTCTCCTTAAGTGTTTGCCGTAGACCTTCAGGTTAACGTCGGCCACTGCCACCAGCTTAAACCGTGGCTGTTTCTTGCCTTCCGTGACCTTTTGCCGCTCCCGGTAAAATATTTTGCCTGCCATTTTGCGTCCCCTCCTTCTTTTCCTTGCTGCGTTTCTTGCCGATTGATTCCCACAGGTGCTCGCCTTTTGCGGCCACTAGCAAAACCGCTCTCCCTCCAAGGAGCCGTGGTCTCAACCATCCGAAGGTCTCCACGATGTCATCGTGGGCAGGCACCTCGCGCGTCCCTGTCAAGGGAGATCACGCCTATTCCTGCTTCTTCCAATGTCCCAACCGAAAGGACGGGAGGAAAATCACGCAACCCTCCAAACTCGATAAATCTACCACTCCAGCCGTAAGTCGTCAATCCCACTGCCGCCGCAGCCCCGATGATGCCGTCATTGGTCCCGCCGTGGCCGGATAAATGGGCCCCGTTGACGGCCTTCATGGCATCTTTCTGGGTCACGATCCTGTTTGTGCATGCAAGGCCAAAACTAATCCGCCAGGCCCGGATCTGCATCGGATACGACGCAGAGGCCGGGATCGCTTCCCGGCAGGGCGTAAGTTTCAATATGCCTGACGGCGCCTCGACAAGGCGTCTTGATACAGGAAGGATCGGCGCAATCCACCACCGCACAGGCGGAACTGTTGTGCGATGTATAAGGAATTGCCGGATCAACGAGGAGCTGCTGTCTCACAACACCCCAAAGCCGGCAACCTTCAGGCAGGGCCCTTTCGAACCAGCGCGCAAGCTTTCCCGTACCGCGGTCCGCATCAAGGGTGTCTGTATCGTCAAAGCCAACATAGACTCGCATATTTCAAAGCACCCGCTTGTTCCTTACCTGGGGTTTCGGATCACGGTCGGATAGTAAACGGGCTCGCCATATTTCTTTACCCCGAATTCGGCAATGATCTTCTGACCTTCATTGCCGATAAGGAATTCGTAGAATTTCTCAGCCAGGTCCTTGTTGTATTGGAGGTGAGGATGTTTTGATGTATTCACGAGACACACCTCGTATTCGTTGGCGGGGCCTTTCACGAGTAGCCTGAGGTTTTTTGTCTTCGCCTTGTGGAGGGCCCACGTTGACGAATCAAGCATATGGTATTGGCCGTTCTTGTCGGCATCAAGGAGCGAGGCCAGCATAAAGTTGCTGCTCACCCGATACCATGCTTCGTCTTTGGGGTTGATGTTCAGATCTTTCCATATTTTGATCTCAAGGATGTTCATCCCGCCGCCATCTCCCCGGGAAAGGTAAGGTGCTTTTACCAAAGAGATCCTCTTGTGTACTTCCTTTAGGTCTGTAAGCCCTGCAACCTTTGCCGGATCATCGGGGGGCCCGACAACCACGGTGAAGTTGTGCATCAGGTCCGTTCTCTTTGCCGCATACCCTTCCCTGACGAACCTTGCCGTAGCTTCCCTTTCGTGCCCCATGGTAATGTGGGTAAGGCCATGCCTTCCAAGATCAAGCCCCGGCCCCGTTGGTGTCTTGATGCAGCGGACAACCCCACCGTATTTCTGCTGGAAAGCTTTGGCCAACTCGTCGACGAGGCCCAGTTCAAATGGGCTCCCGGTGGCAATGACGATCTGTTTGTATTCCTGACAGGAACCATGGGTATACAAACTCAAAACCGTAATAATCGTGAAGGCATAGGTGAGTATGAGCAGAAGACTAAGATCTCTTTTGGCACCTTTCGTTTGTTGCATGTTACCTCCCATATTTTTTAACCCTATCATAACAATACAGATGCAAAGCGGTGTGCCTGCAAGGGGAGCAGCCACACGCTTATAGTGAAAAGGGCCCCGAAAGGCCCTTTTCTGTCATCCCCGTTAGTAAAAATCAGATGCAAATAGATCTTAGAAGAAATACCAGGCCGCGAACCTGTACTGGTCGATTGAGCCGTTGCCTTCCGCCACACCGGTACCGATGCCGCCGGTGGCGTTCTTTCCGCCGTACTGGGTGAACTCGGTCAGCCACTGGAGGCCGAACCTGACGGCCTGGTTCGCATCCCAGAGGAGGCTCACGGCATATGTCTGCTGCATGGAGAGCCTGTTGCGGCCCACCGCATTATTCGTGCGTGCCCATTCGCTGTAGTTGTACCTGAGATAACCGTACATGCCGTTCACGGACAGGCTGTCGGTGAGCCACCATGAGGCCTGTGTAAAGAGGCCGAAGAGCGTCGGCGCCGCGAAGTCACCATTGGCGTTAGGCCTCTGGTATGAACCCAGGCTTGTACCGCCTGTACCCATCCAGTAGTTTTCGGCCACGTTCTGACCGATGAAGAAGTTGCCGTTGAGGAGCAGGGCCATTGCCTTGTTGCCCTGTTTCTCCGGAATGATCGGCACGGAGTACCTGAGCGCGGCCAACCAAACATTTAGCCTGTCTGAATAGTAGGTTGAAACATTGGCTGCATCAACGGCAGACGGTCTTTCCTGGCCGTAGTAGCCGCCGAGGCCGAACTTCAGGTTGTTGGAGCCGATCTTGCCGCAGCGGTCAGACCAGTAAGCTATCTCGGCCATGAGGCCGGGCCAGTTGCTTTCGGAGTAAGTGTCAACCTGGCGGATCCCGCCTGTGCCTGACCACTCGGTCGCTGCCGAGATACCGAACATGGCGTTGAACTCTTTGTTGAAGAAATACCGTATAGCCATCTGGGGCAGCCTTTGACCTCTCAGTTCGGCACGAAAATCGTTGACGCCAAGCCAGGCCCCGTAGTAGGGCATGCCCCACTGCTGCCAGTTCTGGCCCATCATCAATTCCGTTTTGCCCGGCCAGGTCAGCTTCATGAAAGCGTGCCTCAGCTGGAAACCGCCGTACTGGTTGCCCGTCGATACGCCGCGGAAGTCGCCTTCGATGAAGGCGCTCGTCTTGGCGCCCCACAGGTCGGGGCCCTTGACGAGGAAGTTCATGCGTGTCTCGCCGCCCGTCATGAAGGTGTTGGAGAACTCGTCATTGAATACCGAGTAATTGTTCCCGCTGCTGCGTGAGGCAAGGGCCGGGTCGGCATTTGCGGCCTGCGAGGACCAGCCGACATCCAACTTCACGAAGCCGCCGAATGTAACATCGTACCTGCTCGATACGCTGCCCGCGTTGCCCAGTGCCGGAATGACAAGGAACAGCGCAAGCATAACCAGTGCCAATTTCTTCATTCTTACCTCCCTGCAAATATTTTATAATACAGAAGATCTTCCTTATTTATTTAATTGATGGTTATATACAACGCAATACAACGTTCTGTCAAGCCCTTACTAACCTGCCCCCAATAAACCAGCCCAGATTTACTGCCACTTTCAGATCCATCGGGGGTTCCCTAAAAACTGTACAGGCCATATAATGAGAATATATACCACAATAGAAACCTATAAATCAAATTAATTACCAATAATGGATAATATGTTCTTATCTGAACCCTTGCCCGCATCTTTCGCTGACAATCCTAACAGCGATCTGTTAACGGACAATTGCATATCGATTAGTATTTGATTAATTTATCAGGAGTAAATTCACAGTCGTTGCTCAACTATTGATCAAGGGAGCAACAGGCGTATTTCCGGCGGTTTCGTTCTGTACTGCATTATTTTTTCTATTGAAGTGGTCCGATTTGCCCCGCGAAGGTATTCATCCTTCTTTTTCCCTTCCTTTTATGCATTTTTTCTTATAAAATTATTCATGCTCTTGCAATTTACAAAACGATGGAAGTTGCTTTTTGCGTTTCTTCTTGTCATTGCCTTCGTCCTTGCCTTTGACACAGCACCACTCTACTCCTTCGGAGACGTCGGTGTCGTTGTGGAGCAGCTCAAGGAAACGGACCAGGCCGGCGCGTGTCCCTATTGCGGAAGGCCCATAAACCCGGGCGTCATCCACACGGAGGCTTCGGCCCTCGTAAAGGAGAAGCTGAAAACGGCGCTCACGGACCGCAATGTAGGCTATTCGGAGGGCAAAAAGAAGGGCCAGCCCTACATCAATGTCCTTATCTATCGCTTCCAGGAAAGGAAAGGGGGAAATTATGCCGTTGAGAAACCGGCCTCCGTTGCTTTCCACATGCATCTCATGAAGGATAACGTTGTGGGCAAGATCTTTGAATACACTGAAGATCAAAAGGCCTTGTCTCAGAACCTCTTCACGGTGGGGAAATTTTTCCGCCGCGGCGGGCGCTGGGTAACTGCCGACAAGCTGGCCGAAGAAGGCATCAATGCTGGGCTCGACTATCTCCTCGTCGAACCGGAAGGGGCTGCGGAGACCGGGAAGTGAAGGCGCTCTTCGCCATGGACCTCATGGGCGGAAAGGCTGTCCGGCTTAAGAAAGGCAACTTTGAAGAGGTCACGGTCTACAGCGACAACCCCGTTGCAATGATCGAAGGGATGGTCCGCCGCGGCGCGAAGGATTTCCACATCATAGATCTTGACGGCGCGCGTACTGGGCAGCCCGTCCATGGCGAACTCATCAAAGAGATCCGGATGAAGGTCGGCGGCTACATGGAGGTCGGCGGCGGCATCCGCGATGAAGATACCATCGATTTATACAGCGAACTGGGCGTAGACGGCATTATTGTCGGCACACGCGCCCTTGAGGATGAGGTCTTTTTCGAAAGGCTTTCCATATTCACCAATATCATTCTCGGCCTTGATCTTCTCGGGGGCAAACCAATGTCGCGGGGATGGAAGAGCGCCGTGGACAGGGACGTCGGCGCCATCTTGATGGCGGCCGAGAGGATCGGGGTCATGGCCGTTCTCTGTACGAGCATCGAACGCGACGGCATGCTTACGGGGCCCGACTTCGAGGGATTACGGGAAATATCGCGTATGACAAAGCTGCCGCTTATCGCCAGCGGCGGCGTATCGAATATTGAGGACGTAATAAGGCTCAAAGGAACGGATGTCTGGGCAACGATCATAGGAAAGGCCTTCTACGAGGGGTTCATAAGGATCGAGGAGGCCACAGGGTATGCTGACTAAAAGGATAATACCCTGCCTCGATGTCATGGAAGGCAGGGTTGTAAAAGGGACCAATTTTCTCGAGCTCAAGGACGCCGGTGACCCCGTCGAGAACGCAAAAGCCTACGAAGAGCAGACGGCCGATGAGCTCTGTTTTCTCGATATCACTGCATCCCACGAAAAGAGAAGGACCATCATCGACGTCGTTGAACGGGTGTCCCACGAGGTGTTCATGCCGCTGACAGTCGGGGGCGGCATACGTTCCATCGATGACATAAGGGGTATCCTGCGCGCCGGGGCCGACAAGGTGACGGTGAACACAACAGCCGTGGAGAACCCCGGGTTCGTCAGGGAATCGAGCGAGACCTTCGGAAGCCAGTGCATCTGCATCGCAATCGACGCAAAGCGCCGCGGCGACGGCGGTTTTGAGGTCTACACCTACGGAGGGAGAAAGCCCACCGGTGTCGATGCCGTCAAATGGGCGAAGACGGTGGAGGAGCTGGGTGCCGGCGAGATATTGCTCACAAGCATGGACAGGGATGGGACCAAGATCGGCTTTGACATCGAACTTACACGGACGATAGCGGAGTCGGTGAACATTCCCGTCATCGCCTCGGGAGGGGTGGGTACGCTGGAACACCTCTATGACGGACTAACCCTCGCGAAGGCCGACGCGGTCCTTGCGGCCTCGATATTCCATTATCGTGAATTCACAGTGATCGACGCCAAGCGGTATCTCAGGGACAGGGGCGTAAACGTCAGGCTGGCACCCGATGACGGGCGCTGAGAACCGAAAATAGAAAATTGAGAAAAAAAACGGGAGCGAAAAGTAATATATTCAGGGACCAGGAGTTGTTATGGACGATCTGAAATGGGATGAAAAAGGGCTCATACCCGCCGTGGTGCAGGATGTGAGCTCGAAGGATGTCCTCATGGTGGCATATATGAACCGTGAGGCCCTGGAACTTACGATAAAAACGAAGAAGGCCTGTTACTATTCAAGGTCCAGGCAGCAGCTTTGGCTGAAAGGGGAAACCTCCGGCCACACACAGGATGTGAAAGAGATCCTGATAGACTGCGATAACGACACGATCCTTCTCTTTGTCGACCAGAAGGTCGCCGCGTGCCACACCGGCTTCTTCAGCTGTTTCTACCGGGCGTGGGACAACGGATGGAAGGTTGTGGGAAAAAAGATCTTTGACGAAAAAGATGTCTATGGTCAAAAGAAGACTGATTGACAACATTCTCATCTTTATCAACACCTGCTGTTTCATCGGTTATATCCCCTTTGCGCCGGGAACCTTCGCGTCGGCCTTCGCTGCCGCGCTGATCTATCTTTTCCCGGCAGTCCTCGGGAGCATCGTCTTTGTGGTACTTTTCGCCATTTTCGCTGTCCTTTGTGTGAACGTATACAGGTATGAGGGCGAGGACCCCGGCTATATCGTCATCGATGAGTTCGCGGGGATGTGTGTCGCCATGGCCGGCCACAAGGTGACGCTCATCAATTGCGCCGTCGGGTTCGTCCTTTTTCGCGCCTTCGACATCCTAAAACCATTCCCAATCAAGCGCGTTGAAAGGCTGAAAAAGGGATACGGGGTCGTAGGGGACGATGTCCTCGCGGGGATATTCGCGAGCGCCATCCTTTTTTTACTGGGCAGGTTCATATGAAACCGGAGGAAAAGATCGGCAGGACCCTCGCCGCAAGGTCCCTCACCCTCGTGCATTGCCGAATCATGTACGGGCGGGCTCATCGCCAACCGCATCACGAACGTGGCCGGTTCATCGGAGTATTTTGAAGGAGGTTTCGTTACTTACAGCAACAGGGCAAAGACCCTTTTTCTCGGTGTTCCCGAAGAGACCATCGCTAAAAACGGTGCCGTGAGCCCTGTCGTGGCCCGCGCCATGGCGGAGGGCGCCAGGGAAAAACTGGGCGTGGACATTGCCGTGGCGGTGACCGGCATCGCCGGGCCCGGCGGCGGCTCGCCGGGCAAACCGGTGGGGACCGTTTTCATCGGCCTTGCGACAGGAGGGAAGACATCCGTGAGGGAGTTCCATTTCTCCGGCACGAGGCAGAAGATAAAAAGGCAGACGTCAGACGAGGCGCTGGCATTTATCCTTGACTATCTCGAAGGAAGGGCCGGCCAGATATGAGGTCTTTTCTTGCCTTTGAGATCCCCGAGGGCATAAAGCAATACCTGTCAAAGGTTTCGTCATCTATGGCGAAGACCGTCCCGGGGGTCAGATGGGTGAGGCCGCAGGGACAACATATTACCATAAAGTTCTTCGGCGAGATCACGGACACAAAGGCACAGGAGATAAAGGACACACTGGCTTCCTGCGGGCCATACGGTCCCATCGAAACATCGCTGAAATGCATCGACGCATTCCCCGATAAGAGAAGGCCCAGGGTCATCGTCGCGACCATCGAGGAAGGAGTTGACATCATGCGCCCGATATACCATGATATAGAGGACCGTCTCGCGGGCCTGGGTTTTGAAAAAGAAAAGAGGGGTTTCGCCCCTCATATTACCTTTGGGAGAATGAAAATACCGGCGCCCCTGCTGGAGCGGGACATCGAGTCTCTGGAAAACAGAAGATTTACAGTAGAGAATATCGTTCTTTATAAAAGCATCCTTGCAAGAGAGGGCGCCACTTATGTGCCGCTCTTCGAGAAAAGACTGGGAAAACCTTAAAGAACATCTAAAGGGAGGCAGTGAGTGAAAGAAGAATACAATAAAGGGAAAGCCATAGATATGGCCGTATCACAGATAGAAAAGCTTTTCGGCAAAGGCGCCATTATGAAGCTTGGCGAAAAGCCCATTGAGGCCGTTCCCATCGTATCCACCGGGTCCATTGCCCTTGACCTTGCCCTCGGCATCGGGGGCCTGCCGCGGGGAAGGGTCATCGAGATATTCGGCCCCGAGGCATCGGGCAAGACCACTCTGGCCCTGCAGGTTGTCAGCGAGATCCAGAAGACGGGGGGAGCGGCGGCATTTGTCGACGCCGAGCACGCCCTCGACGTTGCTTACGCGAAAAGGATCGGCGTCAATACCGACGAACTGCTCATATCCCAGCCCGACACGGGGGAACAGGCCCTGGAGATCTGCGAGATACTCGTGCGCAGCGGCGCCGTCGACGTTGTAGTTGTTGATTCCGTGGCCGCCCTGGTGCCGCGCGCGGAGATCGAAGGCGAGATGGGAGATTCCCACATGGGCCTCCAGGCACGGCTCATGTCCCAGGCCCTGCGCAAGCTTACCGCCATTACCAGCAAGTCCATGACCACGGTCATTTTTATCAACCAGATCCGCCATAAGATCGGCATAATGTTCGGCAACCCTGAAACGACAACGGGCGGCAACGCCCTCAAGTTCTATGCCTCGGTGCGCCTCGACATCAGGAGGATAGCGGCGATAAAGGACGGCCAGGAGGTCGTGGGGAACAGGACACGGGTGAAGATCGTGAAGAACAAACTTGCACCGCCTTTCAGGGAGGTCGAGTTCGATATCATATTCGGTGAAGGCATATCACGCGAGGGAGACGTTATCGACCTTGCCGTGGAGATGGATATCATCGAAAAGGCCGGGACCTGGTATTCCTACGGGGATTCAAGGATCGGCCAGGGCCGGGAGAACGCGAAGGAATACATGAAAACCCACCCGGAGACCCTGAAGGAGATCGAAGGGAAGATATCGATACAGGCCGGACTGAAGAAGGGAGAGGCGTGACATCAAAAGAGATAAGAAGCAAGTTCCTTGATTATTTCGCGCACCGCGACCACACGGTGGTCCCCAGCTCTGCGCTTCTGCCCGAGAAGGACCCGACGCTCCTTTTTGTGAACGCCGGCATGGTCCAGTTCAAGAACCTTTTCCTTGGTATCGAAAAAAGGCCATACAGCAGGGCCGCCTCATGCCAGAAGTGCGTCAGGGCCGGGGGCAAGCACAATGACCTCGACAATATCGGCAAGACCCTGAGGCACCACACCTTTTTTGAGATGCTCGGAAATTTTTCCTTTGGCGATTACTTCAAAAAGGACGCCATCGCGTATGCGTGGGAGTTCCTGACAAAAGAGCTCGGCATTGACGAGTCGCGGATGTGGATAACCGTCTTCAGGGAAGACAACGATGCCGAGGAGCTCTGGAGGAAGATCGGTGTCAGGCCGGAGAGGATCGTGAGACTCGACGAGAAGGACAATTTCTGGTCCATGGGCGACGAAGGTCCCTGCGGCCCCTGTTCGGAGATCCTCTACGACCTCGGCGAGAACGTGGGATGCAAGAGACCGACCTGCGCCGTCGGGTGCGACTGCGACCGTTTCCTTGAGATATGGAACCTCGTCTTCATGGAGTTCGACCGGAGCGCCGACGGCGGGATGAAGAAGCTGCCGAGGCCGTCCATCGACACCGGCATGGGGCTTGAACGCGTAACATCGATCATGCAGGGGAAGATAGGCAACTACGACACGGACCTCTTTGCCCCCATCCTGAGGCGGATCGAGGATATCGCCGGATGCGCGTATGGCGAGAACGCAAAGAAGGACATCGCCATGCGGGTCATCGCGGACCACGCCAGGGGAGCGACCTTTATCATAAACGACGGAACCCTCCCATCGAAGGACGGAAGGGGGTACGTGCTCAGGAGGATCATCCGCCGGGCGCTGCGTTACGGGAAGAAGCTCGGCATCGAGAAGGAGTTTCTCCATGACCTCTCGAAGAGCGTCGTGGACCTCATGGAGGACGTCTATCCCGAGGTGAAGAACAACCATCCCTACATAGTCAGGGTCATACGGGGGGAGGAAGAGCGCTTCATAGAGACCCTCGGCATGGGGATGAAGCTCTACGAAGAGTTCGCGGCAGACCTCAGGAAGGACGGCAGGGACACCATCCCCGGGGAACTCGTGTACAAGCTGTACGACACCTACGGGTTTCCCATTGACATAACGACGGACATGGCTGAAGAGGACGGCCTCATCGTCGATACGGCCGGTTTCCAGGCGGCCCTTGCCGACCAGAAGGCGCGTTCGAAGACGGGCTCCAGGATCAAGGGAGAAGAGTGGAACGAAGGGCATCTTGCCATACTCAAAGAGGGTATAGCCAGTTCCTTTACCGGCTATCGTACGTTGAAGGACGATGCCGTCATAGGGGCCATCCTTGTCGGCAACGAAACGGTCGAAGGGATCGGGGAGGATGAGGAAGGGGAGCTCTTTTTCAACACGACGCCATTTTATGCCGAAAGCGGCGGGCAGGTCGATGACGGGGGATTCGTTGCCGCCTCCCATGATGATTCCATAGCGCGGGTCATCGGTGTGACCAAGGTGAAGGAAGACCTCTTTGCCCACCGCGTGCTTGTGGAAAAGGGGAAGCTGCGCCTCGGCGACAAGGTGTCCCTTTTTGTCGACGAAGAGAAGCGCAAGGGGGTATCGAGGAACCACACGGCGACGCACCTTCTCCACTATGCCTTGCGGAAGGTCCTCGGCGACCACGTCAAGCAGTCGGGCTCCCTGGTGGACGCGGGCAGGATGCGTTTCGACTTCACCCATTTCGAGGCAATGAAGGAAGAACAGATACGGGCCGTTGAGGACATAGTCAACGAGAAGATCATGGAGTGCGTGCCCGTTGCCATAGATGTGAAGAGCCGCGAGGATGCCATACGTGAAGGCGCCACAGCGCTTTTTGAAGAAAAATACGGAGAAACAGTGCGGGTGATCACCATAGGTGATTTTTCCCGGGAACTCTGCGGGGGCACGCACGTCGGCAATACCGGCCAGATCGGCAGCCTGTATATCCTTGGCGAGGGCTCGCTTGCGTCAGGGGTTCGAAGGATCGAGGCAACGACCGGCAAGGGCGCCATTTCATACAAGCGCAGGATGGAAGGCACGATCAAGGCCATCGCGAAAAAGACCAATATCGAATTTGACCGCATTGAGGAGAGGATCGACGGGCTGCTTGGCGAACTCAGCCACAAAGAGAAACAGATCGAGCAGTTCAAAGAGGACATCATCACGCACAAGGTGAACGCTGCGATAGAAGATGCGATCGACTCGGAGGGGGTGAAGATCGTGACCCTCTTTGTGCAGGGCGCATCGTCGGAAGACCTGAGGAAGGTGACGGACATCGTTCGCTCAAAGGTCAGGGAGTGCATCGTTCTCGCGGGAACATCCGGGGCGGACGACAAGGGCCTCGTTGTGGCGGCGGTGAGCAAAGACCTTCAAAAACGATACAGCGCGGGCAAGATAGTCAAAAAACTTACGGAGCGTTACGGCGGCAAAGGCGGCGGCGGCCCCAATATAGCGCAGGGGGGTATCCCCGGCGCACAGGTCCCGGAAGCCCTCAAAAATGTTGTGCAATTTATTGATAGTTAGTATCATGTGGTCAGGAGGCGTTTTGCCGGCATGAAGAAGTATGCGGACAACCTCAGGAACGTCAACCTTTTTGAAACCTTAAAAGATGCCGAGATCGAGACCATCTCCAGGATCCTCTATGTCAACACATACTACCGGGGCCAGCTTATCTTCCAGGAGGGCGAGACGGGCGACGCCCTCTATGTCGTTCTCAAGGGAAGGGTAAAGGTCTGCCTCTATGACGAGGAAGGACGCGAATATGTTCTCGATGTTATCGGGAAGGACGGATTTTTCGGCGAGCTTGCCCTCATCGACGAACTGCCGCGTTCGGCGAACGCCATCGCCATGGAGAGCTGCGATATCCTGATCGTCAAACGCCACGATTTTCTGAAACTTCTCCTGGAGAACCCGGGCATATCGGTCAACATCCTGAAGGTGCTGGCGTCACGGCTGCGTGTCGCCGACGAGAGGATCAAGTGGCTGGCCTTCCTGAACGTTGAGGGCCGCATCCTCAAGTACCTCCTCGAGATCGGGATGAGAGGGGGTATCAAGATGAAAGACTATATCATCATCGAAAAAGCCCCTTCGCAGATCGAAATAGCAAACTCCTGCGGCTGTTCGCGGGAAACGGTTTCCCGCATGATCTCGTCGCTGGTGAAAAAAGGCGTAATAAGCGTCCGCAGAAAGCAGTATACGCTTTATCCGGGGACAAGGACCTTCTGAAGCAGGACTCGGGATATAGGGTTCAGGGGTCAGAGAAAAGACAGGGTATCTTCCGGTCCGTATGTTCTAAACACCCCTCCATGCGTATTTTGTTATCGTCATAAGAATTGCCCCCCTTCTTCTCTCCGAATCCTGCCTCTATTATTGACAAAGCCCTCCTTCTCCTCTAAGATGTATCATTAACTAAAGCACGGCGGAGCGGTTACCCATGGCAGTTACCACGGCGAACCAGAAACTTTCAGCGAAAGAACAGGAACTAAAGATCCTCCACGAAGTGGCAAAGGACATCAGCGACAACCTCGACCTGTCGGAACTTTTAAGCCGCATCGTCGACACGGTCATAAATTTCGTCAAGGCCGATTCGTGCCTCGTTTACCTCTATGATGAAAAGGCGAACGAGCTCGTCCTGTCGGCGGCGAGTGATCCGAAGGTGAAGTCGCTGGGGGTGATAAGCCTCAAATTGGGAGAAGGCGTTACCGGCTGGGCGGCAAAGGAGAAACAACCCGTTATCCTGGCAAAGGAGGCGTACCGCGACAAGCGGTTCAAGGCATTCACCTCCTTGAAGGAAGATAAATACGAAGCATTCGTTTCCGTACCTATCCTGTCCAAGAACAGGATCATGGGTGTCATTAACCTGCAAAACAAAAAGGAACACGTTTATCCCGAAACGCAGATAAAGCTTCTCTTTACCATCGGCAGGTATCTGGGCAGCGCCATCCAGAACGCCATCACCTATGACGAGGTCGTCAAGAAAGCCAAGCAGCTCGACCTGCTCTCCGAGGTGTCGCGGACCATCGTTTCCGATCATTATATAAAAGAGATCCTCCAGCTCATCGTGACAATGACGGCAAAGGTAATGGATTCCAAGATCTGTTCCATAATGCTCCTCGACGAGAAGAGGGAGGAACTGGTCATTGCCGCTACCCAGAGCCTCAGCAACGAATACGTGAACAAGCCGAACCTCAAGATCGGGCAGTCCGTGAGCGGGCGGGTCGTCCTTGAGAAAAAGCCGCTCAAGGTCCTTGACGTGACGAAGGAGCCGGGCTACATGTTTCCCGACGTGGCCAGGAAAGAGGGGTTCGTGTCCCTTCTGTCCGTTCCAATGATGATCAAGGACCAGGTTGTCGGCGTCATCAACAGCTATACGAAGAACGAACATGTCTTTACGAAGGAAGAGATCGACATCCTTAAGGCGGTGGCAAACCAGGCCGCCGTTGCCATCGAGAACACGAACCTGGGCCACGAGATCCTCGCCGCAAAGGAGGCCCTGGAATCGCGCAAGCTCGTCGAGCGCGCCAAGGGGATACTGATGAAGGAACTGAGCCTTAATGAGGACGAGGCCTACAGAAAGATACACAAGAAAAGCATGGATACCAGGAAGACCATGAAAGAAGTGGCGGAGGCCCTGATACTGGCCTTCGATATCCGGAAAAAAACTTGACAAAGGCGTGTATAAACACTACTATATTGGCAGATTATACGGATATTTAGCAGGGCCGCTAAAATTATTTTGCTAGGACAGGGGCGTCCAAAGCGCTGAAAAATGCTTTGGGCGCCCTTTTTATTTCACTTTCGGTGGTGAATGTATGAAGATACTGCGGATCGGGTTGGCACAGGTCAATTCAATAGTCGGCGATCTCAAGGGCAATGGCGAAAAGATCATCGAGTGGGCCCGCAAGGCCTCGACCCGGGACGTGGACATCCTCTCGCTTCCCGAGCTTGTCATAACGGGATACCCGCCGGAGGACCTCCTCCTGAAACGGGGTTTTATCGATACCAATATCGAAGTTCTCCACAAGGTGGCATCAAAGATCGACAGGCCCCTTACCATCGTTGGTTTTGTGGACCGCAGCCCTTCCGGGATCTACAACGCGGCCGCGGTCATCTATAAAAAGAAGGTGAGGGGCGTTTACCGCAAGGAGCTCCTTCCAAACTACGGCGTTTTCGATGAAAAACGATATTTTGTCCCCGGCGAGAGGCCCGTTGTTTTCCGTTTCGGGGACGTGATATTCGGCATCGGCATCTGCGAGGACATATGGTTCAAAGAGGGCCCGATGTCGGCCATGGCCCGCTCGGGTGCCGGGCTTATCTTTAACATCAACGCATCCCCTTACCACACGGGGAAGATATACCTCCGTGAAGAGGTGGCAAGGAGCAGGATAAAGGAACATCGCGCCTGGCTGGCATATACGAATCTTGTCGGCGGTCAGGACGAGCTTGTTTTTGATGGCCGGAGTTTTGTCATGGACAAGACGGGCAGCGTCGTCGCCTGCGCGAAAGCGTTCAAGGAAGACCTGCTCGTTGTTGATATCCCCGTAAAGGTGCTTGTAAAGAGATCTGGCAGGAAGGACACGCCTGCCCGCGTCATAACCGTTGAGGCCAAGCCCGGTCGTGATACGGCAAAAGTGAAGGATGAACCGGTAGGCGAGCCCGCCCGGCGTTTGGACCCGGTGGAGGAGGTCTATGAAGCATTAAAGCTCGGCCTTCACGATTATGTTACCAAGAACGGGTTCAAGGGGACCGTTATCGGACTCTCCGGCGGGATAGACTCGGCCCTCGTTGCGGCCCTTGCCGCAGACGCCCTCGGCAGGGAAAACATCGTCTGTGTCTTCATGCCTTCAATATTTACGTCAAAGGAATCCGGGGAAGACGCAAGGGAACTCGCGCAAAAGCTCGGAACAAGGATCATGGAGGTCCCCATCGACAACATCTTCCGGGCCTATGGAGATACCATGAAAGGGCTTTTTGCGGGGCTCAAAGAAGACATCACCGAAGAGAACATCCAGGCGCGCATCAGGGGCAACATCCTCATGGCCCTGTCAAACAAGTTCGGGTGGCTCGTTCTTACAACGGGGAACAAATCGGAGATGAGTGTAGGGTACGCGACGCTTTACGGTGACATGGCCGGTGGTTTTGCCGTTATAAAGGACGTTCCGAAAACCATGGTGTACAAGCTTTGTGCCTACCGGAACTCCCTTGGCCATGTTATTCCGGAAAGGATACTCACGAAAGAGCCAACGGCGGAATTGAAGCCCGACCAGCTCGACCGCGACACGCTCCCGCCCTATGAAGACCTTGACCATGTGCTCCGGCGCTACGTGGAGGAGGACATGGAGCTTGCGGGCATCGACCGCCACGGTATGACGAGGGAGGAGATCGCCCGCGTGTTGAGAATGGTCGACCTCAGCGAATATAAGCGCCGCCAGTCCCCCCCGGGGATAAAGATCACACCCAGGGCGTTCGGCAAGGACAGGAGAATGCCCATTACCAACAAGTATAAGGACTCACAATGAAGTTCGAGTTCATGGTAAAGAGGCTTTCGCCGGTGCTGAAGCGGATCACGAAAAGGTTGAATGGCCACCATTCCTATTTCGATGAAGAGGACCTCTACCAGGAGGCGATGACCCACCTCTGGAGCGCATACGGAAAAGGGACCATCGAGGACAAGACCGACAGCTACATCCTCCAGGGATGTTACTATCATTTGAAGAACCACCTGCGCAAGGTCCGCGACAATGTGATCTTTATAAGTCTCAGCGAACCGGCCGGGGAAGACGGCATTCCACGGGAAGAGATGATAGCCTCCGACGCGTCATCCTCCTTTGCGCTCCTTGAGGGAAAGCTCATGCTTAAGGCCGTATCGGACGTGTGTTCGTCGGAGCGGGACCGCCAGGTCGTGAATTTTCTCATGGATGGCATGTCGGTGCGGGAGATAGGGTCCAGGCTCGGTATCTCCCATGTCATGGTCCTGAAGATCAAGAACAGGATCCGCGACAAATACCTTCGCTTCACCGCAGAGAAGACGGTCTAAAAAGTTAAATAGAGATTTTGCTTGAAACTTTAAACCTAAAACATGAAACTGTTTCACCGGTGTTACCACCGGTTCCCCTTTACCACTTGTAGTTTCATAGCAGTTTCCCGGTGAACGGGGCATACACGATGAAGTGTTAAGTACAATGGTGTTCGAAAAGCGAACACCATTTTTTATTGCAAGGCCGCTTAAGCAGTCCGACAAAGGCGTCTTATTGTTCGAAAGAAACGATAGGGCGCCTTTGCTGTTTTTTGGGCCCGGAGATGGTGATGTTCGAAAAGGAAAATAAGGTTCGCCATAGTAAAAATTAAAAAGGAGGCAGCAATGAAAAGATCGGTCATTTTAGCAGCTATATTATTTCTCACCCTCTTTATCCCGGTCATGGGATCCGCGGATGGGGAAGAAAAGAAGGCGGAAGAAAAAAAGACAGAGGAAGAGAAGGTGACAGGAAGCGCCTCCATCGGTGTTTTCAACAAGTATATCTTCAGGGGGTACGAGATGAGCGGGAGCAGCGCCGTTATACAGCCGTCCCTGAGCGCGTCATATAAGGGTTTTTCGGCAACCTTCTGGGGGAACATCGATACCGGCCAGCATGTGACGCAGTCATTCAACCCCGGGACCGCAGAGGGCCAAAAGGGCTACAACGAGACTGACCTGACGCTCTCCTATACCCGTTCTTTCAACAAGCTTTCCCTGACAGGAGGGTACACCTATTACGGCACCAAGTATGCGAGCGAAACGGAAGAGTTCTTCCTGGGCATCTCGTATGATACATACGGAAAACCGGCACTCACGGTGTATCGCGACGTGAATTCCTTTCCGGGCACCTACCTTAACCTGTCGTTTGCCCATTCCCTGAAACTTTACAAGGAAGTGACACTCGACCTCGGCGCGTCCTTCGGCTATTTTATGGGCAGCGGTAATTACTGGAAGACCTATGAAACAAGCACGGCCGATTATACCGGGAGCAAGTACAGGGGTTTTCACGACGGCATGGTGAAGGCGGGCCTCACGATACCGGTGACGAAGAGCGTCTCTGTCCAGCCGACCCTTCAGTACTGGTTCCCTCTTTCAGGCGATGCAAAAAGGACGGTGGGAAGGGACGCGGCAGGAAGCAAGATCTCCTACAACCCGAACGGATACCTGGATAATAATCTCGTGGGAGGTTTGACGGTGGTGTTTAACTTTTAGGGCTCAGGATCCAGGGCCCAGGGTTAAGAGAAAGGCAATGCTTAAAAAGTCTGCCCGATGGTTCTCCTTTATGCTTTCTCTGATCCCCGAGCCCTAATCCCTGAATCCTATTTTTTTCTTTATCTTTCCTTCTTCCTGGTTTATAAATGTGAAGATTCCATTCATAACAAAAGGAGGTGAAGAGCATGAAGAAAGCATTGGTGTTTTTCTTTGCAATTGTCATCGGTATTTCTTTTGCTTTTACAGGGTTTGCGCAGGAGCAGAAAGCGACCACTCCGCCGCCGGCAGCAAAGGTGGACAAGCAGGTACAGACCGATAAACCCGTTGACAAACCGGTGAAGACAAAGAAGGCAAAAAAGAAGGTCAAAAAGGTCAAGAAACCGAAAAAGACCAAGGCCGCACCTCCTGAGGAGAAACCGGCGGAAACAAAGTAGGCAAGCCAGCCGAAAACCCCAAAAACTGTTTCAAGAAGAAGAGGGAGGAGAGATCCTCCCTCTTTCCGTTCATTAAAAAAGGTTTTGAAAATCATGGGGCATGGAAAGTCCTAAAACTATTTCCAATTTTATGATGGTATGTTTTTCAAAAGCCGGACTTTATGGTAGAATATCGGGCCATGAGAAAGATCGTCGTCGATATCGACAATACCCTCTGGGACCTTGCGCCTGTCCTCTACGCGAGGCTCCACGAAGAGAACCCGCGTATTCCCCATCACACGCAGTGGCGGACATGGCATTTCTGGGAGGGCTTTATATCCGCACAGAGGCTATACGGGATCATCAGGGATGTCCACATGGAGCAGGACACCTTCGAACCCTACGGGCAGTCGCGCAATTTTCTGCGTCTCCTCCGGGAGAAGGGTTTTCATGTCATAATTGCGAGCCACCGGGAGCAGGAGACCTTCGCGCCCACGAGAAGATGGTTTGAAAAATATGATCTCCCCTTTGACGAGATCCACCTGAGCTATGACAAATCGATCCTCTTTGAAAGGTCGTGGGCCGTTGTTGACGACAGCCCCATAACCCTGGAGAAGGCAAAACAGGCCGGAATAGTCCGTGCCGGCCTCAAAAACCCCTGGAACGAAGCCGAAGACCATCCCCTATTCGCGGACCTTGACCGAGATCTATGAATATCTGCAGGGAGAATGTACATCCGGCAGGGATCGGGGATCAGGGAAAAGCAATAAACAATGACCAAACTGCAGCAGCCGACGTTCTACAGGGAGCCGTCCACAATTGACCTTGATACATCTTTCATGTAGTTTTTGATCACATCTGCAGCTATGGGTGTGATCCATTTGATCTCTGGTTCAATTAGCCCGTAGTCAAACTCACTTAAATGTTTAGCGATGAGGAGCGGGGAGATCCCCGCAGCCTTGCTGTTGGCATCGAGCAAAGATCGTTTGAGGTCCAGGCCGTCTTTCAGGAGAAAGTATATATCCACGATGTCTTTGGGCAATAATCGGTCGACAAGTGCGGTAAGTTTGTTGGCAAGAATATTTTCCCTTGAATCCAGACGGCCCATGACGGGATGGTCGACGAAATCGCCAACGTGGGAGGGTACATCATTGATAAGCTCGATCTTCAGTTTCTCCCTTCCTACGAATAGACGAAAAAAGTGTTCGCCCCGGACATCCAGTTCGACCTCGCCTTCGAATACTTTTGACAAACGATCTATCTGCACTTGCGATAAGCGTTGGAATTCGGCGAGGTAATTGACAAAAAAATCGAGATCATCGGAATATCTGTGATGGTAATAAAATCTGGATAGAGCGGTGCCGCCGGTAAGATAGAATGGGGAGTCCTTAAAGGTATTGATCGCCCTGTCCTGGAGGGGGTAGAGAATATTATCGTAATAGCCTGCTTGCAAAATCCATCCCTTCCCTGATCTCGGGGACCCTTACATATTGCCTGGCGTTTTTCCAGGCTCCGCATAGAACTTTCGGGTTGATTATTCTGACAATTTTGAACCAGTTAACGCTTTCAAGGAGCCTTGCCACGCAGAATCCCCTGTCAGGCCAGCTCCTTTTGCTTTTGCCTTCCACTATCTCAAGGAACTCGGCAGGGGAAAGCCTTAGGTCCCAGAGGGCCTGGGAAAGGATTCTGTCCCGCTCTTCCCTTGTCAACGACAAATGTTTCCCTTCCATGCTGTAATTATACATTTCCTGTTGAGGGTATGCAAGGAAGGGAGCGTAAAAAGCGATGCATTCCCCGGGCGGGTCTGATAGCATATGGGATAAAAGGTGGAGGTTACCTTTGAAGAGCTATAGAAAAGAACTGTGGTTCAATGTGCCGGCGAGGAGAGGGTTTATCAATATCACGCCGCAGGTGGAAGAGTGCCTGCGGGAGAGCGGTATCATGGAAGGACTTGTCCTTGCCAATGCCATGCACATTACGGCTTCCGTTTTCATAAACGACGACGAATCGGGCCTTCACCACGATCTTGAGGTCTGGCTGGAGAAGCTTGCCCCCCACGAACCCGTCTCGCAGTACCGGCACAACGCGGGTGAGGACAACGCCGACGGCCATTTAAAACGTCAGGTAATGGGAAGGGAAGTTGTCGTTGCCTTGACCGAAGGCCGCCTCGATCTCGGCCCCTGGGAGCAGATATTCTACGGCGAGTTCGACGGGCAAAGGAGAAAGAGGGTGCTTGTCAAGATCATAGGAGAATGAGGAGACGGCTTGAATGCTTGAGCCGCTTGAACGCTAAAAACCCTTGTTGCGTCGATATCATCTTTGATCTTGAACCGGAATGATACTCAATGGCATAGCCGCAGCAAACCCATCGCCCGCCTTTTTGTCCGCCTGAAGGACACAGTCTCCCGCTCGATAACTTCCTGAAATTGAGAGCATGCTACGCCCTTCTAATGCTGAACATTTCAGATGGTAATCAATGGATTTTACATTTGGAAAATAACTGATATTTCAAAAAAATAAATAAACCACGGGACGGTGGCAGGTCATATTTCGGTTTTATCAAATCAAAAACAAATCCTGCAGGACCGGAACTGTATGGTCCCGTTTTTACGCCGGGTGCTCTTGTGGACAAATGTGATTTGTGCTAAAGGTATTCCATATGAAGAATATCCTTGTTGTCGATGATGAAAAGAACATCCGATCAACGTTGTCTGTCTGCCTTGAAACGATGGGGTACGCGGTGACCGCCGTGGGCAATGCCGGTGCCACACTGTCGGCCCTGAGACAGGAGAGATTTGATATCGCCTTTCTTGATCTCAGGCTCGGCAGTGAGAATGGAATGGACCTTTTGCCCGATATGCTGGCGCTTTCTCCGGGGATGGCCGTCATCATCATTACTGCCTACGCCACCTTTGAAACGGCGGTGGCGGCCATAAAGCTCGGCGCGAAGGATTATCTCCCCAAACCTTTTTCTCCCTCCCAGATACGCCATGTCATTGACAAGATCATGAACACGCTGGAGTTAGAAGGCAGGATTGCAGATCTTGAAAGCAGATTAAAAGAGACCATTCCCGAGATCAACCTCGAGAGCGGTGCGCCGAAGATGTTGGCGGCCATTGATACCGTGATCAAGGCGTCGTCCTCCGATGCGGCCGTGTTGATACGCGGAGAAAGCGGCACGGGAAAGGGGATCCTTGCAAGGATGCTCCACATGAAAAGCTCCCGGGCCCACAGTCCTTTCATTATGATAAGTTGTCCTACCCTCTCGGAGGAACTTCTCTCAAGCGAACTCTTCGGTCACGCAAAAGGCGCTTTCACCGGTGCGACGCAGGACAAGGAAGGCATGGTGGAACGAGCCGAAGGGGGAACACTCTTCCTCGATGAGATAAGCGAGATGTCACCTGCTATCCAGGGAAAGTTCCTGAGGTTCCTCCAGGAAAAATCATTCGAACGTGTGGGCGAGACAAGAACACGCAAGGCCAATGTACGCATTGTGGCCGCCACAAACAGGGACCTGGAACAGGCGGTACAACAGCAAAAGTTCCGTGAAGATCTGCTATTTCGGATCAATGTTATAGAAATTTTGGTGCCTCCCATCATGGAAAGACAACAGGATATCATCCCTCTTGCAAAAAAGTTTCTTTCTTTTTTTGCAAGAGACACGAAAAGGGCGGTCCCCGAATTGTCGAAGTCCGCACAGGAGGCCATGCTCTTTTACCGTTGGCCCGGGAACGTGAGGGAACTACGCAACGCCATGGAAAGGGCTGTAATTCTCTGCCCTTCGCAGGTCATTGAGCAAGAATTCCTACCGGAACGAATCAAGCCTCAGACCGTCGGGAAAACGAGAATAGGAGGACGTTACTCCCTGGAAGAAGTGGAAAGGGAACACATAACCTCCGTGATAGCCTCCTCGTCGAACCTTGATGAGGCGTCCCGGATACTTGGAGTCGACACATCCACGCTATGGCGTAAACGGAAAAAATACGAAGGATCGTAAGCACCCCGGCCGCGGCTCTCTTTGCAATTTGCAACCCCGTAACCCTCCCATCATTCAACATGCAATGTCCGCTTTAGGGGCTTCCATCGTAACATATTGATATCCTTAATATTATTATCAGATCATATGAGGCACACTGTTTGCTATATCTTTTGTCATGATCATAGAGGGAATGGATATGTTTGACAGTATATTTTTTATCTTCATGCTTGTATTTTTCGTGGTTTCATGGCTCTACATGATCCGTTTCGGAAAGAACTGAAGATGGGAATCTCTATGGAATATCTGATCGGATCAATTGTGTCTTTCTTGCTCGCAATATACCTTGTCTTCGCTCTCTGCAAGCCGGAGCGCTTTTAGGGCCGCGCTATGAACCTGTACGGCTGGATCCAGATAATCCTGTATTTCCTTATCATCCTTGCCCTGACAAGACCGATGGGAAATTACCTCTACAAGGTGTTTGAAGGGCAGCAAAAACCCTTGCCCAAGGTCTTCGGTGCAGCTGAACATTTTGTGTACCGTATGTCGACGGTCGATGAGGACAAAGAGCAGACCTGGAAAGAATATGCTCTTTCGCTTTTCATATTCAGCTTTTTCAGTGTCCTCATCGTCTACGGTCTTCAAAGGCTCCAGTATCTTTTGCCCTTCAATCCGCAGGGGTTCAGAGGGGTACGGGCGGACCTTGCCTTCAACACTGCCGTTAGTTTCGTCAGTAATACGAACTGGCAGGCATACGCGGGGGAGTCGACCATGAGTTACCTCGTCCAGATGGCGGCGCTCGCATGGCAGAACTTCGTCTCCGCCGGTGCGGGTATGGCCGTTGCCTTTGCCCTCGCGCGGGGCCTCACACGAAAGACATCGCAGGCAAAGATCGCAACGATAGGCAATTTTTGGGTCGATCTTACCCGTTCTATCATATACGTCCTTCTTCCCCTGTCATTCTTCGGGGCTCTCCTGCTGGTATCTCAGGGTGTTATCCAGAATATAGACCCTTACCGGGA
Source organism: uncultured delta proteobacterium (assembly GCA_963816115.1). Lineage (GTDB taxonomy): Bacteria > Desulfobacterota > Syntrophorhabdia > Syntrophorhabdales > Syntrophorhabdaceae > Delta-02. Next base: position 292,399 of record CAWFIZ010000003.1, on the reverse strand, counting down.
GATCATGACACTCGAAGGAGCCCGCCAAGATGTCGCAATGGGACCGGTGGCGTCACAGGAGATCATCAAGGAACTGGGAACGAACGGCGGGGGTTTTTTCAACGCCAACAGCGCCCATCCCTTTGAGAATCCGACCCCGCTGACCAATTTCATGGAAATGTTGCTCATTTTCCTGATCCCCGCGGCACTGACCTACGCCTATGGGAGGATGGCAGGAAACAGGCGGCATGGCTGGGTGCTCTTCTGGGCAATGGCCGTTCTTTTCATGGCGGGCTCTGCGGCCTGCTACTTCGCGGAGTCGCGCCCGAATCCCGCCCTGGCTGGATTGCCCCTTGACCAAAGCCCGGGGAACATGGAGGGAAAAGAGGTGCGTTTCGGTGTCGCAGGCTCGACACTCTTCGCGACGATCACGACGGCGGCATCCTGCGGGGCCGTAAACTCCATGCACGATAGTTACACGCCGATAGGCGGGCTTGTCCCCCTTGTGAACATCATGCTCGGCGAGGTCGTGTTCGGCGGTGTCGGTGCCGGGCTCTACGGCATGCTGATATACGCGGTCCTTGCTGTCTTCATAGCGGGCCTTATGGTGGGCCGCACCCCGGAATACCTGGGGAAAAAGATCGAAGCCCGTGAGATGCAATACGCCATGCTCTATATACTCATTTTTCCCGTGACCCTTCTCATCACGGCGTCCTGGTCTGCCATCGCACCTTATGGGGCAAGTTCTGTCGGCAATGGCGGCCCTCACGGATTAAGCGAGGTCCTCTATGCCGCGAGCAGCGCCGCTGGCAACAACGGGTCAGCATTTGCGGGCCTCAACGCCAACACACCCTGGTGGAACATCGTGCTCGGTATCGCCATGCTGGCAGGCAGGTTCCTTATGATAGTTCCCATCCTTGCCATCAGCGGTTCCATGGTGTCAAAGAAAGACATACCTCCCGGCCCGGGCACGTTCCCCACGGATGGTTTTCTTTTTGTGGTACTCCTCATCGGGGCCGTCATCATTGTCGGTGCCCTTACGTTCTTTCCCGCTCTTTCCCTGGGGCCCGTGGTGGAACATTTTATCGCCCAGGCAGGGAGGAGGTTTTAAATGACAAAAAGAACAAGGAAGAACATATCCCTTTTTGACAAAAAGATCCTCCGGCAGAGCATCATCGAGAGCTTGAAAAAGCTGTCTCCCCACATCATGATAAAAAACCCCGTGATGTTCATCGTTGAAGTGGGGAGCGCTTTCACGACGGTCCTTTTCATTCGGGACATTTTTGCACCCCGGTACGCCTCGACGCCGCTGTGGTTCACGGTGTCGGTCGCCGTCTGGCTCTGGTTCACCGTGATCTTCGCGAATTTCGCCGAGGCAGTGGCGGAAGGGCGCGGAAGGGCGCAGGCAGACAGTCTCAGGAAGATCCGAAAGGACACGCTTGCACATCTCTTGAAAGATGGTATCGAGACAGGAGTCTCTTCCACGATGCTCGTCAGGGGTGATATTGTCGTTGTCCGGGCCGGCGAGGTTATCCCTGGTGACGGCGAGGTCATCGAAGGTATCGCGTCCGTCGATGAGTCTGTTGTCACGGGAGAATCAGCCCCTGTCATCCGTGAGAGCGGAGGCGACCGGTCGGCCGTTACGGGGGGCACGCGGGTGCTCTCCGACGAGATACGCGTGAAGATAACGGCGAGCCCGGGAGATTCTTTTCTCGACAGGATGATCACCCTTGTTGAAGGTTCGTCGCGGCAGAAGACACCCAATGAGATAGCGCTCCATATCCTTCTTGTAGGATTGACCCTTGTTTTTCTCCTGGTGTGTTCGACTCTTGTCCCCCTGGCAATGTATTCGGGCATCACCCTTTCCGTGACTGTTATCGCTGCGCTCCTTGTCTGCCTCATACCGACCACGATCGGCGGCCTCATCTCAGCCATAGGGATAGCGGGCATGGACCGCCTCATCAGGAAGAACGTTCTCGCCATGAGCGGCAAGGCCGTTGAGGCGGCGGGGGACATCGATACTCTCCTTCTCGATAAAACGGGAACGATCACGCTGGGAAACAGGATGGCAAGTGAACTCATCCCGGTAGACGGCGCGACCCCGGAGCTTCTCGCGGAAGCAGCCTTCCAGGCGAGCATTGCCGACGAGACCCCTGAGGGCAGGTCTATCGTGTCTCTCATCGGTTCACGATACGACACGGCTGGATTTGAAAAAAACCTCACCGGTGCGGTCGAATATATACCCTTCAGCGCATACTCGAGAATGAGCGGATGCGATCTCGACGGTATGGCGGTCCGCAAGGGGGCGGTAGACGCCGTATGTGGATTTGTCCTTGAGTCGGGTGGTGTGGTCCCGCCTGAGATCCCGACAATCGCTGAACGGATCGGGGAGAGCGGCGGAACACCGCTTGCGGTGTCAAGGAACGCGCAGATCCTCGGCATCATCCATCTAAAGGACATGGTAAAGGAAGGCATAGGGGACCGCTTCAACCGTTTCCGGGCAATGGGGATAAAAACGGTCATGATCACCGGCGATAACCCCAAAACCGCCGCAGCGATCGCGAAGGAAGCGAACGTCGACGGCTTCCTCGCCGAGGCAACCCCGGAAAAAAAGATGGCTCTCATAAAAGAGGAACAGGCAAAAGGAAGGCTGGTGGCAATGACGGGCGACGGCACGAACGACGCCCCGGCGCTTGCGCAGGCCGACGTGGGCATAGCCATGAACACGGGGACCCAAGCGGCCAAGGAGGCCGCCAACATGGTCGATCTCGATTCAGACCCCACGAAGCTCCTCGAGGTCGTTGAGGTCGGAAAGCAGCTGCTTATGACCCGGGGCACCCTGACCACGTTCTCGATCGCCAACGATGTGGCGAAATACTTTGCCATACTGCCGGCAATGTTCGCCGGGGTCTATCCCGAGATCGCGCCCTTGAACGTAATGCACCTTGCGTCACCGGCAAGCGCGATCCTTTCCGCCGTCATCTTCAACGCGGTCATTATCATTCTCCTGATCCCCCTTGCCCTCCGTGGTGTCAAATACCGGCCCCTCGGCGCAGCGGCGCTCCTGAGAAGGTCTCTTATGATCTACGGGGTCGGAGGGATAGCGGCGCCTTTCATAGGCATAAAGGCGATCGATACGATCTTGAAGGCACTGGGATTCATATGAGAAATATTTCGTTGACAAAAGAACTGACTGTTACGCTCCTGTTCACGGTGTTTTCAATGGTTGTCCTGGGGATTTTCTACCCTTTTTGCATGAACGCCGTCTCAGGTCTTTTTTTTCATTCACAGGCACAGGGGAATTTCATCGCCAACGAGAACGGGCACGTGACGGGATCGACGCTCATCGCCCAGAGATTTGTGAATCCTGCATATTTTCAGCCCCGGCCTTCCGCCGCAGGAGATTATGGGTATGACGCTGCCTCCTCGGGAGGTTCAAACCTCGGGCCAACATCGGAAAAATTGCGAAGGCGTGTCACCGGCGAGATAGAACGGCTGCAAAAAGAAAACCCCGAAGCACCCCTTCCCATTCCAGTGGAACTTGTCACGACCTCGGCAAGCGGCCTCGATCCGCATCTTACCATTTCCGGGGCCCTCTGGCAGGTCCCTCGCATCGCAAAGGCCAGGGGGGTTTCGCCGGACAGGGTAAAGGCGGTTGTGCTGGCAAACGAAGAAGGCAGGACACTTTGGGTCCTCGGAGAGCCGCGTGTCAATGTGCTCCTGTTGAACCTTGCCCTTGACAGCCAATTTGGAAAAGCACAGTAACATGCTATAATGGTGAAAAATGGCCGCCACGACAATGAGTAAGAGAAACGCCCTGGACTTCATTGAACTTGTCGAGCAGACGAAGAGGGGCAGATTGCGTGTATACCTCGGCTTTGCCGCGGGTGTCGGAAAGACCTATCGCATGCTGAAGGAGGCGCATACCCTTCAAAAAAGGGGTGTCGATGTCGCCGTTGGGCTTGTTGAGCCTCACGGAAGGAGTGAAACGGCAGGCATTATTGAAGGGCTGGAGGTGATACCGCGAAAGAAATATGAATACCGGGGTATCGTGGTCGAGGAGATGGACCTCGACGCGGTCCTTACGCGCCGCCCCCAGGTGGCCATCGTTGATGAAGTGGCTCATACGAACGTACCGGTGTGCAGGAACAGGAAGCGTTACCAGGACATACTGGAACTCCTCGATGCCGGCATCAACGTGATCTGTGCCTTCAATGTCCAGCACCTCGAAAGCCTCAACGACCTCGTCAAGGAAGCCGCAAACGTAAAGGTGAGGGAGACGATCCCCGACCCCTTCCTGAAACAGGCAGACCAAGTGGTCACGCTTGATCTCACCGTTGAAGATCTTTTGATGCGCCTTCGCGAAGGGAAGATATACGACGAGGACAAGATACCTTGGGCGCAGGAACATTTTTTCAAGAAAGAGAACCTCGATACCTTGAGGGAACTTACGCTGAGAGAGATGGTGGAGAACATCGAGCGTATCATTTCAAAAGACCGCAAGCGTGAAAATGCCGACGGGCCCGTTGCTACCTCCGACAGGGTCATGGTCTGCGTAGCGTCAGCATCGCCCCAGGCCCACAATCTCCTTTCCAGGGGGTCAAGGATGGCGGGTAGGTTCAATACCCACTGGTTTGTCGTCTACGTGGAGACCCCGAAAGAGTCCCCGCTAAAGATAGACGCGCAGGCCCAGCGGGGTCTTCTTGACATCATGAACAAGGCGGGCGACCTCGGTGCGGAGTTTGTCAGACTTCACGCGAAGAACCCCGTTACCGCGGTCCTGGATTTTGCGAATTCCCATTCCGTCAAACACATCATAATGGGTTATTCGCACGAGCCATGGTGGAAGAGGATATTCGGGAGGTCCTTTGTTTTCAGGATGCTTAGAGCTTCCGCGTCGTTCGACCTCTACATAATTTCGACGCCCGAACCCAAAGGAGGGTCGCGTTGACCCTGCGGATGAAACTGTTCATGGCCCAGCTTCCGCTGGTTATCGCACTTTTCTTCCTTGGTACCCTTTCAATGGTCACCACGTCGCGGATCGGTGACAGCTCCCAGATAATATTGAAGGACAATTACCGGAGCGTTCTCGCCGTACAGAAGATGAAGGAATCTTTGGAGCGAATGGATTCCGCGTCATTGTTCGTGATCGAAGGGCTGCACAAAGAAGCGGAAAAGATATTCTCGGACCACCGGTTGCAATTCGATGCTGAACTTGCCATCCAATCGGGCAATATCACCGAGAAGGGCGAGGGTGAGGCCACAAAGTTGCTCATCGATTCATGGCGGCGCTACCGGGAAAAGCAGGACGAGTTCCTTTCATTGCACAATCATGCAAAGGAAAAAACATTTTATTTCAAAGAACTGTATCCCCTTTTCCAATCCATAAAAACAGCCGCCGACAGCATCCTCGCAATGAATCAGGACGCGATGGTCCACAAGAGCGCCCTTGTTCATAAAGAAGCGAAAAACATGAACGTTGTCCTTGTCACGGCGTCAATGTTATTTATTGCTGCAGGCGTCATTGTCTCAGCATTGCTCACCGCATGGATCATACGGCCCATTGCCATACTGAGCCAGACGGCACAACGGATAGGAGAAGGGGACCTGGCTGTGCGCGCGAACGTAAAAGGCAGCGATGAGATTGCCTCTCTGGCCACGGACTTCAACAAAATGGCCGAAAGTCTCGCAAGGTATCGAAAAAGCTCGCTTGGCGAGCTTATCCTGGCCCAGCAGTCATCCCAGGCAACTATTGACAGTTTTGAAGACCCACTGTTTGTCTTTGGTGCCGAAGGGGGTTTCCTGATGGCGAACGCAGCTGCCGGGGTCATCTTTTCAACGAACTTTTCTTCCTCTCAAAAAAGCTTTCTCGACAGTATCCCCCCTGTGATTGTAGAGGCCATTGAGAGGATCAAAAAGCATATATTCTCAGGAAAGGGACGTTACAGCCCAAAAGGTTTCGATGAGTCCTTCAAGGCAACCACAATGAAGGGAGAGCTTGTTTTTCTCGCCAGAGGGGCACCGGTCCATGAGATGGAAGGTGCCATTACAGGTGCAGTGATCGTCCTTCAGGACATCACAAAACTTACAAGGTTAAGCGAGCTGGGACATGACCTCGTCGCAACCGTGGCGCATGAGCTACGTACCCCGTTGACATCGTTAAGAATGGCGATACACATTTGCCTGGAACGCGCCATTGGGGACTTGAATGAAAAACAGCTTGATCTCCTTCACGCCGCGCGCGAGGATTGCGAGAGACTTCAGACCATGGTCGATGAACTTCTGGACATCTCGAAAATTAGCGCGGGGAAGATCACCCTTGAGCTCAAGCCCATTGGTTCCGAAGACCTGTTGAAGCTTGTGAAAGATCAATTTGACAATCTCGGGAAAGAACAGGGGATACAGTTGAACTTTTACGATCTGGCGCGGGGAGAGATGGTCCGCGTCGACCCGGAGCGTGTCCAGGCAGTTTTGAACAACCTTGTGACCAACGCCATACGCCATACGCCCGTAGGCGGGACCATCGATGTCCGCAGCATACCTGAGGCCGACACGGTAAGGTTCGAGGTTACCGACACCGGCGCCGGGATTCCCGAAGAAGACCTGCCGCACATATTCGAGAGGTTTTTCAGAGGATCGGGGAGTCCGTCGGGCGGGGTCGGGCTTGGCCTGTCCATAGTAAAGGACATCGTAACTGCTCACGGAGGTGAAGTGGGTGTAAAAAGCGTCGAGGGTGCGGGAAGCACCTTCTGGTTCACCCTGCCGAGATATCGACCAGGATCTGATGTTGTGTCAAGAACACCATGATTTCAATTTTATTAAAAATTAATTATTTGAATGATTTACCCATGAAAGAGCAAAAGAAATTTTTCGAGCGCCTAATGAAGATACTGATTTTGAAGTTATCATTTTCAATTGTAAATCATCAACTCTTACCACTACCCGACCTTAACGCTTTTTGCTATACGTAACATATCCTGCTTTCCCTCGTGATATTTATCAGTCACACCTTATTTTCCTTTACCCCTTTGTCGGTCTCACTGGCCAGGTCCCTTGAGCGGACATAAAGACGGGTGATTAGGTCATAGGTTATGGGTGATGGGTAAATAAAGTGTTCCTGATCTTTTTCTATAACCCACAACCAATAACCCTTCTTTTTTTAGGGTGTGGTCCGGAGCGCGGGAGCGAAAGGGGCCTGGCCTGTGAGAAATGGGGACCTAAAAAAATAACCCCGTTCACCTGATTTTCAGTTGAATGGGGTTATTTTTGTTTATTGAGGGTTATTTGATCGCTCTGTGATAGGACTGGAGTGATTTTACCTTGATCTCACCTTTTTTGGCCAGCGACGCCTTGATGCCCTCGGCTGTTGCCTTCGCGGCGGCCGTGGTCGTGATGTAGGGTATCTTGTACTTGATCGCGGTCTTTCTTATGTAGGAATCGTCGTACATGCTGCTCTTGCCCGAGGGAGTGTTGATAACGAGGTTTATCTCCTTGTTGTGGATTGCGTCGACTATGTTGGGCCTGCCTTCATGGACCTTTTTGATCTGTGTTGTCTTGACCCCGTTTTCTTCCAGGAACCTGTGCGTCCCGTCGGTGGCTACGATGGTAAAACCGAGTTTGGTGAGCACCTTGGCGACATCGATGATGTCCTTCTTGTCGCGGTCTACCACCGTGATGAGTACGTTGCCCGATTGGGGAAGCTTCTGCCCGGCGGCCTCCTGGGACTTGAAGAATGCCAGCCCGAAGGAGTTCGACATGCCGAGGACCTCGCCCGTCGATTTCATCTCCGGACCCAGGGTCGGATCGACCTCGGGGAACATGTTGAAGGGGAAGACGGACTCCTTAACGCCGACATGGGGATATTTTTTATGTTTCAACTCCATGCCTTTCAACTTTTTGCCGATCATGAGCTGCGTCGCTATGCGCGCCATCTGCACGCCCGTTACCTTTGAAACGAGCGGCACGGTCCTGCTTGCCCTGGGGTTTGCCTCAAGGATATATACCTTGTCGTTGGCGATGGCGTACTGGATGTTCATGAGCCCGATGACCTTCAACTCGATGGCGAGCCTCCTGGTATATTCGTTGATGGTCTTGATGTGTTTTTCCGAGAGCGTCCGGGGAGGTATGACGCAGGCGCTGTCACCTGAATGGATCCCGGCGAGTTCAATGTGTTCCATGATGGAGGGGACGAAGGCATCTTCGCCGTCGGCGACGGCATCGGCCTCGACCTCTATGGCATTCTCAAGGAACTTGTCGATGAGTATGGGCCTGCCGGGGGAGATGTCAACGGCTGCGTTCACGTAGGCCCTCAGCATCTCGTCATCGTAGACGACCTCCATGCCCCTTCCGCCGAGGACGTACGACGGCCTGACCATGAGCGGGTAACCTATCTTGCGCGCAACGGCCAGGGCCTCCTCGAGGACGACGGCGGTGCCGGACTCCGGCTGGGGGATGCCGAGCTTCTTTATGATCTGGCTGAAGCGCTTGCGGTCCTCGGCGATATCGATGCTCTCCGGCGAAGTGCCGAGTATCGTGACGCCGGCATCCTCCAGCTCCTTGGCGAGGTTGAGGGGCGTCTGCCCGCCGAACTGGACGATGGCGCCGACGGGCCCTTCTTTTTCGTAGATGCTCAGGACGTCCTCCACCGTCAGGGGTTCGAAGTAGAGCTTGTCTGAGGTGTCGTAGTCGGTGGAGACCGTCTCGGGATTGCAGTTGACCATGATAGATTCATATCCTTCATCGCGCAGGGTAAAGGCCGCGTGGACACAGGTGTAGTCGAACTCGATGCCCTGGCCGATGCGGTTCGGGCCGCCGCCCAGGATCATGACCTTTTTGCGGTCGCTCACCGCCACTTCGTCAGGGGCGTTGTAGGTTGAATAATAATAGGCCGCGTCGGCCCCGCTCACCGGTACCTTGCACCAGGTCTCTTTCTTGCCCAGCGCGATCCTTTTTTCCCTGATCTGCGTTTCCCCGGTATCGAGCAGCATGGCAAGGTACTTGTCTGAAAAACCGTCTTCTTTGGCCTTGATAAGGAGCTTGTCGGGGAGTTTCTTGCCTCTGTGGCGAAGGATCTCTTCCTCGAGGTCGAGGATCTCTTTCATCTGCCCGATGAACCAATGCTTGATCTTTGTCTTTTGGAAGAGTTCATCGATGGTCGCTCCCTTGCGCAGAGCTTCATACATGATGAACTGTCTCTCCGATGAAGGTTCGTTCAAAAGGCGCATGAGGTCATCGAGAGGGAGCTCGTTGAAGTTCTTCGCGAATCCGAGGCCGTAACGTTTTGTCTCCAGGGAGCGGATCGCCTTCTGGAAGGCCTCCTTGTATGTCTTGCCGATGCTCATTGCCTCGCCGACGGCCTTCATCTGGGTGCCGAGCTTGTCCTCGGCCTCGCTGAACTTTTCAAAGGCCCACCGTGCGAACTTGATGACGACATACTCTCCCGAGGGGGTGTACCGGTCGAGGCCGCCGCCGCGGTAGTAGGGTATGTCCTTCAGGGTGTAACCGCCGGCCAGTTTCGCCGAGATGAAAGCAATGGGGAAGCCCGTTGCCTTGGACGCAAGTGCCGACGAACGGGACGTCCTGGGGTTGATCTCGATGACGACGATCCTTCCGTCATCGGGGTTGTGCGCGAACTGGATGTTGGTACCGCCTATGACCTGGATGGCCTCCACTATGCGGTATGAATAGTCCTGGAGTTTTTTCTGCACCTCTTCGGATATGGTGAGCATCGGCGCGCTGCAGAAGGAATCGCCGGTGTGGACGCCCATGGGGTCGATGTTCTCGATGAAACAAACGGTTATCATTTTATTTTCTGCGTCGCGGACGACCTCGAGTTCCAGCTCTTCCCAGCCGACGACCGCTTCCTCAATGAGGATCTGCCCGATAAGGCTTGCCGAAATGCCCCTGCTTGCGATGGTCCTCAGTTCTTCCTTGTTGAAGGCAATGCCGCCGCCTGTTCCACCCATCGTATAGGCCGGGCGGATGACGACGGGATATCCCCCAGCCGGTCGACGATCTCCAGGGCCTCTTCAACGGAATAGGCCAATTCGCTCTCGGGCATGGGTATGTCGAGCTTTTTCATGGTCTTTTTGAATTCGTCACGGTCTTCGCCGCGCTCTATGGCGTCAGCCTGGACCCCGATGATGCGGACGCCGTGTTTTTCCAGTATGCCCTTCCGGGAAAGTTCCGCGGCAAGGTTGAGGCCGGTCTGCCCGCCGAGGTTGGGAAGAAGCCCCTGGGGTTTTTCCTTCTCGATGATCTTTTCGAGAACGTCAATTGTGAGCGGCTCCACGTAGGTCTTGTCGGCCATGCCGGGGTCGGTCATGATCGTCGCCGGGTTGGAGTTCACGAGGACGATCTTGTAACCGGCTGCCCTGAGCGCCTTACAGGCCTGCGTGCCGGAATAATCGAACTCGCATGCCTGCCCGATGATGATCGGCCCGGAACCGATGATGAGCACCTTGTTGATGTCTTTTATCTTTGGAGGTTTTTTCATTGTAGCGCGTTCCTTTCGGGCGGGATTTGCTCTGCATCGTAACAGAAGAATGTAAGGCAGTCAAGTATTTTCAGTATGTTGTGAAGCGTTGCTATATACCGCTGCGCGCGATGAGTCCGTGCAGCCACTGCTGGCTCCATCCGCTGGGGATGGTCAGGCAGAACAGGAGTATCGCAAAGAACAGTATGGCCCTGAAACAGATGGAAGCGTTCATGCCGGAGGGCAGCTTTGCAATGAGCGCGGCAGGCGCGAACCTCAGGGTGTTGAGATCGGTCGTTTTCTTCGTGTCTTTTCTGGCGGACCTTACTATCAGCAGGAACCCGATGATGGCCATGAGGGCGTTATAGAGCTGACCGGTGCCGATCCCGTAGAACAGGGAGCCGTAATCGCGGTAGTAGTCAACAATGATCCTGAGAAGACCGTACCAGAATATGAAATTGCCCAGCAATCTTCCCTGTCCCGGCACGGAATTTCTTCCAACGGCGATAAGGATGGGGATCAGCAGGAGGTTCTTGAATGCTTCATAAAGGGCGACGGGATGACGGAAACCCTCCGCGTAAGGGAATTTCACTGCCCACCACACACCTGTCACATACCCGTAGACCTCGCCGTTTATATGATTGCCGATGCGCCCCAGGGCCAGGAAGAGGGCGGCCGGGATGACTATATCATCGGCGATGAGGAGGAACTTCTTTCTATTTATAAGGCAAAATAGCAGGACACCGCAGAGGGCCCCGAGGATGACACCGTGCGAAGCCATGCCGCCGTGCCAGAAGGCCAGGGATTCAAGGGGATCCGGCCGGAAAAGGTCCCACTCATAGACAAAGATCTCGAAGGCGCGCCCACCGATGAGCGATGACATGGAAAAGATGATGGAAAGATCCCAAACCTGCCTGGCCGAAAGGCCGAGCGATCTGCGGCGGAGCATCACCCACAGGAACATACCGAAAAAACCAAGGGCATAGGCAAGCCCGTAATACCAGAGCTTCACACCCCAGACATCGACAAAAACAGGATCTATGTTCAGGATAAAAGGACCTTTAAAATAGATCACAACCCCCGCTACAGAAAGAAAGGTAGTTATGTTGATATTCTATGATTTTTCTACGTTTTACTATCCAAGGTCCGTAATTGTCAATGAAATTGTTCCTGTAGCAACCAATTAATGCATTTCGTTGCTATCGGTCTCGTTGCGGGCGTGAGTCGGCCCAATTCCCTCCCGTTGCGGGGGAGGGAATTGGGGACCTGAAAAACTTGGGGTTAGAGATCATGAGGGCTATGGATCAGATCTCTGGAAGGCGTCCTTCGGCGCGTTGCAGATGGGGCAGTGCCAGTCATCGTCAAGCTTCTCGAAGGGGACCTTTTCAATCTTTTCATCGTATTGGTATCCGCACACAGAGCATGTCCAGACCATATGAAACCTCCTTTATTGTTTTTTAACCCCCGTCGAGGGTGTGATGCTCTTTCTGGAGGAACCACGACGCGGGGTCGGTGAAGTACTCCTCTGCGTCGCGCAGCGACATGAAATGTTCATACTCGATCATGGAGAGGAGGGCGAAGAACTCCTTCTCCCGTGCGTCCGTCGAGGCCGCGGCAAGGCCTTTGTAGAATATTACGCCTTTTTCCTCGAAATCTACGGCCGTTCTTATGGCCTCAAGGTCGCCCGCTTCGCTTTGGGCCGACCTGTCGATATTATTGAGCGTGTTGACGAGGACATCCCTTATGTTGGTCTTGTTCACGGTGAGCGGGACCGTCTCGGGCCACTTGTCCTGTGCTGCCCACTTTCCGTGAAGCTGCTGGAGCCGTTCGTAGTGTTCCTGCTCGTCCTCGGCGATCCTTTTGAACATGGCCTTGCCAAGGGGGTTGTTCGTCCTTTCGGCATTCTTGAGATAAAAATCGCGCTCCTTTATCTCGTTGCCGAGGGCCGCTTCCAGCGCGTCGAGCCGTTCTTTTTCGTCCATCGTTTCACTCCTTCTTTTTTTATTCAATAAGGACAAGGCCGTATACATCCCGCTCTTGCGTGTGATCGCGGACAACGTGAATGGGAAGGCCGTGTGCCCGCACGGTCTGGAAGACGTCTATCCCGCAGGATTCCATGGAAGGCCTCATGCGCTCCGGATGCGCACAGTTTTTCGAAATGTCGCATTCCTTGCACCGCGTGCAGGGCCCGCTGCCCATTCCAAAGGCTTTATAATATCCATCTAAAAACAGCATGGTTTCCAGATCGACAACCAGGTCGTTCAGTCTGCCCACCGCGCTGTAGCCTTTTACCCAGTGGCTATGAAGAAGGAGCGCGCGTTTATAGGAGTCAAGCATCACGCGCGTTTTTTCGTGATCGGGGGTAAGGGGAGGACAGGACTTCCTGAGGCCGTACCCGGCACACCCGAACTGGCACTTCATACGTACCCATGGGGCCGTGTGGACCGTTGACGGATCAACGACGACAGCATGATCAGCGCCTTTTTGCTTCGCGAAGTCTATGTATCTTTTAAGGTCTGCCTTGCGCATCAATAACTACAATATAGGATTTTGCGGAAAAATGGTCAAGGCCGGAAAAGATAGTTTCAAGTTTCAGGTAAAAGAGAATAAAAAGATTTTCTTGCCTTTATCTTTTCACCCTGAAACTGGAACTTGAAACTGTTTTTTAGATGATCAATCGATCCGGTATCACTTCAGCGATGGTCTTCTTGTCGAGCAGCGCCATGAGGAGCCTGTCGAGGCCGACGGAAACACCGGCGCAGGGGCCGTCGATCTTTTCAAGGGCGTTCAGGAAGGCCTCGTCGATGGCAAAGGTTTGTTTCCCGAGTTTAGCCCGTTGAGCGTTGTCCTGCAAGAAACGCTCTCGCTGCTGCGGTGCGTCGGTGAGCTCCGTGTAGCCGTTGGCTATCTCCAGGCCGTCGATGTAGAGCTCGAACCGTTCCACCATCGCGTCGTTATCATCCCGCCTTTTCGCCATCGTGGATATGGAACCCGGCCAGCCTGAGATAATGTACGGTGTCTTGCTCCTGACCGTTTCTTCGATCTCCTGGATGAGGACCTTGAAAAAAAGGCTGTTCCAGTCGTCTTCATCGTCGATGCCGAAAAAGCCCTTTTCCTTGAGTGCGCGAAAGAACCCGTCCCGGTCGAGCCGAAAGGGGTCAAATCCCATCCGCTCAAGAAAGAGCCTGTCGAGCTCATTTACCGGGTAGGGCCTTTTAAAACGCTCCGGTGTTTCCCCGAGGAGCCTTCCCGCAAGGAACCCCACGAGGTCCCCCGTCTCTTCCATTGCCTCCATGTAGGAGCCTTCCCGGTACCACTCCAGCATGGTGAATTCCGTATTGTGGAGTTCCTGATGGTCTTCTACCCGCCAGACCTTGCATACCTGGAAGATCCTTTTGCGGCCAGTGCGCAAGAGCTTTTTCATGCCCATCTCCGGCGAGGTATGAAGAAAGAAGGGGCCCTTCCTGCCGATGAAGACGTTCAGCGGGTCGATGTGGGGGTCGGGAGGAGCCGTTGCCATGAGGTTCGGTGTTTCGACCTCGATGTAACCCCGATCGTAGAAAAAATCCCGCGTGGCCCGAAGCAGTTCATGGCGTATCTTCAAAAGATCGTTGATCTGTTGCATATCCTTTGTTCCCCTGGTCCTGTCAAGTGAGAGCGTTATTGCATTTTATACAGCAAACAAGTATACTTTGTCCATCTAAGGCTCTTGCGGAGAGGTGACCGAGTAGGCCGAAGGTGCTCGCCTGCTAAGCGAGTGTACGGATTAAACCGTACCCAGGGTTCAAATCCCTGCCTCTCCGCCATTTCAAAAGACAGTTCCAGTCAGTTTCAGGGTTTCAGGGTTTAAGTGTTTGACAGGCTGTTGAGCGTTTCAATGGGAAAGGGGAAGCTCTCCTTTTAATCGTTTCACAAACATTCAAACTTAAACTTTGAAACTGTTTTCAGGGTTTTCCGATAAGCGCCTTGATCCTGGGCATTGCTTTTTCCGCGGCTTTTATGCCTTCCTCCATGAGGACCTTTTTCTGGGAAAAATCGAACATTGAGATACCCCTGGTGTCGGGCTCGATGACGATGTCGGCGTAGAGGAGCTTTGCCTTCGTATTCTCGTGCATCATGATCGATATGGACTGGGCGATAACATCGATGACGGAGCTGATGTCGCCATCCTTGATGTCTTTCTGCAGGTTTACGGCAATGACGATGTCGGCGCCCTTCGAGCGCGCTATATCGCAGGCGATGTTGCTCGTCACCCCGCCGTCGACGAGGGTCCTGCTGCCGAAGGTAACGGGTACAAATATCCCGGGGATTGCCGAAGATGCGTGGATGGCGCGCGCAAGGGAGCCCTTTTCAAGCGTGACCGTCTCGCCGGTGTTGAGGTCCGTGGCGACGGGATAGAAAGGTATCTTTGTCGCCTCCACCAGCTTGACCTTCGCGTTATGCTCCACGAAGGACTCCAGCGCCTTGCCCTGAACGGGACCGAGCTTGGACGAGACAATGGAAAAGTCGAGGATGTCGCCCTTGTTTATCTTGAATGCCGCCCATTCGAGCTGGAAGCTGTCGGGGTTTGCCGCGTAGATGCCGCCGATCAGGCTCCCGACGCTGGTTCCCACGATCATATGGATGGGTATCTTTTCCTTTTCCAGGACCCTCAGCACACCCACGTGGGCGAAACCCTTGGCCGACCCCCCTCCGAGGACGAGCGCGATCTTTGGTTCCGGCTTTTTCGCCCAGGGCATACTCTGGCAGGAACATAATAAAAGACAAAGGACCGCCGCGCAAACAATTGAGCGTTTAATAGCCGCCTCTCTTTCCGACGAAAGGGTTATAGATCTTTTCATGTCCGATGGTGCTGCGCGTCGAATCGCCGTAGTTGTGGCCCGGTGCCACGACGGTATCATCGGGCAGCGCGAAGAGCTTTTGCTGGACGGAAGCCACGAGGACCTGGGTGGAACCTCCGTCGAGATCTGTCCTGCCCACGCTTCCCACGAAGAGGGTGTCGCCGGTGAAGACCATGCCGCTATGGTAGAGGGATATGCTCCCCGGGGAATGGCCCGGTGTGTGGAGCACCTTCAGGGATGTCTCGCCGATGGTGATGAGATCGCCGTCGCGAACGGTAATATCGGCAGGGGGAGACGGCTCGCCGCCGAACATGCGGAAGGATTGCGCCGACTGGTGCGTTAGCGCCGGTGCCTCGATCTCATGGATGATGATCTCGGCGCCCGTTAAGTCCTTCATGCGTTTGTTCCCCATGATGTGGTCTATGTGACAGTGGGTGTTGACGATGTACTTGATGGCGTAGCCCCTGCTCTGGGCCTCACCGAGGATGCGCTCGCAATCGGCGGCAGGATCGATGACGAGGGCCTCCTTCGTTGTTTTGCATGCCACGATATATGCGAAAATGGCAAAACTTCCAACTTCCATTTGCTTGACGAACATTGGAACCTCCTTCTGTGTCTTGTAAATCTAATACTTTTTGGTGCTGTTTTTCAATTTATTTGGTAATATCTTGAACCGTAATCGATATCGACCAGTATGGAGGGGCAATGAAACCGGTCTTCATTGAAGCGCGTGATCTACCCGATGCATGGTTCCAGTGTATCTACCGGATCTTTGAGGACGAGGGCGTCCATGAGTACACCATAGACAGGGGCTCTTTCGAAGGCAACAAGCGCAGGGAGTTCGATCTCGTCATGGTCCACATCAAGTACCCGGGAACACAGCCCCTCATCCCCGACATACCTGCGGAGCTCGGCATCCCGGCGCCCACCTCCATGGACTATGTCGAGGAGTACCTGCAGTACCTCATGACTGACAAGAAGGCGGAAAATGAGCTCTATACCTACGGTGAGAGACTGACTAACCCAAAGGTGTTTGCGGAAGGACGCGAGTGCGCCTGCGGGATCAACCCGATCATGGAGGTCATCGACATCTATAAAAAGGGAAATTTCGGGACCAACCAGGCCATTATGGAGATCGGCATGCCCTCCGACATCACCCTTGAGGACCCGCCCTGCCTGAGACTTATCGACACAAGGGTCACCGACGGCAAACTCCACTTTGTCCTCTATTTCCGCAGCTGGGACCTCTGGGCGGGGTTTCCCTCGAACCTGGCCGCCATACAGCTTCTCAAGGAATATATGTGCCAGGAGATCGGCATCGAGGACGGCACGATCACCGCCGTCAGCAAGGGCCTCCATCTCTATGAATACACCTTCGGGTTTGCCCTGCAGCGGCTCCGCAGGGAAGCGAAATGAGTGCGGTTTACCCTCCCCCCAGCTCGCTTTTGGTGTGCATGGTCATTATCGTGTAATGATGCTGTATCTTTTTCTGGACCTCTTCGAGGTCTGTCCCCTCAGTGATCTCCAGCGTTTCGTATTTGTTTGATGTCGAGTCGAGGACCGACAGGGTCAGGGTCTTGTCCTGCGAAGGGATCAATTCGATAAAGACCTTGCGTTGGAAGAGGAAGACGATGCCGTAGTGGCAGGGGACGATCATGGTATCCTTACAGGAGTATGCGGCGAAGCTGAGAAGATCGTTGAGTATGGCGGCAAGCGTAGGTGAGGAGAGCCTCTCCATATGTTTTTTGACCGATGGTTCCTGGAGGCAGACCGCTATGTCTTTTTCTACATGATATGTGCCGGGAGGCTCCTTCAATTCGGGGAACCTCTCCTCCAGGTGGTAGGCGAGATCGATGATCTCGGGGTAGGTGAAGACCTCTTTTGCCCAGAGGGCATTGAAGATGTTTCCCGCTTCCTTCCATCCGAGGCCTCTCTCAAGGTCGATAAAGAGGTTCTTTCTCAGCACCCCGTCGAAGAAGCTTTCGATCGCCAGCCGCTCCATCCTGCTGTCCACGTAGAGGCTCCATATCTGGTTATAGCGGTCGCGGATACGGGGCTCCTTTTCTTCGTCGGGCGTGATGAGGGGGTTGTATTGAAAAGAGGCGTCGAGAACGTCCGCTATATAGAGAAAGAGACGATAAATACGGCCATAGAGGAACGCCTCATCGTTCCAGACAAGGGCCTTGACGTCGATGGAGCCCTTTTTTCGTTTGATTAGGGCCTTTTCCTGCCAGGGCGAGTCGATCTCTTCGATAACTATATTATTGATTGATCGCGAGATGCCAAGATGATCGATAATAGAACGGGCGATTGACCTTTTGTCTTCCACTTAAAATTCGCCTTCAAGGCTGTAAAGCTCAAGAAGGAGTGTTTTTGCTTTTACCCATTTCGAATCACGATTGGTGGAGAAGGGCGCGATCTGGAGGTATTCCGTGAGGTATTTCCGTGCACGTTCAGCTTCTCCGCGTTTTGCATATATATGACCGAGGTTGTAGAGAGAGCCTTCGTAGGCTGCCGTGTACCGGGGGATCAGCTGCCCCAGGCCCTTCAGCTTCAGATAGAGCTGTTCCTTGTCCTTCTGGGAGATGGCGGGGTCATTGACCGCCTTTTCATACTGGCCCCTGATGAACTTCACCGTTGCGAGGACCTCTTTTGTGTAGTCGTGTATCTTCAGGGTGATCCTGAGGGAGGTATCATGTTCGTTCTTTTTAAGGAGCTCATCGACCCGCTTCTGGTTTGCCTGGAGGTTGGCGTCGTTGATGGTGCCGCTCTCCTTTTTAACCG
The DNA here is from genome assembly GCA_963816115.1 of uncultured delta proteobacterium. Taxonomy (GTDB): domain Bacteria; phylum Desulfobacterota; class Syntrophorhabdia; order Syntrophorhabdales; family Syntrophorhabdaceae; genus Delta-02. The sequence continues at coordinate 274,321 of CAWFIZ010000003.1, read as the reverse complement.
CGGGGGGTTTCGCTTTTTTTTCCGGGGCCGCGTTGGCAGCCGGGCAGAAAAGACCGCAGGTGAAAAAAGCGGCGACGATGAGGACGATCAGGGTGCCCGCCCGCGCGATTCCTGTCGCCTTTTCGGTCCGATCTTTCGTGATCACTTTGTTGTGTTCCATAGGAACCTGTCCCCCCTTATCAACGAGTGAAAAAATGGCGGTGCAGGGATTTGAACCCCGGACACTGCGGATATGAGCCGCATGCTCTGACCACCTGAGCTACACCGCCTTGATGCTTTGATATAAGCCATAAAGGCCTGTATTGTCAATAGAAAAGGGAAAAGGATTCAGGGGTTAGGGCTCAGGATTTGGGAAAAAAACAAGGCTCAGGATGTAGGGCCAGGGGCCGGATGGAAGCAAAAAATAAAGGCATTACGTTTCTTGCCCCTGGCTTTCCATGAACCCCGTATTCGAAGCCGTGAGCCCTTTCTTCTTTTTTCTGACCCCTAGGCCCTGAGCCCTGAGCCTTTTTTCACTTTATCCCCAGTATCTTATGCATCTGGAGGCCGAGGCGCCATTTGGGATGGGCGAGGCACCAGGCGAGGGCCAATCGCGTGTTTTGCTGTATGGACGGCCCATGGACGGGCTGGAGGATGAAGTGCCGGAAGTCGAGTCCTTCAAAGGCGTCGGGATCGACACCTTGCTGGGGATAGAGGAGCTTGAGTTCGTCGCCTGCGTGAATGACGATCTTTGTGCCTGCCTTGGGGCTCACGGTCACCCAGTCGATGCCCTGCGGGATGGGAAGGGTCCCGTTCGTCTCGATGGCTATCTCCCAATCGCGTCCGCGAAGCTCTTTAATGAGGGCGTTATCTATCTGGAGTGCCGGTTCCCCGCCGGTGAGGACCACGAAAGGCCTGTATGTTCTTCCGGGGATTGAAGAAGGAAAGAGTGCCGCGACGGTCCCGGCGAGGTCACGGGCGCTCTCGAACCTGCCTCCGTTCCGGCCGTCGGTGCCCACAAAATCAGTGTCGCACAGCGGGCAGGGTGTCCTTTCGCGGTCTTCCTCCAGGCCCGACCACAGGTTGCATCCGGAGAACCTGACGAATACCGCGGGCCTGCCGGCCTTAACGCCTTCGCCCTGGAGGGAGTAGAAGATCTCTTTAACCAGATATGCCATAGAACGATTTTAACCATTATTTATATAAGGCGACGGGATCGTCGATGCCGGCCTCTTTGAAACCGCGGAGGCGGAGAAGGCAGGCGTCGCACCTGCCGCATGCCTTCCCGTCGGCTGACGGGTCATAACAGGTGGTGGTCAGGGAGTAATCGACGCCCAGCGAAAGGCCCCTTCGGATGATCTCCCCTTTCGTCATGGCGATGAGCGGCGTGTGGATGGCGAATGTCCGCCCCTCGACCCCGGCCTTTGTGGCGAGGTTGGCCATGTGCTCGAAGGCCGCGATGTATTCGGGCCTGCAGTCGGGGTAGCCGCTGTAATCGAGGGCGTTGACGCCTATGAAGATGTCCTGTGCCCCGAGCACCTCCGCGAAGGCAAGGGCGAAGGAGAGGAAGATGGTATTCCTGGCGGGGACGTAGGTGACCGGTATGTCGCTGGACATGTCGCAGGGGCTGCGCCCCTTGGGCACCGCTATGTCGTCCGTAAGGGCGGAGCCGCCGAAGCCGCGAAGGTCGATGTCGAGAACGACCTGGTCCTTTGCGCCCAGCGAACCGGCAACCCTGGATGCGGCCTCGATCTCCAGCAGGTGGCGCTGGCCGTATCGGAAGGTGAGCGCGTACGTCTCGTAGCCTTCGTCCCTGGCGATGGCGAGCGTTGTCGTTGAGTCTACGCCGCCGCTTAAGAGCACCACCGCTTTTTTTGCCGTCTCGTTCATGTCCTCGTTCACCCTACTTTCTAAAGATGGAAAAGAGTATGGAAAGGATGATGCTGATGATGATGCCCGTCGTGATTGGGAAATAGAAGCTGAAGTTGTCCTTCTTGATGGAGATGTCGCCGGGGAGCTTTCCGAGCCATGGTATCCTGGGCCCGTAGGTGAATGCGAGGCCTGCGACGATGAGGACGATCCCAATGATCATGAGCATCTTTCCAACGGGGGGCATCATTTCCCTCCGTAGCGCTGTTTTTCACTGAAGATGCACCCGCAATACTGCTGGCGGTACATATTGAGCCGCTTCGATCCATTGACCCCTTCCTGCCAGCCGCCTCGCAGGTCCCGGTAGACGAAGGGTATGCCATGGGAGGCCGAAAGCTCCTCGCCGATCTTTTTTATGTCATCGTGGCGCTGGTACCTGCTGTAAAGGAGTGTCGTGGTGAGCGCGTCGAAGCCGCCTTCCGTCGCCTTTTGAAAGGCCCTCTCAAGGCGCATCCGGTAGCAGAAGAGGCAGCGGTCCGCTCCGAGGGCGAGCGCCCCCGCGAGAAAGGCGTCAAGGTCGTAGGAGGTATCGGCGATAAGCGGCAGGAGTATGACCTTCGCGTATTCCTCGAGGGTAGTGAGGCGTTTCGTGAACTCCGTGTAGGGATGTATGTTGGGGTTGTAGAAATACCCCGTGACCTGCGCCCCCTCACCGCGGAGCTGTTTCACGGTGTAGACGCTGCATGGTGCGCAGCAGATGTGGAGAAATATCTTCTTACCGGAAATATCCGTCACTTTTAGGTCCCGATCATCCTTAATTTCATATACTTTACCACCTCCCGCCCTATTTTTCCACGGGTTCGATGCAAAAGACCCGTTTCCTGCCCTCCCCTTGTATATCGACCGCACCTGTCTGATAATGGAAATATAGCCGTAGATGAAGGGAGGGAGAATGATCAAATATGTTTTGTATGTCCTGCGCTGGACCGTCCTTGCGATACCGGGGGCGTTGTTCTTCAACAAGGTCAGGCAGCTGCTCGGCATCGAGAATGTCTACGTTGCCATGATAATAAGCCAGGCCCTGATGGGCGCCATGGTCTATTTTCTGGACAGGCTCATATTCACATCAGGGGCGGTGCCGGTCCCGTGGGAGATAAAACCCCGGGGGACCTGCTCCGATTGCGGCCAGATCGGGAAATGCTACCGTGTGGCGGGAGAAAAGTGCTGTGAGGTCCACGACAAGGCAGACACATCTCTTTTCAGGTGTGAAAAATGCGCCCTCAAAAAACTGCAGCAGGCGGACGGATGAAACACGGCGGCCTTGGCTCCCGGACGGACACGCTTGTTGCCTTTCTAAAGTCTGTACATAATATTCACGATCAAAGAGCCCCAGACGGTCAGCACCACGTTTGCCACCGCGTAGGGGGCCGCATACCCGAGGACAGGCGTAAAGCTGCTCGCCTGCTCTTGCAGTACGAGCAGCGCGGCGGTGATGTTTCGCGAGCCGGCCAGCGAGCCAAGCATGAGGACCGGATTCAATTTCAGTATCAATTTGGCAAAGAAAAGACCGGCCAGCACGGGAATTATCGTGAGCAGAACACCGGCAAAAAAAACCGAGATCCCCGTTGTTTTTAACGCCGCCAAGGCCTGGCTGCCCGCGCCCAGCCCTACGCAAGCGATGAAGAGGTTCAATCCCAGGTTTTGGAGGACCCATCGGCTTGCGGATGGGATCTGTCCGTATGTAGGATGTAAAGTGCGTACCCATCCGAAAATAAGCCCGGAAACCAGGACTCCGCCGCCGACCCCGAGCGTGATCGTGATACCGCCTATATCGACCGCCAGCAGACCGATCAGTGTGCCGATCACGCACCCGCCGCCGACCACGACCATATCGGTTATATCTGTGGGGCGTTCGGGGTATCCGAGCCTTTTGACGGCACGTTCCACATCCGTTTTTGCGCCGGCCAACTGAATAATGTCGCAGTGCTCGATCATCGTTCCGGGCAGGATCGGCACCGCATTGCCTTGCCGCGTGATCTTGCGGATGAACAGACCGTGCGATTCCTCCCGCGCCGCCAGTTCAGCGATGGTTTTTCCGACAGCCTTCCTGTTGAGCACACAAACATCCATCACCTCGCCAACAATATCCACCAGATCTGTGATGTCCTGTTCCGGACCGATCAGGTCGGAAGCCGCGATCATATTTTCCCGGAACGAACTCCCTATGACCAGGATGTCCCCGGGCTGAACAAGGAGATCAGGCCGGGGCATCAGAGGGTTGCCCGCCTCTTCGGACAGCTTCAACGTAGGCAGGGTGGCTGAACAGACCTTCGACATTCCCGAGCGTTTTTCCTGGAACATTTTCATTTTTCACAAGGTATGCGCGCAAGGACAACTGCCTGGTCCATGAGAACAGTTCCGGGGTTTTATCGAGATCATCTCCTCCCCCTGAATAACTTTCTTCGAGCTTCTTCGCTTCCGCCTTCAGATCGATACCCATTATCCCGGGCAGCAAAGAGAACATAAGAATGCCGCCGACTGTCCCGAAGACGTATGTGATGCCATACGCGATGGCAATATTTGTTTCCATGGCAATTTTGGCTGTATCGGAAAGTGACGGCAGATGGGCTATCGCGCCTTCGGCCGTTCCGATCGCGGACGACGTGGTCAGGGCGCCGGCCAACAGCCCTGCCGTTGTACCGGGGTCGAAACCGAAGATCTTGCCGAGCCCGAGGGCGGTGATCAATGCTGCAGCAGCCACAACCAGCGCAACCCAGATGTAGTTCAGCCCCTGTTTCTTCAGTGCTCCGAAGAACTGCGGTCCGACACTGTAGCCGATGCAAAACACAAACAAGGCAAAACTGACGGTTTTCAACAGGGCCGGGACCTTCACGCCGGGGATCTGTCCGAGGGCAAGGGCAACCAGCAGAACTGATGCGGTGGCCCCCAGGCTGAATCCTTTAAATTTGAACTTACCGATGTAATAACCCGCACAGAGCGACAAAAATAACAATATCTCGGGTTGTTTACGGCAAATATCCAGGATATCATCAAACATAAAACCCCCGTTATCTGTCGGACTTCTTCCAGGCGTCAAAATATTCGGCGAGCAGCTCGCTGATCGCCTTGCCTATTTTCGCATAATTATCCTTGAAAAGGTTCGCGAGAGAAACGCGAACGGACATTTCCGGAGCAGCAAAGCCGCCGCCATCCATCAGGACAACACCCTTTTTGTCGGCGAGGTTCCAGACAAAATCGATCGGCTCGTAAGTTGATCTGAGCCACTTCGCGAAGTCTTTTCCGAAGCGTTTTTCGGCAAGCCGCGGAATATCGATCGTCGTATAATACATGGCATAGCAAGGCAATTCGGGCGCTTCGATGCCAAGTGATTTATAGAGCGCCTCGTATCGTTCCCTTATTATGTCCTGCATCTCTTTTTTGTAAAGTTGACTGTCCGAGTCGAGAAGTTCCTGAAATGAGAAAAGCACCATCATCACCTGCTGCGGCGTTGAGAGGCCGGCGGTATGGTTCAAGGCGACCGCCCGGCTATCCGCGACCAGGCGGTCAATGAGCTTGATGTTGTCCGGGTCGGTTGAGATGGACCCATAGCGCTTGTGCATGCCGCTGCGTTTGTCCCGGGGAAGATCGGCGATCATTTTATCCATCACATTGTCCCGGTATATCCCTATGACCCCCAGCCTCCAGCCGGTAGCCCCGAAATATTTCGAGAATGAGTAGACCAGGATGGTATTTTTCGGGGCGATGGCCGCCAGAGACCTGAAGCCGTTCACGAATGTTCCGTAAACATCGTCCGTAAGTATTATAAGGTCCTTTCTGCGGGTTTGGACCAGCTCCGCGATCTTTTCGAGAGATCCCTTTGCGACGCTCGTAGACGGCGGATTTGACGGATTGACTATAAAGAAGGCCTTCACGGAGGGGTCGCTCAGTTTATCGAGTTCCGAATCAGGATACTGCCAGTTGTTATTTTCATCCATCTTGACATCTATGACCACCAGATCATAATCGTTGAGGGTGGGAATCTCCAGGTAGGGGGTAAAAACAGGCGTGCCGATGGCGATCTTGTCTCCGGGATTGATGAGGAAATTTTCCTTCAGCGTGTTGAAAATGTATGTCATCGCCGCGGTTCCCCCCTCTACCGCAAAGATGTCCATGGTCCCCTCCGGCGGTTGACCATTGCACATTGTGTTATCGAGATAGGCGCGGACGATCTCTTCGGTGTTCTTCAGTACGCGGTCCGGGGTCGGGTAGTGATCGCCGAGTATGCCGTCAACCATTTCGGCCGTGAAGGAGTCACCCTGGAGCCCAAGCGTTTCCGTGGCATATTTATATGAATCGGCAAGGAGCTGTGAGCCGAGCGATTCAGAGTGATTGCGGCAGAAGTCGAGCAGGCGCCCCCCCATGCCTTTTGATTCGGGTGCGCCGGCGATCCCGGGGCGGCTCAGGACCCGATGCGCCTCTTCAAGGGCGAAGTTTCCAAGGAGGAAAAAGGCATATCTCGGAATTGTCGCGACCCAGTTCGGATTTCCCCTCCCCGCATTCAACATCATCCGTTCCAGATTCGAACCGGCCATGTCGATCAGCTTGTTTTTCAGTTCAAAAGGGCTTAGCCCTTCATAACGTTTTTCTTCCGTCATTTCCGACATTTTGCTGACCCCCTTTCTATTTTCCAAAGCTTATGATTTTTCATAACTATATTAAGTTTACCAAAAATGTATCACATAACTTAAAATATATTATAAATGGTTTTCGCCACAATTGCCCTCCCGATGATTTGATTTACAGGCGGCATTGATTTACATTAGCAATATGCGGTCATTTACGGCGAAGATATTCCGGGGTATAAACAGGAACATAGTCGCCATCAGCCTCGTCAGTTTCTTGAACGACATCTCTTCGGAGATGGTCTACCCGGTGGTGCCCATCTTTCTCGTCGCCGTCCTCAACGCGCCCGTGACCATCGTGGGCCTTATCGAGGGCATCGCCGAGTCAACGGCAAACCTCCTTCGCGTTTTTTCCGGGTACTTTTCCGACCGGTCGGGTAAAAGAAAGCCCTTCATGACGGGAGGATATGTGCTGTCGGCCCTGTCGAAGCTCGTCATCGCTTCGGCGTCCGGCTGGGCCTTTGTTATGGGCGGAAGGTTCCTCGACCGTTTCGGGAAGGGTGTCAGGACCTCCGCGCGCGACGCGCTCCTCGCCGGTGCCTCACAGGAGAGCCACAGGGGAAGGGTCTTCGGCTTCCATCGCGCCCTCGATACCCTGGGGGCCGTGATCGGGCCGCTCGTGGCCTTCTTCCTCCTTACGGCTTTTGTGGACAACCTCCGTTTTATTTTCTATCTTGCCTTTATACCGGCGGCGGCCGGCGTTGTTCTCCTTGTGGTCTTCGTCAGGGATGTTAAAAGAACTGCCGGGCCCGGAGGGCGGCAGCCGTGGAGGCTGCGCGATGTAAAGCTTAGCAGGGGTTTCAAGGTCTTTCTCCTGGCGAGCTGCGTTTTTGCCCTGGGTAACAGCTCCGATGCCTTCATAATACTAAGGGCGCACAGCATGGGTTTCGCGGTGGGGACAACGATCCTTGCCTATGCCCTTTTCAATATCGTCTACGCGGTCTTTTCTTTTCCGGCCGGAATCATTTCCGACAGGATCGGGCAGAAAAAGGTCCTTCTGTGGGGTTTTGCCCTCTTCGCGCTCATCTATTTCCTGCTGGGCATTATTGACAGGCCCGCCGCCCTCTGGGCCCTCTTTCCCATGTACGGGGTCTACATGGCCCTCACGGAGGGTATCGGGAAGGCATACATCTCGCTGAACGCCAAAGGTGAGTTCACCGGCACGACATACGGCGTCTACCAGACCCTGACGGGCCTCGCCGCGTTCCCGGCCTCACTCGCCGCGGGCTTCCTCTGGAGGTACGCGGGCCCCGGCGCGCCGTTCTTCTTCGGCGCTGCAATGGCCCTCATTGCCCTCGCCATATTCGGCCTGGCGAGGGAAGGCGTTGCGGAAAACGCTTAAGGACCGTGAAGCGACAATTTGTATTAAAGATCCATTTGGTCTTCAACATTTCAACGGTCCCAAGCGTTCAAGCACTAAAACCGTTTTTTATTTGACATACGTCGGGTACAATATAAGAATAAAATAAAACTGAATGCCCCCATTGCCTGTACGGCCCGGGATAATTTTTGCTGCAGGGTGAGGTGCTTTATGGAACATAATAATTCCCAAAGGGCCGGCCGCCTTTGCCGTGGCGTTGGATCGGCCGCGTTTTTTTTCCTTTTCCTTCTCTTTCCGGTGGGGAACGTCCCCGCGCAGGACAACGCGGTCTCTTTCCGGTTTGTTGTCACGGGTGACAGCCGCAGCACAAACCACAGGGGCAATAACTGGAGTTCCTACATCAACGTGCCGGTTTTGAGCAGCATCAACAAGAGAATACTTGCACTCGATCCGAGACCGGCATTCATCGTGTTCAACGGCGACCTTGCATCCCGTGGCGGAGAGGAATTGTTCCGGGCGTGGAGAAAGGTAATGAAACCGGTCACGAATGCGGGAATAGGCCTCTACAAGGTCGTAGGTAATCACGAGACCCTTACAAAAAAAGGTGAAGGCGATATCGACGGCCAGACCGCCTTTCAAAGGGAGTTTCACCATATGCCGAAGAACGGCCCCGCCGGATATGAGGGGCTTGTTTATTCCTTTGAGTTCGGGAACGCCTTTTTCGCGGTCCTTGACACACACTGGGTTGAGCCCGACCCGCCCTACCGGTCCCATAATTACGAGATCCAGGAGGCACAGATTGCATGGCTGAAGGAGAAACTCGGGAAAACGCATAGAACCCATAAGTTCGTCTTTGCCCACGCACCGGCCTTCAGCGTACAAAGGTCTGAGGGTTACGCCGGGTACGACCAGTACAAGTTTCCCCTCTGGACGGTCCTCGATGAACATTGTGTGGATATCTACTTTGCCGGGCATGAGCATCTCTACGCGAGGACGAAGATAGACCGGAATATGCCGCACCCCAAAGATCGTCCCTGGATAAACAACGTCACACAGGTCATCACCGGATCGGCAGGGGGCCCGCTTGTCTCGGGAAGGGGAAAGGCGGACGTGATCAGGGAAGAATACAATTATGCGGTCGTCGACGTTGCAGGGGATTCGGTATGTGTCCGGGTGTTCAACGAGAAGGGGCAGGCCCTTGACAGTTTTTCTTTCGTGAAGTCCTGCAGTAAAGCAATAAAGTGAATGACATCGCAAGGGGTTAAGGAACGGGACACCCTTGAGGTCTTAAAATACCAATGCAATGCAGCCTTGAGAGATATCGATGAAGTTCCTTATGGTGCATGTTCTTGGCACATCGGCGGCGCTGCTGTCGTGGCTCGGCCGGCAAGGCACGCGCGCGGTCGCGGCGCTCGTTGTCATTGGTATCGCAGTGCCGCCGATCGGCGCCCTGCTTAAACCTTTTGTCACCGAGGCGGTCTTTGTTCTTTTGTGCGTTGCCTTCCTTCGCATGGACACCGGGGTGTTCAGGGCCTGCCTGAAACGTCCCGCCATGGTGCTTGCGGCGACGGCGTGGACATCCCTGGCGGTCCCAACTTTATTTGGCGCGGGCTGTCTTGCCTTCGGCCTTAAGGACCGGTCGCCAGAGCTCCTTCTTTCGTTCATGCTGCAAGGGATTGCCTCGCCGATGATGGCGGCCCCCGCATTGGCCGCGTTGATGGGCCTGGATGCCACGCTCGTGCTCGTCACCATGGTAATGAGTACGGCGCTGGTCCCCTTTACGGCGCCGTTATTCGCCTATGCCTTCGTCGGACCAGCTCTCACGATCGCCCCCGCGGCCCTCGGGACCAAGCTGCTTGCGATCCTCGCGGGTTCCGCCCTTGTGGGCTTGACCGCGCGACGGATCGCCGGCGCCGCTGCCATCGAGCGGCAGAAGGAGGGGATCGACGGCTTTAACATTCTTGTCCTTTTCGTCTTTGTGGCGGCCATCATGGAAAATGTCGCCGCCCGTTTCCTTGCTGCGCCGATGATTACGATCGGCCTCGCCGCGCTTGCCTTCGCGGTCTTCTTCGCAGTGTTTTGCCTGACCGTTCTCCTTTTCACGTATGCAGGCCGGGACCGCGCCCTTGCGCTCGGGTTCATGGCTTCGCAACGCAACCTGGGGCTGATGCTGGCTGCGACCGGCGGGGCCTTGCCCGACCTGACCTGGCTGTATTTCGCGCTCTCGCAGTTCCCTATCTACCTGTCGCCAAACCTGCTTCAACCGCTGGCGCGGCGGGTGCTCTCCCGAACACGGATTGTCAAGGGGCCACGGGGACGCAGTTGAAAACATGGAAAAGCGGGCAGGATATTCCTAGGGGCATCGGCCGAATGATAATAACGATCATGAAAAGGACCATCGCAATGCTTCAAAGACCGCTTGATAATGTTTGAGAAATTACCGCTTGCGGCGAATCGACCGTTGGGTGTAGTTTTTAATTGGCCGACGATGGATATAAAAAAAGTGAAACTTTGTGAGGTCATAACGAAATGGAACGAATTTTATCCGATCAGGAGCATGCCCGGCTGGATCAGCGCATAGCCGAAGCGGAGAAGCGAACGAAGGCCCAGATCGTGCTGGCCGTCATAAAGCGCAGCGACACCTATGAGGAACTGCCATGGAAGGCCTTTGCCATGGGCGCGTCCATTGCCGGCCTGTTGTTCTTTGTTCTGGATCTGCTGCTGCGCTACCGGACCTCACATATGATGGTGCTCATCGCCGTGGCGGCGACGCTTGCCCTGGGCGCGGTCTTCGCGCTTCTGGCCGTATTTGTGCCGGCCTTCGCGAGGCTCTTTCTGTCCGCCCATCGCGCCGAGGTGGAAGTGCGGCAATACGCGCAGTCGCTCTTTCTCACCCGGGAGTTGTTCGCCACCAAAGACCGGACGGGCATCCTGCTGCTCGTCAGCCTCTTCGAGCGGCAGGTCGTTCTTCTTCCCGACAGGGGGCTAAGCGATCGATTGACCGGGGACGCCATGAGGGACGTCATCGCGCCAATGACCGGATCTCTGGCGCGAGGTGAGATCGATCGCGCCCTGGAAGACGGTCTGGAGCAGCTTTTCCGGGCCCTGGAAGCAACGGCGGCGGGCGCGCCGGCAGGGCGCCGGTGAGGATGAACTGCCCGACGAGGTCATCGAGGAGAAGGGCGCATGAAGAGAATATCACTGTTATTACTCCTGTCGCTAATCCTTCTGACGGCGTCATTGGCCGCGGGAGCGGACATCCCCTATCTCACCGGCCGGGTGACAGATAACGCGCAGATCCTTTCCCAGGAAACCCGCCGGTCGCTGACGGAGGCCCTTAAGGCGCACGAGGACCGCACCGGCGACCAGATCGCCATTCTCACCGTTCCCACGCTGGGCGGGGCGAGCATTGAAGAATACGCCGTCGAGGTTTTCAAAGCATGGAAGCTCGGCCAGAAGGGAAAGGACAACGGTATCCTGATCATCGTCGTACCCAAGGACAGGCGCATGCGCATCGAGGTGGGTTACGGGCTTGAAGGTACGATGACCGACCTGATGGCAGGCCGGATCATCCAGCACGTCATGACGCCAAAGTTCAAGAACGGAGACTATAACGGAGGGGTCACGGACGGTGCCCTCGCCGTTATCAAGGTGCTGGAGGGCGGCACATTGCCGGTAGCGGCGGGCGATGAGGGCGGTGCCCAGGGAAAGTCGAAGTCTTTGAATATTGAGGGACCGGATATGTCGATCGCGGAGCGCATTCTATTCGGCGCTTTTATTTTCGGCATTATCGGGCTCTTCACCATCATCGGCATTCTCACGCCGGGTGTCGGCTGGTTCCTTTACCTGTTCCTTATACCATTCTGGGCGATGTTCCCGATCGTCATTCTCGGCACAAGGGGCGCGCTCACCTGCCTTGTAACGTACCTGGTCGTTTTCCCGGCGGCGAAACTTTTTCTCAGGAATTCCGATTGGTATAAAAAAGCCCGGAACGATCTGCGCACAAAGGGGAGCGCCTCCATCGGAGGTTTCACGTTAAGGTCGGGCTCCTCCTCCGGTTCGAGCTTTTCCAGCGGCTCCAGCTTTTCGGGCGGCGGCGGATCATCGGGCGGCGGCGGCTCTTCCGGAAGCTGGTAGATCGGCAAAAAGAATGGACCAGACATCGCCGCACACAGGGCAACTCATCTATGTCCCCGAACACCAAAGAGTCGCAGAAACCCTTGGGTGGCAACCGTGTATCTGGGGCGGCCTGTTCATTGTCGTGGGCTGCCTGTTCGCACTCGAATGCAAACCGCCATTGAGCGTTCTTGAATGGGAGATCCTGGGGTCTTTGGCCGCGGCTGGCCTGGGCCTTGCCGGTTACGATCTCTGGCGGCGCAAAAATTGTACGGTTCTCGTGAGGGACGGCGAGTACATCGCGGTTTACCGCAAGGGCCGCCTCGACCTGACCCTCGCCCCTGAAGAGATTGGCCTTGAAAAGGCCGATCCCGTTGTAATGCTCAAGGTCGGTCTGCCCCTGGCGGTGTGCGCGGTCGGATTCACAGTCATCGGGATCATGATGCTTCTGCGCGACAGGATAGTGGATGCCGGCAGCCTGAGCATCCTTGCGCTGGGCTTTGCATGCGGCGCTTCTCTCGCCTGTGCCGCATGGACGAGGTTTCGCCGCTGTCACCTGCGGGTGCCCGTCAAAGGGTCGAGGTGGCTGGCGCAGGAGACGGTGCTGGTCCCTCCCTCCCGGCTGAAGGAGCTGTTCCCCGCATTGATCGGGGAAAGATAACCAAAGGAGACAATGAACGATGTTGAAATGGTCAAATGACGATGAGTATCAGAAGTTGTCAAAAGAACAGTTGATCGATCTGGCAAAGATGTATGGACGATTTGCCCTGACACTGGATGGACTCTGGTTTCTCGGTCTCGAGCACATTCAGGGATTGAGCAGGACAATTGAATTGGATGAAGAGGTGTGGAGGCAATTCGGGAGAAGCGAAGCAAGGGTCCTCAAAAAATTCCTGTTGATCGGAAACGTGCCGTCGCTGGAGGAGATATGCAGGGTTTACCTGCTGACACCCGTGTTTGGCAACCTCGGGGGGCAGGCCGAGGTCCGGGACGGGAGATGTTATCTGTCCGTGACCGATTGCCATCCGCAGAAGGCGCGAATCAAGAAGGGTATGGGAGAGTTTCCCTGCAAGACGGTCGGGATAGCGTACTTTGACGGGTTCTTGAACGAGCTGAGTCCCGACATAAGATATAAGTGCATTATGTGCCCGCCGGATGAACATTCAGAAAAATTATGGTGCCAGTGGGAAGTCTGGATAGAAGGGTAAAAAAGACAAGGTGACGGAACGTTCTTGAGATCTTGAAATACCAATTGATCTATTGCCACACTTGTTTGGATGCCAACATTTCAAAAGCGTCCCCCAAAGTACCTCGAACAGTGCCATTACCGGGGCCCGAAAAATTTGCTGCAACAAGTAAACTATCTTTTTTCCTGTCCCCGGTGTTCTCGCTTTTCTTATCTTTGTCTTTACATCTTTTCTGGCAGCCGCCGACTCCACGAAAACAGTTATTCATGCAGCTCGCCGCCTCTTTACTGTCTTCCTTGGTTGTTTGCCTGCAAATATTCACACATGTTTGGAAAGGGCAGTCCGGGAACTTTTTTAACTGTTGGTTTGTCCAATAGTTAAAAAAGAAGGAGAGGGTGAAAATTGTGCACGACGTACTTGAAAGGAGAGAAAAATGAACCGGTTATTACTGGTGTTGTCAGCCGTCCTGTTGCTTGCGGTATTTTCAATGCCCTTTACGAGACCAATGGAGGCATCCCCTCCGGGGCCATCGTACGATAGTATTGTGAAAGGAAATACCGCCTTCGCGGTGCAGTTATATCACGAGCTTGGAGCCAAAGAGGGCAATCTTTTCTTTTCGCCATACAGCGTCTCGTCGGCGCTGGGCATGACCTACGCCGGCGCGCGCGGAAAAACGGAAAAAGAGATGAAGGAGGTCCTTCATTTCCAGCTCGATCAAACCGCGCTGCACCCTGCGTTCAAGGGTCTGAACAAGGAGCTGGCCGACACGGCCCGGAAGGCCGGGCAGAAACTGAACATCGCTAACGCGTTGGTCCTCACCGGCGGTGACGTAAGCGGGAAGTTCAAGAATATCCTGAAAGACAACTATGATGCCGAGACCTTTGGTGGAGATCTGGCAACCATCAATAACTGGGTCAAGGTGAAGACGGAGGGAAAGATAGACAAGATACTCACGGAGCTTGATCCCAATTCCGTCTGTGTGCTTCTGAACGCGATCTACTTCAAGGGCGCCTGGGATGTTCAATTCGAGAAAAGCCGCACCCAAAACGCTCCCTTTAGTGTGTCGGCGGCCAAGCAGGTGACAGCCCCCTTCATGTACCAGAATAGCGATCTCAAGATCCTGACAGAGAAGGATTTCCAGGCTGTTTCTATCCCGTACAAAGGGAAAAATATGTCCATGGTCATCCTGCTTCCTAAGACCGTGGATGGCCTCCCCGCATTGGAAAAACAATTGACCACCCAAAACCTGAAGGAATGGCTGGCGAAGCTGGACAGCCATTCGGTGCAAAAGGTCCACCTCTATATGCCGAAATTCAAGCTCGAAACGGGCTATGATCTGAAGTTCCCCTTTCAGAAAATGGGCATAAATGACGCGTTCTCCGAAGGCGTGGCGGATTTCACAGGCATGGGATGGGAGAAAGGATTGCTCTGGATAGGGCAGATCAAGCACAAGGCCTTTGTCGAGGTGGGCGAGGAGGGAACGGAAGCAGCGGCCGCCACGGCCGTTGAGATGGTAACGAAGTCTATGCCCGCACGTGATCAGACATTTCGTGCGGACCATCCGTTCTTCTTCATCGTTCGGGACAACGCAAGCGGCACCACCCTGTTCATGGGCAGGATGGTCGATCCCGGTAACAAGTAAGCTGCCAGCTATCTTATCCTGCTGATGCGAATTTTGTACGAGTTATCGATCTTTTCGATGGTTCCGATGTTGTTCTTTGCGCCAACGAACCCCCCGTTCCGGAGTTCTTGCTATTCTACAAAAAAAATAAATGCCCGATATTCATAGTTATGTAGAAATTATAAAGAATGTTGGGTTAGATTTAAGTAATGGAAAAATACGCGGCCTTGCGGGGTAAAGCTATTTTATTCCTCCTGTGCCTCTGGTTTTTGTGGTTCATCAACTTCAGCCTCCGGGTGATGTTCGCGCCGATCCTGCCGCTTGTGGAGGATGAGTTCATTATCAGCCACGCACGGGCAAGCGGTATTTTTACATTCCTGTCTGCCGGATATGGTGTTGCTGTAATTATCTCCGGTCTTTTTTCCGGGAGGTTCGGTTACAAGAGGTCTATCATCTTTTCGCTGTCATTTTTGAGCCTGACCTCTTTCCTGATCCCCTTCGTTCATGAATTTTGGTTACTGTATATTTTCGCTCTTGTTCTCGGTTTTTCGGTTGGTTTCTATATTCCTTCGGCCATTCCCCTGATGACCGAGTATTATTCGGAAAACAACTGGGGCAAGGTGATCGCTATTCATGATACCGGCGCCGCGATAGCCATATTTGCCACTCCTTTTACCGCCCTTTTTCTTCTCCAGTTCTTTTCATGGCGGGGGATCTTTGTGGTGTTCTCGATCGTTTTCCTGGCATCCGCCATTATTTTCTCCTTTGCGAGCAGCGAGGTAAAGCTCAGCAATCCCTCAAAGACGGTATTCCGGGATATTGTCAAAATACGGTCGCTTTGGCTGATGGCCATACTTTGGATCTTTGGCGCGGGCGCAAACCTGGGCATCTACGCCATCACCCCTCTATACCTTACAAAGGAACTCGGTTTGACGATCGGTTATGCAAATACCATATTGGGCATATCAAGGCTTGGGGGGATCGGCGTGGCCATCCTGTGCGGTTTTATGATCGACAGGTTCAATCTGCGAATGATCATGTTCCTTGTGCTGCTCATTACGGGCAGCCTGACCGTTCTCATGGGGGTTGCCCCTGCCGGATACATGGGGATCATCCTTTTTTTTCAGGCTTTTTGTGTGACGGCCTTTTTCCCCGTCGGCCTTGTGGCGATAGCGAAGACCTTCAGCCGGGAAATGCGCAGCCTGGCCACAGGCATCATACTCGCCTTGAGCATGGTCTCCGGAGGGGGACTGATCCCCTTCCTTCTCGGTCTCTCGGGGGACCTGTACAGTTTCAGATTGGGCATTGCGATCCTTGGGATATTCGTGGCCCTGTCCAGCCGGCTGGTCTTTAGTCTGAAAGAACTTGAATAGTTTGGAAAAAGACTTGTCACGAGTTGCTGCTGCAACTATCCTTTTGGTTTCAAGCCGCCATCGCAGATGATCGTGGAAGAATGACCATCACCCCTGGCGCGTAGACGACCTGCCCGTTTTTTTTCTGTTCCACCGCATCCCTGACGCAGGCGGCTTTGTGGTCCTGGTTCCTGGGGTTCCGCTGCGTCCCGGCCTGGCGGGGCCCGTCCCGGGCCTTGCCCCCGCATTCGAGGCTGCGCCGGCCTGCTCCGGTTTTGGCTGTGTTTTGCGGTGTTGCGGTACACGCGGCGGCCGTACGAATTCAGTATTCCGTGCCGGTGCCGGTTTCGTATAATCAAAACCCTCCAGTATGCGACGCTCGATCTTCCCGCCCAGCACACGTTCGATGCTCCTGACCTGGGGCTCGTCCTCCTGGCTGACAAAGGTGAAGGCGTCACCGGTCTTCGCTGCACGTCCGGTACGGCCGATCCGGTGCGTGTACGCATCCGTCGTATCCGGCATATCATAGTTGATGACATGGGATATGCTCAACACATCGATGCCGCGGGCCGCGATATCCGTTGCCACCAGGATCTGGTATGAACCGTTGCGGAAGCCGTCGAGGGCGTCCTGGCGCTTGTTCTGCGACAGGTTCCCCTGGAGCGAGGCGGCCCTGTACCCTGCCTTTTGCAGTTCCTGGTCGATGCGTTTTGCACGGTGCTTGGTACGTGTGAAGATCAGGATCGATTCCGTATCGGTCTGCCTGAGGAGTTCCATGAGCAGTCCGGTCTTCAGATGCTGCGCAACGGGATAGAGCGCATGGGACACCGTGTTGGCCGGGGCCGTATGGCCGATCTTTACCGTGACCGGGTCACGGAGCACTTCGTCCGTCAGCTTCCGGATGCTGTCGGCCATGGTGGCAGAGAACATGAGCGTCTGCCGCTTTGTGGGCAATTGTTTGATGATCCGCCTGATGTCGGGGAGGAAGCCCATGTCGAACATCCGGTCCGCCTCGTCAAGGACCAGGACTTCCAGGTCCACAAGGTTGATCGTCTTCTGCTTCAAGGTGATCGAGCAGACGGCCGGGACAGGCCACGACAATATCGACACCGGCGCGAAGTTTCTGGACCTGGGGGTTCACGCCCACGCCGCCGTAGATCGTGCAGCTTCTCAGGTGCGTGTTGTGTCCCAGTTCCCCGATCGATACGTGGATCTGTTCCGCCAGCTCGCGTGTGGGCGCAATGATCAGGGAGCGCACCTTGCCGCGCGGGCCCGGGAGCAGACGCTCCAGGATCGGCAGCACGAACGCCGCTGTCTTGCCGGTCCCGGTCTGGGCAAGGCCCATGACATCTTTGCCGGCCAGGACCGGCGGGATCGCCTGGACCTGGATAGGGGTGGGGATCTGGTAGCCGAGCGCCTTGACGCCGGCCGCTATTTGAGGATGAAGCTTGAATGAACTAAAACTCACGTTACCTCTTTATTAAGATAGATTAGTAGCTGAAGCAAAATATGACCGGATATTATCTCGTTAGGGGAACGTTTTGGACAAACCGTTGAAATAAGTCTCTCACGTAACCTTTGATCATTACTTCGTTACTTGATGAACACTATAAGCTTATTCTGCGGCCCTGTCAATCGATTCACGGCGTGACGGGCACGGCGCCTTGGCTTCAAGGGGGCAAAAGGGCGCCCTGTGATCCTCCTTAATGTTCTTGACAAAAAGTGCCCGCGAAAATTAGGATAAGAGGATCAAAGAGAAAGGAGCATGGATATGAAGATCAAGAACAGGGTCGCATTGTATGTGTTGGGAGGGATGCTGCTGGCAATCCTTGCAGCGGGTGCCGTATATGCCCAGGAACAGGACCTGAAAGGGAGCATGGACCACCCGATGATATCGAGGTTTCCCGGTACGTCTATCGTGAGATACGATGTGAAGGGGCTCGACGAATATGCCCTTCCCCTAGGCAAAATGGAGAAGGGTAAATTGATAAAAAGTCAAAAGCTGGAAGGCAAGGTATTCCAGATCACATATGCAGCTCCGCAGGACAGGTCGATACTCGAGATATACCGCAACTACGAATCGGCGCTCAAGAAGGCCGGCTTTGAGATCTTGTTCAGCGGCAAGAGCAAGGACCTGGGGGGAAAAGCGTGGATGGCGAAACTTGTCGATGCCACCACCCGAACCGTGCCCTATGGCAAGGCCGCGCTGGGGACCCACCTGGAAGACACGTACAGTTACATGGCCGCAAAGCTGACCAGGCCGGAAGGCGATGTTTACGCGGCCCTTATTGTGGGCGGCAGCTGGTTCCAGAAATATCCGATGGTCCAGCTTGATGTCATTGAGGTCAAACCTGTGAAGTAAAGGCGAGAATCGGCATCTATGTCCTGGCCCTTGATGACTCCGTACAACCGGCCGCTCAGACCGGGCAATGTATGAAGTGCCCCCGACGCTGCCGGGGGCACCGGGATGTGACGTTATTTCTTAACAGGCTTCGGCGGGGAGACCGGCGGAATGCTGTCGCCTCCACACGCCTTCAAGCACGGCACAAGACATTTCACGTCATCGCCGCATTTACTGTAGCAGTCATCCCTGCAGGCAGCGGACGCGGTCGTATAGGTCCCCAATGCCGCTCCCAGTACAAAAAACAAAAACAACGCGATGAAAAAGCTTTTACAAAGTTTCATACATTCTCCTTTTGTGAAATAGTTATGTCCTATCGCAAATGGTACTCTTGACATCATATCATTAAAGACACAGCACGGGTCGGAATTGTTCCCGCGTATTTTTGAAGTGTTGTAAATATCTTGCTGAGCCGGACCTTGCCAAGGGGTCTTGAATATCAAATGGCATTGAACATATAATCTTGAGGTGACCCATATCGATACCGGAGGTCAGCCATGTTTGCGATCGCCATGAACGGAAGTCCCCGCAAGGAAAGCGAGCCAATGGACAGACAGACCGGGAAACCGGGTAAACTAATCCGTGCCGCGACAGCGGCAAGGGCGATATCCACTGTTGCCGTTGTCGTTGTTCCCCTGGCGGCGGCCACTGCGGCCATGCTCGGCTATGGCGCATACGCAATATTGAAGAAGTTGAAAAGAAAAAATATCACGGGGCAGACACCCTAGATCGGGAGATCGGCGTGGACACGAAGACATTGACTGTAGATTTTTTCAGGCCCGATGATGCGGAAGGCGTGGCGAAGCTTTTTACGGAGGTGTACGGAGACGGTTACCCGGCAAAGATAGTCTATGATCCCCGGGGCCTTATTGGGGCCTGCGAGAGGCGCGACAATATACCGATCGTTGTCCGCGCCCCGGATAACAGGGTTGTCGGGTACAGCTCCCTGTTCCGCGCGGCCCCCGACAAGGGGGTTTACGAGAAGGGGAACGGGGCGGTCCTTCCCGCCTTCCGGAACGCGGGCGTTATGGGTATGATCTTTCAGTACGTCGGCAAGATGATACCGGGCATGGAAGGCATAAAGGTGTTCTTCGGGGAGTCCGTCTGCAACCACATATATATTCAGAAGGCGGCGCTCGCCAATCTGCCCTTCGTCGAGACGGCCCTCGAGGTAGACCTTATGCCCGCGGAGGCATACGACAAGGAGAAGAGCGCGTCGGGGCGGGTATCGACGCTCCTCATGTTCATAACCGTTGCCCGTAATCCGCATGTCATCCATGTTCCCGATATTTATGGCCGCTATTTTGAATACATATATGATGGCCTCGACGACAAGAGGTCCTTCACGCGGTCGGTGGATGATCTTCCGTCTTCACAAAAAACACGGATGGATACGCAGATATTCGACTTTGCCCGGGTGGCCCGCGTGGCGGTCCATGAGGTTGGACCGGACCTGTTAAGCGCTTTCGCTTTGGAAGAAGAGCGTATCCTTCGTCAGAATGTGGAGGTGGTCCAGGTGTGGCTCAAGCTTTCATGGCCGTGGATCGGCAAGGTTGCGGACCTGCTGAGGGGCAACGGCTGTTTCTTCGGCGGTATACTGCCGCAATGGTTCGGCGAGGACGGCCTTCTTATGCAGAAAACCATCTCGCGGCCCAATTGGGAAGGGGTTCATCTCTTTTCTGAGCGTGCGCAAAACATACTGGAGTTCGTCAAGGCCGATTGGCATTAATAGCATTAAGATCATTAACTGGAGTTGACCTATTTTTTGTCCGCGTTGCCGCAGTGAATACAGGGAAGGATCTGAGTTCTGCACCGAATGCGAGGTGCGCAACACCGAAAGGTATGTTCCCCTTCTTGAGGTCGCGGAGGAAGAAGAATTGATGGTGGTTCGATCGGTGCTCACCGATGCGGGCATCCCTTTTATCGTGAAAGGCCAGGGAGCGCTGCCGAGCGGGGCGGTCGGATCAAGCAGCGCGTTTTCCGACGGCCGCACCGTACCAGGACCAGCCAGGATACTTGTCCCGGAAGAGGACCTTGAAGATGCGCGCGAGATCCTCCTGGTAAATGTATATCAGCCGGTCTCGGAACTCAGGGTCAAAGCGCTGGAAATGAAACTTCTGTCAGGGATCATATGGGCCGCCGTATGGTCTGTGCTGGGCTTTATGATCGCCTATCTTGTCGTCCCGGACGATTGGGACCAGCTTTTGAGATTGTCCATATATATCCTTGCCGGCCTTGCCGCGGTGACACTTGGGAACGCGATACAAAGATCAAGGCGAAAGACAAAAGATTACGAAAACTGCCCATGGTTAAAGTAAGGCGGTCTTTCCCCTGTTTGCCATCGAAGTTAACAACTTGTTAACAACTGTCAAAATATGATGTATAATAAAGTTGTTAACAACGGAGGAACTTGTGGATATCAGAGAACTGATTCTCGGGAAATTAAAAAAAGAAGGCAAGATCAAGGCATCTGATATCATGAAAGAGACCGGTTTTTCCAGGGTCTATGTCCATAGATTTCTCAGGGAGCTTACCGGGGAAGGCAGGATCGCCCTTGTCGACAAGGCCAACAAGGCACATTACGTGGCGGCCGGGGCCCATGTCAGGGACACAAGGGGACCAGTAAGGCTCCATCGCATACTGCGGAACATTGACCTTAAAGAGGATGCCGTTCTTGAGGGCATCAAACGGGAAGGCGGACTGTATGATGGTGTCCCCGTTGATACAGCCGATATTTTTACCTATGCGTTCACAGAGATCCTGAATAATGCCATAGAGCATTCCGATTCAAAGGTGATCGACATCCTTGTGCTAAGGGACCATGAACGCATGTCTTTCGACATATCAGACAAGGGTGTCGGTATCTTCAATAATATAATGAAGAAAAAGGGCCTCAAGTCTCCCGTGGAGGCGATCCAGGACCTGCTGAAAGGCAAGCAGACAACGGCCCCCTCATTTCACAGCGGCGAGGGGATCTTCTTCACATCGAAGGCTGCCGACCATTTTATTGTCCGGAGTTTTGGCAAGAAGCTGGTATTCGATAATGAAATTAAAGAGATATTTCTGAAGGATGTTCGAAGGCCCATTCTGGGGACGAAAGTATTTTTTTCCATCGGGCTGGACAAGAAAAAACGGCTTCGGAATATTTTCGATCGATTCACGGATGATAAGTATGAATTCAGCAAGACATCCGTGAAGGTAAAGCTCTATCGTGAAGGGGTCGAGTATATCTCAAGATCACAGGCCAGGCGAATTCTGTCAGGCCTGGAAAAGTTCAAGACAGTGGAGCTTGATTTTGCAGACATTGGAACGATCGGGCAGGGATTTGCCGATGAGGTGTTCAGGGTCTGGCATTCCGGGCATCCAGACATACGGATCATCCCCGTAAATGCGGGAGAGAACGTAGAATTCATGATCAGGCATGTAGTGCCAGGTTAATAACTTGTTAATAACTATGCAAACTGATATCTTAATATAGTTGTTAACCATCAGGCTATGATCGGGAGGATAAAGATGGGGAAGCCTTTAGTCTTTTTGGGAAAGTTGCTGGTGTTGGTCCTTGCGCTGTTCGCATTGTACGGCCAGGCGTTTGCCGCGGAGAAATCGATGTTAATAAAATTAGCGAGCGGTTGAGAATATTTGGGATGGAGGAGTTAGGGCGATGGAGATCTATGTCACTGTCGGTTTTCAAAAAAGACGGCCAGGCAGTTTTTTGAGATCCTCAAAAAAGCCGCAATCAAAAGGGTGGTCGACATCCGGTTAAATAATGTTTCGCAACTGGCGGGGTTTACGAAGCGCGACGATCTGAGATACTTTCTCAAGGAAATATGCCGGGCCGATTACGTGCACCTGCCGATCCTTGCACCGAATGCCGATATTATGGACGCATACAAGAAAAAAAGGATCGGCCAGGACGAGTTCGAAAAACAATTTGTCCGTTTGATGCGCGAACGCGGTGTGGAAAAACAGGTTGAACGGGCACTTTTTGATCTGCCCGCCGTCCTTCTCTGCAGTGAGCCCGACCCCAAACAGTGCCACAGACGGCTTGTCGCGGAGTATCTCAATTCAAAATGGACAGGAGTGAATATCATCCATCTTTAGCGAGGGGTCCACCAAGAATGCAGACTGGCATACGGGGTAAGGAAATATGCAGGTTATGGGTGATGGGTTATAGGTTATGGGAAACATCAGAATTTAAAAAGCGCATTATAAGAAAAGGGAGGGCGTGATGTCAAAGGCCAGAATTTAAAATCGCGTTACGAGGAAGCGCTGGTCTCAAAGTGCCGAATGCTTAATTATCATACCGCATCAGCGGGCGGCGGTGAGAAACGCAAGATCCCTATGAAAGCGCCATTACAGCACTGCCCGCAGCGAGATCTGGCAGGCCATAAACAGCGGCAAATGCGGGAGTGCCACCGCTGCCATAATGGTCGACGGCAAGGTCGTTTATGCCGAAGGCTTTGGCATGGCAAACAGAGAGAAGAGCATCCCTGTCGACTACAACTACGCTCTTTAATATCGGCTCTATCAGCAAGGTGTATGTGGCAACTGCGATCATGCTGCTCGTTGACGACGGCAAGGTCTCGCTCGATAAGCCGGTCACGGACTATCTTCCGGAATTCAAGATGGCTGACGAAAGATATAGAGAAGATCACCGTAAGAATGCTATTGAACCACGCATCGGGCATACCGGGGACCGAGGGTCTCGAATTCCTTCGGGTTCAAGTATGATGACAATGTGAAGCAGGAAACGATCAATACTTTGTCCCGCGCGCATCTCAAGCATGCCCCGGGAGCAATGGCCGTGTATTGCAATGACGGGTTTACGTTGGCGGAAATGATCGTGGAGCGGGTAAGCAGGCAGAAATACATCGACTTTCTTGATAAGAGGATCTTTAAGCCGCTGGGCCTGAAAAACACCGGCATAGGCGTGGGTGAAATCAAGGGCAAGCCCGTGGCGTTGTATTACGACCCTAAAACCGGGAAAATGCATCCGCCTGAAACGCTTTCGGTCCTGGGGGCCGGCGGGCTTGTCGTCAACTGCCGAGGAGCTCTGCCGTTTTGCGGATGCCTTTTCAGCGGCAGGCAAACTCCTGAAGAAAGCATCTCTCGCCGAGATGAAAAAGGCGCAGCCTTCCGCGTTCCGGGGCAAACTGAGGAATCCCGAATTTTCGTTCGGGCTGGGCTGGGACATGACAGGCCTTCCGCGGTATGATGCGGCCGGAATTCAGGTATTGGGCAAGAGCGGCGGCACCGGGAAATTACTCTTCGATGGTTTTCACGGTTCCCGACAAGAGAATATCGGTTGCCGTCATTGCTTCCGGAAGCGGAAAGCGGCGCGATGAAAATAGCGCTGGATATATTGGATGCGGTACTGGTTGAGAAGAAGCTCGTTCCAAAAGAAGAGAAAGACCGTCCTGATACCGCCGAAAGCGCAGAAATTGCCGCAGGATCATGCTTCCTTCAGCGGTTATTATGCCAGCGACACGAAATTAGGCCAGGTCGTGTTTGATGCGGATAAAAACAGCGCCACCCTGTTCATGTTCAAGGAACGGGAAAAAGCGCCGGCAATGACACTCGTCTATAACAATGGCTATTATTACGATGCCGAAGGCAACCGTTCCTATTTTGCCAATACGGCGGAGAAGGCTATTTACGTGAACTCTCCGGCCATGGTCGGGATCGATGTGATCGCGATGCAAAAAGTGAAGCCCATAGAAAAACCGCAAAGCCTCAAGATCGATATGGATGGCAAGGTCTGGCTGCGGCGCAACGTTTCTCCTTTCGAGGGGATCATGGCCGTGGATTCGCATTTTGTAAAATCATTGCTGTACAAGGACCTGCCGGGATACGTGGTTTTTATGGGTGTCAAAAGGATCGATTCCCCTGAATTCGCGGGCATGCCCTTTGACGCTATCCGCGACCAGACGGAACTTACCCTTTTTGAAAAGAACGGGGCCACATGGGCATGGGTTTCGGATATGTTGTACAGTCCGGCCGAGAGCGCCGCTGCATTGAAAACCGGAGAGAATTCCGTAAAAATAGGGGGCGATGGATATAACGAGTGGCTGGTAGCAAATGAAGGCATGGTCTGTGAGTTTTACAAAACCCGAACGGGGAAGAATAATCATATTCTCTTCCGACGATACCGCGACCTATGACAGCGCGCTCGATACAGGCGACGCGTATGCCGCCAAGGGCAGTTATATTGAATTTGCAGGTTTTGCAAACGATGTTTTTACAGTCAAAGCCAAGCCCGCAGCTGCAGGTGAAAAGAAGTAAAAGGGTTCAAGCTGTTTTAAGTTGACATTTCCTCAGGACAATATCGGAATAAAGTAAGCGTATTTTAATAAGAGGGGGAAAGAAAGTGAATAACGGGGGGGGGCATGAAGAGGCTTTTTTTCTATTTTGGAGCGGCCCTGGTCGTCTTCGTGCTGTTGCCGCCAATCCATCCCTGTGCGGCAGGCAATGAGGATCTGGATGGATATCCGTTAGTAAAGGGCAACTTCTGGGTGTATCGAGGCAAGACCCGGTGGACACAGGAAGGCGGCAAGGTTGTTGAACGGCTATCCACTGTGCGGGTGGACGTGGTCGAAGTGATAAAAAGGGAGCATCTGACCGTGGCCGTTATGAAAGGAGACCCTTCCGATTATGCTATGGAGGGGGCCGACGACCCGAGCTACCACCTGATGATCAGGGTGGGAACGGCCACGTATTTCGATATTGATGCCGCGAGAATGCCGGCCATTCTCGAAAAGGTCAGAGACCCGAAGGCAAGCCTCTTCGGCCTGCTCGAGGAAAACGAAGAGGTCGTGCTGGACCTTCCCCTCGTTGTCGGCAAAACATATGGAAGCCCGGCTCAGATAACGCGGGATGACCGGTATTACTGCTGGTTGGTCACGAAGGAAGAGGACTTTGACCTGTCCGGCGTGAACGGTCTTGGACCCCCCGGAAAAAGAGGCAATATACGCTCCGCTATTTCACCCTGCCCGGTGAGGTATCCATGGACTTCGTCCCCGGCATCGGGATCACCGGGTACAGGTATGTCCATCATGGCACCATCGACGAGGCCGACCTGAGGCTTATAGAGTTTGGCAGAGCCCGTTAAAAAAATATCGCTTGAGTGACCTAGAGGGACGCCCTTCACGTTTCCACGTTGGTTTCTTTAGTTTCTCATGTTTCTCCAGTTTCTTTGGTTATATAAAAACCAGACAAACCAACATCACCCAAGTGTCTTTCCTTACCTGCTTGGAGCACTCCCCATAACCCTCTTTACCCTTATTCCCCTATCCCCTATTTTTAACCCTTGCCGCAGTCCTCTTGTCTTTCTATACCTTTGTTGTCCTTTATGGTTATTATGTTTCCTTTGATAGCTGTCACATTTCCCTGCATTATGATAGGCTTCTGGCTGCTGCTCTTATCGCCCTTGTTCATCGCAAAGGCCGTACCGCCGATCATGAGAAGGCCGGCCACAACAATCATCGAAACGAGCTTCTTAAACATTCTCTCCTCCTTGAGGATATATTTGTTCAGCCGGGGACACCGGTCGTTCCCTGCCCGCAAAAATCCATTCTCCTGTAATTGCGGATCAGATTACAAGCGGAAAATTAGGGACCAGAGATGTTCTTAAATATTTCAATAACAATTATTCCGGATACAGGTTTTCGCCGGGATAGTTAACACCGCTTGTTTTCTACTGTCCGGAGGGGGTTGTTTGCGAGTCCCGCCATGGCGGGATTACGAGACGCAGGAGCGCTCCGTAAGGACAACGCGTGCTGTCTGAGGGGGAACGACGAGTTCACGCGTTGAGTGAGTGCGGATCATTTAGCGGGTATCCCGCTTGAAGAGCGGGACTTTGGGTCCGACGCGCTTAGGAGCGAGGAGTAAATGACCCCCTCCGGACATCGTCTTAAGAACGCTCTTAGTCTCCATAGGAAGAAAGCATTACCTCGCCGAAGGCGATGCAAGTGCGGCCTGATCCTGGCAGGCTCCGGGATCAGGCCGCGATCTTTTTCTTTTACATTTCTCCGTGTCCTCTGCGGGCTCGAGTCCCGCCTGAGCGGGACGGGCGCGAGACAGGTTTTTTGTTTTTCTATCTAGTTTTCTTCAAACTCACTGACGAACGTGATGACGCAGATGGGCGGGGGGTATCCTGCCGGTGCGCACCCGACACCCATGACCGTGAAATTTGCGTCCACGATATATGACCTGGGCTGCTGCTTCGCCAAGGAACTGTCCTTCATGAGCTCTGTCACCACGGCGCTCCCGTAGTATCCATAGCTGTCTATTTCAGCGACGGTGCCGCTCCATTTGCCGAACTTCCGTACCCGCTCGAAGAGGCGATTGCGCCCCTCTTCTTTCGTGATGACCGGTCTGTTCGGGCGGGCCAGTTCTTCGGCACGCTCTTTGGAGGCGAACGATAGTCCCTTTGAGATCTTGAGCGGCTTAAGCTCTCCCGCAACAGGGCCTGCCCCCCTTGTTTTGTTGACAGTTTCAAGTATCTCTATTTCACCCGATGAAAGAAAGGAAAGGTCCCTGACCCCTTCGTTAAGGGGCAGGTAGGCCGTTTCGCCCCCGACAGGACGGGTTGCGGTAACACATCCCGCGATGATCACGGCGCCCAGAAGAAGAATGATGAACAGGCAATACTTGTTATTCATATGCCACCTTCCTTTTTTCATGCCGCATTCATTCACTTGCTTATATCAGCAAGGATATCCGCGGACCCCGCAGTTGTCAATAAAGAAGACCGTTCCAAAGTTTCATGGTTCCAAAGTTTCAAGGGAAAGACAATATGTTATCTTTTGCTTATATCACTCTGAAGTGGTTTGCGGACTTGATGCTCTGGCCAGCGCCGGCATGACGAACACCGTTTGTTTTTTGGTATGTGGTCTTAACAACGTATGCCATCGGACAGGTTCTTCAATTCGAGAGCATTAAAGACATTCGAGGTATTCCTGCTTTACCTCGCCGAAGGCGATGCAAGTGCGGCCTGATCCTGGCAGGCTCCGGGATCAGGCCGCTACTTTTTCTTTTACATTTCTCCGTGTCCTCTGCGGGCTCGAGTCCCGCCTGAGCGGGACGGGCGCGAGACAGGTTTTTGCCTTTTCTTCTATCTTTAAAGTTCAAGCGGCTCAAGCTGCTCAAACGGTTCAAGCCGTCTCCTTAGCATATGGCAGATAGACGCCGGTTCCCATAAAATAGTTTGTTCCGGGGATGGGTTCTGCATACCCCGCTTAGTCGTGTTCGCGGGTTTTCATGAAGGTGATCTCCGGCCAGTTTTTGATCGCGTATTCGAGCCGCCACTCACTGGCCGCCAGGTATGTCAGGTTACCATACATATCAAGTGCCAGGTTCATCCGGTTTGCCTTTTCGAAGGCCGCCAGTTGTTTCTTGTCATCGCTGCTTACCCAGCGGGCGGCAGTGTAGCCGACTGTTTCATAAGCGGCGTCGACGCCATACTCGGCCTTAAGCCTCGCGATCGCGACATCGAACTGAAGGACACCCACCGCCCCGAGGACAAATATGTTGTCCATCACCGGACGGAACAATTGCACTGCTCCCTCTTCGGCCAGCTGGACCAGGCCTTTTTTGAGCTGCTTTGCCTTCAGGGCCGTTTTCAAATGTACCCTCCGGAAATGTTCCGGGGCGAAATTCGGGATACCGATGTATTTGAGCGGCTCCTTCTCCGAAAACGTGTCGCCGATCTTGATCGTTCCGTGGTTGTGAATGCCGATGATGTCTCCCGGCCACGCCTTCTCGACAGACTCCCTCTCCTGGGCCATGAAGATGATGGGATTGGAGATCAGCATATCCTTGCCGGTACGATGGTGACGGACCCGCATGCCCCGCGAAAAACAGCCTGAACATATGCGCATAAAGGCGATACGGTCGCGGTGGGCCGGGTCCATATTGGCCTGTATTTTAAATACAAAACCGGAAAAGGCATCCTCATCGGGCGACACCATGCGAGTAGTGGTCAGCCGCGGCAGCGGTGCGGGGGCGATCTCCACAAAGGTATCGAGCAGCTCCCGCACGCCGAAATTGTTGATCGCGCTGCCGAAAAAGACCGGGGTCTGGTTGCCCATGAGAAAATCCTGCAGGTTGAAGGGGTTTGCCGCTCCCTCCAGCAGGGCCACATTCTCACGCAACACCTCCGCCTGGCTTGCCCAATGTTTCATCGAGCAAAGGATCTTCGATGTCGCGAATGATCACCATATCATCGGTAAGACAATCTTCGCCGGGGGTAAAGAGGGTCAGTTCTTTTCGGTAAAGATTGTAGGTGCCCTTGAAACTCTTGCCCATGCCGATGGGCCAGGACATCGGCGCGCACTCGATCTGCAAGGTGTCCTCAATATCGGCAAGGATATCCAGTGATGACATGCCCTCGCGATCGAGTTTATTGATGAAGGTCAGGATCGGGGTGTTGCGCATCCGGCAGACCTCCATCAGCTTACGGGTTTGGGGCTCGACCCCCTTGACGCTGTCGATGACCATGACGGCGCTGTCAACAGCGGTCAACACCCGGTAGGTGTCTTCAGAGAAATCCTGGTGGCCCGGTGTGTCGAGGAGGTTGATCTCATAATCCCGGTAATTGAATTTCATCACCGAGCTTGTGACCGAGATGCCGCGCTCCTGCTCGATGGACATCCAGTCGCTGGTGGTGTGAAGGCCGCTCTTGCGTGCCTTGACGGAGCCTGCCATCTGGATGGCCCCGCCAAAGAGCAGCAGTTTTTCTGTCAGTGTGGTTTTGCCCGCGTCAGGATGGCTTATGATACCGAAGGTGCGGCGGCGCTCTATCTGGGCCTGGTGCCGCCCGTTCCTTGGTATCAGATCAACCGCGTTTTCCATATTGTCCCTCTCATTGTTCCAACGATGTAATCGGCCCGTAAAAGATTAAACTGGATTATTTTCTCAAGGCGGCGTCAGAGAATAAAGCGCTTTGAACGCATGCATCAGGCCAAATTGTTTGACTGGAATGTGTTGACGGTTCTGCATGGCCTTATTATGTAGCTTTATTTTTGATATTTTTCAATCAAATTCGGTTCCTCTCGCCTGTCACCCGACCCGTCAATATCTCGACCGGCGGTGTGCCGGTCTGGCTGGCGGCTCCATTGTCCGGCTTTCAAAGGTCTTTTTCACATTCGCTGGATCGAGGAACCTGCAGAGCCTTCCAATGGAGCGCTCATTGGCACCCTTTTTGATGAAGAAGCTTAGGAAGAGCTCCTCCTTTGCCCGCGTGACCGCCACGTAGAAGAGCCTTTTCTCCTCCTCGATATCGCCCTCGTCAGCATCGATCAAAGGACCTGCTCGACGGGAAGACGCCATCCACCAGGCCGATAAGGAAGACCCTGCCCCATTCGAGTCCCTTTGCTGAATGGACCGTGGAGAGGGTAAGAAATTCGAAATCATCATCCTTTGCATCCTTGTCGGGATCGACAGCCACATCGGCAAGGAAGTCCTTCAAGGTACGGTACCTTTGGGCCATCTGTCCGAGCATGATCAATTCCTTTACCCTGGACGGATCTTTCTTGTATTTGACCTTCATGATGGGGCCGTAATGTTCCATGACAAGCTCGACCTGACGGGCGGGCAGCATGGACGGACCGGAGATGGCCTGAAGAAGTGTTTTGAGAGAGGCGAACACCTCCGAGTTTTTCTGACCGGTGCAAAAGGGCGTAAAGACCTTTATCGATAATGTCCGCCAGGTTGTCATAATGGACAATCAGTTCGAGCAATCTTTCAACGGTCCTGGCGCCGATGCCGGGAAGCAGGAGCAGGACCCGGTGCCATGCCAGCTCGTCGGTCGGGTTGGCGACAAGCCTCAGGTAGGAGACCACATCGCGGACATTGGCCATCTCGTAAAATTTCCGGCCGCCGAAGAGTTTGAAGCGTATCCCCCGTTTTACCAGTTCCGCCTGGAGGGGCATGGAGGTAAAGGCGGTCCTGAAGAGAACGGCCATCTCCCTCATGGCGATGCCCGTTGACTTCAGTGCCTCGGACCTTGTGCGCCACCCAGGCGGCCTCCTCGTAGACATCATCAAAGCTTGATACCACGGGTTTTTCGCCGATGTTGCCTGTTGCCGACACAAGCCGTTTTTCGAATTTATGTGACATGTTGTTGAGGACCGCATTGCCCACATCGAGGATGGACTGGGTGCTGCGATAATTTTCCTGGAGCTTGATCACCTTGCAGCCGTCGAATTCCCTGGGGAACTGAAGGATATTCAGGTGATTGGCGCCCCTGAAACCGTAGATGCTCTGCGCATCGTCGCCCACCACCATCACATTGTTGTGCTTCTTTGAGAGAAGACGGACGATATCTGCCTGGACGCCGTTTGTGTCCTGGAATTCATCAACCATGATATACCGGTATCTTGACGAGAGCCTCTCCCTTACCTCATCGATCCCGAGAACAACCCTGAGATAGACCAGAAGGTCATCGTAATCGACGCAGTTGTTCCTGAGCTTGTACTGTGCATACTCCTTTTGCACGGTCTTGATCTCCCCGAGCCGGTCCTCATAGTCCACGTATGTCTTCAGGACCGCGTCGTCAACATTCATTCCCTTGTTGATGCAGAGGCTGAAGACGTTCTTCAGTTCGTTCTTTTTGGGGAACTCCTTGTCCTGGTCGTATCCCATTTTGTTGCAGCAGCGCCGGATAGCCTCCTCTGCGTCGCCTTCGTCATATATGGTAAAAGAGTTCGACAGACCGAGGTTTTTGCTGTAGATCCTGAGAACCTTGCTTGCAAAGGAGTGAAAGGTCCCGCCGTCTATCTTTGAACACCTCGGATCGTTCCGGGACGCCCGCTCGATCATCTCCTGGGCGCTTCGACGGGTGAATGTGAGGAGCAGGATGGATTCCGGTTCAATGTCGCTCTGGACGAGGTAAAGCGAACGGTATTCTATGACCCTGGTCTTGCCGCTTCCCGCGCCTGCAATGACAAGGACCGGGCCTTCCGTGGTAGTAACCGCCTCGTACTGGGAGGCATTGAGCTGTGCCTTGAGATTCCTGGTTGATGTAATTTCTGCCTTTTGCCACACCTTCCTCCGGGGATGTGTCTTGCGTTGGTTGTGCTGAAACGATATTAAAGTACAAAAGGCGGGTCTTTGTCCAGTAAAGACAGTTTCAACCGCTTGGGCCGCTTAAACAGCTCGAAGGGGAATAAAAATGACCCCTGATGTTCATTGTTGACATCAAGGGTTTCCACTCCCTCCGTTTTCCTAAATCTTCCTTGCAAAACATGTGGAATAGGAGGAAAATGGATAAAAAAGACGCATGGGGAATTAATACGATCAACGTCATATCGAAATGGCTATTGTCAATATTGTTAATCCTGCCCCTGATCGGGACAGGTTTTTCTGCCCGGGCTGACACTCGTGTTGTGCTGAATGAAAAAGCAGTGGCCAAAACAGGAACGAAGATCACCGATTTTGTTCCCGGGGGATGGAAGATAGTCTTTTGTTTCCGGGCAGAAACGAAGGTCCCTTCCGCTTTTTCACGGTCAGCCGCGGCAAGGCCAGCGAATACCATGGTAATCGCCACATTTCATATTTCCTTAAACCCCGAGCTTTGAGGGAACCCATAGGGTATTGCCCATACAAATAGCCATATTATTATATTGCTCAGTAGCTACGCTATCTGGTATAGTATCCCTGTGAAAAAAGCCCGCTTTGAATGGGACGAGGAGAAGGACAGAGAAAACCGTACAAAGCATGGCATTCCATTTTCGTTGGCTCAGCAGGCGTTTTTCGATCCTCATCGTGTTATAGCGGAAGACGTTGTTCACAGCTCGGACGAAGACAGGTTCTACTGCATCGGGCGAGTCGGTGAAGGGATCATGACCGTTAGATTTACATACCGGAATAATGTGATCCGCATCTATGGTGCGGGATACTGGAGGAAAGGAAGGAAGATATATGAAGACCAAAACAAAATACACTGAAGGACCCTTGGGGGATCTCAGGGTCATCAAGGATCTTCTTCCTTCACCGGAGCAGCTGGTGTTGAAGGAAGACAACGTGAAGGTCACCATCTCGTTCAAAAGATCGAGCGTGGACTTCTTCAAGAAAGAGGCAAAGAAAAACAAGACCTCCTACCAGAAAATGATAAGACAGGTTGTCGATTGGTATGCCTCACACTATCAAAGGGGCGCATAGGGCTATCCCCGTTGATCCATCTCGACGACATCTACGAAAAGAAAAAAAGCTCCCTCTTGAGCCGCGTTCAGAACGATCCGGTTTCGTTCGTGCACCGCTGGTGCTCGGATGCCGACCGGGAGATCGCGGGGTTCATCGCCGCACAGTTCGCTTACGGGAAGATCGAGGTCTTCCTGGGGTTCCTGGAAAAACTTTTCGGGCTCATGGGCGAGGGCCCGCAGCGCTTCATCGAGGGCGGTTCATGGAAAGGGTTTGAAGGCCTCTACTACCGGTTCCAGAAAGAGGATGACCTCGTGCTCCTTTTCGAAACGCTCCACAGGATCGTCAAGGACCACGGGACGCTTGGGGCCATGTTCCGCAAGTTCTATGAAGGCGATACACGCCGGGCCGTCTGGCGCATCCGCGAGGAATACCTGCAAGATGACGACAGGTTGACCTTCTTTTTCCCCAGGCCGTCGTCAGCGGGAGCGCAAAAGCGCTGGAACATGTACCTGCGGTGGATGGTGCGAAAGGACGAGATAGACATCGGCATCTGGGATTTCATCGACCGCGGCGACCTCACCATGCCCCTCGATACCCATATCTACAAGGTAGGCCGGTGCCTGGGCTGGATAACGCAGAAGACGCCGTCTTACCGGGCCGCGCGGGAAGTGACACAGGCCCTCAAGAAGTTCTGTCCCGAAGATCCGCTGAAGTACGATTTCTTTCTCTGTCACGGTGTCGGCATCAGCGCGGGGTGCACGGGGAAGAGAACGGACCGATGCAGGGAGGCATGCGCCGTCTATGAAATTTAAGGTTGTCAGCCTCGGCTGTCCCAAGAACCTCGTCGAGTCGGAATATATCACCGGGAAGCTCTGCTTAGCAGGTCATACCCTCGGTGACGACGGCGACACGGTCATCATCAACACCTGCGCCTTCATCGCCGAGGCGGCGCGTGAATCCATCGAGACCATCCTTGAGGCGGCCAAAGACGAAGGCAAGAGGATCGTAGTCACGGGCTGCCTTGTGGAGCGCTACCGCGAGTCCGTTGCGAACCTCCTCCCCGAGGTCAGCACCTTCGTGGGCAGGGCTTATTATAATGATATCGACCGGCTCGTCGGCGAGCGGGGTTTTTACCACCGGGACGGCAGTTTTTCGGAGACCTTTCCCCGGCAGGTCCTGACGAAACCGCCAACAGCTTATCTGAAAATACAGGAAGGCTGCGACAACCGCTGCCATTACTGCACTATACCGTCGATCCGCGGAGGGCTTACGAGCAGGGCCGAAGACGATATCCTCCGGGAGTTCCGCTGGCTGCTGGAGCAGGGCTACCGGGAGATCAACATCATCGGGCAGGACATAACCTCCTACGGAAAAGACCCGGGGAGAAAAGAGGGGCTCATCGGGCTTATTGCGGCGCTTCTCAGGGAGAAGGGCGACTACTACCTGAGGCTCCTCTACATGCACCCCAAGGGGGTCACGCGGGACCTCGTCGGGCTCATGGGAAGCGACGCGCGGATCATCCCCTACCTCGACATCCCCATACAGCACTCGGAAGACCGCATCCTTTCCCTCATGGGCAGGGGCCACACGAAGGCCTACCTCGAAGAGGTACTCACGATGGCAAGAGGGCTCATGCCCGAGGCGGTGCTCCGGACATCGATCATCGTCGGGTTCCCCCAGGAAACGGACGAAGAGTTCGACGCCCTTATGGCATTCGTGGAGCGCTTCCAATTCGACATGCTCGGTGCATTCATGTACGCCAGGGAAGAGGGCACCGTTGCATATAAGCTCAAAGGCCAGGTACGCCAGGGGACAAAGCGCAGCCGCTACAACCGGCTCATGGAAGCGCAGAAGGAGATATCACGCCGGCGCCTCGCGCGCCTTCTCGGGAAGCCTGTTAAGGTCATAGTCGAGGATGTCGAAGCAAGCCCGAAAGTGGGGCGCCTTCTCACCCAGGCACCCGACATCGACGGGGTCGCATTCGTGACGGGCGGATGCCGCGCCGGGGACATATGTGAAGGGAAAGTCGTGAAAACACTTGATTATGATGTCGTAGTGGAAGTATAGAAATATATCGCCAATAAATGAGGAAGAGATGGAACCGATAAACGAACTCTACGCTGTACGGAAAGAAAAAGAAAAAAGCCTCAGAGAACAGGGCATTGAGACCTACCCCCAGGACCGGGGCCCCTACACCACGACAAAGGACGTTGAAGAGCGCTTCGGCCCCATGAACACCGAGGAGCTGGAAAAAAGTGAAGAGCGCGTTGCCATCGCGGGGCGCATCATGGCCTTCCGCGATTTCGGCAAGAGCGCCTTCATCCACATACAGGACAGAAAGGGGAAGATGCAGGCATACATCCGCAAGGACATCCTGAAAAGCCCCGCCTACGATATCTTCAAGAAGTTCGATATCTGCGACATCGTAGGCCTTGAAGGAAAGCTCTTCAAGACAAAGACGGGAGAGCTGACGGTGCTTGCAGACACCATGAAGCTCCTCACCAAGTCACTGCGCCCCCTTCCCGAGAAGTGGCACGGCCTCAAGGACGTGGAGGAACGCTACCGCAAGCGTTACCTTGACCTCATTGTAAATGAAAAGGTGCGCGATGTCTTCACCGCCAGGGCGAAGATCATCGACTTTATAAGGCGCTATTTCGTGGAGCGCGACTTCATCGAGGTGGAGACGCCGATGATGCACATCATCCCCGGCGGCGCCGTGGCCAAGCCCTTCGTTACCCACCACAACGCCATGGGTATGGACCTCTTTCTCCGGATCGCGCCGGAGCTCTACCTGAAGCGCCTCGTCGTCGGCGGTTTCGAGCGCGTCTTCGAGATCAACCGCAACTTCCGCAACGAGGGCATCTCGGTGCGCCACAACCCTGAGTTCACCATGCTCGAATACTACCAGGCATACGCCACCTATGAAGACCTCATGGCCCACACCGAGGACATGGTGTCGTCCCTGGTGAAGGAGCTCTTCGGCACATATACCATTACTTATAATGAACAGGAGATAGACTTCACCCCGCCGTGGAGAAAGATAACCATGGCCGATGCCATGCACGAGTTCGGAGATTTCGACCTTTCCGCCCTCGATGACCCGAAGCGCCTTGCCGCCTGCGCGAAGGACCTCGAGATCGAAGGGGCCGATAAGGAATCGAAGGGCAAGCTCATCACGAAGATATTCGAAGAGCTCTGCGAAAAGAAACTGATACAGCCGACCTTCATCACCCATTACCCTATCGAGGTCTCACCGCTCGCCAAGCGCAGCACCGGGAACCCCGACATAACGGAGCGCTTCGAACTCTACATATCCGGCATGGAGATCGCCAACGGCTTCAACGAGCTCAACGACCCCGAAGACCAGCGCCAGCGCTTCGAGGGCCAGATAAAGGACAGGGAAGAGGGCGCCGCCCTCGACGACGACTACATCACGGCCCTCGAGTACGGCCTGCCGCCGACAGCCGGCGAAGGCATAGGCATAGACAGGCTTACAATGCTGCTCACCGACAGCGCGTCGATAAGGGAAGTAATACTCTTTCCGCTGCTGCGACCATAGTCGGGCAAGGCGGCTTTAGCCATTTAAACTGTTTTTGAAATATCAGAAATTAAAAATGAAAGACAAAAGACTTGTCTCACGCCTCCCGCCGTGGCGGGATCCATCCTTTCAGGATTCCGCTGGAGGCAAAAGAGAATAAAGAGGAAACCTTACTTTGCGTCCGGATCTTAGAGAAGACCAAGATCAGTCCGCACTCCGATCCCGCTAAAGCGGGATATAAATCATCTTTCTTATCCCCCTCGACACAGTGCAAAGGCGGGATCGGAAAGTCCCCGGAAATTCTTGAAGTCTCATGGATTTCCGGGGAAGGTTTTAGTCTTCCTCTTTATTCTCTTTTGCCTCCAGTGAGGAGCCTTAGGCGACGAACGGGCGTGAGACATGGTTTTATTGTTTTCTAGTGATGGAAATATCGAAAAGTTCACGGTACAATGAAAGGATATGTCTGCAATGAAAAGCGCGATCATTGGATTTGTGACGCTGTTTGTTCTGGTCTGTCTCTTTGGCCTTGCACCCTCCATCGCCGTCGCCCAGCTTGAGGGCAAGAAACCTGAGGTTAAGCAGCCCGAGGGCAAGTGGAGCGGGAATGCGAAACAGTGGGGGGCAAAAACGCCGGACTATGCAGTGGAAATGGGCCTTGATCCTTCCGGCAGCGGGTCGATCGGCTATCCCGGCCTTGAATGCGGCGGGACGCTCACTTTTATAAGGAAGGAAGACGGGTCTTTCTTTTATCGTGAGCGCATCACGTACGGAAAAGAAAAATGCATTGACGGTGGAACATTGCGCCTTACGCCACGGGACGACAAACTCGAATGGTACTGGTTTGGGGGCCCCCTGTCGGCGCGGGCCCTTCTGACCAAAGAAAAAGCGCCCGCCAATAGCGTTCCCGAACCACCGCCCTGCCTTTCCTGCACGGCAGCATATGAACGCGACAATAAAGAATGCGCCATGAAATTCAGCGATCTCAAGGTCAGGGCAAAATGCCGGGACGACGTTCTGACGGCATTGAGAAAATGTTTTGCAGAGTGCAAACGTTAAATATGCATTCGGGCACAAACCACCGGAAAATCTGAACGAGGCAGCCGGTTACACAGGGGACCCTATATGATCGCTCAAGGAGGCCGAGATCAATATGCATAAGATCGCAGCAATACCCGGGGACGGGATAGGGCCGGAGGTGTTGGCCGAGGGGATCAAGGTTTTGAAAAAAGTTGAAGAACTGGATGGGAACATCCGGTTCGCCTTCGATCATTTTCCCTGGGGCTGCGAGTATTACCTGGAGAACGGGAAGATGATGGCCGACGACGGCATGGAAAGATTGAAGGAATGTGATGCCGTTTACCTGGGAGCGGTTGGCTCTCCGGGGGTTCCTGACCATATCTCATTACGGGGCCTGCTCTTGAGAATAAGAAAAGAATTTGACCAGTATGTAAATTTACGTCCCGTACAATTACTGGAAGGGGCACCGTGTCCGTTAAAGGACATAAAGCGGGAAGACATCAACATGATCGTTGTGCGGGAGAACAGCGAAGGTGAATACGCCGGTGCCGGGGACCGGTTATTCAAGGGAGGGCCGGAAGAGGTTGTTCTGCAGACCGGGGTGTTCTCAAGAAAAGGAACGGAAAGGATCATCAGGTACGCATACGAACTTGCACGAAAAGAGAAAAAGACATTGACGAGCGTAAGCAAAGGGAACGCCCTGAACTATTCGATGGTCTTCTGGGATGAAGTGTTTGCGGAAGTGGGGAAAGAATATCCCGGGGTGAAGACCTCTTCGTATCTTGTGGATGCGGCGGCCATGTTCTTTGTAAAAGAACCGCAAAGATTTCAGATCATAGTCACATCAAACCTGTTCGGAGACATACTTACCGACCTTGGAGCGGCAATAGCGGGCGGTATGGGGCTGGCGGCAGGCGCGAATATAAACCCCGAGAGAAGATACCCTTCAATGTTCGAACCCATTCACGGTTCTGCCCCCGATATTGCAGGAAAAGGAATTGCAAACCCATTGGCTTCCATATGGTCCGCAAGTCAAATGCTCGACTTTTTCGGACATGGCGATTGGGGGAGGAAGGTCCTGCGATCCATAGAAAAGGTATTGGTTGAAGGAAAGACCCTTACCCCGGACCTGGGCGGAAGATCAAAGACGTCTGAAGTTGGGGATGCCGTTATAAACACGATGTCCGGGACATGATCTTTGTGATCTTTTTCTCTTTCAAAGTTTTTCCTTGACAGGGAATCGATCCATTTTTAATAATGATGCAGGGGGTTTTTTTGGGGAGCTACCGGCAGCTTAAGACTACCACTATATCACTATACTCAAATTTACAATATACCTGTTCTAACGACCCGCGGCGCGACTGATCGCAGTTAACGCCACGCATACGTGGCATGGGAGAATTCTATGCCCGAACAAATCAAAAAGGTCCTCGGGAAGCATGGCCGCAGTCCCGATGAACTGATCCCTATTCTTCAGGATGTCCAGGCGGCCTTCGGGTATATCGGGGAGCCAGAGGTGAAGGCCGTCTCCCGGTATCTTCGCATCTCAGAGAACCAGATCTACGGTGTCTCATCCTTTTACGCCCAGTTCCGCTTCACCGAGCCGGGGCGCCACAGTGTAAAGGTGTGTCTCGGTACCGCCTGTCACGTGCGCGGCGGCGCGACGCTGCTCGATATGCTCGAGCGGGGACTCAGTATAACCTGCGGAGGAACAACAGAAGATAAGCGTTTCGGACTCGATCGTGTTGCCTGTCTCGGATGTTGCGCGCTTTCGCCCGTGGTGCAGATCGACCGTGATATTTACAGCAGAATGACGGTCAACAGACTGACGGAGCTATTGAAAGATTATGAATAAACTCGTTAAAAGAATCGACTCGGCAAAAGGCAAATGGGAAAAGCTCAAGGAGAACAAGGAGCCCATCATTTACATCGGCGCCGCCTCCTGCGGCAGGGCGGCGGGTGCCCTCGACCTCAAGGAAGGCGTTAAGGAGTTCCTTGACGAGAACAAGCTATCCGCCCGGACCATCGAAGTGGGCTGTATCGGCCCATGCTACCTGGAGCCCCTCGTGGACATCAAGATGCCCGGTCAGCCGCGGGTGAGCTACAACAATGTGAACGCCAAGACCCTGCCCAGGATCCTGAGGTCACATTTCAAGGAGGGGGTACCCCATCAGAAGCTCGCCCTGGGGCATTTCGGCACCGGCGACCTGGATGGCATACCGCCTTTCTTTGACCTGCCCATGTTAAAACCCCAGGTCAGGGTGGTGCTTCGCAACTGCGGCCTCATCGACCCAGAAGAGATAGACCAGTACCTGGCCGTGGACGGCTATCAGGGGTTCACGAAGGCGATAAAGATGGCCCCCGAGGATGTAATAGCGACCGTGCGCCAGGCAGGCCTGAGGGGCCGCGGCGGTGCCGGTTTTCCCACATACAAGAAATGGACGGTCTGCAGAGAGGCTCCCGGCAAGCAGAAGTACCTTATCTGCAATGCCGACGAAGGCGACCCCGGCGCGTTCATGAACAGGTCACTCATCGAGTCCGACCCTCATGCCGTACTGGAAGGGATGCTCATCGCCGGCTACTCCATCGGGGCAAGCAAGGGCATCGTATACATCCGCGCCGAGTATCCCCTTGCGATCGAGCGGCTGAAGAAGGCCATCGGGCAGATGCGTGAGTGCGGCCTGCTGGGCAAGAACATACTCGGGTCCGATTTCAGCTTTGACGTAAAGATAAAGGAGGGCGCGGGCGCGTTTGTCTGCGGTGAAGAGACGGCGCTCATCGGTTCCATCGAGGGCAAGAGGGGCATGCCACGTTCAAGGCCGCCATTTCCTGCCATATCGGGCCTTTTCGGCTGCCCTACCATTATTAATAATGTAGAGACCCTGGGGACGCTGCCCAACATCCTGAGAAACGGGGCCGACTGGTACAACAAGTTCGGCAAGGAGGGCAACCGGGGCACGAAGACATTCTCCCTTGTCGGCAAGATACGCCGGCCCGGCCTCATCGAGGTCCAGCTCGGCACAACGCTGAGAGAGATCATCTTCGACATCGGCGGCGGCGTGCAGAAGCCCTTCAAGGCCATCCAAACGGGCGGTCCCTCGGGAGGGTGCCTCTCGGAGGAGTTCCTTGACCTCACCGTCGACTATGAATCGCTGGCCAGTGCCGGCTCCATCATGGGATCCGGCGGGCTCATCATCATGGACGAGGACACCTGCATCGTCGACCTGGCGAAATATTTCCTCGATTTCACCCAGAAGGAATCCTGCGGCAAGTGCGTGCCCTGCCGTGTCGGCACAAGGCATATGGTGGAGATCCTCGAGAAGATAACGAACGGGGAAGGCACGCCGGAAGACCTTTTGGCGCTGCGCACCCTGGGAGATACCATAAAGAAGGGTTCGCTGTGCGGCCTGGGCCAGACGGCGCCGAACCCGGTACTGACGACGCTGAGGTATTTCCGCAACGAGTACCTGGAGCACATCAGGGACAACCAGTGTCGCGCCACGGTTTGCAAGTCCCTCATCGAATACCGCGTTATCAAGGAAAAATGCACGGGATGCCAATCCTGTGTCCGGGTGTGCCCCACCGGGGCGATAACGGGTCCGAGGTCGGAGCCCCATAACCTTGATGCATCTAAATGCATAAAGTGTCGTTCCTGCTATGAGATCTGCCGTTACGATGCTATCGCGGGCGACGCCATCGTGATCAGGACAGCGGAGAGAAAATCATGACAAAGGAGAAAAAGGTTTCCCTCACCATCGACAACAGGAAAGTGGAAGCAAAGGCGAACGTGACGATACTCCAGGCGGCGAAAGATAACAATATATACATACCTTCGCTGTGTGCCCTCGAGCACCTTCCGTCCTATGGCGCGTGCCGGCTCTGCGTTGTGGAAGTGGACGGATTAAGGGGTTTTCCAACGTCCTGCACAACGCCCGTGGAGGACGGCATGGTGATCCGCACCGACACGGCGGAAGTGAGGACGCTAAGGCAGGAGGTCTTGAAGCTTCTCCTGAGCGAGCATCCTGCCAGCTGCCTGTTCTGCGAAGAGCAAAAGGACTGCAAGGAATTCCAGGGGACGATCCGCAAGGTGGGTGTCACCACGGGCTGCCGGTACTGCCCCAACGATGACCGCTGCGAACTGCAGCAGATAACCGAGAAGGTGGGCCTTACGGAGACCTCCTACCCGGTCTACTACCGCAACTTTCCCGTAGAAAAGGAAGATCCCTTCTACGACAGGGACTACAATCTCTGCATACTCTGCGGCCGCTGTGTCAGGGTCTGCAACGATATAAGGCTCAACGGCACATTGAGCTTCAAACAGCGCGGCAAGCTGACGACGATCGGGCCTGCGTTCGCCCGTACACACCTCGAGGCCGGCTGCGAGTTCTGCGGCGCCTGCGTTGCCGTGTGCCCCACCGGAGCGCTCGCCGCAAAGACGAGCAAATGGTACGGGAAGCCGGAAGGGACTGTCGAATCCACTTGTCCCTATTGCCCCATCGGGTGCACCCTGGACCTCAAGGTCAAGGGCGGCGAGATTGTCGACGTCAGCGCCGATTACGATTCCCCCACGGAACACGGGCTCATCTGCGTGAAGGGACGCTTCGCAATACCCGAATATGTCCTGAGCCCCGGTCGGCTTGCACAGCCAACGATGCTGAGCCCCGAGGGGTATGACCTTATCCCGTGGGAAGGGGCCCTCGACGAGGCAGCGGCGCGTCTCAAAGCCGCCGGGCCGAAAGGCGCCTTCGTCGTCGTATCGCCCCAGCTTTCCAACGAAGACCTTTACGCGGCCCAGAAATTTGCCAGAGAGACGATCGGCACCGAGGCGATCCTTTCGTCGGTCATATTCGAGCTGGGCGCAGATGTCCGGCCCTTTCTGGACCTTGTCGTGTTATCCGATCCGATAGACACCATAGATGCGGCACAGGGTATCCTCGCCATCGGCCTCGATACCACATACGGTTTTACCCCTTTGGGCATCACCGTCAAGAAGGCCGCTAAACGGGGTGCCACCCTGGTGACCGTAAATGAGGACGAGTGCAACCTCGATATTCTTTCAGAAGAGGTTTTTCTTTCCGAAGAAGCGAAATGGCCCGCCATCATCGATGGCTTTATAAAGGCGTTATCGGGCAATGGCAGCGGGGAAAAGAAACAGGCCGGGGGGGCCTTTTTCAAAAAGGGTGAGCACAACGTGGTAATTCTCGGACACGATGCCGTATTCTCCAGGAGGCGAAAAGAGATCTTCGAGCGCGTCCTTGCGATGCGCGACAAACTCGACTGGAAGGTGATCGTCTGCCATCCGTACACGAACCTCCTGGGCATGCTTGCCGTGGGTGCCTTCCCCGGTGTGCCGCCGGGAAGCTTGAAGGCCGACAGGCCGCTTAAGCTCAAAGACCCGGCGGCCGTCGTGGACCTCAAACAGGGCAGGAAGGTGGGGTATTTTATCGGCGAGGTACCCAGACCGGGTATGCCTGAATACGAGTACCTCATTTACCAGAACGCCCTGCCGGCGCCGGAGGGTGTCAATCCCGACCTTATCCTGCCGGCAAGCCTTTTTACCGAGGCAGCAGGCACGATGGTGAACTGTGAGGGCAAGGTGCTTGCCTTCAATCGCGTGTCGGCGCCCTTCGCGAAATCGAAACCCGACTGGTGGATCATCTCGGGTATCGCGGCAAGGATGAAGAAGGGCCAGGCGAAATACAGCTCCATCGCGGCCATCCAGACAGAGATGAAAAAGACGGTACCGGGCCTGGCCGGTAAAGACCGGAAAGTCCCCAGAAGAAAGGTGGTCATGGAAGGCAAGCCTGCCAGCGCAAAGGACCCTGGACGGGGAAAGGATCAAAAACCCGGGGCAGAGGCCTTCCGCGGGATACCGCTTCGCGATCACGTGGCCGGCATGAAGGCAATCGAAGAAAGGAGGCGTAAGTGAATAAGGTCATCGAACGATCCATGATCGTTCCAAATATGCACATCCTTGAAATAGAGACACCCGAGATCGCCTCAAAAGTAAGGCCCGGCCAGTTCGTCATCGTCCGCGCAGGCGAGGAGGGGGAACGCATCCCCCTTTCGATTGCGGACTATGATGCTCAGAAAGGGACCATTACCATCGTCTTCATGGAGGTCGGCGCGTCCACGTCGGCGCTTGCCTGCCTCAAGGCCGGCGATGAACTGGCAACCTGCGTGGGTCCCCTTGGCAACGAGACAGCCATCGAAACATATGGCAACGTCCTTCTCATCGCCGGGTGTTACGGTATCGGGAGCATCTATCCGGTGGCAAGGGAGCTGAAGAAGAAGGGCAACAGGATAACGACGCTGCTGGAAGCCCGGAGCTCCTACCTTATATACTGGCTGAACAGGTTTATTCCCCTCTCTGAAAAGATCTATACCATCACCCGTGACGGGAGCCTTGGCACGAAGGGCCACATCAGCCGCCTTCCGGACATCATCAACGGCATGTCCGAGCGCCCCGACCGTATCATCGTCAACGGGTGCACTTATCTCATGGCCCACACGTCGGAGATCACGAAAGACCTGGGGATCACGACGGTGGTGAACTTGAACCCGATCATGATCGACGGTACAGGGATGTGCGGCGTGTGCCGGGTGACCGTTGCCGGGCAGATGAAATTTGCCTGTGTGGACGGCCCCGAGTTCAACGGGAACGATGTGGACTGGAAGGAATTTCTCGCGCGCAGGAAGGCGTACATGTCTGAAGAGACCCTCTTTTTCAGGAAAAGCGACGCCAAACCGCTGCACAAAGAAGGGAAGTGCCAGGCATGAGTGAAGAGAAGAGCCCAGAAAAAACAAGCAAGATAGATCTCAACCGCAGGGACATGCCGAGGCAGTCTCCCAAGATGAGACGTAACAATTTCAACGAAGTTGCCCTGGGGTATACACAGGAACTGGCCAAGGCGGAGGCCCAGCGCTGCCTGCAGTGCAAAAAGCCGCGGTGCGTGACAGGGTGCCCCGTGGAGATCGACATCCCCGGGTTCATCTCCTGCGTTGTGAAGGGTGACTTTGCTGCGGGGATAAAGAAACTGAAGGAGAAGAAC
This sequence comes from uncultured delta proteobacterium, assembly GCA_963816115.1. Taxonomy (GTDB): domain Bacteria; phylum Desulfobacterota; class Syntrophorhabdia; order Syntrophorhabdales; family Syntrophorhabdaceae; genus Delta-02. Next base: position 230,044 of record CAWFIZ010000003.1, on the reverse strand, counting down.
TGTCTGCCTGCCGTCTCCGGCAGGGTCTGCCCCCAGGAATCCCAATGCGAAGCGCAATGCGTCCTTCACAACAAGGGTGCCGAGGTGGCGATCGGGCGAATCGAGCGTTTTCTTGCCGACTGGGAGGCCTCGCAGGGAAAGGTGGATATCCCCCCGAAGGCGAAGCCTACGGGTAAAAAAGTGGCGATCGTCGGTTCCGGGCCTGCCGGGCTCACCGTAGCGGGCGATCTCATCCTTCTCGGCCACGAGGTGACGATCTTCGAGGCGCTCCACAAGGCCGGCGGCGTCCTTGTCTACGGTATCCCCGAGTTCCGCCTTCCCAAGGCTATCGTTGCCAGGGAAGTGGAGTACGTGAAGAGCCTCGGCGTCAAAGTGATCACCGACTACGTTGTCGGGAAGACGCGTTCCATAGACGAACTCCTTGAGGAGTTCGATGCCGTTTTCATCGGGACCGGCGCGGGCCTCCCCTGGTTCATGAACATCCCGGGCGAGAACCTCAACGGCGTCTATTCCGCGAACGAATACCTGACGCGCATGAACCTCATGCAGGGTTACCGCTATCCCCATTCGGCGACGCCTGTGAAAAAGCATATGAAGGTCGCCGTCGTGGGCGGAGGCAACGTGGCCATGGACTCTGCACGGACCGCCCTGCGAATGGGTGCAGCCGAGTCGTATATCATCTACCGGCGCTCTCACGCCGAGTTGCCCGCCCGGGCGGAAGAAGCCGAGAACGCCGAGGAAGAGGGCGTTATCTTCAACATGCTCACCCTGCCAGTTGCCTATATAGGTGACGAGAATGGCTGGCTGAAAGAGATCGAGTGCCTCAAGATGGAACTCGGTGAGCCTGACGCCTCGGGGAGAAGAACGCCCATTGAGATACCGAACTCCAATTTCCGTATGGAGATGGACGCCGTTGTCTGCGCCATAGGGAACAGTCCCAACCCGCTCGTGCCGGCGACAACGCCGGGCCTCGATACGACGCGCCGCGGGACGCTCGTTGCCGACCAGGAAACAGGAAAGACCACCCGTGACCGCGTGTGGGCCGGAGGCGACATCGTGACGGGGGCGGCGACGGTCATCCTCGCCATGGGCGCAGGGAGAAAGGCGGCCCGCTCGATACACGAGTACCTGACGACGGGAAAACAGTAGAAAAAGGTTTCAGGGTTTCAAAGTTTCACGTTTCAGGGAAAAGAATAAAAGACCCTTTCACATTTATTTAAGATAATGTTCCTCCGGGTTTCTTTTTGCTTTTACATGAAACGTGAAACTTTCTTTACCTATCGGAGGGGATCATGGACAGCGTATTCAAAGAGATAAAGCCGGAAGATATCGGGGACAACCCTTTCAAACTCATCGGGACGGACTGGATGCTTATCACGGCGGGGACGAAAGAGTCCTTCAATACCATGACCGGCGCCTGGGGCGGCCTCGGTATCATGTGGGACAGGCGGATAGCAGTCTGCGTCATAAGGCCCAACCGGCATACCTACGAGTTCATGGAACGCTCGGCCAATTTCAGCCTCTGTTTCTTCGATGAACAGTACCGGGACACCCTCACATACTGCGGCACCAGGTCGGGAAGGGACGTGAACAAGGTCGCCGAAACCGGCCTCACCCCGGTCTTTGGCGGCGAGTCCGTCTATTTCGCGCAGTCACGCCTTGTCATAGAGTGCAGGAAGATCTATTACCAGGACATTCTGCCCGGGAACTTCCTTATTCCCGAGATCGAAGGCTTCTATCCCAAGAAGGACTACCACCGGGTCTATTTCGGAGAGATCATCCGCTGCCTGACGAGGTGAAAGAGAAGAAAGTTTCAGGGTTTCAGCGTTTGGGGACCGTTTCAATCGTACAGGTCAATTTATAGTTTTTACAAAAATCCTGTTTTTGTATCTGTCAGTCGCTGACCCCGTTATGTTTCCTCCAATGGCAATTCTTCAGCTTGCAGAATAATGCAACGTATGGTATCCCGTCTGAAGGAGAAAAGATTTTGGGGGGTCAAACGATGAAAGAAAAAGGAAGCGTTCTTATTGTTGCCACCATGGACACAAAGGGGAAAGAAGTGCTCTTCCTGATGGACTGCTTTAAGGAGGCAGGAGTTCCCGTTCTCACCCTCGACGCCGGTATTATGGGCGAATCACCCTTCGAGACAACCGTGGGCCGCAAAGAAGTTGCCCGCTCCGGAGGCATGGCCCTTGAACAGGTGAGAAAATTGGAACAAGAAGGAGAAGCTCTTGCGGTGATGATCAATGGCGCGGTCACGTGTGCCCGGAAGCTGTACAGAGAAAGAAAGATTCACGGCATTATAGGTATAGGCGGGTCTATGGGTACCACGCTGGGTACAGGCGTGATGCGTGCCTTTCCCGTAGGTTTCCCCAAGGTCATGATCTCCACCATGGCCTCTCGCAATACGCGATTTTTTGTGGGAACAAAAGACATCATGATGATCCATTCGGTCTGCGATCTTTCGGGCATCAATCGTATCACCGCGCAGGTTCTACGTAACGGTGCCCTCGCCATGGCAGGCATGGTAAAAGGGGCCGGAAAAATCTACACTACCAGCAAACCGGCCGTTGCCCTCTCCACGCTAGGCACCACGGAACACTGCGCCCAGGCCCTGCGGAAGAGCCTCGAAAAAAGCGGAAAAGAAGTTATTGTTTTTCATACTGTAGGATCGGGTGGAGAAGCCATGGAGGGATTTATCCGCGATGAGCAGGTAGAGGCGGTTATCGATCTTTCGCTCCACGAACTTATCGACCACTGCTTCGGCGGTGACTATGATGCGGGTCCTCTCCGTGGTTCCGCCGCGCTCACCAAGGGAGTGCCGACGATCATCGTCCCCGGCAATATCGATTTTCTGGTAACAGGTCCCCTTAAGAACGCCCGGCAGCGCTTTCCACGTCGTCGCTATCACATTCATAACGCCGCCATTACCACCATAAGAACAAGAAAAGGGGAAGTTGCGGCGATTGCCCGTTTATTGGTGAAATTTTGTAATAAGACAAAGGGACCCGTCGCTGTCCTTGTTCCCTCAGGTGGGTTTTCGGTCTGGGATCGGATCGGCGGACCTTTTTACGATCCAAGGGCCATTAAAACATTTATAGAGATCATGGAGAAAAAACTCTCACCAAAAATACAGCTACAGGTACTTCCATACAACATCAACGATCCCGGTTTTGCTGTTGCTGTTCACGAAACGCTGGAAAAACTTTTGTCTGCTTCGAAAAGTTGAAAGGAAGAAGAGCGGAATGGGCGCACCCGTCGATCATGGGCCATGAGATCGTTGCGACACGGCCCCGAAAGTAATGTGGAGGGGGCCCCGTTGGGGGCGTCCGTCGTTCCTGCCTTGACAAACTTCAAACCATGGTTTATAATAGTTTCGAAATATAGAAACAATGAAACATAAGGAGATGAAAAGGGATGGAACACGAACGGGAAACAGAGATCTTCGAGTTGCAGGCGGATGTTTGCCTGGCGCTCGCCAATCCGAAACGCCTCCAGATATTAAGTCTTCTCAAGGACGGCGAGAGGTCGGTGGGCCAGATGCTGGAGAAGATCGAGATAAACAAGGCGAACATCTCACAGCACCTTTCGATCCTGAAGCAAAAGGGCATACTTTTGTCGCGCCGGGAAGGTACGACGATCTATTACCGGCTCGCGAGCCCGAAGATCACCGAGGCCTGCGCCATCATGCGCGATGTCCTGACAGAGACCCTGCGGGAAAAGGAACGCCTCTCAAAGAGCATACGGGAAAGCGCGGTGGCATGATGATACGCGAGTGCCGAGGGGGTTGATGTGTATCATAAAGATGTACTAAAGAGAGGAACAGAATGGAAGAGATAAAAAAGGACTTTGAAGGGGCGAAGAGATCACGGCTGGTGAAACAGGTCCTTTTCGGGACGCTTTTCCTTATCCTCCTTGTTGCCGGCTGGTTCTATTCGCTTATAGGTTATTTCATCCCCCTGTGCATGGTGGCCGGTGTGGGCCTCGCGAGTGTCCGCGGGAGGAAGTGGTGCAACTGGATGTGTCCCAGGGGGTCCTTTGCCGATACCTACATGAAGGTGATCAGTCCGGGACGGAAGATCCCTGCCTGGCTCCGGGGGACGGCGGTGCGTGCCGGGGTGCTTGCCTTTCTCATGGCCATGCTTACCTTCCAGATCGTGCGGCACTGGCCCGATCCCTACGCGATCGGCAGGTTCTTCGTCGTTCTCCTGACGGTCACTACGATCGTCGGTGTTTTCATGGCCCTTTTCCTGCACCAGCGTGCCTGGTGCTCCATCTGCCCCATCGGCAGCCTCTCCAGCTGGGTGGGAAAGAACCGCCACCAGTTGAAGATCGATAAAGATGCCTGTATCGACTGCAAGCTTTGCGCAAAGACCTGCCCCATGCAGCTTGCCCCCAATGAGATGAAGCGTGGCGATGCCATGCCCTTTAAGGGCGATTGCCTCAAGTGCGGGCTCTGCGTGAAGGCGTGCCCGAAAGAGGCCCTCAGCTTCCCGTAAAACCTCATCCTTTCCTTGCATTGACAAAGGCCTCTCATTTACTGTACTATTTGTGGTAATTTATTAAATTTCCTGTGTAATTTGGATGAAAGCCGCAAGCGATCTAATAACGGAAGAACGCCGGGGAAATCACAAGGTAGAGGTAAATAACCGAAAATGCCGGAGGTGCCTCTACTGCGTCCAGCTTTGTCCCGCAAAGGCCATCAAGCTCGAGAAGGATTCGATACGGATCATCCCCGACCGTTGCATCCTCTGCGGGAACTGCATCACCGGCTGCCCGCACAGTGCAATGACATACGAAAGCGATCTCGCTGCCGTGAAGAGGTCCATCGCGGCAAAGGAACAGATCGTTGCCTGCCTTGATCCGGCCTTCCCCGCCGTTTTTGACAACGTATCGCCGGGACAGCTCAGCGCGGCACTCAAGGCGCTCGGGTTCAGCGAGGTGTGGGAAGGGGCCTTAGGCGCGGAACTTGTGAGCAGCGCGTACCGGAGGCTTCTCGCAAGCGACGTGGAGCGGCCCGTCATCTCTTCCTTCTGCCCCGTCATCGTCTTCTATATCCAGAAATATCTTCCCCGGCTTATCGGAAACCTTGCACCTATCGTTTCCCCCATGGTTGCCGCGGGAAGGGCGATCAAGCAGTCAAAAGGCGGTCAGTGGAGGGTCGTTTATATCGCTCCGTGCCTCGCCCGGATGGGAGAGATAGATTGCCGGGAAACAGCGGGTGCCGTCGATCACGTCATAACCTTTCGTGACGTTAAGCTTATGTTCGCGAAGGCCGGGATCGACCTGAACAATATTGGTGAAGCCCCGTTTGAGGGGCCCGAACCGGCCCTCGGGAGGATCGTTTCCGTCATCGGCGGGCTCAACCGGAGCCTGGGGCACAGCTTTGATGTCCTTGTCGACGAGGTAAGCGTCGCATACGGACGAAGACGGGTCATCGCCGCGTTGAACCAGCTCGCGAAGGGCTATGTCCAGGCGAAATTTCTTGACCTCGTCTTCTGCGACGGATGTGTCGACGGTCCTTTTATCGACCGGGAACTCTCGGTGCTGGGGCGGAGGCAGATCGTGTCGCGGTACGCCAAATCGCAGATCAACCCCCGGAGCGCTTCCATGCTGCAAAAGACTTTAATGGAGTTTGCCGGCATAGAGATCGCCCGCACCTATCAGCCGCTTGTTCAGGAACTTCCCGTTCCCACCGAGGAGCAGATACGCTCCGTTCTTAAGAGGATCAACAAGCTGCCCCCCCAAAACAACCTGGATTGCCGTGCCTGCGGCTATAATACATGCCGGGAAAAGGCAATTGCAGTCGCGCAGGGCATTTCGGAAGCGGAATATTGCATGCCCTATCTTCTGGAAGAGAGCAAGGGCATCTATCAGCAACTGGAAAAATCCCATAAGGAGCTCCAGCAGTCGCACCAGGAATTGGAGCAGGCACAGTTCCAGCTCATCAGGACGGAGAAGCTGGCCGCGCTGGGCCAGCTTGCCGCGGGTGTGGCCCACGAGATCAACAACCCCCTCGGTACGATCACCATATATGCCCACATCCTCAACAGGTCGCTCGAGGCCGGTGACCCCAGAAAGGATGACATCGACCTCATCATAAGCGAGGCGAACAGGACGAAAGAGATCGTTCAGGGTCTGCTCAGCTTTGCACGGGAAACGAAGCTCAAACCGGGTGACACCAACATCAACGACCTCATCGAGGAGACCCTCGGCCTTCTCGTGAACCAGGCCCTTTTTCAGAACATAAAGATCAAAAAGACCTTCGGGGATGACCTTCCAACACTCTTCGCAGACGCTACGCAGCTCAAGCAGGTCTTTCTCAACATTGTGCTCAACGCCGCCCAGGCGATGGAAGGCAAGGGCTCTCTCGTAATATCCACAACCCATGAGGCGGGCGTGATCAGCATAAGGATCCGCGATACCGGACCGGGCATCCCGCCCGAACACGCGGCCAAGCTCTTCAACCCCTTTTTCACCACTAAGGAGAAGGGTACCGGGCTGGGGCTCGCCATTTCATACGGCATCATCGAGAGACATTCAGGGCGGATCGACGTTGATACTGAAATGGGAAAGGGAAGCACATTCACCATCACCCTGCCCGTCGATGCGGACGGCGGGGGGATACTGACAAAGGCTAAAGGATTAGCGGCAACTAAAAATATAAACACAGGGAGAAGGAATTATGGCCAAAAAAAGAATCTTGATCATTGATGACGACGTCGATTTCGTTGATCTCAACAAAGCTGTCCTTGAAAACAACGGCTTCGAGGTCGAAACGGCTTTCTCAGGCCGTGAGGGTCTGGACAAGGTGCAGTTCGATGCACCCGACCTTATCCTCCTCGACCTTATGCTGGAGAAACATGACACCGGCTTCAGCTTTGCCAAATCGATCAAGTCGGACCCCCGTTACAAAGAGATCCCCATCATGATGATCTCCGCCGTCGCCGGCGAGACGGGGTATGATTTCACGCAGGACCAGGACGGCTACTGGATGAAGACCGATGATTTTGTCAGCAAACCGGTAGAGCCGGAAGAACTGGTAAAAAGGATAAACGCCCTCATCGAAAAGGCGAAAAAGGGGTAGTTCTCGGGAACGCTCATGGCAGAAACTGTCAACATCCTTGTTGTCGACGATGAAAAAGGGATCCGCGAGGGATGCCGGAGGATCCTCTCTGTAGAGGGATACGGCGTCGATGTCGCCGAGAACGGCAAAGCGGCGCTGGAAATGGTGAAGGGAAAGCCCTACGATCTCATCCTCGTCGACCTCATGATGCCTGTTATGGGCGGACTTGAGCTGATGGAACAGGTGAGGCAGATAGACCCGGGGATCATTATGGTCGTCATAACGGGTTTTGCAACCGTGGAGACGGCCGTTGAAGCAATGAAGCACGGCGCTTACGATTATATCCCCAAACCCTTCAATCCGGAGCAGCTCCTGGCGGTCCTGAACAGGGGCCTCGACAAGAGACGGCTCACGATGGAAAAAGAAAAGCTTCGGGAAGAGCGGGACCTCAGTCTCCTCGAGATAGCAAGCGAAAAGTCGAAGCTCCATACCATCGTCAACTCCATGGCCGACGGCATACTCGTCATAAACCGCGAGCACCAGCTCGTGCTGTGGAACCCGGCCGTCCTTAAGATGCTCAATGTAACGGGCAGGGTCGACGGCGGAGTAGGGTTGGATTTCAAAAAAGCAATAAAACAGAAGGACCTTATCGAGGTTATCAGTAAGGCATTTTCTCCCGATTCTTCCCAGTACACGATCATTTCGGAAGAGGTGGTCCTCCCCGGGGAAACTCCAAAGACCCTGATGGTCAATGTTGCGGGAGTGCGTGACGAAAAAGGCCAGAATCTGGGGGTCGTCAGCACCTTCCGCGATATCTCGGGCCTCAAGGAGGTCGAAGAGATAAAATCACAGTTCGTGAGGATGGTGGCGCACGAGCTTCGAGCGCCGTTGGGGGCCATAGAAGGATATCTGAACGCCTATCTCACGGGTGTAGCGGGCACAGACCCGCAGTTCAACCGGCAGATGCTGGAGCGGGCAAAATTGCGGGCAAGGTCGCTCATGGACCTTGTCAATGACCTCCTGCTCTTTGCGAAGCTGGAATCAAAGAAGGTGGTGAGGAAGAAAGAGCTCCTCGATATGACGGCGATCATTGAGGGCACCGTTGAGCTCTTCAAGGTCCAGAGTTCGACAAAGGACATTTCATTTGTTGTTGACATACCAGAGAAGTTGCCGCTCATCGAGGCAGACAGGGCCGAGATGGAACAGCTTCTCACGAACCTTGTGTCCAACGCCATGAAATACAATGTCAAGAACGGCAAGGTCACCGTCAGGGCCGTGCCGGACAGGCATTACCTCAGCTTGAGTGTGAGCGATACGGGTATCGGTATCGACGAAGAGTGCCTGCCTTGCATCTTTGACGAGTTTTACAGGGTGCAGGGGCCCGGCACGCGCTATACCACCGGTACCGGATTGGGGCTGTCCATTGTAAAGAGGATCGTGGAATCACATTTCGGAAGCATAGAAGTTGAGAGCAAGGTCGAGAAGGGAACGACCTTTACCGTTAAGCTACCTTTAAAACAGGTGAACGAAAAGTAACCGTTTTGATAGAATTAAACTTTTGAAAAGGAGACGTTATGGCTACGAAGAAAGCAACCAGATTCAATGAGATCGTGGAGAAGAAACTGCTGGCTCCTTCGATCACCATGTACAGGCTTTATGTGCCGGATATCGCGAAAAAGGTGAAGGCCGGGCAGTTTGTCGTTGTCCGCGGCGATGACATGGCGGAGCGTATCCCGCTGACCGTTGCCGATTATGACCGCAAGAAAGGCACGATCACCATCATCTTCCAGGAAGTCGGCACGTCCACGCAGAAGCTGGGCAGGTTCGAGCAGGGCCAGGCGCTGCTCGATGTCGTCGGCCCGCTGGGTAAACCGAGCCACATTGAGAAGTTCGGGACCGTGGTTTGCGTCGGCGGCGGTGTCGGCGTTGCGCCGGTCCTGCCCATCGCGAAGGCCCTCCTCGAGGCAGGCAATGAGGTCATCTCCATAATCGGCGCCCGCAACAAGGAGATGCTCATCCTCGAGGACGAGATGAAAAAGGCCAGCACAACGGTCCACGTCACAACCGATGACGGCACCTATGGACATCACGGTTTCGTGACAGACGTCCTGAAAAAGATCATCGAAGAGCGCGGCGGCAAGATCGCCCTCGTCGTGGGTATCGGCCCCGTCATCATGATGAAGGCCGTATGTGACGTGACCCGCCCGACAGGGACCAAGACCGTCGTCAGCCTCAACACCATCATGGTCGACGGTACCGGCATGTGCGGTTGCTGCCGTGCCACCATCGGCGGAGAGACGAAGTTCGTCTGCGTCGACGGCCCGGAATTTGACGGACATATCGTAGACTTCACGGAACTGGTGTCGCGGCAGAAGATGTACAACCGCGAAGAAAGGCGCGCCCTCTGGGACCACAAGTGCAAGCTCGAGGCAAAGGAAAAGGCCATCAAGAAGGCCCGCAAACGGGTGAAGATGCCGGAACAGGCCCCGAAACAGAGGATACAGAACTTTTCCGAGGTCGCCCTGGGTTACACGAAAGAGAACGCCATGATGGAGGCACAGCGCTGCCTGGGGTGCAAGAAGCCGCCATGCGTCGAGGGCTGCCCCGTCAACGTCCAGATACCGCAATTCATCCAGAAGATCAAGGAAGGCGACTTCATGGGCGCCATCCATGCCATTAAAGAGACCAACAGCCTTCCCGCCGTCTGCGGCAGGGTCTGTCCCCAGGAATCACAGTGCGAGGCAAAATGTATCCTCAGCAAGAAATCCGAGCCTGTCGCCATCGGCCGCCTCGAACGTTTCGCGGCCGACTACGAACTTGGCCTCGGTGACGTGAGGGCGCCTGCCAAACCGAAGAGAACGGGCAAGAAGGTTGCAGTCATCGGTGCCGGCCCCGCGGGTCTCACCGTCGCAGGCGAGCTTACGAAGAAAGGCCACGATGTTACCATCTATGAGGCGCTCCACAAGGCCGGAGGCGTTCTCGTTTACGGCATCCCCGAATTCCGTCTTCCCAAGGCGATAGTGCAGAGGGAAGTGGACTATGTGGAAAAGCTGGGCGCAAAGATCAAGGTCGATGCCATAGTCGGCCAGACCGTGACCCTCGACGAGCTCTTCGAGCAGGGCTGCGACGCCGCTTTCATAGGCACAGGCGCGGGCCTTCCATACTTCCTCAATATCCCCGGCGAGAACCTGAACGGCGTCTATTCCGCCAATGAGTTCCTCACCAGGGCGAACCTCATGAAGGCCTACCTCTTCCCTGAATACGATACACCCGTCAGGGTCGGCAACAGGGTGGCCGTTATCGGCGGCGGCAACGTCGCCATGGACTCCGCCAGGGTTTCCAAGCGCCTCGGCGCGGACGTGTACCTCGTCTACCGCCGCAGCCGCGAAGAGATGCCTGCCCGCGCGGAAGAAGCGCACCACGCCGAGGAAGAGGGGATCGATTTCAGGCTCCTCACCAACCCGATCAGGGTAGTCGGCGATGAGAACGGCTGGGTGAAGGGACTGGAGTGCGTGCAGATGGAGCTCGGTGAGCCCGACGCGTCAGGCAGAAGAAGGCCCGTTGAGATAAAGGGCTCCAACTTTATCATCGATGTCGATGTCGTCATTGTGGCCATCGGCCAGGGCCCGAACCCCATCCTCACATCGACCACCCCGGGCCTGGAGCTCAGGAAATCCGGGAACATCCAGGCGGACGAAGAGACCGGTCAGACAAGCCGCGAAGGCGTCTTCGCCGGCGGTGACATCGTAACGGGTGCCGCCACGGTCATCCTCGCCATGGGCGCCGGACGCAAAGCGGCAAAGGCCATGGACGAATACCTTCAGAAAAAATCGAAATAGTCCTAAAGGATGAAGCACAAAAGGCGGGGCCTTAAAAACCCCGCCTTTTTATTTTCTTTGGGTTCATCAACAAGCCGTGAAACCTTGAAACCGTCTTTCATGGGTATTGGATTTGCTCCCCGACTCTGATAGAATAGATACAAAATTGAACCAACGGGGAGTTAAAATGGAAAAAAAAGGTCTTGTTCGAGCCGCGATCATAGCTGTGATCCTTATCTTTCTCTTTGCTTTTCTATTTGAATCACCCCTTACGGCCTTTGTTGTTTTTGTGATCCTCGCCGTTGTATCGCTTTTGCAAAAAGGGTCGGAAGGCGGCGTGCGGATGAAAAAGGTCGTTATCTATCTCGTTATGTTCCTGCTGACGATGGGCATCACCATGGCAAACAACCGTTTTGCAAAACGCAGCGCCGCAGAGATCATCGCCGCCGCGGAAAGCTACATGCAGAAGAGGGGCACCTACCCCGGGCAGCTCTCAGACCTCGTTCCCGAATTTTTGCCAAAGGTGCCGGCGGCAAAATACACCCTCTACGCGAACGATTTCAAATACATCTCCAGAGAAAAACAACACACCCTGATATACATAAAAAAACCGCCATATGGAAAGGCCTATTATATATTTGAAGAGAAGAAGTGGGGAATGATGGACTAAGAAAAACAATGACCAATGACCAAAATGACCGATGGAAAGATCACAACGATCAGAAGAAAGGACAGAGGCAAGCGTTGCTAAGTTGCGACGACAGGTTTATTTTGCGTGAGGTAAACCGGGAATGAGGAAGATAAAGTTTCGTGACATTTCGACCCGCGAACTTTTCAGATTTATTATCCCAGCGCTGCTGGTTGTCCTTGCCGTTTTCCTGATCGCCTATTATGTTGTCCAGCCTGCGCCTCCCGGCACTATCGTCATGACTACCGGGATCGAAGGCCGTACTTATGCTAATTTCGGTGAGCGCTACAAGGAGATCCTGGAACGCTCGAATGTGCATCTCAAACTCCTCAATTCTTCCGGATCAGTGGAAAATTTCAACCGACTGAAGGATAGAACGATGGAAGTTGATGTCGGATTTGTCCAAGGGGGGACGAGTTCCGGCACTGACGCGCCAAACCTGCTTTCCCTGGGGAGCATCACGTACAGCCCAATATGGGTGTTTTATAAAGGTAAAGGAACGCTCGATGATTTTTCACAGCTCAAAGGAAAGAGGATCGCCATAGGGCCGGTGGGCAGCGGCCTGCGGAAACTGTCGCTCGAATTGCTCAAGGCAGGCAACGCGGCAGATCTGCCCACCATCCTGCTGGACCTTGCAGATGGAGCGGCGATCACGGCACTGAAGGAGGACAGGATTGACGTTGTTATTACGATCGGTTCAACTGATACATTGTTTATGCAGGAACTGCTTAATGCTCACGACGTGAAGCTTATGAGCCTGGCCCAGGCGGAAGCATATACAAGGCTTATCCCAGGCCTGTTCCATGTGATATTGCCGAAGGGCATAGTGAACATCGCGAAAAGATTGCCGCCATCGGACATCCATCTCGTAGCGCCGACAACGAACCTTGTTGTGCGTAACACGATGCACCCTGCCTTGATGTACCTCCTGCTCGATGCTGCGTCTGAGATCCATGGGGGTGCCGGTTGGGTAAACAAGTCGGGAGAATTTCCCGTTCCCAAGGCCCAGGATTTTCCACTTAGCGACCAGGCGGAAAGGTTCTATAAAACGGGCCGCCCTTTTTTACTCGATTACCTGCCTTTTTGGGTTGCCGTATTGCTGGACCGTATAGTCAAGATATTGATCCCGGTGCTTGCGGTCATATTCCCCCTTATGAGGATCCTTCCATGGTTCTATTCCTGGCGAAACAGATCAAAACTCTATCGTTTGTATGGTGAATTGAAATATCTTGAGCTGGAAGTAACGCAACAATCGCGGCCGGGACATGTTGTTGATCGTTCCGCAAAGCTCGACCGGATCGAGGCGGCTGCCAATAAGGTCAGCATACCGCTCAATTTCTATGGCGAACTTTACACATTGAAAGAACATATCGAACTGGTGCGTGAAAAAGTGGTTCGAATGGATCAGCGTGAAACCTCCGGGGACCCCCGGTTACCAGTCTCTGAACATCCAGGAGAATAAAGAAGTTGCCGGTTATGCTTGTTCCATGAAAGTCCTTCTCGTACAGCCGCCCATCGAGGATTTTTATGATACCGCCATAAGGACATATCCGCTGGCGCTTCTTTATATCGCCTCAAAGATACGGGATATCTGTGACGTTTCTGTTCTCGATTGCCGAACGGGCGTGAAGCCGAAAGTACTGCAGGACCTGGATTTTCCGGAGTTGGCACCCTTTTACCGCGACGACAGGAAAACGCCCTTTTCGCTCTTCGGGCGATATTCCCGTTACGGGATGGACAGGGAAGAGATAGCGGAAGCGATCAGGTCGCAGCAGCCCGACCTTGTGGGCGTCAGTTGCTCATTCACCGCGTACTCCAGGGAGGCGATCGATGTTGCCGCTATCGCGAAAGAGGTGGACAGGCACATCATCACCGTCATGGGCGGCACTCACCCGACGGTCTTTCCTGAATACGTCCTTAAAGATAAAAATGTCGACTATGTGGTCCGGGGTGAGGGGGAGACACCTTTTTTTGAGCTTCTTCGCGCTTTAAGCGGTACCCGAAACAGGGTGTTGTCATCAATACCGGGGCTATCTTTCCTCCGCGGGGGCACTTTCCACGTCGGCGGCATAAATGCGGAGGACGATATCGATCTCATCCCGGCCCGGGACCTCCTGGCCGTCGAGGATTATCACATAGGCAAACGACCGTATACGTTCTTTCTCACATCCAGGGGCTGCCCTTTCCAATGCGCCTTTTGCGGAAAACCCCCCGTGCCTTACCGCAGGCGCAGTCTCAATGCCATAGAGGAAGAGATATCAAAGGTTGTGGATCTCGGGACCAGGGCCATCGATCTCGAGGACGACATGCTGAACCTCGACATTCCCTTCTTCCATGAGGTCCTCGATCTTGTGAAAGGCAAGGGCCTGACGCTCTCCGCCATGAATGGCCTTTACGGTCAGACGCTGGACGTGAAGACCCTTGAAAAGATGCATGATGCCGGGTTCTCGCGTTTAAATTTTTCCCTCGTTGACACCTCGCCCGTTGTCCATGACTCCCAGCGTCGCGCCTATCCGGCGAACCTGCTCAGCCTCCTCGACTGGCTCGAAGGCTCCCCTTTTCTCGTGGAGACGCATTTTATCATAGGCCTTCCGGGGCAGACGCCGGGGGAGATCATAGATACAATGGTCTTTCTCATGGGCAAAAGGGTGCTCCCCGGGCCCAGCATTTACTACCTTGCTCCGGGCAGTCCCCTCTTTCATGACATCTGTAAGGACGATCCCGGGGGCCTTTTCCCCGTGACCCGCTCCAGCGTGATGTACCCGGTTGACCCCCTATTCCCCAGGGAGACGACATTCACCTTCATGAAACTTCTCAGATTCATCAACGTCGTCAAGGCCCTCATCGATGCCAGCCCCGAAGCGGGAACCCTCGAAGACCTGGCCGGTGCGGGAAGGATGGGCAAAAGCCCCCGGGACAGGCACATCTTTACCACCCTCATCAAGGAAAAGCGCTTTGTCTGGTTCGACACGCACGGGAACGAATTCGTAGATGAACCCCAGGACCGCACGCCTCGTCGCCGCCTTCCTGAAGGCGATGGAAGGAAAGAAGATCAAAGGCTTCCGCACCAACAATTCCGTGTCGGTCTGAAGTAAAGACAATCTCCAAACGAAGGGCAAAAAGACTTGCCTCACGCCCGTCCCGCCGTGGCGGGACTCGAGCCCACAGAGATACGCAGAGAAAGACATTATTGCCGCTTACCCTCGGAGCCTACCAAGGGTAAGCGGCACCCTCGATCCCGCTTCTTCGCTTATGGCGAGCGGGATTGAAAAGAAACCCTATCATCAGTTTTTTACAGATATTTTTAATCCTCGCCGCCAGGCGATGCAAGTGCGGACCGATCCCGGCAGTCTCCGGGATCTGGACGCCATCTTTAAGCTTCCTCTGTGCACTCTGTGGGCTCAAGAGAGGAGCGAAGCGACGAACGGGCGTGAGACATATCTTTTGCCTTTTCGACACTATTGTCGCCACCGCAGGCCCTCATCGACACATATTGCCTTGAAAACGTTCAACACCATTCACAATAAAGCCATTATAACAATAAGATAGAGAGCATGAACACTATGGTACGAGTATTGCTCAATGCAGTGGTAACGAAAGAATAACGGGGGAACACATGAAACGTTCAAATCTGTTAAAGGCGGGCATGATGGCTGGCTTATTGCTCGTGATAGCAATTCAGCTTCATGCGGCCGATCCCGACACGCTTTATATACGTTATATCGAGGGAAATGTAGAGCTCGTTGAGGCAGGGTCGCCGCAATGGATGGCCGCGGCCGTGAACACCCCCCTGATTGAGGGCGACACGGTCCGCACCACCGCAGCAGGCAGGGCGGAACTTTTTATGAAAGACGGCAGCCTCGTCCGAATCGGAAAAAACTCTACAATGAAGATCATCGCCGTCGAACAAAACGGCGTGCAGTTCAAACTTGACCGCGGCACGACGTACATTAGCGCGAAAGGCTCGAAAGAGGTCCCCATCTTCTTCGATACGCCGTCTGCGGCTCTGGACGTAACAACGCCCGCCACCTTCCGGGTTGATGCGTACGACGATGGGACGACCGAGGTGTCCGTCTATAAAGGCATGGTGTACGCGGCGCAGCAAAAGGGCAAGATGCCCGTGAAGGCCGGCGAGCGCATTGTCCTGAGGGCGGACGGCTCGGCGCCTGTTCTTGCGGGGCTCCGCGGCGTGGACGAATGGCAGAAGTGGAACGTCGACCGCGACATTGCAACACTCCAGGGCTACAGCGCCGGAGAAAGCTACGCCTACCTCCCGGATGAACTGAGGGCGTACTCATCGGATCTTGACACCAACGGCCAGTGGGCGTACACAGAGGAGTACGGCTACGTCTGGGTCCCCACGGTCATCACCGCCAGCACCTGGTCCCCGTATCGTGTCGGCCGCTGGGACTGGGTAAGGGACAGCTATGTATGGATCGGTTACGAGCCGTGGGGATGGGCGCCGTACCACTACGGACGGTGGGCCTATCACCGCAACGCCGGGTGGTGCTGGGTGCCCCCCGCGCGTGGAAATGTCCGCTGGGCACCGGCCCACGTTGCATGGGTACATTCATCGGACCGAGTGGGGTGGGTGCCGCTGGCCCCTGGTGAAAACTACGACCGCCGCCAGGCTCCCGTTATACATCAGACGAACGCTTACAATGCATACAGGAACGTCACCATCGAGAAGTCGGTGAGTGCCACGAAAACCGTTTATAAGAATGCCGGTGTGAGCAATTCTGTGGTGACCATGGACCGTAACCAGCTTCTCAGCCAAAAGGCCGTCAACGTGAACACGGCAAGGACCGGGGCGGTATCATTGAGAAGGGTGAATCTGCCGCCCAACGTTGTACCAGCAGGGACAAAAAATATGCAGCCCCAGGTTACCGACCGGGGAAAGATGCCGCAAAAGGAGACCATTACCGGGCAGAAGCCCCTGGGACAGTCAAGAACTGATGGGATAGCGATCAAAAATAACCTCAAGACCGTTCAAAAAGTCGATGAGAAAAGACCTGTCCTGCAGAGACCTGCAGGAAGTGCTGTGCAGGGTGCTAACACACGGGGCGTGACGCCGGGCCAGTCAAAAGTTCCGTCAATGCAAACGCAGAGAACAACGGCCATCCCCAACAATACAGCGATAAAGGGCAAAGAAGCACCAATGAACACGCAGGGACCAAAGACGGCCATTCCATGAAAGACCGTATTGACAACGCGCGAAAGGTTGATGTGAAGGCAGGGCAGCAGGGCGCCAGGGTGCAACCCGCATTGAACGTTCCCCCAGACGACAGGAAGATCGAGGAGAATAAAAAGCAGGGGCAGATCGTTTCACGGCCCCTGCAGGAACGTATAACGAACGGCCAGTCTGCCGTCACGCAAAGAACGTTGCAACCGGTCTCAAAGGCGGCGGTTGTTACACCGCCCGACAGGACGCGCCAGCCGAACTCGCCGAACAACAGTGTTAAGGTGAGCACGGTTGCGCCTGTCAGGCCCGCAACCGCTCAGGTAAGGCCGCCCGTAGTGACGGCGAAGCCGGTACAGAACCCGCAGCGCCCGGCGCAACCCGTTGCCAGGGCACCTGAGCCCGTGCGCCAGGCACCTCCACGCGATCAAGTAAAACCTGTCGAGGTGCGCAGGGAAAATCCCGTCCAGGCCAGGGTCGAGCCGGCAAGACAAAGCCCGTCGAAGGAAAAGGTCAGCACCACGGTCTCTTCACCGGCACCGTCGGTACCGCCGGCGAGGGTAGCACCCAGGAATAACGATGACAACAGGGGGAATTCAAGACCGCCCGAAGTGAACAGGGACAATAAACCGCAATTCCAACAGAACGCCGCAAGGCGCTAGAAACGAGAGGTACACTTTTAACGCTGAAGGTGGTAAAATGAAAAAAGGGGAACGGCAAAGTGCGAATTACCATTAAGGCATTAATAACAGGACTTATCTTCACCCTGCTTGCCGCGCCCCTTTTTGCCTCTGAACCCGGTGCCATCTACCTGCGTTATACCGAAGGGAGCGTTCAGTTCCTCCCCGCCGGCACACAGCGATGGCTTCCCGCGACCGTCAACACGCCCCTTGCAGAAGGGGACGCGCTCAAGATCACCAATCCCGGCAACGCTGAGCTCTTCGTGCGCGATGGCAGTTTGCTGCGGATCACCAGAGGAAGCCAGTTGAAGGTTCTCTCTATTGAAAAGTCAGCCATCCAGCTTTACATGGAAAGCGGCAGGGCGTATGTGAACTTTCGCGGGCTCAAGGGATACCCCCTCTTTCTAAACACCTCATCGGCCCAGCTTGACGTCTTCGAGCGGGCGACTTTCCGTGTGGACGTAGACACCAAAGGAAACACGGAGATATCCGTCATCGCAGGCGAATTGTACGTTGCCCAGCCGAAGGGCAAAATGAAGATCATCGCCGGTACGCGCCTTGTCATGAAGAAGGACGGCAACCGCCCTCTCTATACGAAGCCCCGTCCTGCCGACGAATGGGAGCGGTGGAACAGGACGCGCGACAGCGAAGCGCAGCCGCCACCCGGGCAGGGCCGGAGCTCTGCCCCCGAGGGACCGCCGGCATACCCCGCCGACCCTGACGGAGGCGGGCGGCAGGTGGCAACCGGCGGATACGTCTATGTGGAAAGCGTCCCGGTCTATGGCTACTATTACCCCGGATATTGGCGGACATACCCCTACGGCGGCTGGTATGGCCCATATTATCGCGGCTATGTCGGCCCGAGGTACTGGTATGGCGGTCCCAGGTACCGGGGGTGGGGGCCTTACCGCGGCGGGCATGGGCCGGGCCGGGGTTATCGCGGACACCCCTACAGGCGGTAAGAAGCGGAATACCTTGAAAGAATAAGTCATTTCTGTTATTGTATGGCTGTCTGAAGGTCTAAAAACCGCATCGGAGAGCCTGCAACGCAATGGAAAATTTTTTTGGTCTCACTCTCTCTAACCTCGAAACACAGATCGGCGCGCTGGGTAAGGAAAAATACCGTGCCCGCCAACTCTTTCGCTGGGTCTATAACCAGGGTAATCTCGATTTCCAGGATATGACCAACATTCCGAAGGGGCTTCGGACAATCTTCGGCGAGATGTTCTCCTTGAAGGTCCTGCCCGTTGGCGAAGCGCTCTCTTCCCGTGACGGCTCGACAAAATTTGCCCTCATCGCCCAGGACGGACATGTCATCGAGAGTGTGCTCATGCCCGAAAAGAACCGCACCACCCTGTGCGTCTCCACCCAGATCGGGTGCCGTATGGGGTGCAGGTTCTGCGTGACGGGCAAGATGGGTTTCAAGCGAAACTTGGACGCGGCGGAGATCGTGGGACAGTTCATGACGGTGAGGGAACACCTGAAAAAGACCGGTAAAAATCCTGTTACCAATATCGTCTTCATGGGTATGGGCGAACCCATGGACAATATCGATAATGTAAAAGCGGCCCTGGATATCCTGAAGGACCCCGCCGGTCTCGATCTTTCCTATCGCAAGATCACACTCTCGTCCGTGGGGCTTCTTGACGGCCTTAAGGCGCTGGACTCGAAGTCGGCCGTCATTGCCATCTCCCTCAACGCGGCCGACGATGCGACGCGTTCCATGCTTATGCCCATCAACCGGCTTTATTCCATCGGCAAGATCATGGATTTCGTGAAGGGCTTCAAGGGGACGAAACGTACGAGGATCACCTTCGAATATATTCTCATCAAGGGTGTCAACGATTCCCTCAATGACGCGAAAAGGCTCGCTGAGCTTTTGAAGGACATAAAATGCAAGATCAACCTCATCCCCTATAACAGATCGTCCTATGCAGAATTCGAGACGCCCGAAAGGGAACAGGTCGATAAATTTCATCAGTATCTCATCGACCGTTATTTTACAACCATCATCCGCGATTCGCGCGGGCAGGATGTCGGCGGCGCCTGCGGCCAACTGGGCATGGGCTACCTGAAGAAGGCGTCCGATCCAGGAGGCCCATCGCGAAAAAAACGCAACCCTCCCCCGGAGGCGACATCATGAACGGCAGACTTCCGGCGTACAAAAAGTCCTTTTTCTTAAGTCCCGAGAGAGAAGACGGGCTTCAACTCCAGATGTCCTACGAGGACGGCATCGTTTACTGCGACCTTTTCGTCGATAACCGATTCGAGGGCTATGCGGAGGTCCTGCACGGCGGCATGATCTTCGGTGTACTCGACGTCATCATCTGGTATGTCATCTTCATGAGGACAAAGAAGATCGCCATGACGAGAAAGGTGGAAATGGAATTCTTCAAACCCGTCATGTGCAGCAGCCTTTACCGCGCCAAGGGTGAACTCGTGAGGATCGAGGAAAAGAACATCTTTGCCACAGCCTGGGTCGAGGACGGTGCGGGCGAGATCTACGCCCGGGTTAACGCCGTCTTCAGGGAAGGCAAGGGCTTCGACGTGGCGGCCTTCATCGACCGCTTCGATTTCAGCGACACGACACCGGAGATAAGCGATTATTTCCAATCGCTGCTGAAACCGGCTTGAACCGCACAAACCTTTGAAAATAAAAGACTTGTCTCACGCCCGCTCCTCCCTAAATGGTCTCGCTGGACCACGCCTGAGGCGTGGAACGGAGATGGAAGAGGAAGCCCAAAAATTGCGTCCAGATCTTAGAGAAGGCCAAGATCAGGCCGCACTCCGATCCCGCTAAAGCGGGAAATATAAAAGCTTTTTTAGAACTAGTATCTTTTATCTTTACGATATTCTAAGTCCGAAATTCAATATACTGCATCTAAGGTTTCTTTATAATCCCGCCCGTCATAAGCGTAAAAGCGGGATCGGCAGTCCCCGGAAATTCCCGAAGTCTCAGGAATTTCCGGGAAGCTTTTAGTCTTCCTCTTTATTCTCTTTGCCTCCAGTGATCCCGCCACAGGCGGGTGAACGGGCGTGAGACGGCCTTTTCGTTTTGTTTGTGTTTATCAACGGGCCGTCAAGCTGTTTTCCCCCATTACCTCCCTTTTGACACGACGTTGGGCCGAACAGGTTTTTGATTTGATAAGACCGGGTATTTCGTATAGAATGGAATCTTATGCGGGACCATCTTAAGACCCGGCTCAAGATCTTTCTCATCGTCTTTTTTTCCGTCATGGTCATTGGAACGGTCAGCTTCATGGTCGTTGAGAACAGGTCTCTCATCGATTCAGCCTATTTTGTGATCGTCACCATGGCGACCGTCGGCTACGGCGATGTCCATCCCGTCACCGAATGGGGTAAGGTCCTCGCCGTTGTCATCATCATCATGGGGGTGGGGACATTCCTTGGCGTCATCGCGAACGTGACGGAGATGATGCTCGCCAAGCGGGAATTCGAAAGCCGGATGGAGAAGCTCAACATGGTCATCGGCGTCTTTTTCAGCGAGGTCGGGATAGGGTTGCTAAATACCTTCTCCCGCTACGACCCTGAGTTCGATATTGTCCGGCCCGGGCTCACCGTAACCGCGAACTGGACAGACAAGGACTTCCAGGGGGCGATAAAGGACTCCCGGAGTCACGCTTACGGTGCCAAACTGGAACACATAGATTTTGCGGTGCTGAAAAAATTTCTCATGGAAAGGCGTGATTTTCTCGTGCGGCTCCTTGAAAATCCCGTGCTCATGGAACACCAGTCCTTCACGGATCTCCTGCGCGCAGTCTTTCACCTCGCCGAAGAGCTTGCCTACCGGGAGGGGTTCGATAACGTTCCCAAGGCTGACAGCGACCACCTGGCGGGAGACATCAAACGTGCCTACCACCTGATCGTAGGTGAATGGCTGATCTACATGAAGTACCTCAAGAACAACTACCCTTTCCTCTTTTCCCTCGCCATAAGGACAAATCCCTTTGACAGGGAAACATCTGTAGTAGTGAAGGGGTAAGGATTCAGGGCTCAGGATTCAGAGAAAGGCAAAACAGACATTATTGGACCGGCTTTTTTTGTTTTTCTCTAAATCCGGAATCTTTTTCTGATCCCCTAGCCCCTGTCCCCTGCTTTCAGTATATCCTTCACTATCTGCCAATCGGGGTCGGGGAAGCTGTATTTCTGTAAGTCTTCGGGTGCGACCCATGCGATCTCTTCGTGGTCGTTGAGGACGATATTGCCGGAGAGGCAGCGTGCGCGGTAGGCGTAAAGGACAATGGCGGACTGGCAGTTGAGGACGTGTTTTCTCGATGAGATGAGTTTCCCAACGGCAATATCGATGCCGAGTTCCTCGCGGATCTCCCGTTTCAGGCACTCTTCCAGGGATTCGTTGTCCTCCAGCTTGCCGCCGGGGAATTCCCAGTTGTGCCCCATGAATGGATGTTTGCGCCGGGCGATAAGGACCTTGCCGTTCTTTTCAATAACGGCGGCGGTAACGGGTAAGAAATCGGGATCGGTCATGATGGGGTCCTTGTATGCTATTTTTTGATTTCGGCTCCATTTTTCTCAAAGATGCTGACCTTTCCGTATTCGCCGTCGTAGCCGGGCTCGATCCTGACCCTGCCCGAGCGAATCCGCAGGAGTGCCTCACCTATTCTTGCTTGGCCCGCCCCGATCATCTCATCGACGGGTGTCTCCATGAGGATGGCGAGTTCGCTGCCGAACCGTTCAATAAGCTCGAAATATGCCCTGTCGACCTTCTTTGCCTGAGGGCCCGTCCCGACGGTGCCGGCGATGACCTCCCTGAGGGGGATGAGCGTATGGAAGGGTTTCGCGTCGACAGGTTTGCGGCCAACCTGCCTGTCGGCAAGGGCGGCCACCCGGTGCAGGACCCCCACCGTCACTTTTTTGCCGCAGACGGGGCAGCGATGATCAGCCGCCACGGTCTCTTCCGGCGACATCCTCGCCTTGCAGGACCGGTGGCCGTCATAATGGTACTTGCCTTCTTCCGGGAAGAACTCGATGGTCTCTTCGAAACCTTTTTTCGTCCTTATGGCATCTGCGATGGCATCGTATGAAAGTTCGGTGTTGAAGATGTTCGCCTCCCTGCCGATCTTCTGAGGGGAATGGGCGTCGGAGTTGGACAGCAGGGTCAGGCCATCCAGGGCAGACAGCCGCCAGTTCATGGCGGGGTCCGAGGAGAGGCCTGTTTCGATGGCGTGAATGTGGGGGGTGAGCTCTTCGAAGCACTCCTCCAGCGAATCGAAACCCGAGGATGCGCCGAACACGGAGAAGTGAGGGGTCCAGGCGTGGGCCGGAACGAAAATGGCCCCGGGACATTCGTCCATGACGATCCCGAGGAGTTTTTTAGCGTCAAGGCCGAGTATGGGCCTGCCGTCGGATGCAATGTTGCCGATCCTGGAAAGCCTTCCCTGGAGGCGCAGGGCACTCTCCATGTCGCCCGCGAGGACAACGCAATGGACCTTGCGGGTCTTCCCGTGTTTGCTGTAGATGCAGCTTATCTCGGCGCTCATGAGAAAGAATACATCCGATATGCACGAGGCGGGTATTTCGTTGCTGCGGAATTCTTCACGGAGCGTGAAAAGGCCGTTTCCGGTAAAATCGAGTTTTCGTCCGAGTTCTTTGAGCCATGCCGGGTGGGTGAAGTCGCCGGTGGCGACGACGGTTATCCCTTTCAGCCGGGCCCATCTATAGAGCGACTCCGGCGTCATGTCCGGGCTTGTGGCGCGTGAAAAACGCGAATGGATATGAAGGTCAGCAATAAAGCGCATTGAGCGGTGCCTGTTTCGTCCCATACGATACCATCAAACGTCCGGACATACAAGGCGGTGGTGGAACAAAAGCAAAGCGCTTCGATGTGCCTTGACATTCTTGAAGGGTCATTTTAGGTTATTCAAATAACCAGCGCGTGATGTTCGTTGGTTGTACGTAAAAAAACAGGATCGACGTGCGAGCGAGGTGTGTATGGAAGGAACGTCAGGGGGTACTCGCAAATGTTCTCATTGCGGTGGGACCAATATTACAGGCAACGTCAGCGTGGGCCTGACGGCAGAAGCGGACAGTGTAGGACTTAAGTACAGGACCGGTTTCCTCGTGATAGGCACCGAAGCGTTCTTTGCCGATGTTTGCGATGATTGCGGGACCATCGCCCGGATCTTTGTGAAAACCACAGGCAGGAAGTGGTACACGAAATAGGGCCGGCCGTTTGAGACCCGCCAGGTTTTCAATTTCCTGCCGACCTGTCCTTTTCCACGTGTTTTAAGAATTCCCTGATGCCCTGCACATAGGCTTCGCGCTCTTCGAACATGGCCATGTGCGAACTTTTTTCGAAGATCCGCAGCGTGGAGTTCGGAACATGGCTGCGGTACCAGGCCGTTGCCTCCGGTGTCGCTTCGTCGTATCGCCCGGCCGTAAAGAACGTCGGCACCGTTATCTCGCCGAGGCGCCCGGCACGCTCGTATGTTCCCAGGTTGCCGGTGGGATGGAACTCACTTGGCCCCCACATGATCTTGTAGACCGCCGGGTTTGACATATCGAACGACCGCACAAGTTCGGTGGGCCATGGGTTTAGGCGGCAGACATGACGCTTGAGGTATTCCGCGACCGCCCACTCGTATTCCTTTGATTCCGTTGTTCCTTCCTCTTCATTACGTTTGATGGTTTGCCGAACCTTGAACGGAAGCTGCGAGATGAACACCTGTGCGTCTTCCACCCATCTCTTCACACTCAGGCAGGGGCTCGCGAGGACGAGGCCCTTCACGCCTTCCGGTTTTGTGAGCATGTAGTCTACGGCGAGCATGGTGCCCCACGAGTGGCCGTATATGTGGACCTCTTTCAGTTTCAGGGCCTTGCGCACCTGCGCCAGTTCTTCTACAAACCTTTCGATGCGCCAGAGGCCCTTTTCTTCGGGCCGGTCCGAGCGTCCGCATCCGAGCTGATCATAAAAGATGACGGGTCGGTCGACGGCGAGCTTTTCGAGGGGCCTCAAGTAATCGCTGGCGCTTCCGGGGCCGCCGTGGATCAGGATGACCGGGGTCTCATTGCCGGAGCCGACGATCCGGTACCACACCCTGCCGCCGGTGACGTTTATGAATCCCTCACGCTCGGCGAAGCCGGAATTCGTCGAGCATGCCGTGAGGGACAAGAAGGCGATGAAAATAAGGCATGTCCACAGGGTCTTTTTCAAAAAATGTCTTCTACAGCGCCGGTCGTTACGACACATTATTTTTTTCACTATGCATTTATAACGGTTCTGCCGCCGTCCTGTCAAGAAGGCAAAGACATTCGTGGCCTCCTTGCTTTTTTGCGGTCCGTCATGTTAATCTTCCCCGTCCGCATAAAATTCGTTTCTTCTCAGGAGGCTTAATATGGGTCTGCGCTACGACGAGGTGAACGAGCACGTCCTCGACCTGCTCAAAGAAGTGAGATCACAGGATTTTCCGGAATTGAAGAATGCAAAGATAAAGGTCCTTTTTGACCTGAAGAAAAGAAAATCGGGCGGGATGATCGTCCTTGCCAGGATAATCAAGACGAACGACCTCATGCGCCACCTTACCAGGCAAAAGGCGGATGTCGCGGAGGGCTACGACTATATCATCACCCTCGATAAAAAGTGCTGGGACAACACCACCGACCTCGACAGGGTGAAGGTGCTGCGCCATGAACTTAGGCACACCTTCTTCGATATCGATTCAGACGACAACCCCTACAAGCTGCTCAACCACAGCATATCTGACTTCTACGAAGAGGTGGAGATAAACAAGAACGACCCCCGCTGGCGCGAGCGCGTGGCAACCCTCACCGAGGACATCTACGAACAGGAAAAAGAGGCCCGCACCGAGAAGAAAAGGAAGAAGAACTGAAAAGGCGGGTTATGGGTGATGGGTTATGGGTCATAGGCTAAAGGGAAAAAAGCTTTAATAATTACCAATAACCTGTAACCTATAACCTATAACCCTTTTCCTTAGATCGCCTCGATCGTAGAGGGCGGTTTTGTCGCTATATTATACGTCACGCTTACCACGCCCGGCACTTCCTTGCAGATCCTCGCCGCGATCTTTGTGAGCTTCGCGAAGGGCAGGTCCGTCGGCGTCGCTTTCCGGGCATCGATGGAATCCCAGCAGCGCACCTCTATCTGGCGACCGAAGTCCCTCCTGCCGTCACGCATCCCCGTCATCCTGTCCTCATGAAGGATGGCCATGTACTGGAATGCCTTCACTTTTGCCAGCTCTTCCTCGACGACGACCGTCGCAAGCCTTACAAGTTCGATCTTTTCACGTGTGATCTCGCCAACGACGCGTGCGGCAAGGGCAGGCCCCGGGAAGGGTATCCGTTTATACATGGACACGGGGAGGCCCAGGGCAGCGCCCACCTTGCGCACACCGTCCTTGCGGAGAGCGACGAGGGGTTCAAGTATGCGGTACCCGAAGGCCTTTTGGGGGTCTATACCGAGCTGTTCAAAGACATTGTGCTGTCTCTTGATACCTGCCACCGTTTCATCGACATCGGTGAGTATCGTCCCCTGCAGAAGGCACTTCGCCCTGCTTTTATTGACGAGTTTACCGAAGACATCCTTGTAAAAGGTCTGTGTGATGGCCTCCCTTTTCTGCTCCGGATCGGTGAGCCCCTTCAAAGCCTTGAAGAACTTTGCCTTCGCATCGACGATCTCAATATTGACGCCAAGACCCCGGAAGATGGTGGCTATACGTTTGGGTTCGTCCTTGCGCATGAGGCCATTATCGATAAAACAGGTCTTCAGCTTATCGCCCAGTGCCTTGTGTCCCAACATGGTGACGACCGATGAATCGACTCCCCCCGAAAGGGCGTTTATTGCCACCCCTTTGCCGACAGTGGCGCGTATCTCTTCAATTTTCCCGTCGATAAATTTCCTTACGTTCATCCCTTTTGCCTTAATCTCCCTGGGACCTGCCATAATAACCCTCCTTTTTAGTTTTATATCACTATAACCCTTATTTTCAGAACGGGCGTGAGATAATCTTTAAGTATTTTTAAACCCTGAAACGGTTCTCAAACTCTGAAACCGTTTCTATCTTCCCCACTGACGTGACGGTTTCAGGGCCCGCATGTCCGCCTCGATGCGCTCCAGTGAGCAGCCCTTTGTCTCGGGTATCTTGAAATAGCAATAGAACCACCCCATGACGCCGATCGCGGCAAAGAGGAAAAAGGTGAGCGGTTTCCCAAGTGTTTCGATAAGGCTCAGGAACGTCAGGGCGATGAAAAAGTTAAATAGCCAGTTCGCGACGGTGGAGAGGCTCATTGCGAGTCCCCTGATCCCCATCGGGTAGATCTCGGAGATCAGAAGCCAGGCGATGGGGCCGAGGCTTACGGCGAAGGACGCGATATAGACGAAGATGCCCGCAACGGACGCCCATTTCAATCCTTGCCCAAGACTGCCGCCGAATGAAAAGGCAAGGCCGACGACGACAAGGCTCACAACCATACCCGCAAGGCCTATGAGAAGAAGGGGCCTTCGCCCTAACCGGTCGATAAGGAAGAGCGATAGGATCGTCATGGCAACATTTATCGCTCCAACGGCAACGGTAGCGGTAATTGCCGCCGTTTCCGAGCCGAAGCCTGCCATCTGGAATATGGTCGGCGCGTAGTAGATGATCGTGTTGATCCCCGTTGCCTGCTGGAAGAACATGATGGCTATGCCCATGAAGAAGGCCGGTTTGACCCAGGGCTGGCCGAGGTCACGCCATCCGCCGCTTACCGCCTCGCCGGCAATGAATGTTCGCATCTCGTCGATCTGGCCCTCGATATCTGATGCCGGAACAAGACGTTTCAGGACGTCACGGGCTTCATCCTCTCTTTTGCGGGCCATGAGCCACCGCGGACTTGCGGGAAGGAAAATAAGGCCCACCCCTAATATCATCGACGGGATGATGCCGACGGCAAACATGGCGCGCCATGTGTGCTGCGAGGCAGCGAAGAGGTCATCGATCATGTATGAGACAAGGATGCCGATCGTTATCATGAGCTGGTTGAGGGAAACCAGCGCACCCCGTATCTTCGCCGGGGATGTTTCGGATATATACAGCGGCACCGTGTAGGAAGCGATGCCGATGGCGATGCCGAGGACAACCCGGCCCGCGATCACGAGGTGCACCGATGGGGCAGTGGAGGTCACGATGGTGCCCAGGGCAAAGATGACGGCCGTGCAGAAGATCACCCGCTTGCCGCCGAAGAGGTCCGTGATGCGGCCGCTTGCCGCCGATCCGATGATGGCGCCTATCAGGACGGCACTCACCACGATCTCCTGGCCGAGAGAGCTCAGGCCGAACTCTTTTTTAAGAAAGAGGAGCGCCCCCGATATGACGCCGGTGTCAAAACCGAAGAGCAGTCCTCCCGTGGCGGCGATCGCCGACACGATGTAGACGAGCTTGCTGTATTGTGTCCTCTCGTCGGATGCCATTATCTGTCCCCTTTCAGTGGGCCTGCCTTTCTTCTTTTAAGCTTATGGCGCCGAAGTGTGCGGCCCCCCAGAGACCGCTGTCCTCGCTCAGGATGAGTGAAACGGGTATCTTCTCAAGTATCGTGCCATAATGCGCAGAATTGACGAATTCTTTCCTGAAGTGGTCGTTCACCACCAGAAAGGGGTTCTTCATGGCCACGCCGCCGGCGATATAGATCCCTCCCATGGCAAGGACGGTGAGCGCGTAATTGCGGCAGGCACGCGCGTAGAAACGGGAAAAAAGAACGGTCGTTTCGGAATCAGGCGTGATCTCGCGTACGACCTGTTCAGGGGCAAGCTCACGACCGGTCAGGAAAGCGTGAAGCTGCGACAGGCCGGGCCCGGAAACGACCAGGTCACCGTAAGGATAGGCAGCGCCCGTTGCCTTGAGAAGGTACTCCTGAAAGGCGATCTCGGTTTCCCCGCAAAAGGAAAAACCGGCATGTCCCGCCTCTGATGGAACGGCGATAAAATTGCCCTGTCGGGTACTTGCAAGAGCGCAGTGCCCGAGGCCCGTCCCGGCTCCGATGACTGCCATGGTGGCCCCCTTCTCCTTCTGTCCCGCCTGTATGGTCTCTTTATTGAGCTGTCCCTCCAGGGGACAGGCGTAGGCCTGGGCGACAAAATCATTGATGAGGAAGATCTTTGTGTTCGTCAGGCGCTGCCTGAGGCCCGATACGTCCACTGCCCAGCGGACGTTGGCAAGCTTCGCGTAGGTGTTCTCTTTCACGGCCCCCGGTACCGCCAGAACTGCAACGTCCCATCGGGCATCATGTTCCACGGAACCCTCTTCGCGTGCCTTATCGATGAGATCGTCCAGACAGGAGGCCTCACCGGTCTTCAGCCGCAGCCCGTTGACGTAACGCAGTCCGCCATCGTCATCAAGTTCGAAATGTGCGAATCTGGTGTTCGTTCCGCCCATATCAACGGCGATCACGTTCTTCATTGTCTTCCTTCCTTTCCTGCCACGCAGAGGATGAAATCGTGTACGACACGGTAGCCCCTCTTCGGGCGGTTTCCGTCGGCAAGGGCCGATTTGAATTGTTCTTCCATGTCCCTTCGCCTCGACGGGTCGATGGCATCGTAAAAGGCCGTTCCGGCACCTGACTTGAGGAGGTGCTCAAGCACCTCGTCCGGTGAATTGTAATGAAAGGTGATGTGCCCTTCGTGAAGCTCTTCGGGGCGAAGGCCGCACTCCTTGAGGAGGGCCTCCACGCGGGCGAGGTCTTTCGGGAAATCGAAGCGGACCTGTTTGAGCAGCACCGAGGGGTCGGCGGCCACAAGTTCATGGAACACCCCGAGCTCACGTGCCGGTGAATTTTCCCTGTGGACGACGAACGCGAGCCGCCCGCCTTCATTGAGGTTGGAAGCGGCGGACATAAAAAAGGGTTTAAGCGGTATGTACCCCAATACCCAGCTGGTAAAGACAAGGTCAAAGGGCCCGCGGCGCCCCATTGCATCAAGGGCGTCACCAAGAACAAAGCGGACGTTGTCGTATCCCGCCAGGCGGATGCGCTGCCTTGCGATCCCGATCATTCCCCGCGAGATATCGGCCGCCGTGATGCGGCAGGGCCTTCCGAATGACCCGGCAAGGAGAGCTGTCGCGTACCCGCTCCCGCACCCCGCCTCGAAGATGCGCCGGACGTCTTTTTTAACAACCTTTTTCACCAGTTTTTCGATGGGTCCTTTTGCCTCCGACAGCCAGAAGGTGTCGTAATCCCTGTGTATCCTGTTATAGGCCCGTTGAAGTTCCTCGCGGCCAACGCTCGAGGTTGCCTTTTTTTTCACGTTGAAGAAGCGGGGGGCGCCATGTTTGCGGGGGAGGTGCCGCATGCATATCTCTTCCGAGGTGTGGCGTGGAACAGGCAGGGGGCCGTCAGGGATATGCCCTCTCAGGGTATGGCCTGCGCAGGAGGTGCGCGGCTTGGCGAAGCATTTACCCATTCGCGCAAGGATATCGGAGAGCGGTTCCTCCGCGGCATTACCGAAGCTCAGCGGCACAAGGTTGCAGGGGCACACCTCGCCGGTGCCGTCGATATAGAGGTAGGTGAGCCCGGCCCCGCACCCGAATGCCTTTGCCGATTCCAGGTACAGGAATGTTGACAGGACAGGGAGGTCCTCCCGTACGGCGACGGCCCTCTGATAATTGAGGATGCGCTGTTTTTCGGCTCCGCAGAGCACAACGTCGTTCCTTCCCGTAAGCCTTCCCGTGGGGCAGGGTTCGAGAAGGTGCACCTCACGGGCATGTGAATCCCTGGCAAATTCAATGAACCTCATAAAGTTCCCGGGCTGAATGAGCTTGTGGGTAGCTACCGCCACGATGTAAGGGTAAAGGCCGTTCCCCGACGCTATCTCGAGGGCTCCCAGTGCCGTCCGGAATGCCCCGCGCCTGCCGCGCAGCATGTCGTGCTCTTCGGGGTCCTGGGAATCAAGGCTGATGCCTACGGCGAAAAGCCCTTTCTTCCTGAGCTCCCGCGCGCGGGCGTCCGTCAGGCCCGAACCGGTCGTATTGAGCATCAGGCAGGAGGTGTCATCAAAGAGGCCCACGATGTCTTCAAGATCTTTCCTCAGGAGCGGTTCTCCCCCGGAGAGGGTGACCATGACGCTGCCGTGCTCCGAGAGTTGCCCGGCGATCTTTTCGATGGCCGTCAGGCCCATGTCCCGCTGTTGCCGTCCCGCGTTGTAGCAGTGCCAGCACCGGTAATGGCAGCGGTTCGTTACGCCGAGGGTCACAGAATAGAGCCTGCGCCGGCCGATCTCACCGAGGGCCCCGAAATGCCGTGCCAGGTTGTCGAAGGCCTTGCCCGGAAAGGGCGGGAAATGGGTATTGATGACAAAACGGCCATCGAATTCGACCGCTTTTTCATGGCTGAGATATTCCTTGAAGAAGGCTCCCACCATTGGGTGCAGTCCCGTGAAGGGCTCACGTACGGCCAATTGGCGAAAGAGTTCGTCCCCCCTCATAGCACCTCATTATTGATGGTGTTCCGGAGTTACCGGTCACCTTCCCCGATCCAGCAATGGAGGCAGAGCTTTTCCCGGGGCAGGCCGATGGCCTCTATCATGTCGTTGATCTTTTGATACTTCAAGGTTGTCACACCGATCTCTTTTGTTATCCAATCGACCATCTTCCGGTATTTTTCCGATGTATCGTCGAGATATTCGGTGACATTGTCGGTACGCTTCCCTTCAAGGTCGTTGATCGCCCGGCGGGCGGCAAGCTCATCGACAGAGCGTGTAGAGAGGGCGAACTTGCAGTGGAACATGAGAGGAGGACAGGCCGGTCGGACATGGACCTCCCTGGCACCCGATTCCATAAGCTTGTTGACGGTAAAGTTCTTGAGCTGTGTGCCGCGGACGATCGAGTCCTCACACAGGACGATCCGGTTCCCGGCGATGACGTCCCGGATGGGTATGAGCTTCATGGTTGCCACAAGGTCCCGTATCTCCTGCGAAGGCGGCGTGTAACTCCTGCCGTAACCGGGCGTGTATTTAACAAGGGGCCTGCGGTATGGGAGGCCCGATTCCATGGCATAGCCGATGGCGTGGCCCACACCCGAATCGGGTACCCCGGCGACAAGATCGGCTTCAACATTATCACCTTTCGCGAGGAACCTTCCCGAACGTTCCCTGACCACCTCGACGCTGATCCCTTCATAGCTTGAGGCAGGATAACCCGTATAGATCCACAGGAAGGAGCAGATCTGGTTGCGGTCCTTCCCGTGAAGCTGGCTCTCCAGGCCCGACGGACTGATGCGGACGATCTCCCCCGGTTCGAGGTATTTCAGGATGCGGTAACCCATATTGAGGAAAGAGCAGGTCTCGGTGGCGACGACGTAATCACCGTCCTTCTCGCCGACGATAAGGGGCGTCCTTCCGAGGCGGTCGCGGGCGGCCCAGACACCGTCCTCTTTGAGGAGCAGGATCGAGGCGGAACCTTCGATGCGGTCATAAACACCCTCGATACCTTCGATAAGCGTTCTGCCCCGGGTGATGAGCTTTGCGATGAGTTCGACGGAGTTGATACCCCCCGCGGACATCTCGCTGAATGTCTCGCCGTTGGCGAGAAGCTCCGAGGCCAGTTCGTTCGTGTTCTCCACGATGCCCGCGGAAACGACGGCAAAGGTGCCGAACTTCGATCCGATGATGAGCGGCTGGGCGTCGCGGTCGCTGATGACGCCTATACCGGCGTTGCCCGTCATCTCTTTGTATTCTTCGTAGAATTTCGATTTGAACTGGGACTTGCTGATATCGTGAATGCTTCGGAAGAACTTCTCTCCCAGCACGGCCATCCCGCCGTATTCGGTCCCCATATGTGAGTGATAGTCCGTACCGTAAAGCAGGTTACTTGCGCAATTTTTCTTCGATAGTATGCCGAATACGCCGCTCATGGATCCTCCTTAAAGGGCTCAGGATCAATGGTTAAGGGGTCAGAGAAAAACCTGTTCTATCTGACCGTTCCTTTTCTCTGAACCCTGCATCTTTTTTACTTCCCTCTGGCTCCCTTCCATTTATCGTTTCCTACGTGCGGATCGCCCCACGATGACGGACGCACGACGTAGCGGTTCTGCGTGAGCTTGTTCTTTACCTGGTTCACGATGGCATCGTTGCAGCCCTGGCCGCCGCAGGATATCCTGATCTGATTCTTCTGGCGGTCGACCTGGACGTTCTTGACGCCATTCACGGAACGGACGATGTTATTAACCTGGTTCCAGTCCTTGTGCTTGTCCTGGTTGAATCCTTCAAGCTGGATGACGTAGAACTCGTAGGCGGCCTTCGCCGGCATGGATGTAAAGATAAAGATGACCGATAAAACGATTATGGTTAAAAGAACATGTTTTTTCATAAACGCACCTCCTGCAGTGTGTTGTTCCCGTAAATCTACCATGTGAAACTCTTTTCTTCAATGAAAAGAGCAGGGAACAGGGCTAAGGATTCAGGGCTAAGGGCCAAGGATTCAGAGAGAGGCAAAAAATATAGTATCGGACCTGCTTTTCTTTTCTCTGACCCCTTGAGCTCCGACCCCCGAACCCTGATTTATTAAGTTTCCCTGCCAGATACCGAATACACCTATATGAAGGTTCTCGGAAGGAAAATAATTTACCGGCAGAACATTGGGCCCTGGTTGCCAAAGATCGCTAATGAGATTATATTAAGGTCATGACAACGGAAGAACAAAAAATGGTTACAAAGTATGCTGATCAGGCATTCCGGGGACAGACGATCCGTCAGGAATACCCCGTGTGTGATTGTGGCAAGATCTTCAGTGAAAAAGAACTGTGCGAGGCCCCGGGCGTGTTTTTCAAGAACGTAGACGTCTTCGGCAAGACATTCACGCTCATAGAGCCTGTGTGTCCGATATGCAAACGCAAGATCCCCGCGAGCTTTAATATACTAAATTAACCGCTCGCCGCCATGCACCCCTTGTGCTTTTGCGGCCTGTCCTTCAAAACATTCCATTGAATCACCGGCGCCGTTGGGGCTAACATATGTGACAAAAGGCCGCCGGGGACAACCCCGTGCGATGTAAAGCGAGGTTACCATGATAGAACGGATAGATCACATTTCCCTTGCGGTGAGGGACCTTGAAAAGGCAAAAGAATTTTTCTGCGATGTTCTCGGCTGCGTGCCCTGCACGTGGTCCGTCCTTGAAGACATGAAGTACCTCGGGCAGGTCTTCTCGGCAGGGGACCTCTCGCGGATCGAGATGATAACGCCGACAGGGGAAGGCAGTTTTCTTGACAGGTTCCTGTCTGAGAGGGAAGGGGTCCACCACCTTTGCCTTCAAACCCGCGATATCGGGAAGGCAAGACAGGTACTGGAAGAAAAAGGGATACCTTATTTCGGCTATGATCCTGACGGCGACTGGAAAGAGCTTTTCATCCACCCCAGGGACGCCTTCGGTGTCCTGATACAAATAGCCCAGTTCCGTCCGGAAGATTTCCTCGTGGAACCGCTGAAGTTCCCCGAAGGCGTGAAGTGGGAGGTCGCGCCCGGCGCAGGGGGCGTCACGCTTTCGGTCGCCCACCCCGGCGGCGGCAAGGCCCGCCTGGACCTGACGAAGCAGGAGGCAAAGACCCTCGCGGAGGAGATATTAAAAAAAATATCAACTTCCTGAGCGTTCAAACGGTTTTAGTGCTTGTTGGCCTCACAACCTCGGCCCTTTGTCTTTTTTTAATACCGCGGTTCGTATTTATCCGAGTGTTCCAGGTGTTCGTGCCAGTTATTCCGGTAGGCCTTTGCGATCTCTTTCGATCTGATGATGAGGACATTCTCTGCGTTCTTCTCCTCGGCGGCCCTGGTAAAATTGAATGAACCGGTGATCGTGGTGATGCCGTCGATGATCATGATCTTGTTGTGGGCGATGGCGTGTTTGCCGTCGATGTAGGTGGGGATGCGCATGTTGGCAAGGAACGTGGCTGACGTGTATTTCGCGGTGCGCTGGCTTTTGTCGAGGATGGCGGCCACCTTGATGCCCCGCTTGTGGGCGTCTATGAGGGCCTTTGCTATGGGGGCGGAGGTGAATGAATATGCCTGGATGAGTATCTCGGAGCGTGCCGAGGCGATCTCCCTCACGATCTTGTCCGTGCAGGAACCGCCGGGCGTGAAACAGAGGCGTACATTGACATCGTTGTTGTACTGCTGAGCCCTTACGGCACATGGACCGGCGAGCGATATCGTCAGGCACAGAAAAAAGAAGATAAAGAAAAGATGCTTTTTGTTCATGGTTTGTTCAGCACTGCCACAGCGTAGAGAAAAGAGAAGGAAAAGTCAATGAAGGGGACCTGAACCTTATCTTGATAAACCTTCTCGGGCCACCGCAGGATCTTTCGTATTGTTTTCAAACTTTAAAGCGGTTCAAGCGGTTTAAGCTGCTGCAACCTGTTTCTATGTCACATGTCAAGGGCAAACCCCCAGGCATTGGCATTATTGGGCTTTGAGGTTGTAAGTCCATACGTTCTCTTCATTGTTTCCCAGGATCACCTTCTTGAAGCCGGCTTCCGTGAGATATGTGAAAAGGTTTGACCTGTTTACGATCCTGTCAACGGACGCCTTGTTGAACAGGGGAGAGAGCAAGCTTATGCACGTTTTGTCCGGGCCGCTCAGTTCCACTTCAACAATGATGCCCTTATTGACATAATATTGTTCGAATTCACTTGCCATCATTTCCCGTTGTTTTACCATCAGCTCATGTGTAACGTGCATGCTCATATTCTTGAGCTGTCTTTTCCTTGAGCGCACTTCACGCATGAGATGTTGGGCCGGGACATATTGGGACGATACGGGCTCGATGGCCTTAAGGTGCATCTGCGCGCTGCCGACCCGCCCCCATACGGTTTTAGCCGGATTGACATCAATTTTATAACCGTCGGCAAGGGCATTCTTCGCTTCGTCGAAATGCTGGGCCGGCGACATGTGGGGAACAGGCTCCCTCGTTAGTGGTTTTGCCGCGGTGCTGTTTCGGGACAAAGTCCGGACCTCGGGCAATTCGACATCGTCTGTGTAAGGTTTTTTCATGGAGCACCTCCGTACATGCGTATGCAGTGAATTACTACCTGCGGGGTCTATTCGAAACGATCTATTGACCCTGCAGCAGCTTTTTTTCGGATCTCGGGTGGGTATTTTTGCAACCTACATAGGCATTGTGTGGTCAGTATACCACAGGGAGCCCCAAAATGCTATGGGCAAAAGTCGGGTACCGCCCGGGCCGTCTTCTCTCACCCGGCCACTTTCCTCTTGCAAATAGAATGGAATTGAAAGAAAATTATCAGGAAGCGAGGCCGGAAGATCGGCAACACAATTGATCTGGTGATGGTTGCCGCGAGGCAAGGGATCCCATGGGAAAAAAACATAAGAAGGGCGTCAAGGAAATAAAAGAAAAGCACGTCGTGGATAATTATGTACAGGAGATAACCGGACAGGATATGTCCGTGAAGGTTGTTATCAATGACGCCATTGTGCTTGACGATTGCAGGCTTATTTGCGGGGCAGAGAAAGAAAAAGAACTCTTTGTCCAGGCAAAACCGGGTGACTATCCTGAAACAGGCGACGTGAGCCTCACTTGCGCTTATTTAGATTCGTTATATACCTTCAAGAGCAGGATAGTGGAACTGAAGATAATTGATCCTCAGCACATGCATCTGAAGATACAGTTCCCCGACAAGATCTCGAAAGAGGAGAGGCGACAGCACTTCAGGGTGCAGCCGACGGAATCGAACCCGATACAACTGAGGCTTGCCCTGCCAGATAGCGACTTCATTGATGTTGAGACCATGGATATAAGCGGCGGCGGCGTGTCCTTTGTGATGACGGAAAGCGTAAGCCACTTCAAGGCCGGCGACGAGCTGTACCTTGACATAAGCCTTCCGAAGCACGGCGATCTTTATGCCCTGGCCGCCGTCAGGAATGTTATTCACCTCATGGACCTGACCCGCATCGGGGTAGAGTTCTCCCATATATCCGAGGATGCTTACAAGATCATCATGCAGTATGTAACCGCCCTGGAGCTGCAAAAGAGAGAAGAAACATCGGAATGAAGTTTTTCTATTGCGCAACGCCAAGGATTCATGGAAAATAGCAAGAATGCCTTTGACACCTTTTCATTTCGGACCGCATGCCTGCGTGGCGCTGCCTTTGCGACGCTATATTGATGTCCCTGTTTTCATTTGTGCTAACGTGGCTGTCGATATCGAGCCTTTGCTCGTGATGTTATTCGGCCTTGACTACCCTCTTCATGGCTACTGCCATACTCTCCTCATTGGAGGTTTGCTTGGATTGTTGTTTGCAATGGCCGCTTATCCGTTTCGCCCATTCATCGGCGATGTGATGTCCCTGCTGCGCCTAACCTATTCCACAACCCTTCTGAAAATGGCCGTATCCGGCATACTCGGCGCATGGCTGCACGTTTTGTTCGACGCGGTGCTGTATGTTGACATCAAGCCGTTTTATCCCCTGTCGGCCAACCCTTTGTATGATATCATTCCTTTCAATGCCGTCTATGTGATCTGCACGATCTGTTTCCTGCCCGCGTTTGCGATGTACCTGTTCCTGGTCCGCTCCGGCAGAGCAAAGACAGATAGTGCCGGTTAGCAGGCAACACGACCCTTTACAATTCACTTCTCGCCAAAAAGCCCCAGACAGACATCCACGACACCAGGATCGTACCTTGTTCCACGATGGGTTTTTATTTCATCGAGGGCTTGTTCTAAAGGAAGGGCGTTCCGGAAGGACCGGTGGCTGGTCAGGTCTTCAATGGCAACGGCAACAGAGAGGATCCTGGCCTCGATGTGAATATCCTCTCCCCTGGTCCCTTTTGGGAAGCCCGAACCGTCGTAGCACTCCCGATGCTGGAGGACGATGTCGGATACGGCCCAGGGGAAATCGACCTCTTTTAAAATGTCGCAGCTCAACCGCGGGTATGTTTGATATACGGCCTGCTCAAGCCCTGTCAGCTTCCCGGAATCCTGAAGGATGTCAATGGGCATTTCCGCAAAGCTCACGTCATAGACATGCGCTGCCATCAACAGCCCCTCAACCGAGAAGTCGGTCAATCCCATTTCCACGGCGATGGCGCGTGTGAATTCCGCGACCCGCCGGTGATGACCGGGGGTGTAGGGCCCGCGCAATTCGATCGCCCCCATGACCGAATCTATCGTTCCCTTGAAGCATTTTGTCAGGCGGTCAAGGTAGTCTTTGATCTCTTTATCCGCCCTGTGCTTGTGGAGGGCCATCTCGATATTTGTATACAGTTCATTCTTTACAAAAGGTTTGACAAGATAACCGAAAGGTCTTGTCTGCGCTGCCCGCTCTACATATTCCTCGTTCGTGTAAGCGGTGAGATAAATGACGGGGATGTCGAACTGTGAGATGATACGTTCGGCAGCCTCGATACCATCCATCTTACCCTCTAAAACAATATCCATCAGGATCAGGTCGGGCCTTTCCGCCTTTGCCTTCCTGATGGCCTCGGCGCCTGTGGATGCCACCCTGCAAATTGTGTAGCCGAAATCTTCCAGGTCCCTGCAGATCTGGTCGGCAACGACCCATTCGTCTTCCACCACCATGATGTTCTTACTTTTCATCATGTTCTCCCCCTTCAACAAATGATAAAGGAAATGTGATCCGGAATTCTGTTCCGCCATCACGCCTTACCTCTATCTGGCCATGAAGCTGATTGATCACCAGCCCGTTCACCAGGTGCAACCCCACAGATCTTGATTGATTTATATCAATATTGTCCAGCATGCCCGATCCGTTATCGCGGACAACAATCTCTATCTCTGTGTCTTCTGTCTCGTGGATGATGATCTCCAATTTGCCCTGTTTGTCTCCTGGAAAGGCGTGTTTGAGCGCATTGGAGATCAGCTCATTGAGGACCAGCCCGCATGGTGTCGCCTTGCCGATGTCCACATAAACGGCGCCGTCGGTTTTGATGACCAGTCCTATCTTTCCCGGATTGATCTTGTACGCTTGAAACAGCTTTTGTGACAGGGCCTTCACATAAGCGGCCAGATCGATCCTTGTGAGATCATCTGAATCGTAGAGTTTTTCGTGGACCATTGCCATGGCCCGTATCCTTCTCTGGCTCTCTTTCAACATCGCAGTCAGCTCCGGGCTCGAGCTTGATGATGCCTGGAGATCGAGAAGACCCGACATCACCTGCATGTTGTTCTTTACCCGGTGATGGACCTCCCTGATGAGGAGCTCTTTCTCTTTAAGGGATGCTTGAAGATGTTCCTCTGCCAGCTTGCGTTCGGTGATGTCATGTAGGATGCAATGGGTTTTCTCGAAACTTCCGTTCTTCTTATTTCCTATACGTCCATCAAAAGCGATGAGCCTGAACTCACCATTCTTATGGAGCATTTCAAACTCAGTATGTATATGACCTGCTGCCTTGAAAAGAGGGAACCGTTGGCGAAATGCTTCAACGAACTGCGGAGCAAGAAAATCCCCAAACCATTTTCCGATGACCTCTTCATGCTTGTAGCCCAGCATTTCCAACCACGCTTCGTTCACCATCAAAAAATGACCATTGGCATCGAGCGACTGGTATCCCAGGGGCGCCTGCTCGAACAGACCGGCGAAGCGCTCCTCGCTTTGGCGCAACGCTTCTTCCACGTGTTTGCGTTCGGTGAATATCGGGGCAATCCTTGAAATGCCGGCTACCATTAATAACGATATCACGAGCCCTATTATCTCGGCGTTAAGATCGGGCCGGATCGCCGCGCCTGCTGAAAAGAGGTGGATCAGCGGGATACAACGTCTTATGACCATAAGCATTATAGCGGTTACAATAAGACCCCAGACGATCTTTTTACCGGTAATAAAGATCAGCCTTAATGCCAAAATTGCCGCTGTGAACTGCAAGAGGACGGAAAGTGTTAAGATGATTATTATCATATTACTACGCGGGAGTACCTCTCTATATTAAATGTCGCTTGAGCTGTCTGTCTGTTCTAATCAAACATCACATAAAAGGCTGGGGGGGGGATAAAAGCGGAACAGCGACAAACCACGTGGAGGGATTACCCACCAATTATTGATTCAATTCTAAGCCTAAATATTAATAAGTCAAGATAATATTTCCAGTCCGCGATCATTGTATTTGATATGATATCAATGGTAAGGATAGGTATAACGAAGTGTTATGTTTGCAGATAAAGCAGTTTTTCAACAGGGCATCAGACGGCTGGAGCCGTTTTTGCGGTTAGCCGGATGAGCGTATCATCATTCAAGGCATCGATGATACCCGGGCTGCTGACGGGCCGGCCATCGAGGAGGGTCTCACAGACATTCGACCAGAAAGCTTTGCCGCTCGCATGGAGAAGGCTTGCCATGTCTGCGGCCTTCAAATAAATTCCCCTTGCAAGGAAAAGCGGCCCCAGTTCCCCGGCAAGGATGTTGAAGAGCTTGACGGTGATGAGCCCTTCCTGTGCCGGTTCTGTTTGCGGGGCGTCCTCGTGGTGTGTGATGGAACTGCGCATGGAGGCGAGGATGCTTTTGCGCCTCAGTGTGGCACCGACAAGGCCCGGCATCGCCGAGGACAGGGCAAGCGTCATCCCGCTGCGCACGATCGCGCCGTCGATATCATCGATGCACTGCCCGTCGAGAAATACCGTGCTCAACCTTCGTTCCATGTATTCCCGGGTGATGCCGAAATCGTCCTTCAGGAGATCCTCGATGGTGACCCCCGTTTTGCACTTCACCAGGAACCCTCCCTGGAGGACGGGCAAGAAAATGCCCGCACCTGCCTGCTTCATGACAAAACACAAATTCCGTGCATGTTCAATATCCGGTATCATCAGTTATCCTGTATTATCACTTTTATCGCGTAAAAAAAGAAGAGGCCATTTTCGGCCTCTTCTTTTGATCTTGCCATGTAGCCTGCTTAGAAGTTGAAGACCTGGTCGAGTTCCTCATCTGTGACATCGAAGATTGCGTTGTGCGGAGGTACCGATTGTGATTTGAAGAATGCCGGCAGGCGGTCCTGCTCTTTCGTGAACCCTGCACGGGATTGAAGTCCCGCTCCAGCTTGAGGATCGATCTTCCCCAGGTCGGCGACATTATCGGCGTTGAGATCGATCCCGTAGAAGGAGTTGAGCATGTCGAGGAGCGCCTGGAAGGTCTCCGGCTGGTCAAGTACGGCGAAGGCTATGAAGAGGCACATGCCCGTTGAATCGATGGCGGCAGTGGCGATCTGGAGGTTTCTTGACAGGTCCACCTGTCCCTCGGTTTTCAGGGGATCCACATATCCGCCCGACTTAAGGATGTTAGTGGCCGTTGCGTATCCTGCCGTGTGATCAGCTCCCATGGGGCTTGTGGCGTAGGTGACGCCCATGCCTTTGACGGCGCGCGGGTCATAGGCCGGCATGCTCTGGCCCTTGACGACAGGCACCCGTTCGACGCCGAATACCCTGCCCGTAACCGCGGCGCCGCTGCCGATGATCCTCCCGAGAGGAGTTCCCTTGCCCACCTCTTTGAGCAGGCTGATGGCGGCGTCGGCATCGCCGAACTTGAGAAGCCCCGCCTCCATGGCAACGCCGATGGTCACACCCATCTCTATGGTGTCGAGGCCCGTGTCGTCATCGATGAAGTCCATCAGGGCGATCTTGTCCATATCATCGATGCCGCAGTTCCCTCCGTGTGCCCAGACCGTTTCGTATTCGGGTTGTTTGGTCAGGTAATGGCCGTCCTTGTCGTTATAAATACCGGAACAA
The DNA here is from genome assembly GCA_963816115.1 of uncultured delta proteobacterium. Lineage (GTDB taxonomy): Bacteria > Desulfobacterota > Syntrophorhabdia > Syntrophorhabdales > Syntrophorhabdaceae > Delta-02. The sequence goes on along the minus strand of CAWFIZ010000003.1, from coordinate 188,916 downwards.
CGGATTACGCATCCCCGGTGGCACCCGTGTGTGGGGACACCGCCGCGCTCTGTCTCGAGGGCCGCCTCTGTTTCCCCGCTTATCTTTGACGCCCCGGCGAAACGGCCTTCCTTGAAGTTATATGTCGGGTATCCGCCCGCCTCGTTGAGGATGTTCGTAAGCACGTTCGTCCCATAGGCGGGCAGCGCCTCACCGGTCACGCCGTGTTTCATGAGTCCGTCGATAAATATCTTGTTAGCCGCCCTGAACTTTTCAGGGTCTTTGGGCTGGCGCATCGCCATGTCCGTATCGTCTAGGACGATGACCTTGACGCCTTTGGACCCCATGACGGCCCCAACACCGCCGCGCCCGGCATGACGGGCGGGGCGCACCTCCACGTCGGTACACGCGACGGAGGCGGCGGGCAGTTTCATCTCCCCGGCCTGCCCGATGGAGATACAGGCGATCTTGTCACCGAACTCCTTTTTCATATTTTCAACAACGCCGTAGTTGCCGAGCATCTTAAGGTTGTTGTCCACGGTGATCCTGGCCCCGTCCTTGTTGATGAAGACCTTGTAAAGGTCGTCGCTTTTCGGTTTCCCTTCGAGCACGATGGCGGCGTAGCCCAGCCGTGCCAGGACCTGCGAGGGCTGGCCGCCGGAGTTGGACTCCTTGATACCGCCCGTCAGCGGGCTCTTGCAGCCGATGGATATCCTTCCCGACATGGCCGCGGAGGTGCCGCTCAGAAGCCCCGGAGCAATGACGAGTTTGTTCTGGTCACCAAGCGGATGGCAGTCCGCCGGTACCTCCCTGGCAACGATAGTTGACGTGAGCCCCCTGCCGCCAAGACCGGCAAACTCACCGATGGGGGTTTCGTTGAAGCTTGGGCCGCCTTCAGCCCCCATGTCGATCCTGAGTATTTTTTCCATGATGTCACCTCATTTTTGGAATTGTCTACTCTCGTATATTACTTATTTTGTCACTGAAAAAGGGTTTTCGCAATTGGGGAAATGAGGTGAAAATCCATAGGGCAACAGTGATGGAACAGGGGAAACAGAAGAAAGGATATAATAAATAACCAATATGGCGTAATAATTAAAAAAAACTGACCAACAAATCAGATCCCTCATAATAAATGACCGTAAAGCGTCACATTCCTTACGCTTGGCCACACTTTACGCTTCCCGCTTTACGCTTCAAAGGTTAGAATTAACGCACATCATGAAGAGTATCACTGAAACGGTGCCGAATTTCAGCGAGGGGCGGGACAAGGCGAAGATCAGGAAGATCCTCGATTGTTTCAGCGGCCAAAAGGATGTCAGGCTTCTCGACCACCACCGGGACAAAGACCACAACCGGCTTGTGGTCACCGCCGTTGGTGAGCCCGCACAATTGAGGAAGGCTGTCCTTGAGGCCGTCAAGACCGCCGTTGAGATAATCGACATGCGCAAACACAAGGGGGAGCATCCCCGGATGGGGGCGGTCGATGTCATACCCTTCATACCCATCAAGGACGTCTCAATGGAGGATGCCGTTGAAATGTCCGTGAACGTTGCCAGAGCTATCTGGCAGAGCTTCCATTTGCCGGTCTTTTTGTACGAGGAATCTGCGACGCGGCCGGAGAGAAAGAACCTCGCAGACATCCGCAAAGGCCAGTTCGAAGGGATGAAGGCAAAACTGAAGAAACCGGAGTGGAAACCGGATTTTGGCAACACCGTCATGCACCCCACTGCCGGGGTGGTCGCTGTTGGCGCCAGGGCGCCCCTTGTGGCATTCAACGTGAACCTCGATACCGGCAGCATGGCCATCGCCAACGCAATCGCCCGGGCCGTGCGCCACCAGAGCGGCGGATTGCGCTACTGCCGCGCCATCGCCATAGACCTCAGGGAACGCGGTATCGTTCAGGTTTCCATGAACATGACAGACTACACCCAGACCCCGCTCTACCGGGCCCTTGAGCTCGTCAGGATGGAAGCGAAACGATACGGGGTAAACGTCGTTGGAAGCGAGATCGTGGGCCTCGTCCCCGCCGATGCGCTTGTGGAGAGCGCCTCATACTACATGGGCCTCGAAAACTTCGCCACCGACCAGGTCCTGGAGATGAAACTCATCGAATAAAAACCGCTCGAACCGCTTTAGCGTTAGAAACAAATAAACACATATCTTTTTTGAAAAATTTTCTACGCCCGGTTTATATTCTTTCTGAAAAACTGACAAGTTCCTGTGCCACCTTTTTAATAGAACCAATTATGTCAAGGTACAGGTACGAGGACTTTGGCGTGCTCGCACCCGTAATTAGCCTATCCTGGTGCACCTGGGTATACTTATCAGCCATTTCGAGGATCCTCTCCATTCCTGACCTTATGTTTTCTTTCATAAGCGGATCTTTCGTGAGGATCAAATCCATTGTGTCTCTGAATTGTGTTTTCATGACCGTTAAAAGCTCCGTTACCTCCATAATGGCCTTCGCGCTGAAGATAACGTCGCGCCGGAGCGTTGTTTTTTGTTTGGCCATCAAGCTTCTCACCGCTGCGGCAATTTTTTGAAGGGGGACCAACAGGCCCAGAAACTTTTTGTCCACCTCGTTCTTCTGTCCTTCAGTTACAATTTTTTCCGCAAATGAGAGGTTTGAAGAAAGTATCTCTACGAATTGTGTTTCTCCCTCTTGAAGCATGGTTTGATCCTGTGTCAGAAATCCGTTCGTGATATTCTCTAAAGCAGGCATTGCTGCCTCGAACATATCATACAGCCTTTGCGTCAACTCTTTTTCTTCCATCGTTCCTCCTCAACAGAGCAACTTAATTTCTATGCGGTCTGAACCGGTGCCCCTGTTGACCTGCCCCTCTTATTCCAGGTCCTCACATGTGGGTTTTTCGCTCATAGGCAAGAAACCTCCGGTCGTTCAGATGATAAGGCGTCGCTTAAGAGGGAAATTTGAACCAACCATTTCGATTGTGCCTCCTTAAAGTGTAACAGGTCGATCACAAACAAAATAACAGGGCACTTATAAATTCATTATAGCAGGGATTTTAAAATATGGGACATTTTCAAAATGCCCGAATATACGTGGACGCAATGGTAAGTACCAGTCGAAATGGCATACAAAAGAGAGGATCCGGAAAAGCTGGCTTTCGCGAAGGAATGTGTGGAGGGACAACGGAGGTGGGTGTTCGCGGACCGGGCGCTCAGGTCTTGCACGTTGCGATCACCTTCCGCAAGGTTTCTTCGAGGGACTCGACGTATGCGCCTGCGCCGCAGTTCGTCCTTCTTTTTGTCGGTGATGGAGAACTGAGGATCTCGAAGACATGTTTGACCGCCCCCTGTTCGCCCAGAGGACCGTGAAATCCCTGTCCAGCAGATTGACGGCGATGTCGGGGACACCCTCAAAGACCTCCTTGAAGAGGTCGAGCGATATGTCGAATGGAAGATCTGATCTGTTCATGTGCTTTCTTATGGATTGCTCAGCGTTTTGTCGTGCTCACCGATGTTTCTCAGCAGAATGCCGTCGTTATAGTACTCCCATGTCATTCTGATACCCATGGTGATGCTCGCTTCAAATATCTTATCATGGCCTTTTATTTTCTTGGTTCTCAGTGATGGGTGTGTTGGATCGTCTGCAAGGAGGCCAAGATTTTCTTTCAGCACCCTCTTGATATCGTTCGGTAACCGTTCAACGTTTTTAAGAAAGTGGTCGGAAAAGTAGATATTCAAACCTTATCCAATCCCAATTTGTTAAGCTAGCTCCTCTTATTTGAGGCCTTGTGTATCTTTCCATCCTCTTTTTGTTTGTCGACTTCCCGTTCATTTGCTTGCCACTCAGGACTGTAGAACCAGCCTGATCTTTCGGCACAATGACGACTGGCGTAATGATGAGCTTTCCGTTCGTTTCCTCTATCTCCAGTTTGTCACCCACCTTCAAGTTCAATTTCTTTACAAACCCCTTTGGTATGGTTACCTGCGATTTTTGTTTCAAATCTACTAGCATGCTGGCATCCCTTGTTTTACTGTTATACTTTCTAACATTATTCTACAGTAATCCGATCCTTGATGCAACAAAAAGAATTATCTCGCCAGATCTCGAAACATGTAGCGGGTGTTTTAGACCTGGAATGTTTCCATGGTCATATCGAGGAGGTTGATGAAAAGCATGCGGCCGTCGAGGGTTGTACCCTCGCCGATGAGGAGTTTGCATACCTCGGCCGCCTCTATGCTTGCGACGAGCGCCGGCGTGAAGGACGGGTTGCCGAGGGTCTCTTCAATGCCTCTTATGTCCCCTGCCTTCCCGTACAACTGTCTGATCCTGTTTTGTTCCGGGCCCTGCGTCAGCACCATGCCGTACCACCCGCCTATCGCGCCGTGGACGAGGGGGATGCGAAGCCGCGCGCAGGCGTCGGCGAGGTCGAGCCGTGAGGGGATGCTGTCGAGTCCGTCAACGACTGCAACCGAGCCACTCAGCAGGGAAGGGGCATTGTCGGCGGTCAGGCTGGTTCGTAGGGGGATAACCTCGCAGGCGGGATTGATCCCGGCAACACGGTCTGCCGCCGCATCGACCTTTGCCTTTCCCAGCGAGGAGAGGGTACAGAGGACCTGGCGGTTGAGGTTATGTTCCTCGAAGACATCGGCATCGATGACCCTCAAAGTCCCGACACCAAGACGGGCCAGCTCCTCGACGACATATCCGCCAAGGCCGCCGCAGCCGACAACGGCCACGGTGCCGTCAAAGAGCGCCCTTTGTTGCTGTGTGTTGATAATTGCCCGGTTCTTCGCGTACCTGGCCGGAAGATGGTCCATGGAGAGGATAATGCCCTCGACCTGCCGCACCGTCATGTTAAATCTCGAGGCGGCCTCTTTCTGGGCCTCCCAGTGGACAAGTCCGCCGACGGCATTTTTCTTAAGGAATTCTGCGGGTCCGTCCACGCTTATCATCCCCCTCCGACAGGCGGGAAAAGCGCAAGGGTATCGCCATCTGAAAGAGCGGTGTCGAATTCTCCGTGACGGCCGTTGATGAATATGAGTGTCACATCCTTCTCGGGCAAATCGTAATGATGGACGATGTCGCCCACCGTAGTACCATCGGGAAACTTGCCTTCGGTGACGTCAAAGCGGTCCTTCCGGAGCGTGGCAAAGAGCTTGACGGTAACGCGGATCATGGGAAAACAATAGCATGGAAAAGAGAGAAAGACAATGGCCAGGAAGGGCTCAGGGGCTAGGGAGCAGGGAATAGGGCCCAGGACCTAGGGTTAAGAAAAAGGCAAAAAAGACAGTATTCAATCGCCTGTTTTTTTGTTTTTCTCTGACCCCTTACACCCTTAACTTATTTTACTCTTTCCTCTGAATCCTATTCCTTGCCTTTCTTCATATCCCTCGCCAGGGTGATTATGAGGTGGTTTTTGTTCTCCAGGCGTTTGTATTCGATGTTGCTGGAGAAGCGCTTCATAGTCTTCGTTGTGGGCCGGGGTGCGTTCGTCGGCGCTTCCAGGGCCCCGATGAAAGGGTCGTCCTCGAGGAGCATGTTGAAGGGTTTCCCCCGATCAATGATGGCAAGGACAAATTTGCCGAACTTGTCGAGGTTGCAGGAGAGCACGATCTCCCCCGGTCCCTTGTCAAAGGTAAAGGTGATGATATTGGTGAGGGCCTCTCTCAGGACACGGTCGATCTCGGCCAACCGGTCGTCGGTGAACTGCCGATTCCTCGCGTGAGAAACGGCAAACTCGATGAAGGCATCGATGGAGTCCATTTTAGCTTCCCCGGCGTATTCACCGAGAAGCCGGTAACGCCCCTGTTCCTTATTGTCGCTGTTGCCGTTTTCTCCTTCCATCTATTCCTCCGGTATGCATTCTCGTTCGGTCCATTCGAACCGTTTCTTAAACCTTTGGACAATTGAACTCTGGAACTGTCTTCCAGGGTCTTTGCCCTGAAACCTTTGAACTTTGAAACCCTGAAACTGTTCTTAATGTAAGCGAGAATGAGGAAAAAATCAATGGTCGGGAGAGGCCGCTGCGGGGTCCTCGATCCCGAGGGCGTCCTCCATCGCCCCTATGAGACGTTCGATGCCCTCTTTTTTGAGAGACGAGACAGACACGGCATTGTAGCGCCTTTCGACGTTCGCGGTGAGCCCGCGATCGACCCGGTCTATCTTGTTGAAGACGACGATCCTTTTTTTATCGCCGAGACCGAGGCTGCCCAGGACTTGTTCGACGGAATCGATGCGGTCCTCAAAATCCGGGGCGCTTATATCGACAAGGTGGAGCAGCAGGTGTGCGTCCTCGAGCTCTTCCAGGGTCGCGATAAAGGCGCGAAGCAGCACCTCGGGCAGCTTGTTGATGAAACCGACGGTGTCGGTGAGGATGATCCTCTTGCGCTCGGGGTACTTTATCGTCCGTGTCGTGGGGTTGAGTGTGGAGAAGGGCTTGTCCTGAACCTCCACCTTGCTCTTGGTGAGCAGGTTGAGGAGCGTCGATTTTCCCGAATTCGTGTAGCCCACGATGGAGACGATGGGTATGGACGATCCGCGCCGGCGCTCGCGTTTTTTATCGCGGACCTTCCGGACCCCGGTGAGCCTGCGCTCCAGGAAGGCGATCTTGTCCCTGATCCTGCGGCGGTCGACCTCGAGCTTCTGTTCGCCGGGGCCGCGGCCACCGATGCCTCCCATGAGGCGGGAAAATGCGGTGTTCGCCCCGGCAAGCCTGGGAAGGATATATCGCAGCTGGGCGAGTTCCACCTGGAGCTTCGATTCCGTCGTGTTGGCCCTTCCCGCGAATATGTCGAGGATGAGCTGGTTGCGGTCGATGACCTTCAGCTCCGTCAGTTCCGAGATGTTCTTGATCTGGCCGGGCGTCAGCTCTTCGTCGAAAACGAGGATGTCTGCCCCGACCTGCTGACATTTCATCACGATCTCCTCGATCTTGCCCCTGCCGATGAGATAGCGGGGGTGAAGCTCCTTTGGCCTCTGGAGGATGGTATCAAGGACAGTTATCCCGGCGGAATAACAGAGGTCCTTCATCTCGGCCACGTGGTCGTCGACATTCTTTTCCTTGCGCGGGATGACCACGCTCACGACAACGCACCGGTCGTGCTCTTTTTTTGTTACGTAAAACCTGCCGCGCTCACGTACGAACTCACCTTCAAGCTCGGTGATGAATTCCGTGAAGTCGAGGTCAAGCTCGGATACGGCACGGGGTTCCATAAAATCCCAGTTCTTTCTTTCCCTGTTTTCCGGTACCAGGTACCCCGCGTGGATCGTCTCACCCCGCTCCCCCCTCATCTCGGTGATGCAGGCAACAAGGTCGAGCTGCAGGAGCGCAAGGTCGGTCAGGTCCTCCCGCGAGAGCAGCTCCCCGTTCAAATGGGTATGGATGAACCTTACCCCTCTGAAGCGCGCCCTGCCGGTACGTTCTGTCGAAAGATGGGGTATCTCGATACGGCGGTTGTCCCCGACGATCACATATTCGATGAGGCCCCGCCTGTTGATGACAAGGCCGATCTGCCGGGACGTTTCCTTTGATAACTCCATGAGTTGCCTCGCCATGTCCGCGGTGATGACGACGGACGGGGGAAGCCGTTTTTTGTAGAGATTGGTGAGACGTCTTTTTATAAGATGGTTGAGCCCCTGGGTATTTCCGTAAAGCTCTATGACGTGCCCCTGCTGTTCACGCGCTTGCCACCAGTTCGCGGTCTATTTCCATGCGAGCGCAATAGTCGACGCCTTCAAGGAGGATGGCGATCCTTTCCCTGCTGTCGAGCTCTTTTTCGAAGATGCCGCTGAAGCCTTTGAACGGCCCTTCCCGGATGATGATCTTTTCTCCTTTTTGGAACTCTTTTTTCTCCACGGTGGCAACGCCGTCTACAAGGCGTTCCCGGACGAAAGCGATGAGCTCGTCCGCAAGCGGGATGATCCTGCCGTTAAAATTGACGATCGTTTTTATCCCGCGTGTGTATTTAACGAGGCGGAACTCGTCGACGGGATGGAACTTCACGAAGATGTAGCTGGGGAACATGGGTTCGACGATCTCGACGAATTTTCCCTCACGCCACCGGCGGAACTTAAGCTTCGGCGAGAGGACCTCAATGCCCCCCTGGGCGAGGTTTGCCGCGGAGCGGTCCTCATTCCGCGGCTTTGTGCTCACAACATACCAGCGTTTCATGTCCATCTACTATTATGGTGGAAAATAGATAAATATTCAAGTGCGTAGAATATAAAGGTGTTGACAGGGTATTGTGTGTCGTTTAACATTTATTGCTTATAAAAGACATCCAGGATAACCCGCTTATGGCAGATGACGACCTTTCAAAGCTGAAGATAGACAAGTCACGGCCCGCGTTCCGCAAGGTAAGGGGCCGCAAAAAGACCATCTATATCGTGGCGGGCGCAGTCCTCCTTGTAATTATGATCCTCATCGCCACGGGGGTCTTTTCGCCGGCCGTCAAGGTGGACGCTGCAAGCGTGGTGCAGGTCTACCCGTCGCAGTCCTTCACGCTTCTCAACGCGAGCGGCTATGTGGTGCCACAGCGAAAGGCGGCCGTCGCCTCGAAGATAACGGGCAGGCTCGTCGAGCTTTTCGTGGAAGAAGGCAGCAGGATAAAAAAGGGCCAGATCGTCGCCCGCCTCGAGAATGACGACCTCACCGCCGTCCCTGCGGCAGGCAGAGGCGAACCTGAAGGTCGCCGCATCCTCTGTTGACCAGGCAAAGGCGGAGCTAAACGATGCAAAGGTTAACTACGAACGGGAGAAAAGGCTCCTGGCGAAGGAATTTACCACAAGGGCCTCCCGTGATGCCGCCGAGGCGCGTTACAAAAAGGCCCTTGCCTCTCTCGAGGGGGCGCAGGCGTCCGTCGGGGCAAGCCGGGCGGCCGCAAGAGGCGCCGGGGTCTCCCTGGAATATACCTATATCCGTGCTCCCTTCGATGCGGTTGTGCTTACGAAGAGCGCCGATATCGGCGATATCGTCACACCCATCGGGGCGGCCACCAACGCGAAGGCGGCCGTTGTGACCATAGCGGACATGTCGTCGCTTCAGGTCGAGGCCGACGTGTCTGAATCGAACATCGGAAAGCTGAAAGTGGGGCAACCCTGTCAAATACAGCTCGACGCCATTGCGGACACCCGTTTCGACGGTACCATACACATGATCGTTCCCACGGCGGACAGGACAAAGGCGACCGTCATGGTGAAGGTGAAATTCAACAGTCTCGACGGCAGGGTCCTGCCGGAGATGAGCGCCAAGGTGGCTTTCCTTTCCAGGGAAGTGAAGGAAGACGAGAAAAGGTCGAGAACGGCCGTGAACCGCAGCGCCATCGTTGAGCGAGGCGGAGAGAAGTACATCTTTCTCATCAGGCAGGGTCGGGCTGTCGTCACGCCCGTCACCACCGGGGCCGATCTCGGCGACATGGTCGAGCTGAGAAGCGGCGCCGCGTCGGGCGATAAAGCGGTCCTTAACCCCCCTCAGCGGCTATCGGGCGGGGCACGGGTCAGGATCAACGAGCAGTAGATGGGACCATCGGCCATTGTTTCCATAGAGAACCTTTTCAAATCCTACAGGCGGGGGGACCAGGTCATCCCCGTACTGCAGGACATCACCTTCGATATCACCGAGGGGGAGTTCCTTGCCCTCATGGGCCCCTCGGGTTCCGGAAAGAGCACCCTCCTTAACCTGATCGCAGGCATAGACCAGCCCGACAGCGGTACCATCACCATAGGCGGCGTTGACGTGACCACGCTCTCCGAGACGGAGCTGGCGAAATGGCGGGCCATCAACGTTGGTTTTATATTCCAGTTCTACAACCTCATCCCCGTGCTCACCGCTTTCGAGAATGTGGAATTGCCCCTTCTACTGACCCCTCTTACGCGTGCCGACCGCAGGGAGCATGTCGAGATGGCGCTTCGCGTGGTGAGCCTCACAGACCGGATGGACCACTATCCGGGACAGCTCTCGGGCGGGCAGGAACAGCGGGTTGCCATAGCCAGGGCGATCGTTACGGACCCAACCATCCTTGTCGCCGATGAACCGACGGGCGACCTCGACAGGCATTCGGCGGAGGAGATCATGGACCTCATGGACCGCCTCAACGAGGAGTCGAAGAAGACCATCATCATGGTCACCCATGATCCGAGGGCCGCAAAAAAGGCGCACGTCATCAGGCACCTCGATAAAGGCATCCTGAACAATGCACATTCTCAAGATACTCTTTAAGAACGCCTTCCGGCACAAGCTGCGCACGGGATTGACCATCCTTTCCATCGCCATCGCCATCCTTGCCTTCGGGCTCCTTCGGACCGTCATCGGCGCCTGGTACGCCGGGGTAGAAGCCTCGTCGGCCTACCGCCTGGTGACGCGCAACGCCGTCTCCCTCATCTTTCCACTGCCCCTGTCCTACAAGGAAAAGATACGCCAGGTCGACGGTGTGGCCGCCGTGTCCTACGGGAACTGGTTCGGCGGGATCTACATCGACGAAAAGAACTTCTTCGCCAACTTCGCCGTAGACGCGAAGACCTATTTCGATCTCTACAGGGAGTACGCCATCGCCGATGACGAAAAGGCGGCCTTTCTGCGTGACAGAAAAAGTTTCGTGGCGGGGCGCAAGCTTGCCCGGCGCTTCGGCTGGAAGATCGGTGACACGGTGGTCCTCAAGGGCACCATCTTTCCAGGCAACTGGGAGCTTGTCATGCGCGGCACCTACAGGGGGAGAGAACCGGGCGCCGACGAGACGGTCTTCATCCTTCACTGGGATTATCTCAACGAGACCCTGAAGAAAACCTCCCCCACCAGGGCCGACCAGGTGGGTTTTTACATGATAGGCATCAGGGACCCGTCGCGGGCGACGCAGGTCTCCCACGACATAGACGGCCTTTTCAGGAACTCCTTCGCCGAGACCCTGACGGAAACGGAAAAGGCCTTCACCCTCGGTTTCGTTGCCATGTCGGACACTATCATCACGGCCATTGAACTCGTCTCCTTCGTCGTCATCATCATAATTCTAGCCGTCGTGGCCAACACGGTGGCCATGTCGGTAAGGGAGCGGACGAGCGAATACGCCGTCTTCAAGACGCTCGGTTTTGGCGGATGGCACGTAGCCGGGCTCATATTCGGCGAATCCATCGCCATTACCATGATGGGGTGCATGCTCGGCGTCGCCGTGACCTTCCCGGCGGCGGCCGCTTTCGGCAAGGCCATGGGTGCGTATTTCCCTGTGTTCAGCGTGGAAGTTGAAACGATCTGGCTCGACATTGTTTTTTCCATGCTCGTTGGGTTTTTCGCCGCGATAGTGCCGACATATCGTTCGCTCAAGATCAGCATCGCCGACGGCCTGAGGATGATCGAATAATGAAGGTCCCCCTTTCCTACAGCCTGAGAAACCTCTGGACGCGCAGGCTCACGACCATACTTACCACCTCCGGCATGGCCCTTGTCGTATTCGTTTTCACGACGATCCTCATGCTGGCCCAGGGCCTTCAGCAGACACTCGTCGAGACAGGTTCTTACGACAACGCGATCATCGTCAGGAAGGGGTCCGGCTCCGAGGTCCAGAGCTGGGTCAACCGCACCCAGGCATCGATCATCGAAACGGACCCGCTCGTAGCGACCGGGGCCGACGGAAAACCGCTTGTCGCCAAAGAGCTTATCGTGCTCATCGGCCTCCCCAAGAAGGACACCGACCGGATCTCGAACGTGACGATCCGGGGTATCAAGGAGAGTTCCCTGCACTTAAGGCCCCAGGTAAAGCTCGTCCGGGGAAGGATGCCCCGGATGGGCTCATCGGAGATCGTTGTCGGAAGGAGCATCGCAAAGCGGTTCAAGGGGGCCGACCTGGGGGGCGAGCTTCGCTTCGGCATGAGGCAATGGCGGATAGTCGGTATCTTCGACGCCGGGAACACGGGGTTTTCCTCCGAGATCTGGGGTGACGTGGAGCAGCTCATGCCCGCCTTCAGGCGCCCGGTTTACTCTTCCATGATCTTTCGCATGAACGATCCGTCGCAGCTTGGCGCCTTGAAGAAGAGGATAGAGACAGACCCGAGGCTCACCCAGGAGGTCAAACGGGAGACAAGCTACTACCTGGAGCAGTCGGAGATGATGGCCAAATTTTTGCGGATCCTCGGGATATCGCTGACGCTCATCTTTTCGCTGGGCGCCATCATAGGGGCCATGATCACCATGTACGCCGCCGTGGCGAACAGGACGGGCGAGATCGGTACGCTCAGGGCCATGGGTTTCCAGAGGAAGAGCATCCTCCTGTCTTTCCTCGTAGAGGCCCTGCTTCTAGGGCTCTGCGGCGGTATGGCCGGGCTCTTTTTCGCCTCTTTCATGCAGCTCGTAACGGTGTCGACGGTCAATTTCCAGACCTTCTCCGAACTGGCCTTCAAGTTCTCCCTGACCGCCGATATCGCAGCGGCCGCCCTCTTCTTTGCGGTCATAATGGGTTTTGTGGGAGGCGTGCTCCCCGCGGTCAGGGCAGCGCATATGAACATAGTGGAAGCCCTGAGAACCAAATGAGAAAGATGGCTGCAATCGCTTGAGCCGTTTGAACCGCTTAAGCGATAAAAAACTTTTTATCCGTCCTCACCCACTCCTTCCTGTAGCTGAGTTTTTCACAAAGAGGCAATTTATACAATATTTCGATCGGCAATAGTTACCTCTGTTTAAATCCCTGTATATACTTGTTGCCTGTTCATGCTTCACAGGACATACAATTGACAACTTTGCGTATCTACTATAGTATCCTTAATATATCTCGCACTGTTTATCACCATAAGGAGCCAGGTGGAAGATCCATCCGGAACAAATTCAGAACTGATCGAAGAGATCTCCTTCTTAAAGCAGAGGATCAAAGAACTGGAACGATCGGAAACAGACCGCGAGAGAGCGCTGGTATTCAGCAATATCATCCTCCGCACACAGCAGGAGACATCCATCGATGGAATACTTGTGGTGGATGAAAAGGGTGGGATATCATCCTTCAACCAGCGTTTTGTTGACATGTGGGGCATTCCTCCCGACGTAATAGGATCAAGATCAGACGAGCGGGCGCTGCAGTCGGTGATGGATAAGCTGGCAAATCCTGAAGAATTCATCAGCAAGGTGGAACACCTCTACGAAGCCCGGGATGAAACAAGCAGGGATGAAGTCTTTCTGAAAGACGGCAGGTCGTTCGACCGTTACTCGGCCCCGATGCTCGGTGCAGACGGAAATTATTATGGCAGGGTGTGGTATTTCCGGGACATCACCGAGAGCAAGAGAGCCGAGGAGGCGCTGAAAGAGAGCGAATCGAGATTGGCCACAATATTCGAGAACGACCCCTCGGGGATAATCCTGGTGAACACCAAGACCCGTACCGTACGCGATGCGAACCGGGCAGCGGTCGAGATGATAGGGCTTCCAAAAGAGGATCTGGTCGGGAAGGTCTGCCATAATTTCCTCTGCCCCGCTGAAGAGGGTCGCTGTCCAATAATCGATCTGGGGCAAGAGGTGGACCGCTCCGAGCGCGTCCTCATTTGCGCCGACGGGAAACGGCTCCCAATATTGAAGACCGTGGTTCCAATAAAAATAAGCGGCGAAGAATATCTACTGGAAAATTTCATAGATATCACCGAGCGCAAGCAGGCCGTGGAGAAGCTCAGAAAGACCTTGATAGGGACCATCCAGGCAATGTCTTTAATGGTAGAAACACGAGATCCCTATACCGCGGGCCACCAGAGGAGGGTATCAAACCTTGCCCGTGCCATTGCGCAGGAGATGGGCCTATCGAGTGATATCGTTGAAAATATCCGCATAGCAGGCATTCTCCACGACATCGGGAAGATATCGGTGCCGGCCGAGATGCTGAGCAAACCCAACAGGCTGAGCGATATCGAGCTCAGCCTCATCAAGGTCCATCCCCAATCGGGATATGACATAATCAAAGATACAGAGTTACCGCATCCAATAGCCGAGATCGTTCTCCAGCACCATGAAAGGTTGGACGGTTCAGGCTACCCCCAGGGATTAAAGGATGGACAGATCCTTCTCGAATCCCGGATCATCGGCGTGGCAGATGTCATTGAGGCCATGGCATCCCACCGTCCCTACAGGCCGGCAAAGGGGATCGATTCAGCCCTTGAAGAGATCGAGAAGAACAAGGGTGCCCTCTATGATGCCGATGCGGTTGACGCGTGCCTTAAGCTGTTCAGGGAGAAGGGGTTTAGTTTTGAATCAACGGGATCATAATTCGCTTTGTTCCTAATCCGTATACTAAAGAGTTTTTTGGTTTTTGCGGGCACGAGAAAGGTTTGCTTGCTTTTTAACGTTCAAGCGGTTCAAGCCGCCTTTAATTTCCCGAAATGACTGTTCGCAGGACCTTTCCCAATTCTTCGATGTCGTATGGTTTTGCTATGACGTTCTTAAAACCGTATTGCCTGAAATCGGACATGATGGGATCGTTGGAGTAACCGCTCGATACGATGGCCCGGACCGCGGGATCGATCCTGAGAAGCTCCTTCATGGTCTCCCTGCCGCCCATCCCGCCGGGTACGGTGAGATCGAGGATCACGGCGTCGTAGGCTCCCTCCTGATAGAGGCAGAGCGCTTCCTCCCCGTCGCGGGCGAAATCCGCGGTAAAGCCGTGATATTCCAGTATATCACCCACGATCTCCAGTATTGCCTCTTCGTCATCCATAACAAGTACGTTTCCCCCGGTCACTATCGACATATCTTCCTGTTCTCTCCTTTCAACGGGTTTTACCTCAAATACGGGAAGAAATATGTGAAAGGTGCTCCCCACCCCTAATATCGATTCTGCGGTGATATGGCCATGATGGTTCTTGATGATGGAATAACAGATGGCGAGCCCGAGACCGCTCCCTTTCTGTTTTGTCGTAAAGTAAGGGTCAAAGATCAGGTCGAGGTGTTCTTCGGGTATGCCGATACCCCTGTCGGTGAATGAGATCTGTACATAGTTGCCCGCGGTGAGGTTGGGTGTCGGGGTATGGAGGGTGACATTCTTCGCGTTTATGTGTATGGTCCCGCCCTCGGGCATTGCCTGGTGGGCGTTGATAACAATATGGCCTATTGCCTGGTTCATCTGGCCCTCGTCTATGGCAACGGGAAGGAGGTCCGGCTCTATGTCGAACCTGCATACCACCCCGGTGCCTGTCAGGGCGAATTGGGTTGTCTTTTTAAGGTGATCGGCGATGGATGAGACCTTTGTGATTGGTGCTCCCCCTTTCGAGAAGGTCAGCAGCTGCTGGGTCAGATCTTTCGCCCTCATGATGGCCTGCTCTGCAAGGGCAAGCTTTTCCTGTGCCTTCGCAGGGTCCATCGCCATGTACATCTTCCCGAGTGAGATGTTGCCGAGGATTATAGTGAGGATGTTGTTGAAATCGTGGGCAATGCCGCCTGCCAGGACACCCAGGGACTCGAGCTTGCCGATCTTTGCCTGTTCCCTCTCGGCCCGTGCCCGGTGCGTTATGTCAGTCACGGTGACAATGTGGGAGGTATCATCGACCGGTGCGGCCTGGGCCATGATGTCGATGATGGCCCCGTCCTTTTTACTGAATGTTGTTTCTACCCATCCCTGGCTGTAAAGGACAGCACCTGTCCGTACGTATTCCTCTTCCTTTTCGAAGAGAAAGCGGGTGTTCTTCCCATAAAAATCTCCCATGGAGTAGCCCGTCATCCGGCACATGGCATCGTTGACCCATTCGAATGTCCTGTTGCGGACCCGGCAGATCCCTATGGGGGAGGCAAAAAGGATGGCCCTGAGCGACCTCTCGGATTCCCCGATCTGCGCCTGGGCCCGCCTGCGGTCGGTAATGTCATGAATTATGGAATAGAGAGCGTCTGTCCCTTACCCCGATAGGTCCGCTGTAGACCTCTACGTCGCGTGTTTCTCCCGTGGCAAGACGATGTGAGAAAGGAAATAATTGCGGCGCTCTTGAGGGCGCGACCCATTCTTCCGAGAGCTGGTCCTTCGGGAGGATGTTGATGTCCCATATCTTCATGGACAAGAGTTCATCCTGATCGTAGCCGTAAAAAGAGCAGGCCGCAGGGTTGGCGTCTATGATGTCGCCTGTTTCGGGATTGATAAGGAGCATGACCGCGTGATTGTTCTTGAAAAGGGCCCGGTAGAACTCTTCTTCTTCACGTACCTTGAGTTTCTCTTCGTCACTCACAGGCATGTCCCCTTAAGTTCATTGTTGTGGAAAAGGCGAACCTTTTTTATCGTCACTTCTTCCTTGGGCCCGCAGGCTTTTTTGCAAGGATCGCGTATTCAAAACCATCTATGAGCGCCATAAAGGACGCCATATTGATGTTCTCCGAGATGGCGACGACGCTCCAGATCGTCTCGCTGTCAGTGAAGATGATATTCACTTCCACTTTTGCCGACGTACCGGATCTTGAGTCGTGGATCCGCGAGGAAAAATCGACAAGCTTTACATTCTGGATCACGGGGAATATGGATGAAAGGGATTTTTTCAGGACCCTGGCCAGGGCGTCGACGGGGCCGACCCCCGTGGATGCCTCGTGCATCTGCCCTTTGTCCGTCCTGATAATGACCGTTGCCTCGGGCCTAAGGCCGTCGTCAATGAGACGGTAGGTCCCCACGACCGAAAAGGGGCCATTGTAGCTCTTTTTTGACCTCAGTATATTGAGCTCTTTCGTGGCGTCGATGATATTGACCAGTTTCTTCACGGTTTCTTCTCCTCTTCGATGAGGAGCTTGTAATCAATGCTGTCAACGAGGGCCCTCCAGCTTGCCTCGATGATGTTCTCCGAAACGCCCACCGTCCCCCAGGTATGCTTGCCGTCGCTGCTCTCGATGAGGACGCGCGTCGCGGCCCCGGTACCGTCCTTTGTTGAAAGGACCCTGACCTTGTAGTCGACGAGGTCCATCTTTTTCAGGTCGGGGTAGAATTTGTGGAGTGCCTTTCTCAGCGCGTTATCGAGGGCGTTAACGGGGCCTTTGCCAAGGGCCGCGGTGTGTTCCACGCGGTCACCGACCTTGACGAGGATCGTCGCTTCCGTAACGGGCTGTGATCTCTCTTTCTTTTCAACGATGATCCTGAAACCGATAAGTTCGAAATATGACTTATGGATACCGAGCTTCTTCTTGATGAGGAGTTCCAGGGACCCTTCGGCGCCTTCGAACTGGTACCCGCGCATCTCCAGCTCCTTGATCCTCTTGACGACATCCTTGACGACCCGGGGGTCCTTTTCGATGTCGATGCCGAATTCCTTTGCCTTGTAAAGGATGCTGCTCTCGCCCGAGAGGTCTGATATGAGCACGCGCTGTGAATTGCCGACGAGTCCGGGCCTGACGTGCTCGTATGTTTCGGGGTTCTTCCTTATGGCGCTGACATGGATGCCGCCCTTGTGGGCAAAGGCGCTCTCTCCCACGTAGGGCCTGTGCTTGTCGGGTATGAAATTGGCCATTTCGTCCACAAAAAGGCTCAGTTCCCTTAAACGGGCAACCTTTTCCCTGTCGATGCCGGTGTGTCCCATCTTGAGGATGATATTGGGGATGATGGAGCAGAGGTTCGCGTTCCCGCAACGTTCGCCGTATCCGTTGATCGTGCCCTGGACGAGGCTGCACCCCGCCCTGACGGCCATGAGCGTATTGGCGACGCCGAGTTCTGTATCATTGTGGGTATGGACCCCCAGTTTTATTTTTGTTCTCTTGCGCATAGCGGTGGTGATGTCGAATACCTCGAAGGGCATGGTGCCGCCGTTGGTATCGCACAGGACGATGACATCGGCACCGGCATCCCGGGCAGCTTCGATGACCGCCGTGGCATATTCGCCGTTGTGCTTGTAGCCATCGTAGAAATGTTCCGCATCGAAGAAGACGGTCTTGCCAACCTTCTTCAGATGACCGATCGTGGCGCCTATCATCTTGAGGTTTGTCTCAAGGCTCACCCGAAGGGCGTCACGGACATGCAGGTCCCAGGCCTTTCCCACGATGGCGACGCAATCCGTTCCGGCGTCAAGAAGCGCCTTCATTATCGGGTCGGTACCCGGCTTTGCGTTCGCCTTGATGGTGCTGGAAAAGGCCACGATACGGGAATTTTTCAACGGGAGTTCTTTGACCTTCCTGAAATACTGCAGGTCCTTCGGATTGGAGCCGGGCCAGCCCCCCTCGATGTATTGAATGCCGAAGTCGTCAAGCCGCTCCGTTATCCTCAATTTGTCGGTGAGGGAGAAGGAAATGTCTTCGGACTGCGCCCCGTCCCTGAGGGTGGTGTCGTAAAAATCGACCCTCAACTCTCCTCCTTGATGTCTTCCGCGTCGAGGCCGAAATGTTTATGAAGGGCCCTGACAGCGAGTTCCCCGTATTTGCTCTCGATGACGCAGGATATCTTGATCTCCGACGTGGAGATCAACTCGATATTTATGCCTTCATCGGCAAGGATCGTGAACATTTTAGATGCAACCCCCGAGTGGGAGCGCATCCCGAGGCCGACTATGGACACCTTGGCAATGTCCTCGTCAATGGCAACCTTCGCGCCGATCTCCATGCCGATCTCCCCGGTGATCTTGAAGGCCTTCTTCGCGTCGGCCTTGACGATAGTGAAGGTGATGTCGTTGTAGTTATCGTGGCTCACGTTCTGGACTATCATGTCGACAACGATGTTCGCATTGGCAAGTGAGCTGAAGATCTTTGAAGCGATACCCGGTTTGTCTGGTACCTTGTTGACCGTTATCTTGGCCTCGTTCTTATTATATGTGACGCCTGAAATGACGACCTTTTCCATAACTATCATATCCTCCTTGCAAACAAGCGTTCCCTTACCTTCAACGAGCGATGACTTGACCAGGACAGGAACATTATACTTCTGGGCAAGCTCGACGGACCTGATCTGGAGCACCTTTGCCCCGAGGCTGGCCATTTCGAGCATCTCATCGTAGGATATCCTGTCAAGGCGCCTTGCCTTGTCACAGACGTTGGGGTCTGTGGTGTAGACGCCGTCCACGTCGGTGTATATCTCGCAGAGATCGGCCTTGAGTGCCGCCGCAAGGGCTACAGCGGTGGTGTCTGACCCGCCCCTCCCGAGCGTAGTGACGTTACCTGCATTGTCGACACCCTGGAACCCCGGGACAATGATGACGTTGCCCGCCCGCAATTCCTCCCGGAGCCTGCCTTCCTCGATATCTACGATGCGGGCGCTGCCGAAGCTTGCGTCGCTGACGATCCTGATCTGGTCCGCGAGAAGCGATACTGCCTTGTGACCCATCTCTTTCAGCGTTATGGCAAGAAGCGCCGAGGTTACCTGTTCGCCCGTTGAGATCAGCACGTCCACTTCCCTGTCATCGGGAAACCTGGCTATCTCATGTGCGATATTGAGCAGCCTGTCCGTCTCTCCCGACATGGCCGAAACGACAACGATGACGTCCATGCCGCGGCCCTTGTATTCGATGGCGCGTTTCGCCACATTCTGTATCCGCTCCACGTCCCTGACCGACGTGCCTCCGTATTTCTGAACAACTAGCATCATACCCTCCGCTGTTGGAATTGACCTGGACAACACATGGCCTGCGGGCGGCTTTTTCCGCCCCGCCGACGGTTGTCAGCCGTTATTTTGTTGTCTGATAATAACAATTTTTCGTTCCATTTCTCCACTAATTTCTATGTGGACCTCGATCGCACCCTTCCACCAGCGGCCCCTCTCGGCCCACTCGATCGCGGCTATGCCGCCCTCGAGGAACTCTTCTATGTTGAGACAGCTCAGGTCCCCGTCTTCGAGGCGATAGAGGTCGACGTGACAGAGCGTCATGTCCCCTTCATAAATGTTCATAATAGTGAATGACGGGCTCACGACGTATGCCCAGTCGGGTATCCCCATGCCCCTGGCAATGCCCTTCACCAGCTGGGTCTTCCCGGCCCCGAGCTCGCCGTAGATGGCATAGAGCTCTCCTGCCTTCGCCCGGCGCGCGATCGTCTCTCCAATATCGAGTGTCTCAGAGGGACCGTTCGATATATATTCGGTCCGTTCCATTGCGGATCTCCTCTATTGCATCTCCAAGCCCCGTCAGGAGGTCAAGGGCAAGAAGGTCCATGTCTGAATGGCCCTCCACCCAGGTGTCCGCCATGTAGCCGTGGAGATATGCCCCGAGAAGCGTCGCTTCCGCAAGGGAATAGCCCTGCGAGGCAAGGCCCCCGATAAAACCGGTGAGTATATCGCCGCTTCCGCCTTTTGCGAGTGACGGGTTCCCCGTGGGGTTGATGAACATCTGGCCGTCTGTTGTAAAAAGGATGCTCCCGGCACCCTTGAGAAGGAGGTTTGCCTTCCACTGCGAGGCAAAGGCGCCGCCCGTTTCCATCCTGCTGTCGTTGACCTCTTTGGGGGTCTTTCCTATGAGCCTGGCCAGCTCTCCGGGATGAGGCGTGAGGACCGTCGCCCTCTTTGCCTTCTTGAAAATGGCCATGTGGCCGGCAAATGCGTTTATGCCGTCTGCGTCGATGACGAAGGTCTTGTCGATCTCCTGGTATATCTTTCTTGCCAGCTTCATGGTCCCTTCGCTGCTTGAGAGCCCGGGGCCCATGATCACAATGTCCTTGTCTTCCACGAAGGAGGCGATCCCGTCAAAGGAGCGCAGGGTAAAGAAGCCCTTGCCGTCGTCCTTAACGGGGTATGTCATGACCTCTGTTGTCTTTGCCTCAAGGATGGGGTTCAATGTTTCCGGTGTGATGAGCGTGACAAGGCCTGCACCGATCTTGAGGGCAGCGAGGGACGCCATGTGCGCCGCGCCGGTCTTTCCGGGCGATCCCGCTATGACCACGGTGTGACCGAAGGTCCCTTTATGCGACCAGGGGGGCCGCTTTTTCAAAAAGCCCCGCAGCATTTCCCCGTCCACGATCTGTCCGTCAAAACCGACCTTCTTTTCGACGAAGGGCGGAATGGAGATGTCAATGACCGTGAGCCCTCCGGTATGGTCGGCGCCGGGGTAGAGCACCTGCCCCAACTTCGGGTACGCGTAGGTGAAGGTATGCGAGGCACGCACAGCAGCGCCCAGGGGACTGCCCGTTGCGCCGTCGATGCCGGAGGGGATGTCGACGGCGATCACGGGTCTTGCCGAGTGGTTGATCTCATCGATGATGACCTTTTCCGCTCCGCTGACAGGCTTCGAAAGACCGGTACCGAATATGGCGTCAACGATAATGTGCGCGTCCTTTGCACCCTCCTTGATCACCTTGGGTTTGTCGGCGCACTCTATTATCTCTCCCCCCAGGGATGAAAAAAGCCCCATGTTGAGGGCGGCGTCGCCTTTCAGGTCTTTCTTTTTCGCGACGAGATAGGCGCGTACCTTGAAACCGTCGATCAGGGCATAGCGGGCAATGACAAAACCATCGCCGCCGTTGTTGCCGCGTCCGCAGACGACCATGATGTGTTCGCCGCCTGCGAGGTAGCGTTCTTTCATGAGACGGTAGGTACTCCTGCCGGCGTTCTCCATGAGCACCGCCGACGGGATACCCCATGTCTTGATGGCATATTCGTCACAGCTCGCCATCCTCTGGGGTGAAAGGACCTTCATAAATCGACCCCCTTTTTAGAGTCTTCACAAATAACAACAGAGACCGCGTACGATCTCTCATGGGAGATGCTGACCCCGTCGTAACGGGTCCCCTTATAGACGATGAAAGGCCGCCCGTCCTCGCTCAGGACCTCTATGTCCGTCCAGGTGAGCCGCCTGCCGCGGGCCTTCATGAAGGCCTCCTTGGCGGCGAACCTTCCCGCCAGGGCTTCCTCCATTCGCTTCCTCTTCCTGGCGATGGCGATCTCTTGAGGGGCGAAGACCTTTTCGAGGAACCGCTCGCCGTGCCTGTCAAGCGCCCTGCCTATACGGGCTATGTCGACTATATCAATTCCAACCATTTTAAATACAGGATTCAGGGTTCAGGATACAGGGGCCAGAGAAAACCGATTTTTTCTCTGAATCCGAAATCCTTCCCTTTTATCCTGTTCCTCCCTTTTCTCTGACACCGGGCTCCATATCATTACCCCGGCATTTTCCATCTTTTCTCTGATCCCTTAAGCCCTAGTCCCTGAGCCCTGTCTTTATCAGTTCCAACATATCCCTCACCGCCCTATCGAGGCCCGCAAAGACCGCGCGGGCTATGATGCTGTGTCCGATGCTGAGCTCATCTATCCCGGGGATCGTGGCGATGTCCCGTACGTTGTGGTAGTGAAGGCCGTGGCCGGCGTTGACGCCCAAGCCGAGGTCCTTGCCCATGAGGGCCGCGCGGACCACCTTTTTCAGTTCCCTGTCGCGGGCCTTTCGCGCGCGCGCCTCGCTGTATGCGCCGGTATGTATCTCGATCATATCGGCCCCGAGCTTCGCCGCCGTCTTGATCTGGGCTTCGACGGGATCGATAAAAAGGCTGACGGCGATGCCGTGCTTCTTCATGGCGGTAATGACCTTTTCTATCTTTGCCGCGAACTTGACCGCGTCGAGCCCGCCTTCGGTTGTTAGTTCCTGGCGTTTCTCGGGTACGAGCGTGATCATGTCGGGTTTTATTTTCGATGCGATATTTGTCATTTCAGGCGTTGCCGCCATCTCGAGGTTGAGCTTCGTCCGGACCACCTCCCGAAGGATGACGAGGTCACGGTCCTTGATGTGCCTGCGGTCTTCCCTGAGGTGGATGATGATCCCCGACGCGCCTGCCGTCTCGGCGATGCCCGCCGCAAAGACCGGGTCAGGGTAATGGATGCCGCGCGCCTCGCGAAGCGTGGCCACGTGATCGATATTGACCATGAGATCAGGCATTTCTAATCCTCCGAAAGGTATTGTTCGGCTGCCGCCGCTATATAGTCGGCACAGGCGTTGACGGCCTGCGCTGTCTCTCCCTCGACCATGATGCGAAGAAGCATCTCTGTTCCAGAGTACCGCACGACAACCCTGCCGCTCGAACCAAGCTCTTTTGCGGCTTTTTCTATAGCTGATGCCAGGGGAGGGCAGCCTTCAATGGGTTTCTTTTCCTTGACCCGTACGTTTCTCTCCACCTGGGGGAGTTCACGAAAACAGGTCTTGAGCTCGCCGAGGGTCTTGCCGCTGTCGATGATGACGCTCAGCATCTGCAGCGCCGTGACCATTCCGTCGCCGGTGGTATTGTGATCGAGGAAGACAACGTGACCCGACTTTTCACCTCCGAAATTGAGACCTTCCCTGAGGAGGGCTTCCAGTACATAACGGTCGCCCACGTTGGTCCTTAAGACGTCTATGCCGTGCTGGTTGAGGCTGAGCTCTATGCCCATGTTGCTCGCAATGGTCGTGACCATGGTGTTCTTCCTGAGGAGCCCTTTTTCCTTCAGGTGGATGGCGAGGATCGTCATAACGGCATCGCCGTCGACGACCTCCCCTTTTTCATCGACAAATATAGCCCGGTCGGCATCGCCGTCGAAGGCAATGCCGATGTGGGCGTTGTGCTCGATAACAAGCTCTCTCAGAACATCGGGATACATGGTCCCGCAATCCTTGTTGATGTTCTCGCCGTCAGGATCGACGCCATAGGTAATTACATGGGCGCCAAGCTCCTCGAAGACGCTGGGCGCAACCTTGTAGCAGGCCCCGTTGGCACAGTCGACGACCATTCTCAGGCCGTCGAGGGAATATTGCTGGGGAAAGATGTTCTTTAAAAAAACGATATAGCGGCCGACGGCATCGTCGATGCGATGTGCCTTCCCTATTTCGCTGGCCACGGGCCTGAGGGTATCCAGCGACCCGTCAAGAACGATATTTTCGATCTCGTATTCGAGTTCATCCGGCAATTTCAGCCCATCGCCGGAGAATATCTTGATGCCGTTGTCCTGGTAGGGGTTGTGGGAAGCGGAGATGACGATACCTGCGTCGGCACGCATACTGCGCGTGATGAAGGCGATCCCCGGCGTTGGAAGAGGGCCCACTATCCAGACATCGAGACCCATGGAGCACACCCCTGACTCTATTGCGGTCTCCAGCATATATCCGGAGAGGCGGGTATCTTTACCGACAACGATCCTGCCCCTGCCGTGACGTTCCTTGAACACGTGAGAAACTGCCCGGCCAAGCTTTAGTGCAAGCTCGGAGGTCATGGGGTAGATGTTCGCCACGCCCCTTATGCCGTCAGTTCCAAAGAGTTTCCTTTCCACTTAGCCTCCTGAGGATAATTTTTACCGAATCGGGCCTGACCTTCACCCGCGAGAGGTTTTCCATATCGAACCCGGCATTGACGGTCTCTTCGTTGCGGCGCAGGTCGCCGTTTGCGGGCAGTGTCTCGATGACCGTCATCTTTTCCAGCGCCTTTCGGGGCCCTTCGGCGATGACGTGCTGTGGGGCCCAGGACACGATACTGTATTTACCGGTCCAGTTTTTGTCCAGCTGCGCTATGGTCTTGAGCCTTTTTTCAACGATCCTGTCAACGATCACCTTGACCGATGAGGGTTTTATGTCCCCAACCTCAACACCCTTGGGTATGGTAATGTTGGCTTTCGTGAGGACAAAGACGTTCTCGCCTTCTTTCGCGCCGCTCAGATCGACCGGGAGGCGGACGTCACCCTCCTTGATGTCCTTGAGTATTGAAACGCGGCCGCTCACGGTGATGGTCACCTTTTCGGGGTCCATCTTCATTATCACGGTGTCCCTGGCGAGATTGACAACGGAAAGCGCGACGCTTATGTCCTGTTTCGGTTCCCCAATCTCGGATACCGTGTACCAGAGCATCACGGCAAGGACCAGCGAGAGGAGCTTCAGCTTCCAGTCCTTTCGGATATATCTTTCAAAAAAGTTCTTCACGATGCCCGCCTAAGTCTTTTCGTTCAACCCAATACCTCTTTCAGCACCTTCTTGAGCTCATCGGCGCTGATGTTGGTAAAGATATCCCCGCGGTGTGCGTACGATATGATCCCTTTTTCTTCAGAAACGGCGATGGACACCGCGTCGGTGACCTCCGTGATGCCGATGGCCGCCCTGTGGCGCGTGCCGAAGCTTTTGTCCATCTCTTCCGCGGTGGTAAGGGGAAGCACGCAGCCGGCGGATATGATCCTTCCTTCCCGGATGATCATGGCGCCGTCATGCAGGGGTGATGCAAACTGGAAGATGCTGACGACCAGCTCCGCGTTGACCTCGGCATCAAAACGTACGCCGGCCTCCATGAACTCCTCGAGGCCGACCTCCCGCTCTATGACAATAAGTGCGCCCATGGAGCGCTTTTTCATCACAATACAGGCATTGGCCAGTTCGTCGAGAAAGAGGGTCTCCTTGACATAGCTGATCTTCCGGAAGAAAGGGCTTCTGCCGAGCGCCAGGAGCAGTCTCCTGATATCGTCCTGGAAAATGACGATTATGACGAAGACGATGGACCCTATGAAGCTGTTGAAGATCCAGCTCAGCGTGAAAAGCTCGAACCTCTTCGCCACGGCGAAAACGAACATGACGATGACGAGGCCCAGAAGGAGCTGTATGGCCCGCGTTCCCTTGATGAGAAGGAAGACCCGGTAGATGATGAAGGCCACGATGACGATGTCGATGATGTCCTGCCATCTCACAAGGGGGATCATGCTTCCATTACCGCCTTTACGGTCATTAAGACCTTTTTTGCCTTTTTCACGTCATGGACCCTTAATATATCGGCACCGTTCATGAGTGCCACGGCAAGACTTGCAAGGGTCCCTTCCACCCTCTCTTCAACGGGAAGACCGGTTATCTTCCCGATAAAACTTTTCATGGAGGTACCTATAAGTATCGGCCTCCCCAGTTTTTTGAACTCCCGAAGCATCTTCAGTATGCGAAGGTTGTCCCCAACGCGTTTGCCGAAACCTATACCGGGGTCAACGATGATCTTTTCCGGATCGATACCCGCACGGACCGCGTGATCGATGCGTCCGAGTAAAAAATCACTGATCTCCGCAATAACGTCATCGTAATGAGGGTCTGCCTGCATGTTGCGCGGCGTACCCTTGATGTGCATGAGAACGACCCACGCGTCATTGCGGGCTACGACACCAGCCATGTCTTCATCGTAGGTCAGGCCGCTTATGTCGTTGACGATGTCGGCCCCGGCCTTGAGGGCCTCCGAGGCGACGCCGGCCTTGTATGTATCAACGGAGATGAGTACGTCGGAGTTGCCGCGAAGCCTCTCTATAACAGGTATGACCCGCCCCAGCTCTTCTTCTTCGGGAACAGGATCGGCAAAGGGCCGTGTCGACTCGCCGCCGATGTCTATGATATCGGCCCCCTCTTCGATCATCAGAAGGGCGTGGTCGAGCGCGCCTTCCATCGTATGATGTTTTCCCCCATCGAAGAAAGAATCGGGCGTGACGTTAAGGACCCCCATGATGAGCGGGGACTCACTACACCGTAGTGACCGTGACCGGACCATCGGTATTTTCACTGATGATAACATCGATCTCATGGCCGTCGAGGACTTCCTTGTCGAGAAGCTTGTTTGCCAGTGCGTGAAGTGTGCGGATGTTCTTTGAAAGGAGGTCTTTCGCCCGCGAGTAACACTGATAGACAAGAATTTTCAGTTCTTCGTCGATCTCCTGGGCGGTCTGCTCGCTGAAATCCCTGTGTTTGGCGATCTCTCTTCCCAGGAATATATGTTCCTCGTCCTTCCCATAATTGAGGGGCCCAAGCTTGTCGCTCATCCCCCATTCGCAGACCATCTTCCGGGCGATCTTCGTGGCGCGTTCGATATCGTTGCCCGACCCGGTCGTCAGCTGTCCGATGACGAGCTCTTCGGCCACGCGGCCGCCGAGGAGGATCGAGATATCATGAAGGAGATATTCCTTCGAATATGTGTGACGTTCATCTATGGGCAGCTGCTGGGTAAGGCCGAGGGCCCTGCCCCTGGGGATGATGGTTACCTTGTGTATCGGGTCCGTGCCGGGGATCATCTTTGCGACAAGGGCGTGCCCGGCCTCGTGATAGGCCGTGAGCCTGCGCTCCTCGAAGGAGATGATCATGCTCCGCCGCTCGGCGCCCATGAGCACCTTGTCCTTGGCGTGCTCGAAGTCATCCATCTCGACGGCCTTCTTGTTGCGTCGCGCGGCGACAAGGGCGGCCTCGTTGACAAGGTTGGCAAGGTCCGCGCCGGTGAAACCCGGTGTCCCCCGCGCGATTATGGAAAGCTCGACATTGTCGGAGATGACGGCGTTCCTCGTATGTACCTTGAGGATCGCCTCCCTGCCTTTCACGTCGGGAATGGATACGACGATCTGCCTGTCGAAACGGCCGGGCCGCAGCAGCGCCGGGTCCAGGACGTCGGGCCTGTTCGTCGCCGACATGACGATCACTCCTTCGTTGGATTCGAAACCATCCATCTCGACAAGGAGCTGGTTCAGGGTCTGCTCACGCTCGTCGTGGCCGCCGCCGAGACCGGCCCCGCGGTGTCTTCCCACGGCATCTATCTCGTCGATGAAGATGATGCAGGGGGCGTTCTTCTTACCCTGGTTGAAAAGGTCGCGTACCCGTGAAGCACCGACGCCGACGAACATCTCCACGAAATCGGAACCGCTGATGGTGAAGAACGGTACGTTTGCCTCGCCGGCAATGGCGCGGGCAAGAAGGGTCTTGCCTGTTCCCGGTGACCCGACGAGAAGGACTCCCTTGGGGATACGCCCGCCGAGCTTGGTGAATTTCTTCGGATCAACGAGGAAATCGATGATCTCCTGCAACTCGTCCTTCGCCTCATCGATGCCGGCCACATCATGAAAGGTGACCTTGTTATCGCGGCCGGTGAAAAGCCGGGCCTTGCTTTTACCGAAGGACATTGCCTTGCCTCCCCCCGACTGCATCTGGCGCATGAAAAAGATCCATACGGCGATGAGCAGAAGCATGGGGAACCAGGAAATGAATATGGATTGCCAGAGCCCTGATTCCTCGTCAGGCTTGGCCGTGATCTTTACGTTCCTGTCCCGCAGGGCCTTGACGAGGTCCGGGTCATCGGGCGCGAAGGTCTTGAATTCCTTGCCGTCCTTGAAGACTCCGACGATGTTCTTTCCCTGGATCGTTACTGCCGTGACCCTGTTGTCGCGCAACGCTTCAGAAAAGTCGCTGAAGGCTATGTTCTCGTAATTCTTCTTCGGTTTGTTGTATATCTGGAAGATAAAAAGTCCGAGGAGTATGACGACCAGTATGGTAATAATGCTTTTATTTGTTGGTCCCTGGGTTATATTTTTCGGCATCCATAGGTTTTACCATAAAATACCCTTAATTATCAATATTGTTAAGCTACTTGCCGGACCTTTTTCTTGCATTTCATTATGTGGTGTGCAATAAGAAAGTGACATTATGGAAAAAAGAAGGCACAGAGGGATGGAGAGTGATCGCCCCAAAAGGGTCCTTGCCCTCATCGCCTCGCCGAGGATACTTGGCAACTGCGAGGTCTTCACCAAGGAGATCTCAAGGCATATCCCGGAAGAACACTCGCTCAGGCTTATCAGGCTGACGTCGCTCAGGATAGGGCCCTGCCGCGCCTGTTACGGTTGTGTTATGGGAAAAGAATGCCCCATTGAAGACGACATGTCCTTTCTACTTAATGAGATCGCCGATGCCGATGCCGTTATCGTTGCCTCGCCGGTCTATTACCTCGGCGCTAACGCCATAATAAAGAGCATCCTCGACAGGGGTTTTCTTTTTTTCAATGTTCTCGAAAGGACTTACGGCACGCCGACGATCCTCCTCGATTTTTACGGTATCCCCGAGAGGATCGGCATGGCACCCCAGATGCTTGAGGTCTTTCGCCATGTTCCTGGGGCTTTCCGTCAAGGCGAGCCTCTCCATAGAGGCGGCCCTTCCCGGAGAGTCGCTGATGAACAAGCCGAGCGTTTCCCTGGCCCGCCGTTTGGGAAAGGTCCTTTTCTCTTCCCGGAAACTGAAAAAGGAACGGGGCTGTCCTTTCTGCGGCTGCGAGATCGTCCGCCTCATCCCGGGCGGTTTCATCTGTACCGTATGCCACGGCAGCTTTACCGCCAATGCGAAAGGTGCCTTCGCCAGGAAGAAAGAGGGCGGCATCATGGGGCCGCCGGAACATATGCTGCTCCACCGCGAATGGCTCGGGGAATGAAGAAGCGCTTCCAGGAAAGAAAAAAAGAGATACTGCGGACCATCGTTCCATACAGGGACGAGGGAGAGTGGATAGAACCGCCAGGGTAAAGACAGTCGGTTGCAGATCCTTATGATATACCCCTTTGGGACGATCCATGGTGCGAGATCGCACCCTGGTAGGGGTGATCACATAACCTGTTTTGAGTGGTGCGGAAATGTGTGAATTTTGTGTGAAACATGGCGAGGGAGAGAAATGGTATCTGCAGGCCAAAAACTATTCCGATGACCTCCTGAGCGATATCCGCCGGCGCAAGTTCATCGAGGAGTTTGTCTCCGACACGGACGGGCTCGTGCGGGCCAATAAGCGTCTGGAAATGTTCGGGAAAGCGCCGCGGTTGATCAAGAGTATAGTGGGCCGCATTATTACGCGTAAGATGAAGAAGAACCACTTTGGCCAGGTGGTGCCAATTGAAGAGATCGAAGAGATCTTCGGTTTTGTCAATTCTATTGTACGCATCGCCTGTGTCTGCCGCCGGGTCACCCTTGGAAAAGAGAAGCGTTACTGCTATGCCGTGAGTCTGGGACCTGACGGCGGAGGGCTTGCCGAGATCATGCGCGGCGTTGACAAGAGTTTTATGAATGGACCCGATGCCGGCGAAAATGAGCTGCTCACCAGGGATGAAGCCATGGCGGCCTTTCGCGAACATGAGCAGGAGGGCCTCTGTCACAGTGTCTGGACCTTCCAGACACCCTTCATTGCTGCCATATGTAACTGTGACCGCTCAGATTGCCTTGCAATGCGCACAACCTTAACGCACGCCATTCCTGTGATGTTTCGGGCTGAGTACGTTGCGGAAATATTCCCTCAAGCATGTACGGGGTGCCGCTCGTGCCTTTCCGTCTGCCAGTTCGGTGCCATCACCTATAGCGCGTCAAACAAGAAGGCCGTCATCGACCAGAGATGGTGCTATGGCTGCGGGGTCTGCCGTTCGGTATGCAAAACAAAAGCGATCCGGCTTGAAGAGCGCGCCAAAGTTCCCGTTGCCGCAAAGCTCTGGTAGAACAGGAGCAGAAAGGGAACCACCGGTCTTTACCCAAGAACAACCCGGCAATAATAGACCGGTTTGGTGATTTGAGATGAATTCACCTGTATCGGGTACACGAAGACGGTAATGCTGTGAACAGTTCATTTCCCCGGTTATCACATGAAACATAGAACCGCACAAAAAAAGGGCCCCGGAGGGCCCCTTTTTTGTGCCTGTGGATCTTAGAAGAAATACCATGCTGCGAAGCGGTACTGATCGATCTGACCGTTGCCTTCTGCGAATGCGCCGGCAGGAATGCTACCTGCATTCTTTCCGCCATACTGGGTGAACATGGTCATCCACTGTACGCCGAACCTGATGGCCTGGTTTGCATCCCACATGAGGTTCAATGCATACTGCTGCTGCATTGAAACGTTGTTGCGGCCAGCGACGTTGACATTATCAAAGCTGCCTCTTCCATACTGGCTGTAGTTGTATCTCAGGTAGCCGTAAATACCGTTCACCCACAGGTTGTTCGTGAGCCACCATGAGGCCTGGGTAAAGAGACCGAAGTATGTCGGGGCCGTATAGTCACCATTGGGCCTCCTGTATGAACCCATGGATGTTTGCGGCTGCAACAGCTGTAAACCCGTGATCGCAGCTGAACCCGGGTTCTGGCCGATGAAGAAGTTACCGTTGAGAAGGAGGGCCATGGTCTTGTTGCCCTGTTTCTCGGGGATGATCGGTACAGAGTACCTGAAAGCGACCGCCCAGGCGTTGAGCCTGTCTGATGTGTAGGTTGTCGGATTAGCTATGTTATCCGTCGGTCTTTCCTGGCCGTAGTAGCCGCCGAGACCGAACTTCATGTTGTGGGGGCCGATCTTGCCGCAGCGGTCCGTAAAGTAAGCGATCTCGCCCTCGAGGCCGGGCCAGTTGCTTTCGGAGTAAGCGTCAACCTGGCGGACGCCGCCGGAGCCTGACCACTCTGTCGCGGCGGTGACACCGAACATTGCGTTCCACTCTTTGTTGAAGAAATAGCGGAACGTCATCTGGGGCGTTCTTATGCCCTTCATGTTAGCGGCAAAGTCTTCGAAGCCCACTGACGCCGGGTAGTACATCATGCCCCACTGCTGCCAGTTCTGGCCCATCATCAATTCTGATTTGCCCGGCCAGGTCAACTTCATGAAGGCGTGCCTCAGCTGGAAGCCGCCGTACTGGTTGCCCGTCGATACGCCGCGGAAGTCGCCTTCGATGAAGGCGCTCGTCTTGGCGCCCCACAGGTCGGGACCCTTGACGAGGAAGTTCATGCGTGTCTCGCCGCCCGTCATGAAGGTGTTGGAGAACTCATCGGCAAACACTGAACTGGTGTCCGAACTGGACCGCGCGGCCCTCGTCGGGTCAGAGTTGTTGGTCTGTGAGGACCAGCCCACATCCAATTTCACAAAACCGCCGAATGTGACATCGTATCTGCTTGATACGCTGCCCGCCTGACACAGCACGGGTAGCGCCAGCAAAAGCGCAAAAAAAACTAATAGTGTTCTTTTCATGGTTTTCCCCCTTGGGATTTAATTTTTTTTGAAATTACTCTTTGAATTTACTGTCGGATGTTGCTTTTTGAGAGATGCTCTCTGAAATTACTTTTGAAGGTGCCTTCCGGCACTCTTTGAATTTACTGTCGGTTACTTTCTTTGCGGGTCTGTCCGGGTTTCACCTCCTTTTATTAACATTTTTTAATTTTTATCAGCACGGGGAATGTTTGTCAAGGATAAAATATTTAAAGGGCCCAGTATTCAGGGCTTAAGGGTTCAGAGAAATACAAAAAAGATGCCTTTGTCATGCTTTTCTCTGGCCCCTGAATCCTGAGCCCTTAGCCCTCTATAATTTGTTTATTGTCTTCACTGCCTTGCGGAGTTTTTTGGGGAGTTTGCGTGGATTGCCTTTTTTTGGCCCGCGGCCCTCTTCATGGTCTCCTTCTTTTCCAAACGACGGTGGCGCTGCCATCATTTCGGCCAGCTTCACAGGTGTGAGAAAGGTAACGCCGTTTTTCTTCGCTTCATCTATGATGGCGCGGTCGGAACTGACAACGACGAGGCCCGACGGCCGCTTGCGGACCCAGCCGATGATGACGTCGTCGGCGGTTTCGCCCTGCCTCGAATAGACAACACTTACGCCCCTGTAATTTTCTGAGTGTCTTTCCGGGGAAGGGCTGCCGTAAGCGTCAAAGACAACGGTGATCCGTGTCCCCCTCATCCTCTTGTAGCTGGCACATCTTTCCAGGAATTCCCTTCTCAGAAGGTCCATGGTGGTACCTTTCTGCACGGAGGAGGCGTTGATGCGGTTGATATAATTGTAGCCGTCTATAACAATATGCGCCATAACCTTAAAAAAAGTTTCAAAGTTTCAGGTTTGAGAGACGTTGAAACCTGAAACGCATCTTAAACCTGAAACTGTTTTTTACCTGTTTTCCCGGTCTTCCCCGTAGAAATCTTTCAGGATCCTGTCCAGGACGCCGTTCACGAACTCCCTGGATTCTTCGCTGCCGTATTTTTTTACCATTTCAATGGCCTCATCAATGGCCACTTTCGGCGGGACGTCCCCGGAAAAGATCATTTCGAAAATGCCTATCCTGAGGACATTTTTGTCAACGTAGGCTATGCGGTCTATTCTCCAGTGCTCACAGGCCTTACGGATGTATTCGTCTATCTTCTCGTGGTTTTGCCCGATGCCGGACAAAAGCAGCCTTGTGTAGTCGATAATATCCTGCTGATAAGGAAACAGGGTACAATACTTGGTGAGGGCGCGTTCGGAGTCTTCCCCGTTCGTCTCTACCTGGTAGAGCATCCTGAGGGCTAACTCTCTCGCTTTCCGTCTGCGCACAAGTTGTTTTCCCTGATTAGGTTGACCATCTCCATGGCCGACATGGCGGCGTCGTATCCCTTGTTGCCCGATTTCGTACCGGCCCGCTCGATGGCCTGTTCTATGCTGTCACTCGTTATGATCCCGAAGGATATGGGCTTGCCGGTATCGAGAGACGACTGGGCGATCCCCTTTGTCACTTCCGACGCCACGTAATGAAAGTGGGGCGTCGCCCCCTTGATGACGGCACCGAGGCAGATAATGGCGTCGATCTCTTTCTTGTTCGCAAGCAGTTTCGCGGCAAGAGGGATCTCAAAGGAGCCGGGTACCCGGTATATGTCGATCTTTTTCTCATCGGCCCCGTGCCGTTTCAGGGCGTCGAGAGCGCCTTCAAGAAGCCGGTCGGTGATGAAGCTGTTGAACCTGCTTACGACGATCGCAAACCTGAATCCCTTTGCGTTGAGCTTGCCCTCCCGTACCATGTTCACCCCTTATATATTGTTTAGGATATGACCGAGCTTTTTCTGCTTGGTCGTGAGATAGGCGATATTGTCCTTTGTCGGTTCCATCTCGATGGATACCCGTTCAACCACCGTGAGGCCGTATCCTTCGAGGCCCTTTATCTTCTTCGGGTTGTTGGTAAGGAGCCTCATCTTGCGTACCCCGATATCGTTGAGTATCTGGGCGCCGACCCCGTAATCCCTCAGGTCCGGCGAAAAACCCAGCGCGATGTTCGCCTCCACGGTGTCGTGGCCGCAATCCTGAAGGCTGTATGCCTTAAGCTTGTTCGCAAGTCCGATGCCGCGTCCTTCCTGGCGCATATACACAAAGACACCCTTCTGTTCGTGTTCTATCATTTTAAGCGCCAGATGGAGCTGTTCGCCGCAGTCGCAGCGCAAAGAGCCCAGGACGTCGCCGGTGAAGCACTCTGAATGGACCCGCACAAGCACCGGGTCATCGGGGCTTATCTCTCCCTTCACGAGGGCAAGGTGCGTTTTCTTGTCCATATCGTTCTCATAGGCGATGAGCCGGAACTCCCCGCCGTAACGGGTGGGGAGGCGTGTTTCGGCCACCCGGCGGACGAGCTTTTCGTTCTTCATCTTGTATTTAATGAGGTCGGCGATGGTAACGATCTTAAGGCCGTGCTTTTCGGCGAAGACCTCCAGGTCGGGCATGCGCGCCATGGTCCCGTCCTCGTTCATGATCTCGCAGATAACGCCTGAAGGCCGCAGTCCCGCGAGGCGCGCGAGGTCAACGGACGCCTCGGTGTGGCCCACCCTCACGAGGACCCCGCCGCTGCGGGCCGCGAGTGGAAATATATGGCCCGGCCGCGATATATCGTCGACGCCGCAGCCCGGATCTATGGCGACCTGGACGGTCCTTGCCCTGTCGTAGGCCGAGATGCCTGTCGTGATCCCCGTTTTTGCCTCGATGGAAACGGTAAAGGCCGTGTTGTAAGGGGAGGTGTTCTCCTGGACCATGAGTGGGAGCTCGAGTTCCCTTACCCTCTCTTCCGTCAGGGAGAGGCAGATGAGACCGCAGGCGTAACGGGCCATGAAGGTGATCGCCTCGGGCGATACCTTCTCGGAGGCGATCATTACGTCGCCCTCGTTCTCCCTGTCCTCGTCATCAACGATGATGACCATCCTGCCTTCACTTATATCCTGAAGGACGTCCTCGATGCTTGCGATTGCCATGAACTACTCTCCTTTTATGAACCCGTGACGGGAGAGGAAGTCAAGATCGATCCCTTTCCCTTCCCGCTTCGCCAGGAAACTTTCCACGTATTTGCCGATAATATCCGTCTCAATATTTATTTTATCCCGCAGGTTCTTTTCGAGAATGGTAGTCCGGGAAGCGGTGTACGGAATTATATTGATCGTAAATTTATTATCACTTTGTTCGTTGACTGTCAAGCTTATTCCGTCGATTGCAACGGAGCCCTTCTTCACGATAAACTGCCCGATCTCCCGGGGAACCTCGATCGTTATTTTTATAGAATCGCCCTCTTTGCGTATGTCCGAGATGGTCCCGACACCGTCGGCGTGACCAGTCACAATGTGTCCCCCGAAACGCCCCTCCATGGTCATGGCACGCTCAAGGTTCACCTTCTGCCCCGTTGCCTTGTCTTTCAGCGTCGTGAGGCGCAGCGTCTCAAGCGAGGCATCGACCGAGAAGGTCCCCTTTCCGACAGCGGTGGCCGTCAGGCACACGCCGTCAACGCAGATGCTGTCTCCCTCCCGGACGCTTCCCGGCTCGAAAGAGGTCCTGATGACAAAGACCCAGCTTCCGCTGCCTTTCCCGATCGTCTCGATGGTGCCCGTGTCTTCAATGATTCCGGTGAACATAACCCTCTACGTAGATGTTCTCTTTGAGTTTTTTCAGCGTCGTAACATCGATGCGGTAGGCGTCTTTCAAGAAATCGATCCCTTTACCGCCCACCAGGTTCAAGGCCCCCTTGCCGCCTATGAAAAGAGTGCCGTAGAAAAGCACGACCTTGTCGACGAGGCCCTCACGCAGGAGGGTGCTGTTCACCTCTCCGCCCCCTTCGACGAGAACGCTCGTGATATCACGCCGGAACAGCTCGTCGAAAACGTGCCTGACGGACACCCTGCCGTTGTCGTCCTTGGGCATCCTGATCACGTCGACCCCCAGCGCCCTCAATTTCGCTTCCTTGTCTGTACGTGAATCTTCGCTGGTAAAGACCCATGTCCTGTATTTTTCAGATGTCTTCACCACATCGCAGGCCAGCGGGATGCGGAGTTTCGAATCAAGGATGATCCTGACGGGTATTTTCTTCGGTTTCTTGAGTCTCGGTACGAGCATCGGGTTATCGGAGATAACGGTGTTGATGCCCACCACGATGCCGTCGGTAATGCTGCGGAGCACATGAGCCTGCCGCCTCGATTCCTCGTTGGAGATCCACTTGGAATCGCAGGTCTTGGTGGCGATCTTGCCGTCGAGGCTCACAGCCGCTTTCATGGTCACGAAGGGCCTCTTTTTTTCCATGGAGACGATGAAGGCCTCGTTGAGCCGGCGGGCCTCTTCTTCAAGCATTCCCACCTTTACGTCGATACCGGCCTTGCGGAGCATTTCCACGCCCTTGCCGTTGACAAGGGGATTGGGGTCGAGCATGGAGAGGACCACCTTTTTTATGCCCGCCGCAATGATCTGATCGGCACAGGGCGGTGTCCTGCCGTAATGAACGCATGGTTCGAGATTGACAAAAAGCGTCGCGCCGCGGGCGTTCTCGCCGGCATCCTCGATGGCGCCGACCTCGGCATGATGATAACCCACCTTTCTGTGGTGCCCCTTGCCGACGATCTTTGTGCCTTTGACCAGAACGGCTCCCACCATGGGGTTCGGTGAAACCGTCCCGAGCCCCTTTCTGGCAAGGGACAATGCCATGCGCATATACTGTTCGTCTTTCACGGGTCAACCCCCGATGTTGATCACTCTTCGTTCTTTTTTAAAAGGAGCTCGGTGAGCTCGCTCATGAACTCGTTTATATCCCGGAACTGCCTGTAAACGGAGGCAAAGCGGACATAGGCGATCCCGTCAAGATCTTTCAGTTCGCCCATGACCATCTCGCCGACCTCTGTCGCCTTTATCTCCCTCTCACCTTTTTCGAGGAGATTGTATTCGATCCTCGACACGACCTTCTCCAGGTTGGTAACGCTGATGGGCCTCTTTTCGCAGGCCTTCTTCAGCCCGTTCAGGATCTTCGTCCTGTCAAAGACCTCCCGTCTTCCATCCTTTTTAACGACAAGCGGCAACCCCTCCTCGAGTCTCTCGGCCGTCGTGAACCGTTTGCCGCACCCCAGGCACTCGCGCCTGCGCCTGATGGTGTCCATCTCCTTGCTCATCCTTGAATCAAGGACCTTGCTTTCAATAAAATCGCAGAAGGGACACTTCATAACGTTATCTCAACGACCCCTATCTGTTGCGTGTTGAAGTTTTTTTTTCTTTCAGTGCCGGACCCATCTTCTTGTCCGTCTTCACATCGACCTTTTTCAACAGGATGTCCGATTCGTCAATGAGCTGCAGGGAAAGTTCGTCGGGGTATCCATCTGCGTAACAAACCTCCCGGATACCCGCGTTGATGAGCATTTTAATGCATATTGAACATGGCAGGTGGGTGCAGTAAAGATGGGCCCCGTTGATGGACACGCCGTGGTATGCCGCCTGGATGATGGCGTTCTGCTCTGCGTGGAGCCCCCTGCACAGTTCGTGGCGTTCCCCGGGGGCGATCTTCATCTGCTGCCTCAGGCAGGAAACCTCGAGGCAGTGTTGAAGGCCCGACGGTGCCCCGTTGTAGCCGGTGGAAAGTATCCGCTTGTCTTTCACTATAACGGCCCCGACGTTGCGCCGCAGGCATGTCGACCTCATGGAAACGATCCGCGCGATCTCCATGAAATAGGAATCCCAGTCAGGACGATTGTTTTTCATATATCGTATATACGTGAATAAAAAGGAAAACCCTTGCAGAATTCCCGAACCCTGGCGCGCGTGCTTTCCATGAACGATGTATCGTTAAGGTTCTTCAGAACGGCGTCGATCATCTCGCAGATGACCTCCATCTCTTTCTCTTTCATGCCCCGCGTGGTGACGGCAGGCGTACCCAGCCTGATGCCGCTCGTGATGCCCGGGCCCCTGGTATCGAAGGGGATGAGGTTCTTGTTGACCATTATGCCGCTTGCTTCGAGGGAAACCTGCGCCTCGTTGCCCGTCACATTCTTGGGTGTGAGATCGACAAGGAAGAGGTGGTTGTCGGTTCCTCCGGAGACGATGCGGAAGCCGAGACCGGCCATGCATTTGGCCATGTGTTTGGCGTTCGCGATTATCTGGCGCTGATACTCCTTGAACTCGTCCGTCATGGCCTGGTGCAGGGCCACGGCCTTTGCCGCGATGACGTGCATCAGCGGCCCGCCCTGAATGCCGGGGAATACGGCGGAGTCGATCTTTTTCGCAAATTCCTTATCGCAGAAAACAATGCCGCCCCTCGGCCCCCTCAAGGTCTTGTGTGTTGTCGTGGTCACGAAATGGGCATGACCGAAGGGGCTTGGATGAAGCCCTGCCGCGATGAGACCGGCGATGTGGGCAATATCGGCCAGGAAATAGGCCCCCACCTCGTCGGCTATCTCCCTGAACTTTTTAAAATCTATGAACTTCGAGTAGGCGCTTGCGCCGGCGATGATAAGCTTCGGTTTTTCCCTGCGGGCGACGCTGAGTATCTCGTCGTAATCGAGCATCTCGTCCTTCTCGGATACCGCGTAAGAAACCGCCCGGTACCATTTGCCTGAAAAGCTGGGTTTCGCCCCGTGGGTCAGGTGTCCCCCGTGGGCGATGTCCATTCCGAGTACGGTATCGCCGCGGTCGAGGGCGGCGTAATAGACGGCCATGTTCGCCGACGAACCGGAGTGGGGCTGGACGTTCGCGTGTTCGGCCCCGAAGAGCTCCTTCGCCCGTTCTATGGCAATGCTTTCTATCTCGTCGAGATGCGTACAGCCGCTGTAGTACCGTTTCGACGGATACCCTTCGGCATATTTGTTGGTGAGGACACAACCCTGCGCGGCAAGGACATCCTCATCGGCGTAATTTTCTGAGGCGATGAGGATGAGGCTGTATTCCTCGCGGTCCAGCTCACGCCTTATGAGTTCAAAGATCTTTTTGTCTTTTCCTTCCAGTTTCATGTCTTACCTGTCTGATATTTTTTCAAAGGCATCGATCTTGTCGATCCGCTTCTGGTGCCTGCCCCCTTCAAAATCCGTGGTGAGCCAGGCCTTCACGATCTCTCTGGCGAGATCTCTGCCTGTTATCCTCCCTCCGAGGACAAGAACGTTGGCATCGAGATGCTTCCTGCTCTGTATGGCCGTATAGAGGTCGTAGACAAGAGAGGCGCGAATGCCTTTTACCTTGTTTGCCACGATGCTCATGCCGATGCCCGTTCCGCAGACCAGTATACCCCGGTCTGCCCGGCCGCCGGCCACGATTTTCGCGGCCTCAAGGCCGAAGTCGGGGTAATCGACAGACTCCTCAGAACGGGTGCCCACGTCCGTTACCTCGTAGTGCCCGGCTTCGAGAAGCTTTCTTATGTCCTCTTTCAGTTCAAAACCGGCATGGTCCGAACCGATGACTATCTTCATCCCTCGAACCTCCTGAAGATCAGGACGCAATTCGTGCCGCCGAAACCGAAGGAATTGGACATGGCGACGTTGATCGTGTGATTACGCGCCTTGTTGGGAACATAGTCGAGATCGCAGTCCGGGTCAGGCGTCTCGTAATTGATCGTCGGGGGGCAGACCTGGTCCCTGATGCCGAGGACGGTAAAGATCGCCTCTATGGCACCGGCGGCACCGAGAAGATGGCCGGTCATGGATTTTGTCGAGCTGACGGGGATCTTGTAGGCGCGCTCGCCGAAGACCTTCTTGATCGCAAGCGTCTCCGTCTGGTCGTTCAGGTCCGTTGAGGTACCGTGGGCGTTGATGTAGTCCACCGTGTCCGGCTTGAGGCCTGCATTGCGAAGCGCCATGTTGATGCAGCGGATAAAACCGTCGCCGTCAGGGCACGGGGCCGTTATGTGATGGGCATCCCCGTTGTAGCCGTATCCAAGGACCTCTGCGTAGATCTTTGCGCCTCTTTTACGGGCATGCTCGAGTTCTTCAAGGATGACGATACCGGCGCCTTCGGACACAACAAAACCGTCACGGTCCTTATCGAATGGTCTTGAGGCCGCCTGCGGCGCATCGTTGCGTGTGGAAAGGGCCTTCATGGCATTGAAGCCGCCTACTGTCAACGGCGTCAGATTTGCCTCGCAGCCGCCGGCGATCATCATGTCGGCGTCTCCGTACTGGATGACCCTGGAGGCGTCCCCGATGCAGTGCGCGCCCGTGGCGCAGGCCGTCACGATACACAGGTTGGGGCCCTTTATGCCGTACTGGATCGCGATGTGCCCCGGCGCCTCATTGGCGATGAGCATGGGGATGAAAAAGGGAGATATGCGGCCCGGGCCTCTTTCAAGGTAAATGCTGTGATATTTTTCGAGTGTCGGCAGGCCGCCAAGACCTGTTCCGACAACAACACCGGCCCGCTCGGCATCTTCCTTTGACATATCGAGGCCGGAGTCTTCCATGGCTATCTTTGTCGCAGCGAGGGCAAACTGGATGAAAAGGTCCATCCGCTTCGAATCTTTGATCGAAACATAGTCTTCGGTCCTGAAGTCCTTCACCTCGCCGGCGATCTTTGTATCATGTTGTGTAATATCGAATCTTGTTATCGGCGCGATCCCGGATTCCCCGCCCAGTATCCGTTTCCAAACGTTGTCTATCCCCACGCCAAGGGGTGTCACAAGACCGACACCGGTAATTACAACCCTTCTATTCAAGCTGACACCTCTTTTAATTATTTGCTTGCCAGACGGTCTTCGATGTATTTGATGGCATCACCGACCGTTTCCATCTTTTCCGCGTCCTCATCGGGGATCTCTATGCTGTACTCATCCTCCAATGCCATGATAAGCTCAACGATATCAAGAGAATCTGCGCCGAGGTCATCGATAAACTTTGCTTCCGGAACAACTTCTGACTCGCTCACCCCGAGCTGATCCACGATCATCTTTTTTACTTTTTCAGTTATTGACATTAAGCCACCTCCTCATTTTATTAAAAACTTCGTTTCAACTCACACAAGGGTTTTTTTGCCGTTCCGGCCTCGGGCCTTGAAGACCCGGCCGCCGGCACACCCTTCGTTATGTGCCCTTCTTACATGTGCAACCCACCGTTAACATTTATCACCTCCCCCGTTACATAACTTCCATATTTGGAAAGAAGAAAGTATACAACATTGGCGATATCTTCAGGCTCGCCGAGCCTTCCCATCGGAATTGCCCCGAGCGTCAACCCTTTCGTCTTCTCGTCGAGGCTGTCCGTCATTTTTGTCCTGATAAAACCGGGCGCTACGGCGTTCACCCGTATCCCCCGCTCAGCGTACTCCCGGGCGATGCTCTTCGTGAAGCCGATGATGCCCGCTTTACTGGCTGCATAGTTGGCCTGTCCGGGGTTGCCCATGACGCCGGCGACGGAAGAGATGTTCACAATGTTGCCGCCCGTTTTGAGCATATGCCTTATGACCGTTTTTGTGCAATTGAAGACGCTTTTCAGGTTTACACGGATGACCGAGTCCCAATCTTCTTCCTTCATCCTGACAATGAGCTTGTCGATGGTGATGCCCGCGTTGTTGACGAGGTTGTCAACCTTGCCGAGGTCCTTCACCACCGAATCAACGGCACCCTGAACGGCCTGAAAGTCTGAAACATCAACTTTATAGAACTCACAGCGCCTGCCTTTCGAGGAAATGGACGTTTTCGCCCCGGTTCCGTCGATAATATCGAATATGGCAATATCGCCACCCTTTTCGGCGATCAGTTCCGATATCGCCCTGCCGATGCCCTGGGCGCCGCCCGTTACGATGGTGACCGTCCCTTTCATGCCATGAACCCCCTTACAGACCCTATCTCTTCGAAGGTTTCCACGTTGAGGCAGGGCACATCGGGAACGATCCGTTTCACGAGGTTCGTGAGGACCTTCTGGGGGCCCACCTCGAGGAAGAGCTCCACACCTTCGTCGGCCATCCTTCGGATACATCTTTCCCATAATACCGGAGAGAACATCTGCCGGTACAGCTTATCGTCGACGGCCCCCTTGTCCTTTCCGGGCGTTGCGTCGACATTGTAGACGACGGGTATCGAAAGATCCCCGTGACTGAGCAAAGCAAGCTCACCTTTCAACCTGTCTGCCGCCTCCCGCATGAGCGGACTGTGGAAAGGGCCGGAAACGTTGAGAAAGACCGCCTTCTTGTATCCCGTCCCCTTAAGTTTTTCAACGGCCT
Source organism: uncultured delta proteobacterium (assembly GCA_963816115.1). Classification (GTDB taxonomy): domain Bacteria; phylum Desulfobacterota; class Syntrophorhabdia; order Syntrophorhabdales; family Syntrophorhabdaceae; genus Delta-02. Next base: position 147,180 of record CAWFIZ010000003.1, on the reverse strand, counting down.
CCTTCAGTGCCTCGGCGTCCCCCGAAAGGACCACCTGTTCCGACGAATTGAGGTTCGCCGGGACAACAACGTAATCGTCATGTGATATCTCTTTCAAAACAGGCTCTACCTTCTCCATGTTGGCACCGATGAGGGCCGCCATACCGCCTTTCCCCTTGGGGCAGGCCTCTTCCATGAGAAGACCTCTTTTCCTGGTGATGTTGAGGGCCTCTTCAAATGTAAAGAAACCGCTCGCCAGAAGGGCCGTATATTCACCAAGGCTGTGGCCGGCAACAAGGTGGGGCTCAATGCCCGTTTCCTTTTTCAGTACCTGCCACACTGCGTAACCGACGAGCAGAAGCGACGGCTGTGTGTTGTAGGTCTGCCTGAGCTCGTCATCGGGCCCGTTAAAACACAGGTCCGTCATGGGAAAGTCGAGGACCCTGTCGGCCGTCGCAAAGATGTCGCGAACGTAGTCGAACCTCTCGTAGAGGTCTTTACCCATGCCGATGTATTGGGAACCCTGTCCGGGGAAAACTATACCTGTTTTCTTCATCTATCCTCTCTCGCCCGGTAAAAAATTCTTTTCCGCGCGATCAGTACCTCACTCTACGATCTTTTCCGCGAAGCCGACTCTTTTATAAGCTCCAGTCCGATAATGTTCCTCTGGATCTGGTTTGTGCCTTCGTATATCTGAAGTATCTTGGCATCACGCATCATCTTCTCGACGGGGTATTCCTTCATATACCCGTACCCGCCAAAGACCTGTATGGCATCAACGGTAACCTTCATGGCCACATCGCTGGGAAATACCTTGCTCATGGCCGACACCTTGGAAAAATCCCTGGGATTGCTGTCGATGTACCGGGCCACGGCATATACGAGCGCCCGCGCCGCTTCCACCTGGATCGCCATATCGGCAAGCATATGCTGTATCGCCTGAAAGGAAATGATCTTCTTCTCGAACTGTTCCCTTTCCCGTGCGTAATGCACAGCTTCGTCAAGCGCCGCCTGGGCGACCCCAACCGCCTGGGCGCCGATCCCTGGACGTGTCCTGTCAAAGGTCCTCATGGTTAGAATGAACCCCAGACCCTCTCTACCTATAACATTTTCCTTCGGAACTTTGCAATCCTGAAATACCAGTTCCCGCGTCGCCGAGGCCCTGATGCCGAGCTTGTTCTCCTTCTTTCCGAAGGTAAAGCCTTCCATGCCTTTTTCGAGGATGAATGCCGTGGCGCCCCTGCCGCCCTTGTTCCTGTCCGTCATGGCGATGACGGTGTAGATATCGGCTTCACCGCCGTTGGTTATCCACTGTTTGGTCCCGTTGAGGATATAATGGTCGCCGTCCTTCTTCGCCTCTGTCCTGATGCTCTGGGCATCGCTCCCGGCGTTCGCCTCTGTCAGGCCGAAGGCGGCAAGTTTTGATCCGTTGGCTATCTGGGTAAGGTATTTCTTTTTCTGCTCTTCAGATGCGCCGAGCAGGATAGGATAGGCTCCGAGCAGACTAGCGGCGTAGCTCACAGACACACCGAGACAGGCCTTGCTCAACTCCTCGACAACGATGCAATTCTCGAAGGACCCCCCACCCATGCCGCCGTATTCTTCAGGGATGCTGACCCCGAAGAGCCCTGTATCGGCGCAGTTCTTCATAATAGCCCAGGGAAACTGCCCTGTTTCATCAAGCTCCGCGCGAACGGGAACGACCTTTTCTTCAGCTATTCTTCGTGCCAGCATCTGAATGCTCTTCTGGTCTTCAGACAAAAAATAATCCATGCCCTATTTCTCCTTTACCTTCTGCAGTGATTGATAGTCCTGCATAGTTTCCTTGATCGATTCCTTGAGGCCTTTCTCCACGAACTTTTTAGCCAGAAGTATGGCGTTGCGGACGGCCTTTGCGTTCGATTTTCCGTGACAGATGATGCATACGCCGTCGACCCCCAGAAGCGGGGCGCCGCCGGTCTCGGAATAATCGGTCTTTTTCTGCAATTCCTTGAAGAGGTCCTTCATGAGGAGGTACCCGATCTTGCCTTTCAGGCTTTTCGCCACCTTCTCCCTGAAGAATTCGAACATCAGATCTGCAACCCCTTCGCTGATCTTGAGGGCGATGTTGCCGGCAAAGCCGTCGCTTACCACTACGTCGGTCCTTCCGTTGTACATATCGGTCCCTTCAACGTATCCCATGTAATTGATATCGAGCCCCTTGAGGAGCCCGTGTGCCTCTCTTGTCAGCTCATTTCCCTTTGTTTCTTCTTCGCCGTTGCTGAGTATGCCGATCCTGGGTGAGGAGATACCGAGGACGGAACTTGCAAATGCGTTGGCCATCAGGGCGAACTGTACGAGATGTGTGGGTTTGCAGTCCACCGTGCCGCCGGCATCGAGAAGGATCGAGATCCCTTCCCCTATTCGCGGATGCAGCGTTGTGATCGCCGGCCTGTCTACGCCGGGGATCCGCCCGAGGGTAAAGATGGCGAATGCCATGGAGGCCCCGGAATTTCCGGCCGACACAACGGCCTGGACATCGCCGTTTTTATGGAGCTCGAAGGCCTTGTTGACAGAGGAGTCCCTCTTTTTCCTCAGGGCGTTCGAGGGCGACTCATCCATCTCGACACACACAGGGGCGTGGACCATCTCGAGGTTTGCCCGGTCTGTCACAAAGGGTCTCATCTTCTCTTCGTCCCCGACGAGGACGATCGAGGCGAGGCCTTCCCGGGAAACCGATTGGGCTCCCTTCACGATCTCGCTGGGTGCAAAATCACCACCCATTCCGTCAACGGCGATCCGTATCATCCCGCGTTATGCTTCCTCGACCTCTATATACTGTTTCCCTTTGTACATTCCGCATTTGGGGCAAACAGCGTGAGGAAGCTTGGGTTCTTTGCAATTCGGGCAGGGCACTACCGCGACCGGGGACGCTGTGTAGTGGGTGCGCCTCTTGTCCCGTCTTGCTTTTGCAGTTTTTCGCTTTGGTACAGCCATGTTGTGCTCCTTGTCAATTTAAGAAAGATTTTAGTTTTTCGCCGAGGAGACCGGAGGGCGCCTCATGGCAATTACAGGGTTGTGTGTTCCTGTTCTTGCCGCAACTTGGACAGATACCCCTGCATTCCTCCTTGCAAAGGGGCCTCATCGGCATATTGAGCATAACTTCCTCGTAAACGAAGGGGTCGAGGTCGATCTCGTCGCCCTCGTAATAGTAGACGTCCAGTTCATCGCTGTGGAGCTCCATCTCGGAGGGCCGGGGAAGTTCGCTTTTCGGGGTGAGCTTGATGGCCATGTTGAGGGAAAGGGAAAGCCCGAACTCATCAAGGCACCGCGAGCACTCAAGATAAGCCTCAAATGTGATGGGCCCCTCGATGGAAACGGTGTCATCGAACTTTCTCACGGTGAGCTCATAGCTGACCGGCGTTGCCAGTTTCAATTCAGTATCCTCCGTCTTCGGGAACCTCGCAGTATCCATCTCACCCTTCACGACCAGTACATCTTCTATCTCAGAGATTCGTATTAACAAAGGCCGCCTTCTTTTGAGTCTGATAATATAATGAGTTTATTATTTTGTTGTCAAGGAAATTAACCTGTTGTAACTGTTGCCTTTTTGTCGGCGAAGGGCTCTGGGCGGGCTGTTTTTAAGAGAAAAAGGCATCGAGGTCCCCGGCGCCGATGGGGATGGAAATGATCTTGTGCCTGCCTTTTTCTCCCCGAACGATCCTGATCTCAGACCTTTTGACCTTAAAGAGGCCCGAAAGGTATGTGAGGAGCTCATCGTTTGCCCTCCCTTCAAGGGGGAGCGCCGTGAGCCTCACCGTGACGCCGCTGCCTGAGCGGGTTATAGCCCTCTTTTTGGCATTCGTTATCACCTTGATCTCAATGTTCATGACAGGCCCCTTAGACCCTCAGGGCGAGATGGGGCAGCAGCCTGGTCAATAACTCCTGGAGAAAAATTATGATGAGCATCAGGAAGAACGGGGCTATGTCCACCATGCCGAACCGCGTCGGGAGGATCCGCGATATCCGGTATGTTACCGGGTCGACAAGGCGATAGACAATGCGCACGACGGGGTTGTACGGGTTCGGCCGTATCCATGAAAGAAGTGCGCGTGCAAAGATGACCCAGAAATAGATGGTAAGGGCCCCGTTGAGTATCTTGACGAACCATAAAAGGAAAATACCGAAACCGGACATCATCACCTCTCGCTCTAAAAAATAAGGGCTCAGGGATCAGATTACAGAGAATAGTCAGGGGCAGATGCTGAAGATTCAGGAAAAACATCTCCTACCCCTTAAGCTCTAATCCCTGGGCCTTCCGATCTCGCGGCTCGCCTATGACCAACCCATCCTCGACCCCATCTATTCTAACCCGTATCAGACCGTTTTCAAGACTTTTATCGTAAGGGATGTGGACGGGTATGTAATTGTCCGTATACCCCCTCATGTATCTCTCGCGGTAGCGCTTACCTTCAGGTACGATCGACATCACGCTGCCCGTGAAACGACGGTGGAAGGCCCCCCTCTTTTCCATGTCCAGGCCCTTGAGCAGCTTAACCCGCTGTTTTTTCACATCTGCCGGGACCATGCCGCCCATATTGGCCGCCCTCGTGCCCGGCCTCGGGGAGAAGGGGAAAACATGAAGGTAATAGACGCCGGAGGATTCCAGAAATGAAAAGGTCTCCCGGAAGCATGCCTCGTCTTCACCGGGAAAACCGGCAATAACATCCATGCCGATACCGGCGTGGCCGATCCTCTCAAGGAGCCTCTCGAGGAGCCTTTTCATGTCGTCCTGCCTGTAGGGCCTGCCCATGGCGGCGAGCATATCGTCGGATGCGCTCTGGAGGGGAATATGAAAACTTTTCGCTACCTTGCGTGAGTGTGTGACGGTTTCGATGAAGGCGTCATCGAACATCATCGGGTCAATGGAACTGAGCCGTATCCGCGGCGGTGTCGGCGTGTCCTCCAGCAGCTGAAGCAGATATCCCAGGCCCCGGCCGCTTTCGGTGTCACGCCAGGCGGATATCTCGATACCCGTGAGGACCACTTCCCGCACCCCCTGTTCAAGGAGTTCTCCCAAGATCCCTACGATCTCCTTAAGGGGCCTGCTGCGGGGGTTTCCCCTTGCGTAGGGCACGATGCAGTAGCTGCAGAACCTGTCGCAGCCGTCCTGGACCTTGAGGAAGAACCGGGTTTTGCCCTCCATGAGCAGCTTTCGGGGTCTTTGTTCCATGATAAAGGCATCCGTTGAGGATACAAAATGACCTTCGCGATCGATGAAGCGGTCCATGGAGAACTTTTCCGCCTGTCCCAGGACGAGGTCTGCCCCGAAGCTGTCATCGGGGTACACCTGGCCGTGGCAGCCAGCGAGGATGATCCTGGCCCCCGCGTTCTCCCTCTTCAGGCGGCCCATAAAGCGCCGTATGTCCCGGACGGCCCCTTCGGTGACGGTACAGGCGTTGACGACCACAATATCGGCCCGGTGAAGGGGTGCCCGGGTGAACCCGCCTTTTTTCAGGTTTTCGGCGATGACAGACGAATCCCACTGGTTTGCCTTGCAGCCGGTGGTATGGATGTAAAATGTTTTTTTCATTATTGAAAAACCAGTTTTAAATTTTAAGCGTTAAGTTAAAGGCAAAAAATGCTTGTTTTGCCTGAAACCTGGAACCTGGAACTATTTTTTACTGAACGGTGACATCTCCCGCAGCCTGGCCACTATTCCGGGGATGACATCGAGGGCGTGGTCCACTTCCTCTTCGGTGTTCCCGAGGCCCAGGCTGAAGCGCAGGGCGCTCTGGCATGAAGGCCCCGGTATGCCCATCGCAAGGAGGACGTGAGACGGCTCTGTCGAGCCCGAAGAGCAGGCCGAGCCCGACGAGACGGCAATGCCCTTCATATCAAGGGCAAGAAGGAGCGATTCCGACTCGACGAACTCAAAGCTGAGATTGAGCGTGTTGGGAAGCCTCTGCGTCGGATGGCCGTTGAGGCGGACCTCGTCGACGCGCCCCAGGACCCCTTCGAGAAGGTGCCGGCGCAAACCTTCTATCCTGTCTTTCCCGTTTTTCATCTCCCTCTTGACGATATCACAGGCGGCCCCGAAGGCAACGATGCCGATGATGTTCTCCGTGCCGGCCCGTCTGCCTGATTCCTGGCTGCCTCCGTGGATAAGGTTGTCTATGTTGAGGCCTTCGCGAACGTAAAGCGCGCCGACGCCCTTCGGGGCATAGACCTTGTGGCCGGAAAAGCTGGCCAGGTCAACACCCAGGGCCGCCAGGTCGATATCGACCTTTCCCATGGCCTGGACCATGTCCGAGTGGAAGATCACCCCGCTGTCACGGGCGATGCGGGCAATATCGGCAATGGGCATGAGTGTGCCCGTTTCATTATTTGCGTACATGATCGAGATGAGGATGGTATCTTTCCTGATGGAGCGTTTCACGTCATCGGGATCGACAAGACCGGATCCGTCCACGGGAAGATAGGTTACGGTAAATCCTTGTGTTTCCAGGTAGCGGCAGACATTGAGCACCGCGGGGTGTTCCACCGTCGAGGTGACGATGTGTCCCTTTCCCTCCCCTCTGGAGTACGCAGTTCCCTTGATGGCGTGGTTGTTGCTTTCCGAGCCGCAGCCCGTGACGACGATCTCGCCGATCTTCGCGCCCACCATGGCAGCGATCTGCCCGCGGGCGTTCTCATATGGGGCCTTCACGTCCCTTCCCGCGAAATGGAGGCTCGACGGGTTCCCGAAGAGCTCCTGCAGAAAGGGCTGGATCGCCAGCACCACTTCCGGATGGATGGGTGTTGTGGCGTTATTATCGAAATAGATCTTGCGCATGGATGCTTACTTATTCGAAGGAGACATTCATGGCCTTGACGGGGCAGACCTTCACGCAGAGCTCGCAGGCAATGCAGCGGCGGTAGTCGAACTCCACCTTCATGGACTTCCTGTCGGGTATATATAAGGCCTCGGTTGCGCAGGCGCTCGTACAGACCCCGCAGTGGACGCACCTTGCATCATCGCGGTTGATGTCCTGCTCCATTGGTTCCGTATCGATGTCGAGGCCCTTCAGGTACTTTATCCCTTTTTTGAAGTTCCCCTCGGTGCCCTCGATCTCCATGACCATGATGGACTCCGCCTTGGGTGATATGTTGGCCCTCAGGATATTGAAAACGAGGTTGTAGTCCTTGACGAGCCGGTAAACGATAGGCTTGTCGATGGTGTTCCTTTTAAAGCGGAGAATGATCCTCTTCTTCATGGTGTCCTCACGTGTTTTTCCGGGGCCTCGCAGGGCAAGGCCAGCGGGTCATAGTTCCACGATATCAAGGTCTCCCCAGGCCCCGAGGCTCTCGCCGAGGATGATCAGGATCCCCGTTACACCGGGGAAGCACTTTCCTTTTTCGACGGCGGCCGTAATATCGTCCTTCTTTTTTACAATATTACCGAGGTAAGTTGCAAGTCCATCGGTGAAAAGCGAAGAGGCCCCCACGACACACACCGCGTCCGCCGCTCCGAAGCTGAGCGAATGGCCCACAGTCCCCGAAGAGGTGCAGACCCCGTAGGCATGCGGGGCCGCCTTCAGCCTGATGCCGATCTGCCCGCTGAACGGCGATGAGCTTGCGAAGATCTGGACGGTCCTTTCCACGGATGTCCTGAGGCAGATGTCGCCCCCGTTCTCAATGATGAAATCTCCCGTCAGGTGCGCAATATCGCGGCCGACGAACTCGGCGATGGCCCCGGCCACGGTGGCCATGGGCCCAACGCCCACAACGGCCGAAGCGGCGATCATCTCCCGGACTATGACAGGGGCGAGCCGGTCCTCATCGAGGGGGACGAGGCTTTCCCTGAACGGGGGGCGCGCCAGGATGTACTGCTCGATCTGATTGCGGTAAAAAAAGACACGTTCCTTTATAAAAGGTCCCAGATCGCCCTCGGTGCAGCAGAAAAGGTCTGTCTCCTTGCAGGAGACCTCATAGCAGTTTAGCTCCTCAGGCTTTGAGATCCGGCGATAAGATCTCTCTTCATAGGCGGCGGTCATCGGCTTACCTCTTGAAACGCATCGCTTCACTATATCAAGCATACCGATGGCTGTCAATCGATGCTGTTAAGCGTAAGGCAGTAAGGCGTGAAGCGTTAGGCGTGAGGCGCGATGGTCCGTTTTAAAAAGTTGGGGATATGGATAATAACTTGGATTGATTATAAAAAATCTTTCCGTTATAATGTCGAAATGGAAATAATATCAGCAAAAGAGCTGTCGAAATATCTCAGGATAAACGAGAAGATGATCTATCGGCTGGTGCAGGAATCGAAGCTTCCTTCCATAAGGATCGGCGGCAAGATAGCCTTCGCGAAAGGGCTCATCGACGATTGGATCCTGGAGAACACGCAGCGTGAGAAGCTCATACTCATCGCGGGGAGCGACGACCCGCTTCTCAAGAAGATCATTGACCTCTTCAATGCCTTTCAAAAGGACACGACCGCCTTTTACGCGCCGGTGGGCAGCATGAACGGCCTCAAGCTTCTCAGGGACAGGGCGGCGTCCATGTCCTGTGTGCACATCTTCGATGGGGAAGAGAAAGGCTACACGCTGTCATATCTCAAGAAGTACCTTGAAAATGACAATTATGTTGCCATCAACCTTTTTTTCCGGGAGCAGGGGCTTTACGTAAAAAAAGGAACCCTGCGGGGATAACGTCCATTGGAGATCTCACCGCCGACACCATACGGTTCGTCAACAGGAACAAGGGTTCCGGCACGAGACTTCTTATCGATTTCCTTCTCAGCGAGGCCGGCATCGAACCATCGCGGGTCAATGGGTACAGCAACGAAGCGGAATCGCACTTTGCCGCAGGCAGCGCCGTGTTGCAGGGCGGCGCGGATACATCACCGGGCATCCGCCACATCGCCCACATCCTTGGCCTTGATTTTGTGCCTCTTTTTAAAGAACGCTTCGACCTCGTCATTCCCCGGGAGCGGTTCATGAGCGTGCAGGCAAAGACCTTTATCGATTTTTTCAATGAACCCGTCCTTCTGCACTCCCTCAAGGAGTTTGAAGGCTATGACATGTCGCAAACGGGAAGTATTCTGAACAAGGATGCACGCTAACCTGAAAGATAATGCTCAAGGAACGACAACTCGTGTCGACATCGTCGTCGATAGGGGAGCGGAGGAACTTCTCCCGGAAGACATCTATATGCTCTATTCCCCATCGGGGATATGGGTTGTTGAGGATGAGGCGGGGACGATCATCAGGGCCTACCCCGAACACGTCGAAACTTACCTGGCGGCAATGCGCGGCAGCGGTGTTGCCCTTCGGGACATAAGCGTCACCGAAGAGGCCCGTCGTGATTATTCGGAAGTTGCCAGGCGCTACTTTCGCCCCATAGCGGTGGAAGATATCGTTATCCGGGCATCCTGGAACAGGAAAAAAAAGGGCATCAATTATATAACGATCGAACCGGGCATGGCCTTCGGGACGGGCAGACATGAATCGACGAGGCTCATGATGAAACTTATGCGTGATGCCGATATGAGGGGTAAGAGGGCCCTCGATATTGGCTGCGGCTCCGCCCTGTTGTCGCTCTACGCGCGCCTGAAGGGCGCAAGGCACGTCTATGCCGTCGACAACGACCTTGACGCTGTCCTTTCCGCGCAAAAGAATGTGCTCCTCAACGAGGCAACGGGGATAGAACTTGTCTGCGCGAACCTTATGGACGTAGGCGGAAGATATGATGTTATCCTTGCCAACCTCGACATCCGCACCTTTGCCATGTCGTCGGGCCGCATCCTGGGTCTTTTGAAAAAAGGAGGTACGCTCATTATCTCAGGGATCATCGGGCGGGAGAAGAAGGAGGCGTTAAAGCTCTTTGCGCCCTACGAACCTGTGGCACAGGTGAAGAAGAACGCCTGGATGGGGTTTGTATTTAAAAAATAGTTCCAGGTTTCAAGTTTAAGGTTTCAAGAACCATGAAGGACGAGGGGACATTATGAATATCGGATTTCTTGCGTCACATGGCGGAAGCAACATGCAGGCGATCATCGACGCATGCAAGGCGGGCAGGCTTAATGCCAACCCGGCAGTTGTTATAAGCAACAATGGTGATTCCCGCGCCCTCGAGCGTGCCGCGACCGAAGGCATCCCCGGTTATTACTTAAGCTCAAAGACCCATCCCGAGCCGAACGACCTGGACCAGGCCATCCTGGCCGCGCTCATGCTCCACAGGGTGGACATCGTTGCCCTTGCGGGATATATGAAAAAACTTGGTCCGAAAACGCTCGCCTGTTTCAAGGGGCGCATCCTCAACATCCATCCGGCACTTCTGCCTAAATTCGGGGGGCAGGGCATGTACGGGATCCGCGTCCACGAGGCCGTTCTGGCCGCAGGAGAGAAGGAATCGGGGGTTACCGTTCATCTTGTCGATGAAGAATACGACAGGGGGCCGATACTTGCACAGACACGCGTGCCGGTGATGCCCGGCGACACCCCCGAAAAACTGGCCGAACGTGTCCTGGTGCAGGAACATATCTTATATCCCGCAACACTCCAGCGCATAGCGACAGGGGAGATCGTTCTCAAGAAGGATTGAGAACGATAATAACCAAAAAATGATAATGATCAATTTACCAATGACCAAATAAAAAAGATTGCCAAAATGCTAACAGACCATCTTTGTTCTTAATTTGGTAATTGGTGCTTGGTTATTGGGAGTTGGTTATTGGTTATTATCCCTACCTTCACTCGAACAGCGCTTCCGCAAATTCCTTCGCATTGAAAGGTATCAGATCGTCTATCTTTTCGCCTACGCCTACGTAACGGACGGGTATATTCAAAAGGTGGGCGATGGGCAGGATGAAGCCGCCCTTCGCGGTCCCGTCGAGCTTTGTGATCACAATGCCCGTGACGTTGACGGCCTCATGAAAGCTCTTTGCCTGTGCGATGGCGTTCTGGCCGTTCGTGGCATCAACGACTAGAAGCACCTCGTGGGGCGCGCCCTCCACCTCGCGGGAGACGACGCGGTGTATCTTTTTCATCTCTTCGATGAGGTTTGCCTTCGTATGGAGCCTTCCGGCAGTGTCGAGGATGACGATGTCGGAGCCGCGGGATTTCGCGGCCTTCACCGTGTCGAAGGCTACGGCCGCCGGATCGGACCCGTCGGCGTGCCTTACCATCTCGATACCGAGCCGCCTTGCCCAGACGTCCAGTTGTTCGATCGCCGCCGCCCGGAAGGTATCGCAGGCTCCGAAAAGGACCTTTTTGCCGGCGTTGTGATAGATGCCGGCCATCTTGGCAATGGTCGTCGTCTTGCCGACGCCGTTCACGCCGAGGGCCAGGATGACGAAGGGCTTTTTGCTGTCCGTTGCCATCGGCGATTCGATGGGCAGCAGGATCTTCAGCACCTCTTCCTTCATGGACGTCCTTATATCTTCGGCAGTCCTGATGAGCCCCCGCTTCCATCTCTCTTTCAGGGCGTCCACCAGGAGCTGCGTTGTTTCCAGTCCGGCGTCGGAAAGAATCATCGCCTCTTCGATCTCGTCGAAGGCGTCCTCGTCGATGGGTTTGCCTGAAACGACCCATTCGATCTTCGTTGCAAGCTGGTCCCTTGTCTTTGCCAAACCGTTCTTTATCTTTTCAAAAAAGCCCATATTGGTGTCCTTTAGAGTTTTCCATCCCCACTTTGCCGTGAGTAGAAACCTACATTATTGTAGATATAAAGTTCAATATCCTGTTCATACCATTTCACCTGTTCATCGACCAGGGCCTCAAGGCGAACCCTGTCGACATTGCCGGAGGTCCACATGTTCTTCACCTCGCCTATCGACTCGAGAGGGTAGAGACCGCTGTAACGATCTATATAATCCTTGAGCGCTGCCATCCCATCGGGCCCGTTCGCGGCCAGCAGAATGAGTGCCTTGTACCCGTACATCCGAAGAGATGAGAGCATGTCGGGCGGGGCTTTTTCTGCACCGGAGATAAAGCTTTGGGCCTTGTCGATATCGCCGCGCTTGTATGCGATGAAGGCAAGATAGGTGAGAGCTGCCCCGTCTATGTTCTCGCGGGCAGCATCCTCGAAATGTTTCTGCGCCTCAGGGTACCTGCCTTTTTCGAAGAGTTCCTTGCCGGCAAAAAGGTTCTTTGCGTAGAAGTGGTAGGTCGTACAGGCACAAAAGGCGAAGGAAAGGACGGTTATTACGATTCCGGCGCGTACGGTTTTCCACATGTCCCGCAAAGGCCCTTTTCGTTGATGACGCCAACGCAGTTTCCGTCACTGCAGGGGACCCTGTCGGAAAGATCCACCTCGCCCGGCTCTTCCGGCGATTGCTCTCCCACGGCCAGTTCTTTCCCGCAGAGGTAACAAAAGGCGCCGATCTTTGCTATCTCGCCTTCGCAGTGGGGACAGACTATCGTTTCCATTTCTTTTGCGCATTTATCACATAATATGGTCATTTGGTCGCCTTTATCACCTTTGTCACTTTTCCGTCCTCAAATTCCAGATATACAGTGTCCTTGTTGTCGGGCATGATCTTCCAGGTCGGACGGTATGTCCAGAGTACCTTGTTCTCCGGCGTCAGGCTCACTATGGTTGGCTCGCCGAGTTTCTTGCGTACGTCATCCTCGCTCATGGAAATGAGGGAGCTTTCAACGGCCGGCTGGGGTTTCCCCGTTATTTTTTTAATGGATGAGCAGGAGATCAGGATAAAGCACAACAGGAGTATGATGCAGCCTCTTGTAAACAGGGGACTTTTGAGACTTTTCCACAAAAACTGTGGAAAAGCTGTTGATAAAATGTAAAAATAAGTTCGTAACCTGTTGATCATACTTGCATATTCCCTCTTTTGCCTAAAGACCGTGCAAAAAATTATTTCAATCTTATCAAAGCCTTTCATGACCACCGTCCGTTATCATATTGGTGTCGGTTACGAGATACATTATCATGGATCGTTCAAATTATCAACGAGTTGTATACCACTCAATCGGGGTGCTTCCGGGAGGCCTTCCTGAGCCGTTCCATGACGGCCCTGCCGATGCCTGTTTCCGGCAATTTTTCCGCGTAAATAATATCCACGTCGTCGCGGTCAAGCTCAATGAGAAAGGAGAAGAAGTTTGCCGCCGCCTCATGCAGGTCACCCGAGGCCGAAAGGACCTTTACGTGCCTGGCATTGACCTCCCCCGCAGGTTTTCTAAATGCGAGATAGGAAGAGGCGCCTTCCGTTGCATCAGCCGGCCCGTTGACGAGCCTCAGCGGCTTCATTGGCGCGTAATGCCAGGGAAGCTCCCCCGGCGATTCGCAGACATCACCGGCCCTTTCATCCTCTATGATCCTGACATGTTCCGACAGCTCCTCAACGCTTATGGCCCCGTGACGATGGACAAAGACGCCCCGCCGGCGGAAGGAGATGATGGTCGACTCTATCCCGTAGGCCGAATCGCCGCCGTCCAGGACAAGAGGCACGCGGTCGGCAAATGTCTTTGCCACATGGCGTACCCTGGTTGGGCTCATGTATCCGAAGGGGTTCGCGCTTGGCGCAGCCAACGGTTTTTTAAGCGTGCCGATGAGGTCGAGGGCAACGGGGTGTGACGGCACACGTATCCCCACTGTTGGGAGACCGGCGGTCACGATGTCGGGGATGGACGGCCTTTTTTCCAGGATCATGGTCAACGGGCCGGGCCAGAATCTCTTCATAAGCCTCTTCGCGTCGGAAGGGATGCTGCTGACGTACTCGGTCAACCGGTCGTACCCGTCAAGGTGGACGATGAGCGGGTCGAAATGGGGCCTTCTTTTGACCTCGAAGATCTTCGCGACGGCATAAGGGTCGTGGGCTATGGCGCCCAGGCCATACACGGTCTCCGTGGGGAACACGACCAGTCCTCCGCCCTCGAGAAGCTCCACCGCCCTTTGGATGGATCTTTTGTCTTTCCCGTCAAGGATCTCCATACCGTTCTTGCCCTGTAGCAGCCGTAACGCGGGGAATTCCCCCGTCGATAAGGCGTGTTGTAATGTTTATGAAATATGCCCGGGTTACTTTGGATCGATAGGTTTTTGGGAATCCTTGTCCTTCTCCGGCCCTTCCTTGTTCTGGCCGGGGGTGACATCAATGGATTCTGGTTCGTTCATAGTTTTCTTGAAACTCTTGATACCTTTTCCGATCGCCCCTCCGATCTCCGAGATCCTGCCAGCGCCAAAGACAAGAATGACAATGACCAGTATAATGATCAGTTCCGGCATTCCGAGGCCAAACATTGTTTCCTCCTTGGGCTGTACTTCCTCTTGATTATAATAGGAAATTACTTAAATGTATAGAATATTATCGGTTTTTTAGTGGAAAAGGACAACCTTTTCTGATACTATTCATGCTTGGTGGTCCCATCGTCTAGCGGCCCAGGACGTCGGCCTCTCACGCCGAAAACACGAGTTCGATTCTCGTTGGGACCATTTTATTAAGTCATGTGGTTCTTCAGACCTGAAAAATTCTTCTTTGAGCGCCTGCCTCACGACGCTGACCTTTTCACATCGATCAGGGACATCTTTCGCCGTAACAATGGCCGCATGGGTTTTTTCACAGCCGTAGGCGCCGTCAAAAAGGCCCACATCGCTTTTTATGATCAGGAAAAAAAGGAATATCTCGATTCTTTCATAGACGATCCCGCCGAGATCCTCTCCTGCGTGGGGAACATCTCGGAGACAGACGGAGAGGTTTCCGTTCATGCACACATTACCCTTGGATACCATGACATGAGCACGCGGGGCGGCCATCTCCTGGAAGGAACGACCGTTTTTGCCTGCGAACTCTTTGGTGTTGTCCTCGAGGGAGATGTCCTGCACAGGAAGTTCGATGATATAACAGGACTGAAGCTGTGGGATATCAACAACCAATAACAGTTCATGGTTGATCTGGTTTGTATGGTTTTTTTGGTTTCTTTAGTTATTTAAAAACAAGACAAACCAGATCAACTAAATAAACCAGAAAAACCAAAGAAACTAAATAAAAATGAGAACCCGTATTCAAAAGAGCGGGCGTGAGAAAAGGTTTTCGGACATTTGGATCTGTCTTGACTTTCATTTTGCCTTGACGCCTATGAACCTTTTCATTGAAGCTATGGCTCTGCCGCGATGGCTCAGGGTGTTCTTTTCGTCCGTGGAGAGTTCAGCAAGATACCTGTCAAGCTCAGGCGAGTAGAAGACAGGATCGTACCCGAAACCGTTGGCGCCGTGTTCCTCGAACCCGATATATCCCTTCAGTTCACCGTAAAAAACGTAGCACCGTTCTTTCTGGGGCATGTAAAGCGCTGCATATGCCTTGAAGGTGGCGCCCCGCTTCTCCCAGGGTACCCCCTCGAGTTCGCCGAGCAGTCGCGAGATCCTTTCCGTATCGTTTTTGCCGTAACGGGAAGAGTGGATGCCGGGCCTGCCGCCAAGGGCCTCAACTTCAAGGCCGGAATCGTCGGCGAGCGCCGCCATACCGAAATGTTCACCTGTCTTTCTGGCCTTTTTCATGGCGTTTTCCGCGTAAAAAGGGCTGTCTTCGTCAACGGTGATGTCCTCCGGGAAATCCAGGAGGGAGTGGAACTGTTCGAACTCGTCGGCGATAAGCGATCGGATCTCTTTAAACTTCCCCGCGTTCCTGGTGGCGATGATGATCTCTTTCATGCGGGGAAGAGAGGGCCCAGTGTTATCTTCTGCTGTTTTGTGATCTCGTTTATACCTTTCAGGGCATACTGATACATCACATCGAACTGTTCTTTCGTGAATGGTTTCTTTTCGGCAGTCCCCTGGACCTCAATGAGCTGTCCCCTGCCTGTCATGACGAAGTTCATGTCCACCTCGGCCTTTGAATCCTCTTCATAGGAGAGATCGAGGGCGATCTCTCCACCGACGATGCCGACACTGATGGCCGCCACACTGTCGCGAAGGGGTACCTTTTCTATCATGCCGCGCTTTTTCATCCCCCAGAGGGCCTCGACAAGCGCGACGTACCCGCCGGTGATGCTTGCCGTCCTCGTTCCGCCATCGGCCTGGATCACATCACAGTCAACCCATATGGTCCTTTCACCGATGATATCGAGATTGACGATGGCGCGAAGCGCCCTTCCTATGAGCCGCTGGATCTCGTGCGTCCTTCCTCCGACGCGCCCGGTGACGGATTCGCGGACCGACCGGTTGTGCGTGGCCCGGGGGAGCATCGAATATTCAGCCGTAAGCCAGCCCTTGCCGGTGTTCCTCAAAAAAGCGGGGACCTTATCTTCCACGCTGACACCGCAAATGACCTTTGTCGCGCCCATTTCTACTAACACGGAACCTTCAGGGTAACGCAAAAAACTCTTCTCGATCTTAAGGTGGCGTGTTGCGTCGCTCGCCCTTGCGTTCTCTCTCATCCTTGATACCTCTTTTCATATAGTTCAGCATGCCGTCATGCAGTTTGTCAAAGGCCTCGACGGGTCTGTCTTTTGGAACATCGAGCCTCAGGAAGACCCCCGGCATATCTATCCCGAGGAGCGTGAAAAGCGCAATGGCCTTCACTTTTTTATGGAACTGGGCAGCGATGGATGTCGCCAGTTCTTCCGACCGGGCGATGTGCGAGCCCGGCACCTCATCTACTTCGAGGATCATACCCTTGCCTTTTTTCGCGTCGCTGACAGCCACGAAGGCGTCCGATGCGTCCGATGGCACCAGTTCCAGGACGAGCATGAACTTCGCCTTTTCCCTGTTTATTCTGTTTGCGGTCTCGACCTGTTTTTCCATCGTGTCCGCGGCCTCATACGAGCTGATGACATATCCCTTGTTCGTCAGGTATTTTTTTAACCCGTTCCACAGGGCGGCGTCCCTGGCTCCCGCGTGGACAAGGACGATATTGTCTGCCGCGAAAAGGACAGATGCGCACAAAACAAGGACCAGGACGATGCAGCACGAGACAGTTCTTGTCCCGGTCCATGGGCATCTCCCATAAAAAAGTGTTTTTACCTGTCGGAACAACCTAACGCTCACGTCCTTCCTTTAAGTGCATTGTGCCCATAATATGGCCGATATTTACCGTCGCGCGCAATACGCTGCGGACATTACGGGTTCGATCCGAGGATGTATCTTTCCAGGTTGACCGCTGCGAGCGCCCCGTCGCCCACGGCCGTAGAGATCTGCCGGAGCGTCTTTTTCCTCACGTCGCCGGCCGCGTAGAGCCCCCTCGTTCCGGTGGCAAGCTCTTCGTCGGTGATGATAAAGCCTGCGCTGTCCCGCTGAACGAGCTGACCGAGAAAACCTGTGTTGGGCCGGGAACCGACATAGACGAAGACGCCGCTTACGGGCAGGTCTTCCCGTTCCTTTGTCCTGGTGTCCTCCAGGACGATGCGCTCGACCTGGTCCTTGCCCGCGATCTCAACGGGCCGCTTGTTCCAGAGGAATTCCATTTTAGGGTTACCGAAGGCCCTCTCCTGGAGTATCTTCTGGGCCCGCAAGGCATCGCGCCGGTGGACCACGTAGACCTTTTTCACGATATTGGCCAGGGAAAGGGCTTCTTCAATGGCCGAATCGCCCCCTCCGATGACGGCGACCTCAAGGTCTTTGAAGAACATGCCGTCACAGGTGGCGCAATAAGAGATGCCGCGGCCTATTAACTCGTTCTCGCCGGGAATGCCCATTTTGACCGGTTCTGTTCCGCTGGCGACGATGATGCCAGCCGATCCGAACTGCCCGTCATTGACCTTGACGGTGAAGCGCCCGCCATCGAGGGAGAGGCCCTCAACCCCGGTGAACTCCTTGACGGGAAGATCGAAGGCCTTTGCGTGGGCCGTGAACCTGTCCATCAGGTCCCTGCCTGATATGCCCTCGGGAAAGCCGGGATAATTTTCCACGCGCCAGGTATTGAGAGGTGTACCGCCGGGCAGGACCTTTTCGAGAAGGAGCGCCTTGATGCCTGCGCGCATCAGGTATAATCCCGCCGTCAGGCCGGCTGGACCCCCGCCGATGATTATGGCCTCAAAAAGTTCTGGCATTTGGAAAGGACCTCCGGACAAAATAACCGTCGTTTCAGAGCGGTTTTGATCTAATGACTCTCATTGTAAGGAATCCACCGGTAATATTCAACGTAATTTTCTTTTTCCAGTGCACTTCGACACACAGTTCTTGCACATCAGGGAGGCGTTGCGGACTTCAAAGAACCGCTCCGGATAGCGGCAATAGAGATACTCCCACTGGATGACGATGATGATTGAAACTGCGACTATGGACCATGTCCAGAAGGAATATATGAAAACGAGCGGCGAGAAGGCCATGAGATAACCCCAGTTGTCGATCCTGCATGTGCTGCAGCACTTGTTTCCCATGAGCCACTTGAAGGGGCAGAAGACCATCACGCAGAACTGGTCCATGAAGACGAAAAAGAGGACGATGATATAGATCCAGGTGTCGCTGAGCATGCCGACCTTGCGCCACAGGTATATGTCGGCCAGAAGCAGCAGCCAGTAAAAAGCAGACTTCATGGCGCCCCTGTCGGTCTTCTTTTTCTGGACGCGGAATTTTTCATCGCCGGCGGGGGAGGTGCGATCGGCCTCTTTATAAAAACGGCGGAATATCTTTCCCGAGGAGACCTTCCCGCTGAACCCGGGGACCATACGTTTGACAAGTACAAACAAGGTCAGGACCCAGAGGATGTGGTAGACCTTTATAACGAATATGGGGCAGGTAAAAAATGATACAAGAAGGTCGGGCCGGAATATGGCAAAAAGGCCCGTCGCGACGACAATGGCGCCGTTCAGTATCAATTGTTTATAGCTGTCTTTCTCGTACATGAAACAACTTTTATACTATGGGTTCGCTTCTTTGTATAGGGGCCCTCTCCCGTTGCCGAGGATGAGGGTATAGGGGCCCTCTCCCGCGTGATACATGAACCTGACCTGGATGTAGTAGGTGCCCGGCGGCAGGTCCTTTTCGATGAGAAAGTCCTTTTTTGCATCCTGGCCGTCGCGGGCGAGCCTGTTGCCCTTTGCGTCCCACAGGTCCGCCACAAGGTCGAGTCCCCCCTCGGAGGCGATCCGCACCTTCCCGCCGGGAAAGTCGAAGCGGAACGTATCGTAATCCCCGCGGTTGATATATGCCTGCACCTTGCAGTTATAAGGCAGCAAGGGAGCGCCGGCGGAGGTTCCCGTAGGTGCTTCGCCGATGACCAGGGGCTGTGACGTTACAGGGGGTTGCTGTTTTGACGGTGTGACCGGCGGTTTCACCGCGGAGGCCGCCTCGCCGGGGATGTTGGTGAGGAGAAAGGGTGCCCTCCAGACGGTTCCATGGGATCTGTCCGCCGACTTTGTAACGATGTCGTCACTGTCTGCCGGGTGTTTGAGCATTATCTTTGTGGATAGCCCCGGTTTGCTGAAATTAAGGATAACATATAAATTGTTGTGCTCGCTCTGCGGCGCGATCGTGATATTGTGGCGGATAAGATCGCAGGAGGCCCCTTCGCCGCGCCTGATGGGCCAGGGCTGCTGGGCTCTCGATATGAATGAGCGCGTGAAACCCTTTGATGGACCGTAGGCGTAGGTATAATTGGAAAGTGGTGTGTCGCCTGAAAGGTGGATCAAGATATTAGGGCGGTCGGAAGGGGCGGGGTGACAGTCGTAGAAGGTATATTTCTGTCCCGGGACCACCGGGAACCGGGCCACCTTAACATAATCGGGGGCCTTCTGACTTTCGTAAGAACAATACCTTAGGATCTTTTTAGGAACTGTTTTCCTGTTGACGGGTTCGTCGGGCGCCTTCACGGTCACCATCGTACCTACCGGCAATTCCTCGGCGACCATCTGCCCGTGGGCAGAATATATCGCCGCCAAAAGACAGAAGGACACGATGATCGTGGGGAGCACAATGGAACGCATGACCTTTTTCATGTAAAAAAGCCTCCCGGATTTGATATCAATGTTTGTTTTCCTGCAGCCGATCATTTCAAGGGAAGAATAACTGCTGGGATGGAGCAATGTCAAGAATCGTGAAGGCAGGGAACGGGGACCAGGGGAAAGAGAACAAAAAAAGAATGAGCGTGCCATCCTTTTTGCGGCCCGGGAACTTCTCTATATCCTCAGCCCGTTGGTCGATCTTTATGCTCAAGTTCTGCGATGACCTGGGCGCCAAGCAGGACGATCAACGAGGCAGCCTCAGTGATGAGAAGGGCCACCACCGCTGTCGCGAATGAACCGTAAATTATGTTTACCATCGACAGCGAGGAGTAATACCAGATCAGCGCGTGACGGGTGATCTCCCATAAGATCGTTGCCGTTACGCCCCCGATCAGCGCGTGGCGAAACGTGGTGCGCGATGCCGGCATAAGCAGGTATATGGACGAGAGCAGGACCACCTCGCTGATCACCCCCAGTATGTACAGCGCGATCTTCGCCGTGACTTTAAGGCTTAAGCTCCATCCGAACAGTATGAGGTGACTTTTTTCAAGCGCGTCCAATGCCCCCGTGATAAACGAAACCAGCACTATACCGAGTCCGATCGAAAGGACATACAGATAAGGAATGACAGCGGATATGAGGAAGTTGCGCCGGCTGATCCTGACATGATGAAAGAATATGACCGACAGGGCGCTTTGAAGCACGCCAAAGGCCATGGAGCTGAAAAACAGCATCGCCATAAATCCGATAATACCGACCGCTTGACGATGCTCAAGGAATACCCGGACTTGTTCGGACAAAATTGTCGAGTAGCCCGGTATCACCATCCCTGTATAGGTCGACAACGTTTGGATCAACTCCTCCTTTGCTATAAAATGGGACAGCCCGGTCAGCAAGAGGATCGACATAGGCACAATCGACAACAGGGTGTAATAGGCGAGCGAGCCGGACAAGAGCAGCCCCTGATTGCGCAGGAAACCGCGCACCACCCTTCCCAGAAAACTGAAAAACCGACCCAGTGACCGTTTTATATCATGTCCTTTATTTGATCCTTCCATAACCCTGCCCTGTGTGTGCTGTCCATCTTTTATGTCCGGGTCCTGTTGCGCGCGGCCATGCATGGCCCGTCCCCGTCTATTGTACCACCCCTGCGGTCAGTTTCTCAACAAGAGGGGGCGAGTTTCCGCCCGGTAAATGGAAGCGGGAGATGAATGATGTGAGTCCAATTATCTTTGAAGGTAATATGGAGCGGGCAACGGGGCTCGAACCCGCGGCATCAAGCTTGGGAAGCTTGCACTCTACCAGCTGAGTTATGCCCGCACCGGTTATAATTTTAAAAGAAAAAGGGAATGAAAGCAAGAAAAAGAAGGGCTCAGGGCTCAGAGAAGATCAAAGGCAAAAATATAGTTTTTGTCTGGTTTTATGTTTTTCTTTGAATCCTTTATCTTTTCTCTGACCCCTTAGCCTTAAATCCTTAGCCCTGTCACCTATCTCTGTTATACCCGAACCTCTCTTCGAAGACGGGGGCGATCAGGTTGTCTATGGGGGCGTGGTCGTCGCGGATGATGATGGAGGCCTTTCTGTTAATGAACTCTTCCATGAGGTCCTCCGGTAAGACGGCGGAAGTGGCGCGGGCACCGAGCCTGTTCTGGATGAAGGACTGGAAATGGGCGATATCGAAATTGCCGTTACCCGCCAGGACGATGAAGGTGCTTATCCTTGTCTTTCTGAAATCGGGACTCACGGAGATGAGATAGACGTTCTTCTCTCCGAATACCTCACGGAGGGTCTTGATGTATGAAGGCAGAAAGGCACCGCGCTGGAAATTGTCGATGATGTTGGACATCAGGACCGCGCCCGGGTTCATGATGGCCTTGAGCTGCTCGGCGAACTCCTTCGTTGTCAGGTGGTAGGGGATGGAAAGGTCGTTGTAGGCGTCGGTAAAGACGAGGTCGTACTTTTCCTTGCAGTTCATCACATACCACCGTCCGTCCGTATTGTAGGTGGTTATGCTCGTATTCTTCGGAAGGCCCAGGTGGTCGTAGACCACCTTTGTCACCTCTGGGTCGATCTCCACCACGTCGATTTGAGCCTTGGGATATGTGAGCTCCATGTACCGGGGGAAGGTGTATCCGCCGCCGCCGATGGTGAGGCTCTTGAAGGCGGCCTTCTCGTCGAACCTCCATTTGAGCACGTCCGCGTAGATCCGCTCGTACTCGTATTCGATGTGCTTTGGGTCTTTGAGGCTCACGTAGGAGTGGATGAGGTTGTCAAGCACCATGGCCTCGAGCTCCGTCTTCTGGTCGGAGCTCAACGTTTTTGTCAGTTTGATCGTGTAGTAATCGCTTTCCCGGTAGAGATAGGTCTTGCCGCTCAAGGGGACGGCATAGAGATAGGAATGAATGAAAAAGATACATGGCGCCGCGATGATGACGAAGATGGCCATGCTCGACTTTTTCCTGAAGATGGAACCCGAGAAAAGGGCCACAAGAAGCAGGATGATGCCCATTGACAGGATTATCGTTCGCGTGCCCATCCAGGAGATGAGGAAAAAGCCTGTCACAAAGGTGCCAATGATGGCCCCCAGCGTGGAAAGGGCGTAGATCTTGCCAATGACGTTCCCGGCGTTCTCGATGTTCTTCAGCGTGAGCCTGACGACCACCGGCGAAATGGTGCCGAGTACGCAGCCGGGGATGAAAAAAATGATGGAGGTGACAATGAAGATCCTTATCATCAGCGAAACAGGGAACCGGTAGGAGGCGACGAGATGGGTGATGGGAATGATCGTAAGGGCCGTGACCCCAGATATGAGCAGGAGCCACCCCAGGGTCTTCCTGGTGGGGAACCGGTCGACCAGTTTGCCGCCGATGAAGGCGCCGATGCTGATCCCCGCGAGGATGACGCCGATGATGCTTGTCCACGTGTAGATCGAAACACCGACGAAGGGTGCCAGAATGCGGCCGGCGACCATCTCGATGACAAGGGTGCAGAAACTCGCTATGAATGTAATAATGTAAGCCTCGAGAAGACTCATGGTCTAAGCGAACCTCCTTCTGTTTGATCGATAGTATCGTCTGAGCAAATGCCCGCTTGCGATAAGCTCGCGGGTGATTATACTTAATAGTAACAACAAGATTTTGTCAAAGGAATTCATAAGGTAAAAGAATTATCCTCATGGCGGTGCGCAAGGGGATATTCCTCCATTTGAATGGAAAAATTGTACAAGATGGTATTTTGTACTATATTATATCAATATGAAAATTCTTCTTGTAGAGGATGAATCAAAGGTTGCCAACTTTATCAAGAGGGGCCTCGAGGAAGAAGGCTACGCCGTCGACGCGGCTGAAGACGGCAAGAGGGGCCTCGAGCTCTTCACGTCGCAGGATTATGATATTGTCCTTCTCGACCTCATGATACCGGAGATCGACGGTCTCGAGGTGCTCAAGAGGGCCCGTCAGGCCGGTATAGAAACGCCGGTCCTTATCATCACCGCCAAGAGCTCGAAAGAGGATGTCATCAAGGGGCTTGACACCGGCAGCGACGATTATCTGACAAAACCATTCTCCTTCGAAGAGCTCCTCGCCCGGATACGGGCGCTCCTGCGAAGGAGCCGCAAGCCCGTTCCGCTGACCGTTGAATACCGGGATATCATATTGAACCCTTACAGCAGGAAACTCTCCATTTCCGGCAAGGACGCCGAGTTGACGGAAAAAGAGTTCCTCATCATGGAATGCCTGATCAAGAACAGCGAGAGGGCCCTGACCAGGAAAGAGATAGCCGAGTACGCCTGGCAGAGCCAGGATGATTCGTCGAACATCGTAGATGTCTATGTCAATTTCCTCAGGAAAAAGATAGAACCCCTTTCGGAGAAGAAGTTCATCCATACCGTCCGCGGTGTTGGCTATATCCTCAAAGAAGACCATGAAAAAGCTTAACCTTCCCATCAAATGGAAACTGACGCTCTGGTACGGAGGCATCCTGGCCCTCATACTCGTTACCTTCGCCGGCGGTGTTTACATCTATTTCCAGAACAGCCTTCAAAAGAGCATCGATACCAAGATCAAATCCATTGCCGAGGTGCTCTCCTCTTCCATGACCGAAACCCACAACCAGAGCCTCTTCGGGAATTTTGAGCGCTACCTGGAGAACGTCCTCGGCAAAAAACCGAAGGGCAAGTTCATCCAGATCATCGACGCCTCGGGAAAGATAGGCGCCAAGCTAAACGACCTTGAGGCGGAGGCCGTACCGGTGAGCTTTTCGACCCTTGAGCGGGCCCTGAAGGGCGAGACCGTCTATGAAACGATCGAGACCGCCCGCCCCCGGCTGCGGATGATCACCATGCCCATCCTCGAGAACAAGAAGGTCATCAGCATCGTCCAGGTGGGCTCATCCCTGGAGGATTTCGAAGAGACCATGAAACGGTTGCTCATCATCATGATCATCAGCATCATCACCGCCATCAGCGCGACGATCGTCGTTGGTTACTTTATGGCCAAGAAGACCATGAAGCCCGTTGACCAGATAAGAAGGGCGGCGGTCAAGATATCCTCGAGCAACCTCGATGAGCGCATCGACATCAAGGGGAGAAAGGACGAGCTTGGCAGGCTTGCAGAGACCTTCAACGCCATGATCGCGAGACTCAAGGATTCCTTTCAGAGGATCAACCAGTTCAGCATCGACGTCTCCCACGAGCTCAAGACACCCCTTACCATCCTGAAGGGTGAGACGGAACTGGCACTCAGGAAGGACAGGACCAACGATGAATACAAGCGGTCCATGGAGAGCAACCTTGAGGAGATCGACAGGATGAGCCGTATCATCGACGATCTGCTGTTGCTCTCAAAGGCGGAAACGAAGGACATAAGGCTGAACCTTGAAAGGGTCGATCTTCGGGACCTCCTTGCCGATGTTTGCATGAACATGAAGATCTTTGCCGGGGACAAAGGGGTTGAGGTTGTCGTCAAGGAGCTGGAGGATGTCCGTATAACCGGCGATGAACTGAAGCTGCGCAGGATGATCACCAACATCGTGGAGAATGGTATCAAATATGGCCGCGGAGGCGGGCATGTGACTGTTTCATCATACACGCAGAACGGATATGTCTGCATCGGTGTTAAGGACGATGGCGTAGGCATATCCAATAGTGACATCAAATATATCTTTGACAGGTTCTACCGCGCCGACAGGTCCCGCAAGCGTGAAAGCGGAAGCGGGCTTGGCCTTTCCATCAGTAAATGGATCGCACAGGCCCATAAAGGGACCATCGAGGTTGAGAGCAATCTCGCATCGGGGAGCTTGTTCACGATCAAGTTACCGATATAGAAACGGAGGATCTATATGAAGAACAAAAGACTGATACTCACCATTTGTCTTCTTATCGTTGCCGCCTTCACCTTCGCATATGTGAGGGCGCAGGTGTTGCCCGATAAAGCCCCCCCCGTTGACCTCAGCAGGCAGAATGTCAAGGCCGCAATGCCCTCCAGCAATGGTCTGCCGAGCCTGGCGGGGCTTGTCAACCAGGCAAAACCGTCGATCGTCAACATCAGTACGACAACCGTAGTCAGGGGACCCGGCAACCAGGGCCCTTTTATGGGCCCGGGGAACAACCCCTTCAAGGACTTCTTCGGTGACGATTTCTTTGACAAGTTCTTCGGCAATTCACCAAGGCGCGAGTTCAAACAGCGCAGCCTTGGCTCAGGTTTTGTTATTGACAAAGAGGGGCACATCCTCACCAACAATCACGTTGTTGAAAAGGCATCAGCTATCAAGGTGAAGCTCTCCGACGACGAGAAGGAATACGATGCCACGATCATCGGCCGCGATCCAAAGACAGACATAGCCCTCATCAAGATCAACGTCAAACAACCGCTCGCCGTTGCCGTTTTTGGTGATTCAGATGCCCTCCAGGTGGGCGATTGGGTCATGGCGATAGGCAACCCCTTTGGCCTCGAGCACACCGTAACGGCAGGCATCGTGAGCGCCAAGGGCAGGGTCATCGGAGCCGGGCCGTACGATGATTTCATTCAGACCGACGCGTCCATAAACCCCGGCAACAGCGGCGGGCCCCTTCTCAATCTCAAAGGAGAGGTGGTGGGGATCAACACGGCAATCGTTTCCGGCGGCCAGGGGATCGGTTTCGCGATACCCATAAATGTGGCGAAAGACATGCTCGCCCAACTGAAGAGCAAGGGAAAGGTGGCCAGAGGCTGGCTTGGTGTCGTTATCCAGAAAGTGACGCCCGATATCGCAAAGAGCTTCGGCCTCAAAGGGTCCGAGGGGGCTCTCGTTGCCGACGTGATGGAGCAGGGCCCTGCCGATAAGGCAGGCATAAAGAGGGGCGATGTCATCACCTCGTTCAACGGCAAAAAGATCAAGGACAATGAAGCGCTGCCCCGTCTTGTCGGTTCGACGGAGATCGGCAAAAAAGTGAAGATCGGCTTTGTTCGCGATAAAAAAACGATGGAAACAGAGGTAGTTATAGGGGAGCTCCAGGAAGAGGCCCTTAAGGCATCGAAGAAGACCGAGGTCGAGAAGGACCTGGGCCTTGTTGTCCAGGATATTACGCCGGATATCGCCAAGCACCTCAATATGAAGGACAAGCGGGGGGTCATCGTGACCGACGTTACCCCCGGCAGCCCAGCGCAGGAGGCCGATATCCGTTCCGGCGACGTCATCAAGGAGATTGGAAGAAGGCCGGTCAGGAGCGTGGCCGAGTTCAAAGAGGCAGTGAAACGATCCAACATCAAGGAAGGCATAGTAATGCTTATCCAGCGCGATAACGCTACATTCTACACGGTGGTGAGGGAGTAGATAAAACAAGGGCTCAGGATACAGGACTAAGGGGTTAGAGAAAAAAGAAGCTTACTTTTTGTTTTTAGGTTTTCTCTGGATCCTTAGCCCTTAACCCCTGGGCCCTATTTCTTTTTTCCTTGAAAAAAATATTATTTAGGGTATTATTGATTCATGCCTCAATATCAATGGGAAGGACGGACGCTGGCGGGTGAAACGCGCAAAGGTTCCTCAAAGGCTTCATCGGGTGATACCCTGCGCGCCAACCTGAGGAAAGACGGCATTATCCTGACCACAATGACGGAAACAAAGGAAACGGTAAAGGAGAAGAAATTCAACCCGCAAAAGAAGATCAAAAACCTTGAGATCCTTCTTTTTACCAGGCAATTGTCTACGATGATAACCTCCGGACTTCCCCTTGTCCAATCTCTCGATATCCTTGGAAACCAGATCGAAGACCTCAATTTCAGGGGCATCGTGAAAGAGATCAAGGAGAAGATAGAGGGTGGCGCGCGGTTTGCCGACGCGCTCAGGGACTACCCCAAGTGTTTTGATGAACTTTACATCAACCTCGTCGTAGCCGGCGAAGAGGGCGGCCTTCTGGATAACGTTCTCCAGAGGCTCTCGATCTATATTGAAAAAACGGAAAAACTGAAAAAGAAGGTCAAATCGGCGATGATCTATCCTATCGCTATCATCTTCGTCGCTATTTCCGTCGTCATCGTCCTCCTGCTTTTTGTCATCCCCGTTTTTGAAAAGATGTTCAAGGAGATGGGCGCAGAACTTCCCGCGCCAACCCAGATCGTCATCAATATGAGCCAGTTGGTGCAGTCCTACTGGTATATCCTTATCGGTGGTATCGTTGCCATTATTGTGGGACTGAAATATTATTACAAGACAGACGGCGGGCATCGCAACATCGACCGGCTCATTCTTAAGCTCCCCCTTTTCGGGCTTCTTACCATCAAGGCCTCCGTGGCCAAGGTAACAAGGACCCTCGCGACGCTGCTTATGAGCGGCGTGGCGATCCTTGAGAGCATGGTCATCGTTTCCAAGGTTGCCGGCAACAAGATCGTTGAAGAGGCGCTTATTGTGGCACGTTCACGGATCAGTGAGGGCCGTACCATGGCGGAGCCTCTTGAACAGGCCGGTATCTTTCCTCCCATGGTCGTCCAGATGGTACAGGTCGGTGAATCGACGGGCGCCCTCGACAGCATGCTCAACAAGATCGCCGATTTTTACGAAGATGATGTCGATAATATGGTCACCAACCTTACGGCCATGATGGAGCCCATGATCATGGTCTTCCTGGGGGTCGTCCTCGGCGGGCTTATCATTGCCATGTACCTGCCGATCTTCAAACTCGGCGGGGCAGTCGGCTAAGAAAAGACCGTTTCAAAGTTCCAGGTTCCAAGGTAAAAGATAAAGAGTCCCAAGGCTTTCAGGTCCACAGTTCTGCAGGCCTGCGCCTTGAACGTCTTATTCTGCAGAAGGTTTGGATTCCATCTTTCCCTGAAACCTGAAACCGTTTCTCATTCGAACTTTGCCATCATCCCCAGGTCTCTTTGTTCAAAACAGAAAGCTTCAGTTCGTCAATCTCCACATTCAGGAATACACCGGCTACACGGAAACGGAAATGCTTGAGATGGACCAGCCGGGCGTCGTTCATCCCGATGACAGGGAAACGGTGGTCAAGGATGCCGTCAATATGCTCAAAGGGCTGCGGGTATCGCCCTACGAATATCGGCTGATAACGAAGCAGGGACAGATCAAGTGGATCATGGAAACGGTGGTGCCGATCCTTTTTAAGGGGGAAAAGGCCGTCCTCGGCAATTCCATGGATATAACGGGACAGAAAGAGGCAAAGGAAAGCCTCCAGGAACTTGATGCCCTGAAATCGTCCATCCTGGACGCAATTCCGCAGGCCGTTGTCGGTCTGGAGAACCGGCGGATCAACTTTGCCAATACCGCCGTCGAAGAGGTCTTCGGGTGGCGGCCGGAGGACCTGATCGGCAAAAGTGTTACGCTGTTCTACAGGAACGATAAGGAAGCGGACGAGATCGGCCGTTACTTCTACAATACCCTCGAGCATCAACGCACGTTCGTTGCAGAATTCCGCTGCCGGCGCAAGGACGGGCGGGACATTCTCTGTCTAATGAGGTCTGCCCGGATCGGGGACGAATTGAAGCAGCAGCGGATAGTCATTACCTACGAAGACATCACTGAACAAAGGCGGGCAGAGGAAGAACTGGCGAATTCGCGGGAACAGCTCCGTAATCTTTCAATCCACCTTCAGTCCGTTCGGGAAAAGGAGAGCACCCGGATCGCACGGGAGATACACGACGAGCTCGGGCAATCGCTAACGGCCATCCAGATGGATCTCGCCTGGCTTGGCTCGTACATGCCCCCGGGAGACCTATCCCTGGCAGGAAAGCTACAGAGCATGAGGCACCTTGTGGATACGACCATCGACAGCGTGCATCGGATTTCCACGGAGTTGCGACCCACTCTGCTCGACGATCTGGGCCTTACGGCCGCCATTGAATGGCAGGTTGAGGAGTTTCAGGGAAGAACCGGTGTGCAATGCGAGGCACGCCTTGACTGCAAGGACAGCGCCGTCGAGAAGGACCTGGCCACGGCCCTTTTTCGTGTTTTCCAGGAAACCCTTACCAACGTAGCGCGCCACGCCGCGGCGACATTGGTAAGGGTGCGTCTCGCCCAGAAGGGTGACGAACTTTGCCTCGATGTTTCCGATAACGGAAAGGGGATCACCCCTGAACAGATTGGCGATCCCAAATCATTCGGGATCGTGGGTATCCGCGAACGGGTCAATCTGTGGGGCGGCATCGTCAGCATAAGCGGCAAACCGCGGAAAGGAACCACGATCAGGGTCCGGATACCGGTGCACAGAGGAGAGGGCTGATATGATACGAATTCTTGTTGCCGATGATCATGCCGTCGTGCGTGAAGGGATCAAACAGATCCTGGCGGGACACGACGACATGGTTGTTGAAGATGAGGCTGCAAGCGGACAGGAAGTGCTATGTAAAATGACGACAAAAAAATATGACCTGATCCTCCTTGACATTTCCATGCCCGGCAGAAGCGGACTCGAGATCCTGGAAGAGATCAAGGTAATACAACCGAAGCTGCCCGTGCTCATTCTCAGCATGCATCCGGAAGAACAGTATGCCGTGCGGATGCTGCGTGCCGGCGCGGCGGGATATCTGACCAAGGCCAGTGCAACCCAGGAATTGATACTCGCGATCCGAAAGGTCTCGAAGGGCGGGAAATATGTCACCGTCTCACTCGCGGAAAAGCTGGCCTTTGAATTGGACGCAGGTGCGGAAAAGCCGCGCCATGAAAAACTGTCCAACCGCGAATATCAGGTCATGCTGATGCTGGCCTCCGGCCAGTCGGTCAGCGAAGTGGCGGAAGAGTTGTGCCTCAGCGCAAAGACGATCAGTACTTACCGGACCCGCATTCTGGAAAAGATGGATATGAAGAAAAATGCGGAACTGACCCTCTATGCGGTGAAGAACAACCTTATCATTTAACGCGCCTTTTTGGATCCCCCATAGATAAGGCCCCGCGATTTTTCCTTACAGCCCCCCCTGGCCTGTGTTCTGCCGATTGCTTTGCGGGGGGGGCCATCCCCATGGACATACCGTCGCATCCCCCCCCCTTGTCAGTTATATCCCGTCAAGCGACCCCTTCTTTTTCCCTACATAAAAAATAGCACCCCCCCGATACCGCCTGCGTTTTAACCGTGTTAATAAGATAATCAGGCCAACTTTGGCATGAACGTCAAGGAATAAAACGTGGAACCAGAAAAGCAAACGGAAGGGAGTGTGGCAAAAATGACACAGCGCGGAGATCCTGCGCCAGGCATACGTTGAAAGCCCCGGTTACCTGATGGAACATGAGAGCAAGTTGATCCTCGAAAACGCCGGCATCAAGACTACGGGCTGCATGGTCGCTTCATCGGAGAACGAGGCGGTCGAGATGAGCAGGCGCCTCGATTACCCGGTTGTCCTGAAGATCGTTTCTCCCGATGTAGTCCATAAGACCGATTCCGGCGGCGTCAGGTTGAACCTGAGAAACGATGAAGATGTCAGGGAGGCCTACCGGGATATCCTGTCGCGGTTCAAAGACCAAAAGATCATTGGCGTCTCTGTACAGAAGATGGCCCCTGCGGGAATAGAGGCCATTGTAGGGGTCACGCGTGATGCGAGCTTCGGGCCTGTCCTCATGTTCGGTCTGGGCGGTATTTTTGCAGAGGTCCTGAAAGACGTGACCTTCAGGGTGTTGCCCATTACCGAAGACTCGCTGGACGAAATGATCGAAGAGATAAAGGGTTATTCCCTTCTAAAGGGATACCGGGGTCAGCCCGTTGATATCGCGGCGTTAAAGGATCTGCTTTTTAAAGTTTCCGACCTGGCGATCATGCACCCGGAGATCAGGGAACTGGAGTTGAATCCCGTGTTGCTCTACCCTTCGGGCTACCTGGCCGTAGACGCACGGATATTTGTCGATCATGCCCCCCAAAAACACGCGGCGGAGGTTCCTGCGGAAAAGGACGATCTTTTCGAACTGTTCTACCCCCAAAGCATCGCCGTCCTGGGGGCCAGCGATTCCAGGGGCAAGCTCGGCTACAATGTTATGTGGAACCTGCTTTCCCATCAGTTCCAGGGGAAGCTCTATCCTGTCAACCCGCGCAGGGAGACCATTCTGGGATTGAAGGCCTACCGGTCGATCCTCGATGTGGAAGGGCCCGTCGATGTGGCGATCATTATCGTTCCCGCCGGAGCGGTCCCCAAAGCCATCGGCGATTGCTGCACGAAGGGCGTCAAATATCTTGTCGTCGAGACGGCAGGCTTTGCGGAAACCGGAGAGGCCGGCCGGAAGATCCAGGCCGACATCAAGGACCTCATCGCCAAGAATGGATGCCGCCTTCTTGGCCCGAACTGCTCGGGTGTGGTCAACACCCATCACAACATGGTCCAATCGATCGGGATGATCGACCAGCTGCGCAGGGGCAACGTGGGCCTTATTGCCCAGGCTGGCGTCTATGCCGCCGGTATTCTCACCGGACTGCGCAACGTTCTTGATTTCGGGATCATCGCCACCATCGGCAACAAGATGGACCTCAGCGAGGCGGACATTCTCGAGTTCATGGGTGAAGACGAGAACATCAAGGTGATCGCCCTTTACATGGAGGACGTGACCAGCGGCCAGCGCTTTGTCGATGTTGCCGGACGGGTCTCGCAGAAGAAGCCGGTGATCGTCCTCAAGGCCGGGCGGACGGAAGCGGGAAAGAAAGCCGTCTCCTCACACACCGCTTCCATGGCCGGGAACGACGAGATCAACAGCGCCGCCTTCCGGCAGAGCGGCGTGATCCGCGCCCGGGACAACGAACATCTCTTTTCATTGATGCGCGCCTTTTCCAAGCAACCCTTGCCGAAGGGCCCAGGGGTACTGGTCGTCACCTACACGGGGTCGCTGGGTGTCGCTGCGACCGACATGCTCTATACCTGTAACCTGAGACTGGCCGAGCTTGAACCTCATCTGAAAGACAGACTGGCTGCTGTTCTGGATGATTATCTCAACATCCAGAATCCCGTGGACTGCTCTTTCAGCATGGATCCGGAGCAGGTGAAAAAGATCATCGAGATCGGCGTGCAGAGTGAGGACGTTCACAGCCTGATCGTCATCGTTCAGGGCGAAATGCTGGATCTTTATGTTGATACGCTTGCAGGCATCGACTATAAGGGCAAGCCCGTTCTGTGCTGTGTGGCCTGCAAGGAATTCATGATGGACCATGTCATCCGGATGGAGCAAAAAGGCATTCCCGTCTATTCAACTCCGGAAATGGCGGCGGAAGTTCTCGCAGAGATGTACCGCCACGGCCTTCAGTGCTGTAAGGTCAGGATCAAGGCCCTTGATCGTTTTCTCGCCGACAATTCATTCACCATCGGCAACCGTCAGGTGCGTCTCAGACTGCTCACGCGCCGAGATATCGATCTCTGGACAGCAATTCGTCAACAGCTGCTCGCCCCGCTCACTGTGGTTGCGCTTCCTTTCCCCGTTCAGCGCATCATCTCCAGGTCGTGGCTTGTGTCCCTTCCCAGGGTTGTGAGGTAGTTGCCTGTCATCAGGGAGTTGCATCCGGCGACGATCGCCAGCGGCAGGAGCTGCCTGAGGTTCTTCTCTTTCCCGCCGCATAGTTTTATGTCCTTGTCGGGCAGGATGAAACGGTAGAGGGCTACAGTCAACAAAACCTCGATCGGGGTCAGCGGTGGTATGTCTTGAAGGGGCGTCCCGGGGATGGCGTTGAGTATGTTGATGGGTACAGAGTCGACGTTGAGTTCCCGCAGGGTCATCGCCATCTCGACGCGATGCTCCATGGTCTCGCCGAGGCCGATGATCCCGCCGGAGCAGACAGAGAGGCCTGCCTCGCGGGCGGTCATCACCGTCTGTATGTCTTCTTCGTAGTCGTGGGTGGAACATATATTGTCGAAGAAGCTCCGTGATGTCTCAAGGTTGTGGTGATAGCGGTAGAGGCCGGCCTTTTTGAGGTCTGCAGCCGTCTTTTTGTCGAGCATGCCCAGAGACGCGCAGGACCTGACACCTGACGCGTTCAAAAGTCCGATCGCCAGGTAGATGTTCTTCCACTCTTCGGGGGTCGACACGCGCGTACCGCTCGTGACGATGCTGAACATATGCGCGCCGCCCTCTTGGGCGAGGCGGCCCTTTTGCCCGATCTCTTCAGCGGACATGAGGGGATAGACGGGGGCATCAGTATGATAATGCGCCGACTGGGCGCAAAATTTACAGTTTTCCTGGCACACACCCGATTTTGCGTTGACGATCCCGCAGAGGCTTACCTTGTTGCCTTTGAAATGTTTCCGTATCTCCGATGCCCACGCCATCAGCGCGAAAGGGTCCTTTTGCCCCTCTTCGTAAAGCCCCCGGGCCTCTTTTACGGAAATATTCTTTGTCGTCATCGCCTTGTTCGTCAGTTTTTCAAAAAGGGGTATCATGGCAGCCTCCGGTAATATATACGGTTTCAAGTTTCAAGTTCCAAGTTAAAAAATACTAAATTGCACATAAAGTGCCTAAAATTTCTTTCCTCCATTCCTCTATCTCTTTCAGGGCCGTTTCAACCACGGCTTCTTTGTATTTTTTCGAATAGCCTTCTATTAAACCGAAATTGATGTTCATCGGTTGAAAATGTTTGTTGTCGGTTGTCAGGTAACGAATGAGCGCACCCACGCAGGTTGTTGCCGGCGGCGGGCTGAAGTCCTTTCCACCTGCGGACAGGAGCGCCGAGACCCCCGCGGCAAGGCCCATTGCCGTCGATTCAACGTACCCCTCGACACCGGTGATCTGCCCCGCGAAGAACACGCGCGGCGCGGCCTTTGACTGCAGCCTCTCGTTCAAGGACAAGGGCGCGTTGATATAAGTGTTCCGGTGAATGCTGCCGTGTCTCAGGAACACGGCATTTTTTAACGCCGGGATCATCCTGAAGACCCGCTCCTGCTCGGGATATTTCATTTTTGTCTGGAAGCCTACCATGTTGAGCATACTCCCCGAGGCGTTCTCTTTCCTGAGCTGCAATACCGCGTACGGCCTTTTGCCGCTTCGCGGATCGACAAGACCTACCGGCTTCATGGGTCCGTATGCGAGTGTCTGCCTGCCTCTCTCGGCCATGACTTCTACGGGCAGGCACCCCTCGAAGTAGGATGTCTTCTCGAATTCCTTGAGATCGAGACGCTCTGCGACGATCAGCGCGTCGTAAAACATGTCGTATTCTTCCCTTGTCAGAGGGCAATTCAGGTAATCTCCCCCGTCCTCTTTCATGTACCGCGAGGCGTAAAAGGCCTTGTCGTGATCGATCGTTTCCGCGTCAATGATGGGTGAGATGGAATCGAAGAACGAGAGGTTCTCTTCCCCCGTCAGGGACTTGAGCTCCTCAGCGAGGGGCCCGCTCGTAAGCGGTCCCGATGCAACTATCACGGTGCCTTCCGGCATCCGGCGCACCTCTTCCCTGACAACACGGATGCCGGGGTTGTTCCCGATCATTTCCGTGAGCCCCCGCGCGAAACCCGTCCTGTCAACCACGAGGGCCTTGCCGCCGGGTATGGCAGTTTCGTCGGCCGCCTTGATGACGATGGAAGCGAGCCTGCGCAGCTCTTCCTTCAGGAGCCCGTGGGCATTGGATAGTTCTTTCGATTTAAGCGAATTGCTGCAGACAAGCTCCGCAAGGTAGGCGCTCTGATGGGCCGGCGTGTTGACGGCCGGGCGCATCTCGTAAAGGACCACGCTCCCGCCCATGCGGGTGATCTGGTAAGCGGCCTCCACCCCCGCAAGCCCGCCCCCTATGACCGTGATTTCCATCCGCAATCCTTACGAAGGCAGAAGAGGGTTTTCCTGAATGCAAAGAGGGTGGGGGCGCCGCATACGGGGCAGGGGCCTTCCGCCGGTTCCCGGTTGGTAGCGAAGGAGCATTTCGGGTACTCGGAACAGCTGGTGAACTTTTTTTTCTTTTTTGAGGTTTTTTCGACAAGTTTGCCGGAACAGCCTTCCACGGGACAGAGATAGCCCAGGGAATATGCCTGTGTGTGCTTGCATTCGGGGTAGTTGCTGCAGGCGAGAAAACGGCCGAACCGGCCCTTTTTCTCGATGAGCTTTCCCTGGCATTGCGGGCAGGTACCTTTTGCCTCGCTTTCAACGATGGTTATCTTCCCGTCGCTGCCGACCTTTACGTTCTTCTTGTTCTTGCATTCCGGTTTGCCCGAACAGACAAGGTATTCCCCGCTTTTTCCCCAGCGAAGGAGCATCTTCTTCCCGCATTTGTCGCAGTCGATGTCCGTCTCTTTTTCCTCTTTCTTGAGGCTCTTCATTTGCTGCTGGGCACTCTGGAGCTCCCCCTCGAAGGCGCTGTTGAATTTTTCCAGGGACTTGATCCAGTCTTTCTTACCGTCCTCGATCTCGTCGAGCCTCACCTCCATTTTCGCGGTAAAACCGACATCGAGGATCATGGGGAAAAATTCGGACAGGAGCTTGTTTACTGTCCTTCCCAGCGGTGTCGGCACGAGCCTTCCCTTTTCTTTGCCGACATAGTCACGTTCCTGGACGGTGCTGACGATGGTGGCGTACGTGGATGGCCTGCCGATGCCTTTCCCTTCGAGGGTCCTGATCAGGGACGCCTCGGAAAAGCGCGGGGGCGGGTTGGTGAAGCGCTGTTCCATGATCGTGTCCTTCAGGTCCACCCCCTGGCCCCTGGTGATCTGAGGGAGGCTGCTCCCGGCCTGTTCGTCTTCCCCGACCTCTTCGTAGATCCTCGTGAAACCGTCAAAGAGCACGTCCGTACCCCTTGCAACGAACACGTAATCGCCTGCCGTCACGTCCACCGTCTTTGTCTCCACCCTTTTCTGGGTCATCTGGGACGAAACGAAGCGTTTCCATATGAGATCGTAAAGGGCGAACAATTCTTTATCAAGATAGGGTTTTACCTTTTCGGGCGTGAACGACACGGAGGCGGGACGTATCGCCTCGTGTGCGTCCTGGGCGGTTTTCTTGTTCTTGAAAAAGTTCGGTTTCACGGGGAGATATTTATCACCGAAACCGTTCTTTATGAACTCACGGGCCTCGCCGATCGCCTCCATGGAGATCCTCACCGAATCGGTCCTCATGTAGGTGATGAGCCCCGTGGGCCCTTCCTCGCCGATGTCGATCCCTTCATAGAGCTTCTGGGCAAGCATCATCGTCCGCTTGGGAGAAAACCTGAGCATTCTTGATGCCTCCTGCTGGAGCCTGCTCGTGATGAACGCCGGCTGGGGTGAGATGTTCTTTTCCTTTATCTCGACCTTTGTTACCGTAAGGTCCTTGCCGGCGATGTGGCTTTTGATCTGACCCGCCTGCTCCCCGGATGGTACCTTTATCTTCTCAGCACCTTTTCGTTCCAGCGTGGCCGTAAAGGTTTCTCCCGTGGGAAGGGCAAGCAACACATCAACGACCCAGTATTCCTCCCTGGCAAAACCCTCGATCTCGGCTTCCCTGTCGCAGACGAGCCTGAGTGCGACCGACTGGACCCTGCCCGCGGAAAGGCCGTAACTGACCCGCTCCCATAAAAGCGGGCTGATCTTGTAACCGACGAGACGGTCAAGTATCCTCCTTGCCTTCTGGGCATTATATTTCGCCATGTCGAGTTTGCTCGGGGCCTTCATTGCCTCGAGAACACCCTTTTTGGTGATCTCGTGGAAAAGGACGCGCTCTATCCGGTCTTCCTTGCCGAGGACCTCGGCAACGTGAAAGGCGATGGCCTCTCCTTCACGGTCCGGGTCAGACCCTATGAGGATCCTTTCGGCTTCCTTTCCGGCCTTCTTTATCTCGTCGACCACCTTCGATTTCCCTTTAAGGACGTGAAAATGGGGCTTGAACCCCTCATCGATGTCAACGCCGAGCTTGCTTTTCGGCAGGTCCTTGATATGGCCGTAGGTCGCCTTTATGATGAAATCCTTCCCCAGGAACTTTGACAGCGTTTTCATCTTTGTTGGCGACTCAACTATGAGCAGTGACTTTACCATTTGTTTCTCCTTTATTCACGGCCGGGGGACCACGATAGCGCCCGGATGCCCTACCTTCGTATAAGGAACCCGCCCGATATCTCTCCCACGACGTTCTTCATTATCAACCTGGTGAGCGTGGCCATCACCTCTTTTGTATCCATACCGCTTCTTTCTATTACCTCATCTGCATGGACTTTTTCAAATCCTATCAGAGAATAGACCTTCCTTTCTTCACCGTCGAGGTCTGCAGCTGCCTGCTTTACGAAAGAAATGCCGGGGAAACAGGTTCCCAGGATGTCCTCGATGCCATCGACGAGTTTTGCCCCTTCCTTGATGAGCCTGTTGGAGCCGGAGTGCCCTGCCTGGAAGATGCTACCCGGCACCGCCATGACCTCCCTGCCGTATTCAAGGGCAAGGCGCGCGGTGATGAGGGAACCGCTCCTCGAGGAGGCCTCCACCACGAGAGTGCCCTTTGATAAACCGGCTATGATCCGGTTGCGCTCGGGAAAATGACGGGGAAGGGGCGGGTCGCCGGGCCCGTACTCCGTCAAAATAAGGCCTTCGTTGCCTATCTTTTCAAAAAGGGCACCGTTCTCGGGCGGATAACAGATGTCGATCCCGCACCCCATCACTGCCACGGTCTTTCCCTCACCCTTGAGGGCCCCCGTGTGGGCGGACGTATCAACGCCCCGCGCGAAGCCGCTCGTTATGGTGACGCCGGCCGATGAAAGCGCCTCACAGGCCTTTTGCGCAAGGTTCATACTTTCCGGCGATGCCTTGCGTGATCCCACAACGGCAAGGGTGTCGGGGCCGGGTCGAAACGTGCCTTTTTGGTAGAGCACGATTGGCGCATCGGGGATGTGCCTCAGAAGCTCCGGGTATTCACTGTCCCTTATGGTGACAACACGGGCACCGGTCTTTTCAAGCAGCTTAAGGTCCCTTTCGATCCCCTTCCAGTCATTGAAGCGTGCCGCGATCCCCGCGGGCGTTATGTTCTCACCTGCCTTTGGCCGAAAAAGACGCGCAACGTCCTGGTACATTTCGCAGATCTGACGTTTCGCAAGGCGGTTAAGGCCCCTGACCCGTGAAAGAGCTATGAGGGCCTGTTTTTCATCCATCTCGTTTTTTCGCTATTTCGCACCGTCTTTCTTTCCAAGCAGCGAATAGTAATAGGAAAGGGAAGCAAGGAACTCCCTTGCCGCGACAGACCTCGAAAGGCTATCGCGCCACCACCTGTCTTTCTGAAAATAGGAAACCTGGACGGGTTTTATCATGTAAAGCATCGCGCCATCGTCCCCGGAGGAAGCATAGATGTAATGATACCTGCGGGATGCGTATTCCGGCACAACCACGATCACCTTCCTGATGCCTGACGCTTTGAGCTTTTCTTTAAGCGCTTTTGTTCTCAGGGCTTCATCGGGACCCGGGTCAATGCCCTTGATGACGTTCTCCTTGATCCCCCGCGCCCTGGCCATACGGGAGACAAATTCAACGATGTTGGTCCCCAGTATCCTGTCATCCTCGATGTATATGACCTTGCCGTTACCGGCAAAATATTCCCTGAATGCCTCGGTGTAGAGGTCTCCCTTCCGGTCCTCCACGAACCGCGGCACGAAAACGGCATCGGCCGGCACGATCCTGTCCTCGTACCTGAATTGTTTCGCCATGAACTTCAGGCTCATGGGGTGCATAAGGACGCCCGCAAGGATCATTATGATGACAAGAATGCCGATAAGGCACCCGCAACCCGCCTTTCCCTTGTTGCCCATGCCGCTCTCCTTTTTTCCAGGTTGGCCGTGTGATGCCGGTCTGTTATCAATGGTGCTCATTTCTTGCTGTTCCTTCCGTATTCATAAAGAATGACGGAAAGGACGATGAGCGGTGTTGTTTCCGTCCTGAATATGTTCTCTCCCAGGGCTGCAGGTGATGAAACCATTCTCTTTGAGCCAGTCCACCTCGGTCTCATCGATACCGCCTTCGGGGCCGATGACAACGCAGGTGGTGTCACTGGTCCTCGATGAGAAGACGTCCTTGAGGTTTGTGTGTTTTTCCTTTTCGTAGAGCGCCACCCGTTTTCCCGTGTCCTCGATAAAGTCCGTGATGCCCCGAAGCGGTGTCGGTTCGGTGATCGCGGGGATGGTGAACCTCCCCGACTGGCGGGACGCCTCTATGGTGATCCGTTTCCATCGTTCCGTCTTTTCCTTGCCGTGATCGTCAAACTTTACAACGGTCCTTTTGAAGAGCGTGGGAACGATCCTGTCGACGCCCAGTTCAGTTGCCTTTTCCACGAGCCAGTCCATTCTCGCTCCCTTGATGGGGCTCACACAGAGGGTCACCTTGGGTCTCATTTCTTCAGGTTTGTGGACCACCTCAAGGATCTGGAGGTATAGCTCCTTCCCCTTGACGCTGTTGATGGTGCAGCGGTACAGATAGCCCTTGCCGTCGATGAGGTCGATCCTGTCGCCGGCGCTTTTCCTGAGGACACCGACGATATACTTGTGCGCCTGCCCGGCAAGAAGCGCCATACCGTTCTTGATCTTCAGCTTGTCAACAAATACCCTTCTTATTTCCATGGTCGCTCTTTATGATGATATTTTATAGAACTTTGCTTCGTAAAGACGGTGGTATTCGGTCCACCGGTCGTCTGCCATGTTGTCCTTCATGTGCTCCCTGACGCCCATGACCTTCGAGTCCAGATTGTCCAGGTAGTGTACCACAAGTGCCTCGGCGAACATGGGTTTTTTCGGGGAACCCCATTCCTCAAGCCCGTGGTGGCTCACGATAATATGCGTGAGGATGTCGGTGAGAGAAGCGGGGAACCCTTCAACGCGGCGGATGAGGTCCTCGAGGAGCATGACGCCCAGCGTGATGTGGCCGAGCAGCCTTCCGCGGTCGGTGAACTTGAAACCCCTCGATATGTCGAGTTCATCGATCTTGCCGATATCGTGAAGGATACTGCCGGCTATGATGATGTCCCGGTCACCTCCAATTAGAGAAGCGGCGGCCATTCCCATCTTCGCGACCGAGAGGGAGTGCTCCAGGAGGCCGCCGATGTAAACGTGGTGTACCCCCGTGGAAGCGGGGTAGGAAAAGAACCTCTCCAGGAGGGGCCGGCTGCCGCTGAAGGTGTTCAAAAGCTCACCTAGATGGGGGTTCTTGATCTCTTTTATGATCCGGTCATATTCATCTTTCAGGGCACCAGGCTGACTGTCGCCGGCGGGGTAGAAATGGGCCATTTCGCTGACAGGGAGATCGGCATCCACCTTTTTTATGTCGGTGACCTGCAGCTGAAGTTTGTTGTTGTAGAGCTTCACCTTTGACCGCACGGAAACGATGTCGCCTTTATCGAAGAGGCCGTCCAGTTCGTCGACCCGGTCCCATATCCTGCCATCGATGGAGCCCGTTGCGTCCTTGAGGCCTACCGTCATGTACTTTGTGTTGTTCTTTGCCGTGTAGGTACCTTTTTTGGTGACGACAAAGAGATCATTGACCTCGCGCTGTTCTTCGGTGATGTCCCGTGACAAAGGTCGTTTTGTTCATATCACGCTCCCGAAATGATCATAGCCCTGCCTGGCCGCTTTTATCTCGCCGCCGTTTTTTAAAAGTTTGACGCCCCTGCCCGGGGCCACCTCGCCGATGACGGTGATCGCGAAACCTTTGTCGTATCATGTCGCTGACGGCGGAAAGCTTACTCCCGGGGAAAGTGAAGAGAAGCTGGTAATCCTCACCTCCAGCCAGGGCAAGGTCTTCAAGGCCGCCTTGCCTTAATTGGCGGGGCATGGGGATCTTTTCCCAATGGATGAGGGCCTGCCTTTTGCTTTCGTCCATCATCCTTGAAAGGTCGATGATGAGACCGTCGCTTATGTCCATCATCGCATCTGTTATATCATTTTTAACAAGTTCCTTCCACAGGGCATAGGGCGGCACGGGGTTCAGAAAGCGGTCGACGCAGGCTCTTCATCCCCTTCGCGGGCGCACCCTCTTTCAGAAGCTTGAGGCCGTATGCGGCCTCGCCGAGTTTCCCTGTGACGGCAACGAACTGCCCCGTTTTTGCCTTGTCCCTGCCAAAGTATCTTTTTGCGGCCAGCTTTCCGATGACGCTGATATCGATAAAGAAATCCCCCGTCGTGGCGGTCGTATCACCGCCGATAAGGACGGCCCCGAACTGACGGGCGGCCCGGTCCATGCCCCGGTAGACCTTCAGGACGTCTCTTGATGAGAGCTTTGCCGGAATACCCATTGTCACGAGGAAAAAGACAGGCTCGGCCCCCATGGCGAGAGTGTCGGAGATGTTGGCGTAGAGCGCCTTCTTGCCGACATGGTAGGGGTCCATGAAGGAAAACTCGAAATGGACATGCTCGACCATCGCATCCTGAACAAAGACATACTTTCCTCCCGCCAGGTCGGCAACGGCGCCGTCGTCACCGATGCCTCTCACAAGGGTATTACTTTTCCGGGCGAATTTTCTGAACGAGGTCGATGAACCTGTTTTCCGATATCTCCATGACGGAAGAACATCATAACCCAGGGAGAAGATGGTTTCAAGGTTTCAAGGTTTCAAAGTTTCAGGCAAAGGCAAAAAAGAAGCTTGCAGGAGCATTTCCTAAAAGATGCAACAGGATCTTTCTATCTCTTTTACGTGAAACTTGAAACTTTGAAACCCTGAAACCATCTTTATTTTTTGTGGAGTGCCCGCACCTTCTCCATGAAGGCCTTGAGCCGCCTCTCCTCGCCCCTGTCAGTGGGGCGGTAGTATCGCTTGCCGAGGAGTTCTTCGGGGAGGTAGGTCTGTTTGACGAGCGCGCCCGGATGATCGTGGGGGTAGAGGTACCCTTCACCGTATCCGAGTTCGTTCATTAGTTTCGTCGGCGCGTTGCGGATGTGCATGGGGACGGGGTATTCGGGGAGGTCCCGCACGTCGCGGGAAGCGGCGCCGTACGCCGTGTAGACGGCGTTGCTCTTCTCGCAGAGGGAAAGGTAAACGGCCGCCTGCGCCAGCGCCAGGTAACCCTCGGGCGGTCCGATGAACTTGAAGGCCTCGGTGGCGCTGATGGTGAGGGTCAGGGCATAGGGGTCTGCGTTGCCCACATCCTCGGAGGCGAAGCGGACAAGGCGGCGCATGACATAGAGGGGGTCCTCGCCGCCCTCGATCATGCGGGCCAGCCAGTAGAGCGCCGCGTCGGCGTCGGAGCCGCGCATGCTCTTGTGGAGGGCGCTGATGAGGTCGTAGTGCATCTCCCCCGTCTTGTCATAGCGGGCGGTCTTTTTCTGGTAGGCCTCACGCACGGCATCGTGATCGATGACAAGGCCCTCTGACGGGCCTTCCTTGACCATCTTGTAGCATACCTCTAGGAGATTGAGGGCCCGCCTCGCGTCGCCGTCGGCCAGGTAGGCGATCTCTTCGATCGTTTCACCATCGATGGCGATTGGCGCCTTTTTCAATTCCTCATCATCCCTGAGCGCCCGCTCGATGATCCTCACAAGGTCCGCGGTGACAAGGGGCTTGAGCGTTAGCACCCGCATCCTGGAGAGAAGCGGTGAGATGATCTCGAAGGAGGGGTTTTCCGTCGTGGCGCCTATAAGTATGATGGTGCCGTTCTCGACGTGGGGAAGGAACGTGTCCTGCTGGAGCTTGTTGAAGCGGTGGAATTCGTCGATGAAGAGGATGATCCGCTGGCTCTTTGCCTTCTGGATTACCTCCTTGACCTCCTTGATGCCTATTGACACGGCGGAGAGCGACACGTAGGGGAGTTTCATGATCCTGCCGATGAGCCAGCCGATGGTCGTTTTTCCCACGCCGCTCGGGCCCCAGAAGATGAAGGACGGTATGTCTCCCCGTTCTATGAGCACCCTGAGGAACTTGCCTTCCCCCAGGAGGTGCTCCTGCCCGACGACATCGTCGAGCGATCTGGGCCTCACCCTGTCGGCAAGGGGTTTTTGCGATCTTCCCGTGAATACTGTGTCGTCAGAAAAAAGCTCCACGATCTGTTTACTCCATTTTGTTTAGCCGTCTTGTTGCCGGCAGCCCGGGTGCTGTCCCGTCGCGGCCTTGCCGGCCATTTCGGATATTACTTTTCCTGCGGCAGACTCTTCTTCGCTTCACCGAGGATGCGGATAAGTTCGTCAAGGTTCTCCGGCGTCAGGGAGATACCTTTCTTCGTCGGCACCATCTCGCCTTCATCGTTCTCGAAGAAATTCCTAACATCTACGTAGGTCTTTCCCTTGAACTCTTTCACCGTTATGATGATCTTGTCCGTTCCTGTTTTTTGTATCTCGCCGATGATCATGACACCCTCCCGTTTTTCTTTTCATCAATATAGCATGTTCATCAGACAGTTTTAAGTTTTAAGTTTCAGGTTTCAAGTTTTAGGTATTAAAGACAAAAAAATTCTTTCTTTTCCCTTAACACTTGAAACGTAATACTGTTTTTCGCCTCTCTCTTGTAATCTTTTCATGCCTATTTTACAATGTCAGAATCAGACAAGATCAAGAAGGGGAGGGCATCACATGGAAAAAGAGAGAATATCCTATCATGAGTCGGTCAGGAAGGTTTATGACCGCATAAAGAACGACGGCATGACCAATATCTGGGACCGCTACGAGGCCCAGGGGCTGGGTCAGAGCCCTGACCAGCGCTGCCCTTTCTGCCAGGGG
Organism: uncultured delta proteobacterium; assembly: GCA_963816115.1. Lineage (GTDB taxonomy): Bacteria > Desulfobacterota > Syntrophorhabdia > Syntrophorhabdales > Syntrophorhabdaceae > Delta-02. Next base: position 103,331 of record CAWFIZ010000003.1, on the reverse strand, counting down.
GGCGTCCGGTGCGACCTGTGTTCCAACGGGCCCTGCAGGGCCGACGTAGCGAAGGACAAGCGCGGTGTCTGCGGCATCACCGGTGACGGCATGGCCATGCGCATGATGGTCCTCAGGAACGTCATGGGCGCGTCGACATATCATTATCACACGGAACAGACGATAAAGACGTTGAAGGCGGCGGCGAACGGCAAGTCGCCCTTCTCCATAAAGGAGCCGTCGAAGCTTGTCGCCCTGGCGGACCGCTTTGACATCCCCTCCTCCATGGACGACGATGAACTGGCCCTCGCCCTTTGCAGGTACTTCGAGGCAGACTTCAACAGGAAATTTGACGAACCGAGCTTCATCGTCGAGACCCTGGCGCCGAAGGAACGCAAGGACCTGTGGAAAAGGCTCGGCATCTTCCCCGGCGGGATCTACGGCGAAATGATGTTCGCCACAAGCTCGTGCCTTACCAATGTGGACGGCTATTACGTGAGCCTGGCACTCAAGGCCATGCGGCTCGGCATCGCCATGGCCTACCAGAGCCAGATCGTCAACGAATACTGCCAGGACATCCTCTTCGGGATACCCCGGCCGCACACGATGCGCGTCGACCTCGGCGTCCTTGATCCCGATTATGTCAACGTGCTGCCCAACGGGCACGAGCCCTTCCTGGGCTTTGCCATGGTCGACCTCGCGAGATCGCCCCGGTGGCAGGAAAAGGCGAAAGCGGCAGGCGCGAAAGGGCTTCGTATCATAGCCAATATCGAAACGGGCCAGGAGATGATCCAGCGATGGGAGATGGACGATGTCTTCTATGGTTTCACCGGCAACTGGATCATGCAGGAGGCGGTGCTCGCGAGCGGCTGCGTCGACCTTTTCGCCTGCGACATGAACTGCTCCATGCCTGTCGACCCAAAATACGCCGAAAAATACAAATTCAAGCTCATTCCCGTGAGCCAGCTCGTGGCTTTCGAAGGTGTCACCGACAGGATAGATTACGTCCCGGAGGAGGCGGAGAAACAGGCGGCGCAGCTTCTCGCGATGGCTGTCGATAATTTCAAGGTACGCCACGGAACGGTCGAGCCCGTCATCGGCCTGCCCGTGAGCGAGGCTGTCGTCGGGTTTTCCCCGGAGAGCATCCTCGATGCACTGGGCGGTACACTGAATCCTCTTCTGGGTGCCCTGCAAGCAGGCAGCATCCGCGGTATAGCCGGGCTTGTTTCCTGCACGAGCCTTCGGGATTCCGGTCAGGACGTCCACAGTGTCCGCATCGCAAAGGAACTGATAAAGCGCGATATCCTCGTGCTTTCCATGGGGTGCGGCAATGGCGCCATGCAGGTTGCCGGTCTTTGCAGCAATGAGGCACACGAGTTTGCCGGACCGGGTCTGAAAAAGGTCTGTGACCTCCTGAACGTGCCGCCGGTTCTGAGCTTCGGTACCTGCACCGATACGGGAAGTCTTGCCGACCTCCTTCTCACAATATCCAACGCCATCGGCGTGCCCATCCCCGATCTCCCCGTTGCTGCCGTCGCTCCCGAGTACATGGAACAGAAGGCGACAATCGACGCCGTCTTTGCCCTTGCCCTTGGTCTCTACACCTATGTGAACCCTGTTCCGACCGTAACCGGCGGGCCGAACCTCGTAAAACTGCTGACCGAGGACCTGCCGCAGGTGACGGGAGGGATACTCAGTGTTGAGACGGACCATGTAAAGGCAGTGGACGGCATCGTGGCGCATATAGAGGCGAAGAGAAAGAAGATAGGAATATGAAAGCCCTTATCTATTTAGAGGCGTTGACATGAAAGGCGGCAGTATAATGAAACCGAAAGTTATTCACTGGGCGTGGATCATCCTCGCGGTCTGTTTCGCTAATCTTTATGTCAACTACGGGATACGTCTCGGCTATGGGATCGTCCTTCCGGAAATGATCCGTACCATCGGGTTTACGAGGACGCAGGGAGGGGACGTCTTTAATGCCTACCTTTTTGCCTATATATGTCTTTCGCCTTTTACGGGGTACCTGACCGACCGCCTGGGGGCCAGGAGGATCATCCCGCTCTTCGGGATACTTCTCGGCGCAGGAGCATTGCTGATGGGAACGGTCCAGCACTTCTGGCAGGCGCTCATCTTTTTCGGGATCACGGGGATCGGTGGTGCGGCCATGTGGACCCCCGTCATCACCCTTGTGCAGCGATGGTTCGCCACAAATAGAAGAGGTATGGCCCTGGGCATCCTCTCGGCCGGATTCGGTCTCGGATTTGCCTCCATGGGAAAGCTCTTTCCAGCGATAGTCAGGACCTGGAACTGGCATTACTGCTGGTATATACTCGGTGTGGCGGCCCTGGTGATGGTGGTGGTCAACGCCTTTCTGCTTCGGAGCAAACCCGATGACATGGGGCTTGCGCCGTGGGGTGAAAAGACCGGTCAGGCGCCGGTCGATACCGGAGGGCAGCAGAAAACGAGTATGAAGGCGATCTACTCGGAAATATTTAAAATACCGCTGTTCTGGATCATCGGGGCCTCGTACCTTCTGATCGCCGGGACGCTCTATATCATTACAACCTTCATGGTGGACTACGCGAGGTACGAACTGGGCCTTCCCTACGCACGGGCATCATTTCTCGCCACCGCCCACGGCCTGGGGCAGATCGTCGGTGTCTTGTCCATTTCCTTTATATCTGACAAGATAGGCAGACGGACAACGATAATTATTTCGAATCTGTTTATTGCCGCTTCAGTGGTGGGTGTGATCCTTTCCGGAAAGAACGAAACAATGCTCATAACCTCCATCGCTGTCATGGGGGCTTTTTATGGCTCCACGTTCCCGATGTACGGCGCGTGCGGAGGCGACTATTTCCGTAAAGAGATCCTTGGAACGACCATCGGGGCCTTCACCTTTTTTTACGGGGCAGGGGCCATATTTTCCCACAGGATGGGGGGATACCTCAGGGATGTAACGGGCTCGTTCTTTATCCCCTTCGCGATAGCGATAGGCTTCGCGGTATTGTCGGCCATCCTCATGTTCTTTGTGAAAAGAGAAAAATAAAAAATAAAGATCATCTCACGCCCGTTCGTCGCTTAGGCTTCTCTCTCAAGCCCTCGGAGTTACGCGGAGAAAGGCATTTTCGCCCCTTACCCTCGAAGCCTCCCAAGGGTAAGGGGCACTCCCGATCCCGCTTTTTCATTTATGACGAGCGGGATATTTAGAAACAGCTGCATCCGCTTGAATGCTTGAACAGCTTGAATGTGAAATAATTCCATGCCGTGCCATCGCCCGTAAGGGCGATCGAAGTGCGTCCTGATCCTGGCAGGCTCCGGGATATGGACGCGATCTTTATTCTTTAAGCATTTCTCCGTGATCTCCGCGGGCTCGAGCGATCCCCAAGGGAGAGCGGGCGTGAGATAAAAAACTTTTGAAAGATTGTATCATTCTAATAGTTGAAAAGAATGCCGCTGCCTGTGGTGTAGAATATCCCCGCTATGGCGCCTGTCATAAAGCAGGCCAGGTTGGCGGCAAGGAGCGCCCAGAGACCGATAAGGGCAATGTCTTTTGTGCGCTCCGGTACCAGGCTCGACGTTCCCCCTACGAAGATGGCAAGGGATGGAATATGGGCGAAACCGCACAGCGCGTATGTTGCTATGAAGATGCTTCGCTCGTAGAATATCTTGCCTTCCTTCACCAGGACGCTCAGATCCTGGTAGGATTTGACCTCCGTCATGATGATGCGCTCACCAAGTATCCGGGCGATCTGGGGGGCGTCTTCGAGGGGCACGCCCATGGCAACGGTGAAGGGGTAAAAGATGTAACCGAGAATATGGTTCAAGGAGAGATCAACGGGTCTGCCGGCAAGGGAACCGATGGCCTTTCCCAGGTAGAGAAGACCGCTGTCGAAAAGTGCCACGAGACCGATAAAGGCGATGAGCAGCGCGCCGATACCTACGACCATCCTGGCGCCCGTCATGGCGCCGTTGATGATCGCTTCTATGGGATTCGCAGCTTTTTGGTATTCTACCCTGACAACCTTTCCCAGGGTCTTGGGGGAACCTGTCTCGGGGATGATGATCTTGGCCGCCACGATCGCGGCAGGGGCGAGGAGGATCGATGCCGATATGAGGTGTCCTGCCACCTTGGGAAAAACACCGGAGAGGATGATGACGTAGAAACCGAGCACGCTCGACGCGATGGTTGCCATGCCCGTCGTCAGGACCACCATGAGCTCCGAGAGGGTCATTTCCTTGAGATAGGGCCGCACCGTCAGGTTCGACTCGATACCCAGGAAGATCTGCGCCGACGCGCAGAGAGATTCAGCGCCGCTGATGCCCATTACCTTCACGAATATACGGGCGAAAAGCCCGATCAGGCGCTCCATGAACCCCATGTAATATAAAAGCTCCATAAGGGCCGCGAAGAATATGATGGAAGGCAATGCCTGAAAGGCCAGGATGAAACCAAAGGACCCGGTCTTGCCCGGCGATAGGGCAAGGGGCCCGAAGAGAAAGCGGATGCCTTCGAAGGCGCTCTCAATTACCTCCATCGTTATATCGTTGAGGACAAGAAAGATCCGCGACCCGAAGGGGACGAGAAAGACAAATAGGGCGAACAGGATCTGCAGGCCTACGCCCCAGGCGATGACGCGAAGGCTTACCCGCTTTTTATCTCGTGAAAAGAGAAATAAAAAGCCAAGAAAACAAAGAACGCCCGCCGCCGAAACCGCATTGTATATGGTCATGTTGATATCCCGGGGAAAAGCTTTTTTATTACGAATAAGATATCAGCTATGTTTTCAATTGACAAGAAATTAGGGGTGATGGGTGATGGAAAGAATATGGTTTCTTCAGTTTCTCTAGTTTCTCTAGTTTCTTTAGTTAGTTAGAAACCAAAGAAACCAGACAAACCAAAGAAACCAAAGAAACCTATCACCCGTCTTTTAATGCAGCAGCCTGTACGGCAGCGCCCTTTTCGCCCATTCGCTTTTGGGGTACTCCTCGGCGAGCCTCTCGTAGGCCTTTTTCAGGTTCATCGGATCGTGGGCGCTCTTGTAGCCGAGGACACCGCGCAGGAACACCGCTTCCGGGGCCGCATCGCTTTTCGGGTAGTCATTCAGGATCTCATCCGTGCAGTGTATGGCGCTCTGGAACAGGTCGAGTTCGTAATGGCATTTGGCGATGCCCAGCATGATTGTGGGTATGAACTCCTCCGGTGTAAGGAACCCGACTGTCCTTGAGTGTTCTTTGCCGTTTTCATCGAGGATGAGCAGGGCCGGTGTCCACTTGATCATGAAGTTCGTCGCCAGGGGCTCCGAATCGGATGGAATGCGAAGGGGGATGAGGTTCTTGTTGATAAATTCTGTTACAGAGGCTGTCGGATACGTGACCGCATCCATCTGTTGACAGCCTATTCACCCGGGGTTGAAGAAATCGAGAAGAACGGGTTTCTTCTCCGCCCCGGCCCGCGACAGGGCTTTTTCCATGTCGCTTTCCCACGCGATGGTCTCTCCCATGATATCCCTCCTTTTTTAAGATGTAACCTATATACGAACATTATAGCCTCCTGCATGATCGCCTGCAACATGTAGCTCCATATTAGCGGCAAACCCTCATATGCCTTTACTTCAATGGTCAACTATGCTAATAATTTCGGGAGATATCGGCAATAAAGTTCATTTTTCGAGGATAAAAATGATAACCGGCATTGGCAGTTTTCCATTTACCACGGTCGATGAAGCGATCGATCTCATTTTTTCCACATGCAGGGGCATACCCTTCTGGCCGCAGCTGCCGAAGCGCTCCCCGCTGGAGAACATGTACGTCCCTTTCCTTGAAGGCGTGCCTTCAGTTGTAAGCGACGAGAAGAACAATACGATCTTTATCGATACCGAAAGGACGGATGGGATAGAGGAATTCTACGAGAATGTCGCAGCCGGCAATACCGGCGCCTTTGCCATATCGGAGAGATATATACCCGGTTTCTACCGGTTCCTCGAAAGGCTTAAGGAAATAGAGGATGACCTTCAGTTCATAAAGTGCCAGGTCACCGGGCCCTTCAGTATGGGACTGGGGCTCAAGGACGAGAAGGACAAACCCGTCATCTATAACTTTGCCTTCTACGATATCATTAAGAAGGCCCTTCACATGAAGGCGAAGTGGATGATAAAGACCATTCAGGCTGCCTATCCCGGTACGGATATTATCATCTTTCTCGATGAGCCTTACATGGTTTCCTTCGGGTCGGCATATATCTCCATTTCCCGGGAAGAGGTCATCTCCTCCTTGAACGAAGTTGTTGAAGACCTGCCGGTACGCTGCGGTATCCACGTGTGCGGTAATACCGACTGGTCGGTACCGTTCCAATCGGAAATCGATATCGTTAATTATGACGCCTTTACCTATCTTGATACGGTTTTTTATTTCAATGAAGACCTTAAGAATTTCCTCGACAGGGGCGGTTGGATAGCCCCGGGTGTTGTCCCGTCATCGCCGGAGGTCATGAACGAAACATCTGACACCGTTCTTGATCGCGCCGCCGGGTTCGTTGAGAAGGTCGCCGCCGTAACAACACCCGACAGGGAAAGCATCCTTTTCACGACCAGCTGCGGCCTTGGGAGCCTTACCACACAGGAGGCCCGCCGCGCCATGGAACTGCTCAAGGAACTGGCGTATGGGGAATGAGAAACAGGTCATTGGTGATGGGTGATAGGGAGAAATAACCAATAACCAAATAGTTAATGATAATAACCAATTTCCCGATGACCAACAGCCAAACAAAAAAAGCGAAAAGAATGATGTGCATTTTTATTTGGTTAATTGGAATTTGATTATTGGTTATTATTAAAGAATTAAAAGTGGCCAGAAGATATCCTCTGGCCACTTTTCTCAGTCGCTTGATTATTTGCTACTCTTCACGAACAACTGATCGAGCAGCTGTTTCGAAGGTTTTTTTGTTACAAGGCTTACCCCGACATAAAGAACGAAGCACCCTCCAAGGAGGATCCACTCCATGGTGCCCATGCCCATCACCTTCTTGCTGAAGACGAGGTACCCGCCGACAAGGCTGGCGATGGTCCCGTAGATGACGGTGGCCATGGCGCCCCACTTTGATGCACCTTTCCAGTAATATGAAATGGCGGTGACAAAGAAAAATATAGCACCGAGGCCCATAGCGGCAAGGCCCATAAAGACGGACAGGAGTTCGGGCGGTCTCTTCCATGTCCAGTAGAAGGGCAGGAAGAGAAAGAGGGCGATGAGGAAGTAGGAGAGCCGGATAAGGGTCCTGTCCTTTACCTTCGGCCGCCAGAGGGTGATTATGTCGCGGGTGACGTTGGCGCTCATGATCATGACCATGCCTGCGAGTGTAGAAAGCGTCGCCGCGAAGAGGCCCATGACGTAGAGGGTCTGCAGGGGAATACCCCCGATGGCATAAGAGAGCAGCGGCGCCGCCAGGTCGGCCTTCCACGGCTCGATCTTGAACAACTCGGGGCCGAAGAGCATCCTGGTGATGAGGCCGTTCGTCGAGGCGGCAAGCATGACCGGTATGCCGGTGATGGCCCAGACGATGAGGACGAGGATCCAGAATTCCTTCTTGTTCATTTTTTTCATCCCCAGGAACCTTCCGAGGTTATGGGGGAAACCTATAGCCATGGTAAAGAAGATGAGCGGTATGGAAAGAAGCCCTGCCCAGCTCGAAAAGAACTCCGTCGGTCCCACTGATGGGAGGTCGGGTCGAACAAGCTGGAGGAGCCTGGGGTCCTGCGCTAAGATCTGCGTGGATATCTCTGTGAAACCGCCTGATTTCACAAGGGCTATGATGCCCACAAGGAAACCGACGATGCCGAGAAACCCGCCCTGAAAGGCCATGGACCAGTTGGTGCCGACGTAGCCCCCGAGGACCATGTAGATCCACGCGATGAATACACCGAGAAAGAGGCATAATACGGGAGGGAAACCGGTCACCGCATACCAGACGCCGCCTGCGGCCTTAAGCTGTCCCACGGAATAGATAAAGAGAAAGAAAAGCATGCTGATACTTACGACCGTCTGAAGCGCTTTCGATTCATACCGGCGGCCCATGAGCTCCGGTACCGTTGCCGCGCCGAGCTTTACCGCGAACTCCCTCGTTTTGGCCGAGGCCACCCAGAGGCAGGGGATGACCCCGATGAGGCTCCACATGCCGGCGAACCACATGCCGGAAAAACCGACAGAATAAACGATGCCCGTGCTGCCGCAGAACGCCCAGCCCGAAAGGTAAGAGGCCGAAAGGGCGCATCCGGTGACAACGGGACCCATGTCCCGTTTACCGACGAGATATTCGTCAAAGGATTTCCATTGTTTTTTGCCGAGGAGCCCGAGGAGAATGGAGACGCCGAGCAGAACGGCTATTCCGATGGACGAAGTGACCGCCATGGTTGTTGTAATTTCAGGGATGGGCAAATATTGCTGGTTCATTCTTCCCACCCCCTGGTAACTATATAGGTCCCGACAAAAGTCATGAGAAACAGGCCGACGACCATTATCCACCAGACATACCACGGGAACATGAGATCAGGTTGAACAGGATTCATTTTACTACCCCCTTGTCATTTTTTTGTAAAAGCCGTTTAACGTAAAGACCTTCCTTGCCTGTATCCAATTGGGCCCCTTTTTAAAGGGTTCTGTCAGCGCGCAAAGATCCCTTAAAGGTCCGCGGGCAGCATGAGGCGCATGGAAGCTTACGCGCTAACTGCCGCAGATCTCGCAAGGATAGACGCCGGGATTATTCGAGATATATACCCGATCCCACGTAAAAGACATCGCTGCCGCTCTTGACTTTTTTTACGTAGGTTTCTTTACCGGAAGGTTTTGTGGTTCTTGGTTTCGGCCAGTTGTAAGTGATCCAGCCGCTGTCCTTGCCGGTGAGCATTGTGATCATGTCCTTGATGAAAGGTTTGCCGCTGCTGTCCTTTAGAGAAAGCACGTTCTTCCCTTCATGCTGCGGGAAGGCGGGATTTACCAGGTCGTTGCCGCTTGCGTCAATAACAAAGACATACGTTGTGAGGTAGTTGAATTCCCCCGCTCTGTCACGAAGGACCGGGAAGGCGCCGCGCCCGTCTTTCCGTACAAGCTCTGCCGCCTCATCGACTATGTCGACGGCAAAGACCTTTTCAGGCCTCATCTCGTATAGGCCGCTGCCCACGATATATCCTTTACCGGAGGGAGCCTTGACATACTTGACGAAAGATGTCTTCCATGAGGCGATCTCCTGGCCAGGCTTGAACCATACGTAGTGGGACCATCCCTGTGTCTTGAAGGGGTAGTCCGTTGCCTCTTTGATGAACCATTTAATGAAGGGCTTCCCCATGGCATCCTTGAGGCCCATCTGGTTCTTACCTTCAAGTTCAGGGCGTGTCGGATTGATGATGACGTTGCCTTTGGTGTCTATTACAAAGACATAGACATCATCGTGCAGCCATTTGCTTCCTTTTTTGCGGAACTCGGGAAAGGAAGCCTCGCCCTTTTGGACGATCATCTGCGATGCCTCCTGAACGATGTTCAGGACCTGTTTCGTTTCGGGGTACTTGATGTCCGCTGACTGGGAGAAAGTGTAAAGAGGAAACAACAACAGACCAACGATTGTTACGAGGACGAACGATGTGCTGAGCTTACCCATGGTGAACCCCCTTTTGTAGTATCGGCTCGGGAAAAGCCGTCTGTTCCCACATCGAAGACAGACAACGCGAAGTTAAACAATACATAATACAAAAAAGCACCGGGAGTAAACAAAAACCTTTTCACAATGTCTTTTTGCGTGGTCAATAAAGCGTTTTTTCCAGATACCGGGACAGACCATATCCTGCCCCCGGCGACAGGCGAGGGCCGTCTTTAACTTCCGGTAAAGACAGGTTTTCTCTTCTCAAGGAACGCCCGCGCCGCTTCGGTGTGGTCATGTGTTTCCGACAGGAGTGAAAGCTGGGATGAGATATAATCAAGATGTGCCCGAAGCGTGCTTGTTGCCCCCTGACAGACGGCGCGTTTAATCATTCTCACAGCCAGCGGCGGTTTTTCGGCGATCTTTCCGGCGAGTTTCATAGTTTCTTCCATCAGTTCCTCATGGGGTACGACGCGGTTGACTATCCCCAGCGAAAGCGCCTCGCCGGCATCAAGTACATCGGCAGTCAGGAGGAGTTCCAGCGCCTTCGGCATTCCGACAAGCCTCGGCAGGAACCAGGCCCCGCCATCGCCCGGGGCAAGCCCCATCGTTATGTACGATTCGGCGAACTTTGCCCTGTCGGAGGCGACCCTCATGTCACACATGATGGCCATGTCCATGCCGGCGCCCATGGCGGCCCCGTTAACGGCGGCGATGACGGGCTTGTCGAGGTCCTCGAGGGCGAAGATGATACGGTGCACCCCGTCCCAGAGGAACTTTTTCATTTCCCAGGACCTGAGCTTCCCGTTGGCCATGTCGCGGATATCTCCGCCGGAACAAAAGGTGTCCCCCCTGCCCGTCACGACGACAACGCTTATGGCATCGTCGTCCTTTGCCTTTTCAAGATATTCACGCCACAGGCCGATCATCTCAGGGCTGAAGGCATTTCTCGCGTCGGGCCTGTTGAGGGTTATGATGGCGATCTTTCCTTGCGTGGAGTAGAGGATATGTTTCGTATTCATATTTTCGTCCTTTTTTTAAGAGGTGTGTCGCGTTATCGACATGATAACAATAAACAACTTCCTGCGGTAATTTTCAAGTGAACCAAAAACCCTTTCCTTTCAGCCTTCTTTATTGACTTTTGCATCATCTTAGGTCTATATCTTATGCGAAAATGAAGAAAGAACAACTTCGGCTGTCAAGGATCAGGAACATCGGGATCGCCGCTCATATCGACGCCGGCAAGACGACGGTGACGGAGCGCATCCTCTATTATACCGGCCGGACCCACAAGATCGGAGAGGTCCACGAAGGCACGGCGGTCATGGACTATCTTCCCCAGGAGCAGGAGCGGGGCATCACAATCACGTCGGCGGTAACGACGCTTTACTGGGGTGATAACGAGGTCCAGCTCATCGACACCCCGGGACACGTCGATTTTACCATCGAGGTGGAACGCTCCCTGAGGGTGCTCGACGGTATGGTGGCCGTCTTCTGCGGTGTCGGCGGGGTGGAGCCCCAGACCGAAACGGTGTGGCACCAGGCGGACAAGTATCACGTGCCCCGCATTGCATTCATCAACAAGCTTGACCGGGTGGGGTCCGACTTCTTCCGTGTCATCGATATGATCGTGGAGAAGTTCGGTGCCGATCCGATACCGCTGCAGATCCCCCTCGGACGGGAGGATGGTTTTTACGGTATCATCGACCTTGTGACCATGGAGGCGATAGCCTGGGAGGAAGAGGACCTCGGCGCAACGTACCGGTCGATCTCAATACCCAAAGAATATAAAGAACAGGCAGCCTCCTATCGCGAAAAGCTCTTTGACAAACTTTCCCTTTTTGACGACGAATTGATGGAACTCTATCTCGACGGCAAGGAGATAGAGCCTTCGCGGATCTACAGCTGCCCTTCGCAAGGGTACCATCGCCCTAAAGTGCGTCCCGGTGCTCTGCGGCGCGGCCTTGAGGAACAAAGGGATCCAGCCGCTTCTTGATGCCATAGTCCGCTACCTGCCTTCGCCCCTGGACGTGCCTCCCGTAACGGGCGAGAACCCGCAGACCGGGGAACCGGAAGAGCGAAGGACCAGCGATGAAGAAGATCTCGCGGCCCTGGCCTTCAAGATCGTCATCGAGGAAGGCAGGAAGCTTACCTATATAAGGATCTACTCGGGCTCCATCAAGGTCGGGGGCGATGTATACAACGTGAACCTCGGAAAAAAAGAAAAGATATCCCGGATCTACAAGATGCACGCAAACCACAAGGACCGCATAGAGGAAGCAAGGACAGGGGCCATTGTCGGCATTGTCGGCCTCAAGGAGACCTCGACGGGACATACCCTGACGCAGGCAAAGCCCCTCCTTCTCGAGCCTATCGAGATTTACCAGCCCGTCATATCCATCGCCGTCGAGCCGGCCAGGAACGTGGACCAGGACAAGCTCATGCTTGCCCTCAAGAGGATATCGGAGGAGGACCCCACCTTTGTCCTCAAGGCGGACGAGGACGCCTACCAGACGATCGTTTCCGGCATGGGCGAGCTTCACCTCGATGTCGTAATGCATCGGATCAAGGAGGAGTTCGGCGTTGACCTCCACGTGGGCAAGCCGCAGGTCGTGTACAAGGAGAGCATTGAAAGGGCCATATCCCGGGAACATGTCTTTGAAAAGGTCATCAACAACGTACCCTGCAAGGGCTGGGTTTCCATTGCCATCGCTCCCAACGGCAGGGGGGAAGGGATACTTGTCACATCGAACATAGCCGAGGACAACATTGTCTATCCCTTTGTCGCGGCCATTGAAGAGGGCATCCGGGAGGCATCCAACATCGGGGTGCTCAAGGGGTATCCCCTGACAGATGTGAAGGTGCAGATCAATGACGCTACCTTCAATAGCCCCGATTTTGCCCGGCTTACGTTGAAGATGGCCGCCTATGACGCGTTGCGGGAGGCATGCGAACACGCAGGGCCCGTTTTGCTCGTGCCGGTCATGTCGCTGACAGTGACGACGCCCAACGAGTTCCTGGGTGAGATCATCGGTGACCTCAACTCGCGCAAGTGCCAGATCGCGGATATTTCGACAAAAGACAGATACACCGTTGTTGAGGCGAAGGCACCGCTCACGAACATGTTCGGGTATTCCACCGACATCAGGTCCCTTTCCCAGGGCAGGGCCTCCTTTACGATGTATTTCTCACACTATGACAGGATAGAGAATGGATAATTTGAGTGAAGTGCTAAGGTACCTCAGGGGCGGTGATGGTTTTATATCAGGCGATTACATTTCCGGCAGGTTGGGTGTTTCGAGGACCGCTGTCTGGAAATATATGAACCAGCTCGAGCGGTACGGATACGGCATCGACAAATCGAAGGGAAAAGGCTACAGGCTTCTTGGGACCCCTGACAAGCTCTACGGATGGGAGATCGACCGGTACAGGAAGACGGTCGTTATCGGGCACAGGATAATCCACAGGGAGAAGATAGATTCGACGAACACACTGGCCTTCAAACAGGCGCTTGCGGGTGAACCCGAAGGGACCTGCGTGGTTGCCGAATCGCAGGAAAAAGGAAAAGGAAGGCTCGGGAGAAAGTGGTCTTCGCCGACAGGGAAGAACATCTATCTTTCAGTGATATTGCGGCCCGCCATCCACCCTTCGACTGTCTATCCGATTACGTTCCTGTCATCTCTTGCCGTGTCTGATACGATCGAGGAGCTCACCGGTATGAAGGCAACGCTCAAATGGCCCAACGACGTGCTCATGCACGACAGGAAAATATCGGGCACGCTCCTTGAGCTTTCCACCGAAGCGGATATGGTACGGTTCGTCATCATCGGCATCGGGTTCAACGTCAATTTGGAGCCCGGCGACATGGACCAGGAGATCAGGGCCAAAGCGACCTCGCTTTTCATGGAATCTAAAAAAATATATGAAAGGTCCAGGGTGTGTGGTATTCTAATTTCCAATCTTGAGAGGTACTACAACCTCTTCAGGGGAGATGGAGAGCGGACGATCCGCGATACATGGGAAGAGAGGGCCCAGATCCGGGGAAAGCACCTCGAGATCAACCAGATGGGTGAATCCTACAAGGGGATCGCGAAGGGCATCGACCACGATGGGGCCATACTTCTGGATATAGATGGTAAGACGAAAAAAATTATTGCGGGGGACGTGAACTTCTAATGCTACTGGTCATCGATATCGGCAACACCAATATTGTTTTCGGCGTCTACCAGGACGGCAAGCTCCTCAATCACTGGAGATTGAGCACCGCCCTGACCAAGACGGTAGACGAATACGCAATTCTCCTGAACAGCCTTCTCTATATCGAAAAGATACGCTTAAGCGAGATCCACAGCGCCATCGTGTCCTGTGTGGTGCCGCCGCTCCTCATACCCTTCGAGATAGTATGCAGAAAATATATCGGCATTATGCCCATCGTTGTAGAACCCGGTATCAAAACGGGAATGCCAATCCTTTACGAGAACCCTTCAGAGCTTGGTGCAGACAGGATCGTGAACGCCGTCGCCGGTTATGAAAAACACAAGAAGGCGCTGATCATAGTCGATTTCGGCACGGCAACCACCTTTGATTATATCACGCCAAAAGGTGAATACGCGGGAGGCTCTATTGCCCCCGGGATCATGATCTCCCTGGATGCCCTCTTTGAACGGGCATCAAAACTTCCCCGGGTGGAGCTTGTTCAGCCGAAGGTGCTCGTCGGCAAGAACACGGTCCAGGCGATGCAGGCCGGCATAACATACGGCTATGTCAGCCTTGTTGACGGCATTGTCAGGAGAATGAAGGACGAGGTTGCCACCGATCCCTTCGTCATTGCGACGGGAGGATTGTCAAGCCTCATCTACAAAGGTTCCGAAACGATCGACGTCGTCGACGAGTTCCTTACCCTGGAGGGCCTTAAGATACTCTACGAGAAGAATAAGGACCATCATAAGTTCAAATAAAGAGAATAACCAATAAACAAATTACAATAACCAATTATCAAAAGGAAAATAACCAGAAGGAATGCTTCCATCTTTTGGTTATTGAGATTTGGTAATTGGTTATTTTTTTTCTTATTTCACAAAGGTGTTCTTTACCCGTTTCGACCTCAGGAAATAGGGTACCCAGATGGCGCAGGCGACGGCCATGCGTATGATCTCCACGGGGGTTGTTTCATCGGGCATGGATGCGACAAGGGGGATCCTCATGGCGAAAAAGTAGTCCACGATCACAAACGTCAGGTTCGATAAGAGAAAGATGATAATAAAAAGCGGTGTGAGTCTCTTTTTCCTGAAAAAGAGAAAGAGAATGACCAGGGGAAAAAGGATGAAGATGATATTTCCTGCCATTTCCATTATGAGAAGGGGCGCCCAGAGGGGATGATAGGCCTGGGAACCTGCCGTAGTGAGCTTGTCCCATACGCCGGCGTTAAAGGCCGGAAAGACATCGCGGACCAGGGCGACCCCGGTCTTGATAGGGCTGATCATGAGGCCGACGGCGATCAGGATAAGCCAGCCGCCGATCCCCTCGAGCTTCTTTTCCGTAGTTTCAGCCTGAGCCGTTTCATTCATGACAACCCCCTTGCAAGAACATAATTCAGCGTTTGCACCTCGTTGCGGGATCCGGCGTGTTATCCACCCGGCCGGTCATACATTTTGATGCTATTCTATATCATTTTTATTTTCCCGGTAAAGAGATTAAACAAGGCCCTCTCTTTACTTGAAACCTTGAAACTCTGAAACTATCTTTTCTTAGGCCGGTTTTGCGTTCTTTTCTTCGAGAAGGGCCGTGTAGAGATCTGCGAAGGTTTCAGCCAGGGCATCGTCACCCGTCATGATGTAACGATGAATGTTGTGGTTGATGCCATTTAGATATTCCTGCACCACCCTGTTGTCCATGGCTTCCTGTGATATGGACTGAAAGCGCCTCATGCCTTCCGATGCGAGCGAGGCGACAATATCGCGCTCGTGCATCTGGTAGAGAACGAGGAAGGTGGAAGCAAGCACTTCGTTCTTCGATATTTTGTGACCGTCTTTTTCTATCCACACGAGGATCGACGCGACGATGAGGCATAAAAAAGCTCCCACGGACCGGGCGTGGGAGGGGTCTTTGGCTACTGCCAGTATTGCCTTCGGGGGTATCGAGTTGGCAAGGATATTAGCTGCGACGAGCACTACCGCTTCATCAAGGTCCTCCGACGGGTCAAGAGCACCCTTTGGCCCGACCTCCTTTGCCCTTTTCATCAGGTTTGCGATGAAGCTGTTTCTGGGAGTATCCAAGAGGGCCTCTTATTGGCAGGTGATCCTTCGCTTAAGCCTGCGCCAGTGGAATATCACGCCGCGCCATCTTTATTTGTACTTCAAGAGGGCCTCTTTTGCAAGCAAAATTACCCGAGGCAGGATCGTTTTTGACGAAGCACATTGCTTGGTGTATATTTATATCTTAACAGAAACTGCAGCGAAAATACCGACGAGGGGTGGACGTGATGGGTTACATCAGAAATATCCGGATAACAGCATTCTTTTTGGCGATATTTGTTGCGGGCCTGGCGGGTTGTGCCGACACGAACCGCAGCGCCTATTCGGTGCTCGACACAATTGCGCCAACCGTTTCCGCTGCCGGTGTGTCCGGGGGTAAAGGCCCTGTCGTTGCTGTCGGCCCGATCGACGTGCCGGGCTATGTTGACCGCGCTGTCACGGTGCTGGAATCGACGATCAACTCCGCAAATATCTCAGCCTTTGATCAAAAGGTGTATGTGCTGAAAACGGAGATACCAAGGGTCATCACGGAGAACCTGAGGGTCCTTTTCGCTCCCGTCGGCGTTACCGTTGTTCCCTATGCCCGTAACAGGGCATCGGATTACCGTGTGGCCGTGGGGCTCGCCACCCTTGATATCACTAAATTCGATCTTATCGAAACAAAAGCCCAATGGGCCCTTTATGGCTCAGGCGGAACAGTACCTTTAATGGCCAGGGACATTTCGTTCAACACCCCCGTTAAGCAGCGCAACGATGCCGGTATAAAGGCCGCAGTTAGCAAAGCGCTTGCCGATCTGAGCAGGTCTATTGCTCAAACCTCACAGCCGGTCATTGAAAGAAAATAGAAGGCGCCGACCAGGCAGTGAGACTATTTTTCCGTCTTTTCGACGATTTTGACCTTTTTCCCTTTGGATCTTGCTTTACCGGAGGAGCCTCTCCAGATCTTCCCTCTTTTTGTCCTTTTGTCACCTTTGCCCATAGACGCTACGCTCCCTTTTCATAAGATAGATATATGCGAACGACAGAGATTTCATATCGGAGACAGGCCGAAAAGTCAATTTTTTTCAGGAGCAGGAAAAGCTGTTGTGCATCGTTTTGTTGTGGTATATTGGGTCTTGCGGACAGGTCGCTAATACCCTATGGATGTTGATGCCAGCCTTAAAAGAAACGCCCTCCTTGTTTCTGTACTGAGTTCCTTTCTTACGCCTTTTATCGCCTCATCGGTGGCGGTCGCCCTGCCGCGCATCGGGCTTGATCTTTCGATGGACGCCATCTCGCTCAGCTGGGTCGAGACCGCTTATCTTCTCTCCGCGGCTGCCTTCCTCGTTCCCATGGGAAGGGCCTCCGATATCTATGGCAGAAAAAAGGTCTTTCTATGCGGTATGGCATTCGGCGGCGTTGCCTCTGTTCTTGCAACGTTTTCGACATCCGGCACGGCGCTGATTTTCTGGCGGGTACTCCAGGGGGTGGGCAGCTCCATGGTCTTTGGAACGGGCATCGCCATCGTCACGTCAATTTATCCCGCTTCTTCCCGGGGCAAGGCGCTTGGTGTCGTTCTAACGTCAGTTTACGCGGGGCTTTCGGCAGGCCCCTTTCTGGGCGGTCTTCTCACGGACCTCCTTGGATGGAAGAGCATCTTTTATACCAATGCCATTATCGGAGCTCTCGTCATTGTGACAACCATTCGGAAGATCAAGGGAGAGTGGGCGGAGGCCAAAGGGGAGAAATTCGACATGATCAGTTCCTTTCTCTATGTTGTTCCCTTTACCGTTGCCATCTACGGGTTCACATCATTGCCGGCCGTCAAGGGCTTCGCACTGCTGGCCGTGGGTCTGGCCGGCCTTGTTTTGTTCGGCTTCCGGCAGCTAAGGGTCAGTCACCCCATACTGGAAATGAGCCTTTTCATGAATAACAGGGCCTTTCTCTTTTCCAACCTTGCCAACCTTATCAATTATAGCGCCACCTTTGCCATAACCTTTCTGATCAGCCTCTACCTGCAATACATCAAAGGCTTAAATCCTCAGACCGCAGGCTTGATCCTTGTTTCCCAACCGTCGATTCAGGCCCTGCTGTCGAGTTTTACGGGGAGGATCTCAGACAGGGTGGAGCCCCGGATCGTTGCTTCTCTGGGGATGGCATCATTGCTGATCGGCCTTCTTTTTTTGAGTTTTCTCAAAGAAACGACAGGGATATATCTTGTTGTCTTCAACCTCCTGTTCCTCGGTTTTGGTTTTGCCCTTTTTGTATCACCCAACACGAATGCCATTATGAGCGCCGTCGACAAGAAGTTCTACGGCGTCGCGTCGGGCACGATGGCGACGATGCGCGTCATTGGGCAGACGCTCAGCATGAGTATCGTCATGTTCATGTTCATGCATTTTATGGGGAAGACGCAGATCACGCCCGAGTATCACACCCAGTTCTTAAAGTCACTGCAGGCCATCTTCCTGGTGTTTGCCTGCCTGTCTTTCCTCGGTATCTTTGCATCGCTGGCGCGGGGGAAGATACACAAGAAAGACAGGGATTAGTCAGGGGCCGGAAAAGGGCTAAAGGATATAGGGCCCAGGGATCAGGGGTTAGAGAAAAACGTAAAAAAAGCCAGACAAAATGCACATCTTCTGCCTTTCATCTTCCCTGAACCCTTTCACTTTGTTAATAACACCGGGCAGACGGCGCTTTTCAGGACGTTACGGGCGACGCTGCCAACCAGGTATTTTGCAAGGCCCGTCTTCCCCAGGGAGGCAATGACGATAAGATCGATACCTTTTGCCTTCTCTTCCTTGAGGACCTCTTCATATGCAACGCCTTTCCCTACCTCCAGGAGCACCTCCACCCCCTCCGCCTTTGGGAATTTACCAAGCTGCTTTTTCATATTCTCCATGGCGGATTCCAGCTGTTGTTTTTCAATGGCCTCAATGGCCTCGATTGGAATGGCATAATCGATAACGACACGCTGGAGTTCTCCATGGATGACATGAAAGAGGTAGACCTTTGATTTGTAATGCCTTGCGATGTCAATGGCCTGTTCCAGGGCTTTATCGGAATATTCCGAGAAATCCGTCGGTACCAGGATCTTTGTTGGTTTTAGCATGATCTTCTAACCTCCCTTCTTTCCGGTTTATTGCTCATGCACGACCCGCAGCACGAAAGCAACCATTTTACCTTCTCTTAAGATAAGTATATCACAGGGATGAAGAAGGGCTCAGGATTCATCGTTTTTTGCCTTTGGTTTTCTCTGACCCCTCGAACCCTGAATCCTGACCCCTGCCCTCAGCACACCTGGTGGGCCCTGCAGGAGAGGACCTGGGCATCCCTGCTTGTGTCCCGAAAGACCGTAATGCCCTTGAGCCCCATTTTGTGAGCCTTCAGATATATTCCGCGTATTTCCTGCGGCGTTGCCTGCGCGGGGAGGTTTATGGTCTTGGAGACCGCATTGTCAACGTGGTCCTGGAAGGCCTTTTGGATGGCCAGGTGCCAGTCGGGGCCCACATCGTGCGCTTTTCTGAAGAGCCTTTCCAGGTCGGCCCCTGCGGCGGCACCTTTCATTTGTGCGTAGAGCGGGTCCGTTACGTCGACGCACAGTCCGCCAAAGAGGACGCGCGAGTATTGAACGTCGTAGACGGGTTCGATCCCGCTTGATGTCCCGGCAATAATGCTAAGCGTACCGGTGGGTGCAATGGTCGTCGTTGTGGCGTTCCGTTGGGGAAGGCCTTGTTTCTCCCAGATGCTTCCACGATAGTTCGGGAATACCCCCCGTTCTTGTGCCAGGGCCCGCGAGGCATCCTTCGACTCGGTCTCGATGAACCCCATGATATCATTTGCTATTCTCACCGCGTTCTCAGAATCATAGGGAATGCCCAGGAGGATGAGCATGTGGGCGAAACCCATAACGCCGAGGCCGATCTTCCTGTTTGCCTTTGTCATGCCCTCGACGGCGGCGAAGGGGTAGCGGCCCGCATCAATAACGTCGTCGAGGAAACGCACGGCAAGATGGGTAAGGCCCCGGAGCTTTTCCCGGTCGATAGACCCCTCGCGAACTATCCTGGCAAGGTTAATGGAGCCGAGACAGCAGGATTCGTAAGGAAGAAGGGGCATTTCGCCGCAAGGATTACAGGCCTCGATGGCGCCGATGTGTGGTGTCGGATTCGCCCGGTTGATGATATCGATAAAGATCAGGCCCGGTTCGCCTGATCCCCAGGCGCAGCGGGCAATAAGATCGAGGAGGTCTCCCGCGTGCAGCCTCTTTATCTCTTTATTGTTCCGGGGGCTGACGAGTGCAAAGGTGCCATCCTTTTCGCAGGCCTCCATGAAGGCATCGGTGACGGCCACGGAAAGATTGAAATTGGTGAGCTCCCGGGGATCGTTCTTGACGTTGATGAACTCTTCGATGTCGGGATGGTCGATGCGCAGGACCCCCATGTTGGCCCCGCGCCTGGTACCGCCCTGTTTGATGACCTCCGTTGCCATATTGAAGACCCTGATGAAGGAAACGGGGCCGCTCGCAGCGCCCATCGTTGACCTGACGACATCGCCCTCAGGCCTAAGCTTAGAGAAGGAAAAACCGGTTCCGCCCCCCGTCTGGTGGATCTTTGCCGTTTCCTTGACGGACTCGAAGATGGAATCGAGGGAGTCCTCGACGGGCAGGACAAAACAGGCCGCCAGCTGCCCAAGTTCCCTCCCCGCGTTCATTAGTGTCGGCGAGTTGGGTAGAAATTCGAGGTCGTTCATCATCCGGAAGAAGGAATCGGCAAGTTTTTCTCGCTCGCCTGGATCGAGGCCTTTCTCAGCTGAGGCGACATGGCCGGCAACGCGCAGGAACATGCCTTCGGTGGTTTCCGTGGGTTTTCCCTCATTGTCCTTGATGAAATAGCGTTTGTTCAGGACCGCAAGGGCCGTTTCGTCGACCAGGTGTGCACCCCCTTCACTACATAGTACGTGGCTGCGTCGCCCTGTGTCAAGGAAGGAAGGGGGGCTTGACCCTGGGCCCTGATTATATCTCTTTCAACTTCACATTGGCGGGGGACTTTTCCATGGCTTCGGAAAAAACGTGCAGAGAAAGCACCAGTTTATCGGTCTCCTGTGCATCCGCGGGGCTGATGTCGTCTGCTTCGCTTTTTTCGTAAGCATCGAGCGCTTTTTTTATCGTCATGTCTTCGACGGCCCTTGCAGGCTGGAAAAAAGATTCCTTCCGTGCCCCCTTCGTGATCTCCGAAACAAGATCGACATCGACAAGGTCATAAAGGATCCGCCTTACCAGGCGCACGGGGATCTCCAGGGTTTTTCCTATTTCCACTGAGGCCAACGGTTTTTTGCCGGCGTCGAACCTTTTCACGAGAAGGTGGAAAATCCTTAGCATAAGCAGACGCCTGCGCGACGCGCCGATGCGTGAATAATCCGGGTGAAAACCGTAAGTTTCGTAATGTTCGCTGGCACTTGCAACCTCAGCGCCGAAAAGGACGATGATCCAGCTTACCTGCAGCCAGGCGAGAAAGAGTGGAATGGCAGCCAAACTGCCATAGATGGCGCTTTGCGTGGAGACACCGATCTGGAACTTGATATAGAACCATTGAACGACCTGGATGAGCGAACCGGCAACGATGGCGGCGAAGACAGAGGATTTGACGGACACCCTGGTGTTGGGCATGACAAGATAAAGGACCACGAGGAGAAGCCAGATGGAAATGAAGGGAAGCAATTTCATAAGGAAAAAGACCATAAGGCTCATGGGGCCCAGGAGGGAGATGTCCCGCATGAGAACCCGGACCTCGCTGACTATGAGGATGTTCACGCTGCTCCAGAGCGCGAGAAGGATTGGCCCCAGTATCAGCATGGACAGGTAATCGGTCAACTTACGGACCACGGCGCGCGACTGCCGCGCCTCCCAGATCGTATTAAAGGAGTCCTCGATCTTGCCCAGGATGGAGATGACTGTCCAGAAGAGGACAACAATACCGACACCGACGATGACCTCCCCTTTCGCGTGGGCGAGGAGAGAGCGGGAAAAATCGATGATCTTGCTCGTAACGTCGGCCTGCCAGTTGGCATCGCGGGCAAACCGGAATATCTGCCGCGCGACGAGCTTTTCCAGACCGAACCCCTTGGCGATGGCAAAGGTGACGGCGAAAAGGGGAACGATATTGAGCACCGAATAATAGGTAAGGACCGTGGCATTTTTCTGGCAGTCGTTCTTGTTGAAATCACCGACGGCCATCAGGAAGATGCGGGCAGTGCCGACGGCAAAGGCCCGTACCTTCGATAGATTTTCGAGCCTGACCTTCCAGATCCCTTTGCGAAAAAAATCGATGGCCCGAGCTATCATCATTGTTTTGACCCCTTTTTTAATGTTTCACATCGTGACGAAACAGTCAAGCTGAAAGGCTGGGAACAGCCAAAATAGCAAAGGGCAATATTTTCTTGGAAAAAAGGACAATAAAGTTATAGAATAAATGGTCTTTAATGAATGACAATTATTACTGCCTACTAACAAATTAAAAATGGGGGTTTGTTGTATGGATAAGATCAGGCTCACCATCGACGGAAAAAATGTTACCGGGTATCGAGGACAGACCATCATGGAGGTGGCCCGTGGAAATGGTATCGAAATACCCCATCTGTGTTACCACCCGAAATTGAGCAAGACCGGCGCCTGCCGTCTTTGCCTTGTGCGAATTGACGGTAAAATGATGAAAACGTCCTGCACCGAATTTGCCGCGGACGGTATGAGCGTCGTTACCGAAGATGATACGTTGAGGAGCATCCGGCAGTGGCTCCTTGGGCTCCTCCTTATGGAAGGCGAGCACAATTGCCTGTACTGCGACGCCGACGGCGATTGCGAGCTTCAGAAATACGTCAAGATGTACAACGTTGAAAAAACCGAGGAGGATTTTCCACGAAACCCCCGCGAGATCGACTATGTGACAAGCAATGCCATTAAGAGGAACGAGGACCGGTGCATCCTCTGCGGAAGATGCATCAGGGCCTGCAAGGAGATACAGGTTTCGAACGTTTGGGGTTTTACGGAACGCGGAAGCCAGACCCACCTCATCGCAGATGACGACCATAGGATCGGGGAATCGAGCTGTGTTAAATGCGGCACCTGCGTTCAGATGTGCCCCACGGGGGCGCTCACCTTCCAGACAGTGCTCGGGAAAGGCCTCAACTGGGAGCTCAAAAAGGAATCGAGCATTTGCATATATTGCGGCGTGGGCTGCAAGATCGATTTCTATACCAATGAAGAGGGTGTCCTCGTCAAGGCGCTCGGCAACGATGACGGCCCCAACAAGGGCCACCTTTGCGTGAAGGGCAGGTTCGGGTTCGATTTTGTGCAGAGCCCGAAAAGGCTCACAAAACCGCTCCTGAAAAAGGACGGCGAATTTGTGGAGGTCGCCTGGAAGGAGGTCCTCGATTTTGTGGCCGGCAAGATGACGGCCATTAAAGAGAAGAATGGCCCCGATGCCATTGCCGCCCTTTCGTCGGCAAAATGTACCAACGAAGAGAACTACCTTATGCAGAAATTCATGCGCGCAGTCGTCGGCACCAATAACGTCGATCATTGCGCCCGTCTCTGACACAGCTCCACCGTCGCCGGTCTGGCGGCTGTTTTCGGTTCCGGTGCAATGACCAACTCGATCCGCGAGATACCTCAATCGGCAGGTTATCTGGTGATCGGTTCCAATACCACTGAAAACCACCCCGTTATCGGTTCAATGATAAAGAACGAGGTCATTAACCAGAAAAAGCACCTTATTGTAGCCGATCCACGCAGGATCGAACTGGCGAAGTTTGCCGATTATTATTTCCCGATAAGACCGGGGACCAATGTTGCCATCCTCAATGGTTTCATGCACGTTATCGTCAAGGAAGGGCTTTACGACAAGTCTTTTGTGGACAGCCGCACCGAAGGGTTCGAGGACCTCAAAAAGACCCTTGAGAAATACACGCCGTCGTATGTCGCCGGGATCTGCGGCCTTGACAACCCCGACGATATCGTGGCGGCGGCCCGCCTCATGGCGAACCTGAAACCCATGGCACTCTACTATTCCATGGGCATCACCCAGTTCGTATCCGGCGTGAACGGTGTCAAGTCGACGGCGAACCTCCAGATGCTGCTTGGCAACATGGGTGTCGCCGGCGGCGGGGTCAATCCGCTGCGGGGACAGAACAACGTGCAGGGAGCCTGCGATATGGGTGCCTTGCCGGCAACGTATCCGGCCTATCAGCCCGTGGCGAGCGAGGATAACAAGAAGAAGTTCGAAGACGCCTGGGGCGTGAAGAACCTTTCAGTGAAGCCCGGGCTTACACTGATGGAGATGATGAACTCGGCCCATGCGGGCGATGTTAAGGCCCTGTATATCATGGGTGAGAATCCTGTCATGTCGGACCCGAACCAGCAGCACGTCATTGAGGCCCTGGACAATCTGGAACTCCTCGTCGTGCAGGACATCTTCCTCACCGAAACGGCACAGCGTGCCCACGTTGTCCTGCCGGCCTGTGCATTCCTGGAGAAAGAGGGCACCGCGACAAATACGGAGCGCCGGGTCCAGCCAATGCATCGCGTCCTCAAGCCGGGGAAGCTGGTCAGGGACGACTGGTGGATCACAACGCAGATAGCCAACCGAATGGGGGCGGACTGGGACTATGATGACGCAAAGGATATCTTCAAGGAGATAAGGAGTGTCACCCCTTCCTACGCCGGGATCACCTACCAGCGCATCGAGAAGGAATTGATACAGTGGCCATGCCCGTCAAAAGAACATCCGGGTACGCAGTTGCTTCACCGCGAGAACTTTTCAAGGGGCAAGGGGCTTTTTACGGCCATCGATTATACCCCTCCATTTGAAGAAACGGACAGGGAATATCCTCTCGTGCTCACCACGGGACGTATCCTGCAGCAATTCCATACCGGCACCATGTCACGCAACTCGAAGGTCCTTGAAGAGACCGCGCCGGAAGGTTTCGTGGAGGTCAGTCCCAACGACGCGAACAATCTCAACATAGTCAATGGTGAGCTCGTTTCCGTCTCCACGCGGCGCGGCAGCATCAGGATCAAGGTGAAGGTCGCAGAACGGTCGAAGACGAACGTGGTCTTTATCCCCTTCCACTTCTACGAATCATGCGCGAACAAGCTGACCGTAGACTGTCTTGACCCTGGATGCAAGATACCGGAATACAAGGTCTGCGCCTGCAGGGTGGAGAAGATAGTAGCGTGAGAAGAAGGGCCCTGAATCCTGAGTCCTTTTTTTAAAGTATTTCCAACAATTCCAGTTCGAACACCAGCTCTTTGCCGGCCAGCGGATGGTTCAGGTCGAGGGTGACATCTGATTCGGTGATCTCCAGGACGATCGCCTGGGCGGATGTGCCGTTTGACGATTGGACCTCGAGTTTCATCCCTTGTCGAAGGTTGATCGTTTCAGGGATCCGGGAACGCGCGACGACGGCACAGAGCTCTTCCCTGTGGGGTCCATATCCTTCTTCGGGGGAGAGCGTAACGGTTTTGATATCGCCCGCGCACATGCCGATGACGCATTGTTCGAATCCCGGTATGACCGCGCCCTCACCGATGACAAAGACAAAAGGCTCCCTGTCAATGGAAGAATCAAAGACAGTGCCGTTTTTCAAGGACCCTTTGTAATGGACCTTCACCCTATCATTGGTTTTCGCCCGCATTGCCTTAAGCCTCCATACCGATGAACTTATTTGGAAAGGACCCTACTGTATGTCTCCTGCCGCAGAAAAGAAGAAGGGCCGGTTTTCTGTCCAGACCATGTGCGTTCCAGCACCGCTATTTTTTCTAACCCAATTGGTTCGTTAAGTCAATTTTTAAAAACAGGGCTAGGATTCAGGGACAAGGGGTCAGAAAAAAGATAAAGAAACAGGGATCAGGATTCAGGGCTCAGAGAAAAACTAAAACAAAAAGTAAGATTCTCTTCTCCCTTACCCCTTAGCCACTTTTAAGACCTGATGATAAAAAAGAAAACAGGGAGAAGGACTCCCATAGTCCCTCTCCCTAATTGTTTAGACGATCTTTTTTAGACGATCTGTACGAGCTTGAGCTCGAAGGTAAGATCCTGGCCGGCCAGCGGATGGTTGAGATCGAGGGTGACTTCCGATTCCGAGACCTCTTTTACTATCACTCTGGCAAGGCCGCCTTCGGGCGAGCGTACCTGCAGGATCGTGCCGATATCGAGCCCTATCTCCGGTGGTACCTGCGAGCGGGCCACAACGGCGACAAGTTCTTCCTGGTAGAGACCATAAGCATCTTCGGCGGGGATGGATATAGTTTTCGCATCGCCCTCGTTCATACCTACAATGGCATTTTCGAATCCCGGTATGACCATACCCTGGCCTATGGTGAACTCAAAGGGCTCACGGTCATTGGAAGAATCGAATACAGTACCATCTGTGAGGGTCCCCGTGTAATGGACCCTCACAGTGTCGTTTGTTTTTACATATGCCATTGCCGCCTCCATGGTGCTTTTTTAACCGCCTGTTCGTCCGCTCTCCCGATGTTTCCCCTTTTAAGTGCGCCGATCTCTAATATCTGCGCGGACCCCTTCCCCTTGGTTTTTCTTTCTGTGGGCGGGCGTCATCGATCCGCATGCTCCTGCCCTCGAACTCGATGCCGTTCAACGCCTGCTTTGCCTTTTCCGCTTCCTCTTTTGTTGCCATTTCAACGAAACCGAAACCCTTGCCCTCAATAACACGTACTTCCCCCACTTCCCCGTATTGCGCGAACAGTTCCCGCAGTTGTTCACTACTCACTGAATAGCTGATGTTGCCTACATAAAGTTTGTTGCCATTCATGGCATGACACCTCCCTTTGCGTTTAACTGCATTTCATATTTCCGCGAGATAGCACGTCACAAACGGTCTATCCATAAGAAACATGGGAGGAGGAAGAGATAAATACCCGGAAGCAGAAAATGGAACGTCCCTTTTCAAGGAACCAACGCGTAACGGTATCATAAAACGATTTATGAAAGATTGACAAGGAAAAAGTATTCATATACCATGTGACATAATGCAGCACTGATGAAATCCCCCCAAGAGCCACCATTTCAGGACCGGGGTAAAAGGAGTTGCCCATGAAGAAGGCAGTATTTTGTTCGTTGGTGAGCGCCGCCGCGACCCTTTGTATCTGTGCATTTTTTTTGTGCGTGATCGGTGTCTCCCCGGCCCGCTGTGATGACAGCATGCAGGCAAGGCAGCTTGTGGAAAAGGCCAGGATGACGCTTGAATCCTTCGTCAATGCCGACGAAATGGACAAGTTCCGCGTCCTCCTGAAGCGCGCCTGTGGGGTTTTCATATCACCGCAGGTGCTCAGGGGGGCATTCATCTTCGGCGGTTCGGGTGGCAGCGGCGTTTTCATGGTGCGCGACAGGAACAAGGGCGATTGGGCGGGTCCGGCCTTCTACACGATCGGTGAGGCCAGCTTCGGCCTACAGATCGGGGGAGACGCCTCGGAGGTGATCTTCCTGGCCATGACGGACCGGGGAGTTACCGCGCTTCTTTCGAGCAGCGTGAAGCTCGGCGCCGATGTGGGTATAGCCGTGGGGCCAATCGGTGCCGGCGCCGATGCCTCGACGGCGAACTTCAGTGTCGACATCCTCACCTTTTCACGTTCAAAGGGGCTCTACGGGGGTGCATCCCTTGAGGGCGCCATCGTGAAGGTGAGAGAGGGGCTAAACCAGGCCTATTACGGTAAAAATGTGAGCCCTTCCGACATACTTATCGCCAGGTCCGTCGGAAGCGATCAGGCGGCGGGGATCCGTACCCTGCTATCAAAGGCGGCCGGCGGCGTAAAATAAGGACGAGTTTTCAGTTGATTTTCTGACCGCTCCTGATATTATTAATCGCATGGAGAACAGGCGGTGAGGATCATGTGGAGGGCAACCCTGATGGTTCTTGTGTTCGCCGTCTTCGTTTCCGTTCCCTCCTTTTTATCCCATGCCGGGGTCAATCCACTTTACGACGACAAAATTGAAGCATTGAAGGAAGAGCTCAAGAAGCACGGATTTTCCTCCGAAGAGTTGACGGGGATCTTTTCCGACAGCAGGTTCGAGCTCTATCCGGAGATAGTCGGGAGAAAAGGAAAGGGCATGGATTATTTTAACCGCAGGTTCGGCCTGTTGACAAAAAGGTCGATAGAGCGCGGCAAGGGCGTGCTTGTCAGATACCGGGAGGTCTTCAAGAATGCCGAGGACCAATACGGTGTCGACAAGGAGGTCATTGTTGCCATCCTTCGCGTGGAGACGAATTTCGGATCCTCAACCGGCACCTATCCCATCCTGAACAGCCTCGCGACGATCGCGGTTGTCGAGAACCGTCGTTCCCAATGGGCGCAGGGCGAGGTGGTCCAATTATTGAAAATGTGCAAGGACCAGAATAAGGATCCATTTTCCATACGCGGTTCCTGGGCGGGCGCTTTCGGTATCAGTCAGTTCATCCCTTCTTCGTACGCGAAGTTCGCCGTCGACGGTAACGGGGACGGTGTCGTGGACCTGTTCACCATGAGCGATGCCGTGGCGAGCGTTGCCAACTACCTGAAGGCGCACGGCTGGGAAAAGGACAAACCGGAACAGAAAAAACTGGCTGTATTTGCGTACAACCACTGTTACAGTTACGTGAGGGCTGTACTTGCTTATGCGAAGGCCCTTAAAAAATGAAAAAGGGGTCGGGATTCAGGGCACAGGAGTCAGAGAAGAGCAAAAACATGGATAAAACGCCTTTATCTTTTTTGTATTTCTCTGGCCCCTGGATCCTTGGCCCTGAACCTGCCTTTCGATCATAAAAGAACTCAGAAGGGAGAGACCATGAAAGAGCTCAAATTCAGCGATAATTATAGCGATCTGTCCGTTGAGACCGGCGTAGACGCCGGGTTCCAATTCGAGTTCTATTGCGAAAGGTGCAATGAGACCTGGAGGACCGAATTCGTTCCTTTTCGGAGCGGCCAGGCCACGGGCTGGCTCCAGAAGGCATCGGGAATATTCGGTGGTGTCATAGGAGGCGCCGCCAGCGCTGCGGAAGGCCTGGCGCGTTCAGGTTTCGGCAATGCGCGTGATGAGGCATTCCAGGGGGCCATCGAACAGGCAAAGCACCATTTTCACAGGTGTGCGCGGTGCTATCAGTACGTGTGCGATGTATGTTGGAACAACGATAAGGGCCTCTGTTTGAACTGTGCCCCTGACGTGCAGACAGAGGTCGAGGCGGCCCGGGTCCAGGGTGAGATCTACGGCGCAACGGAAGAGGCGGTCAACGCAGGGATCAGGCAGGGAAAGAAGAGGGACGTTAAAACGGAGCACCAGCTGAAATGCCCCGAGTGCGGCGCTGAAACCAGGGGCGCCAGGTTTTGCCCCGAGTGCGGGTTCAAGCTCACCCAGAAGAGCACCTGCCCCGCGTGCTCCGCAGAGATCTCGCCATCAGTAAAGTTCTGCCCCGAGTGCGGAGAAAAGATAAACAGGTGAAAACAGTTCCAGAGTTTAAGGTTTCAAGTTTCAGGGTAAAAAAAGACAAAAAGGTTCTGTTAAATCTTTAATTGTATTTTCCGGGTTTTTTTGCTTTTGCCTGAAACTATGAAACCTGAAACTCTGAAACCGTTTTTTACGCTCCATCCAGCGTTCTTCTCACTTCCGTCAGCAGGTTATGTATCTCGATGGGTTTGAAAATGCAGCGGGCGGCAGACGACTCGTTGACACCTTCCTTTTGCAGGATGTCCGACGTATAACCGCTCATAAAGATCGTTTTCATAAAAGGGTTGATGTCGAGAATAACGTCGTGGACATCCTTTCCGCTTTTTTTCGGCATGATGACATCGAGAATGACAAGGCTTATCTTGTCCCGGTGGGACTTAAAGGCGTCCACCGCCTCTTCGCCGTCTCGCGCCTCGATGACGCTGTAACCGTTAGATTCCAGGACTTCCCTGATGAATTTCCTTATGTCGGGTTCGTCCTCACAGACAAGGATCGTTTCCGTTCCGCGAGGGTTAGGATATAGACGTATCTTTTCCTCAATGTAAAGCTGGGAGTCAACAAGCGGCAGGTATATCTTGAACACCGTCCCGGTACCGGGGTCGCTTTGTACGGTAACGGCCCCTTTTTGCTGTTTAATGATCTCATAAACAGTGACGAGACCGAGGCCGCTGCTTTTTTCGATATCCTTGGTGGTGAAAAATGGATCAAAGATGTTTTCCACCGTTGCTTCATCCATGCCGACACCGGTATCTTCGAAGGTGATCAGGGCATACCGGTTATTTGCCGACAGGCCGCTAAAGCCGACCATGGAGTCATCAAGCTCCACCGGTTGGGTCCGTATGGTCAGCCTGCCGCCTTTCGGCATGGCGTCGCGGGCATTCGTAGCAAGGTTCATGAGTACCTGAATGATCTGATTGCTGTCGGCGTTTACAACAAGACTTGTTTTTGAAAAAGTGACCGTGAATTCGATGTTCTCACCTATGATGCGGCGGAGCATCTTTTCCGCCCCCATTATAACGTCGTGGAGATCGGTCGGTCTGGGGTCGTTCACCTGTTGCCCGCTGAAGGCCAGCAGGCCCTTTATGAGGTTCGCGGCCCGGGCAGAGCATCCAAGGATGTTATCGGCGTACCTTTTCAATACCGCTTCGTCGCCTACCTTAAGTTTCAAAAGGTTGCCGTAACCTATGATCGCCGTGAGGATGTTGTTAAAATCATGGGCAATACCGCCTGCCAGTTGCCCGATGGCCTCCATTTTTTGCGCCTGCAGGAATTGCTGTTCCAATCTCTTGAGCTCCGTGATGTCCGTGAAGATGCTGAGGATACCGGGAGTTCCTTCCCAGTCTATGAGCAAAGAATTACCGAGGATCCATTTTGTTGCACCCTCTTTGTCGGTGATCCTGAATGGGAGTTCCAGGGCCCTTGCCTCTCCCTTGACGATCTTGCGGTGCACTTCAATTATGGGGTCGCGGTCCTGCGGGTAGATTATCTCGGCAAGTGTCTTTGCGGTCAGTTCTTCGCGAAAAAAGCCGGTTATACTAAGGGCCTTGGAATTGGCAAAGACAGGCTTGCCCCCGACAATGACAATGACGCCTTCCGAGGCATTCTCAACGAGCAGGCGATATCGCTCTATGCTCCTTATCAGTTGCGCGGTGCGGTCCCTTACCAGCTTTCTGAGTCCCCAGATCCAGAGAATGCTCACGAGAAAGGCAATGACGACACCGCAAAGACCATATAACAGGTAGTTCGCGTTTGATTCCCAGATACTCTTTTTTTCGTAGATCCCGAACCATTTTTCGTACATTTCATCGAACCTGCCGGAGGTCTTCAGGATATTGAGCCCGTCGTTGAGCTGGGCGACGAGCACATCATCGCCTTTGCGGACGGCGAAAGAGTATTTTCGCGGTGCCAGTTTCACGCCAAGCGCCTTGATATTGCCAAGGCCACCGGTACTGATCAAATAGAACCCCCGTACCCTGCCCAGCAATGCTGCGTCGTGTTGCCCGGACGAAAGCATCTGTGCTATCCCGGAGGAATCCTTCACGGCAACTACGTTCGGCGTTAGGTTTTTTTCTTTCAGGAAATCGTGCATGGCAGAGCCTTCCTGCACAATGATCTCCTTGCCCCGCGCGCCCTCCAGAGACCTTATGGGCGAATCGGCACGGACAAAGAGGTCGAAAAACCGGATGGAGTGGGGTATGGTGAGATCAAAAGGAAGGTTTCGTTCCTGGGAATAGGCGAACCCGGTGAAGATATCGGCTTTGCCGTTTTCCATGTCGCCGCGCGCTTCGCTTAAAGGGCCGAGCTCGATCTTGATGTTAAGCCCTGTTACGTCGGCGACAGCCCTGATCAGTTCGATGTTGAAGCCTGTGGGTTGACCGTCCCGCAAATATTCGAAAGGGGGATAGTCGTGATCGCCCTTGACTATAAGGACCTTGTTATCTCTTGTCCTGCGCGGCGTGTCGCCGTGGACGTAAAAGGAAATGGCGAGCAGGGCCAGCAGGGTAAAAAGTGCAATAATACCCTTTTGTTTGGTTCTGCAGGGCGTTCTTTGATCAGTTCTGAAAATCCCCAAAGTTGAATTACTTCCTCATTGCTTCGATCAACGCTTGCGTCTTTCAGTAATGTTGATAAATTGTCTGTTTGACATTCTTATACCATTCAGCTCAAGTAATGACAACAAAAAATTTCTATTGTTCAATGTGGGGCAAAAAATATCGGCTCTGTAGATAATGCCGAGATAAAAGATTGCCTTGCACTGTAATGCATGGTTGGTGAAATATTTCGACAAACTGGATGAACAGATCAAAGCATAAAAGTGATGGTTTCAAGTTTCAGGTTTCAAGTTTCAGGCAAAAAAGACAAAAAGATCCTGTTACATCTTTAAAAAAAGGTTCTTCCCGTTTCTTTTTTGCCTTTCCCTGAAACGTTTCTAAAACCTGAGACCTGAAACCGTTCTCTACTGTGCCGTTACCGTGAAGGTCACCGTTTGGGCCGGTTCCACGTTTTTCTCCCAGGAACGCAGGTAGTGAAAGGTCAATTTTTCAGTACCGGCTGACTCGGCCTTGAAGGTCCAGTGTTCCTTGCCGCCCGCCCCCGGCATCTTTACCCGGGGAGCTGCATAGTCCCTGCCAACGAAGCTTAAAACGGGACCCGTTGTCTTTTTAGCGATCTGCCAGGAATAACCGGTCGTTGCATTAGAGTCCAGGATGATGGAAAATTTCTCACCAACGCTGACCCGGATAGCCCGTGTCGGGTCGTTATACTCTTTTAAGCCTTCAGTTTTGCCGGTCTGTGCCTGTTTGTTGTGGGCGCAGGAAAAAGTGCCCAGAGCGATAAGTAAAAACAGGATCGCCAGGGACGTTCTCGTCATATCCGTTCCTCCCTTGTGGTCGATATACCGGTCACATTAACAAATGTTCTTTTTTGTTGCAAGGCAAATATGAAAGAGGCCCGCCATTGACGAAAACGGAACTGTTTGATAACATCCCTATATATGATCAGGCTAAACATAGGGGCGGCACGCCCTGTGCATTTACATAAGAACGAAGGAGGAAACCATGAAACGTTGCATCATCCCGATGGGTTGTATTTGTGTTCTTTTGCTGTGCCTAAGCTCTCAGGCGCTTTTTGCCGGTGAATGCACGGGCAACAAATGGCAGCCGACATTTGTACGTCATAACTCCGTGTCACCTACGATATTCTATTTTACAGGGAGCACCTTCATACCCGTCTCGAGTCCCCAGGAAGCGCAGCAGCTTTGCCGGAACCAGGGGGTCCGAATGACCATCAACGGGCAGACCTGCTTGCAGCGGGATTGGGGCGGGTTCGGCTGCGGCTGCAACATATCGCCGTCGCCTAACAGTACCTGCGCCGCCTTCCAGGATTTCCTCAGGACCTACGAGACAAACGCCCTGGGGAGGGTTTGGAACGAACAGGAAGCAGGCTGGAACGGTGTATGGACGAGAAGGGGCAGGAGCAATACCTTCGACGCCCTCTGGACCACGCCCGGCCAACCGCAGGAGAGGGCCACGCTTACCATCAATATCAGGGGCGGCGAGGTGAGCGTTGCCAGGCAACAGCAGAAGGGGTCCTGCACCTACCGGGGCATCCTCGCGTCCGACATGAGGACGGTCACCGGCACATACAGTTGTTCCTGGGCGGCGGGCCCTATTCCGTGGAGGGCGACCATCCAGCCCTGACGCGAACGTGCTCCCTTTTTTAAGGCATAAAGGAGAAAGAATTATGATAAACGGCAGGCATTCGGCGTTACTTGCCGTCGTATTGACGTGCTTGCTGTTGCTGTGGGCGCACACCGCAGGCGGGAAAACACCCGGGGTCGATGACGCCCTCTTCGGGGCCGCGGCCAAGGGTGACCTCAAAACGGTCAGGGACCTTGTCGGGAAAGGCGCCAACGTGAACGCCCGCACCGACATGGGTGAGACACCGCTCCATGTGGCAAAGTCGGAAGAAGTCGCGCAGTTCCTTGTCGAACGGGGTGCCGATGTGAACGCCCGGGATAACGATTTTGGGATGGCACCCCTTTTCAACCAGGGCGTCGAGGTCAGCAGGCTCCTCATCGCGAAGGGGGCGGATGTTAACGCCCGAAGCAGGAAAGGGGTGACACCGCTCATGTGGGCGGTCTACTGGGACGCCACGGACAAGGCGAGGCTGCTCATCGCGAAGGGGGCGGATGTGAACCGCGGCGACGATAACCTCAAGGGCCCTCT
Organism: uncultured delta proteobacterium; assembly: GCA_963816115.1. Lineage (GTDB taxonomy): Bacteria > Desulfobacterota > Syntrophorhabdia > Syntrophorhabdales > Syntrophorhabdaceae > Delta-02. The sequence goes on along the minus strand of CAWFIZ010000003.1, from coordinate 69,274 downwards.
CCATATCGCGGCCAACTGGAACAAGAAAGAGTTCGTGTTCCTGTTGCTCGCACACGGGGCTGATGTGAACGCCCGCACTACGTCAGGTTGGACCCCCCTGCACTGGGCGGCCTTCGAAGGAGGCCCGGAGGCAGCCGACATCCTTGTTTTCCGCGGTGCCGATTTGGACGCGAGAACCACCAGGGACTGGGCGATCTTCCCGGCCGGCTCCACTCCCCTTGATGTCGCGCAGACAGCGAAGAACATGGAGATGGCCATCTACCTGAAGAATGTCGTTAACAAGACGAAGAACGGGGAGAAGTGACCCGTGGCGCGTAAGATATTCTCCTATCTGCTCGGGATCAAGGCGATCACCGTTCTTATAATGTTCGCCCTGCTCTTCGTCTATTATCTGCAGGTCTTCTTTTCCTATAACGTCAGGCCGAACTACTGGATCCCGCTGGTCCTTCTCGTGCCCGGCATGGTCGTGCCGGCGCTCCTCTGGAAGTCTGTGAGGTCCGGCAGGAAAAACAGGTGGGCCCCCATTGTTTTTTATGTCGAATCGGTCTACACGATCATCATTGCGTACCTTTATTTTTCAGAGGTGATGCATGATATCGCCCTTGCCTACTTCGGTCACCATGGCCGATTCGGCTTGGTAGACCTTGACGGTGGAGGAAGCCCGTACCTCGTGGATGGCTCCACGTTGCCGATTATCCTCTTTGTTCCAGTCCTGATCGCAGGCACCGTCCATTTTATCCGGTCATGGCGTGAAAATAACAACGGGCCAGGCATTGACGAAGGCCGGACTATTTGATAACATCCTTGATATTATCTCGCAAGGAGATTAGGTTTGCTTGGCATGAAGGTCCGTGCGGTGATATATAGTTTTTTTAAGCCAGTTCAGACTTGGGGAGGACATAATGAAGGGCCATAGTATTTTCAGCGCGGCGTGCGTTCTTGTCCTGCTTGTTTTTTTCATCACCCCGCCGCTCTTTTCCGCCGAGTGCAGGAACGATAAATTCAAACCCACCTTTGTCCGTCACATCTCTGTCGCTCCAACGGTGTTCTATTTCACTGGTGATGATTTCATACCAATGTCAAACTATACCGAGGCGCAAAGGACGTGTATCCGTCAGGGTGTTCGCATGCCCGTCAGGGGGGATACCTGCAAGGAGCGGAAATGGGAGGATTTTTCATGCGGTTGCAACATCGATCCGCCTCCCAACAAGACCTGCGCCGCTTTCCATAAGTTCCTGAAGGAATACGAAAACAATGCACTGGGACGTGTCTGGAACGAAGAGGAGGGGCAGTGGAAAGGCGTATGGACAAGAAGGGAGGACAGCAGGACCTTCGATGCCGTTTGGACCGCTCCCGGCAAGGGTGAGGAACGCGCCGTGCTGCAGGTCAATATCAAGGGGAACGAGGTGACCGTTGTCCGGGAGCGGCACAGGGGAAGCTGTACCTATACCGGCATCCTCGCCTCTGACATGAAAGAGGTGAAGGGTACCTACAAATGTTCCTTGCTGCCCGAGCCCGTCCCCTGGCAGGCGACGATTCAGCGCTGACAAAGACGGCTTGAACCGCCTGAGCCGCTTTAACGTTCGAGGAAATATCTTCAAATGCATAATAGTGAGGTTTGGCGAAAATAGTATTGAAGCCAGGGGCTGTGAAAAAAATGGTCAGATACATGGCCTGACCCAACTTTTACATCTTTTGGAGGTGAAAGATATGAAGAAATCGCCAAAACTGCCGATCATTTTCCTTGTTGCCGTTGCGACGATATCCCTTGGTTATATCCGGTTATCCTGTGCGGCCACGGTCACGCCCGGGGACACCGGCACCGCCCTTTGAGCGTGTGAGCAAAAGAAAGAACCACTCCCCGCCTTATTCGGCAGGGAATGGTTCTTAGTTGTTTTTAACCTGAAACTCTGAAACCTTGAAACTATCTTTCTATCTCAGCTTGAATCGCTGGATCTTGCCCGTTGTGCTCTTGGGGAGTTGGTCGACGAACTCCACCCAGCGGGGATATTTGAACTTGGCCTGCCTGTCGAGGACCCACTGCTTCAGTTCCTCCCGGAGCTCTTCCGTTTTGTCATAGCCCTCACGGAGCACAACGAAGGCCTTGGGCTTGGCGAGACCTTTTTCATCTGGGGCCCCGACAACGGCGCATTCCAGCACCGCCGGGTGTTGGCTCAGGCAGTTCTCGACCTCCACCGGGGAGACCCAGATGCCGCCGACCTTCAACATGTCGTCGGCACGGCCCGCACACCAGTAGTAGCCTGCTTCGTCAACGTAATACTTGTCGCCCGTGTTGACCCACTCGCCCTGCATCGTCGTGCGGGTCTTGTCGCGCTTGCGCCAGTACTGCTGCGCGGCGCTGTCGCCCTTGACATGGAGGGTACCGATCTCGCCCCTGGGGACCTCCTGTCCGTCCTCATCGACGAGCTTCAGCTCGTAACCGGGGACCGGTTTTCCCGTGGAACCCGGTTTGATGTCGCCGGGCCGGTTGCTGAGGAAGATATGGAGCATCTCCGTGGAACCGATGCCGTCGATGATCTCGATGCCGAAGCGCTTTTTCCAACGGTCGAAGATGTCCGTCGGCAATGCCTCGCCGGCAGACACGCATATTCTAACCGACGAGAGCTCGTGATGGTCATTGGGACCGCCGGTGATGCCCTGCTGCTTGTCCTGTTTTGCCTTGTATTCCAGCATCTGGCCGTAGAGCGTCGGCACACCGAAAAAGACGGTGGGGCGGAACTTCTCGAGATGCCTGAAGACATTCTCCGGTGACGGGGCCTGGGGATTAAGCACGGCCGAGGCACCCACGGACATCGGGAAATACATGCCGTTCCCGAGGCCGTATGAGAAGAAGAGCCGTGCCGCGGAGAAGACAATATCGTTTTCGGTTATTCCGAGAACGCCTTTGGCGTATGAATCAGACGTTACCACCATGTCGTACTGGGAGTGAATGGCACCCTTGGGCGAGCCGGTTGAGCCGGAACTGTAGAGCCAGAAGCAGACATCGTCTTTCGTGGTGAACTCTGTCTTCAGTGTATCCGGGGCGTGACGGTATTTCTGCTTGAAAGGGATGTGGGCGCCGCTCACCTCGGATATGATGACAAGGTCACGCAGATACAGGAGGTCTCCCTTTATTTTCGTGACAAGGGGAATGAGTTGTTCCGAAACAACGAGGACCTTGGCCCTGCTGTCGTTGAGGTAATATTCGTAATCCTCGGGGGTAAGCATGGTATTGACGGGGATCGGTACGGCCCCGATCTTGATGGCGCCCCAGAAAACGGCGTAGAACTGTGGTACATCGAGCATGAGCACCATGATCCTGTCGTCGACGCGCACGCCCAGCTCGCGGAAGGCATTCGCCGTTTTGTTGGTCATTTTTTGGATGTCGTTATAGGTGTAATTACGATACTCCGTGAAGACGGCCGTTTTATGTCCCCGCCCCTGGCGGACGTTGCGGTCCACGAAATAATCGGCTGCGTTGAAGAAATCCGGTGGTGTTCCTGTTGTCATAAAGCCTCCTTGATGTCATGTCGGGGCGGCGCCCTCTTGCCCGGCGCCTCATTGTGCCCCTTTTATTATAAGTATATGATGTTAACCAGCTTCCCCATGGCCTTCAGTTTTTCCGCGAGGAGCCTGACAATTACTTCCCTGGGGTATACCCCCATCTGCCTGAAGACAATATTTTCGTGTCCCGGATTTGCCGCTGTTCCAACGAGAAAATTGATCGTATCGGAGGAATGAAACAACCGGTACAGGTCGGATACCGAGGAATCCGGTTCCAGCTTGTCTGCACTTTCTCCCAGGATGTTGTACACCTGGTTTAGGGTTATTGCTCCTTCCGTCGCATAGTCTATGCCTTTTATATCATAAGATGGCGGTTTATGGTAGGAACTTGATACATCCTTTATATCGATGGCCATACCGAGGACGCGGGCTACGATCTCCGCGGTCGTCGATCCGCAGACGATCTTCTTCCCTTTCATTTCCATGAATCCCTTGACGGCCCCGGCGTCGCCCGATCTTTTCGCCGGCGGTCCGGTGAGAACATTAAGCGCCTCGGCCTCTCGACAGAAAAGAAGGCTGCATGTCGTGTCGTCTCCGTACGTGGCGCCCGATATATCACGCACCTTTGTGACGATCTTTTGCGGTATGTCCTGCATCTGAATGCCCTGGACAAGGAGGCCGTTGATAAAATCGCAGGCTCCCTGGATCCCCCAGCCCATGCGGTATTGCTGGCCCAGCCCCGCCTGGCTGACTCCGTCGCTGACCATTACGATCCCGTCGCCGTAGTCGAGCATGCAGTTGACCTCGCCCACCATTTCCAGTCCCATGGGAAAAGACCGCTGTTTCGGCAGGTAGGCGGCGAGGCGGTTGTTGATAAGGACCGGCGAAGGTATCTCGTAGGACATGACCGTGGCGTGGCCGCTGTTAAGGACGCGGCAGATCGAGAAGGCCGAAAAGGGGATGTCCGACGTGCGCGCCGCGTGCATCGTGTCGACGATCTTCTGGCATGATTCGCGCAGGGTGAAGCCCAGGCGGATCAGTTCCATGAGCCGCGAGGCGCACATGACTGCGGCTATCTGCGCCTTGATGCCGGTACCGATACCGTCGGCCACGATCGTTGTCGTTGCCTCGGACGTGCGGTCCGTTACTATGAAGTCGCCGCAGATACCGCCGGGCCTTTTGGCGGCCTGGGAGCTCACGACCTCGATGTGTTTTCTCGGTTTATCGGGAAGTGTTTTCATCGCCCTCGCTCAGGCTCATCAGTTTTCTTACAAGTTCCTCTCCCCGGGCGGTGCTTTCACCCAGGAACTGGGCAATGTTCTGCGCCATCTTGATCTGGTGCTCAAGGAGTTCGTTCGCCTGCTCCACTGTCTGGGAACGGATCTCTTTGAGCTTTTTCTCGTGCTCTTGCTGGCTTGTTATGTTGATGAAGATACCCACGATCTGCTTTTCGTCCTTGAGCATATAGAAGAGTTCCCGGCAAAGCAGGTTGTAAGGACGGTGGAAGGTTGTGATGTCCAGGTTCTCCTCTACGCCGGATATGAGCTTTTCAAAAGGTGCCGGGTCCATGAGGTACGATATGTGCCTGCCCAGGATGACGTCGCTGCAGGAAAAGAACTTCTTGAAGGCCGGGTTCATACCCAGGATGCTGAGCTCCGAGTCGAGCATTAGTACGCCGTTGGGCGTTGTGCTGAAGATCTGATCGGTACGGCGCTCGGCAAGGCGCCTCATGTAGGGGATGCACATTTCGGGTTCGGCCATGCCAAGGGCCACGGCGATGGCCTTCTCGCGGCAGCTGTCATAGCCGCAGGCGCCGCAGTTTAGTTGCTGTTCGGGGTCCTGTTTGCCTGTGCGCTCAAGGATAAGCTGGATCTCACCCTCTGTGACGCTGTCAGGGGTGCTGCCGCTTTCGGCCTTTTGGAAGGCTGCCGCGAAGAGCCCGCCATTTGCCGTATCGGGGGTAGCAGAGACTGATCGTGTTTCGGAATTATATTCGATAATGTCTCGTCTGCGATCGAAGAGGTTCTTGCCCGGATCGATGCCGGGGCCGTTGATGCATCCCTGGCTGCAGAAGAGCGGTTCGATGAGGGCGTGCTCGGACCCTTCGTTGATGCCGTCCAGGAGCTCTTTGACACCATGGATGCTGTCGACGCGCAGGAGCTTGAGATTGAGCCCGTCGTCGGCAAGGCCGGCCGTTTTGATGAGCCCTCCCGGCAGGGGATAGAGTTGTGCCTCGTGGACCGGTTTTTCGTCGAAATTGCTCTCTTCGCACATGGACAGATCGATGTGCTTCTGTTCCAACCACATGCCGAGCTCCTTGAAGGTAAGGACGCAGTCGACGACGCCGGCAACTTCGGGCCGGTAGAGCTCCGATTTTTTTGCAACGCAGGGGCCGAAGAAGACCACCTTGATGTCCTTGCCAAGCTTTTCTTTGAGGAGCCTGGCGTGTGCCACCATGGGGGATACGAGGGGCAGGAGGTAGTCTACCAGCTCGGGCTGATATTTTTCGATGTAGTTCACGAGGGCGGGGCAGGCCGTGGCGATGTGGGGCCTTGTTGTGTCTTCTTCGGCTAACTTCTGGGACTGCAGGGATATCTGGTATGCCCCGTGGGATGTTTGTCCCACGTAGCGGATGCCCAGAGCGCGAAGCGCCGAGGCAAGCCGTGAGCGCTGCCATTTGTTGAAGACGGCGGAAAACGATGGGGCGATGCTGGCGGCCACAAAATGCCCCTCATCGATGAGGCGCCGGGCAGTATCGATATCGTTGCGAAAGGTCTTGGCCTGCTGGGGGCATTCACGGATGCAGGTGCCGCAGGCTATGCAGCGCTTTTCGTCCACGTATGCCTGGCCGTTCTGCATGCGGATCGCCTTCACAGGGCAGGCGCGCAGGCACCGGTAGCAGTCCCGGCAGCGGGCCGTCAAAGTAAAGACGATCTGGGGTTTTGATGTGTCATGCATCTTGTTTTACCTCTTCTGCGAGGGCCACCCCCTCGCGCTTGATTGCCTCGATGGCCTTTTCAATGGTACACCCTTCAATTGCCCTGCTTCCCACCTTGATGGTCGGCCCCTTGTCGCATTTCTCGAAACAGAAGGATGCCTTCACGTTCACCCTTGCGCTGAGGCCCTTTGACCTTATATGCTCAAGTATATCATGTAAAAGTTTCTGGGACCCCTTAAGGAAACAGCTGGTGCCGAAGCAGACGCTGATGTCGACGCTCTTTTCGCCGCCGGCGCTTAAACCTACGTCTTCGTCAAAGATGCGTTTTCTCGTGCGGTAGCTCGTATGGAGCAGTTCGTGGGCCCTGTGGCTCCCCGCGTTGCCGAGGACGTTTTCGTAGAGTTCCGTTACGTAAGGGTTGTCCTGGGATTTATGGAGTTCCAGCATACGGTCGTTCTCGTATATGCCTTTTGTACGCTTCTGTCTCACCGAGGGGTCGCTGAAGACGGGTTGGCCGGCACCACCCACGCAACCTCCCGGGCAGGCCATAACCTCAACGAGGTCGTAGCGGCTCTCGCCGGACCTTATCTTTTCTAGGACACCCCTGGCATTGCCGAGGCCGCTCACGACGGCAAGGGCGAATTCTTTGCCTGCAACGGAGAGTTTTGCCTCACGGATTCCTTCTTCTCCCCGGACGATGTTGAACTCGTAAGCGTCACGCCTTTGTCCCGTCAGTTTTTCGCTGACGTACCTCAAGACGGCCTCGCTCACACCACCGGAATTGCCGAAGATCACCCCGGCACCTGTCTTAAAGCCGAACGGCAGGTGGAACGATTCGGGGCCCAGCTCCTTAAAATGGAGGCCCGCCTCGTCGATCATCCGTCCGAACTCCTGGGTGGTAAGGACGTGGTCCACGTCCCTGACGCCGTTGCTTTCGAACTCCGGTCTTTTGGCTTCAAACTTCTTGGCCGTGCAGGGCATGATGGAAACGACGACGACATCTTCGCGTTTTATGCCCAGTTCGCTGGATACCATCTCTTTTGCGAGGGCGCCGAACATCTGCTGCGGGGAACGGCAGCTCGAGAGATGATTTATGAATTCCGGATAGTACTGTTCGACGAACTTGACCCATGCCGGGCAGCAAGACGTGAACTGGGGGATCCTGTCGCCGGCAGTGACACGCTTTATGAACTCATTACTTTCTTCGATCACCGTAAGGTCGGCCGTGAAGGACGTATCGTAGATCTTGTCGAAACCGACAGCACGAAGGGCCGCGGCTATCTGCCCCGTGGTGGTGGTCCCGGGGGGAAGACCGAAGAGCTCGCCGATTGCCACCCTGACGGCCGGTGCCACCTGGGCCACAACAACCTTGGCCGGGTCGTGGATCGCCGTCCACACCTCGTCTACCTCGGACCTCGGAGTGAGGGCTCCGGTCGGGCAAACGCGGACACACTGGCCGCAGTTGACGCATTCCACCTTGTCGAGGGCCTTGCCGAAAGAGGGTATGACGACGGTCTGTGCCCCCCTGTAGGCGAAGTCGATAGCTCCGACGGACTGCACCTCGGAGCAGATGCGAACGCAGTCGCCGCAGAGTACACACTTGTTTGGGTCCCTTGATATCGACGGCGAGGATTCGTCAAGGGGCATCTCCCGCAGCTGGTTCTTGAACCTTATCTTCGTGATGCCAAGGCGCCTCGCCAGTGCCTGGAGTTGGCAGGTGGTGCTCTTCTGACAGGTCGGGCAGTTCTGGCTGTGGTTGGCCAGCAGGAGTTCCACGATGATCTTGCGCATCTTCCGTATTTCTTCAGTGTTGGTGCTCACCTTCATTTCGTGGGCCGGCGGGGTGGAGCAGGCGGGGACGAGCCCCATGCCTTCCACCTGGACCATGCAGAGCCGGCAGGCGCCGTAGACGCTCAGCTCGGAGTGATAGCAGAAGGTGGGGAGGTCAACCCTGGCCTTTCTGACGAGTTCCAGGAGATTCTGTTCGTTCTCTATGGGGATCTCCTTGTTATCGATAAGGACGAAGGTGCCGTTCATTGTTTGTCTCCTTTGATCGCCTTGAATTTGCAGGCTTCCACGCAGATGTAACATTTTCTGCAGAGCCCGTCGTCGATATGGTGGGGTTTGCCCTTTTCCCCGGATATGGCCCCTACGGGGCATTTTGCAATGCAAAGCATGCAGCCCTTGCAGAGGTCTTTATCGATGGTCAGCCTCACGAGGGCCTTGCATTTTCCACTCGGGCAACGTTTGTCCAGAACGTGGGCCAGGTATTCTTCGCGGAAGTGCTTCAGCGTGGACAGGACCGGATTGGGCGCGGTCTTGCCGAGGCCGCACAGCGAGCCTTTCTGGACCGCCGCCGCCAGGTCTTCCAGCAGGTCGAGGGTTTCCATTGTCGCCCGACCCTCGATTATGTCGTCGAGGAGCGCCAGCATCTGTTTCGTCCCTTCGCGGCACAATACACATTTGCCGCAGGACTCGTGCTGGGTGAACTGCATAAAGAAGCGGGCCACGCTGACCATGCAGGTGTCCTTGTTCATGACGACGAGGCCGCCGGAGCCGACCATGGCGCCGACGCTCTTCAATGAATCAAAGTCGATGGGGAGGTCGAGGTGGTCGCGGGTGAGACAGCCGCCGGAAGGCCCGCCGATCTGGACGGCCTTGAAGCCGTCGCTCACCGCCTTGCCCGTATCGGATATCATGCCGCCGGCAACACCGTAGATGATCTCTCTCAGGGTGGAACCAAAGGGCATTTCGATGAGGCCCGAATTGGCCACGTGCCCCGTAAGCGCAAAGGTTTTCGTGCCGGGGGAGTCCTTGGTCCCCATCTTCCGGTAGCCCTCGGCACCGACTGCCAGGACCAGCGGTACCTGGGATAGCGTCTCCACGTTGTTGATGATCGTCGGTTTGCCCCAGAGACCGCTCTGCGAGGGATAGGGAGGTTTGGGCGAAGGCATGCCCCGTTTACCTTCGATGGAGGCGATAAGCGCCGTTTCCTCTCCGCAGACAAAAGCGCCGGCACCCTCCATGACGGTGAGATTGAATGTATTTTCCGAGCCGAAGAGGCCCTTTCCGAGAAGGCCCATGCGGTATGAGTCGTCTATGGCCTTGCGCAGGCGCTTGACCGCCAGCGGATACTCGGCACGGACGTAGATGTACCCTTCGTCGGCCTCAATGGCGCGGGCGGCGATGACCATGCCCTCGATGACGCTGTGGGGGTTGCCTTCCATTATGCCCATGTCCATGAAGGCGCCGGGGTCACCCTCATCTCCGTTGCAGATGACGTATTTCTTATCGCCGCTCTCACGGCGCGCCACGTCCCATTTCCTTCCCGAAGGGAATCCGCCGCCGCCGCGGCCCCGCAGGCCCGAGGCAAAGATAAGCTGGCAGATATCCTCGGAGGTCATTTCCAGGCAGGCCCTGACTGCCTGGCTGTATCCGCCCGAGGCTATGTATTCCCTGATGTCCTCGGGATCGATGGCGCCGCAGTTATTGAGGACGAAACGGAGCTGCTTCTGGTAAAAGGGGATCTCCTCTTTCTTGCTGCAGACCCTCTGTGTATCGGGTTCGACAAAGAGTAGCCTTTCCACCACGTCACCCTTTCTTATAGTTGTTTCCACGATCTCCAGGACGTCTTCGGGTTTTACCTTTGTGTAAAAGATGCCTTCGGGCAGGATGGTAACGAGGGGCCCTATCTGGCAGAATCCCTGGCAGCCCGTCTTTGAAACGAAAATGCCCTCTTCCTCCTTCTTGAGCTCTACGATCGCGCTGAGGCCGCTGTCCTTGAGCGCTTTCACAAACCCGTCGTACACTTTGAGGGAGCCGTTGACAAGGCACCCCGTTCCAGCGCAGACAAGTACCCTGTGTTCGGCAGATGCGCTCCAGCCCAGGAAATCGTTGCTGATCTTTTTAAGCCCCGTGAGTGTCAGGTTCATTCTGAGCCTCCTTGAGAACGATCTCGTCGACAATGTCCGACACGCGCTGCGGCGTCAACTGGCCGTAGACATCGTCGTTGACGACCATGGCAGGCGCCAGCCCGCAGGCCCCCAGGCAGTTCACCGTCTCAACGGTGAAGAGCATGTCATGGGTCGAATCTTCCCCTTCGCTGAGGCCGAGTTTCTTCACGATGGTCCCGTAAAGGCCCATGGAGCCCTTAACGTGGCACGCAGTTCCGTTACAGACCCTTATCACGTACTTACCTTTCGGTTTGAGGGTAAAGAGAGAATAAAACGTGGCCACCCCGAAGACCCGCGCCGGCGAGATACCCAGCGATGTTGCCACAAAGGTCAGGATCTCTTCGGGCAGGTACCGGTATTCCGCCTGCACGGCCTGGAGAATGGGGATAAGCCGGGCAGCGTTGCGTTCGTTGCGGTCGACGATCTCACAGATCCTTTCAAATTTTCGCATTGTTTCCATCATTCACCTCATCCTACAATTGAGCTTTTATGTTCAACGCCAGTTTTTTCGACAGGACCACAAGAGAGACCGCGAGATTTTCGTGCTGGACGATGATGCCCGGAGGGACATTCACCTTTACCGGGGAAAAGTTCCAGATGGCCTGGATCCCGGCCTTTATCATATTATCGGTCAGTTCCTGCGCAGAATAGGCCGGAGTGGTAAGGATCCCGATCTTGATGCCCATGCGCCTTACCATGTCGGGGAGTTTCTTGATATGAAAGACCTTTACCCCGTGGATCGTCTCTCCGATCTTTCCGGCGTCGATATCGAAGGCGGCAATGATATTGAGACCGTGTTCCTTGAACCTCTCGAACCCGAGAAGCGCCGTCCCGAGATGTCCCACGCCTACGAGGAAGGCATCTTTCGTGTTGTTCCACCCAAGGAAGTCCTCGATGGCGGTGACGAGCTCCTCGATACCGTAACCCAGTTTAGGCTTGCCGACGGCATCGGTGACCTCCAGGTCCTTGCGCACCTGGATGGGGAGGATGCTCAGATCGTTACCGATCTGCGTACAGGAGATGTACTCACCCTTCTTTTCGTCCCGTATCTTTTTGAGGTACTGGCAATAGACGGGGAGCCGCCTCAGGGTCGGTTCCGGGATGGGCTTTGTCGGAAGATCGCTCTTGTCTTCCATATTTGTCATGCTCATACCTCCATCGTTAATTAGATAAAATACTATCTATAAATATATATCGATAAAAATATATCTAATAAGGATGAAGGAGTCAAGAAGTTTTTTAAAAAAAGTTCCATGTTCCAAAGTAAAAGAAAATATTGCCTTTCCCTGAAACGTTTCTCAAACCCTGGAACTTGAAACGGTCTTTTAGGAGGGGGGGGTGCCCCCGGGAGGCGCCGGGGGCTTTTGAAAAAAACATAAGGGGGGATGGTATCGTGAAGATAGGTCTAAAGAATCAGTTCCATGTTGTTTTGTGAGTTGGGGGCGTGACCTAGGGCGCACGAGTTGGGACCTTGGCCGGCAACGGTGGGATGTTTTGCCGGTAGGAGAGGGGCAGATTCGCTGCAACATTGGGAGCAGGACAGTTCAGCGGCAGAGGGCTTGGAGGTGATGGTTCCTGTTTCTCCCACGAAGGCAGACAATATGAGAAGCAGCGAAATAATCAGCGTGTTTGAGAACAATCTGGTCATTCGTCACGTCCCCTGACTCACATTATTAGATGTAGTATCTTTTTTCATTGCTATCGTTCCGTTTGTTTATGTTGTGTGCTCCGGCCGTTATTTCCATGCATGAGCCACACCGTATGATCGAGGATCCCGTATTTTTTAAGTGCTTCAGCAACCATCAATCCGATCTCGCTTTCCGAGGAGGTCCCTTCAGGCATGCTCCAGCGGATGTGGAAGCTGACATCTCCGGGCACGGCCGCATGGCTGTAAACCTTCGCTTCGTTCAATCCCGGGGTGTCCTTTATATTCCGGGTGAGCCCCTTGAGCCATTCAATAACGGACTCCTCAACGTCAGGTTGCGTTCTCAGTCGTATGATCTCTATCAATTCCACAGTTCTTGTCTCGATATTTTTAAAGCATTTCTTATGCCAAAAAATAAACTGAATAATATCTATAAGATACAAACAATTGTAAGGATTGCTGTGAAATATGGCGGAAATATACTGGTATATTTGTCAGATATCCTTTATACTATCGTATATGATAGGTATGAAAGGACGTTTCGAATGATGAATGCTGATGAAAATGAGTTCTTCAGAGAACTGACCCTCAGGATCTGCGGGACCCTCGATCTTGAGAAGGCCCTGTGGCAGTGTTTTCTTTATGTCCGCAATGTAATGCCTGCCGATGAGCTTGTCCTGATCATTTATGATGCGACGCTTGGTACCGTCGATGTGGTCACAACGGCAAACGAATTGGGGGGGACGACGCGGATGGACAAGACACATCTGCCCCCCGAGCTCCGGCAGGAGATCGAAGAGGCGTACCGCCATCCCAGGGTCCGCATCGCGGACAAGGTCTATGATGATCCCATCCTCGGGAGGATAGCCAGGAACCTCAGTTGGGATGATTGCTCCATGATGCTCGGAAGGCTCATAATCGACGGCAAATACGTCGGCGCCCTTGGTGTAAGGGCGGCCGGCACGGGACAATACACACAGGACCACGCGCGCCTGTGGTCTCTCGTCAATGAACCGGCGGCGATAGCGCTGGCAAACAGCCGAAGGCATCATGAGGTCACCGACCTCAAGGACCTTCTTGCCGACGACAACAGGTATCTGAGGGATGAGCTCCGAAAGAACACCGTTGAGATCATCGGCGCTGATTTTGGCCTCAAGAACGTTATGGAGAGCGTGCGAAAGGTGGCACCGCTTGCGAGCCCCGTCCTCCTTGTCGGCGAAACGGGGACCGGTAAAGAGGTCATAGCCAATGCCATACACAATCTGTCACCCCGATACAGCGGTCCTTTTGTGAAGGTGAACTGCGGGGCGATCCCGGAATCGCTCGTCGACAGCGAGCTCTTTGGTCACGAAAAAGGGGCCTTTACCGGTGCGCTGGCGCGCAAAAGGGGGCGTTTCGAGCGCGCCCATGGCGGCACCATCTTTCTCGATGAGATCAGCGAACTTGCTCCCCACGCCCAGGTCAGGCTTCTTCGGGTACTTCAGGAAAAAGAGATAGAGCGGGTGGGCGGTACGGAGTCCGTCAAGGTTGATATCAGGGTCATCTCGGCGACCAACCGGGACCTCGAGAAGATGGTGGAAACTGGCGACTTCCGCGGTGACCTCTTTTTTCGCATAAAGGTGTTCCCCATTGAGGTACCCCCGCTGAGGGTGAGAAAAAATGACATTCCCGCCCTTGTGCAGCACTTTATCCGCAAGAAATCCCGGGAGATGGTGCTCCATACCATACCGACCCTTGCGCCGGGAGCGATCGATGCTCTCATGGCGTACGATTGGCCGGGAAACGTGCGCGAGGTCGAAAACGCCGTAGAGAGGGCGCTCATTCTCTCCGGTAGCGACCCCTTAAGCTTTGAAGGGATCCTCAGGGTTTTCGGTGAGACGCCCGTGAGGGGCGCCTCTGCGCAGGACGTGAACGAGGGGCCGCTTGCGCTCCAGGACATTGAGGCACACCACATAAGGCGCATCCTGGAGATAACTGGGGGAAGGGTGGAAGGCACGGGCGGTGCCGCCGAGCTCCTCAACATGAACCCCGGGACCCTTCGTCACCGCATGAGAAAGCTCCGTATCCCCTTCGGAAGAAGGTCCCGGACTTAAAAAAAGAGAAAGCCATCGCGCAACTGACGAAAGTCCGTTATTAAAATACAGGAATGTTACTTTTTTCTGTTCAGCATCTTTGACTTCGACAAAAAAATACACTATACTGAACAAACGTGTTCGCATCTTCATGGCCGACCCGATCCATCTTTTCACGGATTTGACGATTATGGTCTTCCTGGATGATCTTCTACCGGTATGCGAGATCAGGACACAACGAGAGAATTTGATCAACCCGGGTGGTTGTTCGGAAGGTTTGAGGCCGGTATGACGCTCAAAGAGATCCAGAATTTACTCGATGCGGAGGTTCTCTGCGGCGACGATGAATGCCTCGAGCACAAGGTCAGGACCTGTTTCGCCTGTGACCTTATCAGCGAGATGCTCCTCTTTTTAAGATCACATTCACTGCTCATCACATCACTCACGAATGCCCATGTCATACATACGGCACAGGTCATGGATGCCAGTGCCGTTATTTTCGTTGGCGGAAGAAAACCCGATCCGTCCGTTATCAAGAGCGGAGAGTTGAATAAGATCCCCCTGCTTACTACTTCCCTTCTCACATTCGACTGCTGCGGCCGGCTATACGAGAACGGTGTCAAAGGAGACAAACAATAGCCCGGTTAGCGGATCCTAACCATGGTTGACAGTTTACAATATACACCGCAGATCACACTGGAATTCAAGATCGGCGAGAAGGATTTCTTTGTCGCCGGCGAGTGTGCGTCACGGGTAAAAAAAACGCTTCAACAACTCGGGCTAAAACAGGATGTCATCAAGAAGGTAGCCATCATTATCTATGAGGCCGCAATGAACGTTGCCATACACGCCACACAGGGGATGCTCGTTGTGCACATCGACCCTGAAGCGATCTCGATACGCACGGAAGACACGGGCGCCGGTATCGAGGACATTGACCTTGCCATGAAAGAGGGATATTCGACGGCACCCTACGAGATACGGGAGATGGGGTTCGGGGCCGGTATGGGTCTTTACAACATAAAACAGTGTTCCGATGAGCTTAAGATCGATTCAAGGGTAGGCCTGGGGACAACCCTTGACGCCAAGGTATATTTCAAGAACCGAGAAAAGGCAGACTAGCGAGGAGCGCATGAACCGGTACTTTCATTCCGTTACGCTCGATACGGAGAAATGCAAGGGCTGCACGAACTGCATCAAGCGTTGTCCCATGGAGGCCATCAGGGTCCGCGATGGAAAGGCGATGATCGTACAGGAGCGATGCATCGACTGCGGTGAATGTATCCGTGAGTGCCCCAACCACGCAAAGATAGCCGTGACGGACAACCTCGAGAGGCTCGCCGAATATAAATACAATATTGCCTTGCCCGCGCCGTCGTTTTTTGGCCAGTTCAAGGAACAGGTTGACATTGAGGACGTCCTCAATGCTTTTTCGGGCATCGGTTTTGACGAGGTCTTTGAAGTGGCGTTGGCCGCGGAGATCGTAGGGTACGCGGTCCACGAGTTCTTAAAGGAGTACAAGGGCAAAAGGCCCATCTTTTCTTCGGCTTGCCCCGCCGTGTTGCGCCTCATGCAGATCAAGTACCCCGACCTCTTGGAACAGGTGGCCCCTTTCCTGACGCCCATGGAGGTGTCCGCGCGCATCGCCAAGGAAGAGGCGTCGCGAAGGACCGGCATCCCCTATGAAGAGATCGGTGCCTTTTTCATCTCGCCCTGTCCCGCAAAGGTGACGGAGATGAAAAATCCCGTGACGACAAAGCATTCCGCCGTCAATGGTGTTATCGGGGTCAACCTTATATATAAGGATATCATCAAGCACCTCGGTGACAGGCAGCAAAATAGCGGGCCGAAGATACAGCGGGCGACCAAGCTTGGCATGGCCTGGGGATATGTTACGGGGGAGTCGCGTAACATAAACGCGGGCACCACCCTTGCCGTGGGCGGTATCCACAATACGATCAGCCTTTTGGAGGAGATCGAACGGGGAGAGCTCAAAGACGTCGATTTTATCGAGCTCCAGGCCTGTACGGGAGGTTGTGTCGGCGGGCCGCTCAATATCCAGAACCTCTTCGTCGGCCGTATACGGCTTCGTGACCTTATTAAGCGCTATGGAACAAAAGAGGCCTATTTGAGTGAAAAAGAACTCGAGGAAATCTGCCGCAGTAACCGCTACGCCTCCACCGAACCAGTGGAGCCAAGGGCGATCATGACCCTCGATGAGGATGTTTCGAGGGCGCTCATGAAGATGGAACGTCTCGATCAGATAACGAACGAACTGCCGGGGCTTGACTGCGGTGCCTGCGGCTCGCCGAACTGCCGGGCGCTTGCGGAAGATATAATCCGCGGCATTGCCTTTGAGACGGATTGCGTCATCAAACTCCGCGAAAAGGTCAAGATACTGGCGGAGGAGATACTCGACCTTGCCCGTATCATTCCGCCGTCGATGGGTGATACCTCGAAGAAAACAGGTAACAACAGCAGGCATTGAAGTTGATCATTATACTGTGTGGAGGAAAAAATGACCGTTCATGACCTTGTAGATGCGCTTAACCTTGAGGTGCTAACAGGGGGCATAAACCTGGACAGGCTGGTGGGGTCGGGATATACTTCGGACCTGCTCTCCGACGTGATCGCCAATATCGATGACGATGCCGTATGGATCACTATCCAGCGGCACGTGAACATTCTCGGGGTGGCAAAGCTGAAAGATGTTGCCGCCATTGTTATCCCGCGTAAGTTAGGTCTCGACGAAGGTTTTATCGAGAAGGCAAAAGAAGAAGGTATTGCCGTCTTAAGGGGCAGCAAGTCGGCTTTTGAGCTTTCCGGCCTCATCTACAACTACCTGGCGAGAGGTTGAAAAGGATTTGCCCGATTTTACCTGCGATCTTCATATACATTCGACGCTATCGCCCTGCGGCAGCCTCGACATGTCCCCCAGGGTCATCGTTGAGAAGGCAAAGGAAGCAGGATTGCAGATCATAGCCGTTACCGATCACAACATGGCGGAGAGCGCGCCTTACGTGAAGGAAGCCGGGCAGCGTTTTGGCCTCGTCGTCCTCCCGGGCATGGAACTGCAGACCAGGGAGGAGATACACCTTATCGCCGTGTTCGATGAATACGATACGGCCTATGCGCTGCAGGCCATGATCTATGATCTTCTTCCGCCCGTTCCGAACGATGTCGATTTTTACGGGGACCAGGTTGTCGTAGATGCAGACGATGAGATCGTCCGCTTTGAAGAGAGGCTGCTCATCAACTCGGCGGAGATATCCGTCGAGGATGCAACCGACTGGATAAAGTCACATGGAGGGATCGCCATTGCCTCACATATCGACAGTCCGACCTTCAGCATCATAAGCCAGCTCGGCTTTATACCTGCGGGCATTCCCCTGGATGCCCTGGAGATACGAAGCCTTGATCGTGCGGGTGACCTTGGGCCGCTGATCCTGCGAAAGGGGGTCCCCTTCGTGACATTTTCCGATGCCCATTACCCCGATGATATCGGCAGAAGAAGGACTGTCCTGACGCTTGAGCGTCCTGATTGTGAAAACATTAAAAGCGCCCTGAAGCTTTTAGGCGGGAAGATGTCCCCGGGGCCGGTGTGACAGCGATGAACGGAAGGAAACAACTATCATGATGGAGGACATTGCGTCCCATATCATGGATATCGTGATGAACTCTATAACTGCCAGAGCGAAACACATTTCGATTACCATCGAAAAGGACCCCGATGCGCACAGGCTTACCCTTGCCATTGCCGACGACGGTGTCGGAATGGACCGGGAAACGGCGCAGAAGGTCCAGGACCCCTTTTTCTCCACAAAGACGGGAAGAAAGGTGGGCCTCGGCATTCCGCTTCTCAAGGGCACGGCTGAAACGACGGGCGGGAGCTTTGCCCTTCAAAGCGAGCGTGGCCTGGGGACAAGCATCGGAGCGACCTTCGATACGGACCATCCCGACCTGCCGCCGCTTGGCAACCTGAAAGATACCTTTCTCGTTCTCATTGTAAGTCACCCCGATGTCGATTTCACGTTCCGTTACCGCCTTGACGGCAAAGACTTTTCCCTGGCCACAAAAGATCTGAAGAATGAACTGGGCGACGTTCCTTTGAACCACCCCGAGGTGATCGGTTTTTTGACCAAATATCTTGACGAGCAACTGTGATTTCATATAAATTGTTATGACCACGAGGAGGCTGACAAATGAATCTTGAAGAACTCAAAAAAATCAGGGAAAAAGCGCAAAAAGATGTGGAATTGAGGCAAAAGCAGTCAAGGGTGAGGATCGTAGTGGGTATGGGAACGAGCGGCATCGCGGCCGGTGCGCGTGACGTGCTCAAGACCTTCGTGGAGGAGGTGGGCAAGCGCAACCTCGCCGACGTTGTCGTAACCCAGACGGGAGAAAAAGGCCTTGCTTCCCAGGAGCCCATGGTGGAGGTCTTCGAAGAAGACAAGCCCGCCGTCGTCTATGGCAATATGAATCCCGAAAAGGCAAAGAGGGTCGTGGTGGAGCACGTGGTCAACGGGCACCCCGTTTCGGAATTTGCAATCTAGGTCATACAAAGGAGGTCCGGCTTGGACAGGGAAACCATTCTCAAGAAGTTTGAACCAAACCTCAGCAACATACTTTATATTATGCATGATCTCCAGGACAGCAACCCGGAGCGATACCTCTCTAAGGAGGACATCAAGGTTTGTGCAGATTACCTGAATGTTCCCTACAGTTATGTTCACAGCGTGGCAAGCTTTTACACGATGTTCAGTCTCAAGCCGCGCGGCAAGAACATCATACGCCTTTGCGAGTCTCCGCCGTGCCACCTTATGGGGGCGCAGTCGCTCCTTGATTACCTCAAGGGTGCGCTAAAGGTGGATATAGGCGGTACCACCGTGGACGGCGCGTTCACGCTGGAGCTGACAAGCTGTCTCGGTATCTGTGGTGTAGCCCCGGCTATGATGCTAAACGAAGAGATGTTCGGCAATCTCACACCCGAGAAGGTCGATGCCATCCTTGACGAGAGGAGAAGACAGATATGAACCTCGTTAGAAACCACGTTTTGATCAGTATAGATGCAGGGACCATCATGGCGGGTGCCCGTGCGGTCGAGAAGGCCCTCGTCGACGAGATCGACAAACAGGGACTTTCCGGTGAGATAGCCGTGCTGGAGACTGGCAGTATCGGCGCAATCGGCCAGGGGGTTGTCATTGTCGTTTATCCCGAGGGTCTTTACTACGCCAACGTGACCCCTCAGGATGCCCATGAGCTTGTTGAGGAACACCTGCTCAAGGGCAGGCCCGTAAAGAGGCTTATGATGACGGAAATGCCGAAACAGCAAGTCATCAGCAAAGAGAAGACGGGTCTTCTCAAAGAGCAGCCAAGGATCGTTTTGCGCAACAGCGGCATCATCGATCCCGAGAACATCGAAGAATACATAGCCGAAGGCGGCTACGAGGCGATCGAAAGGGCGTTCACGAAGTTCAAACCCGCGGGGGTCATTCAGGAAATGAAGGATTCGGGCCTCATGGGCAGGGGCGGCGCGGCCTTTACGACTGGCATGAAATGGGATTTTGCCAGCAAGGCACCTGGCGATGTGAAATATATCATTTGCAATGCCGATGAAGGGGAACCGGGGACCTTCAAGGACAGGCTTATCCTCGAAGGCGACCCGCATAAGCTCATCGAAGGCATGATGATCGCCGGGTACGCCGTGGGGGCCACGAAGGGTTTTGTCTATATCCGCGGCGAATACGCGCTTTCCATCGAACGCCTTGAGAAGGCCATCGCGCAGGCGAGGCAGTACAGCCTTCTTGGTGACAATATCCTCGAGAGCGGTTTCAGCTTCGACATAGAGGTAATGAAGGGCGCAGGCGCCTACGTCTGCGGCGAGGAGACGGCACTCATCGAATCGCTGGAAGGCAAAAGGGGCCATCCACGCAATAAACCGCCGTACCCGGTAATGGAAGGCCTCTGGGGAAAACCGACGGTCGTGAACAACGTGGAGACCCTGGCGAACGTGACGGAGATCATCCGCAACGGCGCCGACTGGTTCCGTGGTTACGGGACGGACAAATGCCCCGGCACGAAGGTCTACACCATCATCGGTAACGTGGCCACACCGGGCCTCATCGAGGCCGAGATGGGCACCACGCTGCGTGATATCATTTACGAGTATGGAGGCGGCATCAAGGATGGGAAGAAGTTCAAGGGAGCCCTTGTCGGCGGCGCCGCGGGAGCCTTTCTCGGCCCCGAGATGCTCGACGTGCAGATGGATTTTGTGAACCTCAGGGAATACGCCGCGGTGCTCGGCTCCGGCGCGATACTTGTCATGGATGAAAGTGCCGACATGCTGGGAATGCTCAGGAGCGTCCTCCACTTTTTCAAACACGAATCCTGCGGCCATTGCGTGCCATGCCGGCTGGGTACCGCCCAACTGGCCAAGATCATTGACCGCGTTGCGGATGGAAAAGGGAAGAACGGGGACATTGAGAAGCTCGTCAAGATATCAGAGGTAATGCGGGACACATCCTTCTGCCCTCTCGGGCAGTCACCTATCCTGCCCATCTCCAGTTCATTGAAATATTTTAAGGACGAGATCTTCAGTCATGTTCCAAACTGATGTGCAACGGTCATAGAAGGAGGTCGTAGGATATACAATGATAAGAGCCACTATAAATAATGTAGAAATAGAGGTGCCGGAAGGCACAAATATTCTCTGGGCGGCCAGGAAGGCCGGTTTTACGATTCCCACGCTGTGCAATCACCCCGATCTGGAGCCCGGCGGGCAGTGCGGCATCTGTGTTGTTGAGATCGAGGGCATCCCTGGTCTGAAAAGGGCCTGTATGACCCCCGTCGGGGAAGGTTTCAAGGTCAGGACGCATACGCCGAAGGTCATGGCCACGCGCAAGGAGCTTGTCGAACTTATCCTGTCGAACCACGACACCGATTGCCTGACATGCGTGAAGAACAATAACTGCGAGCTTCAGCAGCTTGCGGCCACACTTGGCGTCAATGTCCTCGATTATCCTAAATTGGAAGAAAAATTTCCCATTGACCATTCGAGCGTTTCCATCGTCCGCGACCCGAACAAATGCATCCTTTGCGGACGGTGCATACAGGTTTGCAGCAAAGTGCAGACGGTAAACGCGTTGGCCGTCAACCACAGGGGCTTCGATACGCTCATTACGACGGCATTCGATGCCGGTCTCGGGAACAGTGTCTGTATAAACTGCGGACAGTGCGTTGTCCATTGTCCCGTCGGCGCCCTCTATGAAAGGAGCGCCGCCGAGGAGGTCTGGGAGGCCATCCATGACCCGGATAAGTTCGTCGTTGTCCAGGAGGCGCCGGCGGTGAGGGTCATGCTCGGTGAAGAGTTCGGTATGCCTACGGGATCGCTGGTCAGCGGAAAGATGCACGCCGCGTTGAGAAGGCTCGGTTTCGATGCCGTACTGGAAACTAACTTCACGGCCGACCTCACCATCATGGAGGAGGGCACGGAACTTGTCAGCAGGCTCACATCGGGCAAGAACCTGCCTCTTATCACATCCTGCAGCCCGGGATGGATCAAGTTCATGGAGACCTTTTTCCATGACATGATCCCCCATATGTCCACCGCGAAATCACCGCAGCAGATGTTCGGCACCCTCGCCAAGACCTACTATGCCGAAACTAAGGGGATAGACCCCGCAAAGATAGTATCGGTATCCATAATGCCGTGCACGGCGAAAAAGTTCGAGTGCCAAAGGCCCGAGATGAACGCAAGCGGTTACCAGGACGTCGATTATGTCCTGACAACAAGGGAGATCGGCCGGATGATGCGTGAGGCGGGTCTCGATATCAGGGAGATGCCCGATGAACCCGCCGATGACATCCTCGGTGATTACACGGGCGCGGCGACCATCTTCGGCGCCACAGGCGGTGTCATGGAGGCGGCGGTGCGAAGCGCCTACTACCTCGTCACCGGCAAGGAACTTGCCGATGTGGAGATCAAGCCCGTCAGGGGATTGCAGGGTATCAAAGAGGCCGAGATAGATATCGACGGTACCAAGGTGAAGGTTGCCGTAGCCCACAGCTGCGGCCAGGCGAGAGAGCTCATCGAAAAGGTGAAGGACCAGATCGCCAGGGAAGGAAGATCGGAATACCAGTTCATTGAGGTTATGGCTTGTCCCGGCGGATGCGTCGGCGGCGGCGGCCAGTCCTGGGGCAGCAACATGGCGAAGAGGGCTCGCAGGGGCGAATCCCTCTATGAAGAGGACCGCAGCCTGCCATGGCGCCGCTCCCACGAGAACCCGTCCGTTCTCGCGATATATGAGAAATTCCTGGAAAAGCCGAATTCGGAGAAGGCCCACAAACTTCTCCATACGCATTATTACAAAAGAAGTACCGCAGATGGCAAAATACTGCCGGGCTAAGTGAACTCATAGTCAGGTGAATCAAGGGAGGACGAAGATGTCGCAGGAAAAACAATGCAACTGTGCCGAGGCCCAGGAGGAAGAGCTCTATCCGAGGCTTGAGGAAGTTATCAAGGAACACAAGGGGAAGGGGGAAGACCTCATCATGGTGCTCCATAAAGCGCAGAACCTTTTCGGCTATCTGCCGAAGAAAGTGCAGGAAATGGTTGCCGAGGGACTTAATGTCTCGCTTAATGAGGTGTATGGCGTTATCACATTTTACAATTTCTTCTCTACGGTGCCCCAGGGAAGGAACAGCGTCAAGGTGTGCCTAGGTACGGCATGCTATGTCAGGGGTTCCCAGGAGGTCCTCGACAGGGCGGAGAAAGAGCTCGGCATCAAGGTCGGGGGCACAACCGAAGACAGGCGGTATTCTCTCGATGTCGTTCGCTGCATCGGGGCCTGCGGCCTGGCGCCTGCCATGCTCGTCAACGATGACGTATACGGACGGGTCAAATCACCACATCTTGTTGATATAATTGAAAAGTACGAGTAAGGAGGAAATACACAATGGAGGTATCACGCGCCCATATATTGGTTTGTGCCGGAGCTGCATGCGTCTCGTCAGGCTGCCGTCAGATCAGAGATGCTGTTGTCAATAAAATCGTAGAACAGGGACTGCAGAACGAGATCAAGGTCATCGAAACGGGCTGCATCGGGGCCTGCGACCTGGGTCCGCTTGCCCTTGTCTATCCCGAAGGCGTTCTTTACCAGAAGCTGAAACCCGAAGACGCCGAAGAGATCGTTACCGAACACCTCCTGAAGGGAAGGATAGTGGAGCGGCTCCTCTATAAAGAGCCGATAACGTCCAAAACGATCCCTTCCATGAAGGAGATGGATTTCTTCAAGAACCAGATCAAGATCGTTCTCAGGAACTGCGGTTTCATCAACCCGATGAACATCGAGGAATATATCGCCCGTGACGGTTATATGGCCCTCGGGAAGGCGCTGACCTCCATGACCAGGGAAGAGGTCATCGACGAGGTGCTCAAATCGGGACTTCGCGGCCGCGGCGGCGGCGGTTTTCCTACCGGTTTGAAATGGAAATTTGCCTTCCAGTCCCCGGGCGACGTGAAATACGTCGTCTGCAACGCCGATGAAGGTGACCCGGGCGCGTTCATGGACCGAAGCGTCCTGGAAGGCGACCCCCACAGTGTCATTGAGGCCATGGCCATTGCCGCTTACGCCATCGGGGCACAACAGGGCTATGTGTATGTCAGGGCGGAATATCCGCTTGCCATCGAGCGCCTCAACTGGGCCATCGGCCAGGCAAGGGAATACAAGTTTCTCGGAAAGGACATACTCGAGACGGGCTTCAACTTTGATCTCGATATCCGTATCGGCGCCGGAGCCTTCGTCTGCGGTGAGGAGACGGCCCTTATGATCTCCATTGAAGGCAAGCGCGGCGAGCCAAGGCCGAGACCGCCTTTCCCCGTTGTTAAAGGCCTTTTTAACGCGCCGACGCTTCTTAACAACGTCGAAACGTACGCGAACATCGCCGCCATCATCACAAAGGGGGCAAGCTGGTACGCCCAGTTCGGAACGGAGAAGAGCAAGGGGACCAAGGTATTTGCCCTGGCCGGCGCAGTCAATAACACCGGCCTCGTGGAAGTGCCCATGGGCACGCCGCTGGGTGATATTATCTTCAATATCGGCGGCGGCATCAAGGATGGCAAGAAATACAAGGCAGCACAGCTCGGCGGCCCCTCAGGCGGCTGCATCCCCATCGACCATCTGAATGTTCCCGTTGACTATGAATCGGTTGCCGAACTTGGCGCCATCGTCGGTTCCGGCGGTCTCATCGTTGCCGACGAGGACACCTGTATGGTCGACTTCGCCAGGTTCTTCCTTGATTTCATCCAGCATGAATCCTGTGGTAAATGTCCGCCGTGCCGGATCGGCACCAAGCGAATGCTGGAGATCCTGAAACGGATCACACACGGGGAAGGCAAGCCTGAAGATATCGACGACCTCGTGGAGCTTGCGACGCGCATCAAGGACTCGGCCCTTTGCGGCCTCGGCCAGACGGCGCCAAACCCAATTTTATCGACGCTTAAGTATTTCAAGCACGAGTACATGGAACACATTGAGGACAAACACTGCCGCGCCGGTGTCTGCAGCGCCCTCTTTGACGCGCCCTGCCAGAATGCGTGCCCTGCCGACCAGAACGCATGGGGATACGTTACCCTCATCAGCGAAGGAAAGTTCAAAGAGGCCATCGCCGTGATCAAAGAAGCAAACCCTCTCCCGGCCACCCTGGGCAGGGTCTGTGTCCATCCCTGCGAGGAAAAATGCCGCCGGGCCCAGATCGATGCCCCGGTGTCCATCTGTTCGCTTAAACGCTTTGCGGCAGACGTTGACATGAACTCCTTCCCTCAGTACAAACCGCAGGCGCAGGAACCGAAAGACAAGAAGATAGCCGTCATCGGCGCCGGTCCTGCCGGCCTTGCCGGCGCTTATTTTCTGGCCCTCAAAGGTTATGGGGTGACGGTCTTCGAGGCGCTACCCGTGGCTGGCGGAATGCTCGCCGTGGGCATTCCCGATTACCGCCTGCCGAAAGAGATCCTTAAGAACGAGATAAAAGCCATCACCGACCTCGGAGTGGAAATCAAATACAACATGGCCCTCGGTAAAGATATAACAACGGACAAGCTCTTTGCCGAAGGCTACAGCGCCGTCCTTGTGGCGACAGGCGCCCACAAGGGACAGAAACTCAACATCGCCGGAGAGGATGCCGCAGGCGTTGCTCGATGGAGTAACATTCCTGCGCGACGTGAACCTGAGCAAGACGGTAAAGGCCGAAGGCAAGGTCGTTGTCATAGGCGGCGGCAATGTCGCCATTGACGCGGCGAGGTCAGCCCTGAGGCTGGGCGCGGAGGAAGTGGCCATCCTCTACAGGCGCGAGAAAGAGGACATGCCCGCCTACCGGAAGAGATCGATGATGCCGAAAAGGAAGGTGTCGCCATCCACACCCTCGTTGCACCCGAAAAAGATCGTCATCAAGGACGGCAAGGTTGCGGGAGTGGAGTGCGCCCGCATGAGTTTGGGTAAATTCGATAAAGGCGGAAGGCGCACGCCGGAGGCCATACCCGGCTCGGAGTTCGTGGTCGATGCCGACCTGGTCATCGCCGCCATCGGCCAGACGCCTGACCTGTCGTGGGTCAACGGCGATGGGATCAAGACGGCAAAGGGCGGTACGGTTGAAGTGAACGTGAAGACCCTCGCGACAGCCAAGGATGGCGTCTTCGCGGCAGGCGATAACGTGAGGGGCCCCGCGACGGCCGTTGAGGCCGTCGGCGACGGAAAGACGGCAGCCATGGCCATAGATAAATATCTGGGTGGTGACGGCGAGCCGATGAATGCCTACCGTGATGAGCTTGTCAGTATGGTTGTCACCTACGATGAAGCGCAGTACCAGAAGGAACTGGGCAAGGTTGCAATGCCCCACCTTCCGTTATCGAAACGGAGCCGCAACTTTAACGAGGTTGTCCTCGGTTATCGATCAGAAGGCTGCAGTGGAAGAGGCCAAGAGGTGTCTGCACTGTTACCTCAGGGAGACAGAATAACGCTGAGACGATGACAAGGAGTGTGAACCGATATGATAAGCATAACGATAGACGGTCGAATGATCGAGGTGGAAGAGGGCACAAGCATTCTGGATGCCGCCGCACAGGCAAATATCCACATACCGACCCTGTGTTACCTGCCGGAGGTCCAGGCCATCGGGGCCTGCAGGGTCTGTCTCGTGGAGGTCGAAGGGAACCGCACGCTCCAGGCGGCCTGCGTTTCACCTGCCGCGAAAGGGCAGGTCATCTACACCAATACCGACAGGGTGCGCAAGGCAAGGCGGTTCTCGGTGGAGATGCTCCTGTCGAACCATCCTTTTGAATGCCTCACCTGCGCGAAGAACCTCCATTGCGATCTCCAGACGCTTGCCTATGAACTGGGCATCCGCGAGGTCCGCTTTGCCGGAGAGAAAAGCGGCGGGCGCATCGATGAATCCTCACCGTCGATAAGACGGGACCAGAACAAGTGCATCCTTTGCCGGCGCTGCGTGACCGTCTGTCAGGAGATACAGTCCGTAACGGCCCTCTACATGCAGGGCAGGGGTTTTGATACAAGGGTGGAGCCTGCCTTTGACCGCGATATCAACGATGTCGCCTGCACCAACTGCGGTCAGTGCTCCATTGTGTGTCCCGTCGGGGCCATCACTGAAAAGGAATATATTGACGAGGTATGGGCGGCACTCAACGATCCGTCTAAATTTGTTATAATTCAGGACGCACCCGCGGTCAGGGCGGCCCTCGGCGAAGAGTTCGGTTATCCGCCCGGCACCCTCGTGACGGGCAAGATGCTGGCGGCGGCCCGCAGGCTGGGTTTCGACCGCGTCTTCGATACGAACTTCGCCGCGGACCTCACCATCCTGGAAGAGGGAACGGAGCTTTTGAAGCGCGTGAAAACAGGCGGTGTCCTCCCTATGATAACGAGCTGCAGCCCGGGCTGGATCAAGTTCATCGAACATTTCTATCCTGAGCTCCTGCCCCATCCTTTCCACCTGCAAGTCGCCCCACATGATGCTCGGCGCGCTGGCGAAGACCTATTTCGCGAAAAAAGCGGGCATTGACCCGAAAGACATGGTCGTTGTGTCCGTCATGCCCTGCACCGCGAAGAAGTTTGAGTGCAACCGTCCCGAGATGTACGACAGCGGCTATCAAGGATGTGGACTATGTGCTCACCACCCGTGAGCTTGCCAAGATGATCAAACAGGCGGGCATAGATTTCGAGAACCTTGCAGACGAGAGATATGACGACCCCATGGGTGAATATACCGGCGCCGCCACGATCTTCGGCGCCACAGGCGGCGTCATGGAGGCGGCACTGCGCACCGCCTACGAAGTGGCAACGGGAAAGACACTCGAAAATGTGGAGTTCACGGCCGTCAGGGGCCTTGAAGGCATAAAGGAAGCGACGATCCCCGTTGAAGGCATAGGCGACGTAAAAGTGGCTGCTGCGCACGGCCTCGGCAATGCAAGGAAACTTCTCGAAAAAATAAAGGCAGGCGAGGCCGACTATCATTTCATCGAGGTCATGGCATGCCCCGGCGGATGCGTCGGCGGCGGCGGCCAGCCCATCCCTGTCAATAATGAGATCAGGGCGCTCAGGGCCCAGGCGCTCTACATGGAAGACTGTGCCCTCACCCTTCGCAAGTCCCACGACAACCCCTCCATAAAAAAGATCTACGAGGAGTTCCTGGGGAAACCCCTTGGCGAGATATCTCACCACCTTCTCCATACGCACTACACACCGAGGAGCAAGTTCTAACATTGGAAAACGCCAGACACGACCCCGCCCGCCCGGGCGGGGTTTTTTTATTTCACTTTACTTGATTGTTTTTTTCGCACGGTTTATAACAAAGAACGATGGGTGAGTTCAGGACCGAACGTGATCTTTTAGGCGAGATGGAGGTGCCTGCCGGCGCATACTACGGTATCCACACGCAAAGGGCGCTTCAGAACTTTCCCGTTTCCTCTTTTTTGGTCCCCCTGGAGCTGATCGTTGCCCTTGCCGAGGTGAAGCAGGCCTGCGCCCTTGCGAATGTCCAGGCGGGCCTCCTTGACCGGAGGACGGGCGAGGCCATCATCGCTGCAGCGAAGGAAGTGGCAGCCGGCTCTCTTTCCGATCAGTTCGTCGTCGATGCATTCCAGGGAGGGGCGGGGACTTCGACGAACATGAACGTCAATGAGGTCCTGGCGAACCGCGCCATTGAGATCCTCGGCGGACAAAAGGGCGATTACGGCATCGTCGACCCCATAGGCCACGTCAATCTCTCCCAGTCCACGAACGACGTCTACCCGACGGCCCTCAAGGTGGCGGCGATCAGGCTTGTCATCGCCCTGAGCGAGGCCATCGCCCGCCTGCAGGGGGCACTCCAGAAGAAGGAGCAGGAATTCGCCGGCATCCTCAAGCTCGGCAGGACCGAGATGCAGGACGCCGTGCCGATCACGCTGGGGCAGGAGTTCGGGGCTTTTGCGGAGGCATTCGCCCGTGACAGGTGGCGGCTTTTCAAGGTCGAGGAGCGCCTGCGGCAGGTGAACCTCGGCGGGACCGCCGTCGGTACGGGCCTCAACGCGAAGCGTGAGTATATCTACGCGGCGATCAGTGAGCTGCAGAACATAACGGGTCTCGGCGTCGCCCGCGCGGAGAACATGGTGGACGTGACGCAGAATGCCGATGTCTTCGCCGAGGTGTCCGGGCTCATCAAGGCGGCCGCGGTGAACGTTGCCAAGGTTTCTTCCGACATCCGCCTTCTTTCCATGGGCCCCCGCGGAGGCCTTGCCGAGATAAGGCTGCCAGGGCTCCAGGAGGGTTCTTCCATCATGCCCGGCAAGGTGAACCCCGTCATCACCGAGATGGCAACGAGCGTTGCCTGGCAGGTCATGAGCCTCGATAACGCCATCACCCTTGCCGCATCATCGGGGCAGCTCGAGCTCAATGCCTTTTTGCCCCTCATCGCCTTCAACATTCTGACGGAACTGAAGCTCCTCATCAATGCCGTTT
Source organism: uncultured delta proteobacterium (assembly GCA_963816115.1). Classification (GTDB taxonomy): domain Bacteria; phylum Desulfobacterota; class Syntrophorhabdia; order Syntrophorhabdales; family Syntrophorhabdaceae; genus Delta-02. The sequence continues at coordinate 40,160 of CAWFIZ010000003.1, read as the reverse complement.
CCATTTTCCGCACTCACCTCGTGGAAGGGATCGAGGCCGACGAGAAGCGGTGCCGGCAATGGCTCGAAGAGAGCCTCTGTCTTGCCACGGCGCTTGCCCCATACATCGGCCACGAGAAGGCCGGCGAGATCTCGAGGGCCGCCCGTGAAGAGGGCAAGACCGTCGGCGAGATAGCAGTAGAGAAGGGGTACTTTTCGAAAGAGGAGATCGACATCATCTTCCAGCCAAGGGAACTGACGAGGCCCGGTATAGCGGGTTCGAAAAAACTTAAAGAGAAAAAAAAGGAAGGAACGTGACCGATACGACGCTTAACCAGACACCCCGGGGAAGCCGCCTCCACATTGCCATCTTCGGCAGGCGCAACGCCGGCAAGTCGAGCCTCATCAACGCGCTGACGAACCAGGACATCGCGATCGTCTCCGATGTCCCGGGGACCACAACAGACCCTGTTTATAAATCGATGGAGATACTCCCCATCGGGCCCGTCGTCATCATCGATACGGCGGGCATCGACGACGTCGGCGAGCTGGGGAGGCTCCGCATCGAGAAGGCCGTTGGCGTTCTCAACAAGACGGACCTCATGCTCCTTGTCGTTGACCCCGCCTCGGGTGCCGGGCAGTACGAGGAAGAGGTCGCAGGCAAGGCCCGCGAGAATAGCGTACCGGTCATTGTTGTCGTCAACAAGATGGACCTTTACCCGCAGTTCAACTTAAGCGATGCAGGCCTCGGTGCCGGTCTGCCGATCGTGGGCGTGAGCGCGCTGACCCGCCATGGTATCGATGAACTGAAAATGGCCATGATCAGGGACGCGCCGAAGGACTGGATGACGCCGACGATCCTTGGGGACCTCATCTCCCCCGGTGATACGGTGGTACTCGTCACCCCCATCGACCTCGCGGCGCCCAAGGGACGTCTTATACTTCCTCAGGTCCAGACGATCCGCGATATCCTCGACAATGACGCCATGGCCTATGTGGTGAAGGAGCGCGAACTCAAAGGCGCACTGGCCGCACTGAAGGACAAGCCGCGGCTTGTCGTCACCGACTCCCAGGCCTTTCTCAAGGTCTCGGCGGATACGCCCAGGGATGTCCCCCTGACCTCTTTCTCGATACTCTTTGCGCGCCACAAGGGGAATCTGGCGACCCTTGTCGAAGGGGCGAAGGCGATAGAGGACCTCGTTCCCGGTGATAAGGTGCTTGTTGCCGAGGCCTGTACCCACCACCGGGTGGAGGACGATATCGGGACCGTGAAGATACCGAGATGGCTCAATCAGCTTGTGGGAGGGCCGCTGGACTACAAGTGGGTGAGCGGACTTGAATTGCCCAAGGACATAGCCGATTACAAGCTCATCATCCACTGCGGCGCCTGCATGATAAACCGCAAGGAGATGCTCCATCGGCTAATGACAGCGAAACATGCCGGTGTGCCCATCGTCAATTACGGGGTCCTGATTGCCTATGTCATGGGGATCCTGCAGCGTACGTTGGAACCCTTTTCCGAAGCAGCTGGAATCATGGACGAACCCGATCTGTAAGTCCGGCCTGCCTTTACATTTCGGTGCCCGGACAATATACTTATACAACGGAGGCCAAAGGCGGATATCATGAAAAAGACACAACCTGTTGAACGAGCCGATTTCATAAACGATACAGAGATCAATGGCATATTGGAGAAAGCGAAAGGCGCATCGATCGAAGAAGCGCGCGATGTGATCAGGAAAGGCCTGGAGGCGAAAGGTCTGTCGCCCTACGAAACGGCAGTGCTTTTGCAGGCCGGTGACGGTGACCTGCAGGCGTCCCTCTTTGATGCCGCCCGCAAGGTGAAAGAGAAGATATACGGCAAGCGCCTTGTCTTTTTTGCGCCCCTTTACATCAGCAATTACTGTATCAACAACTGTACCTATTGCGGGTACCGCAAGCACAATGAGATCGAACGCCGCAAGCTCGACCTCGAAGAGATCGAACGAGAGGTCATCGCCCTGGAAGCCATGGGGCACAAGAGGATCGCCCTGGAGGTCGGTGAGGACCCGAAGAACTGTCCCATTGATTACGTACTTGACTCCATGCGGGCGATATACTCCGTGAAAGACAAGATGGGCAGCATACGGCGCATCAACGTCAATATCGCCGCCACGACCGTGGAGGATTACCGGAGGCTGAAAGAGGCCGGCATAGGCACCTACATCCTCTTCCAGGAGACCTATCATCGCGAGACGTACAGGAAGGCGCATCCCTCGGGGCCCAAAAGCGACTACGACTGGCACACCATGGCGATGGACAGGGCGATGGAGGCCGGCATCGATGACGTTGGGCTCGGAGCGCTTTTCGGCCTGTACGACTATAAGTTTGAGGTCCTGGGCCTGCTTCTCCATTCACTTCATTTGGAGGAACGTTTCGGTGTGGGCTGCCACACCATCTCCGTGCCGAGGATGAGGCCGGCCGAGGGTGTCACCATTGAGACATTCCCATATCTTGTCAGCGACCACGATTTCAAACGTATGGTCGCCATCATCAGGCTTGCTGTTCCCTACACGGGGATGATCCTTTCCACGAGAGAACCCCAGGGATACCGCGACGAGACCATCGCCCTTGGCATCTCGCAGATCAGCTCCGGCTCATGCACCGGCGTGGGGGGATACCACAAGGATATCGAAAAAGGGGCCCCCGGGGCGCAGGGCCAGTTCCAGGTGGAAGACCACCGCACGACGGACGAGATGCTCAGCAGCGTCTGCCGGTCGGGTTATCTGCCGAGCTTCTGCACCGCATGCTACCGTCAGGGCAGGACGGGCGACCGCTTCATGGCCCTTGCGAAGACCGGGGAGATACAGAACATCTGCCAGCCGAACGCTATCCTCACCTTCAAGGAGTTCCTTGTCGATTATGCCTCGAAGGAAACAAGGGAGATCGGTGAAGCGGTCATCGCGGAGCACCTTCGGTCGATACCCAACCCGAAGACGCGCGAGAAAACGCGGCAGCGGCTCGAAAAGGATCGAAGAAGGCGAGCGGGACCTTTATTTTTAATACCGGTGTTCAAAATGAGCTTGCCTGAGAGGCGCTTTGCTTATATACTAATAGCAGCGGATGATAGATAGTCTTTGAAAAAATATTAGGGGGAGCCAGGGTCATGAAAACCGCGAAAGAAATGCTCAAGAACAAAAAGAAGGAAGTCTGGTCTGTCACGCCGAAAAACACCGTTTTCGAAGCATTGAAGATCATGGGTGAAAAAGAGATCGGCGCACTGATGGTCATCGATGAAAAGTCAAAGGTGCATGGCATAATCTCCGAGAGGGACTACGCGAGGAAGGTCATCCTCAAAGGCAAGACGTCCCGCGAGACCAAGGTGGCAGAGATCATGACACCCGTTGAGAAAATGTTCACCGTCAAGCCGGAAACAACCGTGGAGGATTGCATGGTCCTTATCACGGCCAAGCGCATCAGGCACGTCCCCGTTTTCGAAGATGAGAAATTTGTCGGCCTCATCTCCATCGGCGACGTCGTTAAATCCATCATATCTGAAAAGGATATGCTCATCGAGCACCTGAGCAACTACATAGCCGGCAAATACGTCTAAAGACCACGTCCCGGCTGTCTCTTTTTGAAGGAGTGGCCGGGACCTTTTCCTATTATCCTTCCCAGCGATTCGATCCTTGCTATGGCCGCGGCGGTGCATTCTTCCGGTGATTCATCCACGGAGGGTTTTCCCGGATAGAGAAGGTACTCTTTTTTATACCTCACCGGCGTGTTGTTGGGCATGAAAACATTGGCGCCCCTCTCAAGGGCCAGGTTTCGCCCGGACCCGGGAAAGACCGCGTCATAGGCCGTTGTGGCGGGTATGTGGGCATTCGGATTGAAGATGCGAAGCACCGCCAGCGCCCTGAAGAACATCTCGGGGTCATTCTGATAGGCATTCCTGGTACCGCAAAGGGGCGTGCCCGGGTGGGGGATGAAGGGGCCGATGCCGATCATGTCAAGGTCAAGACGGCGGCACAGGAGAATGTTGTCGGCAAGTGTTTCCGGGGTCTCGCCGGGAAGCCCGATCATAAACCCGCTCCCCGTCTGGACCTCCAGGTCTTTCAGGTAACCGAGGCACCGCAGGCGGTCGTCAAGGCTCGACCCGGGATGGAGGCGCGCGAACAGGGCCGCGTCGGATGTTTCAAACCTGAGGAAGTAACGGTCCATGCCGCATTCCAGCCAGTGGCGATACGTTTCACGGGGCCTGTTACCGACGGAAACGGTGACGGCAAGGCCTGCTTCGCTCTTGATCCGCGCGATGAGGTCACCCAGTTTTTCATCGGCCATCCCCGGCGTCTCACCCGACTGGAGGACGACCGTTGTCTGCTCGGAACCCTTCATCGCGTGGGCGATCCCGAGGATCTCGTCCGGGGACATGACGTAGCGTGTTACATCCCTGTTCGAGGCCCTGATGCCGCAGTAGAGACAGTCGTTGGTGCAGATGTTGGAAAACTCGATGATGCCCCTGATGAAGACCTCGTCACCCATGTGGTTTTTGCGGACCACATCGGCGTGGCGATAAAGGCACTCCAGTGCATCGCCCCCGGCCGACAGGAGCTCGAGGGCCCTTTCCTTCGTATATTCGCTCTCCATGGCACAAAATATACGCTTTCGCTCTTTTTATTGCAACAATTGATGGTTTCTCTGTCAATTCCTTGAAACTCTGAAACCGTCTTTAAGGGTAGTGGACCGCGAGCCAGATGGTAGGCTGTTTGTCGTCGGTCCGGGTTACCCGGTGGCGACGGTGCGCCGGGATGTGCACGTGATCGCCCGGCATGAGCGTTATCGCCTCCCCGTCACCTTCGAAGAGGATGTCGGCCCTTCCCTGAAGGACCATCACCCATTCATTGCGGTCCTGATCGTACCAGTGGCCTTCCGATGTTGCATGTCCGCAAGATATGATCCGTTCGATCTTCACGGGATCACCCTCAACGATGGTTTCAAAGACCTCGTCCGGTATATGTGCCGGTATGCCTGCAAAGATGTTGCCGTTGTGCGGCTTGTTTTCCATGTTGGGCACCTTCCTTTATAAATGAAATACAGGTCATAGGTAATGGGTTATAGATCATAGGGAAAAACTAAAGATGCAAAAGTTCTTTATCACCCATCACCTGTCTTTTATCACATTTTGTCAGCGGTGAGAAAACGAAGATCTGCAAACGCATTTAAAGGTATAAAAGAATTGAAGGTTTTTTACTCCTGTGGTATTCTGCACATATCGGCCTTGAGTGGCCCGAAGTTGATCCCCGTATAAAAAAGGAGGTTCTTATGTCAATGATATATGATGTTTACGCTCGAGAAGTGCTCGACAGCAGGGGAAATCCCACGATTGAAGTGGAGGTGGTCCTCGAGAGCGGCGCCATGGGGCGCGCCATAGTGCCTTCAGGGGCATCGACTGGCGAGAGGGAAGCGCTTGAGCTTCGCGATGGTGACAAAAAAAGATATCAAGGGAAAGGCGTCCTGAAGGCCGTGGAGAATGTGAACAACATCATCGCCCCCGAAGTGGAGGGTCTCGACGCGCTTGACCAGGCCTATATCGACAAGGTACTCGTCGATGCCGACGGTACGGAAAACAAAAGCAACCTCGGTGCCAACGCGATGCTCGGTGTTTCCATGGCGGTGACAAGGGCCGCAGCCGATTACCTCGGTATTTCACTGTACCAGTATATCGGTGGGATCAGAGGGCGCGAGATCCCCGTTCCCATGATGAACGTTATAAATGGCGGTGCCCACGCGCAGAACGATCTCGATGTACAGGAATTCATGATAGTTCCCGCCGGTGCCAGTTCTTTCAGCGAGGCACTCCGGATGGGCGCCGAGGTTTTCCATACGCTTAAAGGGATCCTGAAAGACAAGGGTTATTCAACCGGTGTCGGCGATGAAGGCGGTTTCGCACCGCAGATCAAATCGACGACCGAGGTCCTTGACACGCTTATGAAGGCGATCACAAAGGCAGGGTTCAAGCCAGGCAAGGACGTTTTTTTAGCTCTCGACGCCGCTGCGAGCGAATTTTATAAAAAAGGGAAATATCATATAGACGGCAACGTATGGGACGCCGGCAAGCTAATTGATTTCTACGATGGTCTGATCAAGAAGTACCCCATCGTGTCCATCGAGGACGGTTTTGCGCAGAATGACTGGAAAGGCTGGAAACAATTTACTGACCGGTGTGCCTCCAAGATCCAGATCGTCGGCGACGATATATTTGTCACGAACCCGAAGATATTTGCCGAGGGTATCGAGAAAGGCGTTGCCAACAGCATCCTCATCAAGCTGAACCAGATCGGTACGGTGACGGAGACCTTAACGACCATAGAGATGGCGAAGCGTGCAGGTTATACATGCGTTATATCCCACCGTTCGGGCGAAACGGAAGACACCTTTATCGCCGATCTCGCCGTCGCGACCAACGTGGGCCAGATCAAGACAGGTTCGGCCTCGCGGAGCGAGAGGATCGCCAAGTACAACCAGCTTATGAGGATCGAGGATGAACTCGGCGAGTTGGCCATATTCGGAGGCGAAAACGTTTTTTACAGCATACGGAAGAAATAATAGATAAGGGCGGAGCATGCTCCTGGAAGGAAGATCACAACCCCGGAAGCTCACGTTCCCGGGGTTGTTCTATTGACGCCTGCATGACAGGGTCATTTTGACGACGGGGAACGCAATGAAGCCGGAGGCCCGGATCTCTTGTTTGAATTTCGATGATTTTTCCGGCAAGATGGGATACATTGTAGAAAACAATCACAACAAGACGGTATTTTTATATGGTCAAGCTTTTCAACATCGTAGATTCACGGGTAATTGAATGTGGCGGCGAGAAGGAGACCATCGCCGTATACATCAGCCCCGATGAGAATGAGCGCAGACACCTCATCGATCACTACAAGATCGACGAGCACACCCTCCAGTCAGCCCTTGACCCTGACGAGCTTTCCCGTATCGAGATAGAGTCGAACCATGTGGCGATCATTCTCAAGGTGCCCGTCAATTACCAGGCGGAGCACTCCTTTGAGTTCCTCGTTTCCTCCATGGGCATGTTCCTCTTTGATGACGTCCTCATCATGGTCATGGCTGAGGACCTCCCGGTCTTTGACAGTAAAACATTTTCAAAGGTAAGCAGGCTCGCCGAAATAATGATCAAGATCGTGAACTACACAATATTCCGTTTCCTTGAACACCTGCGCGTCATTGACATGGTCTCCGATGAGCTTGGCGATAAAATAAGTACGTCCATGGAGAATACTTACCTTCTGAACCTCTTCGCCCTCGAGAAAAGCCTTGTCTATTATCAGAACGCCATCAACTCCAACTCCGTCCTCATTGAGAAGATGAAGATATACACGCAGAGGATCGGTTTCAACAAGGACGACACGGAGCTTCTCGACGACATCACCATCGAGAACACCCAGTGTTACAAGCAGGCGGAGATATATTCCAACATCCTCGCGAGCATGATGGATGCCAGGGTGTCCATCGTGAACAACAATCTCAATATCCTTATGAAAAAACTCACCATGATCACCATAGCCATCATGGTCCCGACCTTCGTGGTGAGCGCCTTCTCCATGAACGTGACCATCCCGATACAGAAGCATGAATATGCCTTCTGGATCATAATGGCCATAGCCTTTGTGGCAATGGTCAGTTTCTTTTCCTTCTGGCGGATGAGGAAGTAAAAGTCTGTTTTTTTCGCTCTGAAACCTGGAACTGCCTTCACCTGTATATCAGATCGAACAATTGGTTTGCCATTTCGGGGTTCAGTTTTTTGAGGATGTTATATTCCTGCAGCGCCGATGCCTTGTCTCCCATGGAGGCATAGGCCTTTCCGAGGCCGAAGTGCATGCGGGGGTCGTTGGGATTCAGGCGTATGCCTGCCTTGAAGGCGGAGGCAGCTTCGGGGTAGTGCTTCATGGCGGTGTAAACGACACCGAGATATCCCTGCGCATCGGCGTGGTCCGGCGCGAGCCTGATGGCCTCCTGCAGGGCAGCGGCAGCTTCGGGGTATTTTCCCTGTGAACCGTAATTGAGCGCAAGATAAAAATGGGTATCAGGATCGCCGGGTTTTATTGCGAAAGATCTCTGAAGCATCCTGTCAGACTCAGCGTAGTTTCCCTGCCGGGTGTATACGGCGCCAAGTTTTGCCAGGGCCTCAATATTGTCGGGTTCTATAAGAAGGGCCTTATTGAACATGTCAATTGCCTCATCGAATTTTTCCAGGTTGGCGTAACTCACCCCAAGGTTAATGTATACCTCGACCTTTTTCGCGTTGACGCCCAGCGACCGTTTGAAGGCGTCGACGGCTCTGTCATGCTGCCCGGTTATACCATAGGCAAGGCCCTTGTAGAAGAAGCAGGCGGCGGTCTCTTTGAAGTCCACCCGGCATGCCTCTGCAGGGTCCGCGAGGTCATTCTTTGTTAATCCTTTTTTTACGAGGTTTATCGGCAGGGCGAAATTCAGGTTCTGGGTTTCGGCTATTAAAAAGGTCGCGATGCCGATGACCTCACCCCTGTCGTTGAAGAGGGGGCCGCCGCTCGAACCGGGAGAGATGGCAGCCGTCATCTGTATGACAGTCCTTTCCTTGTCGATATTCCGGATGCCGCTGATGATGCCTTCGGAGATGGTGTTTTCCAACCCATGCGGGCTTCCCATGGCATAGACCTTTTCACCCACCTGCAACCTTTTCGCGTCCCCCATCTTCACCACCGGGTATCGCGAGCCCTTAAGTTTCAGTATGGCAAGGTCATTGTCGGAATCGACGTAGGTAAGCCCTTCAACATCGACGACCCTGCCGCCCTGCCTCACCTTGATCTTCGAGGCCATGTTAATGACGTGATAATTGGTCGCCACCTTGCCGTCGGCGCTGACAATGAAACCGCTTCCCTCGCTGAGGGGCTTTTCCTCTCCGTCAAGGGCAAAAACTACCACAACCGCGGCGTTATTTTTAGTGAAAATGGTGTTCGCGTCACCGAGGCAGGCCAATGGCCATGCAAGGATCATAAAAAAAAGCGCTGGCCAGAACTTCCTCCACATCGTCGTGAGTTCTCTTCCTCTTGTCATGTCCCCTTCTTTCGAACGGTTTTAACACATTATAGAACACTTTCTCGAGCGCCGCCAAGAAGAACCTGCCGGTGAACAGGGAGAGAGGCAGGGAGCGGCGACGTGAGATCGCCCAATAATGCACCAAGATCTGCTTGAGAGAATGATTCGCCCATATGTGTGACCTTTATTGCCTGAAAAGCCTATTATTGTTTATCGGCAGGAAAGAAAAAATATAGAGTAGAAAAATGACATATCACGGCAGGTCCTTGCATTTCCCCTGTGTTCACGATAAGATGGATTGGATAAAGAAAAATGCGACGCCTACTTGCCATCGCGGTCCTTTTTTTCTTTCCTCTGTGCGTCATCGGCGCACAAGAGTGTTTCGAATGCCACGACAAATACAAAAAGACGGACCACGGAAAGCTGGATTGTGTTGCCTGTCATAGCGACATAAAAGATCTCCCTCATGCCGACAAGCTCCTCAAACCCGGCTGCGCCTCATGCCACGGCGAGCCGGCAAAGCAATACCGGCTTAGCGTTCACGACCGGAAAGGACTTGCGTGCAAGAGTTGCCACAATGTCCATACCCCTGCACGGGACACAAAGAAATGTGCGGCCTGCCACCCGTTGGTGGCCCACAAGGCCCTGCCTTCGGCACGCAAGCACGTGGCGGAACTGGAATGCACAGGGTGCCACGCGAAGGCCGTCCGCGGACATATCAACGTGAAGGTCTACACCGGGAAGCAGTCCATGGTAAAGGACATTGTTGACAGGAACGGCAACGGGTTCGTCGACGAAAAGGAATGGAAGGATTTTCTAGCTCACGCGCAGTCCGTACTGAAGGAGAGCTACAGGATCAAAAGGACCTATTCCGTGAGCGGCAGCGCCCACAACATCGGCCCCAAGGCAGTCTCCTGCGACAGCTGCCACGTTGAGAACAAGATATTTCAGAAGGCGACCCTTGAAGTGAACGCGGCGGCCAGGACGAGCATCCCCCTTGATCCCCACAGCGTGGTCCCCCGTCTTCCGCTGCTGGAACTCTACAAGCTGACCTCCCACGGGAAGGGGGGAGTTGCCTGTCGGGATTGTCACGTCTCCCAGAAGCGCACCAGCGATGCTATCTGCGCGAAGTGCCACGATGGGGTGTATCACGTGTACAAGGGGACCTCTCACGCAAGGGGGTCCGCGACAAAATGCACCGATTGCCACAATCCCCACGAGGTGAAAACGTACCGGGAGCTGGGCACCGCCGAGCGGGTATCGGTATGCGCCCGCTGTCACAGGGACTACATGGAGAAGCACAAATGGCTTCCCCACACGCAGCTGCATTTCATGTACCTTGAATGTTCCTCCTGCCACAGCCCCCGTTCGGAGCGGAGTATGGTCTTTACCGTCAACGTAAGGACCCCCGACGGCGAAAGAAAGCTCAGCCACGATGATATTGTGGAGGTCTTCGGCCGGAACAGGCTTGTCGGGGACCTTGTCGACACGAACGCAGACAAGCGTATCGTGTCATCGGAGCTTGTCTCCTTCTTCACGGCGCTGCAGAAAGGGACGAAGGACGATGTCTACGTTCGGGGTTCCATTGCCGTCACCGAGGTTTTCCACGATTATTCACAGATACAGAAGAGGGAAAGGGTCTGTACGACCTGCCATTCCGAGGCCGCGCCTTTCTACCAATCCATGTACCTGGCCCTGCCGGAGCACGACGGGCTTTCCTACTTACCGGTCAAGGGCACCGTGTTCTCGGCGCTCCCTTCCTCGTTTGTCGTCAATTTCTTCCTTCTCGGTGAGACAAAAATGAACTGGAAGGACATCAGGGGTTTCCTGAAGGCGCGCGGCGCGGCGCGGCGGGAGATCGCAGGCGAACTCGGGTTCAAGTGGATAGATTTTCTAGGTATCTTATTGTGCCTTGTGGTACTGTTCTTTGTCTGTGTTCATATTATCATAAGGGTGGTGTTCAAACGGTGAAAGGCAAGGGCATCTATCTCCATCCGTTACCGGTCCGTATCTGGCACTGGACCAACGCGCTTATAATCCTGGTGCTCATCGTTACCGGCGCCGAACTTCGCATAACCGACTTGAAGATCTTTTCAGACTATGGTTTTGTCGTGGCACTGCACAAATACGCCGGATATCTCCTGGCCGCCTCCTTTCTTTTCTGGCTCACGGCCTACCTGACAGTCGGGGGGCTGGTGAGGCACTATTTGATCTTCCCGAAAGACATACGGACAATGCCCGCCCAGGCGGCCTATTATACCTTCTTCTATTTCCGGGGCAGACCGAACCCCTTTAAACCTTCACGGGAAGGAAAGTTCAACGCCCTGCAAAAAATGGCTTATTCGTTCATCATGTTCGTGGCAATGCCCCTTATCATCGTCACCGGGATACTCTTCGGCAACATAATGTATTTCTACGGTCTCATCTCCTTTGTCGGCGGGGTCCGTACGGTCGATGCCGCTCACGTGGTAGTGGGATATGTATTTGTCCTCTACCTCATCGTTCATATCTACATGGCGACCCTCGGCAAACATGTCACCTCGCACGCGAAGGCCATGATAACGGGATACGAAGAAGACTAAGGCCCTTCATTCATTGGAATTACAATCGTAAAACATGGTATGATGTTCGCCTATGGGACTTGCCGGCATTGACGATACGAAGGTCAAGCTCATCATGGTCGGAGGTAAGGGCGGCGTGGGTAAAACGACCTGCGCATCCGCCATTGCCCTCAAGATCGCCCAGGAGGGAAGAAAGGTCCTCATCATCACGAGCGACCCGGCGCCTTCATTATCGGACATCTTCGAAAAGGACATCGGCGACACGGAGACGAGGATACACGACGAATACGGGCTTTACGGGCTCGAGGTGTCCTCGGACATAGTGCTGAAGCGGTGGAAAGAGCGCTTCGGGCCGGAGATCTACGAAGTGGTCTCCTCCTTTGCCAGCGTCGATTACGATTTTGTGGATTACATCGGAGGGGCCCCGGGCATCGAAGAGGAATATATGCTCAACTTCATCATGGAGCTTGTCGAAGGCGGAAGCTACGATATCGTCGTATGGGACACTGCCCCTGCCGGGCACACGCTGCGGCTCCTTAAATTGCCCGAGCTCTTTCTTTCCCACATGGAAGCGGCGACAAAATTTTACATGAACATATACGGCTACATAGAAAAGGTGAAGGACACGGTGCGCCTCAAGGAATCGAAAAGGACCCTGCTCCAGATAATCGCCGGTTGGGAGGCCCTCTCCGAGCGCATCGTGGAGTTCATCAGGGACGGGGTATCGGTCAAGTATCTCATCGTGACCATTCCCGAGGCCCTTGGCGTGAAGATGACGAGGCGGGTCATCAAAGAACTGGAGGAGAACAGCCTTGCCGTTGAAAATATCGTCATCAACAACGTGGTGCGTGATGCCGACTGCGAGTTTCACCGGATTCGCAAGGCCATGCAGGAGGGCTATATAGACGAGCTCATGCAAACTTACCGGGACAAGGCCCTCACCGTTCTTCACCTTGCCCCCCACGAAATAAAAGGGATGGAGCGGATCGCCGAGGCGGCCCGACTCCTTTTCGGGTAAGGCCGGTGCCGACACTGCGGATCACGGGGGGCAGGCTGAAAGGGATGTCGATAAGCTCTCTGCCGGGCGAGACGGCACGATACACATCCTCAAAGGTCAGAGAAGCGATATTCAATATTATCGGGGACATCGAGGGCATGACCGTCCTCGACCTCTTTGCCGGCTCCGGTTCGTTCTCGATAGAGGCTGTAAGCCGTGGGGCCGCCTCGGCAACGCTCGTCGAATCGAACGGAAAAATGATGGACCTCATCGGGAAAAACCTCGCCAGAGTGGCTTTAAATAAATATTGCCAAGCGTTACATATGGATGTAAGATATGCCATTCCTTTTCTGTATGGCAGGAACAATACCTATGATATAATTTTCATGGATCCTCCCTATGAAAGGGGATATGTTGCGGACGTGATGACAATTCTCGATACGAATCCTGTTTATACCGTCGATACCGTTACAATAGCGGAGTATTCCGGACGGGAGGCAGACACCGCGGCCCTTTTTGAGAAGCGAACAGATGCAAGAACGAGAAGATACGGAGATACTGTGATCACCGTACTGACAGGCACAAGGCATTTTCGCGCATAAGGAGACGACATGAAAGACACGATCGCTGTATATCCCGGTTCTTTCGACCCCATCACCTTCGGGCACATGGACATCCTCACGAGAGGGCTTGCCCTCTTTGATAAGGTCATAGTGGCTATAGCTTACAATATTGAGAAAAAGGGCCTTTTCAACTTCGAAGAGCGAAAAGAGCTTATCCGGCAGTCAATAAACGGGAACGAAAATGTTATCGTTGACAGTTTTGACGGCCTCCTTATCGACTACGTGAAGAAGGTGAACGCGCGGTTCGTCATCAGGGGCCTTCGTGCCATGAGCGACTTCGAGTACGAGTTCCAGATGGCGTCCATCAACAGGACCTTGAACCCCGGCATGGACACCCTGTTCATGATGACAAGCAAGGATTATTTTTTCATAAGCTCCAGGACGATCAAGGAGGTCGCGGAATTCGGCGGCTGTGTTTCCGGTTTTGTCCCCGCACCCGTTGAAAAAAGGCTTAAGGAGATCTTCCCAGGGCGATGAAGAAGAACTGTTTCATCTTTTTGCTGCTTGTCGCGGCAATTCTTTCGCCATCCCTTTCAAACGCAAAAGATATTTACACGGTCAGGATAAACGGCGCAATCAACCCGCCCGTTGCCGGTTTTTTGCGTGAATCCATTGAAAATGCCACCCAAAAGAATGCGGAAGCGATCGTTGTCCTTCTCGACACCCCCGGCGGTCTCGATACGTCAATGCGGGACATCGTGAAGGGGATCATGGATGCCCGCATACCCGTTGTCGTTTATGTGGCCCCTTCGGGGGCGCGGGCAGCATCGGCGGGGGCCATCATACTCCTGGCCTCGCACGTTGCGGCCATGGCCCCGGGTACGAACGTGGGCGCGGCGCATCCCGTCAGCATCGGCGGGGAAAAGGCGGACGCGACAAGCATGAAGAAGGTCGTAAGGGATGCCGAGGCGTATTCAAAGAGCATTGCCGCCAAACGGGGAAGGAATGCCGACTGGGCAGCGAAGGCCGTTACGGAAAGCGCCTCTATAACCGCGAAGGAGGCACTGGCCAGGAATGTCATAGATGTTGTCGCCGATTCCCTCGATGATCTTCTGGCGCAGATCGACGGGAAAACGGTGGAGATAAAACAGGGCAAGACGACCCTGAGGACCAAAGGTATGAAAATGGTGGAGCTGCCGATGCCTTCCAAGTACCGGTTCCTCTCCTATATCAGCGACCCCAATGTGGCTTACATTCTCATGATGATCGGCATATACGGGATCCTTTTCGAGTTCTACAGCCCGGGGGCGATCTTTCCCGGCGTAATGGGCGGTATCTCGCTCATACTGGCGCTTTACGCCTTTCAGGCGATCCCCATCAGCTTCGCGGGACTTGCGCTTATACTCCTGGGCATTGTATTTTTTATACTGGAGGTAAAGATCATAAGTCACGGGGTACTGGGTATCGCAGGCATCATATCTGTCGTGATCGGTTCGGTCATGCTCATTGATCTCCCGTCCAGCGTCCTGTCCATATCTTTCAAGACCATTCTTGTTGTTGCCATAGTATCGGCCATCTTTGTGTTTGGCATACTCTCTTACGCAGTGAAGGCGCAGCTGTCAAAGGTCAGGACCGGCAAGGAGGGCCTTGTGGGGGAGGAAGGTGTCGCAAGGACGGATATCGCTGCGGGCGGCAAGGGAAAGGTCATGGTCCACGGTGAGCTCTGGAGCGCCACTGGCGATGAAGCTGTCAAAAAAGGCGAAGATGTTATTGTCACCGCGGTGGAGCGCCTTGTCGTAAAGGTGAGACCAAAAGGAGGTTAACACCATGTTTTCAATTCCCATCGTGTTTGTCATCATAATAATCGTTTTTTTCTTATTCAGCGCCATAAAGATACTCAACGAATACGAAAGGGGTGTCATCTTCAGGCTCGGCAGGGTCCTCGGTATGCCCAAGGGGCCGGGTCTTATCATACTCATCCCCATCATTGACCGCATGGTGAAGGTGAGCCTGAGGACCGTAGTCCTCGATATACCGCCGCAGGACGTCATCACCCGTGACAACGTCACTATCAAGGTGAACGCCGTTGTCTATTTCCGCGTGGTGGACCCCCTGAAGGCGATCATCGACGTGGAAAACTACCTTTATGCCACAAGCCAGCTTGCCCAGACCACCTTAAGGAGCGTCCTCGGTCAGGCCGAGCTCGATGATCTTTTGTCTCACAGGGAGAAGCTGAACGAGCGGCTCCAGGAGATACTCGATACCCATACGGAATCGTGGGGCATAAAGGTGTCCAACGTGGAGGTTAAGAACGTCGACCTTCCACAGGAGATGCAAAGAGCGATCGCCCGCCAGGCAGAGGCGGAGAGGGAGAGAAGGGCCAAGATCATCGGTGCCGAAGGTGAGTACCAGGCTGCGACGAAGCTCTCCGAGGCGTCCGAGATCCTTTCCCAGAACCCCATGGCGCTCCAGCTGCGCTACATGCAGACACTGATAGAGATATCGACGGAAAAGAACTCGACGATCATCTTCCCGTTGCCCATAGACCTTATTAAGATGTTCATGGATAAACCAAATAAATAGAAGGGACCGGCGCGGTATGAAAAAACTTTTGATCTTCACCCTGGCATTGCTTTTCTCACTGGTCACCGTTTTTGCGGGCCAGGCGGCCGCTCCGGCGAAGAATGCCCACAACAAGAAGGCCGCCCCCGCACGCCAGAAGAAGGAGGCCGAGGTTCCCTATAAGGCCTT
Source organism: uncultured delta proteobacterium (assembly GCA_963816115.1). Classification (GTDB taxonomy): domain Bacteria; phylum Desulfobacterota; class Syntrophorhabdia; order Syntrophorhabdales; family Syntrophorhabdaceae; genus Delta-02. The sequence continues at coordinate 24,235 of CAWFIZ010000003.1, read as the reverse complement.
CCTCGTTGTGGAGGCAGGCGGCGGCAGGGTGATCGACGGGGCCAATGCCCGTGAAAAACGGGCGCCGGCGAGCATAACGAAGCTCATGGTGGCCTATGTGGTCATGGAAAGGCTTGCAACGGGAGCGATAAAGCTCACCGACAAGGTGACCATAACGAAAGAAGCTTCCAGAATAGGCGGCAGCCAGGTCTACCTGAAGGAAGGCGAGACCTTCACCATCGAAGAGCTCATGAAGGCGATGATGGTCGCCTCTGCCAATGATGCCTCGTACGCCATCAGCGAGCATGTGGCCGGCAGCAAGGATAAAATGATCAGGCTCATGAACGAAAAGGCGAAGGTGCTGGGGCTGGCCGATACACAATTCCATACCGTCCACGGCCTGCCGCCTGCGAAAGGTGAAAAAGAGGACCTGACCTCCTGCCATGACCTTGCCATTCTGGCCCGCGAGCTGATCAAGTACCCCAAGCTCATGGAATGGACATCGATCCAGAGCGATACCTTCAGGGGCGGTCGATTCACTCTTTCGAACACGAACAAGCTCCTTGGGAAATTCCCGGGAACAGACGGCCTCAAGACCGGCTATTTCCGGGAAGCAGGATTTAACATTGTCGCAACGGCCAGGCGGGGAGAGATCAGGTTCATTGCCGTCATCATGGGGAGCCCCACCGGAAAGATACGCGACGCCGCCGCCATGGAAAAGTTGCAAAAGGCCTTTGCACAGTATAAAATGTTGAACATCGTCAAGAAAGGAGAGGTCGTAGACCGGGATGTATTTCTTGTCGACGGGAAGTACAGAAAAATGAAAGGAGTGACGGAGAAGAGTTTCCTTTACCCTATCGCCATCGACAAAAAGGGCACCGTAAAAAAAGGAGATCCTCCTCCCGGAGAAGATAAAGGGAGAGATCAGGGAGGGCCAGAAGTTAGGAGAGCTGGTGATCAAGCTCGATAACGAGACGATCGGCAAGGTCGATATCGTTTCTCCTGTGTACGTGCCCAAGGCGAACCTTTTTACGAGATTTATAAGGAGACTGGGTCTCAACATTTGATATGAAAGACACCCAATTCAGCATGTTACGCAACAAGGAGATCATCGTAGGAATTACGGGAGGGATAGCGGCCTACAAAACGGCGGAGCTTATCCGGGCGCTCTCGAAGCACGGCGCCAATGTCCACGTGGTCATGACAAAAAATGCCATGCAGTTCGTCACGCCGCTTACATTCCAGACGTTGTCGGGGAATCCCGTCATCCATGAGATGTTCGAGCTTTTCAGGGGATCAAAGATAGGGCATATCGCCCTTTCCGATATTGCGGACCTCCTTGTCATCTCGCCCGCGACCGCGAATATTATCGGGAAGGTCGCGAACGGTATTGCGGATGATTTTCTGACCACCATGGTGATGGCAACAACGGTGCCGGTGTTCTTTGTCCCTTCAATGAACACTAAAATGTGGTCGAGCAAGATGGTGCAGGCCAATCTTCGGAAGCTCAGCGATGCCGGCTATGAGCTTATGGAACCGGCAAGCGGCGATCTTGCCTGCGGCACCGATGGCAAGGGGCGGCTTCCTTCGATCGAAGAGATCGTTGAAAGGATCGAGGACATCTTCACCGAAAAGGACCTGACGGGTGAGAGGATACTTGTTACGGCGGGCCCTACCATGGAATTCATCGACCCGGTGCGGTGCATAACGAACCGGTCTTCCGGGAAGATGGGTTATGCCATCGCGAAAATGGCAAAAAGACGCGGCGCGGACGTTATCCTTGTCACCGGAGAGACCTCGATCACACTGCACAGGACGGACATACCCATAAGGCGCAGTCACGACGGCATGCGAGATGCTCGACGTTGTCATGGAACACCAGAAGGACTCGACGGTGATCATCAAGACGGCAGCTGTTGCCGATTTCAAGTGCCGCAGCGAGAACTGCCAGAAGATCAAAAAGAAGGGCGATTCCAATTTCATGACCCTTGAGCTGGAGAAAAACCCCGATATCATTGCCGAGCTTTGCAAGGTCAAGGGCGACCGGATCGTCATCGGTTTTGCCGCGGAGACGGAGAACATCATCGAGCACGCCCTGGACAAACTGAAAAGGAAGAACCTCGATCTCATCATCGCGAATAACGTGGCCCAGGCGGGCATCGGGTTCGGTTCCGAAGACAATGAAGTGACGATCATCGACCGGTCGGGCACTACCAAGCAGGTGCCAAAGCTCAGCAAGGATGAGATCGCCCACATTATCCTTGATTCAGTGAAAAAACTTATCAAGAAGCGCCAAAGGGTAAAGGAAAACTGATACTGAAAAACCAATCGCGGCTTCTTGTTACTACTATTGTCGGGGTATCATCTATCATGGTGCCTGCAGGATCCTTATTTCGGAACCGGATAAAAGGGAAGAGGCTTTATCTTCTTTGCTTTTTCCTTTTTGTCTTTGCCGCTTTTGTTGTTCTTATGTCCCGGCCGGTCAACGCGCAAGGTGTTCGCACGAAGCCGCCCCGCGCGCAGCAGGACGACCGGGCTGCGGACGTTGTGGAAATGGCCGGCAAGGCCATCGTGAACATCAAAACGGAAGAGATGTTCAAGGCCGATCCTGACGAAAAGAAATCGTCGTCATTCTTTAAAAAGTATTTTGCCGGCGAAGACGATGCGGAGGAACTCGTTGAGAACATCGGCTCAGGCGTTGTCCTTGATCCGAGGGGGATCATAGTTACCAACGAACATCTTATCGCCAAGGCGATCAACATCAGGGTGAAATTCATAAACGGCAAGGAATACGATGCCTACGTGCTGGGCAGTGACCCGGAATACGATATCGCCCTTCTCAAGATCATATCGAGCAAGACCGATTTTCCCTACCTTACCATAGCGGCCAAAAAGGTACGTGTGGGAGAAAAGGCCATAGTCATCGGGAACCCCTACGGTCTTTCCAGTTCCGTCTCTGTCGGAGTGGTGAGCGCACTCGGGAGAAACCTGAGGATCGACAACAAGATCTACGCGAACCTTATCCAGACCGATGCCGCCATCAATCCGGGTAACAGCGGTGGTGTCCTTCTCGATGCCAACGGCACTCCAATGGGCATTGTGACCGCCATTTACGGCGAAGGCAAGGGAATAGGGTTTGCCATCCCCATGGACGATGTTATGACCATCCTCTCGGAATTCGTCGAGAACACACCGAGACGGCCCATCCTCGGTCTTTTTATCGAAAGACAGAAGGAAGAGAGAAGACATTACCTCTATGTCAACAGGATCATAGCGGGAAGCCCCGCCATTAAATACGGTTTTCGTATCGGCGATAAGATCACCGAGATAAACAAGAAGGTGATCCGTGAATCCTCGAAGCTCCAGGGGCTTGTCCGCTCCATCAAGAAGAACGACACGCTGCAGCTTCGCGTGGCCCGGAGCGGGAAAAAATACACCGTCAATATCGATGTGGCCGATATCGAAGACTATACGCCAATGCCCGTTGACCAGGTGCTGTGCGGTATGAAGGTTTCCGACATATCGGGATACCCGAAGTTCAAATACCGTCTGCGCGATAAGGACGGCGTTGTGGTGGTAAAGGTATTTCCTGGTGGTATCGGCATGAAGTCGGGGCTGAAAAAGGGTGATGTCATAGTGAAGATCAATAACAATCCGGTGAAGAACAACAAGGATTTCGATACCTTTATGATCGAAGGGCTCAGGAGGAACTACATCCTCTACCAGGTGAAAAGGAATGACAGCCTCTTCTTTTTGCCGGTAAAGCTCGATACTCTTCTTTAGGGGGGTCGCCATGACGGATTTAAAAGATATAAAAGATAAGGTCAAAGATGAGGTTGGTACCTGCGAGGCCGCGGAAGAGAATTTATTCCCTGAACTGACATTATCCACGTTCATATTGTCTCTCTCCACATCGGCGCTGGTATGTCTCGGGGAGCTGCCGGACCCGATCAGCAGCGAAAACAATGTCAACCTTCCACTGGCAAAACAGACGATCAACATCATCGAGATCCTCAAAGAAAAGACGAAGGGAAACCTGAGCGAGGACGAAGAGAGGCTTATCGACGGCGTCCTTTACGACCTGCATATCAGGTACGTAAAAGCCGTCTGCTAGGGAAAGACAGTTTCACAAACTATGAAACTCTGAAACTATTTCTTTACTCGTATACGCGTTTGAAGATCATATCGATGTGGCGGAAGTAGTGTTCGTTGGTGCAGGTTTCCTCGATCTCTTTTTCGGATAGATATTTGCCCAGTTCGGCCATCCTTTTTCAGCTCCGTCACGAAATCCAGGCCTCCCTCGTAGCAGCGCATGGCGACGGCCTGGGTGACCTTGTAGGCCTCCTGCCTGGTGAGCCCTTTCCTGATGAGGGCGATGAGGATCGCCTCCGAGTGGTAGAGGCCCCTGGTGATCTCCAGGTTCTTCTGCATCTTCCCGGGGTAGACAATGAGGTTCTTGAAAACGTTCTTGACCCTCTCCAGCATGTAATCTAGGGCGATGGTGGCGTCGGGGGCGATGACCCTCTCCACAGAGGAGTGACTGATGTCCCTTTCGTGCCAGAGGGGGATGTTCTCGAGCGATGACATGGCGTAACCGTGGAGCAGCCTTGCCAGGCCGCAGAGGTTTTCCGAGGCTATGGGGTTTCTCTTGTGGGGCATCGCGGACGAACCCGTCTGACCCTTCCGGAAGAACTCCTCCGCCTCGCCGACCTCGGTGCGCTGGAGGTTCCGTACCTCCATGGACATCCTCTCGATGGTGGAACCGACGAGCGCCAGAGTGGTGAAGAACTCGGCGTAATAATCGCGCGGGATGATCTGCGACGATATGGGGCACACCTTGAGGCCCAGTTTTTCGCAGACATACTCCTCAACCGAAGGGGGAACGTGGGCATAGGTGCCGACGGCCCCGGATATCTTGCCATAGCGGATGCGCTCTTTCGCGGCCTTCATCCGTTCCAGGTTGCGTTTCATCTCGTCGTAGAAATGGGTTATCTTGAGACCGAAGGTGACAGGTTCGGCATGTATGCCATGTGTCCTGCCGATGGCGGGCATGTCCTTGCAGGCGTACGCCTTTTCCTTGAGGACCCCCATGAGCGCGGCGATGTCCTCGACGAGGATGTCCGCGGCTTCGTTCAAAAGGCACGAGAAGGAGGTGTCAAGGATGTCCGACGAGGTGACGCCCATGTGGATGTACTTGGATGAGGGGCCGACATATTCGGCGACGTTTTCTATGAATGCAACTACGTCGTGTCTGGTCCTCTCCTCTATCTCGAGGACGCGGGCAACGTCAAAACTGGCCTTTTCCTTGATGTTCTTCATGTCATCGGCAGGGATGAGGGAGAGCTTCGCGTATGCCTCGCATATGAGGACCTCGATATCGAGCCACTTCCGGTACTTGTTCTCATCGGTCCAGACTCGGGCCATGCGCTCACGCGTATATCGTTCGATCATGCCACTTTATAACCTGTCGAAACGCTTTTTGTCAATTTGAAAAGAGGCAGGGAAAAGGGGCAAGGAAAAAGATATTAAAAAAAGACCTTATCTCACGCCCGCTCGTCGCTTTGCTCCTCTCTTGAGCACGCGGAGAACGCAGAGAGAAACATTTTGCCCCTTACCCTCGGAGCCTTCCAAGGTTAAGGGGCACTCTCGATCCCGCCCTTTCGCTTGTGACAGGCGGGATAAAAAAACAATATAAGACAAAAGTAATATGTGTATAGGGAGGTAAGAACATGGACAAAGAGAAACTGGATAATCTCACATCAAAAGTTATTAAGGCGGCTATCAACATACACAAGGAATTGGGCCCCGGACTCTTGGAAGGAGTATACCAATCATCCATGGCTATAGAACTTGACCTGATGGGAATCAGGACAGAAAGAGAAGTTTCCCTGAGAGTTTCATACCGGGGACATAATATTTTGGATTGCGGCTTCAGGCTAGACCTTCTTGTAGAAGATACTATAATAGTGGAACTGAAATCGGTGGAAGAGATTCAGCCTGTCCATAAGAAACAACTGATGACATATTTAAAACTCGCCAAAAAACCTTTGGGACTTCTCATCAACTTTAATGTGACACTTGTAAAGGAAGGGATCGTAAGGATCATTAATTCGCCGCCAGGCGATGCGAGTGCGGCATGATCTTGGTCGGCTCCAAGATCATGCCGCAGTCTTCTCTCAGGCATTTCTCTGCGATCTCTGCGTGCTCAAGCGACTCCGTTGCAAACGGAGGAGCGGGCGTGAGATAGTTTTTATCTTTTCGGAAAGAACAGCTTTGCCAGGTTGCGGATCATGGGGTGGGTTTTTTTTGACCTGATGGGTTTCCATTTTTCATCGATGCCGGCAAGGATGGGCGGGGTGATCTCGGTTATGATGCAGGTGTCGCCGAGCTGGCGGTCCTTTGAATCATAATCTCCCGCCGGCAGGACGCGGGAGCGCATCTGCCCGGCGTCGACCTCGACGAGGCAGAGAGAGTATCGATAGGACCTGTATCCGGTAACGGGCAGGGAGCGTTTTTTGCGTTCGTCGAGGTAGCGGGCCATGTCGTCCTTGTTCTTGAGGACGATCGATACAAAAACGCCGAAACGAATGGGAAGGGGGCGGTAGCAGTCCATGGAGCTGTAAAACCCGTCTTCGTCCGCTTCGGTGTCGACGATCTGGTCAAGGTCGCAGAACGCGGAGAAGCTCCCGTCTTCGTAAAATGGTTTCCAGTTCCACATGTTCTTTTAGCCCTCCTGCTTGTTCCAATCCATGACGGTGACGGTCTGGAATTGCCCCACGTGGACGCAGCTCGTGATTTCTATGACAATGAGGGCTGTCGTTTGCACGTTGATGAACTCTTCCAGCTCCGGGTGTTTTTTAAGGAATATGCCGGCATATTCTATCCAGGCCCTGCCGCGGCGAAGGGCCCGGGCTGAGCCCGTGACGGTGATGGCCTCGGTCTCCATGAAACCCTTCTTCTTATTGGAACGGTTGTCTATGAGGAGCGCCACATCTTTCGCGTCGATGATGTTCCTGAATTTCCTCGTGTTCCTCGGTGTTGCGAAGATGACCTCTCTAAGGTCTGGCGTGAAGGCAAAAGAGATGAGAGAGGTGTAGGGTTTCCCCCCTTCATTTGTGGCGAGGACGGCGAATGGTTCCCTGGCGTTGAAGGCCTTGAGCCGCTTCGGGATCTCGGCGGCCCCCTTTTGTGTTTTACTTGGTATGGGTTTTTTTATTGTCATCTGTCAAGTTCTGAAACGTACTGTATATAGCCTTTAATGCTGAACTTTGACGCGCACCCATTATAACTCATGTAACGGATTTTTCCAAAGACATTTCGTTGGCCCCAGGCCCTGTCGTGAACCCCGCCGATGCTCCAGGCAATACCCGTATAACCGTTCGGGTCCCGCCCGTCGAGCTCATAGCGGTCGTTGAGATAGATCGCTGCCAGGAGCGCGTCTTCGGGTGACGGGGTCCATTCGAGGATCTTCTTCGCCCAGTACATCCGCATATAGCCGTGCATCTTGCCCCTGACGACCATTTCCTTCTGGGCGGCGTTCCAGAGATCGTCATGGGTCTTCGACGATTCGAACTGCTCCACGGAGTATAGATAGGGGCGCTCGTCCTTGCGGTGGTCATCGAGCGTTTTTCGGGCCCATTCGGGAAACGCATTGAAGCTGTCGTAGTCTCGAGTGTGATAGCAGTAATTGTCGGATAGCTCCCTGCGGACGACAAGTTCTTCAAGGAAGGCCTCTTTCGCGTGGTCGGCGGCGGCGCACTTTTTTACCTCCAGCGCGATACGCTGGGGTGCGATCTGCCCGAAGTGAAGATAAGGTGAGAGATCGGATTGGCAGCCCTCCACCGGGTCGTTGCGGCCCCCCTCATAACGGCCAAGCCTTGTATCGATGAATGAATCGAGCATCCGCCTCGCTTCATCCTCGCCGGACTTTATCCAGCGGACCTCATTGACGGACCGGTCTATCCTGAGGTTCGCAAGGACCCTTGGCGCATTGAGAAAAATCCCCTGTTGTCTCATGGGGTATGGATGTTTTTTGAGGGCGGGAAAGTCGTTGAGGAAACGAGGCAGCAGGCGGCCTATCTTCCTGCGGATCGTGTAGGCGCCATACTCTCTTTTGCCGGAGGCAAGCCAGCAGGGGACGATATTGTGGGTGTCCACCTCGTAAAACGGTATGCTTACCAACCGGGCGACCTCGTCCTTCCATTGCCTCCTGATGCGAAGAGGGTCGAAGTCGCTGACGAGGAAGGACACGTCGTTTTCCTCGATAAACCTGGAAAGGGCGCCGGGCGGGTCGCCGGGCAGAAGAAAGAACAGGACCCCAAGCCGTCGAAGCGCGGCCGATACCTTTTCCAGGCCACGCAGCATGAACCCGTATTGCCTCAGCGTTGCCCCGAGGAAAGAGGGGGAAAGACAGAAAACGACGACCAGGGGAAGGCCCTGCCGGCGGGCACTTTCCTGTGCGTAAATAAGCCCCCAGTTGTCATGTACGCGCTGGTCGCGGCTCATCCAGTAAGCCGCCGGGCCATGGCCGGGCTTTCCTTCCCTGATGGTCCGAACGCGATCTGCCAGTGTGTCCATTTCCTGCATGTTCTTATTTTATAACAAATCATGCAATCTTTGCTATAATGAGAAAACAAGACAAAAAGGCCCGAGGAGGTATCCATGAAGCTCAGCGAATATTTTGAGAACACGAAAGGAAGAGGCGTTCTGGCGACGGCGGACGCGAAGGGGATGGTTGATGCGGCGGTCTACTCTAGACCGCATTTCATTGATGAAGAAACGGCGGTATGGATAATGACGGACCGTCTCACCCACGCCAACCTTCAATCAAATCCCCACGCGGCGTATATCTTCGCGGAAGCGGCAGAGGGGACGTTCATAGGCAAGCGCCTCTACCTCACGAAGCTGAAGGAGGAGACAGACCCCGCGAAGATCGAACAGATCCGCTGGCGCAAGACCTATAAGGTCCCCGATGATCAAAAGAACGACAAGCGCTTCCTCGTCTATTTCCACGTCGACAAGGTCCTGCCGCTCGTCGGCGACAAGGGATGAAAAAGAAATACGGCCGTCCGGCTACGTAAACGCGACGGCCGTATCCCAATAGAAAGGATTTTTAGTTATATACTATCGGGAATAACGCTGTCAAGTTTTTTCTAAAAGGACACGGGAGATATGAAGGTAGCATACAAGGTGTGGATCGACAACGACGGTAAGGCTTTCGGGGAAGGCCCCTACCAGGTGCTCAGGCAGATAGAACAGACGGGCTCCCTTCATCAGGCCGCCATGGACCTCAACATGTCCTACCGTAAGGCCTGGCTCATGCTCCAAGCCATTGAGGAGCGCCTCGGCTTCGCGCTTCTTGAAAGAAAAGTGGGCGGTGTATCAGGCGGAGGCTCACACATAACCGCCGAAGGCATAAAATTCTTAAAAAGCTACGAGGCCTTCCGAAAAGACGTTAGGACAGTCCTCGAAAAGACCTTTCGGAAACATTTCAAATAAAACAGTTTGAATGTTTCAAAGTTTGAACGTTTGAAAGTGAAAAGGAAAAAAGCTTCTCTTTTTCTTTTTAGATCGCTTCACAAACATTCAAACTGTCAAACTCTCAAACTGCCTTTCCTATCTTTTTCTTACGCTGCGGTATTCGGTTTCGTCGAGGCTGCCGTCGCCATTCTTGTCGTATTTCTTGAAATCTTCCAAGGTCAGTCCCGGGATGACGGCGCCGAGCTCAACGGGTGATATCCTTCCGTCCTTGTTGTTGTCCACGTCTTTGAAGTTCATGGAGTTGACCCTGTATTTGACCTTTACGGGAGTGGTGCGGTTCGATTGTTTCGCTCTCTCGCTCTTTGATCGTTTGCTCTTTGATTTCAAGGGGACCGCCTCATCGGGGGCGGTCTGTTCCTTGAGGTCCTCGTGAAAGTTCTCCCCCTTGACAATGCCGATCCCGTTCCTGATGTATCCGAGCGTAATGGTATCGCCCGTTTTTATGGCGCTGACGTTTGGATAACCCCGCAGGACCGGGTTGGCGAGATCGAAGGTCATGTTCTTTCCGGTGCTTTTCACGGAGATGGTCTTTTGCGCCGTATCGATGCCGGTGACAACCCCCGTGAAGATGACGTTCGATTTGGTCTTGATCCGTACGAGCGAATCGCCGGTGACCTCGCCCTGGCCGGGGCCGCCAATTACCCCTATTGTCTCCGTGGTCACCGTTTCCCTTGAGGACTTCGGTGAGGTGTCCTCCGGTGTGGAGGTTTTTGGTTTGGCAGCTGTTTGTTGTTTGATGTAGCCGTCAGGCCCATTGGTTCCCATGCTGCTGCATGAGGCAACAGCAAAAAGAACGAAAAGGATAAGCAACTTTATGAGCGCGGGCCTGTCCATGGGTATTCCGGAAGCTCCCATGTTTTATCTACCTTTATATGCCCTGTCAAGTTATTTCAATTACACTTTTGTTCACTCGAATTTGAATCCTTTTTCCCTGAACAACCTTACACATGCCTCGGCAACCTCCCGGTTGTAGAGGATGCCCTTGTTCTTCTCGATCTCTTCAAGAGCGGCATCGATGCCAATGGCGGGCCGGTAGGGACGGTGGGCCGCCATGGCCTCGACAACGTCAGCTACAGACATTATCTGCGCCTCAAGGAGGATCTCGCCATCTTTCAATCCCTGGGGATAGCCGGAACCGTCCAGCCTTTCGTGGTGCTGGAGGACGATCTCGGCGATCGGCGGGGGCAGCTCCACCACTCTCAGGATGTCGTATCCTGTCTGGGGGTGGACCTTGAGGATGCTCATCTCTATATCGCTCAGCCTGGTCGGCTTGCTTAATATCTCGGCGGGCACCGACATCTTCCCGATGTCGTGGATGCTTCCCGCCATCCTGATGCTGTCGATCATTTCCTTTGAGAGGGCCATCTCCTGGGCTATGGCGCGGGCAAGGTTTGATACCCGATTCTGGTGGCCCCCCGTGTAGGGGTCCCTGGTTTCCAGCATCATTGATATGACCTGAATTGTCCCTATCAGGCTCTTTCTCAGCTTCAGTGTGGAGGTTTTCAGCTCTTCTTCAGCCTTCTTGCGCTCCGTGATCTCCTCAGAGGTGCCCTCGAAGCGGAGAATGTTCCCGGCAGCGTCCCTGACAGTCCGGGCATTGACCGATGTCCATATGATGCTCCCGTCCCTGCGGTGTACCTGCGCTTCAAAGTTCTCGATCTTGCCTTTTTCCTCAAGGATCCTGACGTACTTTTTCCTGATCCCAGGGTCTTGATAGAGCTGTTTGCCGATATCGGTGATGCCCGCGACCATCTCTTCCGGAGAAGCGAAACCGTGTATGTGCGCCATGGCAGGGTTGACGCTGATGAAGCGCCCTTCGGGTACGGTCTGGAAGATGCCCTCAATAACGTTCTCGAAGATGGAACGGTATTTTTCTTCGCTCTTGCGAAGGGCGTCCTCGGCCTGTTTGCGGTCGGTTATCTCCCGGGCAAAGATGGCCACCCGCGATATCTCGTTATTCCCATCAAAAACAGGGTAAACGTAAAGCTCGAAATGCCTGCCGGCCCTCATATCCTCAAAATGTACCGTTTTACCTGTATCGAATACTTTATCGAACCATTCCTTTCGTGTTCCTGCCACGTCCTCCGAAAAATGGCCATAGATGCAGGTGCCTAAAAGTTCCGGAACACTTTTTCCCAATCTTTCTGCGGCGATAATGTTCGACAGAAGCACCGTGCCTTGCCGGTCTATCATCACCAGACTCTCATGTGTGGCGTTGATCGCTGCAAGTAACGTTTCTTCGCTCTTGCGAAGTTTCCCCAGGGTGTCATCGATCTCTTTCTGGGCTTTTTTGAGAGGGGTAATATCGAAGATAACCCCGATGAGACCGCCGACTGGACCATCGGAAGAGCGGAAAACGGCCTTATGGAAGATCATGTTATGGACATCTCCGCCGGTATCCCGCACGAGCGATTCATAGACCTGTGTCCCGCCCGGGTCTTCTATGAGTGCCAGGTCCTTTTCATGGTAGATATCAGCATTATTTTTCTGTGAAATTTCGTATACCGATCTACCGGCGATCTCTTCTCTTTTCATTCCAAAGAATTTTTCGAAGGCCTCGTTGCATCCGAGGTACCTTCCTTCAAGGTCTTTATAAAAAACAGGCAGCGGCAGCGCATCGATCAGCTGCTGCTGGAATTCCAGGGATTTCCTGAGCTCCGTTTCCGCGTTCCTCTTCTGTATGTAGTTCCACATCCCTTCAAGGAGCAGGGAGACATGGGTCATATCGGATTCGATGTATGGTTCTTTCTTGTTTGCAAGGCCGGCAACAAGGACGACACGGTTCTTGTCGATGAGAGGGACGCCCACGAAACGTGTCAGGGGGAAGTGGCCCTCGGGGGAACCCTTTTTGTAAGGGTTGGGGTCCGCGTAGTTGTTCACGATAACGACCTTCCTCTGGCGAATGGCCTCACACCATAACCCGGCCCGCTTGAGTGGGAACCCGACTGGTTTTCCGTCCACCGTGCACTGCTCCATTGCCTTCCGAGGCCACAGGTGGGTATGCATGACCGTCTCATCTTCATTGATAAAGCCGATAAAAGAGAACTTGCTCTCACTGATCTTCTGGCATTCCTCCACGACAAAATCGATGATCTCATCAAGCGGGGCATCCGCCATCTGGTAAAGCTGGAGGAGCGCTTTCAGCCTCAATTCGGTAAGGATGAGCTCTTTTGCCGAACGCCTCCGTGCCTTCCTCAGCTGCGCCTCTCTGAGCTCCCTTTGAACGGCGGGCAAAAGACGGGCCAGATTGTTCTTCATCACGTAATCGTGGGCCCCAGATACCATTGTTTCCGCTGCGATCTCCTCACCGATGGAGCCGGAAACGATGATGAAGGGTATGTCCGGCCCTGTTTCCTTGTAGATCTCGAGTGCGGCAAGACCGTTGAAGTGCGGCATCTTGTAGTCTGATATGATGATGTCCCATTCCTGCCCTTCGAGCGCGGCGCGCATGTCCTTTTCTGTTTCCACACGTTCAAATACAGGCTCGTACCCTCCACGTTTCAACTCGCGGACAATGAGCAATGCATCGTCTTCAGAATCTTCTACGATGAGGACCATCAGTTTGCGCAGGTCAGTCATTTATACCTCTCAAAGGCTTAATTCGAGAAGCCGAATATAGAATATCGAAAGGCATCGTTCTAATTCTCTCTGTACCGCACTTAATGGCAGCGGTTCGTTCAGGATCAGCCAGTAGAGCCCGAGCTGCTTGATGGCCTCGGAGAACTGGTTGAAATCAACGGGCTTTCTGACGTAGCTGTTCGCCCCCAGGCGGTAACTGTTCACCACGTCCTTTTCCTCGTTGGATGAGGTGAGGACGATAACGGGAAGGAGTTTCGTTCGCTCGATCCTCCCGGATGCGCCGGAGCACATCGAGTCCGTCCACCCTGGGAAGTTTCAGGTCGAGGAGGATGAAGACAGGCATTATGCCCGTGTCCCTCCCCGCGTATGCGCCGGTCCCGAAAAGGTAGTCAAGGCCTTCTACCCCGTCCCGGGCAACCACCACGTCGTTGGAGATGTTGTTCTTCTTGAAGGCACGCAGGGTGAGTTCCACATCGTCAGGATCGTCCTCGACGATAAGTATGATCTTTTGTTCCATGCTAACCTCCTTTTAAAGGCAGAATATCGAATATCGTACACTGAATATCGAAAAATCTAAATACGAAATTCCACCTTTTTTTGCCTTCCACCCCTAACCTTTCGCCCGCCGAAGTCCGATATTAGATACTCGTTATTCTATATTCCGCTCCTAAAGCGTAAAATAAAATGTTGTCCCCTTTCCCACTTCAGCTTCTGCCCATATCCTCCCACCGTGCTTATGAATGATGCGCGCGACGGTGGCAAGTCCTATCCCGGTACCTTCGAATTCGCTTTTTGAGTGGAGGCGCTGGAAGGCGCCGAAGAGCTTGTCGGCGTATTTCATGTCGAACCCGACGCCGTTGTCGCGGACAAAGTAGGCATATTTGCCTTCGTGCGTGACAGCGCCGAACTCTATCCGCGCATGGGGATTGTTCCGCGTGAACTTGTACGCGTTCCCCAGGAGGTTTGTCATTGCTATCCCGAGCAGGTTCGGGTCGCCCTGTGCCATAACCTCTTCCTGGACGGCAAGGTCTACAACGCGCCCCGGGTTCTCATCCCGGAGCTCTTTGAATTTTGAGCGGGCCAGCGCGCTCAGGTCGATGGTCTCCTCCCGCACTTCCACCCTCGATATGCGCGAGAGCATCAACAGGTCGTCAATGAGCTGTGCCATGTTCTGGCTTGCCGTTCGGACACGCACCAGGTAGTCCCTCCCCTGGTCGTCCACCCTGTCGTTGTAATCTTCAAGCAAGGCCTGGCTGAAGCCGTCAATGGCGCGCAGCGGCGAACGCAGGTCATGCGAAACGGAGTAACAGAACGCCTCCAGCTCCTTGTTGGCCACCTCCAGCTGGGTGGTGCGCTGGGCTACCGTCCGTTCGAGCCCTTCGTTGAGCCTGCGGATCTTGTCCTCCGCTTTTTTGCGGTCCGTGATATCGTCAAAGACGGCCACGATCTCGCCCGAGGGCAGCTTGTACACATGGTTCTCCGCCCAGAACTCGAGGCGGCCGTTCCTGTAGAGCGATGATGGGTGGAACTCGACCCTTCCCGTTCTCCAGACCTTCTGGAAGACCTCGAAGAGGCCCATCTCCCTGACCCCGGGAAAGACCTCGCAGACGCTTTTACCGATAAGATCGGTGCCTGCATTGACACCGGTGATCCTCCGCCCGGCTGCGTTGAGGTCGGTTATGATGAAGTCGTCCCCGTTTTCCGCTGCCCTGTAGACAGCAACGCCGCTGCTCATGGTGTCGAAAAGCTCACGGAACCGCGATTCGCTCTCCCTCAGTTGCCTCTCGGCCGCCAGCTGGTCGATTGCCTTCTGTGCGATGACCCGCTTTCTGAAATATACAAGCGAGATGCTTGTCATCAGGAACAGCAGGAGGGAAATGGCCGCCATCTGGAGGTAGTGTGCCCAATCAGAGAGGAGAATGGTGCGGCTGTCGCGGCCGACGAAAACATACCAGCCGATGCCGGTCACAGGCGCGAAAGTGACGTATTTGCTGCGCCTGCCCGAAAGGGGGTCCGGGACGGCGAAGGACCGGTTTTTTCCGGTCTTTGATGTGTCGATAACCGAGAAGAAAGGGTAGGGGGTAAGCTCTTTCCCGATGGTGTAACGGCTGCTGTAGACCATCATGCCTTTGCCGTCGGTGACCGAGATGGCTGACCCGGGCTCGAGGGGTACCCGCTGTATGTAAGCGCCCAGCTCGACTGCCCGCTGGGTGTTGATCAGGATACCCAAGACCTCTCCCCTTTCATCGAGGAACGGAACTGCTATATGCACGGCGGCGTCCCTTTCGCCGACAACCCTCATCACCACGTTCGACACGTAGGGTTGCCAGTCCCTGCTGACGCCCCTGTACCAGTCCCGGTAGGCGAAGCTCTTCCCGTGGACCTCCGGCCGCTTGGGATAGGACGCCCAGAGCGTGCCATGCCTGTCCGATATGAGAATGATGTCGATATAGGGGTTCGTTTTTATCATATTTGCAAGATGTATCTTTGCCTTTCCGGCGTTTCTTTCCCTCACGGCCTTAAGGAGCAGGGGCCGGCTGGTGTAGGATTCCATGGTCTTGACGATCTTGTTGAGATGTCCCTCGATAACAAGGGAGAGAAGATTTGCCGTCGTGCGGTCCTCCTCCAGCAATTTCGCCAGGGTGGCCCTGTAATGCCCGTAGAACAGGAAGGAGGTAATTCCCGCAAGCATGAGAAAGACCAGTGCTATGACGAGGGCGATATTGTGGCCCTTTATGAACCAGATATAGGCCGGGGTATCCGGTTTTTGCTTGACCTTCATTGAGGTAAACTATACCCTCCCCTCTCATATTGTATCCGGAAAAGAGTTTTTTACAAGGGGAAAAGCTCATTCCGGCTTGACTTAGGCCGAACACTTTTATAGAGTAGAAACTGCGATGATAGAAAAATTCATATGTCATGCGGCGCGCAAAAAGAACGCCGACTACCTGCGCTTTGCGCCGGGGGAAACGTACGAGGTGCCGAAACCACGTGACGCCATTCCCAGACTCCTCTACGTCCATGTGCCTTTTTGCGAAGAGCTTTGCCCTTACTGCTCGTTCAACCGCGTTGTCTTCAGGGAGGAGATCGCGCGGGCATATTTCGACGCCTTGAGGAAAGAGATAACGATGTACGCCGGTCTTGGTTATGACTTCCGTGCCGTTTACGTGGGAGGCGGCACGCCGACGGTCCTCATCGACGAACTTTCAAAGACGCTGAGGCTGGCAAAGGAGCTGTTCCGCATCGGCGAGGTCTCCGTGGAGACGAATCCCAATCACCTTACCGAAAGAAACATTGCCCTCCTCAAGGAAATGGGCGTGAACCGCCTCTCCGTCGGCGTCCAGACCTTCGACGACGGGCTCCTGAAGGCCATGGAACGTTTTCACAAGTACGGAAGCGGCGAGGAGATAGCAAGAAGACTTGGCGAGACCATGGGCCGCTTCGACACCCTCAACGTGGACATGATCTTCAACTTTCCCGCCCAGACCATGGAGATGCTCGAACGCGACCTTGAGGTCCTCACGGGCCTTGCGGTGGACCAGGTAACATTCTATCCCCTCATGGTCTCCACCTCCACGGAAAAGCTCATGGGAAAAAAGCTGGGCCGCGTCGATTACGACCGGGGCAGGGACCTCTACATGAGGATAACGCATGTCCTCAGGCGCGACTACCGCCCCAGCACGGCCTGGTGTTTTTCCAGGAACGTTGCCATGATAGATGAATACGTCGTCAACTATGACGAATACGCGGGCCTCGGAAGCGGCTCTATCGGCTACCTGGGCGGAAGCGTCTATGCCAACACCTTCGACATTGCCGATTATATTGAACGTCTCACAAAGGGTGAGCTCCCGGTGGCTGCCAGAAAGGATTGCGGCACACGGGAGCGCCTTCTCTACGATTTCCTCATGAAACTCTTCGGGACATCCCTGGACCTCGATGAACTGTCGAAAAAACATGGCGTCAATGCGTATCTCTACCTCCTGCCGGAGATCTCATTTTTCCGCCTGGCCGGGGGCCTTAAAAAAGAGGGCAACACCATTTACTTAACCGCGCAAGGCCAGTATTACTGGGTCATCATGATGCGGGAGTTCTTCATCGCCGTAAACAACTTCCGCGACCACTGCCGCGCCTTGATCTCTGAAGAAGGGTCCGGGACCTGAGGACTTAAGGGGTCAGAGAAAAAACGTCCTCTCTCTCACCCTCCGTCCCCTTTCTCCGTCATCCCGGCGAAGGCCTGGATCCAGTATTTTAAAGGCGCAAAGACCTTGTCTCGCGCCCGCTCCGCCCTTTTCGGGCTGCGCTCAAGCCCGCAGAGTGCACGGAGAAATACCCGAGATAAAGATAGCGCCCTGATCCCGGAGCCTGCCAGGATCAGGGCGCACTCGCGTCGCCTTCGGCGAGGTGAAGAAGCTTAGGATCGGCATCTTTTTGTTTGTCTATATTCGACATTCGGCACTTAAAGTTTCTTTTCTATCCCGCCCGTCAAAGTGTATAAGCGGGATCGAAAGCGCTGCTTACCCTTGGAAGGCTCCGAGGGTAAGCAGCGGTAATGCCTTTCTCTGCGCAACTCTGTGGGCTCAAGTTCCGCCATGGCGGGACGGGCGTGAGACGGGTCTTTGAGGTTTTACTCTGACCCCTTAAGCCCCGAATCCTGTCCTCCTTCTTGTCCGTGTATGCCGAATGAAAGCCCTGATTGACATTGCGGGCCGTAATCTTTACACTATAGCAACGGAAGTGGAGGGGTCCTGGTGGGCCTCCTGGTCTTCAAAACCAGTGTGCCGGTGACGAGCTGGCGGGTGGGTTCGATTCCCATGCACTTCCGCCATTCCTTAAGCAGACAAGGGATTGCGGGGGATAGGCGATTAGCGGCTTCACTGACCGGGAGTTCTAATCCCATTCATTTTTTATGAAAATTGCCAATTTGGGGCTAAATTGGGGCTATGAAGTTCGTGGCAGCAATGCCGGTGCGGTTTTTAAGCTCGACATTTCCCATATAAAAAAATCATTTTCGTTTTAGAATCGTGGGAAGCCCGTCTTCAGGGAAAAAACGCGCCAGAGCTTGCCAGAGACGAAATCAGGGGGCATTTGCTCCCGTGTCAAATGACGAATTGCTTAAACCGTACCCTTCCTTGTCCTCTTTGGTCTTGAAATCGATGCCCCTCCTCCGCCGATAGAAAAAGGTTAATATGATTGTTGAGCTTTGCCAGCCCCAAGTCATTCTCTTCCAAATATGATGTCGGTATATTCAAACAGTAAAAATCATTATTATTATGACTTTTTTCGAGCAGGAAACAGACGTGCGTATTCTTCTCGATACTTTTTACAGGAACCTGAATCCACCACGCCTTTGCCCCTGTCCATGATTTATCAGGTTCGTAATATTTAGAGCAATACTTAGGTGCTGACAATGTTCCGAACTTCATCTTCGCCCATTCTAATGCTTTTGTACGTATGGTGTGTCCAGAAATATTGGTCATCTTTGTTTTATCATTCGAACATGTTTTCGTATTATCAGACTTTATCGTAGAAGAATCAGCCTCGCGATTTGGGTCCCTGCATATTGTATAAAGTTTCCGAAAATCTTGGAATCTTTGCTCCTTATTAATGTGGGCGTTTGGTTGGTATATGACAATCGGTGAGCGGTTGATGATTTTGCTCACCTTGTCTTCTAGCACATTACCGACCCTCTTACCGATAATGAAAACCTGTTCCGGGGATGACCTGGCAATCATCTCTCCTATGTAGCAGTCCCAACAGTGCAGAAGAATCCTATTGTATCTTCTTCTCGATGGTTTATGCTCGCCGTTTATCCCGATAATACTCGCATCTATCAACCATATTCCCCTTTTCTTCATTTCCTGCAATAAGCTGATTCTATTCAGGATTGTATTCTGAAAAGACCTGGTCTTCATTACAGGAGAAAAATCATAATGCGTTTTTACGGAATTACATGTACTGAAGAATATCTTCCAAAATCCCGAGCTTCCAGGGTTTTTGTTTATGGTTGTATTGAGAACACCATTTTCTCCATATCCGAGACAATATACAAAACGGACGAAATTCTTCGGATAACCCGGTAGGTCTAAAGCAGAACAATCAAGCTTGCTAAGAAATTCATCCTCGGAGTGTGAACATGGGATTCGGCTAGAAGAATAATACGGACCTTCTCGGGCTTCCAGTATATCCGGTATTCGTCTACAGTTGTTACGATATCAAAAGACTCGATGCTTGGTCCAATCAATTCCCTCAAGCCATCGTAGCATTCTCTCAATTGTTTATTGTTAATACTATTCATCGTTTTCAGTAAGCCTTGGGGGTTGTAGCTGTATTTGCATCGCTATGTATTTTCCTTCGATGGGTTTCAGGTCGCGTTGGGAATGCCATTCATGAACTATGCTCCCATCATAGCTAATCCCCAGCCCTTTCCAGTACGAAAGATACGCGTCGTTTCTTTCTGCCGCATATGCATTTCCGATCGCGGCCGACTGGTCGTGAGCATACTCCCAGTTATTCGCCCTCATACAAACTGTACCATCCGGTGCCGGTTTAGTAAAAAGACCCTGGAGAAGACGGACCGATTTTGCGTCCAGGGGATGATATGCGGATGCCACAAGACCGCCGTTTTTGTCTTTCTGTAAAGCGGCCAATAAATGTCCGCCACGCTGAATACTGATAATTTCTTTGGCTAGGTCAACGGAACCAAGAAAGACGCGCCAATAGTCTCCTTCGACGGTAATCTTCTCCGGCGCATCTTCGGGAACGAGTAATTTGGATAGAGACGACATGGCTTGTTCACACTTAAGCCAATCGTCGGGAACGTCTTCGGAATAGTCTTGAATCCAGAACAGCATATCAGAAAACCGTATATACCCAGAGGCTATAATTTGTTCTAATTTTTGCTTCGGAACCGGATATTCAAACTTAGACAGGCCTATCTTGGCAAGCATTTCAGAGTCCCAGCGAAGCTTGACGTAACCTTTGTTAGGATATGATGTGTATCCTAGAAAACCTGCTGAAACATTTAGAGGCAATTGTAACGGGATGTTCATCAAACCTCCCCTAAATAATAATACCCGTATTTAATGTTGCACGAAACGACGCTATGTAGTGTATATCCTACAAGACATCGATACAAAAATCATCCCTAATCATTTACATAACGCCCAGTTCCCATGTACTTCTGCCATTCATATGATATCAGGGTTAGCTACGATGGATTTAGTACACACCAAAGTTGAGGTACAATACTGAAACGGAGGTGTCACGTGGAGAGGATTCCCTATGGCATTTATTCAAAGGAGCTTCGGGAAGAAGCCGTGAAGCTCGTTACGGAAGACGGTTTGAGCATAACTGAGGTGGGACGGAGACTGGAGATTCCCCAGCAGACGGTGAGCAACTGGGTCAAAGCATACAAGGAAGGGAGATTGCCGGGAATCGGCAAAAACAGGAAGCCCCTTACCGAGGTGGAAGCGGAACTCGCCAGGGCAAGAAGAGAGCTGGCCGAGGTTAAGATGGAACGCGACCTGTTAAAAAAGGCAGCCGCGTACTTTGCGAAAGAGTCGCAGCGAGGTACGCGATCATAAGGGAAATGCGGCTCACATACCCTATATGCAGCATGTGCCGTTTCTTTAAGGTGTCGGCAAGCGGCTACTATAAGTGGTTCAAAAGCCCTCCCTCGAAAAGAGCACGAGAAGAAGGGCGTCTTGAGGCGGAGATAAAGGCTGCCCATGCAAGGACCCGGAAGACCTGCGGCCCCGAGAGGCTCCAGAAGGATCTTGCCGCCCACGGTGTCAAAATAGGCATCCTGCGGATCAGGCGGATCAGGAAGAAGCTCGGCATACGGTGCAAACAGGTGAAGAAGTTCAAAACCACCACGGACTCGAATCACGCATTACCCGTCGCGGATAATCTCCTGGGGCAGGACTTCACCGTAGAGGCCCCCAACGAGGCGTGGGTAAGCGATATCACCTACATTGCTACCGATGAAGGCTGGCTCTACTGTGCGGCCCACAAGGATCTCTATAACGGCGAGATCGTGGGCTACGCCCTGGGACCAAGAATAACGAAGGACCTGGTCATCCGGTCTCTCATAAAAGCGGTTACATCCAGGCGGCCGCCCAAGGGACTGATCCATCACTCGGATCGCGGGAGCCAATACTGTGCGGCTGATTACCAGAAGCTCCTTATCCGGTTTGGCATGAAGCCTTCCATGAGCAGAAAGGGCAACTTCTACGATAACGCCCCCATGGAGAGCTTCTGGGGCACGCTGAAGAATGAGCTTGTCCATCACCATCATTACAGGACAAGGGAAGAGGCGAAAAAAGAGATCACCGAGTACATAGAAGTTTTCTACAACCGGGAAAGGCGTCAGAAGCGGCTGGGCTACTTATCCCCTGTGGCATACGGGAAAAAGTTCTATGCCCGGAAAGTGGCGGCGTGAGAAATATGATTGGTGTCTACTATTGACATCGGAGGTCAATGATGTATTGCGATAGAATGAGGTCCACAACAAAGAAATTGAACTAATCTACACTTAATGAGCATTATGACCAGAATCACGCGTAAAAACCTCTATGACCAGGTCTGGGCTGTGCCTATTACTAAGCTGTCGGAACGGTATGGCCTGTCTGATGTGGGGCTCGCTAAAATATGTAAAAGGAACAATATACCACGCCCTCCCAGAGGTTACTGGGCACGAATACAATCAGGCCAGAGAGTGGCAAAAACCCCTTTCGTTACGGGCAACGGATGTTCCCTGTCGATCATTTCTTTGCGCTCGCATCGTCTATACGACCGAGCGCAACTGACAAAAAATCGTTTTCCATCGACAGCTGCCCGATCTTGGTGTGAAGGTCCTTCACACTCGGACCCTGGTCGACCCTCCTGTCCTTGCCGAAAACGTCTGTCGCATGTTCCAGGAGCTGTTTCTTTCACTCCGTGATCTGGTTGGGGTGGACCTGGTAGCGCTGGGACAGCTCAACGATCGTCTGTTCTCCTTTAAGGGCCTCCAGGGCCACTTTGGCCTTGAATACCGGCGCATGGTTCCTTCTTGGTCTCTTTGTCATGTTGCCGCTCCTTTCTTTGTTATTATAGAGCAGCTTAACCACTTAAGTCACTGTCCAGATTTTTGAGACCGGCTCTGATGCTGATTGCCGCATCAAACATGTAAAGTGGGTCAAATATCTTTAATGTTGTTTGTTCCTCTTCTCCTCATACATCAATGTATCTGCCCGGGCCATAAGTTCATCGAGAGAAGAGGGTGTTTCAGGGTTATAGTGCGCTATGCCTATGCTCAGGGAGAGTCTGGTAGTTTCTACCTTCAGGCCTGTTGTAATCATCAAGTGTATTGTGCAGACGGTTTATGAGAACTTCTCCGGTTTCATCGGCGGTATCTATTGCAAGGATTGCAAATTCATCCCCTCCCATACGGCCTATGATATCTGATTCCCTGAATACCTCTTTGAGGATGGTTGCAACCTCAACAAGCGCTTTATCTCCTTCCTGATGACCCAATGTGTCATTAATCTGCTTCATCTTGTCCAGATCAACAAAGAAGAGGAGCATGTCCTTCTTTGTCCTCTCTGTCACCTTCAACTGCTGCTGGGCAAGGGTGAAGAACCCCCGTCTGTTGTACAGACCTGTGAGTTCATCTGTAAGGGACATGGTGTGGAGCTGTTGTTCCAGGTACTTGCGTTCGGTGATGTCCTCTACGGTCCCTTCATAACAGATAACTGCATCCTCATTGTCCCGCACCAGATTGGCACTTATTGACGCCCATACGTTGTTTCCGTGTTTATTGACCAGTTTTGTCTCAAACCCCTTGACAACCCCATCTCTTTCTAAAATGTTTTTATATCTTTGGCGATCTTCAGGATCTGTATAATGCTGTTTTCCGATATCGGTGATATACTCCATGAGCTCCTGCGGGGAGTCGTATCCGAAGATCCTCGCCAGGGCAGGGTTTGCGGTGATAAATCTTCCCTCCGGTGTGGTCTGGAAGATACCTTCTACGGCATTTTCAAAGAGGGAGCGGTATTTATCCTCGCTCTGCTCTATCTTTTTTCTTCCATACTTGATGGTTTCCACCATTCGATTGAATGAATCTGCCAGTTGTCCGATCTCATCACGTGATCCATGCTCAACCCGCACGTCAAGGTCTCCGCTTTCAACACGGGACATCATATTCCTGAGGGTAGTGATTGGCCGCACTATGAAGATGATCAACAGGAAACCGATCAGGGTACTCGCTAGAATGACAACAAATACAGGGGCTCCAATGATCAACCTGTTTATTGGAGCCAATTGTCCCAGCACTTCATCAACGGGTGTGTTAATTGCGAGGGACCAATCAGTTCCAGGAACAGGTGCGAAGACAAGGTATTTGGCGACATTATCATAAACATATGTTGCTATCCCCGTTTTTTGACTTACCATTCTGCTCACAACATCCTTCAGGTAAGGATCGATTTGCGGATCTTTGAGGACATTGTGTTTTAGTGCAAGTTTTCTGTCGGGATGGATTATAGTTGTTCCATCACCCTGGATGACAAAGGCATATCCAGTGTGAAACGGCCTTATATGGCTTATCAGTTGAGAAAGATAGTCAAGGGGAATCGTACAGCCGACAACCCCGGTAATGAGATCCCCTTTTTTCACCGGTGAGGCAATTGCCACGATAGGGCGCTTCGACTGATGTGATATGACAGGATCAGAGACTACCGCCCTGCCGGTAACGAGGACTTTCTGAAAATAGGCACGGTTTATGATGCTGGCCTCAAAATCAGACGAAGTAAACGCATTGCCCTTAATATCCGAATAAAAGACCATTTCGTATTCAGGATTGTTCCTGGCGAAGATCTTCAAGCGAGTCCTTATGGATGATAGTTTGTCGCCAGCTAATGAAATGAGAATCCGAAACCGCCGCCATCTCCCTTTTCCTTCCGTCAAGCCAGTCCGCTATATATCTGCATGCTGCAACGGCAAGCTTTGATAGATGTTCTTCCTGATTGGCAACAACAATTTGTTTCAGGTTTATGTAGAGAAGGGTTGAATAAATACCAAGGACAAGTATCAGTGAGGCCACAATAAGCCCCACTATCTTCGTTCGCACGCTTTTCACGGAGTATCAGCCTCTTTT
>CAWFIZ010000002.1:0-271323 GCA_963816115.1 uncultured delta proteobacterium | reverse complement strand
ATCCGGAAGCAGGACGCCGTCGGCCGCCGGGCCTCCTCGCTCTACGGCACCGACGGCGCCCCCTACCTCGAACGGTTCGCCCGCGTCGCCCGGACCGGCGAGCCCGACCGGCTCGAGATCTACTTCGAGCCGATGGACCGGCACTTCCGGATCCTCGTCTTCTCGCCGGGGCCCGGCCGCTTCGCGACCGTCTTCGAGGACATCACGGAGGGCAAGCGGCTCCAGGCCGCGCTGACGGCTTCGAACGCGGCGCTGACGGCCCGGAACGAGGAGCTCGACGCCTACGCGCACACGGTCGCGCACGACCTGAAGAACCCCGTCTCGGTCCTCCTCGGCTTTGCCGAGCACCTCGAGCAGGGGGGCCCGCAGCTTCCCGAGGAAGAGCGGCGGGAGTGTGTGGCGGGGATCGCCCGGTGCGCCGAGAAGATGAGGGACATCATCGACGGGCTCCTCCTCCTCGCGGAGGCGCGCCGGGCGGAGGTGACGAACGTGCCCGCTCGACATGGACGCGATCGTCTCCGAGAGCCTCCGGGCGCTCGACCACGCCCTGAGGGAGCGTCGGGCCGAGGTCGTCCGGCCCCGGGAGTGGCCCTCGGCCAGCGGGTACGCCCCCTGGGTGGAGCAGGTCTGGACGAACTACGTCAGCAACGCGGTCAAGTACGGCGGGGACCCCCCGCGTGTCACGCTCGGTGCCGACCCGGGCCCGGGGGGCTCGTCCGCTTCTGGGTGCGGGACAACGGACGCGGGCATCACGGCGGAGGAACCGCGCCCGCCTCTTCACCCCGTTCACGCGCCTCCCCCACACGCGGCGAGCGGGGCACGGCCTCGGCCTCTCGATCGTCCGCCGGCTCGTCGAGAAGATGGGGGGCGAGGTGAGCGTCGAGGCCTCGGGCGCGCCGGAGCCGGGGAGCACGTTCAGCTTCACGCTGCCGTGCCGGTAGACCCGCCGCGGGCGGGCCGGGCCGCCGCGGGTGTACCCTTCGCCGTTTCCATGGCCCTGCTTCGCCTCCTCGCCGCAGCCCTCCTCGTCGCCACGGCCACCCTGCCGGCTTTCGCCCAGGGCCCGGCGCGCCTCCTCGTCCACGCGGGCCGACTCGTCGACGGCGTTTCCCCGGCCGCCCGGGAGATGGTCACGGTCCTCGTCGAGGGAGACCGGATCGCCGACGTCGTCGACGGTTACCGGCTGCCGGCCCCGGGCGAGAAGGTCCTCGACCTCTCGGGCTCGACGGTCCTTCCCGGCTTCATCGACCTCCACGTCCACCTCGGGATGGAGATGTCGCCGGCCTCCTACCTCGAGCGGTTCACCTGGAACCCGGCCGACCTCGCCCTGCGCGCCGCCGCGCACGCGCGGACGACGCTCCGCGCCGGCTTCACGACGGTGAGGAACCTCGGGGACGGCTACAACGAGACCGTCTCGCTGCGCGACGCGATTCGGCAGGGCTGGGTCGAGGGGCCGCGCAATTACACGGCGGGGAAGTCGATCTCGACGACCGGCGGCCACGTCGACCCGACGAACGGCTGGTGCGACCTGATCGAGGGGGACCCCGGCCCGAAGGAGGGTGTCGCGAATGGCCCGGACGGGATGGCGAAAGCGGTTCGCCAGCGCTACAAGGACCGGGCCGACCTGGTGAAGATCGCGACCACCGGCGGCGTCCTCTCCCTCGCCCGCAGCCCGAACGCGCCGCAGTTCACGGAGGACGAGGTCGCCGCAGTCGTGAGGACGGCGCGCGACTACGACCTGCCCGTCGCCGTCCACGCCCACGGCGTCGAGGGGATGAAGCGGGCCATCCGCGCCGGCGTCGACTCGCTCGAGCACGGCACCCAGATGGACGAAGAGACGATGAAGCTCCTGTCGGCGCCCTGGCCTCATCATTGTCAGTCGTGTTCGCTACAGCACTCTTTATAGTTGTCGGGCACAGGTACAGCGATATCAGCTGGGTTGACGCGACCTTCATAGCTCTCACATGGATGTTGTACCTGACGATCTTTCTTTATCATCATTACAACAATATACCGGGCGTTATAACCACCGCTGTCCTTCTTATTATGACGATAGGCTACTATCTCGTAAAATTCTTCGAGTTCAAAACAACAAAACCCTGCCTCACGGTTGTTCGGTGAAGGAACAAGGAGTGGGGAATAGAAAGAAAAAAAGATAAAGCCTTGTCTCACGCCCGCTCCACCCTTTCAGGGTTCGCTGGAGGCAACGGAGATGGAAGAGGAAGCGTAATAATATTGCGTCCGGATCCCAGAGAAGACCGGGATCAGGCCGCACTCCGATCCCGCCTTACAGCGGGATAATAAGGCCAGCGTAGAGTGAGTCCGTACCGCTTGGCACAGGGTACGATCTGACATTATGGGCTTCTTTATTATCCCGCCCGTCAATAAGTGTCAAAGCGGGATCAGGACTGCGGCGTATGGGCGGTATTCTCCGGCCATGCGACGCACAATTCTTCCTCTTCAACTCTCCGTGCCTCCAGTGAGGAGTTAAGACGACGAACGGGCGTGAGACAAGTCCTTTGTCTTTTCCGTTTCTTTGTTCCATCCAACCCTCCATTCGGGCGGGAGGCGTGAGACAAAAATAATATGTTAAAGAGGACTTTCGATCTTTTATTGGGTGTTGTGCTGCTGATCATTCTTGGTATTCCCATGCTGGTGATCTCTGTTGTCATATTGGCCTCCATGGGAAGGCCGGTTTTGTTCAAACAGGTCCGTCCCGGTTATAACGCAAAGACGTTCACGATCTTGAAATTCCGGACGATGGATGATAGTTGGGGCCAGGATGGTCAATCGTTACCAGACGAATTAAGGTTGACAAAGATCGGCAAGATCTTAAGGAAGTTCAGCCTTGACGAGTTACCCCAGCTGCTCAATGTCTTAAAGGGGGAGCTCAGTTTTGTCGGTCCGAGACCCCTCTTAATTGAATATCTTCCTTTGTACAATGAAAAACAGGCACACAGGCATGATGCCAAACCTGGGATCACGGGGTGGACACAGGTCAATGGACGAAATGCTATTTCCTGGGACGAGAAATTCGACCTTGATGTCTGGTATGTTGATCATAGAAGTTTTTCCCTCGATATGAGAATATTGTGGTTAACTGCGGTGAAGATCTTAAGGAAGGAAGGAATAACCGCTGAAGGTTCCGCAACTATGCCGAAGTTTGAAGGCTCTAAAACAAGCAAGGAGTCATGAATGGATGGGGATGTGATCGTTCTGGGCGGTGGAGGTCATGCAAAAGTAGTGATCAGTTCGTTGATCGCTCTCGGGGTCAAAATTCTAGCGATAGTTGATGATAAGGAAGAAAAGTGGGGCCAGAACATCTTCAAAGTGCCTATCGTAGGATCACAAGATGTTGATGACATTAAAGGTAAAAAGGCGATCATTGCGATAGGAGACAATCATACGCGCAAACGTCTGTCAGGCGGAACGTCAGTTGCCGGTTGGGAAAAGGTTGTTCATCCACATGCATATGTCCATCCTTCCGCGTCTATCGGGGAGGGAACAGTCGTTTTTGCCGGGGCAGTTATTCAGCCCGACGCGGTTATAGGCAAACATTGCATAATTAATACAAACGCTATAATTGATCATGACTGCATCATTGGGGATTTTGTCCATATTGGTCCCGGCGCCCTCCTTGCAGGCGATGTGCAAGTTCAGGAAGGGACATTTCTGGGAATTGGGACTGTTGTGATAGCCGGGGTGAATATAGGAAAGTGGAGTGTTGTCGGTGCCGGCGGTGTTGTGACAGAGGATATTCCAGATAACGTAACCGCCGTAGGTGTCCCCGCGAAAGTGATCAAAAAGGGCGTAGTGGTCTAAAAATAGGTTCAATCCACTACGAAAAAACATACTGCATAAAAAAATTTGTCTCACGCCCGTTCGTCGTTTACTCCTCACTGGAGGCAAGGAGCCATGGAGGAGGATAAGCCTAAAAACTTGCGTCCGAGATCTTAGAGAAGACCAAGATCAGGCCGCGACTCGCATCCCGCTTTGACACTCTGACGCGGGATAATAAAAAAGCTTCTATCATCCCGCCCGTCTAAGGGGAACGGATTGCGGATTGCGACGTATGGGCGGTATTCTCGGCCCAGCGGCGCAAAAATCTACCTCTACAAACTCCGTGGCCTCCAGAGAGAACCCGAAAGTGACGAGCGGGCGTGAGACAGGGTTCTTTAGGTTTGAATAATATCGAAAAATATCCCATCAACTGGTTGCCCTCTGGCAAGAAGGGAGCGGTTTGTTTCAGTCTTGACGATGTTCATCCTGCCAGGTCTACGGACTATTATGAGGCAGGCGGAGATCTGGGGAAGGGCGTGCTGGGTCACCTGGAGTGGCTTCTCGGTCGCCATCCGAACCTGAGGGCTACCTTGTTCACCACCGCCGACTGGAGGGAGATATCGCCAAGGCCCACACGAAAGGTGCTGGCTTCCATCCCGTATGTCCGTGACCGATTCTACCTGGCGAAGAGATGGCCGAAAGGGACAATGAGGCTGGACCGGCACCGGGAATTTGTTTCCTACATCAAGCAATTACCCCGCACGGAGATCGGTCTTCATGGTCTCTATCATTGTCATAAAGGTTTGAAGATACCCGTTGAGTTTCAGGGACAGAGTCATAGTGAATTTCTTGACCTTCTCAGAGAGGTCATCTCCATCTTTAAAAGTGCAGGCATTGATCATGCGCCGGGTATTTGCCCGCCGGGTTGGAATTCGCCGCCACCACTGCTGGAAGCCATGGTAGACGTCGATCTGCGTTTCATTGCCTCTGCCCGTGACGTGTTCACGCCTGTAGCTGCTGATGCTTTAACAAATATGCACGGCATGAGCGGGGTGTCCCTGATATACCCGCAATGGGTCCATGGCGCGAGATTGCTCCACATACCCTCGAACTTTTCCTGCAGTAATCCCCTCGACAGGGCCGATCGAGATCATCGAGAATGGAGGGCTTTTGGCCATAAAGGCGCATGCGGTGAAAAAGGTCTTTGGTTATATCAGCGATGACGGCCTTGATATCAATTACAGGAACTTTCTTGATATGTTGTTGACGGTCCTTGAAGACCGTTACGGGGACTCTTTGTTCTGGACATCTATGGGAGACATAGCTGCCAGGGCATTCAATGACCGGATGTTGTCAGAAAAGAACGGGGCCGCAGGATGATAGATGTCATTATAAATCCTCAAGGTACAGAAGAGACCTACCTGAAATGCCTGAACCAATGCTTTGGAGATTGGGGCGGCATGGATATGTATAAATGGTGTTTTGACCGCCGGATCGGCGGCCCGAAGGCAGACATTATGCTTTTGAAGAAGGATGGAGTCATCCTTGGAGGCTCGGCAGTCACGTATCGAAAGGCGCTCATCCGCAATTCGCTTGTAAATGTCGCCATCATGACCGGTTCCTGGACCCTCCCGGAGGCACGAAGGCAAGGCTGTTTTACCAGGA
Organism: uncultured delta proteobacterium; assembly: GCA_963816115.1. Classification (GTDB taxonomy): domain Bacteria; phylum Desulfobacterota; class Syntrophorhabdia; order Syntrophorhabdales; family Syntrophorhabdaceae; genus Delta-02. The sequence continues at coordinate 265,878 of CAWFIZ010000002.1, read as the reverse complement.
TCATCGAAGAATCTCTTGCTTTGGCCAAAGGGAAAGGGGCGGCACTCCTGCTTGCCTTTGTCACAAACAAGAACCCAGCCTGAAACGACTTGTAGACAGAGGTTCGTCGCTTTTCCCGACCCATTACCTCGTATCCGGCGAGAACACCCTGGAACCAGGATCGAACCTTGACGTATCAATGGCCGCAGACGCTGAGGAATGTGCGGGGAAGATCTTTGGAGCAATAACGGGTGGTCATGCAGGTTCAACGCATTTCGCGTATACCATGGAAGAATGGCGGTCACAGTTCATAGACCGTCCTGAAGAAATAGAACTTGTGTCTGTGGGCGCCACGTGCCTAGCCATTATTGAAAAGAAAGGCATCTTCGACAGGGTTTTGGCCATGTCACCAGGTGAGGGGCTTTCTTTCGAGGATTGTTTGAAAGCCCTTTTGAAAAGGACCCTCGAAAATCGAAGACGGCTTTTTCTCCTAACAACATCTGCATCATGGAAAGATGAGACTGTGAAATTGGGATTTGAGCATATACCCGGCTTTCTGACAACATTGATCACAAATGAAGATGCGCTTGAGAAAGCTTTACCCCGAAGAACGCGGGGGAGAACAGATAATCGCCCAGGACCTTTACGATCCAAGCAGTAAATGGTATCTGGGCCCATGGAACCTGCAAACCGGCGACAGGATGTAAGAAAAGATAGTTCCAGAGTTTCAAGTTTCAGGTTTCAACAGCATTTGTATAAACCAAAAAAAATATAAATACATGTCTCACGCCCGCTCTCCCTTCGGGTTCGCTGGAGGCTGGGGAGATTGAAGAGGAAACCTTAAAGACTGCGGCCGGATCTTAGAGAGGACCAAGATCAGTCCGCACTCCGATCCCGCCTTATGGCGGGATAATAAGGCCAGTGCGGAGTAAGCTAGTACCATGGTTATAGGGTAGGATCTGACAGTATGAGGTTTTTTATTATCCCGCTCGACATGAAGTAAAGCGGGATCGAGAGTCCCCGGAAATTCTTGAAGTCTCACAAATCTCCGGGGGAGCCTTTTTGTTTTCCTCTATATGCTCCGCGGGCTCCAGTGAGCCCGTTTAAGACGGGGGAACGGGCGTGAGACAGATTTTTTTAATTTATGGAAAATGATAATACAAAAAGATTTATGATACCGGTTGCGCTGGTGCTGGGGGCGTTTGCGCTTAGGTTGTATGCGGCGCTGGTGCCGGGTATTATCGTTCCCGATGGTGTCGTGTATATCGATACCGCGAAGATGATCATTGCCGGACAGTGGCAGCGGGTGTCGGAGCACGGTATTTACAGCGCTTATCCGTTCTTTATCATAGTGTTCCAAAAGGTGTTTGCCAATTGGGAAACGGCCGGGAGGATGGTATCAGTGGTATTCGGCTCTCTCGCGGTGTTGCCGTTCTATTTTCTTATTAAGCGCATCTTCGACATGAGGATCGCTCTTGTCGCATCCGTGTTTTTCGTTATCAACCCTCGACTTGTCGAGTATTCTTCAAATGTCCTCAGAGAGCCGGTTTTCTGGTTCTTTTCGATCACCGCCCTCTGGGTCGCCTGGGAAGGGATTGTTGGAAAAAAATGGATCTTAATGATCATCGCAAGTTTTTTCGTTGGCATGGCAACCCTGACTCGTATGGAAGGGATCGGGCTCGCGGTGATCATTTTTTTATGGATATGCTGGTATTATTGGAAGGAAAAAGAATTCGGCACAAAAAAGCTTTTGCTGTTGTTGCTGGTGTTTGTGGTCTCTTTTCCGATACTGTTCTGCACACCATTGATCTTCCTCAAGAACAGGACGTGGTCAATGGGAGATAGGCCACCTCGGGTCGAAGATACCTTATGTATTGAAAACGAATGATAAAGAAGCCGCGGCAGCTTTTAAAATGTCAGTTGATGAATCGGATGCTGTTTCCAAGATCCTGTCAGGTAATAAATATGCCTATTTTTTGTGGAAGGCATTATATGCATTTTTCCGTTCCTTCCATGTGTTGTTTATCCTTCTTTTTATAATCGGTGTTACAAGGAGAAAAATAATCCCATATGACTCAAGGGAAGTACCGATCATCATCTGGTGGTCGGTATTTTTTCTTATATCTTTATTGTATGTGTCAAAAATTTATTATTTAAGCACCAGACACGGGATGCTTATGTCCATTCCCGCCCTGGTGTGGGTATCGATAGGCTTTTTTGAGTTGAGCGACATGATCGAAAGGTCGAAGGCGAAGCTCAAGCCTCAAGGCAGGCATATACGCAACACAGGTGCTCTCTTGTTTGTTATTATCTGCGTCATCATACTTCCCAATACTCTTTCCTGGTCAGGCTATGAGAAGGTAGAGATGAAAAAGGCCGGCATTTATCTGAAAAGAAACGGATATTCAAAAGAAAAGATCGCAGTGGAACCAAGGCTAATCCGCCTGGGATTTTACATGGAGTCAGATTATATTGTGATACCCCCCCTTGTAGACCGTGTAAATTTAAACAGTTTTTTGAGCTTGGAAAATATTAGTTACCTTGTTGTTGACGAAAGAACAATAGAGGGTACCATAAAAGGTTTTAAAGATAATCTCAAGGTATTTAACATGGAGAAGATAGACCTTCCGGAATTAAACACCTATAAAGAGTATTCTATAGCTGTGTTCAAGACAAAAAGCAAATAGAAGGATTTGCAAGGAAATTAAATGACTGGCAGTACGAGCCCTGATAAATTCAAGAACAAACTTGCCATAATCATCCCTACTAAAAACAGGGAGCATGAACTGAAAAGATTGCTATTGTCATTTTTGGTTCAACCTTACGTACCTGAACAGATTATAATTGTTGATGCAAGCTCGTCTCCAAATGACCGGATAATGGAAGGCCATTCTCTTCCTATCATCTATATAAACAAAGATTCTGGGATATCGGAGGCACGAAACATTGGGATCTCGCTCCTTCAGAAGGATATAAATCTGGTGTGTTTCCTTGACGATGATGTTGTTTTGGAGGACAATGCCCTATTCGAGATGATGTCCTTTTGGAAAAGGGCCGATCCGGATATTGGAGGATGCAGTTTTTTAATAACCAATCAGAGCCAGAGGGAAGGTTCGGGAAGAACCTTCCTCAGGCGTTTTTTTTCATGGAATCTAGAACGAGAAGGTACGGAGAAATTTTGTCGTCCGGGTTCAATTACGATCCCTATGATCCTGGAATGAAGTTGACATACACAGATTGGTTGTCCGGTGGTGTGACCGTCTGGCGCTCCAATATTTTTCAGGAATATTCATTTGATGAGTGGTTTTCCGGATATGGGGCGTACGAGGATGTCGACTTCAGTTACCGGGTAGGAAAGAAATATAGACTGGCCGTCAATCCCTGTGCCAAGGTGCAGCATTTATATATGGACACCCAGAAAAAGGCGAATAATTATAGGATAGGGAAGAAAGAAGCTCTCAACCGGTTGTATTTTGTAAAAAAGCATCGTGAACTCTCTGTTTTCAGATCGTTATGGGCAAGCGTAGGGGAGTCCCTCTCTTATTGGAAGTCCGGAAATCGAGATAAAGCGCGGGGCGTATTTAAGGGGATCTGTTTGTACATGTGGTATGGAAATAAGGTATTCAGCAGGGCAATATAAAAAGGAGACCGGATCTAGGAGTGCTGCTGATTGAAGGATCTTTTTGTTTTAATTATTTCTCACAACGAAGCCCATGAGCTTTAAAACTTCTCATATCATAACAGGCCTTTTTTGTCTGGGCGTCTGTGTCCTGTCTTTTTTTACTCTAATTCAGTATCCAGGCCACGCGGTTGTTTATATCATCTTTACTATCGCCTTAAATGCCCTTTTAATTTTGGGGTTCACAAAAGATAGAATTTTTTTCGATACATTCATAGGGATATTCTTATGGCTCGGGTTCTGGCTGAAGCTCTCCGTGAGAGTGGCCTTCATGGGAGGGAAGTTCCATGAACCCATCGGTCAGTTCAACGGGACAGGCGCTGCCTTTGATCACGCACTGCTTGTTGCATCCTGCGGTGTCATAGCATTGTTAATTGCGAGCTTTATTCGAAGGAAGTTCTTTTTCTCATACACAAATGTTGCAAGGCAAACCCGACATGAATCGACATTCGCACTTTATCAAAGATACAGGTCAGTCATACTGATACTGTTTTTTGGCCTGATCCTTTTCATTGCCATCACTAATGCATTATTAGGCATATATCAGAGGGGCAGCGTGCCCCGGACAATACTGCCCTTTGGTTTCAGCGGTATCTATACCTGGCTGCTGCTGTTCGGTCTCACATCTGTTTCGGCGGTGATACTGGACTGCGAGTTCAGGATGAAGAGCAACCCGTACCTTGTATCCATCATCAGCCTCTTCGAGTGTTTCTTTTCGAATACGTCAATGCTGAGTCGCGGTATGATCCTCAACGGAGGGGCCTTGATGATAGGGGTAAGCGATAATGCGAAAAAACGTCCTATCCGTATAAAATAAATCATATAAACTTATTATAATTATTTTATTCGGGGCAATGTTCTTATCTTCGGCATTATCGGTAAATCATCTTCGCAAATATATTTTCTCGGCCACCGATCTGTACATGGTATCGATGACATCCGATTCGATTTGCCTATACAGCCAGTACCAGTTGGGTCTTATTTATTGACCGTTGGGTCGGGCTTGAAGGTATGATGGCAGTTAGCAGCTATCCCCGTTTGGGGTGGGAACTCTGGAAGAGTGCATGGAAGGAAAAGTATTCAAATTACGGAACGAGCATGTACGATCAGGAATTTATCTTGTCTCCTTATTTGAAGATGGACAAGTCAAAACACCATTTCATCAGTTTGCCCGGGATACTTGCTTTTTTTTACTACCCCGGTTCTTTCATTTTTCTGTTTTTTTCAATGTTTTTTCTGGGTTTCTTTGGGGCGGGGGTGGAAATGTTTGTTTACAAGCTCGGCGGAGCTAACATCATACTGTGCGCGCTGCTTGCGCAGGTTGTGGCCTATAGATATGCCCATTTCGGATACGCCCCGAACCAGAGCTATCTGCTTTTCGGATCTATCTTCATAAATATGCTGATCATTTATTTCTTTGACCGTTTTCTACTGATCTTAAATAAAAAAACCAGAACTTTACAACGAAGCCCATGAGCTTTAAAACTTCTCATATCATAACAGGCCTTTTTTGTCTGGGCGTCTGTGTCCTGTCTTTTTTTACTCTAATTCAGTATCCAGGCCACGCGGTTGTTTATATCATCTTTACTATCGCCTTAAATGCCCTTTTAATTTTGGGGTTCACAAAAGATAGAATTTTTTTCGATACATTCATAGGGATATTCTTCTGGCTCGGGTTCTGGCTGAAGCTCTCCGTGAGAGTGGCCTTCATGGGAGGGAAGTTCCATGAACCCATCGGTCAGTTCGACGGGACAGGCGCTGCCTTTGATCACGCACTGCTTGTTGCATCCTGCGGTGTCATAGCATTGTTAATTGCGAGCTTTATTCGAAGGAAGTTCTTTTTCTCATACACAAACGTTGCAAGGCAAACCCGACATGAATCTACATTCGCACTTTATCAAAGATACAGGACAGTCATTCTGGTCCTGTTCTTTGCTTTATTTGCGACAGTTGCCGTCACAAACGTGATCTTTGGTATCTACCAAAGAGGGGCCGTGCCCAAGACGATACTGCCATTTGGTCTCAGCGGTGTCTATACGTGGCTCCTGCTGTTCGGTCTGGCGTCTGTTTCGGCGGTGATACTGGACTGCGAGTTCAGAATGAAAAATAATCCATATCTTGCATCTTCTATCATCAGCCTTTTGGAGTGTTTCTTTTCAAATGCATCAATGCTGAGTCGCGGGATGATTTTCAACGGAGGTGCCTTTGATGGTAGGGGTCAAGCGATAACTCAAAAGGCGCTCTGTCGACCCTGAGTTTAGAGATACAAACTGATATACTTATTGTTTTCGGGTTCCATCGTTTTATCATCTGTATTTGTACTGTAACCTATATGCGCATCTATAACGTACATACGTAGTTATACTGGTTACATCTCAAACAGCTTAATCACGCAATTGAGCAAGTCTTCAGTAAATAACCCTTCGGCGAATAACCCCCCGAACTGAAATTCTTGATTGAGATTCAAATTCTGAATCATGGTTTCAAATCGTCAGTTGAAAACAGTCAATCATTGTTTCTTGACCGTTGGGTGGGGATAGAAGGGGTGATGGCGGTCAGCAGCTATCCAGGTCTGGGGTGGGACCTCTGGAAGAAGGCATGGCAGGAGAGATATTCACATTCCGGAACGAGCATGTACGATCTGACATTGATAAAGTCCCCATATTTGGAACTTGATTTGTCGAAGCACCATTTCATCAGTTTGCCGGGAATACTGGCTTTTTTCTACTATCCCGGTTCTTTCACCTTTTTGTTCTTTTCGATGCTTTTTTTGGGTTTTCTGGGGGCGGGGATCGAACTATTCGTTTATAAGCTCAGCGGAGCTAACATCATACTGTGTGCGCTGCTTGCGCAGGTTGTGGCCTATCAGATATGCCCATTTCGGATATGCCCCGAACCAGAGCTATCTGCTTTTCGGATCTATCTTTATAAATGTATTATTTATTTATTTTTTTAATAAGTTTTTATTCTATTTTAACAAGACACATGCGCATAAACGCCAGCCCGACATATGTGCCGGTTAAGGAAGATGAAGATCCTTAACGTGAACAATACGCTGGACCCGGTCAACGGGGGAGGCTCAGCGGAGCGTACCCTTCAGTTGAGCCGTTTCCTTGCTGAACTTGGCGCGGACTGCACGGTGCTTTCGCTGGACACGGGTGTGACGGACAACGTTCGGAAAAAAGCAGGCAGGGCCCGCATGGTGACCCTTCCCTGTCGGATCGAGCGATATTTTGTGCCGTCATTGTCATGGGATACGCTGTCAGATCTTGTTTTTTCAACTGATGTCATCCAGATGATGAACCATTGGACACTGCTCAACGCAATGGTCTTTCATTATGTAAGGCATTATCGGAAACCCTATGTTGTATGTCCGGCCGGCGCGATCCCTGTTTTTGGCCGCTCGAAGACCCTCAAGGGCATCTATGATATTGTCGTGGGTAAACGCATGATCCGACAGGCAAATGCCTGCGTGGCGGTATCACCGAAAGAGATACAGGATATCAATGCTTACGGGGTGCCGCGGGAAAAGATCTCTGTGATCCCCAACGGGATCGATCCCGGGGATTTCCTCGACGCGGACGATCAGGGATTTCGTCAGTAAATACGGGTTGCCGGATGCGCCCATTATCCTTTTTGTGGGTCGCCTGAACCGTATCAAGGGGCCGGACCTGCTGCTTGAGGCGTTCATCCGTGTGGTCCGGGAAAAAGGTCTTCCTCATCACCTGGCCTTTGCGGGACCCGATAGCGGGATGCTCAATGAACTGCAGGCCGCAACTGCCCGCGAAGACATGAAAGGGCGCGTTCACTTTTTGGGTTACGTGGGTGATGAAGATAAGTCACACGCCTATCACGCTGCCGATCTCCTGGTTATCCCTTCCCGTCAGGAGGCGATGTCGATCGTGGTCCTGGAATCCGGCATAGCAGGGACACCCGTCTTACTGACTGACCAGTGCGGGTTTGACGATGTCGCTTCGGTGAAGGGAGGAATGGTTGTTTCAGCCTCGGTGGAAGGATTGCAGGGGGGGTTGATGGCCATGACGGGTGATCCTGCACAATTAACTACCATGGGAGAAAACCTCGAAAAATATGTCCGAGAGCACTTCCTCTGGGATCATACGGCGAAACTGTACCTTGAATTGTTTAAAAGGATCATTCACTAAATGCCGGTGCCCGATTGACAATATATATTTATTCCTCAGCGATCCTGCTTAATTCCTTCTCCATGACGGCATTGATGATGGTGTGCGGATTGGCCGGGGCCCCGGGGCTAACGGCGGATATAGCGGTAGTCCAGGGGGCAACGCTGGCCCTTTTCTTCGCCTTTTCCGCCAACACGCGCAACGTCATATTTGCCGATCCGTCGGGCTGCGCCACGCATTTGATGCTTCGTACCCGGCTGTTCCTCCTGGTCCCGCTCGCGATCCTTTCTTTCATTTTAAGTTCAGTGATCGGCTCTGTCGATGCAGCATTGGCCCTGGTGCTTATCGCGCGGCGTTCATCGGAATGGATAGGCGAGGTCTTTTTAAGCTCCTGTGAAGTTCAGGATGTCAAGAGGCCGGCCGTTCTTGCAATTGCCGCGGAATGTCTGGCATTTGTTCTGGCAATTGCCCTGATATTCTTTGCGAATGTGGGACCCGCACCAGCAATGGTCTTATGGGCTATGGCGCCGCTTGCCGCAGTGGTAAGCGGTAAGCTTGCCAGACCGACAGCCCCTGTCGACTTTATGCATAACCTGGCAAAATTGGCACCCAACCTCGGGTCAACAACGATCATCGGCATAGCGGTCTATGTTTTCAGGCTTTCTATCATTTTGCTTATCGGGCGTGTTTTGGCAGGCGACCTGTTTACCGCATTCGCCATTGGCGGCCTTATACCTACTATATACAACAGTTCAATAGGTCCCAGTCTGGCGCTCCGGGACCATCGAGACGGCACGAAAAAAATGGCCCTTAAACTTATGTCCCGGCTGGTCCCGGGTCTTTTTTTATTTGGAAGCGCTATCACCGCAGTTGCTTTATGCTACCCGGATCTGGCCGATCTTCTCAGAAAAAGCCACTATTTCTGGACCTCAGTCGGCCTGTCCGTTTCGGGGGGCGCAATAATGATAATTGCGCTGCACAGGCGTATCACCATGCTCCAGAGGAGTATGAACGTAGAGATATTCGGCTCCGATGTATTGTCCAACGTCCTCATTGTGGTTGTCATACCTTACTTTTATTACCTGCTCGGCGCACGTTCGCTTGAGGGCCTCTACCTTTTCAGCGCCACAGTTAACCTGTGTTTTTATTGGAGCGCGCAGCGGATGGGCGGGGAGATGAAAACGTTCAAGCCTATCGAAAAGGCGAAACTGTTTATGATCGCCGGGCTTATGCTCCTCCCCGTTTTCTTTCAATTAAGCGGAGGTATATTCAGGGACAGCACATTTATTTTCGACACAGGCCGTTTGCTTAAGCAACTCCCCATACCTCTTTCGGCAATAGCGCTCGTAGCGGGAATTTTGTTGTTGGGAAGGTTCAAGGACACCCACCGTTCGCTCACGGTGTTCTTTTTTACGGCGCTGACGTTGGTGCTGGCATCGCTGATCGTCCAGGATCCGCATGCCCAGGCCGCTCGCCTGGTCTTAATGGCGCAATATCTGCTGCCCCTTCTTGGACTGGTACTTGGCGAAATGTACGGAACAGCGTCTAAGAACGGTGAATTTGAAAAGGTGTGCCTGATCGTTGTGTGTTTCATAATACCGGTACAGCTATTTTGTTCCTGGATCCAGGGATTGACGATCCTTACCCCCTATCTCTACCTGTTCAGTATTTACCAGCATCTCCATTACGTGCCGGTCATAATGGTTCTCGCCTATGGTATGGCACTTATGTGCCTCTGGGGCCTGAAGGGGCGATGGAAGGTTGCGCTGGTCATTCTCCTACCCATCATGGCCATATATGCGGGAGCGTCATATTCCATTGAGGTCCTTGCTATTTTTTTCGTCGTCGTTACTGTGGCATTTTGGGCATTAGACCCGCCGCTCGCTTCCCGTCGTGTTGCCGCCTGTCTGCTGGCCCTGGTCCTGGCCGTAGGCATTTCCTATGTTGTGGTCACGAAAATACCCGTTGTGAGTAAAACATCGTCGACTTTCTCGAACATTTTGGAGGTATCCAGGGAAAAGGACCGGCTTGCCTCGGAGATATCCTCACCGGAAAACCTGGCTGTGCGACTCAAGCACTGGGAGTTTCATGGAACAGGGATCGTTGCCGGTTTTAAAGAATTTTTCTTCGGACACGCCTATCGCCCTGACCGTCGGGTCCATCCAAGTGCCTACAATTATTATCTGGACCTGCTTTACAATTTCGGATCATTGGCCCTGCTGCCCCTGTTTATTCTGTTAGTTCATACCACATGGCTCACTTACCGTTGCAGGGCTTCATTGCGGGTTGATCGGCCCTTGCTCGCTGCCGCGTTAGCGATTTTTGTTGTGTTCATCGTGGACAATTCCCTCAAGGTAGGCCTTCGCCAGCCGTACCCGGGCATTTTCGGTTTCTTCCTCCTCGGACTCCTTCAGGCAAGGCTTACCCGGTCGTGTGCCGAAAAGACGAAGACACATCTTTTGGCTAAGGATTAAATTACCGGAAGGCTATCCGGGCATGCGCCTAATGCGTTCCGGAAGAGTTCATTTTTATTGACAAGTTTCGGACTATTGTTAAATAATATCATTTCTAAGTTTGCATATTATTTAGCCTTTGAGATATTGAAGAACCTTTGTTTTAAGGATAAATATCCTTTTCAGATCGTTTTATCTTCATGAGAGGTGCAAATGTTTGCCGACAAGACAATGCTGATAACGGGCGGTACCGGGTCTTTTGGGAATTCTGTTCTCAGGCGGTTTCTTGATACCCAGGTAAAAGAGATCCGCATCTTCAGTCGTGATGAAAAGAAGCAGGAAGACATGAGGATAGAGCTCAACAATCCCAAGGTGAAGTTCTATATTGGTGACGTGCGGGATTATGACAGCCTGAACTTTGCCATGAACGGCGTTGACCTGATATTCCATGCGGCTGCCTTAAAACAGGTACCGTCATGTGAGTTCTACCCGATGGAGGCTGTCAGGACCAATATCATTGGAGCGGAGAATGTTCTCAATACCGGATTGGCGCACGGCGTTCAAAGGGTGATAGTTCTCAGCACTGACAAGGCAGTCTATCCCATCAATGTGATGGGGATGTCGAAGGCGCTCATGGAGAAACTGATGGTGGCAAAGGCGAGGACCGAAGGGGACGAATCGAAAACCGTGCTTTGCGGCACCCGTTACGGCAACGTCATGGCCTCGAGAGGGTCGGTAATACCACTCTTTGTCAAGCAGATCAAGGAAGGAAAACCCTTAACGGTGACAGACCCGAACATGACAAGGTTTTTGATGTCTCTGGACGATGCTGTTGATCTGGTCATCTATGCCTTCCAATACGCCAGACAAGGTGATATTTTTGTCCAGAAAGCGCCGGCGTGTACCATCAATGACCTGGCAATAGCAATAAAGGAGATATTTAAAAGCGACAGCGAAATAAAGATCATCGGTACACGTCACGGAGAAAAGCTTTATGAAACCTTGCTGACGCGGGAAGAGCTCGCAAAGGCCGAGGACCTGGGGGATTATTACAGGATCGTTCCCGATGACAGGGACCTCAACTACAACAAGTATTTTACCGAGGGCGTGCAGCAGTTGTCATTGCTGGATGATTATAACTCTCACAACACACACAGGCTCGCGGTGGATGAAGTAAAAGAAAAGCTGCTGAAACTGGATTATATTCAACAGGAACTTGCTTCCTGATATGAGACCACGGGAGCTTTTGTCATGAAGAAGAATAAGATCTTGATTTTAGGCGGAACAGGTATGCTGGGCCATGTTCTTTTGAGATATTTTTCAGAGAACAGCGACCACGATGTGTACGCCACTTCCCGTAATATCAGTGAAATTCCGGGATACTTCCCTCCGGAGCTGGCAGGCAGATTCTTGCAGGAAAATATCGATGCCGATAATTTTGATACAATACTGCGCGCGTTGGAAATTGTTAAGCCCGATACTGTCATCAATTGTATCGGTATAACCAAGCAACTGCCGACAGCCAATAACCCGTTGATATCGATCACCCTCAATGCCCGGTTGCCCCACCTTATCTGTCTGGCCTGCAGCGGAGCGAACGCCCGCATGATCCATATGAGCACAGATTGTGTTTTTGACGGCAGGAAAGGAATATATACCGAAGATGATATTCCCGCCCCGGAAGACCTTTACGGCAGGACCAAGCTTCTCGGAGAAGTGAATTACCCTAACTGCCTTACCTTGCGCAAGTCTCTTATCGGGCATGAATTAAGGGGCATGCGAGGGTTGGTCGAGTGGTTCCTGGGAGAGACCGGCAAGGTGAGAGGGTATAAGAATGCTATCTATTCAGGGTTCCCGACGATTGAGTTCGCAAGGATCATTCGTGACTATGTGCTGCCCGATGATGGGCTGAGCGGGATCTACCATGTGTCGTCGGAGCCCATATCAAAATTTGACCTCCTTCAGTTGGTTGCTGAAAAATATGGCAAAGTGATCGATATTGAGCCATACGAAGATCTTGCCCTGGACCGTTCGCTCATTTCGGAGCGGTTCCGTACCCGGACGGGTTATGCGTCCCCCTCATGGCCGGAGATGATCGATGCCATGCACAAGGATTACGAGGCGAACAGGCAGCAATATGGCAGTCGATCCATATAGACAGACAAAATTGACATCAGAGGTCAAAAATATTTTTTGAAAAAAAGAGGTGTCACGCATGAAGTTGAAAGTTATGACGATTGTCGGTACCAGGCCGGAGATCATCAAGCTAAGCATGGTCTTCCAGGAGCTTGATGCTCACGTTTCGCATGTTCTGGTACATACGGGACAGAATTATGACTATGAATTAAATGAGATCTTCTTTCAGGACCTAGGTATCCGCAAACCGGACCATTTCCTGAACGCAGTCGGCGGATCTCTCGCCCAAACCATAGGAAATGTCATCGCCTTCTCCGATGAGGTAATGGAGAAGGAACAGCCTGACGCGCTGCTGATACTGGGGGACACGAACAGCTGTCTTTCAGCGATCGCGGCAAAGCGCCGCAAGATCCCCATATTCCACATGGAGGCAGGGAACAGGTGTTTCGATCAGCGGGTACCGGAAGAGATCAATCGAAAGATCATAGACCATATAAGCGATATCAACATGGCGTATACGGAACATGCGCGCCGTTATCTGCTGGCGGAAGGCATCAGACCGGAGACCGTTATCAAATCCGGTTCAACCATGAAAGAGATACTCGATCATTATCGTCAGAAGATAGACGCGTCCGACATTCTGGAGAAGCTGGGCCTGAGATCAGGTCAGTATTTTGTGGTCAGTGCCCATCGCGAGGAGAACATAGATAGTGATGCCAATTTTAACGACCTGGTGGACTCTCTGAAAGCCATTGCGGAAAAATATGATCTGCCCCTTATCGTTTCTACTCATCCGCGGACTAGAAAGCGCATGGAGAGCATGAGCATTGGCGACATAGACAAGCGCATAAATTTTATGAAACCCCTTGGTTTTTTTGACTATGTTAAACTTCAGATGAACGCTCGCTGCACCGTATCCGATAGCGGGACCATCACGGAAGAATCTTCGATCCTGAATTTCCCAGCCGTAACGATCAGGAACGCGCATGAAAGACCGGAGGGAATGGATATGGGGACCTTGATCATGTGCGGGCTTAAAAGGGACAGGGTCATTGATGCCATAGATGTTGTCGTGTCGCATTATTCAAAAGGCGGGCGCCCTTTCGGTATTATCCCCGATTATGATGTGGATAATGTATCTAAAAAAGTATTGCGCATCATTTTGAGTTATACGGATTATGTGAATAGAACGGTCTGGAAAAAATAATCGTTGTTTTCCGGTTAATATCAAATGAGAATATTAATTATCGTCGTTTATTATCTGCCCAGCACGATGTCAAGCGCAAAGCTGATCTATGACCTTGCCACAGAATTGCACAGACAGGGTCACGAGCCTATCGTGCTGGCTCCCGATAGTGATATCTCGGAGAATATTCAGGTCACTGACGAAAGCGGTATTACAGTAGTGCGAGTCAAGTCCGGCAAGATCAAGAACGCGTCCAAGTATGTCCGTACGATCAATGAAGTGAGGCTTTCGCAGGTCCTTTGGAGAAAAGGAAAGAAGTTTTTTCAGGAAAACCCATGTGATCTGGTGATCTGTTATTCACCGAGCATTTTCTTCGGGGCCCTTGTAAAGAAATTGAAAAAACTTTATCATTGCGGCTCTTACTTGATCATGAGGGATATTTTTCCCCAATGGGCTTTAGACATGGGTATACTCAAACCCGGTATGGTCTTCAACTATTTCAAACGTAAAGAGCTTCAGAATTATGACGCCGCGGATATTATCGGGATCCAGTCCCCGGGAAACTTCCATTATTATCGTGAAAACGGTCTCGCGAAAAAATATCGTTTAGAGGTATTGTACAATTGGGTCACTTTATCAGAAAATAATGTAAACTTTCAAAACTATCGGAAACGTTTGTCTTTGGAAGACAAAGTTGTGTTTTTTTACGGGGGCAATATCGGAGTTGCCCAGGATATGGATAATATAATCAGGCTTGCAGAACGCTTGGCCAGTGAACCCCGCGCTTTTTTCTTGTTGGTTGGTGACGGAAGCGAGGTTGATCGTCTGAGACGTTTAATTGCCGCGAAGAAGTTAACAAATATAGTTTTATTGGATGCCGTTGACCAGTTCGAATATCTGGCCATGCTTTCAGAGTTCGACGTTGGCCTAATCACCCTGGATCAAAAGCTCAAAACCCATAATTTCCCAGGTAAAATGCTTGGGTATATGTACAATTCCATGCCGATACTGGCCAGCGTTAACCCTGACAATGACCTAACGGTGTTGTTCGAGAATATTCAAGCCGGGTTTGTTTGTATTAACGGGGAAGATGATAAATTGAAGGAATGCGCCCTTCAACTGGTGCGGGACGCTGAACTGCGTAAACAGTTGGGTCATAACTCCAGAAAGCTCCTGGAGACCACATTTTCAGTTGAACAGGCCGCGTCACAAATACTTGCACATTTTTCGGCCAAGAAAGCAGGCCGGTTATGAAAATACTTTTTATAATTCCGCCCAATATACATTATATTGAACCATATGCTTATGTTGAAGCAGACAAAAGCAACGCGATAAGGCCAAGCCTCGGGCTGCTCTATGTTGCCGCGGCAGTAAAGGACATTACGGGAGTAGAGATACGCATCATTGACATGAACATCGATGGAGTATCAATGGAGGCCCTGGAAAAGCTCATCGCGGAGGAATCCCCTGATATCGTCGGTTTCAGCGTTCTGACATTTAACCTGTTGAATTGCATGGAAGTCTGCAAGATCGTACGGAAGACAAGTCCTCAGACAAAAATATGTTTTGGCGGGTGGCATCCCACACTGTATCCGGAAGAAACCCTCGCGTTTGATCTTGTCGATCATATCGTTATCGGTGAAGGAGAATGGACCTTTAGAGAGCTGGTGGAACTTTATGCGGATGGATCCGGCGTATCGGAAGAAAAGCTTGGCAGCATAAACGGCCTCGGATATAAAACATCAGACGGAAAAATTGTCATCAATCCCCCGCGTCCGGTCGTCAAGAACCTTGATGATCTGCCGCTGCCGGCATATGACCTTGTCGATCCGGCAAAATATTCACATCTTCTGGCGTGCACCGATCAGGTTGTAAATATAATGACATCCCGCGGTTGTCCCCAAAAATGTGTCTTTTGCGATCTGAGGCGGATCCCTTACCGTTATCGGACTCCGGGTAATATTTTAGAAGAGATACAAGTTTTGGGTGAACAAAGGGGTTCGGGAGTTCTTTATCCAGGATGACAATTTTACGATCAATCGCAAGAGAACTATCGAGTTTTGCCGTTTGTTGGCCGAAGCTGACCTGGACATAACATACAAGATCAGTTCGCGCGTGGATTATATTGACGATGAGCTCAGTGAACATCTCCGAAAGTCCGGCTGTTACAGGATCTATTTCGGAGTGGAGTCGGGCTCCCAGAGGATATTGGATTATCTGGAAAAAGGGATAAAGATAGAAGACATCAAAAATGCGTTCCGATCAGCGCAGAAGTTCGGTATAGACCGCTGCGCGTATATTATGATCGGGGTGCCTTCGGAGACCAAAGAGGATATTGACAGGACCAGGGGCCTCATCAAGGAGATAAGGCCAAACCACCTGCATTGCTCGATCTGCACGCCCATGCCCAGAACCCGTCTTTACAATAATTTAATGGAGGACGGCACCATTGAACATGACTATTGGCTTGATTTCGCGAGAAAGCCTGACCCGTCCTTCAGGACCTCGTTTGCGAGTAAATTGTTCAGTGCCGAAGAATTGAGAGATATGCAAAATGCGATCCAGAAGCAGTTCTATTTAAATCCCCGTATTATTTTTCATGAAATTTTGAAAACGCGCGGATTGAAGCAATTTATTGCGAAATTTCAAATGGCGCTTAAAATGCTTTTTCATTAGCCGGGATTGGAGTTATGAACATACTGATAACAGGGGCAAACGGTTTTCTCGGATCGACAATAGTGCGGCAGGCCCTGGTTTCCCAAATACCGTTTCGCGCAACAGACCTGCACGAGTCACCTGTTGTATCGGGAATTGATTACGATCGATCGGATGTCAGAGATCCATCCACGTTGGGACCTTTGCTGAAAGGTTTGACCGGTGTTATACATACAGCAGGGTTGGCGCATATCTTTGACGGCACCCTGGCTCAAAATGCACCTTTCCACTCCGTTAATGTCATGGGTACGGTTAATATGATCAATGCGGCCGCTCTTGCAGGAGTGCAGCATTTTGTCCTGATCAGTTCAGTTTCTGTTTATGGGCCTTATACTCAGGGCGTTTATGATGAAAAAGTCCCCTGCGATCCTGTGGGCCCTTATGCTTTATCCAAATACGAAGCGGAACAGAGAGCCCAAGACGTTGCCAAAAAAACAGGGATGGGGCTTACGGTCTTACGTTTGGCCACGCTTTACGGGGAGGGTGATCCGGGGAACGTGGGCCGTCTGGTGCGTTCATTGGACCGTGGACGGTTCATATGGATCGGTGCCGGCAAGAACCGGAAAAGTTTGCTGTACAAGGAGGATGCGGCCCGTGCATGTCTGGCTGTGGCAGCCCGACCTGCATCCGGTATCAATATATATAACGTTTCCGCCCCATCCTGTATGATGCGTGAAATTGTAGAAGGCATCGCAGATGCACTGGGGAAACGTCCTTTCCCGGTAGTTGTCCCGGCGTCGCTTGGTTTGTTCCTGAGCAGGAGCCTGTCGAGGATACCAGGCCGTCGTACGTCCGGCCTCCATCAAACCATACAGAAATGGCTGTCTGAAGACGTTTACGATACCGGCAGATTTGATGAAACCTATGGTTTTAAAACCAGGACCAGTTTGGAGGACGGCCTGAAGCGCGAGGTTGATTGGTATCGGCATAATAAGGGAGTAAATTGAAGGTACGGGCTTCATGAAACGTTTCTTCGATCTATTTTTTGCTTCTATGTTATCCTGCTTGTTGTTATTTCCTATTATCTGCATTGCCATATTGATAAAATTAACTTCAAAAGGCCCGGCCTTGTTCTGGTCAAAGAGGGTGGGTATTGATAATAAGATATTTAAAATGCCGAAATTCCGCACCATGCGCGTCGATACGCCGGATGTTGCCACACATCTTCTCGAAGATCCCGACACTTATCTGATCTCCACAGGCCCTTTTCTGCGAAAATACAGCCTCGATGAACTTCCGCAGATATGGAGCGTACTGACGGGGGATATGAGCCTTGTAGGCCCGAGGCCGGCCCTGTATAATCAGCACGACCTGATCGAGCTCAGAACGGCAAAGGGTATACACAATATTGTCCCGGGCATCACAGGGTGGGCCCAGGTGAACGGCCGGGACACGATCACGATCCCCACTAAAGTGAACTATGATGAATATTATATGAAGAACAAGTCGTTCCTGTTCGATCAAAAGATACTGTGGATGACATTTCGAAAGGTGATCAGGTCGGAAGGTGTGAAACATTAACGAAGGCTTCATGTTTAAAAATCCGTCGAATTGTGATATAAAAACAACGCATCCATGAAAAAACGACTCATCCAGAACGCGAAACGGACCATAGTTTTAGCAAGCGATACATTATCGATGGTATTTGCCTATTGGCTTGCCTTTATCCTTCGGTTCAATTTTTCCATACCGGAAATTAACCTAAAAATGTTCTTTGCCACTCTGCCGGTGCTGGTGTTGATCAGGGTGCTCTGCTTCTACTTTTTCGGGCTCTACAGCGGTGTGTGGCGGTATGCCTCGATGAACGACATGCTGCGCATCCTGAAGGCAACGGTCCTGAGTTCCTTTTTGTTCCTTGTCTATGTGGGGTTCGTCTACCAGCTTATCGATTTTCCCAGGTCGGTGTTTATCATCGATTGGTTCATTATTGTCTGCCTTATAGGAGGCTCGCGGTTCCTGTACAGGTTGTTTCGCGAGTTTCATCCCGACAAGAGCGATCAAGGAGCAAAAAAAGGTCATAATAATAGGGGCAGGCAGGGCAGGGGAGATGCTGCTTCGGGAGATGAAACAGAATGCGAGGATAGGATACGACCCTGTCGGATTTCTTGATGATGACACGGCCAAGAAGGGCATGAGGATCCACGGGGTGCCGGTTTTGGGAATGATCGATGATCTGGAAAGGATCGTCGACAAGAAGCAGGCGGAAGAAGCTGTTATTGCGATCCCATCCCTTTCCGGCAAAGAGATGAGAAGGATGATCCGGCTCTGCGATGACGCCGGTATAACCTGCAAGACCGTCCCTGCGATCAGCGATATACTGGACGGCAGCGTGCATGTTAACCAGATACGGGAGATAAGTATCGAGGACCTTCTCGGCAGGGAGCATATTGAGCTCAACAGGGAGCTGACCAGGGAGTACCTGACGGGTAAGAGGGTGCTCGTGACCGGTGCGGCCGGTTCCATAGGGTCGGAGCTTTGCAGGCAGATCATGAAGATGGAGCCTGAACAGCTGATTCTCTACGAGAGGGTGGAGAACGAAGTCTACCGGATAAACATGGAGTTCTCGCAGGTATTCGCCGACAGACCCTATGAAATGGTTCTCGGTGATATCCTCGATACGCAGAGGCTGGAATGGGCGATGGACACCTTCAAGCCCCAGGTCGTTTTCCATGCGGCCGCCTATAAGCATGTTCCCATTATGGAATCACATCCGCTCCAGGCGATCAAAAATAACGTTCAGGGGACATATAACGTTGCAAGGGCCTCCATCCTTTCAGGTGTCGATAAATTTGTCCTCATCTCAACGGACAAGGCCGTGAGCCCGGCCAATGTCATGGGGGCGACGAAGCGTGTAGCCGAGCTCATCTGCCAGGGGATGAACGGAGAAAACAGGACAAAGTTCATTGCCGTCAGGTTCGGCAACGTCCTAAATAGCGCGGGAAGCGTCATACCCCTGTTCAAGGAACAGATCATGAAGGGCGGCCCGGTGACGGTTACACATCCCGAGATGACACGGTACTTCATGAGCATACCCGAAGCAGCACAACTGGTAATGCAGGCGGGGGCCATCGGCAAAGGCGGGGAGATATTCGTCCTCGACATGGGGGAGCCGGTAAAGATCACCGACCTTGCGCAGGACATGATCCGCCTCATGGGCCTCAAGGTCGGCGATGATATCGACATCGTATACACGGGATTGCGGCCCGGGGAGAAGCTCCACGAAGAGCTTGTCGCCCGGGAAGAGGAATCGTTGAAGACCATCCATGAGAAGATCACGATGGTCAAGTCCCCACCCGTTAACTGGCCGGACCTGAAGGAAAAGATCGAAAAAGTTGTTCTTTGTGTTGACGGAAACGACCCCGCGAAGATCCTGGAGGTCCTCACCTCCGTTATTCCTTCTGACACAGCGAAGGGGCCATCTCCCCTGAAATAACCATGCGTATCATTGACGCCAAATATATTAAAAGCGTTTCCTCTCCGGGCGAGGTCCAGTTCGACGCCATGCCGGAGATATGTTTTATCGGCAGGTCGAACGTGGGCAAGTCCTCTCTTCTCAACGCGCTCGTAACGCAGCGTGTGGCCAGGACCAGTTCACGGCCGGGTGCGACGAGGATGATCAATATCTATAAGGTCCTCTATGAATCACTGGGAAAACGTGATTGGATCATCTTTTCCGATTTTCCGGGTTTTGGATACGCGAAAGTATCACGCAGCATGGCACTGGACTGGCAGAAGATGGTCGAAGGGTATCTGCCTGCAAATGACAGGATCAAAGAGATCATATGGCTCCTGGATGTCCGAAGGGACTTTGACGACCTTGACCAGATGCTCGCGGAATGGCTCTTTTCCAAGCAGCTTCCCTTTACACCCGTCCTGACCAAGGTTGACAAGGAGACGCAGGGAAACATCGTAAAGAAAGTGCGCTCTTACGAGCAGTTCTTCAATGGACAGAAGGCCCACCTGTTCTCATCCAGAACAGGCTACGGCAAAAAAGAGCTTCTTGTCCATATCCTGCAAGTGTTACAAAACAAATAAAAAAAGGAATTTCACCTGGTCTTGCCGTCATTCCGGACTTGACCCGGGATCCATATGAATTTTAAAACTCCATATATCTTACCTGGTATCTTCTGCCTGACAGTCTGTTTCTTGTCTTTTTTTGCCCTGATCAATTATCCTGGTCATACGATCATTTATACTGCCTTTACGATCGTCTTGAATGCCCTTTTTGTTTTCGGGTTCACAAAGGATAAGATATATTTTGATACATTCATCGGGATCTTCTTCTGGCTGGGGTTCTGGGTGAAGTACTCCTTAAGGGTTGCCTTTTTAGGGGGAGCGTTCCAAGCACCTGAGCTGATCGGTAAATTCAGCGGAACGGGTGCCGAGCACGATCATGCATTGCTTGTTGTATCCTGCGGTATCAGCGGTCTGTTGATCGCGAGCCTTATCCGAAGGAGGTTCTTTTTCTCATATGTAAACATTTCCAGACAAGCCCGGCTTGAATCGATCTTTACATTTTATCAAAGATACAGGAAGTCCATCCTGGCACTGTTTCTTTTCCCTGTTCGTGATCGTTGCCGTCACCAATGTGATCTTCGGGATCTACCAGAGGGGGACTTTGCCAAAAACAATCCTGCCATTCGGTCTCAGCGGTGTCTACACCTGGCTCTTGCTGTTCGGCCTGACATCCGTTTCGGCAGTGATACTGGACTGCGAATTCAGGCTGAAAAAGAATCCCTATCTTGCGTCGCTCATGGGCATTTTGGAGAGCTTTTTTTCAAATGTATCAATGCTGAGCCGCGGGATGGTCCTCAACGGAGGCTCGTTGATAATAGGCATGCATCGATAACGCCAAAAAGCGTTCCCATCCATCCCTGCCTGCGATATAAACTCGTCGTACTTATTGTTTTCGTTGCCTTGTTCGTATGCTCTGTTTTTGTGGCAAATCATGTGCGCAAGCACCTTTTTTATTCTGATTTTCCCGCAGAGAACAAGTATTTCCAAGTTCATATTCGTTCATTCCAGTGAATATGGGTCAGCCTTAAGCGGTGCGGTCATTATATCCAGGATCTTTCTTTACCTGAACCGGTTACTGATGCGATCACGGGCGTTGAAGATTTTGCTGATCGACCGATGGATCGGAATAGAGGGAGTGATGTCGGTCAGCAGTCATCAAGGTCTGGGATGGGACCTCTGGAAGAAGGCGTGGCAGGAAAAATATTCACATTCCGGAACAAGCATGTACGACCTGGTAATTCTGGGATGCCTCGCTCGGAAGGCGCTGAAGAATCACCATTTTATCAGCATACCGGGCATAGTGGCATTTTTCTATTATCCGGGTTCTTTCCCTTTCCTGTTCTTTTCCATGCTCACTTTTGGGTTTCCTGGCGGCAGGGATAGAAATGTTCGTTTATAAGCTCAGCGGAGCGAACATCATTCTGTGTTCCCTGATGGGGCAAGTGGTGGCCTACAGATATGCACATTTCGGTTATGTTCCTGCTCAAAGCTACCTGCTTTTCGGATCGCTCTTCCTCAATGTACTCTTAATTTATTTCTTCGATAGATACCTTTCCTACCGGGAGAGAAAAAAGGTTACAACAGTTTCAGTAGTTTGAACAAAAAAAGACTGTCTCACGCCCGTTCGTCACCAAAGTTCCTCTCTGGAGCACGCCTGGGACGTGGCGCAGAGCTTAAAGAGGGAAGATTATGCGACGTATGGGCAAAGAATTCTCGCCCATACGTCGCAGTCCTGATCCCGCTTTTTCCCTTATGACGAGCGGGATGATAAAGATGATCTTATTTCCCGCCTCGGCGGGAGACATGAAACAGATTTATTTTGATTTAATTGTATCTGTATGATATTCTTAATTTCAGAAAATAATAAATTAATAGCATTATAATTAATTTCATGCGTGGGAGGTGCAAATTATGTCTTTGGTTAAAGTGAAGAGACATGCCCAGATCACCATTCCTAACGATATCAGGAGGAAATTTAAGATCGTCGAAGGTGACTATCTGGAATTTGTGGAACAAAACAACGAATTGGTGCTGAAGCCTGTCAGAATGGTTCATCAGGATGAAGCATATTTCCATACAAGGCAGTGGCAGGCAGGCGAGGCGCAAGCAGACAGGGACATTGCCAAAGGTGATGTGGCAGGTCCTTTTGATAATATCGAAGATGCTTTGAAGGTATTGAAAAAAACCAAAGCATGAAACTCCTTTTCACAAAGACCTTCCTTCGTGATTATCGGAAACTGCCGCAAGATATCCAGCAATTGACGGATAAACAGTTGGGTTTTTTACTGTCGAACCCAAAACATCCTTCTTTGAATCTCAAGAAAATGAATGACCCAAGGAATATTTGGGAGTGCAGGATCACAATGTCCTATCGTTTTACTTTTCAGATCACCGAAGAGTTATATATTCTGAGAAAAGTCGGCAGCCATGATGTTTTAAGGAATCCATAGGTCGGAAGATCAGAGAGCCGAATATCGAATGGACAAAGACGGTTTCAATGTTCTAAAGTTTCAAGGTTTCAAGTAAATGAAGATGTTTGTCCCGGATTTTGCTTCGCAAGTGAAGACACCGGGCCTGCGCCGGAATGACGAAACACCTATCACCCATCTTCTCTCTACTTCGTTCTTATATCGTGAGGACCACGTGCCATACCAAGCGTCAAGGGCGGCGGTGAAGTCCTGCCCTGTTGTCTCACAGAGAACCGTGACGAGCTTTTTCAGTTCAATGCCGGCCTCCAGCTTGGGGTTGTTCGTGAGATAGCGGGTGATGATCTGTTTCTGGTGGAAGTGGCACATCTGGACGGGGATGTCGGAGAAGAGCTGCCTCACGCCGGGCCTGCCATCTAAGACGATGGCCCGCATAGTGTACCCCATGTTCTCCAACGTCCTTCTTCCCTGCCAGTATGCGTCTACGGATTCACTTTTGACCTCATGGACGTATAGGTTCTTCTTAAGATGCGGTGCCCGTATGACCAGGATGCCGAAGCTCCTTTTGAAGAAGGTTACATCTGCGATGACAACGACGGGTTGAGGGCTGTGGTGATGTTCCTTTGCCGGGGCGTTGCGTATACGGTCCCGTATCCAGTCTTTCCCTTTGTCGTACTTCTCTGATAGCTGGCGTATTGTTTGCCGCTTATTGAGGGTGAATATTGTCTTGAATATGTAGCCTTTTGATTCTATTGCTTCTTTGCCTCCGTCAAGGCGGTCGAGCAGCGCGACGACGCCTTTCACTTTATACCCGCCTTTTTCAACTGCCTCCATGGCCTTGAGCGATGACCCCCCGTGGTGACCACGTCCTCAAGGATCACAACGTTCATCCCCTTCTTCAAGTTCTTCCCGCCTTCGATCCACTGGTTCGTCCCGTGTCCCTTCGGTTCCTTTCGGATAAGAAAGCCCATAAGGTTGTCCTTGTTCAGGTATGACGCGATAACCGCGGAAGAGACGAGCGGGTCGCCGCCGATACTGACACCACCCACCGCGTGGACGTCCGGTATCTCCCGCACCATTTCGTACATGATCTTTCCGACGAGGTACATCCCTTCCGGGTTGAGGGTCGTTTCCTTGGCATCGATGTAAAAACTGCTCTTTTTCCCGCTCACCAGGGTGAAATCTCCCTCTTCGTAGGACAGGTCCTTGAGGATCTTGAGGAGCACGGTTTGATCTTCGGTCATCTATTTTTCTCCTTTTGCGAAAAGTTCCATCTGTTCCAGCTCCATACCCCAGGGGAACCTCGATGGGTACGCGCCGGAAAAGCAGGCGTCACAGTATGTATAGTCGCCCTGTCCAAGGGCCTTTTGCATGCTTTCTACACTAAGGTATCGCAGCGAATCGGAACCAAGGTATTTGTTGATCTCTTCAACGGTGTGTGACGACGCGATAAGCTGAGACCTCGAAGGGGTATCGATCCCGTAGAAACAGGGGTGAGTGGTCGGGGGAGAGCTCACCCTGAAGTGTATCTCTTTTGCGCCGTATTGCCTGAGCATCTTGATTATCTTCCTGCCCGTTGTCGCCCTTACGATGGAATCGTCGATGACGACGATGCGTTTTCCTTTCACGATATCACGAAGGGCGTTGAGTTTCAACTTTACGCCGAAATGCCTGATAGACTCCCTCGGTTCGATGAAGGTCCTTCCCACGTAATGGTTCCTGATGAGCCCCAGTTCAAAAGGGGTACCCGTCTCCTGTGAGTAGCCGAGGGCCGCGCTGATACCGGAGTCGGGGATGGGGATGACCATGTCGGCATTGACGGCGGTTTCCCTGGCGAGCTGCCTCCCAAGGGCCTTTCTGACGCTGTAGACCGTCTTGCCGAACATGTAGCTGTCGGGCCGGGCGAAGTAGATGAACTCGAATATACAGTGCCTGTGGGGGGCCTCCTTGAAAGGCTTGAAGGAAGTGAGGCCGTTGTTGTTGATGAGCAGTATCTCTCCCGGATCGATCTCACGGATGTATTTTGCCCCGATAAGATCGAAGGCGCAGGTCTCGCTCGATACCACGTAAGAATTTTTCAGCTTGCCCAGGCACAGGGGCCTGAAACCAAGAGGGTCACGAAGCGCGATCATCTCGTTGTTCGTCAGGGTGGCGATGGAATAAGACCCTTCGACCCTCTTCATAGAACTGATAAGGCGCTCAACTGTGGAGTCCTCATGGGCCAGGGCGATGAGATGGATGATGACCTCTGTGTCCGAAGACGACTGGAAGATGGAACCATAGTTCTGAAGTTCGTCCTTGACGATCTTTGCGTTTGTTAGGTTGCCGTTATGGGCCATGGCGAGGTAACCCCTGGCGTATTCGACCATAAGAGGCTGGGCATTGCCGATATTGCTTGAACCTGAGGTCGAGTACCTGACGTGGCCGATGGCGGACCTTCCCGGCAGGTCCGTCAGGACCCGGGCGTTGAAGATGTCGGAGACAAGGCCCATCTCCCGGTGGGTCCTCATGGTCTCGCCGTCTGTGCATGAGATCCCCGCGCTCTCCTGGCCCCTGTGCTGAAGGGCATGGAGGCCGAGATATGCTATGTTCGAGGCGTCTTTATGATCGAATATCCCGAATATTCCACACATCAGAATGACCTTCCTTCCAGCCTTGTCAGTTCATCGACGAAATGGCTGATGATCTCTTCGTCCATGAGGTAAAAAGATACGCTATTGAGCGTCGTTGTGCTGTCAGAAAGAAATGCGGCCGTTTCACCGATGATGATCGCTGCGCACCTTTTCTTGGGAAAGCCGAAGATGCCGGCGCTGATGGCAGGCATGGCAATGGCGGAGAACCTTTTTTCGTTAGCGAGGGCAAGAACGCTCCGCACGGCTTTTTTGAGCTTGTTATCCTCGTCGCCTTCGCCCCATATCGGGCCGACGGCGTGAATGACATGGCGGGCCTTGAGGTTGCCCCCTGTCGTGACGGCACATCCCCCGACGGGGACAAAGCCGATCCTGTTGCTCTCTTCCTGGATGATCGGACCGCCTTTCCTGACGATAGCTCCGGCAACCCCGCCCCCATGCTGCAGGTATGAGTTCGCTGCGTTCACGACCGCATCGACGTTACTCTCCGTCAGGTCCCCCCTGATAACGCTAAGCTTGACCTCACGGAAAAGGATCTCTTTAAGTATTTCCATTATTCGCTATCCTTATATACAAAACAAATTTTCCGCTTCGTGGTAAAAAAAGCTTATGGCTGGCGGGATAATAAAAGAAGTCCTAAAGCTTCTTTACTTCCCGCTTTAGCGGGATCGGAGTGCGTCCTGATCTTGGTCTTCTCTAAGATCTGAAGGCAGTATTTAGGTTTCCTCTTCAATCTCCCTTCCACGCCTCAGGCGTGGTCCAGTCCCGCCAGGGCGGGACGGGCGTGAGACAAGTCTTTTTTCTTTCCGTTTCACCTTGCCGTTTAAAAAAACTGCTACAATAGTGTATTATAGAACGTAATGAAGGAAAAAGAAAATACGATAGTGCAGCGCAGCGCCCCCGTCACGTCCCTTAAGGGTGTCGGGCCGGTGATAGCTCAAGGCCTGTCAAAGAAGGGTGTCGAGATTGTCGATGATCTTCTGTACTACGTCCCCATACGATGGCTTGACCGAAGTGAGGTCAAAAGCATAAATGAGCTGGAGACAGGTGAAGAGGCAAGCGTTATCGCCAGCGTGGACTCTTATCGCTCCATGTTCTTCCGCCATGCCCGGAAAAAAGGGTTCGAGGTGATCGTAGGGGACGGGACCGGATTCCTTTCCCTGAAATGGTTCCAGTGGACGAAGGGCTACCTGCAAAAGATCTGCGAAAAAGGCAGTACGTTATTCCTGTCGGGAAAGGTGGGCAATTTCAACGGAAACCTCCAGATGGTCCATCCTGAGGTGGTCATATTGGGTGATGACGAAGGCCCTGGAGACGCCCGGAGGGTCCTTCCCCTTTATTCCCAGATCGACGGGGTAAAACAGGGGGTTTTGAGAAAGGTGATCCTTGAGGCGATCAAAGGTTTCAACTCTCCGCTATGCGGCGTTTTGCCGGAAGGGGCTGAAAGACCGTCCGGTCTCATGTCCTTCGACGAGGCCGTCAGGAACGTCCACACGCCGCGAATGGACAGTTTCAACCCGGAGCTGGGAGATGAGAGCGTAAAACGGCTTATCCTCGAAGAGTACCTGCATTTTCAGATAACCCTCATGTCCAGGAAAAGGAAGATGCTGAAAGAGCCGGGGATACCTTTCAAAACAGGCGGTCCGCTGCACAGGGAATTTTTGCGGGCCCTCGGTTTCGAGCTCACCGGGGCACAGAAGAGGGTGATAGACCAGATAGGCAGAGATATGGGAAAGCAAACGCCCATGAACAGGCTCCTCCAGGGCGATGTGGGTTCGGGAAAGACCGTGTGTGCCGTTGTTGCCGCCTGCGTTGCCATCGATAACGGTTACCAGGTTGCCCTGATGGCCCCGACTGAGATCCTTGCCGAGCAGCACTATTTCAATGTTCACCGCTGGTTTGACGCCCTCGGGGTTCCCGTTGCCCTCTTGAAGGGCAGCATGGGACGTGAGAGGAAGGCGCTCCTCGAAAAGATACGGACAGGGGCAACACCGATCGTTATAGGCACCCATGCCGTGATCCAGCATGACGTGGAGTTCAGGAAGCTCGGCCTTGTTATTATAGATGAACAGCACCGCTTCGGCGTGGAGCAGAGAAAAAGGCTGAAGGACAAGTCACGCCGCCCCGATGTCCTGAGCATGACGGCAACACCCATCCCGCGGACCCTTTCCATGGTCATATACGGAGACCTCGACGTTTCCGTCATCGATGAGATGCCAGAGGGAAGGCAAAAGATATTGACAAAGGTGCTTGCCGATGATGATAAGGGAAAGGCCCACGCAATAGTCATGGAAGAACTTAAAGGCGGACACGGGGCATTTATCGTCTATCCCCTTGTCGAGGAGTCCGAGCAGAAAGAGTTGAAAGATGCGACCAGTATGGCATCCCATCTCCAGAAGTCTGTTTTCCCCGGTCATAAAGTGGGGCTCCTTCACGGAAGGATGAGGACACAGGACAAGGAAGACGTGATGAACAGGTTCAGGCAGGGCGGGATCGATGTCCTCGTCTGCACGACGGTCATAGAGGTGGGTATCGATGTACCCGGTGCCACCGTGATCGTCATCGAGAACGCGGAACGTTTCGGCCTTTCACAGCTGCATCAGCTTCGGGGAAGGGTGGGAAGGGGCGCCCATGCGTCGAAATGCCTGCTCGTCGCATCCACAAAGAGGACCAATCTCGCAACGAAACGGCTCAAGATCATGGAAAAGACCAATGATGGTTTCGTCATCGCAGAGGAAGACCTCAGGCTGAGGGGTGTGGGAGATATGCTCGGAGTGAGGCAATCGGGGTTGCCACAATTCAGGATCGGTGATATTGTTCAGGATGTGGACATCATGATCAATGCGCGAAAGATAGCAGAAGAGTTGATCGAGGACCTGCCTGACCGTGAGATAGAAAGGCTGCTAAAGCACATTGGCGACAGGTTCGATGACAAAAGGGGACTTTCCCATATTGCCTGAAGAACGAAAGCATAAACGGGGGTAATGAATGAGAAGAGCGAAGATAGTCTGTACCCTTGGCCCTCCGACGCAGAGCAAGAACGCTCTCGAATTACTGGTAAAAAAAGGCATGGATGTGGCCCGCCTCAATTTTTCCCATGGCGACCATGACTTTCACGGGTCAATGATCAAAAAGATAAGGATGATCGAGAGAAAGGTGAAAAGGCACGTGGCCATCCTGCAGGACCTCCAGGGTATCAAGATCAGGGTGGGCAGGCTTGCTGAAGGCAGAGCGTATCTCGATAAAGGTAAAGAGATCGAGATACGAACGGGCGCTGACACAGGCAACGAAAAGCGCATATACATCGATTTCCCCTGGCTCGTGCGGGACGCCCGTCCGGGCGATATCGTACTTCTCGATGACGGGCTTATCCAGCTTGAGGTCAAAAAGATAGCCGGCGGCACGATGACCGCCGTTGTTGTCGAAGGGGGCATCCTGAGGGAGCACAAGGGTGTCAACCTTCCCCGCATGAAGGTGAGTGCCCCCTTCTTTACGAAAAAGGACAAAGCCGACATCGAGTTCGGCATCAAAATGGGAGTGGATTACGTAGCACTCTCATTTGTGAGAAGCGCGAAGGATGTCAGGACGGTAAAGAAATGGCTTGCCGAAAAGGGCCTTTCGGTCCCGCTGATCGCGAAGATAGAAAAGGAAGAAGCGATAGGCGATATCGATGCTATCCTCGATGAAACGGACGGTATCATGGTAGCGAGGGGGGACCTTGGCGTCGAGATGCCCCTCGAAGAAGTGCCCATGGCGCAGAAGATGCTCATCCAAAAGGCCAATGAAAAAAGAAAGATCGTCATTACCGCCACCCAGATGCTCGAATCAATGACACATCACTCAAGGCCGACACGGGCAGAAACGACGGATGTGGCCAACGCGGTCCTGGACGGCACCGACGCGCTCATGCTTTCGGCGGAGACATCGGCAGGAAAATACCCCTTCGATGCCGTGGCGGTCATGGACAGGATAATCACCTTTACGGAAGAGAGGGCGAAACACAGGCAGAAGAGGGCCCATATGACATCGACCGAAGGTGTGGCCTCCGATTTTCCGGAGGCCCTTGCCCAGGCTGCTTCCCGGGCCGCTGAAGAGATCGGGGCAAAGTGCATCGTGGCCTTCACAATGAGCGGTTTCACGGCGAGGCTCATCTCGAAGTTCAAACCGTCGATAGCCGTCATCGCCCTGTCACCCGATGAAAAGGTGGTCAGACGGATGAAACTTTTCTGGGGGGTCACCCCCTACGAGGTCAAAAGGCTGACCAATACGGACAAGATGATCGAAGAGGTCGACCGTTCCCTTGTTGAGACGGGATTCGCGAAAAAGGGAGATACCATCGTGATCCTGGCAGGCCACCCCCTGACCGCATTCAGCAAGACGAATTTCATGAAGATGCATGTGATAGGAACAGGGAATAGGGACTAGAAAGACAAGAAGATAAAAGAATGTCTCACGCCCGTTCGTCGCTTCGCTCCTCTCTGGAGCACGCAGAGTTCACAGAGGAAGATTGTGTGACGTATGGCCGGAGAATACCGGCCATACGTCACAGTCTCGATCCCGCTTTTTTCTGTGACGAGCGGGATGGAAAAGAAGATTTTATATCCCGCTTTAGCGGGATCGGAGTGCGGCCTGATCTTGGTCTTCTCTAAGATATGGACGCAAATTATCAGGTTTCCTCTTTCATCTCCCCAGCCTCCAGTGTAGCCCGAAGGGCGGAGCGGGCGTGAGACATGTCTTTGTTCTTTTTTGTTGGTCTATATATTATCGATGTAGATCTCAGATGAAACATTGATCGTACGTCCCTTGACTTTTCGAACGAACTCTTCCTCGTCCAGGGCGAAGAGGGGGCTGATCTCGACCCTGGTACCCTCCGGCGTGTCGATGCCCGCTTGTTTCAGCCATTTCCGGTGCAGTTCGCTCATCGCTTGTCTCGCCGTCTCTGGTGAGTCGGCGCCGTCCTTGTTCTTTACGGGGGCAAACTCTTCGTCACGGGAGACCTCCATGCAGCAGGCCCGCCCGGCGAGCGGTATGGCATCGAATACAAAGGTCTCGAATTTCCAAATGTCTATGTTTGAGGGTTCCCAGTCAGAGGCGACGACATAGGCTGATTTTTTCGCACAGTGATAGGGGAGGGCAAAACCATCCCTGTTCAAGTCTTCGATAAAGGAAAGGGAAAAGATATGGATGGCGGTATTGCCCGCCCAGTAGAGGATATCTCCTTTTTCGTCAAGGGCCGCCATATAACTCGCATCGATGTCGCTGTACTCGATGACGGCATCCTTTCCGTTGAGATTGAGGTAGACACCCACCTTCTCCTCGATGCCCCTGCGCCTGACGACCTTTGTGGAGGCCTTCGCCTTTGCCATTGCGTGATACCCCAGAAAGACGGGATCGGCGATCTTGACCAGGGGGTTGTCAACCTGACAGTAAAAGAGCTCCTCACAACCGGATGCGATAAGTTTCGCAAGGACCCCGGAGTCGTAGATCGCCTTCAACGAACCCCCGTGGCCGTTGGGGCTCGCGTAAAGATGAGCGCTGTCCTTGAGGACAAGTTTACCGTCCGGGGATACGGCAGGGAGTACCCCCTGAGAAAAGAAGTGTACCGTTTCAGGTGGAAGACCGAAGTAGCGGTTTTTTGTGAAAAAGGCAACCGTATCGGAATGGTTGTCATTGCTTGTCATGATGAGCAGCGGTATTGTCGTGCCGTAGCGTATCGAAAGCGCCCCTACCTGCTCGGCAAAGAGCTGGAAGAGGGTTTTCTTCCTGACGGGCGACAGGGCATAGGTGCCCTTGGGGCCTTCGAACCCAAGCCGTGAACCCTGACCGCCGGCAACGATGAGCACCGCCACCTTACCTTCCCTGAGAAGCGATTCGCCGCGGCTGCGGGCCTGTTCAGCCATTCTTTTTTCCTGTACATCCCCTGGAATGCCGATAACGTCGGATGGTTTAATGGCAGCCGTTGTATGCCCGGCATCTTTGCCCAGGCAGAATCCCCTGTACAGTTTGAATGCCAGGTGGATGTCCAGGGAGATGGCCGTTTGCAAGACGGCATCTTTTTGATGGGGGGACAGAGTGCGATAATGGTTCAAAAGGTGTTGCTGTCCATACCGTTGTAAGACATTGAAAAGTTCTTGTTCGGTCATTTTGATGTTCCTTCAGATTCAGAGGTTTTTCTAATTCTTATAATGGAGACGTTTACGCATGGTCAATGTATTTTTGCCGGCGTCCGATAGGTATGTTACCTCATCAATGACTGAATTGATTATATAAAGGCCCATCCCGTGTTCCGGAAGCATGCTGAGGTCATCGGGGTCGAAATCAAGGCGCCGCGGCCCGTAAAGGTCCATTTTTCTTCCCGTGTCGCTGATGTTGAAGGTGACCTCGCGGTTTGAATAAGCGATGTTCACCTCGACGGCATGCCCGTCCTCGTAATCGTAGGCGTGCTTGATCGCGTTATTGACCGCCTCCACAACGCAGAGTTCCAGGTAATAGGTGTCTATCTCGCTCAGTGAAAGGTAATTGCAAATTCCCCTGACAGCAACACCCGCAAGGGAGACATTCTCCAGCTTGCTGTCGATGAGAAAGGTGATCGTTTTTGTTAACGCAGATTCCGGCATATTATTTTGAAAGGGCTTGGACCGCTTCTGACCGTGTTTCGAAGATCTGGAACACCCGGTTCATCCTGGTGAGCCGGAAAAGGCTCATCACGGTCTCCTTGATGCCGCAGATGACAAGGTCTCCATCGTGCCCTATGGTTTTGAGGCTGGATACGATCGCACCAAGGCCGCTGCTGTCGATAAAATCGACATTGGAAAGATCAAGTATGATCCGTGTGTCCCCTGCATTGATCCAATCTACGATCTTTCCCTTGAATTCCGTTGCAACGGAAGCGTCTATCCTCTTGTCCAGCGGCTGAATGACAAGAACATCACCGACCTTTGTATCCTGTATCTGCATGGGTGTTCCTCCGTACTATTTTTTATGCTTTTTTGTCACCATATGCAAGGGCAATGAGCGTGACATCGTCCTGGAAGTCTCTTCCTTGCCCGAAATCATTCATGGATACGACAATGCCGTCAAGCATATCTTCCATGGTTTTGCTGTTTCGTACTTTCCAGGAGAGAATAAAAGCGATCTTCCCCAAAAGACTTACCGTCATTGTTCTGATACTCCGCAACACCGTCGGTATAGAGGATGATCCGGTCACCCTGCTGAAGGACCTTTTCTCCTTCATCGAAAGGGACGAGCCCGTCAAGG
The DNA here is from genome assembly GCA_963816115.1 of uncultured delta proteobacterium. Classification (GTDB taxonomy): domain Bacteria; phylum Desulfobacterota; class Syntrophorhabdia; order Syntrophorhabdales; family Syntrophorhabdaceae; genus Delta-02. The sequence goes on along the minus strand of CAWFIZ010000002.1, from coordinate 233,258 downwards.
CCGATTATTGTCCCCCCCTTGTCAAGCAGTTCGAGGCCGCCGCGGCGGCGCAGAATGACCGGGGGAGGGTGGGCCGCACTGCTGTATGTCAGCGTACCGTTCTTCGTGTCAATGATCATGTATACGATGGTGAAGTATTTGTCAAAGCGGTCTATAGGGTATTCATGATCGAGGGTTTGAAGCACTGTTTTCGGCGGCACTATTTCATACCCCGGTGGTGCATCGATCTTCCTCTTCGTGGTATACCCGCTGTCAGGCTGGAGCATTTGTGACACGGAAACGGTGATGAGGGCCGAAGGGACACCGTGGCCGCTCACGTCTATCATGTAAAGACCGACATGGTCTTCGTCGAGGCGAAAGACATTAAATATATCTCCTCCTATCATGTAAGAAGGAATAAACTTCCAGGCGATGGTAAGGTTCTTTATGTCAGGTATGGCGCGTGGTAAAAGGCTCCGCTGTATGCCTGCCGCAGCCTTGAGGTCTTCGTCGAGGGTCTTTTGTTTATTGGTAAGTTCAATATTGGTCCTTATCAGTTCGCCGGTCAGGCGCCTTATCTTGAGCTGGTTTTCCACCCGGGCCAGGACCTCTGCCTTGTCGAAGGGCTTTGTGATGTAATCTGCACCGCCTATCTCGAGCCCACGCACCTTATCGGCGGCATCTGTTTTGGCTGACAGGAAGATGACCGGTGCATTGACGGAAGGATATTGTCCTTTCAGAGCTTCACAGACCTTATAACCGTCGATACCGGGCATTACTATATCAAGGAGTATCAGGTCGGGTTGAAGCCCGTCTGCATGCTGCAGCGCCTCTTCGCCGCTCGCTGCCCCTACAACGTCGTAGCCTGCCGCCTTCAGGATCCTCTCAAGCAGTACCCGTATGTCTTCACTGTCGTCGACTATCAGTATCTTCTCTTTCATCGATCGCGTTTACCTTTTGATCTATTTTGTGGTTGCTCTTGAGGAGCCAGCGACGGGGCGTTATTCCGTTTGTGACGTTGGTAAAACGTTTTGGCCACATGGTATAAAAATCAGAAAAAAGCTTTTCTTTGAGGATATCGGAATGCAATTGTGCCACGCCGTTGGTCATATGGGAGCCAACTATTGCGAGGTGTGACATTCTGACCTTCTTTTCATCACCCTCTTCAATGATAGACATATTTCTTAATTTATCTTCATTGCCGGGCCATATTTCAGACACTTTTTCAGGTAACGGTTGTTTATTTCGTAAATGATCTGCAGGTGCCGGGGGATGATACGTTCCATGATGGTGACGGGCCATTTTTCGAGTGCTTCCGGCAGGACAGTGTGGTTTGTGTACGAAAGGGTCTTTTGCGTGATGTTCCATGCCTCATCCCATGGCAAGGCATATTCGTCAACGAGGCATCTCATGAGTTCGGTCACCGCCAGGGAGGGGTGTGTATCGTTCATCTGTATGGCAACTTTGTCAGCAAAAGAACTGAAATTGTTGTATTCCTTCAGGTGGCGGCGGACAATATCCTTTATCGCGCAGGCAACCATGAAATATTCCTGGATGAGGCGCAATTCCTCTCCCGGATTCAATGAGGTCTGAAGGGTAGAGGATCTTCGAAATGACCTCGGATGCGATCTTTTGTTCCATCGCCCTTAAATAATCCCCGTCATTGAAGATCTGGATATCGAAATCAGATGAGGAGGCAGCGGAGTACAATCGCAGCCAGTTCACCGTGTTACCTCCATATCCGACGATCGGTATGTCATACGGGATGCCCATGATGACTTTCCAGTCCAGCCACATGGGGTTATAGTCGCCATTACGATCCAGTGCATGCTCGATCCTGCCATAGATCGGTATGATACACTTTTCATCAGGCCGTTTAATCTCCCAGGGATTGAGTTCGGCGAGCCAGTTGTCCGGTTTCTCGGTCTGAAATCCGTTATCCATCTGCTGTTTGAAAAGCCCGTATTCATAATGAATGCCGTAGCCGAAACCAGGTATGCCGATCGTTGCCATGGAATCAAGGAAACATGCGGCTAACCGCCCGAGGCCGCCGTTTCCCAGGCCTGCATCTTTTTCCTGTTCCCGGACCTCATCAATATCGACGCCCATGTCTGTCAAAATATCCTGGTAAATATCATATATTCCAAGGTTGTAAAGTGTATTCCCGAGGAGTCTGCCGATGAGGAACTCCATTGAAAGGTAGTAGACCCTTTTTGACTGTCTGTCACGATATTCTTTTTCAGAAACAAGCATTTTTTCTACAAGTATGTCCCTGAGTGAGAGCGCCGTACTGATAAAGAGCCCGCGGTTTTCCTGTGTCAGTTTTTGTATGCAGAGATTGCATTTCAGATGATAATCGATGGAACGTTTCAGGGCTGATTTAGCGTGCTTCGTCATCTTTCCTTCAATATTACAACTGTTTTTGAAAAAAATAAACGATCATAACGAGTGGACATAAAGCATCACTATCGTGTTGTAATTGAAATAGAGCCGTCTCTCGAGGTCTTTGATGGCATTGAGATAAGACATGACGCTTTCGTTGGGAAAGGTTGTTCTGAAGATCTCGATATATATCTCAGATTCAATAATGGCCCTCAGTTCTTCAAGATCAATGAATCTTGCAATATCAGACTGGGGCAGCATTTCCTTCTCTATCTTTGTGTAGAGCGATTCCAGTTTGCCGCAGTGCTCCTTGACCCGTTCGTGGATATCCGTCAATATGGACTCCTTGAGCATGGGGTATTCTTTCTGCGGATACATGGATATGCGTGAAAAGAACGGGATAAGGTGACCCAGGTAAATATCCACGCCTTTCTTTAAAAATGTCGTGTCTTTGAGCACCCGGCACAGCAGGTTGTCTTTCACGTGAAAATCATCGAGGTCAATGGAGACGAACCCGGATTCAACAGAAATGAATACCGGGTAAGGCGGGTGCTCCGTGCTGCTCAGCCTGGCCCCGCAAACCTCCCCTTGCATCCCGTCATCCCATTTTGTCCACAGTATGACACCCTGGTTGTAGAATTTATCCTTGATCTTCAGCGGCAAATGGAAATTGACTATATCGTTCGTCCTGATGTTTTCCCTGCTGACAACCCAGCTTGGTATCACGAACCCGATGCCGCCGCTGCTGATATCGAGAATAACATACTGGAAACATGAGTTGTCTTCACCCCGCGTGCCCAGGAAAGGGAGATTGACGGAGCTTATGTCTAACCGTTTTTCCTTTCTTTTTTCAACAACCTGGTTCGTCATGGCATCTTTTTACCTGGATGATGCATGGTTATTCCTCCGGGATGATATGCAGGCTATCATGCTTGATACGGATCTCATTTTCCTGCACATCATGATCGATAATGACCTGGAACCCCTTGTTTTGGAGAGGCAAGTCGATAATTGACAACAATTCCCGTAGAAGGTCCTGGTTACAGAGTACTTTGAAACAACCGAGTGTGCCGAAACCATGGATACCCATGCAGCCGAAGAAGGTCCTTGTCGTGTGCATCGGGTTTTTCATGATCGTCAGGATACCGGAATCCTGTTTAAGGGTGGAGGTCCCAAACCCGTCATCAAGATACTGTGCGTACCCTTTTTTTCCTGTTAACTTATCAACGATCGCGAGGTCCTTATAATCAGGCATCGAATAATCTATAAAATACCGAAGCCCCGGGAAATGATCAAAATAGGTTCGTATAAATTGATTGGAGGCTGCGCTCCCGCTTAAAAGGACGTTTGAGGTGTACAGGTGGTTTTCAACGGCGGGGTTGTCAGAGTTCTTGCTCGTGACGGGGTTCCGCTCGTACCAAATTTTCGCAAAGGATTCGTAGAGAAGCTCAACACCTTCCTGTTCTTTTGAAGAAGCCCAACTGTGGTCCCTCTTCCTCCTGTATACGGGCACGGAGTGGATGACCAGGAGGGGTTGTTCGTGGAGCAGGGGGTACCAGAAGTTATGGAAAGGCGAGTCGTTGAGCCCGAGGACCATGTAGAGAAGGGTTTCGGCCCCTTCCTGAAGGACCAGTTCAAACGGCTCCGCCTTATTGAAGCCGCCGTCAGGTGAAAAGCTTCCGTTCAGGTCGTCGATGGCGGCCTCATCGATCCTCATGTCCTGTGACCGGTGCGCTCTCAGGGCATCTCTTTTTTTGACGGCCTGCTGTGCTGTTTCTACGAAAACCTTCGGTTTGAATTCAGATCTGATCAACGAATTGACCACGGCGAAGCTCAGGACAGGTTTTTTTCTGAATGTTGCAAGAACGAGCTCATAAGCGGCCCTGTGGTCGTTGTGACTGTCGGAATGTGTATGCGTGAAGACGATGTCGGGATCGAAACTGCATTCTTCGAGGGTTCCCCTCAGCTTGCCCACCGTTTCCCCCGTCACTTCCAGATTGGAATCGGGAAAATCGAGGAGAATTATCCTTTCCGGCGGCACACCGAGGATACCCGCCGCCTCTGCCGCCTCCTTCGATCGTATCCGGGATATTGAAGGATCGAGCTCAGTTGTAAGGACGCAATACCCTATGTCCCATCCGGAATGGGCAAGTTTCGCCACGGTGCCTGCCGCCCCGATCTCGATATCATCGGGGTGTGCGCCGACAAAGAGTGCCGATGGTCTTGAAAAAATAGGATCTTCCATGGTCATATCTTCATTCGTATACGATCTCTATATGGTCAAGGTATCGGGACAGCCCATCGATGTGTCCGATTATCCCTTCTTTATCCATGTTCTTCGCCGATTCTTCTATCAATTTCCCGATCTCTGTGATCCTGTCAAAACCGTAGCCTCCGCCGCTTCCCTTCATGCTGTGGCCGACGATCCTTATTGTATCGAGATCGTTCTTTTTCAAGGCCTCCCGTATTGATATAACATCCCTTCGCCTGTTCTCAAGGTAGCCCGGGATGAGATCCTCAAGGTCTTTATCTATCTTCACGATAGTACTATTTTGTTCCATAATGTGTCACCCCTTTTCATCACTCCCGGGATCGTTTACTGATGGGTCTTTCGCATAGGTCAGAATGGCCTCAAGGAGCTTGGCCTTTTTGATCGGTTTTGTCAGGTGGCCGTTACAACCCGCGTCATGGCTTTTGCGTATCTCTTCCTGCAGCGCGTAAGCGGTGAGGGCAAGAACGGGGGTGGGCTCGAGATGGCACACCTGTTCCCACCGCCTCATCTCCCTGGTAGCTTCATAGCCATCCATCACCGGCATCTGGATATCCATGAGGACGATATCATAGTTAGATCCCTTGAATTTTTCAACCGCGGCGCTCCCGTTATCGGCGATGTCGATCGTGAAGGGGGTCTTCTTCAGGAACGACAGGATGAGCAGCCGGTTGTCTTCAGAATCATCGACAAGAAGGATGTGAAGCGGCTTAAAATTACCGGGTAGAGGTTTTGCAGGTTCAGGGGGCCCGGCATATTGAAGGGGAGGCGTATACTGCGCTCCCTCTGTTTGGAGCTGGAACTTTGCCGTAAAATAGAAGGTGCTGCCCACGCCCACGGCGCTTGTGACCCATATATTTCCGCCCATGAGCTCAACAAGGCGTTTTGATATCGCCAGGCCGAGCCCGGTACCGCCATACTTCCTTGTGGTCGAGGAGTCTGCCTGTGTGAACTTTTCGAATATCTTGTCAACTTTGTCTTCGGGGATGCCGATGCCCGTGTCGCTGATAGAGAATTGTATTAAAACGGTTGTTGCATCGGCTTCGATCACGCTGGACCCCAGAACGACCTCTCCTGTTTCGGTAAATTTAATGGCGTTCCCGATGAGATTCAAGATTATCTGCCGCAGCCTGCCGGGGTCTCCGATCAAACTGACGGGCACCTCCTGAGGGACATGGCAAACAAGCCCTATCCCTTTTTCACGGCTGCGGATCGTCATGATGTCGCGCGCCTTGTCCAGCAATTCCCGGAGGTTGAATTCCGTTGCTTCAAGATCAAGATAGCCCGCCTCGATCTTTGAGATATCAAGGATATCGTTGATTATATTCAGGAGGCTTTCGCCCGCGTTCCTGGATGTCTCAACATATTTTTTCTGTTCTTCGTTAAGTGTTGTTTCTATGAGCAGTTCAGCCATGCCGATAATGGCATTCATGGGGGTCCGTATCTCGTGGCTCATGCTCGCGAGAAAGTCGCTTTTTGCCTGGTTTGCGCTTTCAGCGGCCTCTTTTGCCTTTTGTAACTCCTGTTCAAATAACTTGATCGCGGTAATGTCCTCCTGTATGCCAACAAAATGCGTGATCGAGCCGCTTGCGTCCTTCAATGGCGAAATGGATGCCGACGCCCAGTAGAATTCCCCGTTCTTTTTCCTGTTGTGAAAGATACCCTGCCATTCCTCACCGGAGGTTATGGTGTTCCACAGGTCTCGGTAGGTCTCGGGTGATGTTTCACCCGACTTCAGCACGCCCGGTGTTTTGCCGGAGATCTCAGAGCGTTCGTAGCCGGTCACCTGAGTAAATTTAGGATTCACATATTCAATGGCACCGGCAGTGTCCGTTATGATGACCACCGCGGAACTGTGTTCAACGGCCCTGTGTAGTTTTTGAAGCTCTTCTTCGGTCTTTTTGCGCTCTGTAATGTCGCGCAATATACCGGTGAAGATGCGTCTGTTGCCCAGATCGGCCTCGCTGACGGACAGCTCGATAGGAAATGTGGAGCCGTTTTTGCGTATGCCCGTGATCTCCAGCACAGTGCCAAGGACCTTGGATGTGCCGTCCTTCAGATAGGTCTGTATATGATGGTCGTGTTCGCTGCGATAAGGTTCGGGCATGAGGATGGAGATATTTCTGCCGATCACCTCATCGGCATTGTAGCCGAAAATATGTTCAGCGGCAGGGTTGAAACTTTCGATGAGCCCTTGTTCGTTGATCGTGGTTATCCCTTCCACGGTAGTATTGACAATGGAGCTGATCCTCGCTTCCCTTTCCTTGAAGTCTTCCAGGGTCGTTTTCAACGAATTTTCCCGGTCAGAAAGCCTCTTCAGCATCTCATTGAAGGAGAACGCAAGGGCCCCTATCTCGCCGCCCGCATCGACGTTGACAGACCTCAGGTGCTCCTCATCCCGGCCTATGTTCTCCGCCTTCGAGGCAAGCTCTGAAAGCGGCGACAGGTTCTTGCGCATCACGATGAGAATGATCAATATGGACAGGGCAATACCCAGCGCGGTGTATCCGACTATGTACCACCGTGCCTTGAAAAGAGGCTCATAGGCCTCCTTTAGCGGGTAATGGGCCGCCAGGATCCAATCGGTCTTTTGGAAACGTTTGAACGTTCCGAGAACGGGCTGCCCGCTCGCGGTGTTCGTCTCGCCGCTTCCTTCGAACCATTCGTACAGCGCCCTGTCGAACAGCCTGTTTGTCCCGCGGGGGGCGGCGTCCTCGAGGATCAGCCGCTTGTCGGGGTGAACGATCATGGTCCGATCTGAATTATAGAGATACATATAGCCAGTTTTCCCGATATTGATCTTCGCTATTCCTCCGAGGGTCGTATCCTTGGCAAGGGACACTGCGCCGCCGAGGACCGCGACAAGTTCATGGTTCTTGTCAAAAACGGGGGCGGTGAACATGACCACCGGATCGTAGGGCGGTTTTGTAGAACGGTAAGGCTTGGATATGTAAGGAATCCTTGTTTTGACCGTGTACTGGAGGTATTCCCTCTGAGAGAAGTCTTTACCGTACCGCTCGTGGGAGTATGGCACCTCGCCGATGACCCTCCCGGCCTTTGAATAAAGAAGGATGCCGTTGTCGAAGTAGTTTATTAAAAAAAACCGTGAGTCCACTATCTTTTCGAGGTGCTTCTGCATTGCAAAATAATTATTGATGTCATCGGTGGGGATCAGCTTTGATACGCCGACGAGTACACTTTGCGCTTCCCGTATCTGCGTGTCTATATCCCTGGCGGTCTTTGCGACGAGTTCAAACTGCTGTTCCGCTATGGATCTTTTATAGTGTTCCTCAAAGGTCTGTTCGAACAGGAAGGCGCCCGAGGCGAAGATCACGAGAAAAAGGACAGAAACAACGGTCGCGATCTTTGTTTTCAGGCTGAATCTGTGCATTACCTTGCCTTTTGCCACAGGATGCGTTTAACCCAGCTTCGGGAAAAAGATGCCTCGGATTTTATGAGCGATACATAACCACGGTCCGTGTCGCTGTCTATGCGCCAATCAAGTTCCTTTTTTGACTGAAACCATACAATGCCCTGTATGCCCAGCTGCCTTGACACGCTCAACGCGTCGCGTATCCATTCCATTTTGTTGCCGCCGTGACCGACGCATGCGGTCTCAAAGACGATAACGGGTTTGCCAGGTCTTTCATGGCCGAGCTTCATTAATTCTCCGCATGCCGGCGCGAAGATCTCCCGGAAGCTCTTCCAGCTGCTTTCCCAGCCATTTTTATCCTTTGTTTGCGTGTTCCCCCAGTTGTAGCCGTCGAGGCCAAGGATGTCGACGTAATCATCTCCGGGGTAGTAGTTTGAAAGTGTATTCCATGATGCGGAGGGATCGTAAGATGTGTTGGGGAGAGATTCCACGTTGGGGCAGAAGACCCACAGGACATTGTGCGCGCCTGTTTTCCTGAACAGTTCAACAACGTATCGGAACATCTGCCTGTATATGGCAGGGCTTTGCGGCCCGTATCCGTCTTCCTGTGTACCCCAGTGATAACGCTTTATGTTCATTTCATGGCCAAACCTTATCATAAAAGGTTTGTTCCACAATTTAGCTTTTTCAGCAAATCGGGTTATGTATTGATCGTAATGGCCGCCGAGCAATTGTGAATGAGAGATCATGGTCTCCTTGCCGTCTTTGTGGTACATCGGTTCCCAGGTGATGCACGGGAGGGCGCCCCTGTTCCATATTGCTTCAAGGCTTTCAAGGGGAAAGTTCTGCGAAGAAGCATCTGCCGGTGACGGCCACTGAAGGAAAAAGACCACGATATCGGGCCGCAGCATCGTCTCGGTTTCAACCGACGTCAGTTTCTGGTCTGTCACCGGGTGTCCGTCTATGGCGAAACCCCACAGCAAAGGAGGTTCCGCTTGCAGACATGCACAGGGCATAATTGTCAGGATAAAGGCAAACGCAAGAAAAACATAGTGAAAAAAGCCCCGCGCCCTCTTATTTCCCATTGTTCTCTTCCTCGGGCTTATTAAAATAGAGAACCGAAGACAGTATGACGCCGTGGTATAAACACCAGAAGGTATTTACCAGTATACCGCCGATCGGCTCCCGTTCATAGATGACCCTGTTGATGCCCCAGACGACCGCCGCAAAACAGAATGTTGCCATCAAGAGCTGCGGCCAGAGGGATGTCAGCGGCAGCGCCTTGCTCACGCCTTTGGGGGTGATCCCGAAGGTGCCCTTGATGCCGGCAAGCGCCTGCACGCTTGCCTTGATATAGACCGGGAAGCTTATGAATGTCAGGAGCTGGCCGGTCATGAGGTCTGTGATCCGATAGTGCCTCTGCTTTAACGTCCAGTAGAATGTTGAAAGGGTGATAACAACATAGGGTATGAAGATGAGGAAATAGAACTCCGGCCTTGCAAAATATGTGGGGATATTGAAAAAGATGTAAATAAGTGGACAGATCATCATGAAGAGAAAAACAAAACCGATGAAGTACCACGTGCTGGAAAGAAAATATTCCCACCATTGCAGCGCTGTAAGGCCGCGGGGTCTCTTGAGGAATGTCCCGATGACCTTGGTAAAAAGACCAATGGTGCCAAGGGACCACCTGAACTGCTGTTTGAAGTAGCCGCCAAGGTCTTCGGGGCCTATCTGGAAGGTGCGGATCCTGTTGATGTAGGTGGTGCTCCATTTTTTCAGGTGGAACTGGAGTGATGTGGCAAAGTCTTCCGTAACGGATGACTCGTCGAACCCGCCGACATCATTGAGCGCTTCCCGCCTGAAGAGCACATTGGTACCGCAGCAGAACGTAGAATCCTTTGATGACTTGCCCTCGCATATGTACTCGTAAAATACTGCCTGCTGCAATCCGGCGGCGCGGGCGATGCGGTTGAATTCGAAATTGATGTAATATTGGGGTGTCTGGACGAAGGCAAGCCGCGGGTTCTTCTCTATGATCGCCACGAGGGGCTCCACGAAATCGGGGAAAGGGTTCGAGTCCGCGTCAAACACGACCATGTATTTCTCGACCTCCCGTTTCTTTTTGCCGGAGAAATTGTAGTATTTGAAGCCTTCTTTTTCCTTGCCTTCGAGGAACTCGAGGAAGTCGTTGATGATACCCGCCTTGGCCCCGTGCCACTTTCTGCGGAACAGACCGACGCCTATACGCCGGCAGAGGTCCTCCACGGCCTTCTTGTAGGCCTCCATCTTTTCCTGCGAGTCCCACGGGATGTCGTATCGTGTATCGTCGAGAAAATAGATGTATTTGTTTGGATAGGAGATATTGTAAAAAGTGATGAGCGACCTTTCCACGACATCGAGAGGTTCCTTGTAGGAAGGCATGACGATCGCGACAGGCGGATATGATGTTAACTTTGGCAGGTATGTCATTCGCGGGGGCATAATTCCTCCTTCGCCAGAAGACGCTGAAGATCTCGAAAAAATATCCTATGCCGTGGAACAGGATGAACAGTTCGGCGGCAAGCAATAGAAAGGCAAGCGCCTTCTCGTACCAGGCATAGTCGGTAATGAGAAAGAGAAATATCCTCGCGATGAGATAGATCGTCGCAAAGACGATGGCAATGACCGGTATCGTGGCTACAAGGAGCATCTTGTGCTTCGAGATATTTGGCGCTTTATTTTCCATATCAGAACTGGTACCTCAATGCGGCCCACACTCCGGTGGCATTCCATTCCGGTGAGCTGTGCACCATGCCTTTTAAGTTCACCATCCAGTGTTTTTTGAACTCGTAGTTCCATTCACCTTCTATCCTGGCGTAGGGGTTGTTCTCTGAATCGGTGCCGAATGATGCCTTGAGATCGTAGTAATGCTGCTGGCTGCCACAGGTGAAGAGCTTTGACAGGTCGTGGTGCCACTCAAAAATGATGCCGCCGGCGGAGTAATCCAGGGGTGCCCAGTAGGGGTGGATTATGTTGGTCAGAAGCCCGTTCTGATAGATGTATTCGTTGTCGCGGCGCGTGTTGCGAAGCTCTCCCGACATTGTTATCTTGAATACCCTCGGGTGGTCCGTGAAGGCGTATCCTGCCGACAGTCCGAAGTAATACCCGCTGTTCGAATCGGTGTAATTGATGTATTCAGCCTTTCCGTCGATCTCGAATTTCCTTGTTATGTCGCCGTGGAAGCCCGCCCAGAAGCGGTCGGCCTGGATGCCCTGATCTATGCCGAAATAGTTGTAGAGCTCGTCGGTGCGTGCGTAACCGGCCCCGAGCCTGAAACGGTCATATATGTTGAACCACAGTGACCCGTAACCGGTGTCTTTTGTCCCGAAGTCGCTGCTGTCGTAACTTTTATGCGTCCAGGAGGCCTCACCCTTCACGAATGGGTTGAAGGTGCCGGCAAACCCGAGCGAAAAACCGTTCGCGCCATATGTCCTGTTGGTGAAGTCGGGATGTTCCAGCCATCGGTGGGCTTTCACAGATACATGGTACTGACATGCGAGGGGAAGGTCGAAGGACAGGTCGAAGCGGTTTCGGGTGATGCGGGCGAGATCGCCCCTGCCTTCTTCATCCCAGTAAGAGTAGTCGGATCTAAGCGAAGGGTTGCTCCGTATCCTCTGCCGCTCAAGGGCATCGCCGGCGAGAGAGTGAAGGGGGTCGATATTGAGGAGCCGGCGATAGGTTGTCCTTTCCCGGTCGCATAATCCCAGCGCGCATTGCACCTGCGCCTGATCGAAGAGGGCCTCTTCATTGCCGGGATACTCGCTGAGCAGGGTCTCGTAAACGGGCAGCGACCGTGAGAACATCTTGTTGTAGGAGAGCCATTTCGCTTCTTTTTCGAGGTAAAAGGACCTCCGGATGCGTTGGTCGGCGCCGAGATCGGTCATTGCGGCCTCGTATGTCGCCATCGACAGTTCGGGCATCTTCCCCCACATCGCCGTCCGGGCCATCTCCCTGCGAGGTACCGGGTCGGCAGGGTTGAGGCGGATGACCTCCCGGTAGAGGGCTATCGATTCGTCATAACGTTTTGACCAGCCGAGGACCCGTGCGAGGCCGATGAGGATCCTGGAATTTTTCGGGAACTCATTGTCGAGTTTTTTGTAGAGCGCTATCGATTCGTCGTAACGCCGGTTGATGCCGAACGCTTCGGCGAGGCCGATGGAAGCCGGAAAGTAGTCCGGATCTTTTTTGATCGCAGCCGTGTACAGTTCGATCGCTTCATTAAACAACCCTTGCGACATATAAAGCTGCGCCCATCGGTCGAGTTCGGGAGCAGAAGTGTCATCGGAGTGAAGGATGGAGGAGATGAACTTCTCTGAGCGCACCTCTTGAGGCCAATTGTAATAAAAGGTTGCGGCAATGTCCTTGGGGTGTTCCCGGTGCGCCTGCTCGAAAAACCCGCGCGCTTTATCCGGTCTGTTCTCTTTCAGAAAGACCTTGCCGATCTCAACAGCGGTATCGGGACCGCCGTGCTTTTTCGGCGGTATCTTTTTGTAGGCGTTCCGGGCCCCGTCGTAGTTGCCAGTAAATGTCATCGATTCCGCGATGATACGGAGCGCGTCTGCGTTGACAGGATCGTTCTGCAACACTTTTTCCGCGTTTTTGGTCGATGCCGCAAAGTCTTTTTCGAGCAATTTCGTCCCCGCGAGCCCGACGAATACACCGGGATCTTTCCTGCCGTCAAAGATCAGTTTCATGTATATGCCTTCCGCTTCTTCATAGCGCTGGGAACTTGCCAGTACCGATGCGAGTTTCAGCGTGGCGCTGAGGTCATCCGGGTGGGAGGCGAGGTGCTCCCGGTAATAGGACTCGACACCGTAGAAATCTCCCCACATGTTCATCCAGTCGGCAAAGCGGAGTTTGAGTGACGCCTTTTCGCCTGAGAGCCCGAGGGCCTTCAGATAAAGGTCACGGCAGGCCCTCGCGTGGCCCATCTCGCATTCAATGTCGGCCAGGAGGACGATGATGCCGGGATTGTTCTTTTCGGCCTCCAACATCGCGCCAAGGAGCGTCCGCGCTTTGCCGTACATCCTGTTCGCGATATAGGACCGGGACAACTCAAGGGTTATGGCTGTATCGTCGGGGTATTGCGCGTGAAGGTCAAGGAGGATCGTCAGTGATTCCCCCGGCCTGTCGGCCTGGTTCAGGGCGAAGGCGAGCCCCTGCAGGGCATCTTTTGAGCGCGGATCCTTCGCAAGGGCCTTCCTGTAACTGTTGATGGAAGACCCGGTGTCGCCTGTATATCGGTATATGTTGCCGAGGGCCACGAGGATCGAAACATTCCCGGGTTCGCGTTCCAGGGCGCCGCGAAGGATGGCGCCTGCCTCATCGAACAGTTTCAGTCGTGAGAACACCTCTGCGGTTTCGACCTGCACCTGCGTGTCCGATGGGTACCCGGCAAGAAGGATGCGGTATTGGGCCAGTGATCCTTCGAGGTTCGCGTCATCGTAAGAGAGGACCCGGGCCAGGGCAAGCCTGGCCTCGTGATCGGATATCCGGTCATCGGGCCTGACGATGGTCCGCGTCTGCCCGATGGCTTGCCGTGCAAGCGGGCCGTATTCCGCGCCGCATAGGGCCAATCCGGCAGCGCATATCAGGATAACGAGCTTATTCATTCTATTTCAGCGTTTTCCTCAGTTCCTTTGCGGCTTCATCATATTGTTTAGACCACATCAGGACGAAGGCATATTTCCTTCTGACCTGCATGTCCTCGGGCAGGGCCGTGAGTATCTGCCTGTATTCCTTGAGGGAAGCCTCGTATTGTTTGTCCCAGCTCAACACTTCTGCCAGCTTGAGCCTGACCGCATGGTTACCCGGATGTTTCTCCAGGTAAGCGCGGTACAGGGGAGCGGCTTTTTTATATGACTTTTGGATAACGTAGAGATCGGCCATGAGCAGTTTCGATTCATCGTCTGTCTGGTCCGGTTTGAGGGTCTCAAGAATGGCCGCGGCCTCCTGTTTTTTACCCTGCCAGAAAAGGACCTTTGCCATTTCTGTCTTTGCTTTTGTAAGGTCCGGTCTTTCCTTGAGGATCTTTTTATATTCGGAAACTGACTCGTCGTAGCGTTTCGCGTAGCTCAAGGCGCGGGCAAGTTCCCACCTTGCCACCCAGTCGGGGATCTCTTCGCCTTTTCCGGAAGGAGCGGCAGGGGTCACTTGCGGTTTTTCCTGCGCGCAGGGATAGGAAATATATGAGAAGATGAAGCAAACAACACAGAGAAAAATTGCAAGGACAGCGATTGCACGTCGTTTCATGGTTTATCTCCCAGGATCATCCTGTATTGTTTGGCGGCCTCGTCAAAGTCGCCTGCGGCCACAAGCGAGCGGGCAAGCCTGATCCGGACGGACCTGTTGCCCGGCTGCGCTTTCAGAAGTGCATTGTAGATATCGATGGCCTGCCGATATTCACCCTTTCTGTCATATAGTTCCCCCAGTTTCAAGGGTACCCACTTGTCATTCGGTGCTTTTCCGGAGATCTTTTTAAAAACCTCGATGGCGTTGGTGAGGTCGCCGGACCTTTCATAGGATTCACCGAGATGCGAAAGTATCTCCGTTTCGCGGAACCTCTTTTTCAGGAGGCCGTCATAGATCGGGATCGCCTTTGAATACGCCTTGTGTTCGAAGTAATCCCCGGCCTTCCTGTAGAGGACCCAATCATCTTGAAAAAAACGATATGCCGCCGTAGTGACGAAGCTCAGTATAATAAGAAATATGATAGATGCAGATATTCTCATAATGTTTTTAAAACGTTGTGGTTCAACGGTCTTACGTCGATTATAGCATGCGTTGAGAAACTGTCAATGATATTAAGCGTTATGCAGAGAAAGAAGGATGTCCATCCGCCGGGTGATTAAATGGTTGTGAAGACAGTTATTTTGGCATAATATTTAAAAAGCTTAAACACTAACGATCAAGGGGAGGTACGCCATGCCGGAGGTACGCTTGAACCAGATCACCGGTGACTGGGTCATCATTGCCACGGAACGGGCGAAAAGGCCTGAAGATTTCAAGCACAAAAAAGAAAAGAAGGAAGTGCCGGAACATTCCGGGACATGCCCGTTCTGTACCGGCAATGAGGCCATGACACCCTCCGAGACGTTCAGGATCGCCGACCCCAAGGGGGGTTGGACGGTGCGCTGCGTTCCTAATAAGTTCTCTGCCCTGACTTCGGAAGGCATTATCGTGAAGAAAAAGGACAATTTCAAGGAATGCCTGACCGGCATAGGCCTTCACGAGGTGATCATCGAGACGCCGCGACATGATATGACGACGGCGCTCCTTCCGCCGGAACACATAATGGATATCCTTGCCGCCTATCGCAACCGTCAGACCGCTTTTTACGAAGATGAACGTGTCGAGCACGTGATCATCTTCAAGAACCACGGGGAAGGGGCCGGTACGTCGCTGGAGCACCCCCACTCACAGATAGTAGGAACGCCGGTATTCCCCGGCCAGGTGATGAACCGCCTCAGCGAGGCGATCCGCAACTATTATTACGTTAACTTCGGTGACTGCCTCTATTGTATCTATATGAAAGGGGAAAAGGAAGAAGGAGAGCGTGTCATCTGTGAGAACGAACATTTCCTCGCTTTTGTCCCCTACGCGGCGCTTTCGCCGTTCCACGTATGGATCTTTCCAAAGCGTCATAACGCATGTTACGGTCACATCACCGATGACGAGATACAGGCGCTCGCCGTCATCCTCAAGGAAGTGCTTCTGCGGCTCTATATCGGTCTCAATGACCCTGATTACAATTATGTCGTCAGGTCCCTGTCGCCGCGCGGTTCGGACGCCAAGTATTTCCACTGGTATATCGCGGTGGTCCCAAGGCTGACCAAGGCTGCCGGGTTCGAACTCGGTACCGGAATGTTCATCAATACATCCATGCCCGAAGAAAGCGCACGCTTCCTGAGGGAGGTGGAGATAGGGACAAGATAATAGGTTATCACCCATCACCTCGTCTCTGTTGACTTATCAATGATTTGCCATATATAATAGTACACTTTTTTGAAGGGGTTGAAACGTGAGAACATATTGCGGCGCGATTCGTAAGGAACATATAGATAAGACTGTGACCCTTTCAGGGTGGGTCTTCAGAAGGCGTGATCATGGAGGGCTCATATTCGCCGATCTTCGTGACGTGTCAGGCCTTGTTCAAATTGTATTTTCGCCTGAAATATCGAAAGATGCACACGAAAGGGCCGGTGACATACGCAGTGAATATGTCATCAAGGTGGTCGGGAAGGTTGAGCGCAGGCCGGCGGAGACAGAGAACCCGAACATCCCCACCGGCGAAGTAGAGGTTTACGTTTCGGATTTTGAGATCCTCAATACCTGTAAGGTGCTCCCATTCCAACTGGAAGATGAGGACATAGGCGAAGCTGTCCGGTTGAAATATCGCTACCTCGACATGAGGCGCCCGGAAGTGCAAAAGGTCTTTATCGAAAGAAGCAAGGCCTACACGGTGACGAGAAACTATCTCCTGTCGAATGGTTTTTACGAGATCGAGACGCCCCTTCTCACGAAGAGCACACCGGAAGGGGCACGGGATTTCGTTGTGCCCAGCAGGCTCAACACGGGTATGTTCTACGCACTTCCCCAGTCGCCCCAGCTTTTCAAACAACTCCTCATGATGAGCGGGTTTGAGCGTTATTTTCAGATCGCCCGATGTTTCCGTGATGAGGATTTAAGGGCAGACAGACAGCCCGAGTTCACCCAGATCGATATCGAGATGAGCTTTGTCGACAGGGAAGACGTGATCAGCATCAACGAAGGCCTCATCATTGCCCTTTACGAAGCGTTGAAAGGCAAAAAACCGCCTGAAGTACCATTCCCCCGCATGAGCTATTCGGAAGCTATAGAAAAATACGGCAGCGATAAGCCGGACCTTCGTTTTGATCTGCCCATCGTGGACCTGACCGACATATTCCTCAAGACGGAACTGGGCGTGTTCAAAAAGACCATCGAAGCCGGAGGGGCCGTAAAATCACTGGTCCTCAGGGGAAAGACCCTTTCCCGCAAAGACCTCGACGCGGCGGTCGACACGGCAAAAGATCTTGGTGCAGGCGGCCTTATCTGGATACGGAAGGACGCACAGGGACTCCAATCTCCCATCGTAAAGTTCTTAAATGACGAAGAAAAGTCAAAAATGACATCCCTGCTGGCGATAGAGACCGGTGACGTCATTTTCATAATGGCCGATAAACGCTCCAGGGTGAGCGACCTCATGGGCCGTTTCCGGCTCTATATTGCAGAGAAATATGACCTCATCGACAAGGGGCTCGACAAGTTCCTCTGGGTCATAGATTTTCCCCTCCTTGAGTACAGCGAGGAGGAGAAACGCTACATGGCCCGACATCATCCTTTCACATCTCCCAAAGAAAAGCTTGCGGGCTTCTCCGGCGATCATGAATCCATCCTTGCCAATGCCTACGATCTTGTCTTCAACGGTGTGGAACTGGGCGGCGGGAGCATCAGGAACCATCGCATGGAAGAACAGCTCGAGATGTTCCGGCTTCTCAATATTAGTGAGGAAGAGGCCTCGGACAAGTTCGGTTTCCTCCTTGAGGCCCTTGAGATGGGTGCACCCCCCCACGGCGGCATTGCCTTCGGTTTTGACCGCATCATCATGATGTTCCTCGGTCTTGCCAGCATCAGGGACGTCATCCCCTTCCCAAAGACGCAAAAAGGTGCCTGTCTTCTTACCGGTGCTCCTTCGAAAGTGGCGCAAAGACAGCTTAATGAACTGAAGATCAAGACCATAGTCGACTGATCCTTTTTCGGAGGTCAATGTGAAGAAGAAAGACAGGAAGGGTTTTATATTCAAAAACATTGCCAAGGCTTCGAAGTATCCCCTCATCGATGTGGACCACCCTGAACTTTTCAGGGACATCTTTCCATATGATGAGGTGTGCAAGGTAAAATTCGACCACAAGATCGAGCTCATCGACCCGCCTGACGATATCTACATCACCGACACCACCTTCAGGGACGGCCAGCAGTCAAGGCCCCCTTTCACGGCACAGCAGATAGAGGACCTCTTTGACTTTCTCCACAGGCTCAGCGGTCCCAACGGCGCCATCAGGCAGAGCGAGTTCTTCCTTTACACGGACAAGGACAAGGAGGCTGTCAGAAGGTGCCAGGAGAAGGGCTACCGGTATCCGGAGATCACGGGTTGGATAAGGGCCCACAAAGAGGACCTGCAGATCGTCAAGGACATGGGGCTCAAAGAAACGGGGATCCTGACGAGTGTCTCCGACTACCACATATTCCTGAAATTCGGGAAGACGAGGTCGCAGGTGTTCAAGGATTATCTTAAAATAGTGGAAAGCGCCCTGGATAACGGTATTGTACCGCGCTGTCATTTCGAGGATGTTACCCGGGCCGATATCTACGGTTTTTGCGTTCCCTTCGCGCAGGCCCTGATGAGCATGTCTGAAGATGCAAAAATACCTGTCAAGATAAGGCTTTGCGACACCCTTGGCGTAGGCATCACATACCCGGGTTCGGCCCTTCCAAGGTCCATCGGGAAGATCATCCGCTCCATGATAGACGATGCCGGTGTGCCTTCCGACTGCCTTGAATGGCACGGGCACAACGATTTTTACAAGGTCCTCATCAACAGCATAAGCGCCTGGATGTACGGATGTGCTTACGTGAACGGCACTTTCCTCGGGATTGGCGAGAGAACGGGCAACGCGCCAATAGAGGGGCTTATCATGGAGTATATCTCCTTAACGGGTGAGGATAATGGTATCGATACGGCCGTTATCACCGAGATGCGCAACTATTTCGAACGGCAGATCGGGGACCATATCCCGAAGAACCAGCCCTTTGTGGGACTGGATTTCAACGCAACCTCGGCGGGTGTCCACATCGACGGTATCCTGAAAAATGAGGAGATATATTCCTCATTCGATACGAACAAACTGCTGGGCAGGCCCCTTGCCGTGAATATCACCGACAAATCGGGGCTTGCCGGCATAGCACACTGGGTCAATTCCCATTTTGCCCTGACAGGCAAAGAAAAGGTGGAGAAGACCCATCCCGGTATGGCAAAGATCAACAAGTGGATAGCCAGGCAGTATGAGGAAGGGAGGATCACCTGCATGTCCGAGGATGAGATCGAACACCAGGTCAGGCGCTATATACCGGAGATCTTTGTCTCCGAGTTCGAGTTGATGAAAAAGAGGGCCTTCGACATGGCGGCCCACCTCGTGGAAAAATATATAGAGGAGTTAAGCATAAGGGGAATGGAACCGGAAAAACAGGAAGAAACACTGAAAGGGCTCGTCGAGGACTATCCTTACATACAGTTCGCTTACACCGTCAATGGCGAAGGTATCAAGATCACCAGGAACATCACGCAGGCTGCAGATAAGGCCAAATATCACAAGATAGGGCTCCATGAGGACTTCTCCGACAGGGATTGGTTCATCAAACCAATACAGGACGGCAAAATACACGCGACAAACCTTTACTCATCAAGGATAACGGGCGCCCTGTGCGTGACCGTATCCGGGCCTATCAGGGACAATATTGGCGGGATAGTAGGCGTCATTGGCCTTGATATCAAATTCGAAGACCTCACCAAAGCAGAGGCTTAAAAGATGGGGAATACACTGGCCGAGAAGATCCTGGGGAGGAACATCCAAAGCGATGTGCGGCCGGGAGATTACATCGTTGTCAACGTTGACAGGGTGCTGTTGCAGGACGGAACCGCGCCGCTGGCGATCAAAAAGTTTAGTGACATGGGTTTTGACAGGCTCTTCAACGGGCAGAGGGTGACCTTTTTTATCGATCATGCCTCACCCAGTCCCCGTATGGAGCTTTCGAACGACCATATATTGATAAGGGAGTTTGCTGAAGAATACGGCGCGAGTGTAAGCGACGTGGGGGAGGGCATCTGCCACCAGATAATGGCGGAGAGTCTTCTTTTACCAGGCGAGGTCCTGATAGGGGCCGATTCCCATACCTGCACAGGAGGAGCACTGGGTGCTTTCGCTACGGGTATGGGTTCGACCGATGTGGCCACCGCAATGGGGCTTGGAAAAACATGGATGAGGGTGCCTGAGAGCTTTTATTTCCGCCTTACGGGAAGGTTCCCGAAGGGGGTATACCCGAAGGACCTGATCCTCTGGATCATCGGTATGATCGGAGCGGACGCGGCAACTTACAAGGCGATGGAGTTTGGCGGTGAGGCCGTTGCGGAAATGGATGTTGAGGACCGGATGACCATTGCCAACATGGCCGTCGAGGCCGGGGCGAAATGCGGGCTCTTTCCATCGGATGGGGTAACCCGCAGTTTTTTGAGAGACCATGGCAGGGATGAGACGTTCTTTGAGATCCGAAGCGACGAAGACGCTACATATGAAAAGGCCTTTGATATTGACCTGAGCACAATGGTCCCCATGGTTAGCCTGCCGCACACGGTTGACAATACCAGATGTGTCGATGACAGGGATGTGCGCGACATGGTGGTCAGGCAGGTTTTTATCGGTTCCTGCACCAACGGAAGGATAGGGGACCTCAGGATCGCTTCCGAGGTCCTGAAAGGCAAAAAGAAACACCCCCGGGTAAGGCTCATCGTGGGACCGGCATCGAGGGCGGTCTACCGCCAGGCTATGAAAGAAGGCGTACTGGAAACGCTCCTCGACGCAGGGGCGACTGTCATACCGCCGGGCTGCGGTCCCTGTATCGGATTGCACCAGGGTATCATGGGCGACGGAGAAGTGTGTGTATCGACATCTAACCGGAATTTCCTGGGAAGGATGGGAAACCCGGGATCCGGTATCATTCTCGCATCACCGGCAACAGCGGCGGCGAGCGCAATAAACGGTAAGGTCTCAGATCCGAGAGGGGTGATCTGATGGTAATAAAAGGATCGGCCTGGACCTTTGGAGACGACATCTCAACGGACCACATCATCCCAGGACGTTTCTACCACCTGAGATCGAATCTGGAGGAACTAAAAAAGCACGTCTTTGACGATATTGTCCCCGGTTTTTATGCAAAGGTGAAAAAAGGCGATATAATAGTGGGCGGCAGGAACTTCGGCCTCGGCTCAAGCAGGGAGCATGCCCCCCTCACCATCAAAATGACCGGTATCGAGGCCATAGTCGCCCATTCTTTTGCCCGTATCTTTTACCGCAATGCAATAAATGTCGGACTCGCGGCGATCATTTGTCCGGTGGAGGGTATCCGGGAGGGTGACGAACTCGAGATAAACCTTGATGAAGGATTTCTTACAGACAGGACAACCATGGAAGAGAAACGGTTCTTCCCTTTGCCCCACATCATGCAGAGCATCCTCAACGAAGGCGGGCTTGACCATTACATTAAGAAATACCGGGGGTTTAAGATTTGACTGAGACGCTGAATATACCGGTGATCCCCGGTGACGGGATAGGTGACGAGATCTGGAGTGCCTCGCGGGAGATATTTGAAGAGGCCCTCTTGAAGGCCACGGGCGGCACAAAGAGGATAGAATGGATACCGCTGCTCGCCGGGATAAAGGCGCTCGATGCCAAGAACACGCTCCTTCCCGGGGAAACCGTAGAGGCCATCACAGAGAACAGGATCGCCATAAAAGGGCCGTTGACGACACCTGTAGGCGGGGGTTTCAGAAGCGTTAGCGTCTATTTGCGGCAGATATTCGACCTCTATGTATGTATAAGGCCGGTGAGGTATTTCGAAGGCCTTCCGAGTCCGCTCAAGCACCCCGAAACAGTGGATATCACCATTTTCAGGGAGAACACCGAAGACCTTTACCGGGGTATCGAGTGGAAAGAGGGAACAGCTGACGCAAAAAGTGTCATAACCTTCCTGAAAGACAAAATGGGTGTCAATTTGAGTCCCGATACGGGGATCGGGGTAAAGCCCATAAGCAGGACCGGCACGGAACGTTTCGCCAGGTGGGTCATTGAATGGGCCATCAGGAATAAACGTAAGACCATTACCGTTGTTCATAAGGGAAATATCATGAAATTCACAGAAGGGGCCTTCCGCGAATGGGCCTATGGGGTTGCCCGATCATACCCCGAAAATCTGTCAACTGAAGGCGAAGAAGGCAAGATACTCTTTAACGACAGGATCGCAGACAACATGTTCATGCAGGTCATTGCAATGCCCGAGGATTACGATGTACTCCTGTGCCCCAACCTTAACGGAGATTACCTGTCCGATGCCTGCGCGGCCCTCGTTGGGGGACTGGGTGTTGCACCGGGGGCTAATATCGGTGACGAAGTGGCCATTTTTGAGCCGACCCATGGCAGTGCCCCGGAATATGCCGGTAAGGATATAGTGAACCCCACGTCTTTCATCCTGTCGGGAGCGATGCTTTTTGATTATATCGGACTGAGCCGGGCGGCGGACGCGATCCGCAAAGCTGTCGAGGAAACCATACGGGACGGGACCGTAACATATGACCTGGCCCGCCAGCTCAAAAATAAAGATCCTGTCAAGTGTTCACAGTTCGGACGGGAGGTCCTGAAAAGGCTGCCGTCTTCTTTTGTGTTATAATTAAGGATATCAGGGAAGGGAAAGGGACATGATAGACGACGAAATAAAGGGAAAAATTGACGAGCTCCAGGAACGTATACGTTCATTAAGAGGTTATCTTTGACCTGCCTCAACTTCAGGTAAAACTGTCGGAATATGATCAGGAGATCTCGAAGGCGGCCTTTTGGGATCAGCAGGAAAAGGCCCAGAAGACCCTGAAAGAACGTTCCAGGATCGATGAAGAGTTAAAAAATTGGGCAAAAAAAGAGGAACAGCTCGAAGAGATCCTCATACTCGCTGATTTCATTCGTGAAACAGACGACTCAAGCGATGTCGAAGAACTGATCCTCAGGGTAAGGTCCCTTGAAGATTCTCTCGGCGCCTACGAGATCGAGAGGATGCTAAGTTCGGAAAACGATGAATGCAACGCCATCATCTTAATAAACTCCGGAGCGGGCGGCACGGAAGCCCAGGACTGGTCGGAAATGCTCTTCAGGATGTATCTCAAGTGGGCGGAAAAGAAACATTTTGAAACGCAGATCGTTGACATGCTGCCTGGTGAAGAGGCGGGCATCAAGAATGTAACATTCCTTGTGTCGGGTAAGCACGCTTACGGGTACCTGAAGTGCGAAAACGGTATCCATCGCCTCGTCCGTGTATCGCCATATGACGCGAGCAACCGAAGGCACACTTCTTTTGCCTCCGTATACGCCTATCCGGAGTTGCCCGATGACATACAGATCGACATAAAAGAAGAGGACCTCAAGATAGACACCTATAGGTCCAGCGGACCCGGCGGACAGCACGTCAACAGGACCGATTCAGCTGTCCGGATCACGCATATCCCCACGGGCATTGTTGTGCAATGCCAGAATGAGAGATCCCAGCATAAGAACAAGTCCATGGCCATGGCCGTCCTCAAATCCAGGATCTACCAAATGGAAAAGAAGAAACAGGAGGAGAAGCTTGACTCCCTCAACAAGGAAAAGAAGGAAATCGCCTGGGGGAGCCAGATCCGTTCCTACGTTTTGCATCCCTATAAACTTATCAAAGATCACCGGACCAAACACGAAGAACACAACGCCGAAGCCATACTTGATGGAGATATAGATACTTTTATAAAAGAATACCTTTTGTACTTGACTTTTGAACAGAAAAGGACGGATAATTAAGAAGATATGGAAATATTTAGCATAAATAGAGAAATAATTAACGTGAACCGCATAGAAGAACTTGAAGAAAAGATCGATAAGCTCATTGAGAATTATCGTCTTATTAAGGAAGAGAACGAAAAATTGCGGACTCAGGTCCAGTCGATAGAGCATAATGACAAAGACCTGCAGGAAAAGATCACCGAAATTCGCGGAGAGCGGGAACTTCTCATCGATAAAGTCCAGAAGATACTCGAAAAGGTAGAAAAGGTAGAAATTTAGGGGATCACATGGAAAAGAAGGTAGAAGTAACGATCTTGAAGCAACCGTTCACCTTCGTTGGAGAAGACGAGGACAGGATCAAACGCGATGCTCATTACGTGGGTGACAAGATCGATTATGTCGTCAACAGGTATGGTATCGTAAATACCCTGAATGCGGTGATCATGGCCATGATGGAACTTGCTGATGAATATCTGGAGATGAAGAACCAGGCTGAAAAAGTTGATGGAAGGACTCTTCGGCTTATTAAAAAGTTCGAAGATATTGAAGATATAGATGTTCCCTGCAGTGTTAGTGATAAGCGGTAGGCTTAGAGCCAACACCTCTATACAGGGCGCTGTGATTTGCCGCTTGTGTGCATGCTCACTTTTTGTGAGAAGCCTTTTGCAGCATAACGGAGCCCACGTGAAATGAGGTTCAAGACATATCGTTTACACGGCATCTGCGGGGCCAATTTTAAGGGGTAGTGCTTAAGGAAATAGAGAGGTTTAATATAAATAACTTCTTGCTGTTTTGGAGGGATATCACAACATAACGCCTCATTATATGACATTGTTAATCCTCTATCTTTCCTTTTGACTGTAACCCCTTAATAATATAAGATATATTTAGGGGGTTTTTTTGAATACAATCCTAATAGGTGCCATAGCTTTTATCGTTGCTCTTTTTATCGGTTTTACCCTCGCAAAACTTGTTCAGCAAAAGAAAATAGGTGAATACGACAAGATCGGGAAGAAGATCCTCGATGACTCGAAAAAAGAAGCTGACGTTCTTATGCGTGAGGCTTCGATCCAGGCCAAAGATATCGTCCTTCAGGCTCGCAATGAGGTCGAACAGGAAATAAAGACCCGCAGGATCGATATGCAGAACACCGAGAGAAGGCTTTCGCAAAAAGAGTCGAATATCGACAGAAAGCTCGATACCCTTGAAAAGAAAGAAGAAGACCTTTCAAGGAAGGACCGAGAGGTATCGAACAAAAATTCCCAGCTTGAGAACAAAATAAAAGAGTATGATGCGCTTATTGCGCAATCCAGGGAACGCCTTGAGAATATATCGAACATGACAGCCGAAGAAGCCAAAAAGATACTCATCCAGGCCATGGAAGAAGAGGCCCGATTCGAAGCTATTAAACTGATAAAGAGGATCGAGGAAGAGGCAAACGAAAAAGCGGACAAAAAGGCCAAGGAGATCATAGCCTTTGCCATACAAAGATATGCGGGCGAGTATGTGGGCGAAGATACCGTGTCCGTCGTGCCGCTGCCCAACGAAGAGATGAAAGGCAGGATCATCGGCAGGGAAGGGCGTAATATTCGGGCCCTCGAGGCTGCTACGGGCGTTGATATCATCATTGACGACACGCCCGAAGAGGTCATACTCTCTTGTTTTAACCCCGTGCGCAGGGAAGTTGCCCGGATCGCCATCGCAAAGCTCATAAGCGACGGAAGGATACATCCCGCAAGGATAGAAGAGATCGTTTCCAAGGTCGCCGAGGAAATGGAAGAAAAGATCAAAGAGTCAGGCGAACAGGCGGTTTTCGATCTCGGTATCCATAATGTCCACCCCGAACTGGTCAAGCTTCTCGGAAGACTGAAATATCGCAGCAGTTATGCCCAGAACATTTACCAGCATTCCCTCGAAGTGGCCTTTATCTGCGGTGCCATCGCCTCTGAGCTTAAGGTCAATGTAAAAGAAGCCAAAAGGGCAGGGCTCCTCCATGATATCGGCAAGGCGGTCGATCATGAGGTTGAAGGTTCCCACGCCACGATAGGCGCCGACCTTGCAAGAAAGCACGGCGAGAGGGAAGAGATCATACATGCAATTCTCGCACACCATGAAGATGTTCCCGTAACGAGCCTTCTTGACGTGATCGTGCAGGCGGCAGATGCCCTATCGGGTGCAAGACCGGGCGCGCGCAGGGAGATGCTCGAAACCTACATCAAAAGACTCGATGAGCTCGAAAAGATAGCCAACGCCTTTCATGGTGTTGAAAAGTCTTACGCCATACAGGCAGGAAGAGAGATACGGATAGTGGTCAACAGCGAGAGAATAAACGACGAAAGTATCATTATGATGTCCAAGGACATTGCTAAAAAGATAGAAACGGATCTTTCCTATCCGGGCCAGATCAAGGTTGTCGTGATAAGGGAGACACGCTCGATAGAATATGCAAAATGATCGTTTTACGGTACTTTTCCTGGGTGACGTCATCGGGAAGCCGGGCAGGAGGGCTGTTGAGCAATACGTTCAGCGTGCCCGGGCGGATTTTATCGTCATAAATGGCGAGAACCTTGCCGGCGGCATAGGGATAACGGCCCAGACCGCGCTGGAGATGCTTTCCTACGGTATCGATGCGATCACGACGGGCAACCATGTCTGGAAAAAGAAAGAGATAGCAACATTCCTCATGGAAGAGCAGAGGGTCATCCGTCCCCTTAATTATCCCAGGGGGACACCCGGATTCGGTTATACGGTGATCAGGAAGAACGATCTTTCTCTCTGCATTGCCAACATTGAAGGGCGCATTTTTATGAATTCCCTCGATTGCCCATTCAGGGCCATGGAGGAGTTCCTTGAGAATAAAAGGACGGACGCGCCTGTCATTGTGGATTTCCATGCCGAGGCCACCTCGGAGAAGATAGCCATGGGATGGTACCTGGACGGCAGGGTGGCGGCCCTCATGGGGACTCACACCCACGTACAGACGGCTGACGAGAGGGTACTCCCTAAAGGTACCGGATATATCACCGATGCCGGTATGACGGGGCCTGCAGATTCTGTCATAGGAATGGACAAACGGGGGGTCCTCGAACGGTTTGTCACCCAGATGCCCCAGAAGTTCGAGGTCGGCAGGGAAGACATCGAGGTTCAGGGTGTCATGCTGACCATCGATAAAAATGAAAAAAAGTGCCTCGAGATCAAGAGGATAAAAGAAAAGATAGCTTAAGCAGTTCACGTCGTAAAACACATTTAGAGAGAATGGGGTTATCATGGGTATCGAAGAACAGATAGAGGTGATGAAGCGGGGCGCCGTTGATCTGGTAAACGAGGTGGAGCTTCGCAAGAAACTGACCCGTTCGGAAACGGAAAAAAGACCTTTAAGGGTCAAACTGGGTCTTGACCCGACAGCGCCCGATCTTCATCTGGGCCATACAGTGGTCCTTCAGAAACTGAAACAATTTCAGGATCTCGGACATATTGCCATATTTCTCATCGGTGATTTCACCGGTATGATAGGTGACCCTACGGGTCGAATTGAGACAAGACCGGCCCTTTCAAAAGAAGAGATCATGACCAACGCTGAAACCTACAAGAAGCAGGTCTTCAAGATACTAGATCCCGAAAGAACTGAAGTGAGATATAACAGCGAGTGGTTCGAGGCCATGAACGCTGCCGACATGATCAGGCTGTGCGCACAGTACACGATGGCCAGGATAATGGAACGGGAAGATTTTCAGGAACCGTTATCAGAACAACCTGCCTATCAGCATTCACGAATTTCTATATCCCCTCGTCCAGGGTTATGACTCTGTCGCGCTAAAGGCCGACATCGAATTGGGCGGACATGACCAGATATTCAACCTTTTCGTCGGAAGGGATATTCAGACGGTCATACGGGCAGGAATCCCAGGTACTGATCACCGTCCCCTTGCTTGAAGGGACCGACGGCGTGAACAAGATGAGCAAAAGCTACGGCAACTATGTCGGTATCGATGAGGCTCCCGATGATATGTTCGGGAAGCTCATGTCTATATCGGATGAACTCATGATCAAATATTACGAATTGCTCAGCGATATCACGCTGGAGGAGCTCAAAACCTTAAAGGCCGGTATCGCCGGCGGCACTCTTCACCCGAAGCAGGCAAAGGTCGACTTCGCGAAGGAGATCATCACCCGGTTCCACGATGCCGATGCCGCGAAAACTGCCCATGAGAACTTTGAAAAGATGTTCAGGGACAAAGAAATTCCGGACGATATCGAAACGGTGATAATGAACCGGTACGATGCCGGAATATGGCTTCCCAAACTCATGGTGAATATGGGTCTAGTTCCTTCAACCTCTGAAGGGAAAAGGATGATCAAACAGGGCGGGGTCACTATAAATGGCGAGAAAATGACCTCTGAAGACCTTCCTTCCGGGAGTGAGCTTGTTATCAAGGTTGGCAAGAGGAAATTTAAGAAACTTATTCTCCAATAATGGCCGGTAACCCTTGACATCAGTCAAAATTTATTGTTTATTTTTACCCGCCACTTCTCAAGAAGTAGTGTGTTTGGCAGGTTTTTTTGCTCTTTTGAAATGTTAAAGTAAATTCCACTCCCCGGTAGCTCAATCGGCAGTAGCGACTGGCTGTTAACCAGTAGGTTGCAAGTTCGAGTCTTGCCCGGGGAGCTTTTTTTTATAAAAACTTCGGAAAATGAGTTATCTGCTATATGTCCTCTATTCGCCCACTGTCAACAGATTTTATATAGGAAGCACCGCAGATATTAATAAAAGGATCTATTACCATAACAATGGGCGAAGTCCATATACGAAAAATAAAGGACCATGGTTTCTCGTGTATAAAGAAGATTACGAAACCAGAGAAGGTGCCCTTTATAGGGAACGTGAACTGAAGAAATGGAAATCGTCGAAGCGTATCATAAAAGAATTTAAGATAGATATCGAAATTTATGGCAGTAGCGATCCCGCCGTAGCGGGATAGGTTGCAAGCAGTAGGGCTGGCGAAGGTCCCGACAGGGCGGAATACGAGTCTTGCCCGGGGAGCTTTTTTCCTTTGATGTTTCATTCCTTTTACCCCTATAATAATTATCCTTGGTAATGATAAAGAAGAAGGTCTTTTCTTAACAGATCAACGGGGAAAACAAAATACATGAGATCATTTTTCCCATATGAACGAGACATTCCTGCCGATATGCTGGAAGACATTCCCGTAGACAGTAACGACTACCTGGATAACGGTAAGGTCATGCGTTGGAATGGGCCTTTCAGGGAGGTCCATTCACCATTATTGACGTGCAGCGCATCAGGCCTGTTGCGAAGGACCATCGGACAGGTCCCCTCAATGGATGAAAGGGCTTCGATGAATGCCCTTAGCTGTGCCCGCGACGTTTTCTCGAACGGGAAGGGCAGGTGGCCTTCCTTGCCTTTAGGGGAGAGGATCGAGCGGTTCGGGGCTTTCCTTGCGCGCATGGAAGAGGTTAGAGAGAAGATCGTACGCCTGCTCCAGTGGGAGATAGGAAAGACCCGCCATGATGCAGGCGAAGAATTCGACCGTGCGGTAAGCTATGCGCGGGAGTGTTTTGAGGAGCTTAGGGAAATGAGAGGGCGCTCAGAGGCGCTCATTGCAGACAACGGTGTTACGGGAAGGCTTGTCAGGGTCCCTAAAGGGGTCACCCTCGTTATGGGCCCTTTCAATTATCCTCTCTTTGAGACCATGACCGCCTTTGCTCCGGCAATGCTGACCGGCAACACGGTGATCATCAAGCCTCCCAGGCTGGGCTGCCTTTTTTTTCAGCATCTTCTAAAACCTTTTCAGGACAACTTTCCCGCCGGATCGATCAATGTTGTCTGCGGTGAAGGCAAGAATGTAATACCTCCTATCCTCGCGTCGGGGATGGTCGACGTCTTTTATTTCATCGGGACCAGTCCTGTCGCCACCTACCTGAGGGGGCTCCATCCAAAACCCCACCGGCTGAAGTGCATCCTGGGCCTGGAAGCGAAAAACCCCGCCATTGTGCTACCCGATGCCGATCTCGATATAACGGTCAGGGAGTGTGCCATGGGTGCTTTGACCTTCAACGGCCAGCGCTGCGCCGCTTTGAAGATCTTTTTCGTCCATCGTTCGATCGCAAACGAGTTCAACGAGCGCCTCAAGGATGCAATTGCCGGCCTTAGATACGGTATGCCATGGGAAAAAGATGTCTTCCTTACACCCCTTGCAGAAGTCAACCGCACGCAATACCTGAGCGGACTGGTCGATGATGCCTTGAGCCTTGGCGCGCAAGTTATCAATGACGGCGGGGCGGACGCAAGCGGCACCTTTTTTTACCCGGCCATCCTTTACCCAGCCGCGCAGGATATGCGTGTTTGCCGGGAGGAACAGTTCGGGCCTGTAATACCCGTTGTTCCCTATGATGACCTTGAAGAACCGGTCCGGTATGTCATGGGATCGAACTATGGCCAGCAGGCAAGTATTTTCGGCAGGGATAAGGCAACACTGTCGGGATTGATCAGTCATCTTGTCCATCACGTATCGAGGGTCAATGTCAATTGCCAGTGCCAGAGAAGCCCCGACACGATCCCATTCACAGGCAGGAAAGATTCTGCCGAGGGAAGCCTTTCCATCACCGAGGCAATGTCCGCATTCACTGTCCCTGCCTTCATAGCGACGAAGAACGGGAAGGGAGATGTTGATATAATTGAGGAGATGTTCAATGATAAGGGCCCGGGGTTAAGGGGTTAAGGGGCAAGAGAGTTAAAAAAACAGAATCATCAATCCATGCTTTTCTCTGAGTCCTTAGCCATGAGCCCTGTTTATAACTTATCCCACGCCTTCCATTTCATCCCGAATGTCTCGGCAACCGCCGGATAGGTGACGACGCCTTTCTTCACGTTGATCCCGGAAGCGATCGTCGGGTCCCCTGATGCCGCTTTTTTCACACCCAGAGACGCAATGGTCTGGACGTATGGAAGGGTTGCGTTCGTCAGGGCGAATGTCGATGTTCTGGGAACAGAAGCGGGCATGTTTGGCACGGCGTAATGGATGACATCATAGAGCCGGTAGATCGGCTCACTGTGCGATGTGGGCTTGATGGTCTCGATGCATCCTCCCTGGTCGATGGAGACATCGACAATGACAGAACCAGGCTTCATTTGAGAGACCATTTGCTCCGTTACGAGAACGGGTGCCTTTGCTCCGGGCAGGAGGACCGCACCGATGAGGACATCGGCATAGGCCATGGCCCTCTGAATGGCATACCTGGTCGAATAAATGGTCATGACACGGCCGCGCATGATGTCTTCCACATATTTGAGCCTGTTGTGAGATGTATCCAGGACGGTCACGTGCGCCCCCAGGCCCGATGCTATCTGTGCGGCATTGAGGCCGACGATGCCGCAGCCGATGATGACGACCTCCCCCGGGGCGACACCGGGCACACCGCTCAAAAGAACGCCACGTCCGCCATGGTCACACTCAAGGAACCTCATGGCCACCTGAACGGATATGCGGCCGGCCACCTCACTCATGGGGACGAGAAGGGGAAGCCTGCCTTCGTTGTCTTCCATGGTCTCGTAGGCAATGCCCGTCACCTTCCTTTTGAGAAGGGCATTCGTCAATTTTTCCGAGGAAGCGAGATGAAGGTATGTGAAGAGCACCTGGTCTTCCTGGAGCAGCGGCCACTCACTTTCGAGAGGTTCCTTTACCTTGACGATCATATCCGCTTTTGTGAAGATCTTTTTGTTCGATCCAACTACCTCGGCCCCTTCGTTTGCATATTCCTCGTCGGTAAGTCCGCTCCCGATGCCCGCACCCTCCTGGAAAAGGACGGTATGACCGTCTGCCTTGAGTGCGTGGACACCCGCCGGTGTCATTGAAACCCTGTTCTCGCCTTCCTTGATCTCTTTGGGTATGCCGATGATCATTTAAGGGCCTCCGCTTTATCTTTTTTCAGTGAATCTCCATTTACAGAACATGTCGTCGGGGTGTTTGTCCGGCGGGGCGAAGACGCACTCGACCTGGATCGCAGGGTCTACGGCCCGTGCAATGCTTACAAATTCCCCCCGGTGCATCTCCTTGCAGACGAACTCTTCGAGACCGCGTCTTAAGCGGGCTTCCTGTGTGGGACAATGAGGTATGGTAATGATCACCTCATCGTCCTTTTCTTCGATCTGATATTCAACAAGGATGGTCCAGGGAAAAAGTTTAAGGACCCGCACAAAGCCTTTCAGCCCTTTCTCTTCGATGTTGAAACGTTTTACAAGATCTCTCGCACCCATCTCGGGGACACGGGACCAAACCTTTTCATTTATCCGTTCGGCCTCATCCTGGCTGTAGGCGTCACCGACATAGATGAACCAGAATGCATCGACGACACGATAGTGCCACAATAAAAAGGTCAGATAATCCTTTAGCTGATCGTTGTCCATGTTCTCAAAAGCGGAAAGATCCATCCAGTCCCTCCTTTTTTAGTGCATGACGTTTTCGTTTATTGTAAATTAGTGCACGCCAAAAGACAATGAAGAGCCTCCTTTTTAATAAAAAAATATTTTCATGGTGCCTCTTTGATTTTGCCAACTCAAGCTATTCTGCCGTCATAGCGGCAGTTATCTTTCCCGTTTATTATACGACCGTCGTTGTCGGGAACGAAAGCAACCAGGGGGATGTTTGGTGGGGCAGGGCGATCTCCTTCAGCATGGCCTTCGTTGCCCTGAGTTCCCCTTTCCTTGGAGGTATCTCCGATTACGCCAGGGCAAAAAAGAAGTTCCTCCTTACCTATTCGCTCCTGTGTATCCTCGCCACGGCGTCCCTGGTGTTTGTCGATAAAGGGATGGCGATCACCGGTTTCCTGCTTGTGACCCTCGCCAATATCGGGCTTGAGGGAGGCATTGTATTTTACAATTCCTTTCTTAACGATATTGCCGGCAATGATTACCAGGGAAGGGTATCGGCATGGGGGTACGCGATCGGATACCTCGGGTCCATCGTATCTCTCGTCATAGGCCTGTGCCTGATCAGGACAGGTCATATAAAGCTGGTCTGGCCCATGGTGGCAGTCTTTTTCATGGTCTTTTCACTACCCGCATTTTTCTTTCTTCCCCGTGATGAAGGGAAAGGAGCCGGGCTCATGAAGGCTGCAAAGGACGGTTTCAAGACCACGTGGAGCGTACTGAAAAAGATGTGGTCCGATAAAGACCAGCGGAGGTTCCTTCTTGCATATCTTCTATACGAGGACGGTGTCAACACGGTCATAGTTTTTTCGAGCATATTCGCCGCGACGACGCTCGGTTTTCAACCCGAGGAGTTGATCATACTCTACCTTGTCGTACAGGTCACCGCCCTCGCGGGGGCCTTCTCAATGGCGAAGCCCATCGATTACTGGGGCCCGAAAAAGGTTGTTTCGCTGTCGCTCATGCTCTGGATCCTCATGACGTTTTTTGTCTATTTCATTTATGACAAGGCCTTCTTTTTTGTTGCAGCGTCCATGGCGGGTCTTGGCCTTGGAACTGTACAGGCGGCAACGCGCGCCTTTTTCACACAGTTCATTCCCCATGGTGACGAATCGAAGTACTTTGGGGTCTACAGCCTCGTAGGAAAAACGTCAGCCGTCGTCGGACCGCTCATCTTCGGTACGATATCGTCATTGACAAAGAACCAGCGCCCGGCCGTAGTGGCCGTATCCGCCCTGTTCATCGCCGGTTTCCTGATCCTGCGCACCGTGAGGGGAGGAGAAGCGAATGTTAATAGGGCTCAGGACTAAGGGCTCAGGGGTCAGAAAAGCAGGATTTAGAGAAAATCAAAGAAAAATTGGGCTGGTTTTTTTAGTTTTTCTCTTATCCCTGAGCCCTGAATCCCAGGCCCTGCCTTTCTAATAATCCTCTTCCTTGAATTCCCTCTTGATAAGGTCCTGGAGTGATGACATGATGTCCTTATCCTCGTAGGCTATCCGGTAGAGCTCTTCCGTGATGGGCATATCGACGTTCATCTTTTTGGCAAGGTTATAGACGGCGTTGATCGTATAATATCCCTCGACGACAGTTTTCTGGGAATTGATGATATCGGCGG
Organism: uncultured delta proteobacterium; assembly: GCA_963816115.1. Taxonomy (GTDB): domain Bacteria; phylum Desulfobacterota; class Syntrophorhabdia; order Syntrophorhabdales; family Syntrophorhabdaceae; genus Delta-02. The sequence goes on along the minus strand of CAWFIZ010000002.1, from coordinate 199,502 downwards.
ATTTCCTGCCGGAGGCAAGCTCGATGCCAAAGAGCCTGTTCCTGCTCAGATTCCCGTAAGATGTGAGGATGAGGTCGCCTATGCCGGAGAGCCCCATGAAGGTCGTTTCACGCGCACCGAGTGCCTTCCCGAGACGTTTTATCTCGGCGAGTGCCCTCGTGATGAAGGCTGCCTGCGTATTTGACCCGAAACGGAGCCCTTCCAGGATACCCGCGCCGATCGCCATAACGTTCTTCAGCGCTCCTCCAAGCTCCACACCGGTAATGTCATCGCTGCGGTATACCCTGAAATAATCACTGTGTATCTCCTGCTGGAGATAGAAGGAAAGGTCCATGTTGCTCGATGATACTACCGATGCCGTGAAAAGACCCCGGGCTACCTCTTGTGCGAAAGAAGGTCCCGAAAGCGTTGCGATCTGCTCACCAGTGGAGCCGGTCAACTCTTCGACCACTTTGTTCATCAACTTGAAGGTCGCACGTTCTATCCCCTTCGTCAAAATAAGCAGCTTTTTTTCCTTGAGGCCGGAAGCGAAAGGTTCGAGCGTTTCCCTTAGCGCGAATGAGGGGGTGGCCACAACGACCATCCCGGCAAAGTTCATTATTTCCTTGAGGTCTGTCGTAAAATCGATGGCACTATCGAGTTTGAAACCCGGCAGGTAGGGTCTGTTTTCCCTTAAGTTCCGAAGTACAGGGAAAAGCTCCTTTTCAAAGGTCCATAACAGGACCTTTTTGCCGGTCCTCGCGAGGTGGATGGAAAAGGCCGTTCCCCATGCACCTGCTCCGATAACCCCTACATTCATTCATTTTCACCTATGATATCGACACCATTTATCGCCTCACCACCTATAATATCGATGCCATCTATCGCCTCACTCTCGATGATGGCGACGCCGCTTATTACTTCGCCTTCCCTCAGGCCCATTAGCTTCACGCCGAGGCCGCCGCGTTTCTGGATGGGAATATCCCGTGAACGGAACCTGATGGTCCTGCCCGTGTCGGTGACCAGTATGACGTCTTTGTTGTCGCTGAGCCGGTTAAGGCCGACGACGTTGCCGTTCTTTGTCCCGCATCTAACGTTGATGATCCCCGAACCGCCCCTTGACTGAATGCGGTAGTCCGAACAGGGCGCACATTTTCCATACCCTTTCTGGGTGACCGTGAAGATCGTGCAGGACTGGTCCACCTTTTCGACGGACACAACCTCATCGGACGCCTTTTTGAACCGTATGCCCCGGACACCGTAGGCGGCTCTCCCCATGGGCCGTATCTGTTTTTCATCGAACCGTATCGCAAGCCCGAACTTGGTGCCGATCATGATCTCGCCGTCACCGCGGGTTTCAAGAACGGCAATAAGGCTGTCCTCCTCGGGCAGAGTGATGGCCTTGATGCCAGTTGACCTTATGTTCTTCAAAAGGTCGAGGCTCAGCCTCTTGACGTGCCCCTTCCTTGTCACAAAGAAGAGGAAACTTGTGTCGGTATATTCCTTGACGTGGGCAACGGCTGTTATGTGTTCGTTCTTCTCCAGGTTGATGAGATGGACGACGGGTTTGCCTTTCGAGGTCAGCGATGCTTCGGGGATCGTGTGGACCCTTACGGCGTGCACCTTCCCTATGTTGGTGAAGAAAAGGATGTTCGAATGGGTGGAGGCGATGTAGAGATGGTCAACAAAGTCTTCTTCCCGTACGATTATGCCCGTCTTCCCTTTGCCGCCGCGGATCTGGTTCTTGTACTGGTCGAGGGACGTCCTCTTTATGTATCCCTTGTTCGTAATGGTCACGACGACCTCTTCCTCCTTGATCATGTCTTCCAGGGTGATCTCGGGAAAATAATCTTCGATCTCCGTGAGGCGTTTGTCACCATATTTGTCGCGTATCTCGATGAGCTCCTTTTTGACGGTATCGATCAGCACGGACTCGTTGGCAAGCAGCGTTTCGAGGCGCTTGATCTCCTCGGAGGTGTTCTTGTGGTCATCGAGGATCTTCGTCCTTTCAAGGGAGGTCAGTCGTTGAAGGCGCATTTCCAGGATGTTGGCGGCCTGTTTCTCTGAGAAGGAAAAACGTCCGATCAGGGCCTCGCGGGCTTCCGGCGTGTTGACAGACCTTTTAATGATGGCAATGACCTCGTCGATATTGTCGAGGGCCGTCTTGAGGCCTTCCAGAAGGTGGAGGCGGTCAAGGGCCTTATTAAGCTCAAAGGTGGATCTTTTTGTGACGATGTCTTTGCGGAAATCGACGAACTCGCTGAGTATTTCCTTCAAATTGAGAAGTTTCGGCTCGTTATTGACGATGGTCAAAAAGATAATGCCGAATGTGGTCTGAAGCTGTGTGTGCTTGTAAAGCTTGTTGAGGATGGGGACGGCTATCTCTCCCTTTTTCAGGTCAATGACGATACGCATGCCTTCCCGGCTTGACTCATCCTTGATGTTGGATATACCTTCGATCCTTTTCGTATTGATGAGCTCGACGATGTTCTCGATAAGGCGCGCCTTGTTCACCTGGTAAGGGATCTCGGTGATGACGATAGCTTCGCGGCCGTCTTTCTTTCTTTGTTCGATGTCGGCCTTTGCGCGAAGTATGATGTGTCCCCTTCCGGACTGATATGCCTCGACGATGCCCTGCCTGCCGTAAATGATCCCCTGGGTGGGGAAATCAGGCCCCGGTATGATCTCCATTAGTTCCGTGATGGATATGTCGTTGTTATCTATGAACGCGATCAGGCCGCTGATGACCTCTATGGCATTGTGAGGGGGGATGTTCGTGGTCATGCCGACGGCAATGCCCGAAGAACCGTTTATCAGCAGGTTGGGTATCCTTGACGGAAGTACTAGCGGTTCCGTCAACGAATCGTCATAGTTCGGCCTGAAGAGGACCGTCTCCTTTTCTATATCCTTGAGGACCTCTTCCGCTATGCGTGAAAGGCGTATCTCTGTGTAACGCATTGCTGCGGGAGAGTCGCCGTCTACGGAGCCGAAGTTGCCCTGGCCGTCTATGAGAGGATACCGGAGGGAAAAATCCTGGACCATCCTGGTGATGGCGTCATAAACGGCCTGGTCGCCGTGAGGGTGAAATTTACCTATAACGTCACCGACGACCCTGGCCGATTTTTTGTAGGGTTTGTCGTGTGTATTGCTCAATTCGTACATTGCGTACAGTATCCTGCGGTGAACGGGCTTCAATCCGTCCCTGATATCAGGGAGCGCACGGCCTATTATGGTGCTCATGGCATAGTCGAGGTAGGATCTTTTCATCTCCTCTTCGATGGGAACGGTGGTTACAGATGACTGCATTCAAATCCTCCAGATTGATCCTTAATTTTCTTTTTAATCTACCATAAACAAGAACCAGTTGACAATCATTGGAGCATCATGGAAAATAAAGGCAATGAGATATTTACTGATAATTGTCGCAATAACCTCCCTTGTCTTTCTTTGTCCTTCCTGCGGCAAGGAGGTCAAAAGCCTGCAGGAAGAGATCAAGGTGTTGAAAGAAGAGAACAATTTTCTTAAAGCAGAGAACATAGCGCACAAGAAAGAGATCGAGGAACTATATAAGAAGATTGAAGAAAAAGAAAAACCCAGGGTAATAACGGGGACACCCGGAAAGCAGGAGGTGCCTTCGAAGCCGGAGGTCCCTGCAAAACCAGGGGTAACCAAGATCGAACCGAAGAAGATCGAAACAAAGCCGCTGAAACCAGATAAACCTGATAAACCGGAAATTGACAAGATCAAGAAACGGAAAACGGAAAACTAAAAACGATAAGTAGAAATATATCCCTCGTCGTTGAATACGACGGAACGAACTATCACGGGTGGCAATGTCAGCCTAACGGCATTACCATCGAAGAAACACTGCGCGTGGCGGTAGAAAGGATACTCGACCATCCCGTAAAGATCTACAGTGCCGGCAGGACAGATGCCGGCGTCCACGCCTTTGGTCAGATCGTCAATTTCATTACAGAAAAGCAGATCCCCCTCACAAACATCCAGCGAGGCCTGAACGGTCTTCTACCGCCCGACATCAGGATCAAGGGCGCATCTGAGCGTGACAGTTCCTTCCATGCCCGCTACTGCGCCAAAAGCAAGACCTACATATACAGCATCCACAACGCGCCCTGTCATTCCCCTTTTTCCGTTCGTTACTCCTGGCACGTACCATACGGGATAGACACTGTGTCCATGAACAGGGCGATCAGGTCTATTGTCGGAAAACACGATTTTGCCTCGTTCAAGAAGAAGAACGAGCCGTATAAAAGCTGCGAGCGGACGATCCTGAAGGCCGGGGTGAGAAGAAAGGGACCTTTTGTATACGTTGTTATCGAGGCGACGGGGTTCCTGCGGTACATGGTGCGTAATATCGTAGGTACGCTGGTCCTTTTAGGGTCAGGAAAGATCACCTTCGAAGAGTTTGAAGGGATAATCGGCGCGCGGGACCGTGACCGCGCCGGCCCGACAGCCCCTCCGCAGGGGCTTTTCCTGAGGAAGATAAAGTATTGAAGAAACAGAGATCAGGGCTTAGGGCTCAGGGATCAGAGAAAATCAGAGGCAAATTATTTCTCTGGCCCCTGGATCCTGAGTCCTAAGCCCTTGTTAGGGTAATATGGAGTGCAAAGATGAATGCAAATGAATATAAGCTTGTAGCAACGGCTGCTTTCGGCCTTGAGTCGATCGTTGCCCGTGAACTTAAGACGCTCGGGTTCAGTGATGTGGCCGTCGAGAACGGCCGGGTGTCATATGGCGGCGGCGAGAGGGACATTGCACGCTCCAACATCTGGCTGAGGACGGCAGACAGGGTGCTCATCGAGCTTGCCCGTTTCCATGCGGGGGATTTTGAAGAGCTTTTTCAGGGGGTGTTGAAAATACCCTGGGAAGAGATCATTCCCTTTGAGGGTATTATGCATGTTGCAGGCAGGTCTTCAGGATCGAAGCTCTCCAGCGTGCCAAGTTGTCAGGCCATTGTCAAAAAGGCGATCGTTGAGGCGATGAAAAGGAAACACAAGGTGGTGGAATTCCCTGAATCGGGGCCCCGCTTTGGTATAGAGGTCGTACTTCTCAAGGATGTGGCCACGATCTACATGGACACGACCGGCCCCGGTCTTCACAAGAGAGGGTATCGGACGGGGGCGGGCGAGGCCTCCCTCAAAGAAACGCTTGCCGCTGGACTCGTGTATCTTAGCCGCTGGAGGCCGTCGGCGGTACTGGCAGATCCTTTCTGCGGTTCGGGAACGATAGCCATCGAGGCCGCGTTGATCGGAAAGAACATCGCCCCGGGGATCACCCGGCGTTTCGCATCGGAAAAGTGGGCGTTCATCCCTCCGAGAGTTTGGATCGATGCCAGAAGTGAGGCAAGGTCCGCGGCAAACGACGGGACATTCCATATTATGGCCTCCGATTTGGATGAAGCTGTCCTGAACAAAGCACGCCAGAATGCGAAACATGCGGGAGTAAGCCCATATATCGATTTTCAAAGGCGTGATTTTCGTGAGTTCAGGCCGGATGAAAAAGGTGGTACCGTTATATGCAATCCCCCGTACGGTGAGCGCTCGGGAGAGAGAAGGCTCATGGGCGAGCTCAGCAGGGACATGGGGCAGGTCTTTCAAGGGCTCCCCACCTGGTCGTTCTTTGTACTTACAGGGTTTGAGCAGTTCGAACGGTACTACGGAAGAAGTGCGGACGGCAACCGCAAGCTTTATAACGCCAGGATCAAGTGTTATCTTTATGAATATTTCGGAAAACGACAGGTCATGGGTTATGGGCAATAGGTTATGGGGAAAGATCATGGTTTCCTTGGTTTCTCAGGTCACCAGTCTCCATTGACAGATCATGGTCTCTTTGTTACCATAGACTGAACATTCTGTTATGACGAAATTAATCTCAAAACGCTCAATTAAGGCCGGACTCCCCCCCGGCTCCCTTGTGCACCTGGGCGATAATGTCCCCGGGAAGGCGTCGATCACCATCATCAACTATAACGAAAACGATTTCAAGTTGAACAAAGCGAACACGGCCGAGGAGTGCCTGTCCTATATCGACCCTTCAATGATAACATGGGTCAACGTCGAGGGGGTAGGCGACGCTGAGGTGATAGAAACGATAGGCCGGCATTTCGGCCTTCACCCCCTTCTCCTTGAAGATGTCATGAATACGGACCAGAGGCCGAAGATGGAGGATTACGATGATCACCTGTTCATTGTGGTAAAAATGCTGCTCCTGGGGAACGGCGGGAGGGTTGTCACCGATCAGGTCAGTTTCGTGCTGGGGGAAAGATACGTCATCTCTTTTCAGGAACGCCGGAGTGACCTTTTCAATTCTGTCGAGGCCCGTTTGAACAATAATAAATGGCGTATACGAAAAATGGGGGCTGATTATCTCGTTTATTCCCTCATTGATGTCATTGTCGATAACTACTTCGTAATTCTTGAAAAACTGGGCGAACACATCGAGGTCCTTGAAACAGAGCTCGTATCTTCTCCGAAGCAGGAGATACTGAGGTCCATCCAGACCTTGAAGAGAGACCTCATCTTTTTGAGGAAATCCGTCTGGCCGCTCAGAGAGGTCGTGTCCGGCCTTGAACGCGGTGAATCGGACCTTATTGCGGGCACATCGCGCATATATCTCAGGGACGTCTTTGATCATACCGTTCACGCCATCGATACAGTTGAGACTTTCCGTGATATGCTCTCCGGCATGCTCGACATTTACCTTTCCAGCGCAAGCAACCGCCTCAATGAGGTCATGAAGGTGCTCACCATAATAGCCACGATCTTCATACCCCTTACGTTCATCGTAGGGTTTTACGGCATGAACTTCAAATATATGCCGGAAACGCAATGGGTCCTGGGTTATCCGGCAGTGGTGCTGCTGATGGTCCTTGTCACCCTGGGGATGGTCCGCTATTTTAAAAGAAAAAAGTGGTTTTAGGCTTTGGAGGATAAAATGAAAAAACTCCTGATCATAGTGTTTTCCATTTTTTTTATGACCTCGGTTTCCTCGGCCGGTCCCCTTGACGACCTTTTGAAAGGCGTAAAACTGCCGCCGTCGCAGTCGGGAGGAGGCGGCGGCGCCGATGAGGCCACTACCATTTCGGGCTTGAAAGAGGCCCTTTCCATCGGGACAGGCAACGCCGTAACATCGGTTTCGAGGGTGGATGGATATTTTGCCAATCAATTGATCAAGATCCTGCTGCCGGAGAAGATACAGATGATCGCCGATGTCCTGGGAAAGATAGGATACCAGAAGAAAGTGGATGCCTTTGTCCTGAGCATGAACAGGGCTGCAGAGAACGCCGCACCAAAAGCAAAAAAATATTTCATCGACGCCATAAAACAGATGACCTTTCAGGACGCGGTGGGCATACTGCGCGGCGGAGATACCTCGGCAACAGAGTATTTCAAATCGAAGACCTACCAGAATCTCTATAATGAGTTCAAACCCTCCATATCAACAAGTATGAACAATGTCGGGGTGACACGTTCATACAAGGACATGGTGGGGACATACACGTCATCGATCCCTTTCGCGAACGTTGAGTCGTTGGACCTGGATCATTACGTGACATCAAAAGCTCTGGACGGCCTCTTTTACATGATAGGCCAGGAAGAGAAAAAGATCCGCACCGACCCCGCCGCCCGGGTGACTGACCTTCTGAAAACCGTATTCGGAAAGTGAGAGAAACAGGGATCAGGATTCAGGGGTCAGAGAAAAAAATGTTTTTGATTTTTTTTGGTCCCTTGCCCCTTGACCCCTGAGCCCTTCTTCAGATCTTTACAATTTTATACTTCCTCGTTCCCAGGCCCAGTTTTTCCGCGTGGTTTAGCTGGACATTCCAGTCGATCGTGGGGTAGATGGCCTTCCACTTGTCCTCACCTTTTCCAAGGACTTGTTTGATGGCCGTGTTGGGAAGTGATACCTCGTTATTGACGAGGTCGCAGGATGCCGCATCGATCGCGACGGGGTCGTCGGATGCCAGTATGCCGATGTCCCTGACGATGGGGGAATCACTGTGAGGGTAACAGTCGCAGGCGGGGCTGACCTGGACAACAAAATTTATGAAGATCGACCTGTCTTCCTTGCCCTTTATGGCACCAAGGGCGTATTCCACCATCTTCTTCTGGAAGATGTCCGGTGATTCGTTCCATTGTATCTCTATGGCATGGAAAGGACAGATAATGATACATTCGCCGCAGCCTATGCATTTTTTTTCGTCGATCGAAGCTTTTTTCGATGCGACACTGATGGCCTTTGCGGGACAGTAGTCAAGACAAAGCTTACATCCCTTGCAGGTGTCGGCGTTTATCCTCGGGGCTACCGTTGAATGCTGGATGAGCTTGCCTTCCCTGGTGGCGCAGCCCATACCCAGGTTTTTCAGAGAACCGCCGAACCCTGAAAGCTCATGGGCCTTGAAGTGAGTGACGGCAACCATGGCATCGGCTTCCGTTATCGCTTTGGCTATGCCGGTTTCCTTAAGCACCTCGCCGTCTATGGGCACCCTGGTCCCGCTTGCACCCCTCAGACCGTCGGCTATCAAGATGGGGCATTCAATGCATGAATAATCGAAGCCGTTCTGAATGGCAGTTGTGAGGTGGCTTACGGCATCGCTGCGAGAGCCCGTGTATAGAGTGTTCGTATCGGTCAGGAAAGGCCTTCCGCCGGCTTCTTTTAACCTTTTAACTATGGTGCGCAGAAATACCGGTCTTAAATATGCCGTGTTTCCCATCTCGCCGAAATGAAGCTTTACGGCGACAATGTTGTTACGCCTGATCTTTGTATCTATTTTTGTCCTGTTCATCAGGTCGACGATCTTGTCGAGCATGCTCCTTTTCGGCGTCGTTCGTAGATCCGTGAAGTATACCTTTGTCATATTGACTCCTTTTCTGTTCCCTTTACATAAAAATTATGTTAGAAGTTAATCGATTTTGTCAACCAATTAAGTGAGGAGGTTTTCTGGATGTTAAATCTATCTGAAAAGCACGGCATGATACAGAAGATCGCTGAAAAGATAGCAAAGGAAAAAGTTGTTCCCAGGGCAAAAGAGATAGACTCAACGGGAGCTTTTCCATGGGACCTCGTGGATATATATAAAAAACAGGGTTTCTTGTATCTCATGCTGCCGGAGCGCTTCGGCGGCCTCGACGGAGACATCACGTCACTCTGCCTTGTCATCGAAGAGCTGGCAAAGGTATCCGGCGCGGCCTCCCTCATTCCCCTTGCCCACAACGTGGGCCTTATGCCGATCATGGTTGCGGCGAACGATGCCCAGAAGGAATACATATACAGCAAGGTATGCGAATCCGACAAGATGCACATCTTCGCTTTCGCGCTTACGGAGCCCGATGCCGGCTCCGATGCGTCCCATATGCGGACGACCGCCACAAAAGAAGGCAACCATTACTACCTCAACGGCAAGAAATCGATGATCACGAACGGGGCCAATGCGCAGTTCTATTCCGTCTTTGCTTCGACAAACTCCAAAAAACGGACCCAGGGCATCACGGCATTCTATGTTGAAAGGGATTATCCCGGCGTCACCATAGGTAAGAGCGAAGATAAAATGGGCATGATAGGGTCCGATATCACGGAGATCATATTTGATAACGTGCGTCTCGAGAAGGACAATATGCTCGGCGAAGAAGGACAGGGCTGGGACATAGCCATGTCGACATTGAACCTTTCCAGGCCGGCAGTCGGTGCGCAGGCGGTGGGTATAGCGCAGGGGGCCCTCGATTTTGCCGTGGAATATGCCTGGAAAAGGGTCCAGTTCGGGCAGAAACTGGCCGACTTCGAAGGCATCCAGTTCATGGTGGCCGATATGGCAACAGGGGTTGAGGCTGCACGTGCGCTTGTCTACGATGCGGCACACCTCTTGGATATGAAGGTTTACGAAAGGGACAAGATGAGCGCCATTGGTGTTGACAAGCTTTCCGCCATGGCAAAGGTCTATTCAGCCGATGTGGCAATGAAGGTTACGACAGATGCGGTTCAGATACTTGGCGGGTACGGTTATACCAAGGAATATCCAGTTGAGAGAATGATGCGTGACGCAAAGGCCACGCAGATATATGAAGGGACCAATCAGGTCCAGCGGGTCGTCATAGCAAGGGATATCTTCAGAAACTATATGTCGTGAGACCTATCCCATTTTTTCCACGAATTCAAAGATCGGTATGGCGGAAAGGGTCATGATCTCGACGGTCCCGCGGGCGCCAAGCTCTGTGGATACCCGGGCGATCGTCTCGTTATCCGGGGCTTCGACAACACTTAAAAAATCGAACATACCCAGCGTAGCATACTGAGCGAGGACCTTTGCCCCCATTTTCTCGATCTCCTTGTCAACTTCCCTGATGCGTTCAGGATTGTTCTTTATCGTTTTCCTGCCTTCGTTCGTCAGTTTGCTCACCATGATATATATTGGCATTTGCCACCCCCTTGATGAAAAATATTATAATAGCGGTCCTTATATTTCAATACGTTTTTCTATCACGCCGCCTCCGACAACGATGTCATCGCTGTAGAGCACCACTGACTGCCCCGGCGTTACAGCGCCTATGGTATCGTTGAACTTCACGGAAAGGATGTTGTCACGAAGTGTATAGGTACATGCTTGTTCGCGCTGACGATAGCGTACCCTGGCCTTGATGTTTTCCGTGACGGGATACAGCATGTTGACGGAACCGGCCGTTAATGTGTGTCCGTCGAGTTCCTGCCTGGTACCTACAACTATGATGTTCTCGTCAGGACGGATGTCGAGGACATAAAGGGCCTCACTGTATGGGATATTGATCCCCCTGCGCTGGCCTATCGTGAAGAGGTGGATCCCTCCATGGCGGCCAAGGAGTGTGCCGTCCGACAGGTATACAGGCCCTTCTTTGCTTTTGATGAAGTGGGAGAGAAAGTTCCCGTAATCCCCGTCGGGAATGAAACAGATGTCCTGGCTTTCGCGGGATTCAGGCAGTCGAATGCCTTCCTGTTTCGCGATCTCCCGCAGCCCGTCCTTTGAAAGCCCGCCCAGAGGGAAGATGGTCTTCCCGAGGGCCTGCCGGTCGATGGCATAAAGGAAATAGGATTGATCTTTTTTTTTGTCGGTACCCTTTTTTAAAAGGACCTCCCCCCCATCCCTTGGTTCAGTGCACGCATAATGACCGGTAGCGATCAGGTCGGCCCCCATAGCGAAGGCCTTTTCTCTGAAGGCACCGAACTTTATGAACTTGTTGCAGAGGACGCAGGGATTCGGGGTAATGCCCGACCGGTAGCCGTCTATGAAGTTTTCGATAACCCGGTGCTCGAATACGTCGCAAAGGTCAATGACGTAGTGGGGAATGGAGAGGTCGCGGGCGGTTTTTATTGCCTGTTCAACCATGCCCTTTGGGGCGCATGTCCTTACACCCCATTTATCGAATAAGGCGGCAGGGAACAATTTGAAGGTTATGCCCACCACCTTGTAACCATTTTTTTTCAGAAGGTAGGCGGCGAAAGAGCTGTCCACGCCTCCGCTCATGGCTATGAATACCGTCTTCATGGTTACATAATACCACAAACTCCGGGACTGTTGAAAGTTAGCCTTTATTGTAGTATCATCATCAAACAGGAGGTTATATGAACAGAAAAACAAAAGTCTTCTTGAGCCTGTTCCTTGTGTCTGTTTTTTTACTCGGTATTATGATCGGGGCACAGGGAAAACGCACGGCACAAGGTTCGGATGATAAAGAGATATATGAATATCTGAAGACCTTTTCCGATGTCATTGATCTGGTGAAACGCAACTACGTGGAAGATGTGAAGGACAAGGACATCGTTTACGCGGCCATAAAGGGGATACTCGAATCCCTTGACCCCCACTCGTCGTTTCTTCCTCCCGACATGTATAAGGAGATGCAGACGGACACAAAGGGTGAGTTTGGCGGCATAGGCATCGAGATCACCATCAAAGATGGTTTTCCAACGGTCATTGCACCCATAGAGGACACACCGGCGTACCGTGCGGGACTGAAATCGAACGATCATATAGTCAAGATCGACGGTAAGCCGACCAAGAACATGGGCCTTATTGATGTAGTGAAGCTCATCAGGGGACCCAAAGGCAAGACGGTCACACTGACCATTGTCAGGGAAGGGGTGCAGGGCCTTAAAGAATATACGGTTTCCCGCGATACGATATTCGTCAAGAGCGTAAAGTTCAGGATGCTCGAGAATGGCTACGGGTACATAAGGATCGCACAATTCCAGGAAAAGACATCCCGCGACCTGGATAACGCGCTCAGGGAACTTGAAAAAAGCAACAAGGGAAAACCCCTGGAGGGTATTGTCCTCGACCTCAGGAACGATCCCGGGGGCCTTCTTGAACAGGCGGTTGAGGTATCTGACAGATTTCTTAGCGAAGGTGTGATCGTGTCCATAGAAGGAAGGGACGCGAAGAAGAAACCCGACGACAGTAAAATGAAGTTTTATGCCCAGAAAAAAGGTACTGATTATCTCGGCCCCCTTGTTGTTATTGTCAACGAAGGAAGTGCGAGCGCGTCGGAGATCGTGGCAGGTGCGTTGCAGGACTATAAACGGGCTGTTATTGTGGGAACGAAGAGCTTCGGAAAAGGGTCTGTGCAGACCATATTTCCCCTGGGCGACGGTTCCGCCGTCAGACTGACAACGGCCAAATACTACACACCAAAGGGACGCTCCATTCAGTCCGAAGGTATCGTGCCCGATATCACCGTTGACAACAATATGGTAAAATCCAAGGAAAAGATAACACCAATTACGGAAAAAGACCTTGAAAAGAAGAATGATAAAGAAAAACCTGTCAAAAAACCGGAAGACTTTAATGTAAAAACCCTCGAGGACGATGATTTTCAGCTTCATATGGCCATCCAGTTATTAAAAAGCTGGGAGGCGCTCAGGGGCAAGAATCCCTGATATATAAAGAGGCATCGCAAGGCGGGTGGGACCTTAGAGGGTCCTGCCCGTTTTTTGTGTCAGAAAACGCAACATTAATCAGAATTTCCTCTTCTGTGGCTTGTTTTTTTCCTCATAAGGTTTTATTTTTAAGTACGTTCAGTAAATTGGAATGTCAATGATAATACGTGAGGAGGATAAATGAAACCGGTAGAGATCAAACCAGATATTTATTGGGTGGGGGTGATCGATTGGGCTATCCGTGATTTTCACGGTTACGTGACACAAAACGGCACAACATATAACAATTATCTGATCATGGATGAACAGGTAACACTGGTCGATACCGTCAAGCATGATTTTGATATGATCGCCATAGAAAACATAAAGCGCGTCGTGGAGCCTTACCGCATCAAGAACGTTATCATCAACCACATTGAACCCGATCACGCAAGCAGCATTGCCGCGATCATGGAATATATACCCGATGCTACGATCTTCATCACTGAAAGGGGAAAGAAGGGGCTGGACCGTCAATTCGATACGTCACGATGGAAATTCAAGATCGTAAAAAGCGGTGATACCTTGAACACGGGAAAGTATACCCTTGTGTTCCTGGAAACTCCGATGCTCCATTGGCCTGACTCCATGGTAACATACGTGAAGGAAGCAAAGCTCCTCATATCACAGGACGCCTTTGGACAGCATATGGCATCAGCGGCAAGGTTCGACGACGAGTTCTTTGCATGTCATTCTCAATTCGAGCTCGACGATGCCATTGTCGATTACTATGCCAATATCCTGATGCCTTTCGGAAAGCTCATCCAGGCGAAGATTGAGGAGATCGTCAAGCTGGGGCTGGAGATCGACATGATAGCCCCTGATCACGGGATCATCTGGAGAAAAGACCCCGGGGCCATCATAAAGCGTTATCTTGAACTCGCGAAGGGCAAAGCCGATCTGAGTGCCGTGATCGTCTACGACACCATGTGGCACAGCACGGAGCTGATGACGGACCCCATCATGAACGGCATCAAGGATGAGGGCGTACCATGCAAGATAATCAAGCTCAGGGCGACGCCTATGAGCACGGCCATCAAGGAGTTCTGGAGATCGAGGGGTTGCCTGATAGGCACCCCGACGATAAACAACATAATGTTCCCCTCTGTGGCGGAGTTCCTCTACCACCTTGCCGGCTTGAAACCGAAAGACAGGATCGTAGGCGGTTTCGGGAGCTTCGGCTGGGGCGGTGGCGCCGTGAAGGAGGCATACGAAAAGTTCAAACAGATGGGGCTTGAAGTGGTGGAGCCCGGTCTGCAGGTCTTATATAAACCGTCAGCGGAAGACATGCAAAAATGTTACGATTTCGGCCGGGAGTTTGCAAAACGGCTCAAAGAGTACCATGAAAAGTATTGAGTAATAGAAGGACGCTTCGGAATATCTTGAAAGGAGGAGGAGATATGTCGAAAACCGAAAAGAACTTGCAGGAAGCCTTTGCAGGTGAATCACAGGCAAACAGGAAATATCTCGCTTTCGCAAAAAAAGCGGATGATGAAGGTTTCAAGGAGGTGGCAAAACTTTTCAGGGCTGCCGCTGAAGCTGAGACCATCCACGCGCACAATCATCTCAGGGAATTGAAGGGCATCAGGAGCACGAAGGAAAACCTTGAAGAGGCGATAGAAGGGGAAACGCACGAATTCAAATCGATGTACCCTGGTATGATCGAGGAAGCAAAGGCCGAGGGAAGCCAGGGCGGCCTGAGGAGTTTCCAGTTCGCAAACGACGTCGAAAAGGTACACGCAGATCTTTATCGGAAGGCGCTCGGCGATCTGGGCAAAAATAAAGACGTAGATTACTGGGTCTGCAAGGTATGCGGCAATACAGTTGAGGGCGAGCCTCCCGATGAATGCCCGGTTTGCAAGGCAAAGAAGATGGCCTTTTACAAAGTGGCCTGATCTTTTCAGACGGCCGGGCCAGCATCGGCAACTAACCCGGCCGCCTTGTTTGGAGTGATTTTGTGAGAATTATTGCGTTTAACGGAAGTCCGAGGACAGGGGGCAATACCGACCTCCTGCTTGCATCCGCGCTGCGGGGTATAGACCGCCGGGAACACATGATAGATGTCTTCCGGCTGAACGATATGAACATCAGGCCTTGCCAGAATTGCGGCGGCTGCGCTGAGACCGCCGTTTGCGTTATCGAAGACAAGATGCAGCAGATATATCCCGCGATCAGGGAGGCCGACAGGATCATCCTTGCCTCACCGATCTATTTTTTTTCCCTGTCGGCCCAGACAAAGACCATGATCGACCGCTGCCAGCCTTTCTGGTGTGAAAAATATCTTCACAATATGCCGCTCCATGGCAGTACCCATAGCAGAAAGGGCCTTCTTTTGCTTGTCGGGGGCATGAAGAGGCAGGTCGGGATTGACTGTTCGTCAGCCACTGCAACGGCATTTTTCAGAACGGTGAGCGTAGAGGAACATCAAACCCTGAGTTACCTCGGGATAGACGGCAAAGGAGCGATCAAAGCCCACCCAACCGCCCTGAAAGAAGCCTACGAGGCAGGGAAACATCTAACGGCAGAGAACAGGGAATAGAAATAAAATAGACAGCTTGAGCCGCTCGAACGGCTTGAACAGCTTGAACGTAAAAAACCTCATCTTGAAGAGGGGCGTCGGCTAAAGCCGCTTTAGATCTTTAACGCTCGAGCGGCTCAAGCTCTCTTCGACCTCTCTCCATTGACATTATTACATCTGCATAGTATAAACAAAACGGTTATGGAAGGCTTGTTATGACAGACGACGAACTTTTTCCCGTTACATCCCTCGACGAAGGCCAGGAAGGGACCATCCGGCTTCTTTCAGGGGGAGAGGGCCTTACGGGCAGATTTGCCTCCATGGGCATTATACCCGGTACGAAGATCAAGGTACTGCGTAAGAGCAGGGGGCAGATCATCGTCCTCGCCTCGGACACGAGGGTTGCCCTCGGGAAAGGCCAGGCCGAAAAGATCCTCGTCATAAAAAAAGAGGCGTCGTCCATCGACAAGCATGACCGGAAACGGAGAAAACAGGTCCTTGTTGCCCTTGCGGGACAGCCGAACGTCGGCAAAACGACGGTATTCAACATGCTTACGGGCCTCTCTCAGCACATCGGCAACTGGCCTGGAAAAACAGTGGAACACAAAGAAGGCTTCCACACGGTCGATGATATTGAAATGAGGTTTGTTGATCTGCCCGGAACGTACAGTTTGAGCTCGTATTCCGAAGAGGAGAGGGTCGCCAGGGATTTTCTCATCCACGAACATCCCGACGTTACGGTGCTGTTCGTGAACGCCTCGGCACTTGAGAGAAGCTTATATCTTTTAACGGAGCTCCTTTTATTGAAATCGCCGGTCATCGTTGCGGTCAACATGATCGACGTAGCAGATAATCAGGGGGTCCACATAGACACGGAAGCATTGCAGAGGTCCCTTGGGCTGCCGGTTGTTTCAACGGTAGCCACAAAAAACAGGGGCATCAGGGAACTGCTCGCTGAGATAGTCAGGATGGTAAAGGGTAAAAGTGAATTCAAACCAAAAAGACCTGAAGTTACTGATGACCACCGCGACATATACTCCAGCATAAAAGAACTGATAAAAGATCACATACCTCTGCCATACACGGTTGAATGGGTGGTGACAAAGCTCATGGAAGGTGACTCCGAGGTTGCCGGATCTATACAGGGTATCATACCGGCAGATACCTGGAATGCGATACAATTGCTTCTCGTGGAACACGAAGACGCCCTTCGTGCCGTTGTGGGAGGCAGATACGACTGGATCGAAGAAGCGGCGCGCGCGACGGTATCGAGGTTCAAGCGGGGCCAGGTCCTCATGACGGACCGTATCGATCACGTACTTACCAGGCCATTAACGGGCATCCCCGTCCTCCTTGCCATACTGGCCCTTGTGTTTGTCGTTACATTCACTGTCGGGTATCCCCTTCAGGGTTTTATCGAATCACTCGTGACATCCTTCGGCACCTTCCTTGAAAAGGCCCTCGCAAATGACCCGAAATGGGTCAAAGGGCTGCTGGTAGACGGCATCATCGGAGGTGTGGGGTCCGTTTTGACCTTTGTTCCCATCCTGGCCATCTTTTTCTTCGTCATGTCGTTCCTGGAAAACGTCGGATATATGGCCCGTGCCGCTTTTGTGATGGACAGGTTCATGCATATCATCGGCCTTCATGGCAAAAGCTTTTTGCCCATGTGCCTGGGTTTTGGCTGTAACGTGGCATCGGTACTGGGGGCAAGGATCGTCGAATCCCAAAGGGCGAGGCTGCTGACAATATTTTTAACCCCCTTCGTTCCATGTACCGGAAGACTTGCCGTGCTAACCTTCATTACCGTAGCTGTCTTTGCCCAAAAAGCGATGATGGTCACATGGATTCTTGTTTCGCTTAACATCATCATACTCGGTCTGGCCGGCATGATCATCAGCAGGACCTTCTTACGCGAAGAACCGGTGCCATTTATCATGGAGCTTCCCCTTTATCACAAGCCAGATTTCAGGACCATCGGGATCGTTGTCTGGTATAGAACTATCGCTTTCATAAAAAAAGCGGGTACTGTCATTTTCGCTTTCTCCATAGTTCTATGGATCATGTCGAATGTACCCGGCGGCAACATAGAACAGAGTATGCTGGGCACAATTGGGAGGATCATAGAGCCCATCGGAAGACCGCTCGGTCTCGATTGGCGCATGGTGGCCGCCCTCATGTCGAGCATTATAGCGAAAGAGAATTCGATAGCAACGTTGGGGATCCTTTACAATGTGGGGCAGCACGGCCTCATGACGGTTCTCACGACGGCCATACCGCACGCGTCAGCCATATCCTTTCTGGTTGTCCTCATGCTCTTTGTCCCTTGTGCGCCGACCGTCACTGTAATGAAACAGGAAATGAAGGACACAAAATGGTTTTATATATCTTTTCTTTTCATGCTCGTTCTGTCCTACCTGGGTGGAATAGCAGCATATCACATTGCGCTGGCGATAGGAATATGACAGGGTTCAGGATTCAGGGCCCGGGGATCAGAGAAAGACTTTGAAAAAACAGACGAACAATGTATATCTTTGTCCGCACTTTTCTCTGGCCCCTTAGCCCTATCTTTAAGTCCTTGACAGTTTTTCCACATTTCGATAGACTGAACGTTGGTTCACATGAACAGACGTTCAGCGGAAGAGACACGCAAGATCATAATCGATGCGGCCCTTAAGATCTTCTCAAGGTCCGGCTACGAAGGCACCAACATGAGAATGATCGCCAGCGAGGCCGGCATAAGCGTTGGTGCGCTTTATCTCTATCACAAGAACAAGGAAGAGTTGTGTTTCACCCTGCTGAAAGGGTTTTTTAACGATTTTTTCAAGGAAATGCAGGATGCTCTTGACGGGCTCGACGACCCGATAGATCAGATACGGACCTATATAGAAACGTACATGACCCTGGCAAAAAAAAATCGTGAGTTCATCCTCACCTTCAACAAGGGAAAAGGGTTCACCTTCGGCGTTGAATCGAAACATGAATTCTTTCTCGAAATGAGGAAGTTCGTAGGCAAGATCATAAGGAGCGGGATAGAAAAGGGAATTTTTTCGCAATCAGACGAGAAGGAGGCGACAAAGGTCCTCATCAGTTTATTAAGGGGTTATGTGCTTTCCATCGTTATAGATCCTGAGAACCTTTTCACATCCAGGGCGTGTATGGATATTTTTCTCAATGGCCTTATCAAAAGGCAAGATGCACATGAGATTTGAATGAGCATCTTCCTCATCACCTTTTTTACACTTTATTCGGGGCTTCACGCGTATATATTTCTCAAGGCATGGTACGCCTTCCGGTTCCGTTTTTCCACAGGCTGCATCATCGCCGCCATATTTTTCTTTTTTCTCTTCGCCCCTGTGATCGTTCGTTTTCTGGAAAGTGGAGGCCAAGAATCGCTGGCACGTTTCGCGGCATATGCCGGCTATATCTGGATGGGTGCCGTTTTTTTATTTTTAGCCATGTCCCTGGCGCTTGATCTTGCGAGACTTCTTATTTATTTGTTCTTCTGGCTCATCGGGTCGGGCGCTCCCGGATTCATTCATTCCAATCTTCTTTATTTTCTTATACCCCTTGTCGTTTCGTCTTTTATCACCTCATACGGTTATTTTGAGGCACAGGACATAAGAACAGAAAGGATACGAATAGCAACGAACAAATTGCCTCAAGGCATCGAAAGACTCACGATCGTACAGTTATCGGATGTCCATCTCGGCCTTCTCATCAGGGAAAAAAGACTTGAAAGGATCGTGAAGGCCGTCAGGGAGGCCGGGCCTGATATACTCGTATCCACCGGTGATCTCGTCGACGGCCAGATCGACAATTTGAACGGCCTGTTCGACATGTTTCTGAAGATTGAACCGCGGTATGGCAAATTCGCAATTTTTGGTAACCATGAGTTTTATGCAGGAATAGGTGTTTCAACAGAATTTACAAAAAAGGCGGGCTTCAAGATACTCAGAGGGAAGGGTGTCACGATCGACGGTATCATCAATGTTGCAGGTGTTGACGATATCGCGGCAGGAAGGTCGGGCAATAACACCCGCGAACAGGAAAAGACGGCCCTTGGCGGCCTACCGCCCCATCTCTTTACGGTCCTGTTGAAGCACCGACCCATTATTGACAGATCATCTGCAAAAATATTTGACCTTCAGCTGTCGGGACATACCCATAACGGACAGATATTCCCCTTTACATATTTGACGCGCATTGCCTTTCCCATGTATGCCGGATTGCACCGACTGGAGGGAAGTTCCCTTTTGTATGTGAGCCGGGGCACCGGAACCTGGGGCCCTCCCATACGCTTTCTCGCCCCGCCGGAAGTGACGGTGATAGAATTGATAAGAAAAAGAGAATGACCAATAACCAATGAAACCTTATCCCGTTCTTGTTTTTTTGTTTGGCCATTGATCGTTGGTAAATTGGTCGTTGCCTTTATCTTGGTCATTCTCTTTTTCTTGCCTTGATTTATTTCCCTTATATCTTTAATCTATTGCCGTGGATAACGCAGACAACACATCCTGGCATTCGACCGCTCTTGAGATAAATCTCGAACGAACAAAAGCAATCGTCGAGATACCGGAAAAGTACCGGGTCCTCATGGAGGTGGTGCATGACCATTACGGAGTCCTGAAGCGTTTAGAGGACATGCTTATCGAACTCAACCATCCTTACGTCAATTGGGAATATGTCCTGACACAGCTTAAAAGCCTTTCCATCGGTGATTTCTACGATTTCAACCGGCACCGGAGCGGCCTTGAAGCCTTAAAGCTCCTTGCCGATATATACATGGACATTATTTCTTCCGCCCGTGATGAACGCGTTCAGGACAACTCTGCGCGGTACCTCTTCGAGTTCGTCAATACGGTCCTGGGGAAAAGCAACGAGAACCTGGAGAGGAACATCGATCTCGTTCTTTATGTGTTCTCCTCACTCCTTTCCTTCGCTGGAGAAGAGTCGCCCCACCCCTTTTTGAAAAAATCCTCAACATACCTGAAAGTAACCCTGGACCTCATTAATGAAAAAGGCCATGCGATCGGCGATAAGGGCATCAAAGACCTTTTTTATGCCATATTTCGTGAAACTTACCAATTTTGGATAACCCAGCCCGATCCGATAGATTGGTATGAACCCGACGGGGGGGGAGGCGAGGCAGGGGCAGAGTTTCAAAAGATCGTCAGCCCTTTAAGCCATGACCATATCAAAGAGCTTATTGGAAGGCTCGACGCGCTCCGTCCGCTTATCACGTCGGATAGTGATGCCGGGGTGTTCCTTTATCTCGATATGCCGGATTATTTCCAGATCGTCAACGGGTACCTGTTGATAGCCGACGATCTGGAAAGGTCACCGGTCTTTTCGGGCAAAAGCTACCTGGTGAAACTTGATTTTCTGTTCCATGTCATGAATGTGCCGGGCTTAAACGATATACACGGATCCGGTTTGATAGAGATAAACCGCTGCCTGGGAAAGGTCTTTCAGGAAACCGCCGGTCAGGACCTCTTCGAGTTCGTAAAAAAGGTCTTTCATTCGATGAAGAAGACCATAGGCAGAAGTCAATACCAGTCAAAGATCATCGACTGCATCACAACCCTTGCAAAAGGTGTCTTTGATCAGAATAACCATCCGCTGGTGGATGCCTTTCTTGATGAGATGATCCGTTTCGGTTTTCAGTATCCCGACATCAAGGGCTCCACCGCCGAGTGGCAGATCCAGGCCAATCCTTCCCACATCGAGAACGTCAGGTCATGGCTTGAGATCACCTCTTTCAAGCCGAGATGGACGAAACGGCTTTTGTCGGCCCTTGTTATCAACCTGAAACTGAAAGGGGTGTTCATAAAGGACACCGATCTTTTTCAGAAGGATATATCATCCTTTCTGAACTCGGACATAACGCCGTCCTACAACCTCACAAAGCAGCTGCTGCGGCTTTTCCCCATCTTTTTTACAGAGATAGGTGCAGAAGGCGAGCTCAGGGAAACGTCAACGAACGTTGACGAACTGTCCTCCCGGAATGATAAACTTATCTTTTTTCTGAGGAAACAATCCCATGTCGAGAGCAACAGCCTGCTTGTCCCCTTTACGGAAGACATCTTTCGGTTCTGGGCCACCGGTGACAAGGCCTTCATCAAAAAGCATCTTCCTGAAGAGGTTTTCGAGCAGGTAAACAATGAGGGAGAATATTTCGACGAGCTTCACATTGTCTTCAAGAACCTGTTGGCCCGCGCGAAGAATGAGCCCAGGAATTTTCTGGACTGGGATAGCCACAGGATATCGAAAGAAGTGAGGGGTGTGCGCAGGATAAGCGAAAGGGAGCGTGAGAGGGCGAGGCTCATGCTCAGATATTACCAGCTCATATACAAGAAATACAATCATCAGCACGTCGACCTCATAAGGGACCTGGAGCTGTCATGCATGGTGGAGGTCCCCAGGATACGGTCCCTCAAGAGGGCGCTGGACAGAAAGGATTATCACACGGGCATTGCCGTTACCCTCGATATCCTCGCAGGGTTAAAAGAGAAGATCCTGTCGCCGGTCAAAACAGATTACTTTGAGAACATATATCACAAGAGGCATATTGCTGCCGGCATACCTTCCATGTACGGGACATACAGGGAGGAGAAGTTCGAGGCCATGGGGCTCACCTTCAGCCTTGAGATCCTTGCTACGGTGCTCTTCGAGAAGCTTGTGAGATCGCTGAACCTTAAGTTCATCACCAAGAGCACCCTTATGAAGATCCATGAATACCTCTGGCTGTACGTGAAGGCCCTTGACCTGGACGGCATTGCAACGGAAGGCCTTGTCTCCAAGATGCGCTATATAACCTCGGCATTGCAGATAAGGCAGTTTTCCATTGATCAGTATATCGATATATTTCAGTTCATTTCCAAGGGGATACAGGACATTATCCGTGATTATTATATCGACGCCCACAGCATCAATCTTCCCGTTATCGTGGAGCAGATGATGGCCTTAGAAGATGAAGGGGCCCCGCAGCAGGCCGAGGGACGCAACAGACAGGAGGTCATTTACCGGTATTCAGAGAACTTCATCCGTTCCATGATCGCCCACGCCTTCGGGCTCCAGGTATTTGACAACTTTATAAACTCCGTTATAAGGACGCTCGGCCAGGAGCTTGAAAAATTCAAGGACAACAAGCACATACTCAACCTTGTCATGGCCTACATCCCGGAGTTGACCATTTCGCCGATCTACAAAAAGAAAAAGGAGATCGATAACCAGGTCCTTATCGGAAATAAAGGGTATTTTTTAAAAGAGCTTGCTTCGTTCTCGTTCCCCGTGCCTCCGGGATTTATCATCACGACCGAGGTCTTCAGGGGGTATGAGGCGGTCGTCGGGTACAAGTATATTTTCAAAGACCTCAGCGTCAGGATCTACAATGAGATACAGGCCCTTGAACGCACGACAGGCAAAAAGTTCGGCAATCCCCGAAATCCCCTTTTGCTGTCGGTCAGAAGCGGTGCCACCATATCTCTGCCGGGTATGATGCATTCCTTCCTCAACGTAGGCCTCAACGAAACAATTGCCGAAGGTCTATCAAGGACGAATGATTTCAGCTGGGCCGCCTGGGATTCATACAGGAGGTTCCTGCAAACATGGGGCATGTTCCAGGGCCTTGAAAGGAACATCTTTGACGAGGTCATGAACAGCTTCAAATCCCGTTATAATGTATCAAAAAAGATCGAGTTCGATCCCGACCAGATGAAACAACTGGCGCTGGCCTATAGAAAAGCGATGGAAGAGAGGGGTATCGTGATAAACAACGACCCCTACGAGCAGCTTCAACAGGCGATCCTGCAGGTATTTGCCTCGTGGTATTCCGAGCAGGCGCGCATCTACCGCCACCAGATGCACGTATCCGATGAGTGGGGGACCGCTGTCATCGTCCAGGCAATGGTATTCGGGAACCTCAACGAAAATTCGGGTTCCGGTGTTATCTTTACCCGTGACCCGAGAGGGCCTTCCCAAAATGTCACCCTCTATGGCGATTTCATTTTCGGGGTCCAGGGTGACGATATCGTATCCGGCCTGGTGGAAACTTATCCAATATCGGAGAAGCAGCGCGTATCGGAAAAAAGACAGTCATTGATATCGCTTGAAGAGCGATTTCCTGAAATATACCGGGAACTGGTGAGGATAGCTGAAATTCTCATTTATGAAAAACGGTTCAATCACCAGGAGATCGAGTTCACTTTTGAGAACGACACGCCCAGGGGGCTCTATATCCTCCAGACGCGCGACATGGTGCAGCGGGGGGCCGGTAAGGTAAGGGCCTTTCATGACAGCCCGGAACTGGAGAGGTCGCTTCTTGGCATCGGAATAGGAGTGAGCGGCGGCGCATTGACGGGCCGTGTCGTCTACTCCGAAGAAGAAATAGAGCGTTACCGCCTTGAGGACAACACAACACCGCTTATCCTGATAAGGCCGGACACGGTACCTGACGATGTGGGTATCATACTCAAAGTGGAAGGTATACTGACCGCGCGCGGCGGCGGAACCTCCCACGCCGCCGTGACCATTCCCCAACTCAACAAGGTGGGCGTCGTCGGATTCAGCAAACTTCACGTTTTCGAGAATGAAGCCTACAGCGTTTGCGAAGGAAAGATCATCAGCGGAGGGGACTTCATCAGCATCGATGGCTGGACCGGTGCGGTATATCTGGGCAAACACGAGATCGAAAAAGAAGAATCGTACAAAATAACCCTCTGAAAGACTGGTTTCAAACCGTTTCAGGTTTCGCGTTTCAGGAGAAAAACTGTTTAAAGAAAGGCCCTGTATTGATGAACACAAGTCTGTATGTTTTCTTTGTTTTTTAACTCGAAACCTGAAACTTTGAAACTTGAAACTATCGTTAGGCCATGCTCTTGTGCACGTACACCGCCAGATCACCCATCCTGTTCGTGTAGCTGCCGTATTCGTTGTCGTACCAGCCGAAGATCTTGGCGTGGACAACGGGCACTCTCATGGTCCCTTTGGGGAGGGTCTTCAAAAGTTTTTCCGGTACGTTGGGGATCCCGGCAAGGTCGACATCGATAAAGGCCGTTCTTGTGTGGTTGAACTGGCCTTCTATGACGATCGCGGCATCCGTTCCGATAAGGTCTGTCGAAACGTTCTGTTCAAGCGTGAAGATCACCAGGTGTTCAGGGTCGTTTTCGGCAGCCTTTCTGTAGATATCATTGAGCATTTTCGTGGTAAGGGCCTCTTTTTTGCCGTCGCTGCCCGTACGGGTCTGAAAGGTGAGATTGAGAACGATCAGTGATTCGGTATTAGTAGGTACCCGTATCGAATCAGCCATAAATCCGATGTTTTTTACCTCGGGTATGACCTGGCTCAACGCCTCGGCCGCGTTCGTGGATGTCAGGATGATATTATTGAGGATACTCCTGTTCTTCCTCAGGTCTTTTTCTCCGGCCTTGGGTGTTTTATCGAGAACGCTCTGTGAATTTGTCACGGCGTGGACCGTCGACATTGACGCCGTAAGGATCTTGCTTGTAGCTTCGTTATTGAGAAGGGGTTTGACCATATGACCAAGGCCCGTCGTGGTACACGACGCAGCCGAAACTATTTTATGCCTCTTGTAATCGAATGCGGTGTGGTTGATACCGTAAATAAGCGTTATCACATCGTCAGGGAGGGACAGGGATTTGTTCTTCAGTTTAAAGGCGGAGGAATTGATAACGGCCCTGGCGCCGCTCGCCAGGTGCCCCTTTATGGAACCTCCCTTATCGTCGGCGGGAACAGTGGGGTCCTTGAATTTCCCGGTGCACTCAACGACGATGTCGACACCATGATCACGCCAGGCGATCTCCGCCGGGTTCCGTGCTTCCCGCAGGATCGTTACCGGTATCCCGTCTATGAGGAGCTTTCCTTTCTTTTCGTCGACTATCTCAATGATCCTCGGGGATCTGATACCATAGAGAAAGCGATGGATGCTTCCGTAGGTCGCATCTTTTTCAATGATCTGCGCGATCGCGGGGATGCCGTTGCCTACGTCACGTCCGAGATTCACCACGATCTCCTGAAAGTATTTCCGCCCTACATGGTGCCAGAGCGTCAACTTTCCTATTCTTCCAAGGCTGTTTATCCCGAGAACGGGGCGTTTGTTTTCGAAGACTTCCACTTTACCCATAGCAATACCTCCTGTGTAGTAGGAAACCTGAATGATTTGGGGTTTGTTCTCATTTTGAAAAAGGGTTCTCCCTTTTGAAGCGAGAGGCATGCGCCTGTGCTGATCAAATAGATTGGAAAGGCATACATTGCCTCTTTTTGAACATCCATTTTATACCAAAAAACCCTTCTTAAGTCAATTAAGGCGGGCTCCGCTTTATCGAGTAAGGGCGAGGTTTTCCAGGATAGTTTCTATTGAAATAATCAGAAGAAATGTTTATAATCAAAAACTTGCCCCCGTAGCTCAGGTGGATAGAGCAATGGATTCCTAATCCATGTGCCGTGTGTTCGAGTCACGCCGGGGGCATTTTTAAAAAAATGTTTCAGGTCTGTACCTCTCACCTGATTTGTTAACTTCAGACAAAAAATTATTGAAATCATTAAAATACTGTGCTATAAAAAGAAAAGGTGTTAAGAAAAGGGGGTAACATATGAAAAAGGTTACAGTATTTATGTTGGTGGCTATCCTTTCATGTGGTATGTTTGCGCTCCCCGTCTTCGCGGAAGATGCAATAAATGGAAAGGATGCGGTAATAGAAACTGAAAAGGTCACATACAGAGCCACCGGCAAAGGCGATGCCATGCTTTTTGACCTCGTGTTCCTGAGACCTGTCGGCATTGCAAGCATTGCCCTTGGTTTTGCGGGTACTGTCGTGGCTTTACCGTTTTCCATTATTGCAAACAATACCCGTGAGGTTGGAGACGCAATGCTCGGCGAAACGACGAACTATACCTTTGTAAGACCCCTCGGCGATAATTATCAACCGACGTCGTTATTGAACGATTAATAGAAGTCCTGTATTGTTATTGTTATGCCAATGATCGACAAGGTGTCTTGAAATATCTTTTTGTTCTGACTCAACGTAGGGTTACTGTGGTCTTGTTCGACGATCATTTCACGCTATTTCTTCATATCATAATTAAAGAACTTTACGCAACTATCGATAATCATATTACATCAGGGCTTTGCCCTAATTTTAAGAAATATTAAGGAGATTCGATATGGGCCAAACGTCCCAGGAAGGCGATAAAACAGCCGGAGACGATACAAAAAGTGGGGATTTCAGGAAGATTATCGTTAACCAGCTGACATATTCTCTCGGGAAGGATATGTATTCTGCGACGGATAGGGACAAATACGCGGCTACTGCCCTTTCCGTACGTGCCCGTCTTGTCAAGAACTGGATAGATCACCAACAGGCCTATTACAAGGTGGATGCAAAGCGCCTTTACTATCTTTCGCTGGAATTCCTCATGGGGAGATTGCTGAAGAATTATCTCATCAACCTTGATCTTCTGGAAGAATACCGCAATGCTATTGATGTGCTTGCAATTCAAATGGAAGATGTCTTCGAACGTGAATGGGAAGCGGGACTCGGTAACGGCGGGTTAGGCAGGCTTGC
Organism: uncultured delta proteobacterium; assembly: GCA_963816115.1. Lineage (GTDB taxonomy): Bacteria > Desulfobacterota > Syntrophorhabdia > Syntrophorhabdales > Syntrophorhabdaceae > Delta-02. The sequence continues at coordinate 172,460 of CAWFIZ010000002.1, read as the reverse complement.
TGCCTGCTTTCTTGATTCAATGGCAACATTGAACTATCCCTGTTATGGATACGGGATCAGGTACGAATACGGCATATTTACCCAAAAGATCAAAGACGGCTACCAGAACGAGGCGCCGGATAACTGGCTCCGTTACGGCAATCCCTGGGAGTTCCCGAGACCGGAACTCCTCTACCCGATAAGGTTTTACGGAAAGGTTGAAACCCATACCAATAAAACTGAATGGGTGGATACTGACGGGCTCTTAGCCATGGCCTACGATTACCCGATACCGGGCTTTAAGACCGGAACCGTAAACACATTGCGTCTATGGGCGGCAAAATCAACGCGTGATTTCGACTTCGAGTACTTCAACAGCGGGGATTACGTGAAGGCCGTCGAGAACAAGAATAACAGCGAGAACATATCCAAGGTCCTTTACCCGAACGACCTGTCCCTTGCCGGCAAAGAGCTTCGATTGAAACAACAATACTTTTTTGTTGCCGCATCACTCGCTGATATATTCAGAAGATATAACAAGATCCATAGCAATTATAATAAGTTGCCTGAAAAAGTTGCGATACAGCTTAATGATACTCACCCGTCGATCGCCATCGCGGAAATGATAAGGGTACTTGTTGATGAAAAGGGTTTGCAGTGGGATGTAGCCCAAAAGCTGACGGAGCGTACCTTTGCTTACACGAACCACACAATTCTGCCCGAAGCCCTTGAAACATGGTCAGAGGACCTGATGGGCCACCTGCTGCCAAGACACCTCCAGATAATACAGGAGATGGACAGGAAATTCCATATACAGGTGGCAAGACGTTTTCCGGAAGAGTTCAGCAAAGCCGAAGAGATGGGGATCATTACGGGGAGCGGAGACAGGGTGGTCAACATGGCAAGGCTCGCGATCGTGGGATCTCACACGCTCAACGGTGTGTCGCGTCTTCACAGCAAGCTTTTAAAGAGTCACGTTTTTAACGATTTTTATTTGATGTACCCTGAAAAATTTCAAAACGTGACAAACGGGATAACCCACAGGCGCTGGCTAATGGAGGCCAACCCGTCCTTTTCACAACTGATCACGGAAGCTATAGGCGATAGATGGACAAAAGACCTCGGCGAGCTTAAAAAGCTTGAACCGATGATAGAGGATAACGGGTTCAAGGACCGTTTCTCCACCATCAAAAGGGATAATAAGCTCAAGCTCCTGGCCGCAATGAAGCGTCAGTTCAACCTGAATTTCGAACCTGATTTTATGCTCGATTGCCAGGTAAAGAGATTCCACGAATACAAGAGGCAGCTTCTCAATATTTTTCACGTGATCACCCTCTACAACCGCCTGAAAGAGGGCAGGGTACCCGATGGCTTTACTCCGAGGGTCATTATGTTCTCCGGTAAATCGGCTCCCGGATATTTTATGTGCAAGCTTATCATCAAGCTGATCCATAACGTTTCCGAGTTGATAGCTGTCCACCCGGCGGTAAACGACAAGCTTCAGGTTGTCTTTTTACCAAACTACGGCGTCTCGATAGCGCAGTCGATCATGCCTGCAGCTGAACTTTCAGAGCAGATCTCGACGGCCGGGTTCGAGGCCTCTGGCACAGGCAACATGAAGTTCGCCCTCAACGGCGCGTTGACGATAGGTACCCTTGACGGGGCAAACGTCGAGATCATGGAAGAAGTGGGAGAAGACAATTTCTTCCTCTTCGGATACAAGGCCGAGGAGATTTTGGAAATAAAGAAACAATACGATCCCAAAAAATATATCGATGAGAACCAGGAACTTTCCCAGATCATCCGCCAGCTTGAATCCGGTTTCTTTTCACCGGAAAACCCGGGGCTTTTTCAGCCGATCGTTAAATCTTTAATGGAAGGTGACCGTTATTGTCTGTTAGCCGACTACCCCCTCTATGTCGAGTGCCAGGAAAAGGTATCCCGGGCATATATGGACAAGGACCACTGGAGGCGAATGGCCATTCTTAATGTTGCCCGTTCGGGAAAGTTCTCAAGCGACCGCGCCATCGAGGAATACGCAAACAATATCTGGCATATATCGCCCGTCGAGATATGACCCTGGGTCCTGCCCCAAATGTAGCTTGACTTGGATCTTGACGGTGTGTTAATCATTTCATGGTTATGGAACGATATCCGCATCTTTTCCAACCCGGCCGTATCGGAAAACTTCTCATAAAGAACAGGATCAAGTACGCTGCGACGGAAACTAACTTTCCCTACGGCGACGGCTACGTCAGCGACAGGGAAGTGGCTTACATGGAGGCCCAGGCAAAAGGCGGGGCAGGAATAGTAACGACCCAGGGTGCCTACCCCGACAAAGATGGTGAAGGGAAAGGCTTCAAGGGGATGATGGCCATTTATGACGACAGGTTCATCCCCGGTCTTGCCAGAATAGCCGATGTAATACGCGAATGCGGCGCGCACTCAAGCCTGCAGATACTCCATTGCGGCAGGGAAGGGGGCGTTGAGCTCGATCATTGCCTTATGCCTTCCGTGGTCCCCCAAAAGCTGTCATATTTCAAACCTCCCAGGGAGATAACCAGAGATGAGATAAAGCAGGCCCTGAAGGACCATGTGGCCGCCGCAAGAAGGGCAAAACAGGCGGGCTTCGATATGATCGAACTGTCCGGTATCGTAGGTTACCTCATTTCGACGTTCATATCCCGCTACACCAACAAAAGGACTGATGAGTACGGCGGCAACCTGCGGGAGCGCTGCCGGTTGATGATAGAGATGATAGGGGGGGTGAAGGCAGAAGTGGGCGATATGCCCGTAGGCATCCGGCTGTGCGGTCACGAGCTGCTTGATGACCGTGGCGGGAACACCTTCGAAGAAAGTGTCGAGAGCTTCAAGATAGCGCAGGAAGCGGGGGCAGATTATCTGAGTGTGACCATAGGATGGCACGAATCTTCCCAGTCCGTAATCACGAGGGATGTTCCCATGGGCCACTGGCTCTATATCGCCGAAGCAATAAAAAAGGTCGTCAATGTGCCGGTTATGATGGCGTTTCGCCAGTTCCTCCCTCATATCCCCGAAAAGGCCATCGCGACAGGTCAGATAGATTTTCTCGAGATGTGTCGCCCAATGATCGCCGACCCCGAGTTCCCCAACAAGGTCAGGGAGGGCCGCGAAAAAGAGATCATACCCTGCATAGCCTGCAATGTCTGCTTTTCAAGGCTCTACTACCACCAGCCCATCATGTGTTCCGTCCGCCCGAACCTGGGCCATGAAGGCGAGGAGAACTGGGGATATTACGGGTTCAAACCTGTCAGGGAGAAAAAGAAGGTTGTCGTAGCAGGGGCAGGCCCTGCAGGTCTGCAATGCGCGGCAACCGCGGCGCGCAAAGGGCATTACGTCACGCTTTTTGAGAAGAACTACAAATTGGGCGGCAATATCCTTGTCGCCTCCATGGTCGATCAGGGAGCCATTGAGCTTTTGCGGCCCATAGAAATGTTGGAAGAGCACTGCCGAAATGCGGGCGTCGATATCAGGCTTGGTGTCGAGTGCACACCGGAACTTGTCAGGGCCGAATCGCCGGATGTGCTCGTGATCGCAACGGGCCCCACAATGAAAGGTCTGTACAAGGGTATTATGACACCTCACGACGTGATGGGAAATGCTCAAAAACTTGGTAAGCGCGTCGTTATCATAGGCGGAAGCGGAGCTGGCCTGGGAATCGCCGTTCATTTGCTCCGTCATGGCGATTACCAGATCACCGTGATCGATGAGGCCGCCAAACCCGGCAAGGACGTCAACCCGTTCTACCTATGGCAGTACACTGCCCTCATGAGAAAGAAAAAGGTCACCTTAATGATGCGTACAAAGGTTGTGGCCGTTGAGGATGGCCTGGTCCGCGTACTGGGGCCCTCAGGTGATGGCGCCATCGAGGCAGATAATGTCATTATGGCCCTGTTCTATCCTGAAGAAGGCGTCTGGAAAAAGGCCGCCCCGACTCTCGCGAAAGAAGTATATTTTATAGGTGACGCGAAGAAACCACGCCGCCTCAATAATGCGATCCATGACGGTTATCGTCTGGGGATGGTGCTCTGATGATACCTGCGATCGATGACAAAACATGTACGGGATGTGGAAATTGCGTTGAGATATGCCCTCCCGGCGCCATATCGCTCAAGGACGGAAAGGCATGTATTGCCGATGACCTCTGCGAAGAATGCGGCTTTTGCGCGCCGGAGTGTCCCGTCGAAGCGATCGGGATACCTTTTCCAACAAAAGAATGACTTGAAATACATCAAACGGTCTTTTTACATATTTTAATCACCATTGCTTTCCAGGATTTGTCACCTCGCGCCATATGCAATTTAATGATAGACATTTTTTGTATCATATTTATAACCCCTTACCCGTTACATGATTTTAACTGTAAAAAAAGGGCCACCGGTCTTTAGTGGGGTAACCGGTGGCCATAATTATTAGGACAGCCCTGGTTGAAGAAAAAGCAGGACTGTGATGAATATAACGTTTTTTCATACCAATAAAAATGATATTTGTCACAAGTCGCTGAAAAAAACTTAAAAAAAGCCACCGGAGAACAGTCGGGGGGGATTGAATCCGGTGGCGGTAGGGTGCTTCCCGCAGGCCTTGGCCTGCAAGCAGCACGATGTTTATTATAGCATTGAAACCCGTAAGGTCAAGGATAATTCGCTGAAAGTCACAGGGAACGCTATTACATGAATATCTGCCACGTCACAGGCGGCCATCGAATCTCCTTGACACATTACCTGACCTGTCCATATAATTTTTAAGCTCCGGTTACGGTATGATCGGGCAAGATCGTAATTGATCGCATTATCCTGAAGACCGATGGCCTACAACGCAAGGAGGAAAAAAAGATGTTAAGAAAAAATAAAGTTGTCATTGTACATGCGGTCTTTCTTTTTTTCTGTGCAGCCCTGCTCATAATGAGCGCAGGTAGTGCTGCCGCTGCCGAAAAAGAATCGAAAACACCCGTTACAAGATACTGGATGAGCGTTTCCACGGAAAAGAGCGGTTTTCCCGGAATGCCGGGAGGCGGCGGGATGCCGGGTGTTGGAGGCATGTTTGGCGGAGGCGGTGGAGACTCAGGAAAAAGGCTCCTGCTCCAGGTAAACTCGCCAAAGGCCCCTCCAGCTGATCCGAATGCGACGCACGACATTCCCCCGGGGCAGAATATGGGTCCCACCCTGCCTCTCGTGACCCCGGAAAGGGAACGTGCCGAGCGTGGCGAACCCGGGCAGCGGCCTGAAAAGTTTGAAAAACCCAAGATGCGCATGCTCATATATTGGGGATGTTCCGAGACGGTCAGGCCGGGCCAGCCCTTTGTTATCGATACGGAAAAGATGAACCCCTCTGAATTCGGCAGGGTATTCCAGGGCAGGCCGATCTCTATGCAACACCCGCCAGCGCCCCGTCAGGGCTGGGTCTATGCAGACTGGCCGAACAAGAAGGACAGCAAGCGGGTACCGCAGGACAGTTCCCTTGTGGGAGGCCACTTTGTCCACGGTAATTATCTTCCCGACATACGTTTTTCCATTGGTGCAGGCCATGATTTTATGGCGCCTGTTGAGTTCACTTCCACCAAAGGCTCGCCTGCTGACAGCTTCTATTTCCAGTGGAATTCCATCCCGACTGCAACGGGCTATTTTGCCACCGCCATGGGTCACGAACAGAGAACGGGCACGATGATCATCTGGAGCTCCAGCGAGGTCCGCGAGGCTGGTTATTCGCTGATGAACTTCCTTTCCGATGAAGACGTGCGGCGGCTCGTAAGGGACAAGGTCGTAATGCCCCCGTCCGTTACGCAATGCGTGGTCCCCAGGGGTATCTTTAAAGAGGCCGAAGGGGCCATGATACAGTTCATAGCTTATGGTGACGAACTGAACATCATCTATCCGCCGAGGGACCCGGTAAAACCGAAAAACCCCATCTGGGCTTTGAAGGTAAGACGCAAATCGACATCGATGCTGCCTCTTATGGAAATGGAAGGAGGTATGCCACCTGGCAAAAAAAGCAGACGCGACAGGGGCGAGATGCGTGAAAGAAACGATGCGCCTCCACCTCAACCGGAAGAAAAACCTGAAGGCGTAACACCAGGTAAAATACTTAAGGGGATATTCGGGCTCTAAGAAGACAGTTTCAACCGTTTAAAAAAGACCGCTTGGCTTGCTTAAGCGGTCTTTTTACATATTGAGACCACCGGTAGAGATGTTGAAAGTAATTGCAGACCCTTGTTATTTCCAGTTATCATTTCGTTGCTGACAAATCTGTACGAATACAGGAGACTTCATGAAAACGTGGAATGAAAAAGTCGGAGAGCTGGATCTTGCAGGAAAGCCCCTGACCAGGGCACTCCTGGGTAAAGCAGCAACGGACCTGGATAACATGGAACGCAAGTATGGTTTCCAATTGAATCCATACGGTACTCTTGAAGAAATGATAGAAATGGCCATTGCGGCGGACATTTTCAACCTTTTATTTCCATCATTGATGCTAACGGACGGCTTTGATATTTCCGGAGGCGATCCTTTCCCGAGGGACAGAGTGCTTACATTTATCTGCGGTATATGGTTTTTTACCTCAGTGATTCCTCGACTTGAAGAAGAAGGATATCCTGTTGATATAAACAGGCTGGCCGAGCAGCTTGGATCGTTTTTGTTCATTCCATATGATGAAGAAAAGAGACTTGGACTGATCAAGATTGGCATCCAATACTGGAAAGAATTAGGCTCTCAATCACCTCCGGCGCTTGTTGAATGGCATAAGACTTTTTCACAAATGATATTTATACACTACGAACGATTAATTAACGACGAGATCGACCTTGGTGATTTTGATCTGGACTCAAATATTGGCAAAATGTTTAAAGTCTTTCTTTCCCCAACTTTCTCCCTCCCATTCCCTCAACAAGGTTCTTGACCATTGCCTGTTGTCGGTTTTCCATTCACTGTGAGCTTTCCTGCTGTCCCGTTCAAAAATTTGCAGCCGTATGCAAGTGTTCGGGTATGGAAGATAGTTAAACTCAGGGAGCACACAAAGGTCAGGAAGGAAAAGTTAGCCGACGATGGGAATTGAACCCGCGACCTGCTCATTACGAGTGAGCTGCTCTGCCTCTGAGCTACGTCGGCGTTGGTTTTTTTATAGCACAACCCGCCGTTTCCATACAATACAAATTTGCAGGCCCCAAAAGGCAACGGGTGCGTTTCGTTAAATAATTAATGAAGGGGAGGGACTAAGAATATAGTTCCATGTATCTCAGCAACATGTCGTTCTCTTTCTTCTTTTTTACTGCCACCCTCATGAAGCGTTCGTCGAGGCCTTTGAAGCCCGCGCAGTCGCGCACAATGATATTGTGTTTTTTCAGCCCCCTAACGATACGCGGAGCGGACTTTGTCCGAAGAAGGTAATAGTTCACGCCGGATGGAACGTGTTCAATGCCGGATCGAGCAAAACCGCTTTCCAGGGACTTCTTCCGTCTCTCTATGTATTTCAGGGTCTTTTTTTTAAGATCCGTTTCCTGCAGGGCCGCGATACCGGCCGCCTGGGCGAGGGCGTTCACGCTCCACGGTTCCTTGCTCCCCCTCAGGCCGGACGCTATATGCGGCGGGAACACGCCCCAGCCGAGCCTGAGGCCGGGCAGGGCATAGAACTTTGTCATTGACCTCAGGACAATGAGGCGGGAAGTCTTCTCGACAAGGTCCATCATGGAACTTTCGGACGTAAATTCGATGAAGGATTCGTCAATAATAAGGTATATCTTTTGTTTTGCCGCCATTGCCGCGGCCTCTGCAAGGTTCTCCTTTTCGATCAGCCTTCCCGTCGGGTTGTTCGGGTTGCAGAGAAAGACCGCATCGACACCATGACCGGCCGCCTCTCTGACAAGCTCCATTGGGTCGATATCGAAGTTATCGTTTTCATGAAGCATGTGATCGATCACGACGCACCCGGGCCTCGCCGCTTTGCATGCCCGTTCGTATTCGACGAAAGTCGGCTGAGGTATCAATACTTTATCAAAAGACATGACCCTGGGCAGCAGGTAGATCAACTCCGTGCATCCGTTCCCGCATAAAATGAGCGATCCGTCGATATGGCACATCTCCGACAGTCTGTCCTTCAGTTGCCTCGCTTCAGGGTCAGGATAATGTTCGATGTCGCGAAGGTGGCCCTTTATGGCTGCCATGACCGGGCGAGGTACGCCCAGAGGATTGATGGATGCGCTGAAATCGATGATCTCCTCCGGCCTTACCCCGGCCGAACGTGCGAAGCCATGTATGTCCCCGCCGTGGCGGCTCACAGTTTAACCCACAGGAACGCGGCAAGTGAGGCAAGGAAAAACCCGATATAAGATGCCATGCGAACGGCCCGCAGTGTTTCACGTGATGCCTTCAGATAATCCTGCGAGTCCCCGCTGCCGATAAAGGGTTTTTGAATTGCAAGACCTCTATACTTGTACGGCCCGCCAAGTTTCACACCGAAGGCGCCTGCCGCGGCTGCCTCCGGGTAACCGCTGTTGGGGCTTGAATGTTTCCGGCCGTCGGTGCGCATCGTTTCCAGGGCGAGACGCGCCGTTGTGGCGGACCTGAAAAGAATGGCCGACGAAAGGGCGATAAGCAGGCCCGACATCCTTGCGGGGATGTAATTGACGATATCATCGAGACGGGCCGAGGCCCTGCCGAAATAACGGTATCTTTCGTTCTTGTATCCCACCATGGAATCGAGGGTGTTGATGGCCTTGTATGCCAGTGCGCAGGGGACCCCGCCTACGGTAAGATAGAACAGGGGTGCGATAACGCCGTCGGAAAGGTTTTCCGATAATGTTTCGATGGTTGCACGCATTATTCCGTCCATGTCAAGATGGTCGACATCGCGGCCGACTATCATGCTGATCCTCTGTCGTGCCAATTCAATATCATTAGTTGATACCGCATCGATGACCCCGGAGCCCTCTTTGATCAGCTCTTTTAAGGCCAGCGTTGTTGACCCGAGATAGACCAGGATGGCGATGCCGAAGAATCTTGCGATCCCTGAAAGTTTTGAAAGTATCAGTTCCTGCAAGGCATAGGAGCAAAAGAAAACAGCGCCGGCAATGACGATCACCAGCACAGTCCCGGCAAAAAGCTCATAATTTTTTCCCTTTCCAAGCCTTCTCGCAAGGCGTTCAAATATAACGATGCACCTGCCGATAATACGCACCGGATGCGGAAGGGACCGTGGATCACCCATGACGGTATCGAGGAGGATCGCCAGTATGATGATAAACAGTAAAATTTCACGGTCCGCGGTCAGAACCATAATACCGCCCACAAAAGCAGGAGGACCTCAGATACTTCGCGTATCGCTCCCAGGTTGTCTCCTGTCAGGCCGCCGAAGAGCGACGCGCAAAGACGGCCAAGTCCGTAACCGGCGCAAAGGACAACAGCGACCGTAATGAGGAAGAATGAAAAGAAACACCTTTCATCGCCATACATGAAAAGGCCTGCCAGTAAATATATGACGCAGGAGAATGCGATCATTAGAATGGTTGCCACAAGGGCGTGCCTTCCTTTCGCACCGTCGAAGAAGATCTTGCCAAGCCCGTCGCTGCGGGCGCTTTTAGCCCCGGGCATCATCATCGTCATGGACCACGTGGAAACAACAGGCATGAGAAACACAACGGAACTTATGCATCCCTGTCCCGGGGCCTCCAGGACCTCCTTCAAGAGCACATATTTGAAAAGAAGCGACAGGGCGATGGCGGTGATCCCTATGGGGCCCGCCGTTGGGTCCCTCATGACGGCAAGTCTTTTTTGCCTGTCTCTTACAGGATCCCTTGATGATTTCACGGAAAGGGCATCGAAGGTGTCCGAGAGGCCATCCATGTGGAACCCCCCGTTCGTGAGCAGATAGACCAGGATGATAATGGCCGACGTAACCCCCGGAGAAAAGAACTTCAATGAAATGAACGATGCCGCGGCCAGGAGCGCCCCCTGGAAAAACCCCACGAGGGGAAAGAACATCGACGATCCGGATATATCTTCCCCTGATAGTTCCCCCTTGATGCGTATGGGGATTATGGTCAGGAATTGGAATGCCGCCAGGATCTTCTTCAATTCTACATCAGCTCCTTTGATACTCCGGCTTCATCGAAGGTTGCCATTTCACGATATATCTTGAGGCCTGCTTCGATCAGGGACATGGCAAGGGCGGCCCCCGTTCCTTCTCCAAGCCTCAGGCCCAGGTCGAGCACGGGTTCAAGGCCCATTGCGCCGAGCATCACGCGGTGTCCCTTTTCGACGGAGTTGTGCGCCGCGAACATGTAATCGCGGGCGGCAGGCTCAATGGAACAGGCGATGAGCGCGCCTGCCGTCGATATGAGACCGTCGACGACAACGGGTATTCTCCGCGACGCCGCACCGAGTATAAAACCGGCGATCCCGCCGATCTCAGCGCCGCCGACCTTTGCGAGCACATCGATGGGGTCGCTGCGGTCCGGCCGGTTCAGTTCTATCGAATCTTCGATGACGGTGATCTTGTGCCGGAGCGATTCATCACTGATACCCGTTCCTTTCCCCGTAACGTCTTCAGGCAATGAACCCGTCATGACTGCGGCTATTGCGCTCGACGGTGTTGTGTTACCGATACCCATGTCGCCGGTACCGAAAAGACTGTACCCTTTTTCAGCATATTCTTCGGCAAGGCCGATGCCTATCTTGATGGCTAGGATCGCCTCATCCCTTGTCATGGCCGGCCCTTTCATCATGTTCCTCGTACCCCTGACCACCTTTTTACGGATGAGCCCTTTTTTTTCTTCAAAATCGTGGTCCACGCCGATATCGACTACTACAACTTCGGCACCGACGTGGCGCGCGAGGACGTTGATACCGGCGCCGCCCTCCAGGAAATTGTGGACCATCTGCACCGTCACCTCTTTGGGGAAGAGGGAAACCCCTTCATCAACAACACCATGATCGCCCGCAAAGGTAAAGATCGCCTTTTTTTCGAAAAGGGGAGGTATCTTTTTCCCGGTGATCGTGACTATCTGTTTCGCGAACTCTTCAAGCCTTCCCAGGCTACCCTGGGGCTTGGTAAGGCTGTCGAGGCGCTGCTGGGCAACAGAGAACAGACCCTTGTCTATCCCTCCAATGCGTATTCCTTCCAATGTCATGTCTCCTTTATTTTCATGGGGATGCCGGCTGCCAGAAAATAGACATCCGTTGAGGCCCCGGCTACCTTTGCGTTCAAATGACCTATATTGTCTCTGTATTCCCTGCCGAGGGGTGTCTCGGGAACGAGGCCAAGGCCTACCTCGTTGGAAACTATATAGAGAAGGTCAGGTGCCTCGTCAGACATTGCCCGGATAAATTCATCGACATGCTGCTCGAAGGGCAACCCGCGCACCATGATGTTCGATACCCACAGGGTCAGGCAGTCGATGAGGATAATGTCATATCCGCTCGCGATCTTCCTGATGAGGGACGGGACCTCCACCGGTTCCTCGAATGTATGCCAGTCTTCTCCCCGCTCTCTCCTGTGGTTCTCGATACGGTTCTTCATTTCATCATCTAGCGCCTCGGCGGTGGCGATGAAGGCCTTTTTCCCTTTCAACAGCGATGCCTCCCGCAGGGCAAAGGTACTTTTTCCGCTTCTTGCGCCGCCAAGGATCAGGACCCTTTTTCGCATTTGTTCTTAACCTCCTCGGATACGATCATTACAAAGGGCTTCATAGATAGAGGGTTTTGCCGAACCACGACAACGGTCTTGTATACCTCCTCGATGGTCCGGTAATCGAGCACCTCTTCCGGGGTCCCTGCTTTCTTTATCCTCCCTTTGTCAATAAGGGCCAGACTGTCGCAGTACTCCGAGGCAAGGTTAAGATCGTGGAGTATGATGACAACCGTCAGTCCCTCCTGCCTGTTGAGGCGTTTCACAAGGTCGAGGATCCCCGCCTGATGGGTGATATCGAGATGGGACGTCGGTTCGTCTAGGAGCAGGACCGATGGCTGCTGTGCAAGGCCGCGGGCAATAAAGGCAAGCTGTACCTCGCCCGCGCTCATCTCGGACATGAGGTTCTCCTGCAGGTGAAGGACCCCGGTCATCTCCATGACCTTTTCGGCGATGGCCATATCCGACCCTTTTTCAAAGAACTGCAGCTTTTTATAATAAGGGACCCTCCCGAGGAGGACGAATTCCCTGACCGTCATGGCAAGAAGGGGCATATTCTGGGAAACGACGGCGATCTTCCTGGCCACATCGTTGAAATGAAGGCCCTCTACATCGGTGCCGTCGAGGAGGATATTTCCCCTGACAGGCCTGACGAGGCGTGTGATAGCCCTGAGGACGGTCGTTTTCCCTGAGCCGTTGGGCCCTATGATACCGAAAAACTGGCCTTTTTTTATGGAAAGATCGATATCATGAAGAACTGTCTTCGTACCGTAGCCGCATGTCAATCCGGTTATGTTTATCACAGGACACCTCCTGACCGGCCCGACAGCAGTCTTTTGCTCAATACATAGATGAATACGCTCCCGCCAAGTATCCCCGTGATGACGCCAACCGGGAGTTCAATGGGTGCTATTACCGTCCGGGCGATGGTGTCACAGAAGATCAGGAACCCCGCCCCGGTAAGAAAGGAAATGATCAGGAGCCTTCTGTGGTCGTACCCGGCCATTATCCTGACAAAATGTGGAACGATGAGCCCGACGAACCCGATGATGCCTGTCAGGGACACACTTATACCCGTGAGGAGCGAAGCCATGAGAAAAAGCTGTTTTTTTGCCCTTTCCGTATCGATACCGAGATGGATCGCCTCTTCTTCGCCAAGTGACAGGGCGTTCATAACGGGGGCGAAAAAATAGGAGAGAAAAAGACATATTACGGCAATGACCGCCACGAGAAGGATCAAAACCCAGCTCGGCTCCTCCAGCGAACCCATGATCCAGAAGACGATGCTGTGGAGTTCCTCCGTTCTCGATATTGCCAGGATCAAGACCACAAGGGACGAGGAGATGAAACTTGTCATGACGCCCGTCAGAAGGATCCCCTGCATTCTCAACACGCTCTGGCGCATATTCAGGAAATAGAGGGGGATTATGACAAGGCAAGCCCCGAAGAAACCGGAAATGGGTAATGCCATTGTTGGCAGGAAATGGTGCAGTTTGAATATGATGCACAACGCGGCACCCAGGGCGGCCCCACCTGATATGCCCAGTGTGTATGGCTCAACGAGGGGGTTTCGGAACATCCCCTGCAGGATAACGCCGGCAAGCGAAAGCGCTCCTCCCACGGCAAACCCGAGGATTATCCTCGGCAGCCGGATATCAATAAGGATGCTGTATTCCGGTGTAGCTTTCCCTTCAAGGATGATCGAAAGGACCCTGCGAAAGGGTATACCGGCTGACCCGCTTGCCAGGGCCACGACGACTGCGGCCGCAAGAAAGATTAATGCCGCCGGCAAAAGAAATGTCATTCCCTTACGGTTCATTTCCATCCCTTCGCTTCATCGGGATGCAGCAGCTTCGCAATGTCCTCCAGGGACCGTGCGAAGCTGGCCGGAGTGGGGCTGCAGATATCGTCAGAGTCTATCAGGTATATCCGGCCTTTCTTCACCGCACCCACCGATGAGTATCTTTTCCATGTCAGGCGTTCGTTGTCGCCGCTTAAACCCATAGTTACCACGAAGATAACGTCAGGGTTCTGCATTATGGCCTTTTCACGGCCCACGCTTCCAGACATGGCATCCTTGAAAACATTTATTGCACCTGAAAACTCAATGTAATCATTGATGAAATAGTCTTTCGTGGCGACAAAGAAGGGTTTTGAGCCTATCTGGACGAGCACCCTGGGTTTTGCCAGCCCCTGTGTCTTTTTCTTGATCCGGTCCACCCGCGCCTGCGCACGACTGACGAGAAGCCTCGATTCTTCAGGTCTTCCCGTGGCCCTTCCTATCTCCAGGAAGACCTCGCAAAGCCTGGAAAAGTTGTCGGGTATTTCGAAAGTGACCACATTAAGGCCGAGGTCCTTCATTTTCCTGACGCTTTTCCGATTGGTAAGGTTCATCGCGATAACCAGGTCGGGCTTTAAGTTTACGATCTTCTCCACATCAGGTTCAATGACCGTCCCGATCTTCTCTTTACGCTGCGCATCTTTCGGTCTGTTGCAATATATGGTCACACCGACTATGCTGTCTCCCATGCCGAGAAGGTAAAGTGATTCGGTAATAGCCGGGCTCAACGATACGATGCGCTGCGGCCCTTGGGTCTTCTGCGGCTGGGCCGTCGATGCAGGACGGGCAAAGAGAACAAAAGTGCTCAAAACGGCAAGTACCGGCAGAATTATGAACATCTTCTTCAAAGAAAATGTGAATATCACAATGCGTCCCTTATTGAGGCGGCATTTATATCGAGAAAGAAGTATCCATCACCGGACCGGACGCTCCCTTTTTCGAAATGGACAGGCCTGTTAAAAATGGGGCCGTCGTATACAAAGCTATGGTACTCGCCTTTCTCCCCGCATATGTCCACAACCTCACCAAGCGCTCTGATATCCCTCATGAACTCTGCGTCTATCTCTCTGCCTATCCATGTTTCATTGAGACAGCGCTTATCCACTGTCACTATGACCGCCTTGAAGCCTTCATTGATGAATTCCGTCAACAGGCTGTCCCTTTTCTCAAGCCACAGGGGAGGGTAGGGCGGACGGCACATTCGGAACATACCCTTTCGACCCAATCTCTGTGCTCTGCCATGTCGATATCACCGAAGATACCCTGGCCTATTCCCACATCGCGCAATCGGGAAAGGACCTTTTTGAATTCCTCTTCATAACCGTTCCATGTCGTCTGCCGCTGCACAAGCGGTATGCCGATCGCCTGCGCCTGAAGCGAAAGGAGCGCCGCCTCCACGCCATGGGTGCGTGAATGGGTGCCGTCCTCTGTCACCATATTGATGAGATGTGTGACCGTCAGGCCCGCCTGCCGGGCCCGGAATAAAGACATCGCGCTTTCTTTGCCGCCGCTCCACGAGCAAAAGGCGCTGTTTTGAGCTTTTTTCATGATGACATTCCTTCGATCCATCCGCACACCCTGCAATGGCGACGGTTTTGTCTTATTCCGGCACCGCATCCGGCGCAGGCCACCTCTCCCTTTGCCGGCAGCGGAATATCTCCAACCACCTTTTTGAAGACCTCGTAGTAGTACAGATGTTCCTTGTTGAAAAAACGCAACGGATAAAACCTCTTTTTTTCTTCATACTCTTCGTCCGATATGGTGGAGGCTATCATCTTGTTCAATTTCGTCATTCCCGATCCTTCTTCAAGGGGCCTCTTACCCTGCCAGAGTATCCTGTCGGGCAAAAGTCCGCAAAGGGCACGCCTTAAGACCCATTTCCCGTGAAGGATGCCGTTTTCCATATTGATCTTCCATTTTCCCCGTATTTGAAGGGCAAAATCAAGGATTTCTTTATCAAGGAATGGCTGCAATACCTCTATATCGAAATGCCTGCCGAGAGGTATTGAATTGAAGTTCATTACACCCGAGAGTTCCCGGATGTACCCGTCGAGGTCTTCAATTTCCTGCATATATGAATAGCCTCCGAAAAGCTCGTCCGAGGCGTCGCCTGTCATAACTGACCCGAAACTAATCGATTTTGCCTCCTGCAGGGCGAAATAGACGGCAAGGTCATTCGGGATGGCGGGGTCAAAGCTCTGCAGTATCTTGACGACCTCCGGTATTGCGCCCATGGCCTCATCTACCGGCACCTTCCTGTGGTGAAGGTCCATTCCAAGGGCGCAGGCTGCCTCGAGTGCATATTCCAGGTCAGGCCCATCTGGACCGAGCGTCACTATGATGCCGCTCTTGCATGGCGAAAGGGCGGCGGCGATGGAAGAGTCCAGGCCGCCCGAAAAAAGGATGCCGTCAGTGCGATAGCCCGCAAAAACCCTCTGAAGTTTTTCCCTTAACATTGCTATTATCCCGTCCGGAGATGTGGAACCGTTAAAAGATGTGATAATGACATACCTCCCTAGAATTCATATGCAACACTCATGAATACGGACCTTCCCGCGCCAGGGTACCCGGAAACCATGGAATTTCCCTTGTTATCATAGAATGTTCCCAGATGTGTGTCGTAATCCTCATCGAAGAGGTTCTTGCCGACAATTGAGATCAGCCAACGATCGACGCAGGCGCTGTTCGAGTTTCATATCCGCCGTCCAGTAGGGACTGATCGTGTATCGTGCCGTTATCGTGTCAGGATAGGCGGTGCTTTCCGTTCTGTATGTAACCCTGTTTCCCATGTACCTCGCAGTAAACGTGGCTATCAGGCCGAAATCGGTCTTGTATGCGATCTCCCCTTTGAATTGGTCCACGGGGACCATAGTCGCCCGCCTTTTCACTATGTTGTAGCGAAAATCGGCGGGTATGAACGGAGGCCATCCGTAATCCTGTTTTGTGTATTCCCTGCTCTGCTCCTGCGCGTCCGTATACGTGTAGTTCAGGGACAACATGACATTGTAGAAAGGCCCGATCCTCACGCCTGCCTCGATGCCGTCCGCCTTGTAATTGCCCAGGTTGATCGGTTTCCACAGTCCGTTCGAATCCGGTTCCCATTGTATCTTGTTGTCTATGTTCCAGCGAAAATATGACAGCGTTATGAACATCCTGTTATTAAGCAATGATTGCTCATAGGTGATGTCGCTATGCCATCCGATCTCCGGTTTCAGATCAGGATTTCCACTGGTGTACAGGCCTGTGGGCCAGTAAAGGTCATTCGGGGTTGGCGCCTTAAAGTGCCTTCCATGATTTGCCTTAAATACCATGTTGTCGGCAGGGTTGATGACCATGCCGAAGAGGGGGAGGTTTTCTTTAGCCAAATGCGCTAGTGGTCTTCCTGCCTTATCCCGGCTATGGCTTTCCAGTATCGCGAGGGCCTGTATTCACCCTCCGCAAAGACGCCCTTTGTGTAAATGTGAGCGTCGTTCGTTGTTCTGTACCGTCCTTGATCCGGCCGTGATCAGATCGTAGGACTTGTTTTTCCAGTCATAGTCCTTGTACTCTCCTCCCGCAAGGAACTTTGCCCCCTCAAAGGGGTATATGCCCACATGGCCCGTGATCCCTGAGCACCGTGTTGTTGATCCAGTTCTCAGACCCCGTGTCATTTGAAGCGTAGCGTTCGTAGTTATTATTGAGCATATTCGAGTAATAACCTTTGATATTGTAGGAGAATTGCTTGACCGGATTGCCCTGAACCTCCAGGACAATATTCCCGTCCTTGTCCCTGCTGTGATCCAGCAGATTTGCCGATTCGCTGTTGTAGAACGCCGTTTCCGTGGGTGCCCTCGGGTGGCTTGACGCCGGGCATTCCATATCTTCTGGAGAGATAATCGCCATAGAGGGTTATATTTAGCAGTTCGCCTTTGTCGAGGAGCAGCTTCATGGATGCGTCATATTGCCTGAGATAGCCGTTATCGCGAAAACCGTCGGTTGCGGTCTTGCCGACAGTCAGGTAATACCCGAAGTCCTTCGTCAGGAACATCCCATGTTGCGCATACAGCCGGTAAGTGTTCTGTGAACCGTACCCTGCGCTTATCTTGAGATCGACCTTGTCCCTTTTGGGGCTTTTCGTAAAGATATTGACGGTCCCTCCCATCGCGCCGGAACCGTAGAGCAACGAGCCTGAACCTTTGACGACTTCGATCCTTTCGATATTCTCCACCGGGATCTTTCCCACGTCAGCGGAGCCGAGGGAAGGGGAATTGACATTCACGCCGTTGATGAAGACCTGCGTGGCGTCTGCGCCCATTCCCCGAATATGTATTTCCTGTGCTGCCCCGCCATAATTGCCGTATGTCTGCCAATCGATGCCCGGTTCGTTTGCCAGCAGCTCCCCGACCGTACTTGCGCCGGATACCTCTATGTCCTTCTCTTCTTTGACAATGACGGAATTCGGAATATCCATACGCTTTTCGGGCATTTTTGTCGCAGATACGACAATCTCTTCGAGCTTGTATACCTCATCTGCGTGGAGAAAAAATGGGGAAGTGAGGAAAAACAGAATTGTGAAGATGGTGAGCCAGCGATTCACGGAGAACCTCCTTATGCCTCGTAAGGATAATTTCTCGAAGAATTCAACCCAAGGTTTCCTGGCTTATGGGTATGAGAGCCAACGCGCCTTCCCATTCCGTGCTTCACGGAACAGTGGCCGGCGGATGCGCCGTGCGTTGCTTGGAACCCATCACAGTTGCGGGACAGCGGAAGATTTTCACTTCACTTCCCTTGAAGGTCGAACCATAACGAGTATATGAGAGAATCATTACCACGGATGGACGTTAAAAATCAAAAGATTCTTTTCTTTTTACATGGCCTGTAATTATGATAAGGTATACAAAATATTACGGGATGGGGCCGATCTATGGCCGACTGCAAAGAGGTCCAAAAGAGATTCAACGATTGTAATGTGGGGCGCCTCCTCGGTATAGAGGTATACGAGGTGAAAGAGGGCGCGGCACGGGGCAGGATGGTGGTAACAAAAGACCACACCAATGTCTTCGGGGGTATCCACGGAGGTATCCTTTTCACCTTCGCCGACCACGTTGGCGGCGCCTGCGGCAACAGCATGGACTACAAGGCGCTCCTTGTCCAGTCCAGGGCCCGCTTCAAGAAGAGCGCGAAGGAAGGGGAAACGATCTATGCCGAGGCCCGGATCGTCCATGCAAGAAGAAAGGTCGACAAGATAGATATTGCGGTAACAAATGAAGATGGTGAAATACTGGCCCTTCTTAATATGATTTCATACGTTATGGACCATGCGGCAAAGACTCCTGAAGATCTTTGATATCCTTCTCGGATCATTCGGGAAGAGGCACTGGTGGCCGGGCGAAACCCCCCTTGAGATCATCGTTGGCGCTGTCCTCACGCAGAACACGTCATGGAAGAACGTTGAGAAGGCCATTGGGAACATAAAGACCGCCGGCCTTATGGATCTTGATAAATTATATGTAATAGAAAACAGCGTTCTGTCTCAACACATCCGATCATCAGGTTATTATAATTTAAAAACAACTAGATTAAAGAATATTGTTAAAGTAATATATGAAGAATATTCATCATCTATTGATAATTTAAAAGAAATAAGTGTATATGAGTTGCGAAATAAGCTCCTTGACATCAAAGGGATCGGGGAAGAAACAGCCGACAGCATCCTGCTTTACGCCCTCGACAAGCCCGTTTTTGTTGTCGATGCCTACACCAAGCGATTCCTCAAGAACCATGGCCTTTATGACGGGAGGTACAACTATGGGGACATACGGGCTTTTTTCATGGACAACCTCCAGTCCGACACCTATCTTTTCAACGAGTTCCACGCACTCATCGTTGCATTGTGCCAGAAATACTGCCTGAAAACCCCGAAATGCGAGGGTTGTCCATTGAAGGAAGAAAAAATAACCAATTTACCAATTTCCAATAACCAAAAAGAAACAGCTTTATCGTAAGATCATTGGAATTTAATTTTTCGTAATTGGTTATTCCAAGAACCATCGAACATGGATCTATTAATTAATCTGAAACGATGATAACTTTGGCATCGCCGGTTGACTTTTCGATGGTACCGATCCGGCTTGCTTCTTCACCGGCTTCGCCCAGCATCTTAACGACCTTATCGGCATCATTATTGTTGACTATGAGTACAAAACCGGTGCCCATGTTGAAGGTAGAGCACATTTCGTTTAGATCTATGTTGCCCATCCGCATTATCGTTTTAAAGACAGGCGGGATCTTTTCGGGATCGACCCGCAGGCTTGTGGAAAGCCCATCGGGAATGATCCTTGATATGTTGCCGGGAAGACCTCCGCCGGTTATATGAGCCATGCCTTTTACCTGGAAACTATCGACGATCTCCAGCACGGGTTTCACGTATATCCTTGTGGGTTTAAGAAGCTCTTCGAAAAGCTTGCCAGGTAAACCGTCGACCTCTTCATCTATACGAAACTTCTTGATCTCAAAGAAAACTTTTCTCACAAGGGAAAAACCGTTGCTGTGGAAGCCGTTCGATCGAAGGCCGATAACTGCGTCACCTTGCTCTATCGTCGACCCGTCAATGATCGAACCTTTTTCAACGACACCCACTGCGAAACCCGCCAGGTCGTATTCATCATCTTTATAAAAGGACGGCATCTCGGCTGTCTCACCCCCGACAAGTGAGCAGCCAGCTTGGAGGCAACCTTCGCAGACGCCCGCGATAACATTGGGGTAAACGTTCTCGTCGATCCTGCCACAGGCGTAATAATCAAGAAAAAAGAGGGGGTTGGCCCCCAACGTCAGGATATCGTTCACGCTCATACCGACAAGGTCGATGCCTACCGTGTCATGTTTGCCTGCCATGAAGGCGATCTTCAGTTTTGTACCCACCCCGTCTGTTGAACTGACCAGGACGGGGTTCTTATAAGATGAGGGAACTTCGGTGAGAGCGGCGAAACCACCTATCATATTGAGGACATTGGCATTGTGGGTCTTTTTTATGCGCTCTTTGAGGCCGTCGATCAGGCGGTCGGCCTTCGCTATATCTACGCCGGAGTCTTTATATGTGACAGTTTTCACGGTTCTAATCTAAGATTATTCCGAACTGGTTGTCAATTGAAAGATTTGATCCGGGAGGGGCTATCAAACCATTTTCGAAACAAAATCTTCAACAGGTATGGCCGGAATGGTTATGATCTGTACCGTACCCCTTGATCCGAGCTCGATCGATAATTTTGCGATCGCTTCGTTGTTCGGGGCTTCCAATATGTTTATGAAATCATATTGACCGAGAACAGCGTACTGGGCAAGAACTTTAGCCCCCATGTTCTCGATCTCCCGGTTAACCTCTTCGATCCTCTCGGGATGTTTTTTGATAGTTTTTCTGCCTTCGTCCGTTAGTGTGCTGATCATGATGTAAATTGGCATCTCACCACCCCCGTTCTTGAATAGTATAGATTGTATTATACTTCTTTCCATTGTCAATAGAAATATGGAGGTCGAAAATCTCACGCAAAACAAGGCCATGCAAAATATTTCACATTCCTTTCCTGCGAAACATGGTGTTGATTGAGAGTAAAAAATGTGCTAATATCTACGACTTTGAATCTATGATACTTTATATGAATTTACTTGTTCAAAAATTCACATTTCAATTCGGTCTTTTAATAATAGCGTACTCTATCGTCAATTAAACGGGAGGATCTATGGCTAAACCGATGGATCAATACAAATGGCACGAATTGAAAGTAGGATGTGTCATTGAAGAGGTAGGGAACGCCATGGAGTACAAAACCGGCGACTGGCGTTCATCCAAACCTGTCTGGAGCGATGAAAAATGCATCAAGTGCGGTCTCTGCTGGTTGTTCTGTCCTGACGCGGCAATATACCAGAAAGATGACGGCCTACTATACGGCAAACCTCGATTACTGTAAGGGATGCGGTATTTGCGCAAAGGAATGCAAACCTGGCGCGATCACAATGGTGGAGGAAGAACGATGAGAATAAAAAAAGGTATTGAAGTATCCATCGCGTCGCATCGATGCGGCAAAACTCGCACGGGTTGAAGTCATAGCCGCCTATCCTATCACCCCGCAGACCCACATTGTTGAACACCTCTCCGAGATCGTTGCCAATGGAGAACTTGAAGCAGCCTATGTCAACGTGGAATCGGAACATTCAGCCATGTCGGCATGCTGCGGCGCTTCTGCCACAGGTGCACGGACATTTACATCGACCAGCGCGCAGGGAATGGAACTCATGCATGAGATCCTCTTCATCGCATCAGGCATGAGACTTCCCATTGTCATGGCCGCCGTTAACCGCGCACTCTCGTCGCCTCTTTCGATCTGGGGTGACCATTCCGATATCATGGCAGCACGAGATACAGGATGGATCATGCTCTTCTGCGAAAACGGCCAGGATGTTGTCGACTACCATCATTATGGCTTTCAAGATTGCCGAAGACAGAAACGTCCTCCTGCCCGTCATGGTCAACCTTGACGGGTTTTCTCTGAGCCATGTTATCGAACCGATTGAACTGCCAACGCAGGAAGAGGTCGATAAGTTTCCTTCCTCCTTATAACCCGCTCTATACCCTTCATCCCGACAAACCCGTTACCATGGGTGCCTACGGCATGCCTGAACTCTATACAGAAGCAAAATACGCCAGGAGATGGCCATGGTATCAATTCAAAAGGATATATCATCGAAGTCATGGACAAGTTCGGCAAACAATTCGGAAGGAACTATAAACCCGTTGAAACCTACAACACTGATAATGCCGATACGGTTTTTATTGCCCTTGGGTGCGAATCAATGAAAACATTAAAACCGCCATAGATGCACTGAAAGAAAAGGGTAAAGAGCTTGGGCTCATATCAGCCTACGGCTTTTCAGACCATTCCCGGAAGAAGAGCTCCTTCAGGCGCTGAAAGGGAAAAAAACGTTGCGGTAATAGAAAGGGTCGATGCCGGGCGGTGCCTGAACGGTCCTCTCTTTAATGAGATTAGCCTCGTTGGTACTCAGAAACGGGCTGAATATCCAGCTTGGAAAATTATATCTGCGGCCTCGGCGGAAGAGATGTCGTGCCTGAAGAATCTTCAGAACATCTTTGAGATCGTTTAAACTTCCAAGAAGAAAGTGCACGAAGACAACAAGAACTTCCAGCGTAATAGGGGTGAGATCATGAGAATGAAAAGTCTTGAATCGATACACAAATAATCCTGAATTTGAATTTGCTCACATCCGGTCACCGTGCATGTCAGGGATGTGCCGAGATACTGGCGCTCAGACTTGCCCTTAAGGTCTTCGGCAAGGATACCATTATCGCTATGGCAACGGGGTGTATGGAGATCATTTCAACTCCCCTTCCCACAACATCGTGGCGTCTTCCCTGGATACATGTTGCCTTTGAAAATGCGGCCGCTGTTGCATCCGGCGTAGAGTCGGGGACTCAAGATCCTCATGGAAAAAGGCAAGATTCCCCAAAAAGGATATCCACGTCATTGCCATCGCGGGTGACGGAGGGACAAGCGATATAGGCCTTCAGGCGCTCTCCGGGGCACTGGAACGGGGACACAACTTCACCTACATGTGTGTTGACAACGAAGCGTATATGAATACGGGCATCCAGCGTTCATCATCGACACCCATACGGCGCGATGACAACCACGAGCCCTCCCGGGCAAGAAAGGGTATCGGTCAATCCACACAGAAGAAGAACATGCCCAAGATAGCGGCAGCACACAATATCCCTACGTTGCGACGGCATGCCCTTCATATCCCTTCGATCTTCTTGCTAAAATAAAGAAAGCACAGTCAGTGAAAGGCCCGTCTTACATCCATATCCTCTCCGTATGTCCTACCGGCTGGAGAATACCATCCGATCAAGCCATACATTATGGCAGGCTGGCGGTACGGACCGGTATATTTCCTCTTTATGAGGTCGAAAACGGCAAATACAAGATGACGTACAGCCCGGAACCGCTTAAGGCCTGTTGCGGAGTATATAAAAGGGCAGGGCAGGTTCCGTCATTTGACCGACGACATCATTGCCGAGATCCAGCAGCACGTTAATCACGACTGGCAAGAATTGAAGTCCCTTTGCACAGCGAAATAAGTGCACCTTTTTTAAAACACCAAAAACGCCTGTTCATACCAGCAGGCGTTTTTTCTTGTAAAGATTTCTTTAAACAGCTTTTTCTGTGATATATCTCACAGAAAAAGTGCTTTTATTTTTATAATTTTAAAAATAATTGTTGAAAATATGAATTAAAAGTATAAAATATATCCATTCAATATAAATAATTATAGTTATTTTATGAGAACTAACCTTTATGTAAGAACTTATGTTGCTTTAAAAAATCAGCATAAAGGATAACTGAATGCCCATTGATCTCGAAAAAATCGGACAGGCCCTCAAAGAAAAACGGGAAGAAAAGGGTCTTACCGTCAGCGATATATCAGATTCGCTATGTCTTCGCAAATCGTTGATCCAGGCCATTGAGAGCGGGGAATGGCAGATACTTCCTCACGAGGTATATGTTAGAGGATACGTCAGAGAATATGCCCACCTTCTCAATATGAATGGCGAAATCACCAGTGAATTGAACAAGAGCGATGAAAAGCCCACCGTCGTTGAGATACCCGTACAGCAAAAAGTCGAATCAGCAACCGCGAACAGATTCAAAAGCGGGTCATCATATACCCGTTGATCTTTGTTCTGGTCATAGCGTTCTTCGTTCTTAACCAGGTGTATAAAGAACGTTCAGCTTCAAGACGG
The DNA here is from genome assembly GCA_963816115.1 of uncultured delta proteobacterium. Lineage (GTDB taxonomy): Bacteria > Desulfobacterota > Syntrophorhabdia > Syntrophorhabdales > Syntrophorhabdaceae > Delta-02. The sequence goes on along the minus strand of CAWFIZ010000002.1, from coordinate 148,194 downwards.
GCGCCTCAGCAAACCACGGAACAGGCATCAGTGAATGTGGCCTCTAACAGCACCGAAAAACAAAATTTAACCGAATTTACCGATGTTAAAAAGCTTATGATAACATGCCAGGAAAGGACCTGGGTAAGTGTCGTCATTGACGAGACCGAAAAGAAAGAGTTCATGCTTAATCCCCAGGATATGCTCGTTCTGAACGCAAAGGACAAATATGATCTGCTGATCGGCAACGCGGGCGGGGTAAAGCTGATTCTCAATGGCAAGGATGTTCAATTGACCGGACAAAGCGGTGAAGTAAAACGAATCAAGCTTTCCTGATATAACAGAATCCTGTAAAAATTACGACTGAGTCTTTCCATTTCCTCTTCTGAAATATCAAAATTCGCATAGACCTTCTGGACATCGTCGGAATCTTCCAGGGCTTCCATGAGCTTAAGCATGGTTTCGGCATTCTTTCCTTCAAGCTTGACAGAAGTCTGAGGGACCATGCTCATTTCGGCAACAATGTAAGGAATATGCGTTCTCTTCAAAAACTCTTTTCAGGTTTTCAAAATTGGAGATCTCGGTGTACAACTTCGATCTCGTTCCCATCGTCGGAAATATCTTCCGCTCCGGCATCAAGGGCAATCTCCATGATCTTATCACTATCAACAGCCTTCTTGTCGAAGGACATGAACCCTTTCTTGCTGAATATCCAGGAAACACAGCCTGCTTCCCCAAGATTGCCGTTCAGCTCTTGAAAGGGTATGACGGACTTCCGCAGTAGTCCGTTTTTTGTTGTCTGTCAGTGCTTCGATAAGTATGGCTACGCCGCCTGGGCCATATCCTTCATAGATGTATTCTTCATAACTTGTCCATCCCTTCAAGCGTCCCCGGTCCCTTTTTTGATGGCCCTGTCAATATTGTCTTTCGGCATGTTTTCGGCTTTCGCGCTGTGCAATGGCGGCACGCAGTCGTGAGTTGGCATTCCAGGGTCACCACCGCCTATCCGGGCGGCAGTTGTTATTTCCTTGATCAGTTTTGTGAATATCTTGCCGCTTTTTGCGTCCGCTGCACCTTTTTTATGCTTAATCGAACTCCATTTGCTATGTCCTGACATTGGACCCCCTGAAAATCAAATGGTGGGCGATATTGGATTCGAACCAACGACCTCTGGTATGTGAGACCAGCGCTCTAACCATCTGAGCTAATCGCCCTCTAGCTTTTCTTTTATTATATTATCGGTGAAAAAGTCAACACAATAGACAGTGTAAATTGCGAAATTCATGCTTTTTTGTTTCATTTTCCCATCGAATCGTTTATTATTTTGTATCATGCCAATATGTTTTTGGGCCTGTTCCCTCCAGAAGACTCGGTTTTTCATTTGGTGTTGATATTATTCCCGGCAAATACTGTTCTTTTGACTGCATCTATTGTCAGATCGGCAAAACAACGAATAAGGAAATAGAAAGAAAAAGTTTTTTTGATCCCCTTGACAATTATTGATGAAATAATTGACACAGATCACTTCAAGACAGACCACATTGACTACTATTACCTTTTCCGGATCAGGTGAACCTACCCTGAATTCTGATCTCGGAACATGATTATAAGAGAGTTAAAAAGAACAACGGAAATACCTGTAGCGGTTATCACGAATGGTTCACTTCTTTATCAGGATGAAGTGCGAAAAGACCTCCTGGATGCAGATGTTGTTCTGCCGTCTCTCGATGCAGTCAGCGAGGACATTTTCAGATATATTAACAGGCCTCATTCTCTCTTAGAAATTGAAACGATAATTCGCGGTTTGAAATTGTTCAGAAATGAATATCAAGGTAAGATCTGGCTTGAAGTCATGCTCATCAAAGATGTAAACGATGACCAGAAGAACTGGAAAAACTTAAAAAATTGTTTCAGATCTCAATGTCGATAAAATTCAGCTGAATACCGTAACAAGACCTCCGAGTGAAGAATCGACAGGCAAACTCACAGGATCTGAGCTTGAAAAGATATGCAAGCTCTTCGGATACCCCTGTGAAATTATTTGTACCTTTGAAAAATCGTAAAGAGATACCATAGAAGGAGTGGACAGAGTATAATCCTTGAAACGCTCCAAAGAAGGTCTCTCACCCTTGATGATATCGTAAAAATTACGGAATATGTCTTATTTCCAGAGCAAAAAGTCGTCTCAAGGTCTTGAAAATGAAGGGAAAATAAAGAGTTACTTCTTTGATGACAATATTTTTATATGAAAGTTATAGTTATCCAGGCAGCTCTGGTTTCATACATATTCACCTCGAAGAATAATATTGACAAATAGAGCACTCAACATTTACTATAAAGCCTGTATTTACGAACACGGAATGCAATTACTATCGAGTCAAAACTGCTATTTGTTACGGGACGCTTCTGGTATTTGGATGGTTAATTTATTTTAAGAGGAGGGATATATGAAAATAAAACGAGCTGTTATCAGTGTTTCAAGCAAGGATAACCTCTCCGATCTGGCATTGTTTCTGAAAAAGTACGACATTGAGATACTTTCCACGGGCGGTACGAAGAAATACCTCGAGAGCATTGGTGCGAATCCCGTTGAGGTCAGCAGCTACACGGGTTTTCCCGAGATCATGGACGGCAGGGTAAAAACACTTCATCCAAAAATACACGGCGGTATACTCAATATCCGTGACAACGCAGAACATCAGAAAGCAATGGAACACATGGCATTAAACATATCGACATGATCATTGTGAATCTCTATCCCTTCAAAGAAGTAATCAGCAAAGGATGCACCTTTGAAGAAGCCATTGAAAACATCGATATCGGTGGCCCTTCGATGATCAGGGCAGCCGCAAAAAATTTCAAATATGTTACGGTCGTCGTTGATCCCGATGACTATCCGAAGGTATGGAAAATATGAAAAACCAATAACGGTGAACCTCCGAGGATCTGAGGTTCTATCTGGCAAAAAAGGTTTTTTCCATTACTACCGACTATGATAAGGCTATTTTTACCTATTTATCGAAAAAATAAAGAATTTCAGAGGAAAAGGTCGATGAAAGTCCTTGTAATAGGAAGCGGAGGAAGGGAACATGCCCTGGTATGGAAATTGTCCCAGTCGAAAGGTGTAGACCGCCTCTTACGCAATACCGGGAAACGGTGGCATATCAGATATAGCCGAATGTCATGATGTGAACGTAAGTGATACGGCAGACCTTATCGAATTCACGAAAAAAATGAAGGTTGATCTTGTTGTCGTAGGTCCTGAAAATCCTCTTGCCAGGGGATTGTCGATGCCTTTGAAGAAAAAGGCATACCGATCTTTGGCCCGTGAAGAACGGGGCTGCGAACATTGAAGCAAGCAAGATTTTTTCCAAAGAACTCATGGAGCAAGCGGCGTGCCTACTGCTCCCTTTCAGGTCTTTTACGAATATCAAGAGGCACTGGCTTATATCGAGAACAAAGAACTTCCCTTTGTCATCAAGGCCGATGGGCTTTGCGCAGGGAAGGGTGCCTATGTAATCAAAGACATGGAAGAGGCGAAAGGCGTGCTAAATGACCTGATGGTAAATGCCATTTATGGAGACGCCGGGAAAAGGACGGTCATCGAGGATTTCCTGCCCGGGGTCGAAGCTTCTTATCTGGCCTTTACCGACGGCGAAACGATCCTGCCGATGTCTGCCTGCACAGGACCACAAACCGCTTCTGGACAACGATCTCGGTCCGAATACGGGCGGCATGGGGGCATACACGCCCATACCGTTCATCAGCGAGACGATGGACCTGGATATACGTGAGAACATCATGCTGAAGACGATTGCCGCCATGAAGGAAAAGGGAATACCGTACAAAGGTGTCCTTTACGGCGGTCTGATGCTTTCGCGGGGCAAACCCTATGTTATTGAATTCAATGCCCGTTTCGGTGATCCAGAAACACAGCCTATCATTTTTAAAATGGAAAGTGACCTTCTGCCTGTCCTGGTAGCGTGCGTTGAGGGAAAATTAAAGGACTATCAAAGAGATAAAGTGGAAAGAGGGTGTTTGCGTATGCGTCGTCATCGCGTCCAGCGGATATCCCGAAAAACCTGAAAAGGGAAAGGTCATAAGGGGACTTGATCAATTGGCCTCAAAAAACGACGTCATGGTCTTCCATGCGGGAACCAGGAAGGTTGGCAATGAATATCATACGTCAGGCGGCAGGGTACTGGGGGTAACGGCCATAGGTCCCGATTATGAGGGTGCAATACGATAAGGTATATGACGCGGTGGAGAAATTGAATTCGATGGCATGTATTATCGGAGAGATATAGGCAAAAAGGCGTTAACCTACAAATAACAGGAAATATTTGAAATAAAACGCAGGAGGATGTGATGTCAAAAGAATTCAATATCGGTGTTATACCTGGCGATGGAACCGGACCGGAGGTCGTGGCCGAAGGTATAAAGGTTCTCACGGCGGCTTCAAATAAATTCGGTTTTACTTTGAAATTCACGTACTATGATATAGGAGGTGAACGTTACAAAAGAACGGGCGAAACCCTTCCGGACAGCGTCTTGAACGAATTCAGGCAGTTCGACGCACTTTATCTTGGTGCCATCGGTCACCCTGATGTAAAACCGGGCATCCTGGAAAAGGACATACTGCTCAGGACACGCTTCGAGCTTGACCAGTACATAAACCTGAGGCCCGTAAAGCTATATGAAGGTGTTTATACACCATCTGAAAGACAAAGGCCCGAATGAGATAGATTTTGTCATTGTACGCGAAAACACAGAAGGCCTGTACGCCGGTGCCGGCGGTGTCCTCAAAAAAGGAACGAAAGACGAAGTGGCGATCCAGGAATCCATCAATACACGCAAAGGTGTCGAGCGCTGCATCCGTTTTGCCTTTGAATACACGAAAAAGAGGAACAAAGAGAAGAAACTGACACTCTGCGGTAAAACAAATGTCCTGACATATGCCTTTAATTTATGGGAAAGGGCATTCTACGAAGTCGCTGAAGAATATCCTGATATTAAGACCGATTACGCCCATGTTGACGCCACCTGCATGTGGATGGTCAAGAATCCCGAATGGTTCGACGTTATAGTAACGGATAACATGTTCGGCGATATCATCACTGACCTGGGTGCCATGATACAGGGAGGCATGGGCATAGCCTGCGGCGGGAACATCAACCCGGAAGGTGTTTCAATGTACGAACCCATAGGAGGGTCAGCACCCAAATATACCGGGAAAAATGTCATAAATCCGCTGGCTGCGATACTGGCAGGTGCAATGATGCTCGAATTCCTGAACTTACCTGAGGCCTCGATAACCATTGAGAAGGCAGTTCAAAAAGCCATTATGAACGATCTTGGTTCGATGGAAGCCGGGAAAATGGGCATGGGAACAACCGAGGTTGGAGACCTTATAGCAAAATACGTTGCCCGGTAAATGAAGGGCCGGTCATTTACGCCCGTTATTTGAAAATTCCCTGATCTTTTTGCTTAATGTGTTTCTGTTGATGCCGAGAAGTTTGGAGGCCTTGGAGATATTGTCGTCAGTTATTTTCATGGCAGCCTGTATAAAGACGTTCTCTATATGAGAAGCAATTCTGAACAATACGTCATCATTATCATTTACCTTTGATAACAGGATCTTTTCTGCAATATTATCAAGTTTTAATTCAAATACTGCATATAACTTATCGATATCATTATCCATAAAAGTTACTATTCAATTTTTTGAGAGATGTTTCTATATTAGAAAAGAAATACTCACCAGTGTCAATAATAATAATTCGCCGGATCTGCAAAGAACTGGGGGTTAAAAATATCTTCTTAAGTATCATATTGTTATGAATCACTTCATTTAGCTTATTTTTCTATTGGTGCTGATAATAGATATTATGTAAACTATTATCCATGCATATTTATTTATCTATGAACTCAGGCCACGCTCTGCCCTGCCTCGTTTTGATTGTGTTGACAAACTGAATGGATCGGCTATTATATTCATCAGAGTTTTTTATGGATGCAGACCTTAAGCGTTGTTTTGAGATCCTTGGTTTGAACGAGCATTCTACGCTTGAAGATGCCGAGAGATCATATCGGCTCCTCGCCGGCCAGAGATCCTCTTGGGATGAGATCAAAGAGATCAATTGGGCCTACGATATAATTAAAGAACATTTAATTCCTTCCTGCGAATCTGTCGATGGTAATCAAACCAAAACCGAAGATCAACAAAATGTCCCCCCACTACTCCAACCCGTATCTGCAGGTAAAAGATCGATCAGTATTTTGCTTTTGATCTCTGCCCTGGTCTTTTTTGTTCTTGTTTCAATTTTTTTATTTCTTTTTAAATACAACGTGTTTGACCTTTCTTTTGTAAAAAAAGATATGGACCTCTCTACTCTTATCAGGTCAGTGAAGCCTGCCATCGTAACTATCAGCACCAACGAAACACAGCGCGGTAGCGGCTTTTTGGTAAGCAAAGACGGTTATATAGTCACGAATGCCCATGTAATGCGTGAAAAGACGGGTAAGGCCTCTTTTTCGGACGGCTCAATGGTCAAGGTCGAACTCGTTCTTGTTGACCCCGATAGAGATTTCGCCCTTTTAAAGGCTTTGGATGGCAATGGATTCGTTTTCCTTCCATTGGGCGACAGCAGTAAATGCCATGAGGGAGATACCGTTATAGCCGCCGGGACCCCTCTTTCCTTTGAAACCTCTTTTACCAGGGGGATCGTCAGTTCGTCAAAAAGGTCTTTTCCTGCCTACAGATCATCATTTATCCAGACAGACGCCGCTTTGAGCCCTGGTAACAGTGGCGGGCCCCTCATCAACATGAAGGGAGAGGTTGTCGGGATCAACTCCCTGAAGATCTCCGGCAAAAACGTGGAAGGAATAGGTTTCGCCATATCCATAAACGATGTAAAGCATCATATCACGAACAAACAACGCATGTCCGATGGTGAGCTTTTAAAGGAACTCTCCCGTGTTGACAAAAAGATCGAGGAAATGAATGAATGGCGGGACGATGCGTCTAAAAGTGAGGAAAAAAGGATCAAGGACAGGATCATTGAAGAACAGTGGGAACGCGAGCGCAGGAGGAAGGAATTCTCAGACCGTGTTGATGAGGCCAATAAAAATCTTATTGAACAACGGGACAGGGAAGAAAAAAGATTACGCGAAGAAGCGGATCAATACAGGGGTAAGATGAGGGAGCAAATAGATGCAAAGAGGAAGGCCCTTTCGGAGTGCCTTCAAACGGCAAATTATCAATATCAACAAAACTGGAACGAGTCCTGCAGATCGAGCAACCAACAGCCTCGCTGCAGACTCTCTTACTCTGCGGCGAATATCCTTGAACAGAGGCTCATGCAGCAAAGGAATGAATGCTTCAGGCTTTATCCGCAGTAAGATCTTAATTCACCATAATGGCAAAAAAGGCTTCGAGAAGATCTCGAAGCCTTTTATTTTTTTTGGTTGCGGGGACCGGATTTGAACCAGTGACCTTCGGGTTATGAGCCCGACGAGCTACCATACTGCTCCACCCCGCTATCGAATGCAATAAAGTATAGGAAAAACGGCGCGAAGTCAAGAGCTATAAATCTTGCGGGTGATTCCTTTTATTATACTTGTCATATTTTCTGAGGACTGATAGGATGAATTAGTGAGCTGCGATGTGTTCATACCATCATGAAAAGGAGTTCGCCATGAAAACATCCCGCTGTGCGGCCTTTGTCATTTTTGTACTTACCCTGTTCTTTGCTGTACCTTTATTTGCCGTGCCAGTCGAAAAAGACGCAAAAACGCTCTTTGAACAGAAGTGCGGCAGCTGCCACAGTATCAACAAGGCAACTTCAAAAAACAAAACGGAAAAAGGATGGCTCTCAACTGTCCAAAAGATGAAAAAGAAGGGCGCTGCCGTCAATGATGAAGAGGTCAAGGACATCGTCGAGTATTTAACGAAGAATTACGGGAAGAAATAGTATTCAAAACTTATGGTATTAACAAGTTTATCAACAAAAGTATGCCGTTCTGGAACACGTTGATAACAGGTGTCAGGACGCCCAGGTAGAGCAGGCCGAGAATGATGAACATGCCGAAGGGCTCCAGGCGTTCAAGGGAATATTGTAAACGGCCGGGCAAAAATCCCATAAGGATCTTTGAACCATCGAGGGGAGGTATGGGGATAAGATTGAAGGCCGCCAACATAATATTGACCCTGGCCATGTAATACAGCAGGGTCTGAAAAGAACCGATGTCATATTGATCAGTGAGGCGCATCATTATAAAAGCAAAAAAGGCGAGGATCATGTTCGCGACGATACCGGCAGCCGATACGAAGATCATGCCTTTTCTAAGGTCGCGAAGATTTAGAAAATTGACAGGCACCGGTTTTGCCCATCCAAACCCGAAGATCAAGAGAGCGATCGCCCCAAAAGGGTCGATATGTTTTCTCGGGTCGAGGCTTAACCTGCCGAGCCATTTTGCAGTGGGGTCCCCCATTTTGTATGCCACCCACCCGTGGGCAAGTTCATGGATAATTATCGAATACATCAGAGGTATGACTAGAAGCACAAAAGAAAGAGGGTCGCGAAAAAGGAGCTGGATGAGTCCCATAATGGATTGAGTTACAATATTCCACAGATGAAAGGCAATTGCAATTAAAAATAACAAAGAGTTGCCGATAATATATTATAATATGATAATACAATTGACAATAAATAGTGGTCATGATAATAAAAAATGGTTTCATGGGTGGAGCACAGCATTCTTAATTAACACAAAAAGTGGTGAAAATTAGATCATGATCAATAAACCAGAAAAAGGCAGCGGACCCATCGGCGCTCATGGCGATAGCTTCCACGAGGCCCCTGATTTCAAGGTCGCCGACGCCTTCGGCGTAACCATGGCCCTGCGTTTCAGGAATTTCATGATCCGCCACCTTGAGCTGTTCTTTGTGTTCCTCATTGCGGTCTTGGTCTGCGCGGTCTTCTTTATTCTGCCATACAGGTTCGCCTTTCTGAACCTTTTCTATCTGCCCGTCCTTCTGGCGGCATATATTCTCGGCAAACGAAAGGCCTTTTATGCCTCCCTCAATATCATCTTCGTAGTGGCCGTCACGGCCGCAATAAGGCCCGAATGGTTCACCGTAAGCGGTACAATGACCAGCACACTTATCATGATCATCATCTGGGGCGGTTTTCTCGTGCTTACAAGTGCAGGTATCGGTTCGCTGCAGGAAAAGCTCGCAAAGGGGTTTGAAGAAACGAGGCGCCTCTACGAAGAATTGAAACGAAGCCGCGTCACTGAAGAAATGAAGGAAAAGGTCGAAAAGACCCTTTATACAACGATGGATCCCGTTGTGGCAAAGCTTGCCACCGAAGGCAAACTGCGTATTGAAAAACGCGAGATCAGTATAATGTTCTGTGACCTTACCGATTTTACGGCATATTCTGACCAGAATCCCCCCGATATCGTTCTCGACGAGCTGAACCGTTTCATCGGGCATATCGAACCCGTCATCGAACTCTTTCGCGGCCACATAGACAAGTATATGGGTGATGGTGTTATGGTGGAGTTCGGTGCCCCGATCGATTATGCCCAGCATGCCCTGATGGCCGTTCTTGCAGGAATTAAAATGCAGGAAAGGATCAAAGACATCGGGCTTCCCTGGCGACTACGGACCGGTATCGCAACGGGATATACCATTGTAGGCATGATGGGTGTCCACAGGCAGGCATACAGTGCGATCGGCGATCGTGTCAATGTTGCCAAGCGCCTTGAAGAGATCTGTCAACCCGAAAAGATCTATGTGGACGAGTTTACCTTTAAGCTCGTCGATCCTTTCATAAATGTGGTCAAACTGAGAAATATGGGTTACAGCCGGCAGTCCGACAAGGCGCTCCTTGAACAGCTTCGAATACTGGAACAAAGGCTGGCAGAAGAAGGAGAAAGCCCAGAGCTTCTTTACCAGATGGGAAAGATACATTTCGGCCTTCACGATGCCTCGGCTGCCATCTCCTGTTTTGAAAATGCCCTCGCGCTCGATCCCGAATCAACGGATATCAGGCTTGCCTATGCCGACGCGAACCTGAAAAGAGATGAGTTCGAAAAATTCCAGCTGAAGGGTAAATTGCACAAGATCTCAGTTTATGAGGTCAGGAACATCAAGAGCCGCTGGTATGATCACAGTGTCATTCCCACGGTAATATCCGAGCAATACCGCGATGTGGAAGCCAGCATAAAAGCGCCCTTCGACCTTATGCTGGCCGTTGAATCCCTTGATGGTTCCATCGGCCGCGGTCTGCTTGTGGGCATGCTTTCTTATGTGATAGCCGATCATTTGAAGCTAAACGAGGATCTGAAGAAGAACATACTTCAGGCTGGATTCCTCCAGGACATCGGCAAGGAAGCAATACCCCATCATATCCTCAATCGTGAGGCAAGCCTTACGGAACAGGAGATCAAGTTCGTAGAAAAATATGTCCTTGAGAGCGTATCATCACTGAAAAGGCTTGGTTACGTGAACGATCAGCTGCTTGAGATCGTGAAGCATCACCATGAGCTTTGGAACGGCGACGGATACCCCGATAAATTAAAGGGTGAAGAGATCCCCATCGGTGCCCGCATAACCGCCCTGGCTGAAGCATACAACGCAATGACATCTTGGCGGCCCTATCGTGGGCCCTGGGATGTACGCCTCGCTATGAACGAAATTAAAAAGAACACCGAAAAGGGATTTTATGATCCCCAGGTTGTGGACGTTCTCTTCGAGATCCTTAAGTTCAATTCAACACCACTGGAAGAAAAATAAGCATAAACCCCGGTTTTTCTCCTGCGCCCGTCACTCTACGGTAACGCTCTTGGCGAGGTTGCGCGGTTGGTCCACGTCTGTACCAAGAAGGTTCGCAATATAGTAGGCCATGAGCTGCAAAGGAACGACTTCGAGGATAGGCTGGAGCTCGTAGACCGTTTCGGGAACAACGAAAAGCGCATCCACTTTCCCGGCCATGTCATGGCCGGGATCATCGGTAAAAAGGAGTACCTTACCTCTACGGGTGATGACCTCTTCAATATTGGAACATGTTTTTTTGTATGTCTGGTCTCTCGGAGAAACGAACACAACGGGCATGTTCTCATCGATAAGGGCTATGGGCCCATGTTTCATTTCACCCGCCGCATATGCCTCGGCGTGTATATAGGAGATCTCCTTTAGCTTTAAGGCCCCTTCCAGGACCGTCGGGAAATGGATACCCCGTCCGAGGTAAAGAAAATCCTTGTAATGCATGTTCTTTCTAGCGTTCTCTTCCATTATATCATGAGCATCAAGGACAGTCTGGATCTTGTGGGGCAGTTTTTTGAGCTCCACAATGTGTCTTCTAGCTTCATCACTGTCAAGAACGCCCATAAGTTTTCCAAGATGGACCATGAGCATGAAGAAGACGGAGATCTGCGTTGTAAAAGCCTTTGTTGAAGCAACACCGATCTCTGGTCCCGCATGGGTATAAACAACGCCGCGGCTTTCCCTAGACAACGTGCTTCCAAGGACATTGCATATTGCAAGCGTGTGGACCCCTCTTTTCTTCACTTCTTTCATGGCCGCGATGGTGTCTGCCGTCTCACCCGATTGGGAAACAAGGATAACCAGGTCATTTTCGTCAAGTATGGGGTCGCGGTAACGAAACTCTGATGCTACGTCGGTTTCAACGGGTATCCTGAGGTTTGCTTCGAAGATCTGTTTACCTATAAGGCAGGCATGGTAGGATGTCCCGCATGCGACCATCCATATTTTTTTTATCTTCTTGATATCCGGCAGGTTCAACTCTTCAAAGAGCACCTCTCCCTGCTCCTCCTGAACCCTCCCGATGAGGGTATCGGATAGGGCCCTTGGCTGCTCGAAGATCTCCTTGAGCATAAAATGCCTGTAACCGCCCTTCTCCGCCATGGCACCGGTCCATTGTACCTGCTGGGTCTCCCGCTCCAGTTCAACACCGTCGGGATCGGTTATCCTCAAGACCCCGTCCTTGATAATAACGATGTCGTCATCTTCGAGAAAGATGAACCTGTTGGTCCTGTTGATTATGGCCGGCGCATCGCTGGCGATCAAATATTCGTTGTCTCCCACACCGACAAGGAGGGGACTTTCCTTCTTTGCGGCAATGAGGGTGTCCTCCCCTTCCCTGATGATGCCCAGGGCATAGGAACCCTTGAGCCTCTTCAAAGACAACCTGACAGCTTCTTCAAAGCCGCTGCCCTTTTGGAGGTAACTCGAGATGAGGTGGGGTATCACCTCTGTATCGGTATCTGACTGGAACGTCTGGCCTTCTTTTTTCAACGACTCCTTCAATTCAAGGTAGTTCTCGACTATGCCGTTATGTACGACAACGACATCACCGGCCTTGTGCGGATGGGCGTTGCGCTCGGACGGTACACCGTGGGTCGCCCACCGTGTATGGGCGAGGCCCGTATGGCCCTGAAAATTATCCCCACAGATGGAGTTCCATAACTCGCTCACCTTTCCCTGTTTGCGGGCAAGCCTGATCGACCCCTTGTCCCTTATCGCTATTCCGGCAGAATCGTAACCCCTGTATTCCAGCCTTCTCAACGCGTCGATCAGAATATCACACGCCTCTTCCCTGCCCTGGTATCCAACTATTCCGCACACCGTTATTTCCTCCTGTAACCTTCAATGTTCTTTTGACGGACCCTTGACACCGCGAGAGAACCTTCCGGGACATCATGCGTTATTGTCGTGCCTGCTCCGATCAAAGCATCCTTGCCCACTGTAACGGGGGCAACAAGCTCCGTATTGCTTCCTACAAAGACGTTGTCCCCGATGATCGTTCTGTTCTTTTTTACTCCGTCATAATTACAAGTAATAGTACCCGCCCCTATGTTAACATTCTTGCCGATCGAAGAATCGCCGATGTATGACAGATGGCTCGCCTTCGTGCCCTCGTCGAGCACGGAATTCTTCACTTCCACAAAATTGCCTACCCTGACATCCCGCTCCAGAACGGTTTTTGCCCTAAGTCTCGAAAAAGGGCCTATTTTCGCATTTTCCTTTATCTCGGCACCTTCCATAACCACAAAACCTTCAATGCTAACATTGTCATGTATAACGCAGTTGCGAACCATTGAACAGGGGCCTACGAACACGCCCTCCCCTATGATCGTCCCTTCGGTTATGTTGCAGTTGGGTGCTATGACCGTATCACGCCCTATCCTGACGTCATTATCGATATAGATGTTCCGATCCAGAAGGGTAACACCGCTGTTCATATGCCTTTCATTGATCATGTTCCTCATAAGGATGTTCGCCTCGAGGAGACCCTTTTGTGTATTGATGCCCAGGACCTCTTCGGATATTTCATGAAAGAACCCTTTTGCCGCCTCGCCCCGGCTTTGCACCACTTTGCAGATATCCGTGAGGTATCTCTCCCCTTTCTTGTTGTCTGCGCTGATGTGCTCAAGGAATCTGAGGGATCGGAAAGGAATATAACAGATCCCCGTGTTTATCCTCTTTATCCTCTTCTCATCATCGCTCGCTTCGGCGTCCTCCCTGATATCGGAGATCGCGTCGCCATCCATGATCACGCGGCCATATCCCGCCGGATCATCGACGTCGGTCGTCAGGAACACGATCGATCCCGATCGACGGCAATAATCGAGGAACTTGACAAGCGTCTGCGGCCTGACAAGCGGTACGTCACCGAGCAGCACCAGTATATCATTTCCGGTGAAAAGTCCGCTCGCGCAGGAAAGAGCGTGGGCGGTCCCCAACTGCTCTGTCTGGACCGCGCACGTCACTCCCTTGCCTTCAAGAAAGGACTCGACGGATTCCCGTCCGAAACCGGTAACAACGATCGTATGGGCGGGATCAAGCGAACTGGCGGCATCGACAACGTATCCTATGAGTGGTTTCCCCATGAGCTCGTGCATGACCTTCGGCTTCTTCGAAACCATCCGTTCACCTTTTCCAGCGGCAAGTATGACTATATCCAGTTTATCCATGGACCTTCTCCTTTTTTCCGAAGAACCTTGCAATGATTATGCTCAACTCGTAAAGTCCCCACAGGGGCAGGGCTATGAGTATCTGACTTACGACATCGGGCGGCGTGATGATGGCACTCAATATGAATACCGCAAGGACGGCATACCTGCGTTTTTTCACCAGGAACCGATAGTTTACGATCCCGGCCTTCGCCAGGTAATAGGCGACAAGGGGGAGTTCAAAGAGGAACCCGAAGATGACCAGGAGCTTGAGTGTCAGGCTGACGTAACTTTTCAGGTCCGGCATGGGAATTATAAAACCGGATGCATAGCTTACGAAGAATCTGTAAAGGTAGGGCATGATGATATAATAACAAAAGGTAACGCCCGTGGCAAAAAAGAAACTGCCAAAGAAGATAAGCGGGTAAACGTATCGTTTTTCCTTTTCGTAAAGACCCGGGGCAACGAACATCCAAACCTCATAAATGATCATGGGGGATGAAATGGTGACGGCGGTGATGACCCAGATCTTGAAATAAGTTATGAAGGCCTCTGTTACACCGGTGAAGATAAAGCTGCTGCCTGCCGGCATGACCTTCCTGAAAGGTTCAAGGAGGAAGACGTTCACCCTTTCTTTAAAAATATATGTCAGGGCGAAGGCGAAGCAGACCGTCAAAAGGCATACCAGCAATCTCTGTCTCAATTCCTGGAGATGCAAAATGAACGGCTGTTTTTCTTCTGGTTGAATTTTCTTAGCCATGGAAGGCTGATATTGCGCCCATTCGCCACACTTTAAGCGGCCAGGCCTGCAATTACCCCCTCAAGTTGCTGTATTCTTTGGATTTTGTTTTATCTGACGGATCCGGCGGGCCTTCTCCGGGTGCTGCATCCCCGTATTGACCGCTTTCGATCTGCCCTTTCACCGGCGTGTCGGCCTCTTTGACCTCGCCTGCCCCACCCCCCTCGGTTTCCTTTTCCGGGAACTCTTCCTCGAAGGTTTGTTTCACGTCATCGGTCATCCTTTTGAAATCCCCCATGGCTTTTCCTAAAGACCTGGCAAGGTCGGGCAATTTTTTAGGCCCCACCACAAGCAGTGCCACGATCATGATCAATATAAGTTCGGGAAGCCCTATGCCAAACATTTCGCATAAAGTATCATAAAAACCGTGGTCTTAAAAGAGAATTGTATTGTTCATTGACATCACCATGGACCTGTATTAACTTCAAACTATTGGGTTTTCACTTGATGGTAAAATTTATTGAAAAAGGAGGTACATATGGCGGAAAGACTTCAAGTCTTTAAATGTGGCATTTGCGGGAACATCGTAGAAGTGCTTCACGGCGGCAAAGGAGAACTTGTGTGCTGCAATGAGCCAATGAAGCTGCTCACCGAAAATATCGTCGATGCTTCTAAGGAAAAACATGTCCCGGTTATTGAAAAGACTTCCGATGGCATCACGATAAAGGTCGGGAGCGTTGAACATCCCATGGAAGAAAAACACTACATCGAATGGATCGAAGCAATTATCGATGGGGCAGTATACCGTCAGTTCCTCTCCCCCGGGGGCAAACCCGAAGCGTTCTTCCCCGTCAAGGGCGGTTCCGTATCGGCACGGGAATATTGCAACATGCACGGTCTCTGGAAGAGTTGACGGGAGGAGAACATGAAAAGCGTAAAAGGGACAAAAACGGAAAAGAACCTCCTCGCGAGCTTTGCCGGTGAATCCCAGGCACGGAACAGATACACCTATTTTTCATCCCAGGCAAAGAAGGAAGGTTTTGAACAGATCTCCTTCATCTTTGCCGATACCGCCGAGAACGAAAAGGAGCATGCCAAAAGGTTCTTTAAGTTCCTCGAAGGTGGAGAGGTTGAGATCACGGCTTCCTATCCTGCGGGCATCATAGGGAAGACCGCCGAAAATCTCAAGGCTGCGGCATCAGGAGAAAACCTGGAACATACCGTTCTGTACCCTGAGGCCGCCAAAGTGGCCGATGAAGAGGGTTTTGACGAAATAGCCAAGGTCTTTCGCGAGATAGCGAAGGTTGAGAAAGAGCATGAAAAACGCTATCTTGCCCTGCTGAAGAACGTTGAGACCGGCGCTGTCTTCAAGAAGCCTTCCACTGTCAAATGGCGCTGCAGGAACTGCGGTTACGTTCACGAAGGGCCCGAGGCGCCAGGTGATTGCCCTGCCTGCGCACACCCTCAGGCATATTACGAGGTCCTCGCCGAAAACTATTAACGACATGGGGTGCAGGGAAGAAAAAGGCGGTCCGGTTTCTTCTCTGCACCCTCTTCGAAATACCCTTGTTTTCCCTTGACATGCATGATTTTCATCTGGTATTTTTCTTTGCATCACAAGAATATGGAAGGAATTAAAAAGATTTACGGCAGATATCACATATTTTATGATATTATCTTTCCACGAACATTATCCATGGAGGCACAAGACAGGATCGTTTGAGAGGCGGCCACCGAATGCCTGGTGAGATGCACGTACTGCCTTTAGGTGAAAGAGCTTATGAAGATAGCCGGAATACAATTTGCCTGCACCAAAGATATTGAAAAAAATGTGAACAACGCCATAAAGCTCCTTGGCGTTGCACTTGGTGAAGACGCAAAGATCATCTGTTTTCAGGAACTTTTCAATCGTTACTGGTTTCCCAAAGACCGCGACGAGGCAGCATTTTCGCTGGCGGAAAAAACCGACAGTGATACCATCAAACTCTTTAAATCACAGATAAAAGGGACAGATACGGTGATCATCCTGCCGCTGTTTGAAAAAGACAAGGACCATTTTTACAATTCCGCCGTTGTTCTGCAGGGAGATAAGACACTTGGCATTTACCGGAAGATCCACATAACGGATATCCCTTTATGGGAAGAGAAATTCTATTTTTCCGAAGGTGATACGGGCCTTCCCGTTTTCGACACGCCCCACGGGAAGTTCGGAATACAAACGTCATGGGACAATTTCTTCCAGGAAGGGTCGAGACTTTTGACACTGAAAGGCGCCGATATCATATTTGCCCCAACCTCATGCGCCTTCAAGTCCCAGCACATCTGGCAGACGGTTATTTCCGGCAACGCTATAACGAATGGTGTCTATATAATGAGGGTCAACCGGGTGGGCAGCGAAGAGGCCCAGGATTTTTATGGTATGAGCTTTTGCGTAAACCCTGAAGGCGAGCTCATAGGCGGACCTACGGGAAGGGCCGACAGCGTGCTCCTTGCTGATATCGATCTTAACCAGTTGAAGTTGGTCCGCAGGGAATGGCCGATCTTGAAAGAAAGGAAACCGTCTTTATATAGAACGATCCTGGGGGAATTTCCATGAACAATGAACCGGCTCTTTGTGTTGTCTGTGCCTGGCGGAAGGACTGTAAAAAAAAGTTCCTTCAGGACAAGGATGTGTCTTTGCGATGCCCCGACTTCACGAAGGATGTTCAGATCAAAAAGGACAAAGTTGATGCTGAGAACGATAGCAACAAAGATAATACATGATGCGATAGAAAACGCCAAAAATTCGGGGTCGATCCCCTACGACGCAAAACTTAACTTCATCATTGAAATACCCCGCGAAGAGGGTTTCGGAGATTATTCAACGAATATCGCCTTTATCCTGGCGCCCCAGTTGAAAAAGAAACCTCTCGACATCGCCGGGATGCTCGTCGAACTTATGAAAAATAGCGGGTCCTGCGATTCCATAAAGGTGGCCGGGGCCGGCTTTATCAATTTTCACCTGAAAGATGCACTCTGGCAGCAGCTCCTGCACGGTGTTTCCTCGAAAGGGATCGAAAGTCTCTATCCCGATGTGGGGGGTGGGAAAAAGGTCCTCATCGAGTTCGTCAGCGCCAACCCGACAGGCCCTTTGCATATTGGCCACGGCAGGGGTGCGGCGGTCGGGGATGTCCTCTCCAACATTCTGCGGAAAACAGGCCATTTCGTTAAAAAGGAATATTATATAAATGATGCAGGGCGGCAGATCAAGACCCTCGGTCGGTCCACTTACCTGAGGCTCAAAGAGCTCTCCGGAGAGACCGTTGAATATGAAAAAGACCTTTATCAGGGCGATTACGTGCGTGAGCTGGCCCGCAAGGCCATTGATGAACGGATGCCGGTCCCTGCCGACCCCGATGAGGCCGTCACTTTTCTTGCCCGGTACGCGAGCCGCGCCATCATGGACGGGATCGAGAACGATCTTGGCGAGTTCGGTGTGCTCTTCGACAACTTCTTTCTTGAATCCACGCTCTACGCCTCCGGTATTATCGATGAAACACTGCTTATGTTGAAACAGCAAGGCATAGCCTATGAAAATGACGGGGCCCTCTGGTTCAAAACAAGTCTTTTTGAGAAGGACGACGACAGGGTCCTTGTCAAATCCGACGGAGAAAATACATATTTTACATCAGATATAGCCTACCATCTTGAAAAATTCAGACGTTCCTTCGATATGCTCGTTGATATCTGGGGTTCTGACCATCACGGCTACATACCTCGTCTCAGGGCGTCCGTTCAGGCCCTCGGCAGGGACAAAGAGGACCTCAAGTTCCTGCTCATACAGTTCGTAACCCTCATCAAGGACGGAAAACCCGTCGGGATGTCGACACGCTCCGGCGAGTTCACCACGCTCAGGGAGGTCATGGACGAGGTCGGCAGGGACGCATGCCGCTTCTTTTTCCTCATGCGAAAAAGTGACGCTCATCTTGAGTTTGATCTGGACCTGGCAAAAAAGACGTCCAACGAGAACCCCGTGTATTATGTCCAATACGCGCACGCAAGGATCGAAAGTATATTCCGTAACGCCCTGGACGCCGGGATCGATCTGAAGGGACTTACCGATGCCGATTGTTCCCTGCTGACCCTCAAGGAAGAGCTGGACCTTATAAAATGGATAACGCGATACTACAGCGTTCTGGAGGGAAGCGCCAAAAGTCTTGAGCCCCATCGGATCACTTTTTATCTCATGGAGCTTGTCGGGCGGTTCCACAGTTACTACAATAAGACAAGGGTCCTGGGCAACGACGCCGGCCTGACCCTCTCCCGCCTTCTCCTTCTTGCCACGCTTCGTGACGTGATCAGGGATGGCCTGCACCTCATAGGTGTTTCGGCCCCGGAAAAAATGTAAAGCAGTTCATTGTAAAGGAGTTTAAATGGAAAGAAAGAAAAGCAAGACAAGGGAATATATCGAATCCATACTTATCGCGGCTCTCATTGCCCTCTTTGTGAGAAGCTTCTTTATCCAGGCCTATAAGATCCCTTCGGGGTCTATGGAGCCGACGCTTCTCGTCGGTGACCACCTTCTCGTCAACAGGATGAGCTACGTCGTTAAGGTGCCTTTTATAGACACACTCCTCTTCAGCACCGGCAAGCCGAAAAGGGGTGATATCATCGTTTTTCGATATCCCGAAGATACGACCAAAGACTACATAAAACGCGTCATCGCAACGGAAGACGAAACGTTGGAGATCAAAAATAAGGCCATTTTCATCAACGGAAAAAAAATAAAGGACACCTGGGGGCACTTCAGGGCCGACAGCAGCACTTCCCGTGGTTTTCTGCCTTTTGTCGATAAAGATAATATACCCCCCCTGAAGGTGCCGAAGGACTGCTACTTTGTTATGGGTGACAACCGGGACAACAGCCTTGACAGCAGGTACTGGGGTTTTGTGCACAGACATCATCTTGTCGGCAAGGCGTTGATCCTTTACTTTTCCTGGGACGGAAATTCCATAAACCCTCTTCAGTACGTAAGGTGGTCACGGATAGGATGGCTCGTAAAATAGGACAATGCCTGCACGCACATTAGCCATATGATTAGATTTTATGTCCATTCTATGCTATTATTCAGATTGATGAAAAGACTGGCAATCGCTATCGCTATCCTTCTTGTATCGTTCACCCAGCCAAGCCTGGCGACCTCTTCCGATTCAGTTTATTCTTTTCTTCGCGGTTATCGCAGCGAGATGCGGGGAGATTACAATGATGCCATGGAATATTACCTGCAGGCCCTGAAGGGCAATCCCAGGTCATCGGACATCAAAACATCACTGGCTTCGCTGTACGTTAAAAAAGGCAACCTCGCACAGGCGGAAGCGCTGCTGAACGAAGCCATCGAGATCGACCCCGAGAACCGGACCGCCCTCATGTTCCTTGCCGGCATCAACGCATCAAAGGGCATAACATACAAGGCAAAATCGCTTTACGAAAAATGCATAGAACTTGACCCCGAGGATACCGAGGCCTACATGTATCTCGGCTCTGTTTACATTTCTGAAAAAAAATACCGCGAGGCAATGGTGATATATGAAAAGATACTTGCCTATGACGACGACAACATCATAGCCCTCTATTATATCGGCCGCCTCTATGGTGAGATCAAGGATTACTCGAAGGCCAAAAAGTATCTCAACAAGGTGCTGGAGCTTAAAACCAACTTTGACCCGGCCATCATTGACCTCGGGACCATCTCTGAGATCGAAGGTGACCTCCCGAAGGCCATCGAGTATTACCAGACCATTATCACCCATGATCCAAGCAACAAAAAGGCACGTTCCAGGCTCGCCGCAATTTTTATACAACAAAAAGAATACGATAAGGCGATCCATACCTTTGAAGAGCTTTCCGACATAGACAGGCAGGACCTGTCCATCAGGGTCCGCATAGGCCTGCTTCATTATGAAAAAGGCCGGTACGACGAGGCCATCAGGGAATTCAATCTTGTCCTCGCGAACAAACCCGGCAACAATACCGTCCGTATCTACCTTGCGATGTCATGGCGCGAAAAAGGCGATGTGAAAAAGGCCCTGGAAGAATTGAACAGGATCGACCCGAAAACGGAAGAATTCCTCACCGCCCTGAAACAAATGACCATGATCTACATCAAGTCCGGGACCATTGACGAAGGGATCAGGACGATCTCGAAATACCTTCCCGAGATAGAGAAAAAACCTGAACTTTATATCCTTATCTCAATGCTTTACGAAGAAAAGAACGATTACGCCGCTGGGATCAAGGCACTTGAAGAGGCACGCAGGATCGATCCGAAAAACCTGGAAGTCCTTTATCAGATCGGCATGCTCCACGAAAAGAAGGGCGAACCCGACCAGGCGCTTGTCATAATGCAGGAAGTCCTTTCTATAGACCCCGAATATCCCAACGCCCTCAATTTTATCGGTTACACCCTGGCTGAAAAGGGCATCCGCCTGGATGAGGCGGAGACCATGATCAAAAAGGCCCTTGTCAAACGTCCCGATGACGGCTATATTCTCGACAGTCTCGGCTGGGTCTATTACAAGAAAGGCAATTTTAAGGCAGCACTGCAGGAAATACAGAAAGCAAGCCAGTTGATGCCCGAGGACCCGACGATCCACGAACACCTGGGCGATATCCACGCTGCTTTGAAGGACTTCGAAAAGGCCCTCCTCCATTACGAAAGATCTCTGCAGCTTGAAAAAGACCCCACTAAAAAAACCGCAATTGAGCAGAAGCTCAAGGCAATAAAAGAGAATAAATGATGAAAAAGGCGGTCGTCCTTTTCATCGCCCTGCCCCTTCTTCTATGCGCCTGTTCCCACCTGTACAAAAAAACTGCCCCTGTAGCATGGCCTGATGATTTCAACTACATTGAAGCACTGTGCGAGATAGATGTCAGGTTCAAAGACCAGCAATATTCAGGAGAGATGTCCCTTAAGGTTGAATACCCCCACTCTATTTTCATCGAGGTTTATGGGCCCTTCGGGAACACCGTTCTTTCCGTTGCCCGCTCCGATGGCCGTTTCGTGATGCACACAGAGAATGAGGAAGTCACCAACGAAAATGAATTTTACAGGCTTTTTCACATCAGGATCGACGATATCATCGAGGACCTGACGTTCAAAGGGCCCCTTGTTGGGCCAGGGGCCGGTATCCTGTACAAAGAAAGAGATAACTACATGGTTACCTATTACACTGGCGACGACGAGAACAGGATATGCTGGAGCGGTCCTGAGGGGGATTTTTGCATTAAATTTCTCGAGGTCAATTTCTCCAAAGGGGAATCCATTGGAAAAGGTGATCGTAGGGGGGAATAGCTCCTACGACATAGACGAACTGAAAAGGTTCTTCGAAAAGGCCTTTAGCGAGATTGGCCTCGATGTGACCCGGGCCGGAATCCTTATAAAACCGAACCTTTTAAGCGGTAAGCCCCCTGAGCGTGCAGTTACGACCCACCCCGTTTTCTTACGTGCCCTCGCCGAGCTTTTAAAAGACCATTCCTGCGCCGTCTCGTTAGGGGACAGCCCGGGATATGAACCCTTGGAGAGGGTCCTGAAGACAGGCGGCTACCTTGAAATGGTCAGGGAGCTCGACATCAACATTGTTCCCTTCACCAGGGAGATAATAAAAAAGGTTGAAGGGGTTTCTCCCTACAGGGAATTTCTTTTCGGCGAAGATCCGGACCGGTACGACCTGGTCATTAATGCCCCCAAGCTCAAAACCCACGCAATGACGGGCATGACCCTGGGTGTTAAGAACACCTTCGGCTTCATACGCGGTTTTGAAAAAGGACGGTGGCATCTCAGGGCGGGAAAGGATCGTGACCTCTTCGCCTCCATCGTTGTCGACATCCACCGTATCGTATCGCCTGCCGTGACCGTCCTTGACGGCATCCTGGGCATGTGCGGTGACGGCCCTTCAAGCGGCATTCCCGTCAAGACCGGTATGATCGCTCTGTCCGGGAGCGCCTTTGCACTCGACGACTTCGTGGAAGGACATCTGTGTCCCCATGTCCCTCTTCCCGTGACCGCCTGTGCCAAGCGGCACGGTTTTCTTGGCGATTACGAGGTCATCGATGTTGGTCTGCCTGCCCCGGTCACCTTCCCCATGCCTAAAACATCCGATACGGACTGGAACCTGCCCGCACCGGTCAAGAAGCTTCTCCGCAACGTCTTTTTGAAGAAACCGAAGATCTTCCAAAAAGCCTGCCAGTTATGCGGTGTCTGCGCGAAGGTCTGCCCCGCCGGTGCCATACATATCAAGGAAAAGAGTGTGGACATCGACTACACGGCCTGCATCCGGTGCTACTGCTGCCAGGAGATGTGTCCGCATGGGGCGATAAAGACGTGAAGAAGGGCTCAGGATTCTGGCTGTCTTTTGCCCTTGTTCTTCCCTGAATCCCGAACCCTGGTCCCTTAGCCCTTTCTTTTTTACAGTTCTATCGGTTCATAGGTCCCGCCATCAAAGGAAAAACTTCTTTCAACCTCGAAATTCTCCAGGTGATGGCGTATCTTTTCAACGTCGTCGTCAAGCTTGATGCACATACCGCAATCGGAACTGAGGTTTCTCGGTACCGGGACAAGTTCGTGAATGATCTCCTGTTTTTTCAAGATCTTTTCCATTCGCAGGACGTCGTGAATGGTATGGAAAAGAATGAAGATGGTCTTATCTTTCTGCAATTTCCCTGACCGCCTCCAGGAACGACCCGACGTCATCCTCTTCGGTGAGATATCCCGGGGCAACGCGCACGGTTCCCTTCGGGAACGTACCCATAGTCTGATGGGCCACAGGAGAACAGTGGAGGCCGACACGGGTGTAGATGGACCGCTTGTCCAGTTCGTAGCCTGTTTCGGAAGAAAGTTTATTCACAATATTAAAGGAGATGACTGCCAGGTGGGGTTGTGACCGGGAAGCCCCATGCCCGTAGACCACCACCTCTTCTATGTCGCGCAATCCCTTAACCAGCATGTCCCGGAGGGCGCCCTTTTTTTCGGTTATCTTTTCCAGACCCACATTCTCAATAAAAGTAAGTCCACCCAGAAGCGATGCGATCCCCGGCGTATTGGGCGTCCCGCATTCATATTTATCGGGCATGAACGAAGGGTGCTCTATGGACTCTGATCTGCTGCCTGTCCCGCCGAATTTCAGCGGCGTCAGGTCAATTCCCTTTCTGATATATATGGCCCCGACACCCTGAATGGAAAAGAGGGATTTGTGACATGAAAAGCAAAGGATGTCAATGTTGGCGGAGCCCATATCAATAGGTACAGAGCCAATGGTCTGGCAGGCATCGACAATGAGCAGGGCATCGCCTATCAAATCCTTTATAAGTTCTATTGGCTGTATGGCACCCGTCACATTGGAGCCGTGGTTGATGATGACTGCCCTGGTGTTCTTCTTCATTGACCTCACGAGATCATCCATATCAAGGAACCCCTCGGGCGAACACTGAACGGTCGTATACGATACACCGCGCTGCCTGTTAAGGAATTCGAGGGGCCTCATGACCGAATTGTGCTCCATGGAGGTCGTTACAACATGGTCATTTTCCCTAAGGAGACCCAGCAAGGCCATGTTAAGAGATTCCGTGCCGTTCTGCGTGAAGATGAGGCGTTCCGAATCTTCCATGCCGATAAAGGCGGTAAGTTTCTCCCTGGCGTTAAAAATGACCCTGGCAGCTTCAAGGGAAAGGGTGTGCCCGCTCCTGCCGGGATTCCCGCCGACACTGGCAACAAAATCGTTGAGGAACCGCAGTGTTTCCGATGGCTTGGGAAACGATGTCGCTGCGTTATCAAGATATATCATGGGGTATACCGCCGGTCAGGAAGCTTCAATTTATGACCTGATCACGTTCGTGGCTTCGTTGAATGAGGACAGGATCTCGAACATGTTGCTTATCCGCCCTACCCCGATCTTTTCTTTGAGGTGAAAAAAATCGAGACAGGTGCCGCATGACATGATCTCGACGCCGAGCCCATCGATCTCTTTCAAGATCCCGATGTACTCCGAGTCTGCCGCCACGAGCTTCACTCCGGAATTGATGAATATGAGTCTCCAGGGACGGGTTTCCAGTTCTTTGAGGGTATTCAGGAAGGACTTCATCAGCACCCTTCCCAGTTCTTCGCTGCCTCTTCCCATCGTTTCACCATCCACAAAGACAAGGGACCTTTTTGTTGACGATGCGGTTACCGCAATGCCTTCTTCCAGAACACCTTCAACCCTGTATATGTCGCCTTCCTGTGCAACTGTCGTTGAGTAGCCCCTTGATCCAAGGAAACGCCTTACATTCTCACTGGAAATGGAATTATCAAGGAGTATCTCTATCTCCACGACCCGTTTGCCTTCCAGGAGGTTTTTCGTTTCTATGACGGGCACGGGACAACTCTTGCCCCTTAAGTCCAAAAATTCCATGTGGTTATTGTATTCGAAAATAAAGCGGAGCACAAATGAATAATAGGCATGGATGCATTCTGATTAATAACGTGGGGCAATAGACCGGGAACCCTTGCCGTTGGTGAAAAAAAGAGGGGGCCGGTAAGACCCCCTCTTTGTGTCTTGCTTATTACGGTTACTTGTTCAATTTCGTTTTGAACTTTTCGATGATCTTGGGAACGATCTGCTTGTAGTCGCCTACGATACCGAAAGACGCGGCCTTAAAGATGGGCGCGTCAGGGTCTTTGTTGATGGCAACGATACAATCGGATGTCCTCATGCCTGCAAGGTGCTGAATGGCACCGGAGATACCGCAGGCGATATAGATCTTTGGCTTGACCGTCTTGCCTGTCTGGCCGACCTGATGTTCGTAGGGGATCCATTCAGAGTCAACCGCCGCACGGGACGCACCTACGGCGCCGCCGAGTATATCGGCCAACTCTTTGATCATGGCAAACCCATCCGCATTGCCTAATCCGCGGCCGCCTGAAACGATAATATCGGCCTCAACGAGGTTGACCGCTACGGCTGACTGTATAAATTCGACCACCTTGGTTGCGATATCGCTGTCCGCGAGGGAGAAGGGTTCTTTTACGACCTCACCGCTCTTTGAGGCGTCTTTTTCGGGCATCGCGAATGCCTTCGGCCTGACCGTTGCGATCTGCGGTACGGCCTTCTCGTTCACAACGGATACTGAATAGTTTCCGCCGAAGGCGGCCCTTGTCATTTTAAGTTTGCCGCCGTCCACGGCAAGGTCTATCGCGTCCGTGCAGAGCCCGAAACCAAGCTGTGCCGCTGCCGCCGCGGACACGTCTGTACCCATGCTTGTCCCCCTGAAAAGGGCCGCTTCGGGTTTGTATTTTTCAAGAAGGAACGCTGCCGCTTTCGCGTATGCCTCACCCCTGAAGCCTTTGAAAACGTCGCCTTCCACGGCGTAGACCTTGGATGCGCCAAACGCAAAGGCCTCTTTCGCCAGGTCATCCACCTTGTCGCCTATCACGAAGGCGCAAACGCTGGAGCCAAAACCATCGGCAAGCTGTTTACCTATGCCGAGAAGCTCAAAAGACATCGGTGACACAGTACCGTTTTTATGCTCTATGTAAACCCATACATCGTTAGCCATTGTTCTTTCCCTCCTCCAGGTTATTTTATGACTTTCAAGTCGATGAGCTTGTCAGTGATCATGTTGGCGATATCTTCAACTTCACCACTGAGGATCTCGCCCACGCCGCGTGGAGGCGGAACAGCGATCTCAACGACCTTTGTGCTGGCGCCTGCGGCCCCTACCTTGGAAGCATCGACACCCAGATCGCCTGCGCTCCATTTCGGGATCTCGACCTTGGACGCTTTCCTGATCCCCATGAGGTTGGGAAGCCTTGGCTCATTGATGCCCTTGATAACGGAAACAACGGCCGGGAGTTTTGCTTCAATGACTTCAACGCCGCCTTCAATGGCCCTTTCCACAACTATCTTCTTGCCGCCGGCATCGATCTCGCGGACCTTGGAGACATAGGTGAGCTGGCTGAAACCAAGAATTGCCGCAAGCTCTGCCCCAACCACACCGGTGTTGCCATCGGTGGACTGTTTGCCGGTGAAAACAACATCCACATCGCCTATCTTTTTGATCGCGGATGCCAGAACATAGGCCGTGGAATATGTATCGGAGCCGGCGAAGGCATCATCGGAAAGCAGGTAAACCTGGTCAACGGTCAACGCGAGGGCGTTTCTCAATACGTCCGTCGCCTTATCAGGACCCATTGAAACGGCCACGATCTCGCCATCATAGTTCTCTTTTGTAAGTATTGCCTCTTCAAGCGCGAACTCATCAAAGGGATTCGTAATAGAATCCATGCCTTCCCTGCTCAAGGCACCCTTAGGTATGTCCCATTTGATCTCTGCTTCTGTATCGGGAACCTGTTTCAAACAAACCGCTATCTTCAAAGTGTCCTCCTTATATGTTTTATTCACCAGTAAAGGTTGCTTTCCTTTTTTCCACGAACGCTGTCATGCCCTCTTTCTGGTCCTTCGTGGCAAAACAGAGGCCGAAGTCTTTCGCCTCGAGCGTGAGACCTTCCTTATTGTCAAGGGAGAGGCTCTTGTTGACGCATTCCTTTGCGAGCCTGACTGAGAAAGGTCCGTTAGCCCTTATCTTTTCGGCAAGGGCCATGACCTCTGCCATAAGCTGGTCCTGGGGCACGACCTTATTTAAAAGGCCCATCTCGTAAGCCTCCTGGGCACCTATCGTCTTACCCGTGAAGATGAGCTCTTTCGCTTTCGCGAGCCCTACGAGTTTTGCCGTGCGCTGTGTGCCTCCGAAACCGGGATGGATCCCTAGGGTTGTTTCGGGAAAACCTACTTTTGCCTTATCGGATGCATAGATTATATCACAGGCAAGGGCCACTTCGAACCCGCCGCCAAGTGCAAATCCGTTCACCGCCGCTATGACCGGTTTTTCCATGTTCTCAAGGGTTGCCAAAGCCTCGTGCCCCCTGCTGGAAAAAGCCATGCCTTCCAGGGCCGTAAGGTCCTTCATTTCCAGGATATCGGCACCGGCAACAAATGCCTTGTCGCCTTCTCCGGTCACTATGACAACCCTGACCTCTTTGTCTGCGTTGAGGGCATCCCCTGCCGCTTTCAGCTCGATGAGCGTTTCCGAGTTCAAAGCGTTCAGGGCCTTTGGCCTGTTGAACTTAAGCGTTGCGATACCGTCCTTCTTTTCTACGATAAGGTTTTTGAACTCCATGGTTACGCCTCGCATTCGAGAATGGCTGCCAACCCCATACCGCCGCCGATGCACATGGAAACGAGACCGTATTTGAGTCCGAGCCTTCTCATCTGGTACAGGGCCGTTGTCACGAGACGGGCACCGGTGCACCCGATGGGATGACCAAGTGAGATACCGCCGCCAAACATATTGCATTTATCGGTGTTCACGCCAAGTTCCTTGATGCATCCCAGGGACTGTGACGCGAATGCTTCGTTTAGCTCGATAAGATCGATCTGATCGATCGTCAGGTTCGCCTTCTTAAGCGCCTTCTTGATGGCAGGAATGGGGCCGAGGCCCATATATGCCGGGTCAAGACCGCCGTTCGCCCAGGAAATGACCTTGCCCATGGGTTTGATGCCCAGTTCTTGCGCCTTTTCCCTGGCCATCATGACGACTGCGGACGCGGCGTCGTTCAAGCCGGAGGCATTGCCTGCCGTAACTGTCCCGTCTTTCTTGAATGCCGGGGCAATCGACAACATTTTTTCAAGGGTTGTGTCCATCGGTCTTTCATCGGTATCGAAGATAATGGGATCACCTTTTTTCCTGGGGATGACGACGGGCACTATCTCATCCTTGAAAAGGCCTGCCTTTATGGCCGCCCTTGCCCTCTGGTGGCTCAAAAGACCGAACTTGTCCTGTTCTTCCCTTGTTATGCCGTATTTCGCCGCGATGTTCTCGGCGGTCACGCCCATGTGGTATCCGTAAAAGATCTCCCAAATGCCGTCAAGGACCATGAGGTCGACTGCCTTGGTGTCAAACATACGTGCCCCGAAGCGAAGCGAAGGTAACGCAAAGGGCGCAAGGCTCATATTTTCCATACCGCCTGCGACTACAACTTCATTGTCACCCACCATAATGGATTGCATACCATTGATGATAGCCCTTAATCCCGATGAACATACTTTATTGATAGTGTAAGCAGCCGTTTCTTTGGGGACACCGCCGTGAATGCTGGCCTGACGCCCCGAGTTCTGACCGAGTCCCGCCTGAAGAACATTGCCCATGATAACTTCGTCGATAACAACCTCTTTCAGACTGCTGTCATAATCATAATACTTCGCTTCAAGCTCGGTGTCTGTCTTGCCTTCAAATATCGCGGGGGCGAATTCCTTGTCCTTGCTCTTCGAAGGCCTGAGCCCTGCCCTTTTAATGGCTTCCTTGATTGCAAGCCCGCCAAGCGTAACAACAGGTACATCTTTCAGGGACTGACCGAACTGGCCGATCGCTGTTCTTGCGCATGAAACGATGACTGCTTCTTTCATAAAGGTCTCCTTTCAATTGAAAAAAAATTCACAATCTTTTTATCGCAATTACAAGTATTTGTCAACGATTTTAATGAATATCAAAGAGGTACTTTCAGACCCTTTTTAAACAAACTCGGTCGCCCCCCACGAGATGCGCAGGAAACGGGTCAAACCGCTTGTAATTATAACCAATATACACGGTAAAGTGACCCGGGCGCTAAAATGTCAGGAGACCTGCCGATAACCTTAAGAAGGCGAGTGCCTTCGGTCCAATTTACGGGTATAACAGCGAAAAGCAATGAAATCTTGAGTTGGCATGAAAGAATATGCTAACATAAACCGATTAACAATAACCCATAAACCTTTCCGAAAGGACATTGCAAAGATGAACATTCCACCGATCAACCTGAAAGCCCAGTTCAAGGGTGTCAAGAAGGAGATACTGAAGGGTGTACGCGAGATACTTGACGAACAGAAACTGATCCTGGGTCAATATTGCCTTAAGCTTGAGCAACAGGTTGCATCTTATTCGGGTGTGGCCCATACCATATCCTGCGCGAACGGTACCGATGCCCTCATCCTTGCGCTCATGGCCCTGGGTATACGGGAAGGTGACGAGGTCATTACCACTCCATATACATTCTTTTCAACTGCCAGCTCCATCGCCCTGGTGGGTGCCAGACCTGTTTTTGTCGACATCCAGCAAAGCGATATGAACATTGACCCGTCACTCATTGAAAAAGCAGTCACAGAAAGAACAAAGGCCATCCTTGTAGTGCACCTTTTTGGAAAGCTTTGCGACATGGACAGGATACTTGATATCTCGAAAAAAAATAACATCCCCATTATTGAGGACATGGCACAGGCACTCGGTGCCCGCAGAGGCGGGATCGCCTCAGGCAATTTCGGCGACATAGCTGCCACCAGCTTCTATCCCACCAAGAACCTGGGGGGTATCGGCGAAGGTGGTATGGTGCTCACAAAACGTGATGACCTCGGTGAAAAAACGAAAAAACTCCGCGTACACGGCATGGGAGAAAAACAATATATTCATGAGATGATCGGGTTCAACAGCAGGCTTGACGAAATAAAAGCGCTTGCCTTGAGCGTCAAGTTCACCAGGCTCCCTGCCTGGAACAAAAAACGCCTCGAGAATGCCGGGTATTACAACATGCACCTTCGTGACCTCCCACTTGTCCTTCCCCCGATAGACGATGAAACATCGCATATCTTCCACCATTACGTGATCCGTACCGGAGAGCGCGACGCCCTCCAGCTTCACCTGAAAGAGAATGGGATCATGACGGGTATCTACTACCCTCTGCCGCTTCATATACAGCCCTGTTTTTCATACCTTGGCTATCAAACGGGTGATTTCCCCGTGTCAGAAGATGCATCCCGAAAAAGTCTTGCCCTGCCGATATTCCCGGAGTTGAAGAAAATGGAGAAAGATCACATCATCAAAAGTATCAGATCGTTCTTTAAAAAGTAAGATAGGACTCAGGATTCAGGGCTTAAGGGGTCAGAATCTCACTTCACCTTTCCCAAAATGAACTGGACCATTGTATCCAACGTGAGGTATTTCCTTGCCACCTTATCGACATCTTCCTTTGTCACTTTTTCGATATGTGACGGCCACGTCTTGAAAGAACCGGGAGGTAATCCGTAAAGGGTATCAAAGCACATAGACGAAGAGATGGCGCTGTTAGATTGGATCCTGATATAGTGATTACCGATGAGGTAGCGCTTCCCGTCTTCAACCTCTTTTTCCGTGAACCCCTTTTCCCGGATCCGTTCTATCTCCTCACGGGCTATGCGTATAACGTCTTTCACAAAGCCCTCGCTGGTACCGATATAGATACCCATTGCCCCTGTCTCGTAGGCCATCTGATTGAAGAACGTGAGTGCGTAGGCATAGGGGTTATCTTCCCTGAGCACCTTGTGTATCCTCCCACCCATTCCCGAAAGGACGGCATCCAGCACTTCGGCGGCGTACCTGTCCCTGTCGGTCAATCCCGGTCCGAGGAAACCGAATATTATATGCGTCTGCTGGATCTCCTTATCAAGTTTCACATCTTTTCCGGAGGCCTTGGGATAGATCTTTTGCAGTTCTGTCTTTCCCCCTTTCCACCCCCCGAAAAGCTCGTCAACGAGGGCAAATATCTCTTTTTCGTCAACATCACCGGAGATGGCGATCACAACCCCCCGGGGCGTGACATACCGCTTGTATGCCTCCGCCACGTCCTGCAGGGAGATGCCTTCAACATCTTTTTCATTCCCTATGGGATCACGACCATACGGGTGGCCCGTAAAGATGGCCTCATTGAAGCGTGTAAAGGCCAGGCTCACGGGATCGTCGTCCCTCTGGCGTATCTCCGATAATACCTCGCGCTTTACCCTGAGAAGCTCCTCCTCCTTCATGCTCGTTTCCATGAGGAGTTCTCTCAGGAGGAACATCACCGCCCTGATATCCTTGCTTAAGAATTTTCCTGAGAGGCCGAAAAGGTTGCGCCCGTTGAAAGGCGAGAGTGCCCCTGCCAGAAGGTCTATTTCTTTTGCTATCTGTGAAGAACCTTTCTTTTTTGTTCCCTTCAAAAGCATTCTCGCCAGAAGGTTGAACTCACCATTTTTCCCGGCAGGTTCATCCTTCAAACCGCCTATAAACCCTATTTTGAAGGCAAAGCTCGGTGAAGAGGTGTTCTTATTGACGAGGCAGGTCAGACCGTTCCCGAGGGTGTGTTTGTAAGGGTTGGTGGTGCGCTTCGGCCTCATTGTGACGAGCCGCCTGTCCTTCTTTACAAGATATTTTTCTGCCACCCTTTTTACATCATCCTTCGTTACGGCATCCACGGCCTTCAGAAATTTCTCTATGAAACCGGGATCATCCGTCATAGTCTTGGAATCGCCGATCTGGCGTGCCCTTCCCTGCGCGGTTTCGGCATCATATATGTAATATGCCTTGAGCATGTTCTTTGCCTTTGTAAGTTCCCAGTCCCCGACCATGCCTGTCTTGATGCGCCTGAGCTCTTCATCTATACCCGAGAGCACCTTGTCCGTGTTTTCACCGCCATAATTTGCGTAAACGATGAAGAGCCCCTGCTCCTTCGGCGTGAACACGTACGTCGCTATACCGTTCACCACGCCTTTTTTCTTCTTAAGGGTCTCCTGCAGGCGTGAACTCTCCGAGTCACCCAGGATAACCCCCAATACATCAAGGGCCGGAACATCCGCGTTTGTCCTCTTCGGGACCGGGTAAGCGAGAGCAAGATAGTTTTCCCTTACGTCCCTCTCAAGGACCTTTTCCGTGTCACCTTGAGGGCCATCCTTCACAATATGCCTTTGTAGGGGCGCTTTTTCACCGTTATTGCCCGAGAAGTGTTTTTCTATGAGGGAAAAGGCCTTTTTCTTGTCAAAATCACCGACTATCACTACGGCCATGTTCTGAGGTACATAATGAGACCGAAAATAATCTACGATATCTTTCCTCGAGATCTTCTCTACGGTCTCCTTAAAACCGATGACCGGTTTCCCGTAGAGTTCACCGTGGTAGCTCAAAGAGAACATCTCCTTGAAAAGCTTGCGCTGCGGGTCGTCCTCCCCCATCTTGATCTCTTCAAGGATGACCTTCCTCTCCTTCGTGACCTCATTGTCGGGGAAAGCCGGGTTCCTGACAGATTCAATGAGGAGCTCAAAACCTTCCTGGAATACCTTCGCGGGAATAATGATGTAGTAAACGGTGTTGTCAAATGAAGTAAAGGCATTTACGCTTCCGCCCATTGCCTCTATCTTCGACGCAAAGGTGTTCCCTTTGAGCTTTTCCGTTCCCTTGAAGATAAGGTGCTCTATAAAATGCGTGATGCCCGCGACGGCGTCGTTTTCATCCTTACTACCGACCTTGACCCATACCTGAACAGCGACGACACCGGTATTTTTGCGTTCTTCAAGGATATAATTGAGACCATTGCCGAGAGTGTGGACTTCCATTGCTGCCACCCTTCCTGGAGATAAAAGTATAATAACGAGCAGTATTGACAGGGCTATGAATAACATAAAGAAGAAAGGCCCTTTTGAGGGCCTTTCTTCTTTTCTAAAACATTTGAAAATTGATGGCATTCGGTTTTACAGGGCCTTCTTTCCAGCCTGGAACGCCTTGATATTGAGATCGTGCAGTTTTGGCGCAAGGAGCTTCTTTATCGCGTCGACAAAGAAGGACTCTTTGATCTTTGGAAAAAAGTTCGAGAACGCGCCTACGAGGACAACGTTCTGTGCCTGCAGATTGCCCAGCTCCTTCGCGATCCCCAGCCCGTCAACAACATGTACGTTCTCTTTGAAATGCTTCTTGAAGATCTTGTCAACATCCTTGGGATACTCCATCAGGCCGAGGCTGACCGACGGGGGGAGGATCTCCTGGGTATTGATGATGATCTTCCCGTCCGGTTTCACCCAGTTGATATAGCGGATGGCTTCCAGGAGTTCGAAGGAAAGAAGGTAGTCAACGTCGCCGTACTTGATGATCGGTGAATAGACCTTTTTCCCGTATCTGAAATGGGTGGTAACGTCGCCGCCCCTCTGGGCCATTCCGTGGACTTCGGCTTTTTTAACATCATAACCGGCCTTGATAAACACCTCACCGAGGATATTGCTCGCAAGGATCGCGCCCTGTCCGCCAACGCCGGAAAGAAATATGTTTGTGGTCTTTTCGTCTTTTTTCATCTCCTACCTCCTTATTTCTTGGCCGGTTCTATGGCATCGAATTTACAAACCTGAACGCATACCTCGCATCCAACACACTGATCGGGGTTGATATAGACCGTTCCTTTTCTCTTGTGGCCGTCTTTTGTCTCTCCTGCCTTTTCCCTCCAGCTGATGGCAGGGCAATTGATCTCGAGACACATCTTGCAGCCGCGGCATTTATTCATGTTGACCGCAAAAAGCGGAATTTTGAACTTTTCAAGGGGTTTCGCCCTGCGAAGGAGCATACAGGGGCTGTCCTTGCAGATGATGAGAGATGCTTCATCCCTGTTCAGCTCTTCCTTGACGATCTCCATGGTTTCTTTGATATTGTAAGGATCGATGTAACGGATGTGCTTGATGCCGACGGCCTTTCCGATCTCCTTGTAGTCGACCATGTTAGCCGGTTCCTGACGTACGGTGAAACCCGTTCCGGCGTGTTCCTGGTGGCCGGTCATACCGGTGATCCTGTTGTCAAGGATAATGGTTGTCGTATTGCCTTTATTGTATGCCGCGTTCATAAGCGGCGCGATCCCGGAGTGGAGAAACGTTGAGTCGCCAAGGACGGCACACATCTTTCCGAGGGCTGCCTTGCCCATCGCCTTCATTGCACCGTGGACCATCCCTCCGCCGGAACCCATACAGATAGTGGTGTGGAGGGCTGAGATGGGAGGAGCAACGGCCAGTGTGTAGCAGCCGATATCGCCGAAAACAAAGGTGCCGAGCTTTTTAAGGGCATAGAAAAGCGGCCTGTGAGAGCAGCCTGCGCAGAGGTTGGGCGGTCTTCTCGGAAGGTCTTCCGGTTTTACCTTGATCTTGGGCGCCTTATAGGTTTTACCCTTTACCGCCTTTTCTATGATCTCCGGTGAAAGTTCGTACATATTGGGAATGATATCCTTGCCATGGAAGAGCTTGTAGCCCATGGCCTTGATCTCTGTTTCAAAGAAGGGATCGAGTTCCTCGATGACCATGACCTTTTTCACCTTTTTGAAGAAATCGGCGATCATCTTCTTTGGAAGCGGCCAAACCATACCCAGTTTCAGGAAGGAGTATTCCGGGAAAACTTCTTTCGCATACATATAGGCGGCGCCGCTGGCGATTATACCTACACTCTTGCTGTTGATCTCCATCTTGTTGAGCTTGGTCTTGTTGGCAAAATCTTCCAGTTTCTTCATCCGCTCTTCGACAGCTTTCCTTCTGGGACGAACATTTGCCGGAACCATGACGTATTTTGTCGCTAGCTTCGGATCCAGGCCCAGTTCCATCTTCGATTCGACCCTCTTGCCCTGCTGGACCAGTGAGTCAGCGTGGGCAATGCGTGTTACCGTTCTCAGGATGACCGGGGTGTCATATTTTTCACTGATGTCGAAGGCGACCTTGGTGAAGTCCAAGCATTCCTGCGCGTCGCCGGGTTCGAGCATCGGGATCTTTCCAAAGCGGGCCCAGTTGCGGCTGTCCTGCTCGTTCTGGGAACTGTGGACGTTCGGATCGTCTGCAATGACAATCATGAGGCCGCCCTTGATACCCGTGTAGGCAAGGGTCATCAGCGAATCGGAGGCAACGTTCATACCAACGTGTTTCATGGAGGCCATCGCCCTTGCTCCGGCTATCGCCGCTCCGCTTGCAACCTGGAGGGCAACCATTTCATTGGGAGACCATTCAGCGTAGATCTCCGGATAATTATCGGCAACATCTTTCAGGATCTCACTGCTCGGTGTTCCGGGATAAGCAGCAGCGATCTTAACACCGGCTTCCCAGGCACCTCTTGCAATTGCTGCGTTTCCTTGCATAATCTCTTTCATACTACCCCCATAATGGCGTATCGCCTGGATTTTGAGTGATTAATTTTTCACCTCCCTTGATGAACATTTTTTTTTATTTTTTTATTGCTTGTTAATATTTTCACGCATTATTTTCAACGAATTAACCATGCTTTGTCAAGAAATATCGTTATGGCATCTTTTCCGAGGCAAGGAAATTTATTATTCTCCTGCACCCATCCAAACCTTCCCTGATATTCTCTACCGAGATCCTTTCATCTTTTCCGTGCATTCTCATCAATTCTTCCCTTGTCAGCGTGATGGGGAAAAAACCATATGAAGGGATGCCCAAGTTCCTGAAATACCTCAGGTCGGTTGCCCCTGTCATGATAAAAGGAAGTACGGGGAGGTGTTTCCCCCTCAATGACCTGACACATTCGCTGATCCCGCGGAAATAGGCCGTGTTGTACCGCGAAGGGCCGGGCTCGCTGATATCGGCCCCTATCCGTTCAATTTGAACGTCATTGCCGGCAAGTTTTTTGATCTTCCCGAAAAACCTCTCGTGGCTTTCCGTCGGTAACAGGCGAGCGTCAAAATACGCCTCCGATTCCGTGGGAATGACATTCACTTTTTCTCCACCCTTCAGTATGGTCAACGTCACGGTGTTTCGAAGAATGGCGTTATATATCTCATTCGCTTCGAGGTATCTTATCCACTGTTTATTTTTCAAAGCCTTTCCCAAAGCCGGAAATCTCCTGCCGCCAATGTCCCTGCCTTCCAGGGCGCCTTTCAGATAAGCAGAGGTTATTGAAGTTCTTTTTAGCGGCCACGCATAAGAAAGGATCCGCTCTGACGCCGCAACGATCTTCTCGTTCGAGTTGTCACCGTGGGGCATGGACCCGTGCCCTCCGGTGCCCGTTGCCCTGATAATGAACTGGCCCAACTTTTTTTCGGTCACCGCTATCTGGGCGTTGGCAGAACCATTCTCTTCGATCATGAATCCGCCCTCGCTGAGCACAAAAGACGAATCCCGAAGATCGGGCACCCTGTCAAGCATGAATTCGGCACCATGGCTGCCCCCTACTTCTTCGTCGCAGGTCGCCAGGAATATGATGTCCCGTTTCGGGACGACCCCTTCTTTCGCCAGATCAATAAAGGCAAGGAGTTGGCAAATAGCCTGAGACTTCATGTCGATGGCGCCCCTGCCATAGATGTAACCATCCTTTATCTCACCGCCGAAAGGGTTTACCGTCCATTCTTTCTCATTGACGGGAACAACATCTATATGGCTTAAGAGGATAACGGCCTTGCCCTTTTCTTTTCCCTTTATTCGTGCAAGGATGTTGGCACGTCTTGGGACGGCCGAGAATATTTCAGCCCCGATACCTTCTCGTTTCAGAACGTCTTCAAGGTACAGTGCGGCATCCTCTTCGTTGCCCGGAGGGTTTGATGTGTCAATTCGCAGGAAACTCCGGACCAATTCAATGACATCGTCAAAAGTTCTCATAATATATCCTGTTCTTACCGTCTTTTTTCGC
This sequence comes from uncultured delta proteobacterium, assembly GCA_963816115.1. Taxonomy (GTDB): domain Bacteria; phylum Desulfobacterota; class Syntrophorhabdia; order Syntrophorhabdales; family Syntrophorhabdaceae; genus Delta-02. The sequence goes on along the minus strand of CAWFIZ010000002.1, from coordinate 111,008 downwards.
CTGATAAAGGTTGTCATCGGCCTTTTTGATCATCTCTTTTACCACAAGGCCGGGGGCATAGGTAGCAACGCCTCCGCTCACGGTTGCGTTGATATGTATGTTCTCGAAATCCAGCACCGCCGTTTCAACTGCACTTCTCAGACGTTCGGCCACAATGACGGCATTCTTCGAATCGGTTTCGGGGAGTATAGCAAGGAATTCCTCGCCTCCGTATCTTCCGATCATATCAATGGTCCTAAGGTTCTCCTTCATCACCTGCGTGATCCGCCTCAAGGCATGATCACCGGCAAGGTGGCCATATTCATCGTTTATCAACTTGAAATCGTCAATATCAAAAAGAACGACCGAAAAAGAAGTGTTGTACCGCTCAGAGCGTTTGACCTCTGTTTCGAGCTCGCCAACAATATAAGCGTGGTTATGAATACCTGTTAATCCGTCATGGATCGAGAGTGTCTTTACCTCATTGAAGAGACGGATCTTTTCGAGGGTAAGCGTAATGTGTGAACAAAATCGGGCAAATATCAACGACTCCGGTGCATCAAATGGCTGCGCTCTGTAGAGTGCGGCAAAACCGTAGTTGCGGTCCACGGTTGAAAGTTCAGCGATGACTGCCTCGACATCGGCCTTTCCAGGGTGGACCTCTTCCTGTACAACCCCCTGGACAACAATAAGCTGTCCCGGTATCTTTTGTTTCCGAGGTATCTTTTGTGCAAGCACCGACGCCATGTCTTGAATAAGCTTCAAGTTTTCCTCTGCACCCGGAAATATCTGGATGCCTACCTCCTTCTCATTGAGCAGCATGGTCCCAAAAAAGTCAAAATCAATGAAGTTCTTAAGCAATGTATGGGCGTTCTTCAAAACAAAGACAGGGTCATCCGTTTCCCCGATCATGTGCTGGAGGTTCTTCAGAAAATCGAGTTCGAGGGTGTTTATCTTCTCCCTGCGGTAACGTTCTTCCACCTCTGTCGTCAATTCTTCGGTCCTTAAGGTCTCAATGTAATGTTCCATGCAATTGTTCACGATATGGTACAGCTCTTCGAGACTCCTGAAAGGTTTTGCCAAAAGCGCGTACGCCCCGCTGCGCAGGGATTCAAGCCTTTCCGATTCATCGGCGTATCCCGTCATCATGATCACAGGGATGCGACGGTCGATCTTTTTGATCATTTTCAGGATATCTATTCCGGAAACCATGGGGAGGACTATATCAAGAAGTATGGCGTGAGGCTGTTTTTCCTCAAGTTCCTTTTCCAGGTCAGGGACCGATTCATAGGGAAACACCTTGAGACCACATTGCTCAAGATAGTCTTGCAAAACAGCCAGCAGCAGTTTTTCGTCATCGATTACAAATAAGCGTTTTTCCGGGGGCATGGTATTTGTCAAAATTATAAAGGCTTAAACAGAGACCACCTCTTTTACCTCGGGGATCTCCTGTTTGAGCTGCCGCTCCACACCCATCTTCAATGTCATCATGCTCATGGGGCATGTTCCGCACGCTCCCTGGAGCTTGACCTTTACAACGCCGTCTACGACGTCGACAAGCTGAATGTCGCCGCCATCTCTCTGTAAAAGGGGCCTGATCTTTTCAATGACCTGCTGAACTTTTTCTTTCATTACTTCCTCCGTTGTTTGGCAGTACGTGGCGCTTCCTTGGCTCGTGACTGCTGCACGTTGATCTTGATCTCTTTTGGAAGGGCCTTCTGAGATTTCGGAACAATTATCTTAAGAACACCATCGTTGTATGTGGCTTTGGCCTTGTCCCCGATGACCTCGGAAGGCAACTGGATGGTCCTCTGGAATGACCCGTAAATCCTTTCGGCGCGGTAATAATCTTCTTCCTTAAGTTCTTCCTCTCTTTTGCGCTCCCCTTTAACTGTCAATTTGTCATCAATTATGGAGATCGTAACTTCTTTCGGGTCAATGGCAGGTATGTCAATAGTGACGACAACATCTTTCCTGGTCTCACGAACGTCCACCGCAGGAAGCCAGCCGGTCTCACGAAGCGAAGGAAAGCCGGCTTTCCCGAAGAATTCCTCGAAGACCCTGTCCATTTCTTCACGTAAAGAGGGAAACTTTGTTTCCCATAAAGATTTCCAAGGTGTCAAGGGCATAAAAAACCTCCTTTACGTTATTGTTCGGTCTTTATTGCCTGGTCCTCAATGAGCCTCTTCCAGAAGCTCACAACACCGGACTGGTGGAAAAAGAGTTCCACAAGCTCCCATCCGGCTTCCCCCATCTTATTGAACAACCCGGAAAGGTTTTCGAGTTGCTCGATCCCCACGTTATGGACCTCACATTCTCCCCCTGGCCGACATGCGTAAACTATATTGTTTTCGGCCTCAACGTCTACACCGCCGTCTTTAAGGTTGTCCATGGAGTAGATCTTTACCGTATATTCAAATTTGTCCATAATCCTATTCTCCTGCCTTCAAACTTCATTATCATACAATAATAAATCATCCTGTGGTATTTTTAAAGTGTCATGACCCATTTTCCATCTTATCTGTCATCATATTCAAAAGGCATCCTCGACGAGAGGCTTGAAGAACTTGTCACGCGCCTTGATCCCTGCATGCTCTGTCCAAGGCAATGCATGGCTGACCGCAAGGGAGGAGATCCGGGATACTGCAGGGCCCCGTACGATCTTCACCTTTCGTCCGCTTCACCCCACTTCGGCGAGGAAAAGCCTCTGACCGGCACTAACGGGTCTGGAACCATATTCCTGACACACTGCAACCTTAGATGCGCCTTCTGCCAAAATTATGAGACCAGTATCCTCGGGGAAGGGGTCGAATGTTCTTCGGACGTCCTTTCAGACATCATGATCAATCTGCAGTCAGGGGGATGCCATAACATCAATTTCGTCACCCCGACCCATTACGTTCCCCAGATAGTCAAGGCGCTGCCGTCTGCAATTGAAAAGGGGCTGACAGTCCCCCTTGTTTACAACACGAGCGGATATGACTCCCTCGAGGTTATAGAGCTTCTTGACGGGATCTTCGACATCTACATGCCGGACATAAAATTCCTGGACAATAGGCTCTCATCAAAATACTGCCGGGCCGATAATTACCCTGAGATCGTATCTGCGGTGGTAAAAGAGATGCACAGGCAGGTCGGGGACCTGGTGACGGATGGAAGCGGCGTCGCGAGGCGCGGTCTCATCATAAGGCACCTCATGATGCCCTCCTGCATGGACGACACGCGGGCCGTCCTCGATCTCATAGCCAACGAAGTTTCCCTGAACTCATACGTGAACATCATGGCCCAGTACCACCCTTGTCACCGGGCAGGTGAATTTCCCGAGATCTCTCATATAATAAACGGCAGCGATCACAAAGAAGCGGTCTCGTACGCCAGGTCGATCGGGCTCATTCGCGCTTCCCGTCATTGATCCTGCTTCGCAGAACATTGTTGGCCTTTATTACCTCCTGCAGGTCCCTCCCTGTGATCTCCCAGCCGTAGCTCCCCTTGCCGTCTTTTTTGAGCTTGATCCTGATATCACCTCTGATGTTCTTTTTGATCTCTTCCAGCTCCTTTTTGTACTGGATACCCCCTGCAGGATCCACAGTTTGCTTCGGCCGCTCCTGGATATCAACTCCTTTTCCGCATCCAAAAAGAAATATTATAAGCAGTGCGACGAGCAATGATCGCATTAATCCGTGATTCACGACGACACCCCCATCTTTTTAAAGATATCTTCCATTCAGGCCTATTATCCTGAACGGCCCTTTCTGTGAGAATATTACTTTTTCCGACGCAATTAGCCTTAAAAAATATTTTAGCTTTCGAAAAGCAACCCCGATGATGTATCCTTTTGTCGAAGGAACACCCATGACAACACTTAAATTCTCAGTGAGCCCGGAAAAAGAGAGATCACTTCTTGAAAGAATGGAGCGTCTCGGGATCGAAGAAAGAGATATCATAGAAAGGTTCGTGCGTTCAGGCGGCCACGGCGGCCAGAACGTCAACAAGACCTCAACCTGTGTGTATTTAAAACACACCCCAACAGGCATCGAGGTAAAGTGCCAGCAGGAACGCTCGCAAGCCCTCAACAGGTTCCTGGCCAGGCGGATCCTTGCCGATAAGATCGAGAACGTGGTCCTGGGAAAAGAAAGCGAAGAACAACAAAAGAGAGAAAAGATCAAGAGGCAGAAAAGAAAAAGGTCCAGGAGGGCAAAAGAAAAGGTCCTCCGTATCAAGCACCAGACAGGCGAAAAGAAAAAGTCACGCTCCTTCAGGCCGGCTTCCTCCGACTATTCCCATGAAGACACATGAGGGCAACTGCACCTGCCGGTATCACAAAGCTGTTTCTCTGTCATCCATAACCTGATATAATAAACCATCGGTATCAATGAACGAGATGAACACAAACGAACTTGCCGAGCTTTTGCTTGCCGCCTTGTATGATGAAACGGAAACCCTCGGGCACAGCAATTTTTTCCTCTCCATTGACGAGATCGCCGTAAATGTCGGCCTTGAAGACAGGACTGCCGTTGTGGAGGCCTCCCGCCTTCTCGAAGACAAAGGCTATATCCTTCTTGCCTTCGATCACGCCAGCGCTTTGAGCGCCTTAATAACTCCCAGCGGCGAGGCCTTTGCCATGCAGGGCGGGGAAACGGGTATTATTGGTGAGTATCAACGTTTCCGGTCTCTTACAGGAAATAAGGTTCCAAGGACCATCGAAAGCGGTCTTCCATCCGATATACCCCCGCTCTCGTTCCAGTCTCCTCCACTGACGCAAAGTGATCAACCTGTCCCCCATCACGAAGGCATCACCCACATCATCGCCAGTATGGAGATGCTGGTCCGCAACGACCCTTCGTTGCACGGCAACGTCAAAGAAGACCTTGTGGTTGATATAAGGACCCTTGAACTGCAAATGTCTAGAAAGACGGCGAACAAGCACCTTGTTGACCTCATCATCGCCGGTCTGAAGGAAGTGCCTGCCCTTTCGCCTCTTATTGATCTGCTGATGTCGATGAAATAAGGGCCAAGGATTCAGGACCCTGCCTTTTTACAACTTGAACTGCCCCACTACCTTCTGCAGGTCCTTCGAAAGATTGGCCAACCGGGATGCCGCGTTCGCGTTATCCTGGATGCGCTTTGCCGTCAATCCCGTCAAATCATAAACCTTTGAAATCGTATACTTTTATGCTATACCATTAATATAAAAATGCTTTCCAATACCGAACAACCACAGAAGGTCCTTATTATCGATGACGACCGGTCCGTCAGGCTCGTTCTCGCCACAATATTAAAAAAGAACGGGTTCCTGCCCATTGAGGCCTCCGGGGGGCCTGAGGGTATCAAGCTCTTCAGGAACAAACATCCTCTTTGCGTTCTTCTCGACCTGAAGATGCCCGAAATGGACGGTATACAAACTCTTGACGCCCTTAAAAAGATCGATCCCTATATACCAGTCATAATAGTGACAGGTTATGCCGATATTCCAACGGCCGTAAAGACCATCAAGCTTGGTGCTTATGATTTTCTGACCAAACCCCCGCAGGTTGACAAACTTGTACTGACTTTGAAACGAGCTATTGAGGCCTACTCTCTCCAGGCTGCTTTTAATCAGCTCGATGACGCCATGCTCGGATCGCTGGAATCACTTTTTGGCAGGAGCGATCCCATGAGAAACGTCATCCTGCAAATACGTCAGGTATCAACGACCGACTTCTCCGTTATCATCCAGGGAGAAACTGGTACCGGTAAGTCGGTCGTTGCACAAACGATACACAATTTAAGCAAGAGGGCACGTGGCCTTTTTCAGTCTGTCGATGTCGGTGTCATACCGGATAATCTCATCGAAAGCGAGCTCTTTGGACATGAAAAAGGTGCATTTACAGGGGCTGACAGAAAAAAAACAGGATTCTTTGAAATAGCCCACGGGGGTACGCTCTTCATCGACGAACTGGAGAACACTCCACCGCTTCTTCAGAGCAAACTTCTGCGGGCCGTTGAAGAAAAAAGGATCTACCCGATCGGAAGCACGAAACCCGTGGATATCGATGTCCGGATCATCGTCGCCTCCAATGTTGATATCAAAAACGCTGTTCGTGAAAAAAAATTTCGTGAAGACCTTTTCTTCCGTCTCAGCGAATATATGATCACCATACCAAGGTTACGTGACAGAACGGAGGACATCCCTTTCCTTGCCATGAAGTTCATGACAATGGCATCCATGGAGTTGGGAAAGCAAATGAGGGAACTATCGAAAGAGACCGCCGATCTCCTTATGGGATATTCCTGGCCCGGTAATGTACGGGAACTTAAGAATGTTATCCGCAGGGCCGTTCTTTCCTGCGAAGACGGCATCATCAAGCCCGGACATATTGAATTTATTATAGGTGACACCCTCTCCCTTCAAAGCGGAATGCCCGTCATCACCCCTTTGAAACAGGCGGCCTCTCATGCGGCACGTGATGCCGAAAAAGAGGTAATTAAAAAAGCGCTGACCATCACCAAGGGCAACAAGTCAAGGGCTGCCAGGCTGCTTGAGGTAGACTACAAAACACTTCTAACAAAGATCAAAGATTATAAATTGGGCAGGGTTGAGGATTAAGGGTTCAAAGAAGATTGTTTTTCTCTGACCCCTTAATCCTGTGATATCTAGTGTGGAATTGATTCCATAATTGTGGAGTATATTCCATAATATCTGCAATGTATATTTCTTCTTTATCAATAATATCAGCATATTACAATTTGGCACAGCAATTGCTTTAATACATATCGATATGATGGCTACAGGGATATACAAAAAGCTCTCTTTACTGGATAATCTGGCCGGGTTCGTATTTCAGGCCCGCAACAGCTTTACGGTATATGCTACCTCCACAGACGAAGCCTCTTGTAGACAGGGACTGGGAAACACCATTATTTCCCGAGAAAAGCTCGCCACGAATTTAGAAAAAGAAGTAGAGCATACCCCCCCCCATACTTCTACTGCTTTTTCCCCCGCACAAGAGGCTTCGCCACCCTATATAGAAAATTATCGACAGGAATGCGCTTGATGATGAACGAGGAGGATGTTTATGGCGCGAACATCATTGAATATACATCAAACGTCCTCCTCACCCCTTCTTTTTTGTGAAGACAAACAAAACATGCCCCTTTGAATATCTTTGACCGTTTCATATCGGGGGCCTTTTCCAGAATGATCATTATGCCTTGATATTTTTTTATTACCGATGTTCTTCAGAGTGCACACACTTCAGGAAGTGTTTTTCAGCAAAAAGGCCTGGATCATTTCAAAAGGAGGTGGATTTCATGAAAGGTTCAACAGTCAATTTTGAAAGAATAGAACTTAACCGTATTTCTTCTCCGTCTGAAGGTTCATCGATAAGAAATAATCTTACGAACATTGATTCATTCATCGTGGAACTCGAGGAGGAATTAGACATCCTGACACGATCGATATCTGACGGCAATTCAGGACCGATCAGGAAAGTGAAATAAAAATGTCCCGTGAACAGATTGGCCTATCCGAATGATGAAGAAGCGACAGAACCCCGAAAACATCGAATCATAGTTGTTGACGACAACAATTGGGGCTATGAGGCCATTTCAACTTCCAATATCGCAAAAGAAAGCGAACAAAACTTCAGGCTTCTCTTTGAAAACTCTCCCGATGCCATGATACCCATCAATAACAGCGTTATAATCTGGGGATATACCATCTTTAAGGGGAATATCTTAAATTGTGGGCCTGATCTTGAAACCTTCTAATAAAAGATAGCGAAGCCCCTTGATGTTTAAAAGAAACAGTCGGGGGGGATGACTTTTGTTTCTTTTTTGCTTTGTGAAGCTAACCTTGTTGAACAAATGGCAGTCTTTTGTTGCGTAAACTCAACAGGGGCTTCGCTATAGGAAGACAAATAAAATCCGGAATATATTTGCATGTTTATCATCCCGTGTTTTTTATAATACCATATTGTGGTCAAAGATATATATGTAATTTATAGATATGGAATATATACATTATCTATATATTTTATCCAAGCGAGAGGAGGTACGCCCTTAAGTTGATCTTCTTTTTATTGAGACTCAATTTACTTCTGATGTTGTTCCTGTGGGTGTCGACAGTTCCAACGGATACCTTCATGATCTCCGCTATTTCTTTGGACGTTTTGCCCGCCTTTATAAGGTTTGCCACCTGTATCTCTGTAGGCGTAAAATTAGAATATTTCAGCGACATTTTTTGCAGGAACGGGGATAGGATATCGTTCAGGTTTGTTTCTATGATATCTACATATGCCGATTGGCCCGGGTCGATCCTGCTTTTTTTAATTTTGTCGATATACGGCAGCACAAGCTCCTTGATATTGGCTATCAGCTTCGTTTCAAGCTCTTTTTTATCGTCTTCCCGGTGTTTCAAAAGGACCTTCATTGCAGTGTTCGCTTCCTCCAGAAGGCTCGATTCTATTTTTAGTTCAACTTCTCTCTTCTTTAGGGCTTCTTCCGTTATCTTCCGTTCCGTTATGTCCTTGATGATCATGCAGATATATCCGCTGCCGTCGTACTCCATGAAGTTGCTCGTGATCTCAACGGGGAACAGCTTTCCGCTGCCTGCCCGAAAGATCGATTCGACACTCATCGACCCTCGTTCCCTGATATGGTTAAGGTTATCGGCCCATGCTCCTTCGGGATAGTTCATATCGATTGTAAAAATGTTTAAAGAGCTCAATTCCTTCCTTGTGTGTCCCAGAAACCTGCACACCTCGTCATTTCCATATAAGATATTCCCTTTTTCACCTATCCAGAGAATGCCGACCGCCGCTCTGTCGACGGCAAACTGGGTAAACTTCAAGGCGGCCTCTGCTTTTTTCATCTCCGTTATGTCATTCGCGAGGAATATTCGATAGTTCTTTTCAGGAAACTGCAGCGAATGCCCTGTGATCTCCACTTCGAATACAGTCCCATCCTTTTTCTTGTGCCTCCACAATCCTTTTTCCTGGGACGGGTCCGGTTTGGACAGGTGTACCAGGAGCGAGGGGACATCTTCGTCGGGCTTCAGATCGTTAAGCTTCATGCCCAGGAGCTCTTCGCGTGAGTAACCGTAATATCTGACCGCCGACTTATTCACATCGACTATATTCAACGTATCAAAATCATACACGAAAGTCGGGAACGGGATGTTGTCGAACATGTTCCTGTAACGTTCTTCGCTATTCTTGAGCTCGATCTCCGTTCTCTTGCGTTCCGTTATATCGCGCCATACGACATACATGAGAGGCGTGATGCCCTTAAAGGAGATAGTGGTCAGCGAAACGTCCACCCAGAATTCCTTCCCGTCGATGCTTTTGTGGAGCCATTCAAAATGATTACTCCCCTCTTTTTTCGCTTTCGCTATGACCCTTTTCCCTTTTTCATTAGATGGCTCTCCGTCAGGCTGATATTCAGGAGAAATTTCAAGAGGGTGGTATTTAAGCAGTTCCTCTTTTGTATTGCATCCCATGATCTGCAGCGCCGCTTCATTGCAATCTATATAACACTCACCGTCAAATATGAATATGGGATCAACGGATCTCTCATAGAGAAACCGCAGCTTGCCTTCATTCTCCTCCAGTTCCTGCCGTGCCATTGTAAGCTGGGTAAAATCCTCGTAAGCGATAAGTATCTCGCCGGTATGAAGCTGGACAGGCATAAAATGGATGACCTTCACAGTGCCGCCCTTACAGGTGACGTTGAATATCCAGGGTTTTTTCTCTCCGGGCCTGTAAAGCTCGAAATCCTTGATCCAGGCGTCACTCACCTTATCCCTGTATGTTTCATCCGGGTAGGCCTTTTCAAACCAAGCCTTACCGTCGGGAATGTCAGAAAGGTCATATCCGAACATTTCCTTGAACTTCCGATTTAGATAACGGTATTCGCCCTGTGTATCGATAAGGGCGATCCCGACGGGAACGTTCTCGGCAAGTATCTGAAACATCTGGCCTTCAAAAAGGTTCTTTTCCATATAATTCCTTGTATTAACAGTATAATGTAGCATATTTTCCCGGAAAACATATTTTTAACTGTCCTGTTTCTCGAGAGACATTTTTTTCTTAAAAACCATATTGTGTTCATTATCGTCTTGTCCTGCGCCTTCCCCGCTAAAGATCTCGCTTGTCTGAACACAAAATTCTCTCTCTCGATAAGTACGACCTTATTATCAGTTTTTTCTATTTGACATATCGTTTTTGCGATTGGATAATAACTTAAACAAAATTAAAATAATGTGGGGGTTCATGTGAATTTTTTTAGAAGGCATTGGAAGATCATCGCGACGGGTGTATTCATCGGCATCATGGCAACGCTTCTCCAGAAATTCGGCAACCCTGCCAACATGGGTATCTGTGTTGCCTGTTTTGAGCGGGACATAGCCGGGGCCCTCGGGTTTCATCGTGCCGCGGTTGTCCAGTACATAAGGCCCGAGATACTGGCCTTTGTCCTCGGTTCATTTGTGTCCAGCCTTGCCTTCAAGGAGTTCAAGGCACGGGGCGGGTCGCTCCCCCTCGTCAGGTTCTTCCTCGGCTTTTTCGCCATGGCCGGGGCCCTCGTTTTCCTTGGATGTCCCTGGAGGGCAATATTGAGGCTTGCCGGTGGCGACCTGAACGCAATCCTGGGCATTGCCGGCCTCATTCTTGGTGTATATATCGGTATAATCTTTATCAAGAAGGGATACACCCTCGGGAGAAACTACCCGGCATACCGTTTTTCAGGGATGATCATACCCATTATGATGTTCGGGCTCCTCCTTCTGCTCCTCATCAGGCCCTCTCTTCCCACGGGTGTGCCGTTCTTCAGTGAAAAAGGGCCCGGGTCGCAGCACGCACCCATACTTTTTGCCTTCATCGCGGCCTTCCTCATAGGCATCTTCGCCCAGAGGACGAGGTTCTGTACCATGGGGGCGGTGCGGGACATAATATTACTCAAGGACCTTCACCTCGCCTGGGGCGTTATTTCCCTTCTCGTCTTCGCCTTTCTGTCGAACCTCATCCTGGGACAGTTCAAGCCCGGTTTCGCGGGCCAACCTGTTGCGCATACCAACCAGGTTTGGAATTTCCTGGGTATGACGCTCTCGGGCCTCGCCTACGCCCTAGCTGGCGGCTGCCCCGGGAGACAGCTCTTCCTCGCCGGCGAAGGCGATATAGACGCCGGGACCTTCGTCATAGGGATGATAGTCGGCGCCGGTTTTGCCCATAACTTTGCCATGGCCTCTTCACCGGCCGGCGTCGGGCCTTTCGGGCCATTCGCGGTTGTAGCAGGACTCATTTTCTGCCTTGCTGTCGGTTTCTTCATGAAAAAACGCATTGAAGCATAAAAAGGAGAGATTAAAATGGCTGACAATATACTTGACCTGAGAGGGCTGTCGTGCCCCCAACCCGTTTTTGAAACAAAGAAGGTGATCGAAGACCCCCGGTTCGACTCCATTACGGTCCTTGTCGACAATAATACCGCCCTGGAGAACATAAAACGCCTCCTGGAAAGCAAGAACATGCCTTACACCGTTGAGGAAGGCGATGATATCAAAGTTAACATAAAAAAAGGCTAGGTTGACATTATGCTTTAACTGTTGTATTAATTATGCATGACATTCTGGTGCCGGGCACGCTTTGCCGCATTATCCATCATCTTGATCCTCTGTTTTACAATACCCGGGGCTTTTTACGCTTCCCTCCGGAAACAGAAAAATATCAAGAACCAGATCGCCCTTCACATCAAGAACGAAAACATGGAACTCAAAGACAACACCTTGAAAGCAATCTCGCAAACCCTTTACGAGGAATCAAGGCATAATGGCATCGACTACAGGCTGGTCCTTGCCCTTATGAAGGTGGAGAGCAACTTCCAGCACGACGCCGTTTCCCCGATGGGCGCGCGTGGGCTTCTCCAGGTCAAGCCGTCGCTGGCAAAATACATGGCCAACGACATGGGCATAGCGTGGAAGGGCAATAGAACGATCGACGAGCCGAATAACAACATCAGGATCGGTGTCCGTTTCCTTTCACAGCTCGTAGAAAGTTTCCAAGATCTCAATACTGCGCTCAGGGCATACAACATGGGGCCCGTGAGAACGAAGGAGCTCTCCCCGGAAAAGATGGTGTCTCCGAAGGGCTTCCCCGGACTCGTGCTTAACGAATACAACAAGAACACCGCCGTACTCCCCGACCCTTGAGAAAATATACCCCCGGTGTACGCATCCAGTGAATGAACGCCCGAACAACATGCCAGACCCCGAATACCACACGGGATGCGTATATATTACCGGCAAGGCCGGTTCTTTTATCTCCCTGCTTGTCGCCCACATTAACAAAAATGTGCTTGTCATTTATGAAAATGAAGATGAGGCGGACCTTTTGCGTGAAGAGATCACTTATTACGGCAACAGGGATGTGGCCCTCTTTCCTCCTTTTGAAGGTCGTTTTTTTGAGCAAGAGGACAACGTAAAACGCAGCGGCTTTCTTTATCGTCTATCCACCGACGATCGTTTCATAGGGCTCTTCCCTGCCTCCTCCATAACTCACGCACTGCCCGCACGGGACACGGTATCAACTGGCACAATGACGATACGTGTCGGTGACACCATCTTCCAGGAAGACGTGCATGACTATCTCGATAAAAAAGGATATGAAATGGCGCCCCTGGTTCGCGAAACGGGGCAATATGCGAAACGGGGCAGCATCATCGACGTGTTCCCTCCGGCATCCGAAAAACCCGTCAGGTGTGAGTTCATTGGTGACCGTATCCTGTCGATCAGGCATTTCGACCATATTTCCCAGAGGTCGGAAAAGGAGCTTTCCCGCTGCGATGTGACTGCCATCCTGAAAAACTCCGACCATGGGTCCTCCACAATAATCGACTACCTCGAAGGATCGGCAACCGTACTTGTCCATCCTGGCACATCTTCACTTCTGAAAGGGCTCGAAGATACTGAACCAGACAAGATCAGGGCCAGGTGGGCACACCTTTTGGGCAAGGCGGAGCAGATCGATCATTCGGGGATCGAGGGGCTGCTGGAAGGCGCGGCGATCAAGGCGGTGACAAACGATGACCTGAGAGGGCTCTTCATCCTGAATAAAAACCGGATATTTCACATTCTCACCGAAAAATTTCAAAAAGAATGGCTCCATATTCCCTTTGTTTATCTTTTTGCCAACACCCCCCATCAGGCCAAGAGACTTCAGGATATCTTCGAAAATTACGGCCTGGCCCTGCCCATCCTTTCCGGGATTTCCTATCCGAAAAGAACGAGGGAATGGGGCATCATCCATGGCCCCATAAGAAGGGGATTCAGGACCGATTCCATCATCGTTCTCACCGAGGATGACATTGTGGGCCCCAAAAAAAGGGTTGTCAAAAAAAAATGGGACCGTCATGACGAGTTCCTTTCTTCCTTCAAAGATCTGAACACGGGTGAATGGGTTGTGCACATCGATCACGGCATCGGGATCTACCGGGGGATCTCTCCCCTTACCGTGAACGGGTTCACGAAGGATTTTCTCCTCATAGAATACCAGGACGGAGACAAGCTCTATGTTCCCGTCAACGATCTCCACCTGGTCCAGAAATTCATAGGCAGCGAAAAATTCAAGCCCAAGATAGACCGGCTGGGATCAACCCTCTGGCGAAACACGAAAAGAAGGGTCAGGCAGCAGATCGAAGATATGGCCGAAGAGCTCCTCACCATATATGCCGAGCGTAAGCTCTCGGACGGATACAGCTTTCCACCCGAGGACGAACTTTTTCGCGAAATGGAGTCCCGTTTTGAATTCGAAGAAACGCTGGGGCAGATCCAGGCCATAAATGACGTCCTCAATGATCTCAAGGAACCGAAACCAATGGACAGGCTGGTGTGCGGCGATGTCGGCTTCGGCAAGACCGAGGTCGCCATAAGGGCTGCTTTCAAGGCGGTCCTCGATGGAAAACAGGTAGCGCTCCTGGTGCCGACAACGGTCCTTGCCCAGCAGCACCACAAGACCTTCAGTGACCGCTTCTGTGATTATCCCATAGTGATCGGGATGCTGAGCCGGTTCAGAACGCCGCAGGAGCAAAAGGACGATGTCGAACGTCTTAAAAAAGGACAGATCGATGTAATGATAGGGACCCACAGACTTTTACAGAAAGACGTTGCCTTCCACGACCTGGGCCTTGTCATCATCGATGAAGAACACCGTTTCGGCGTCAGGCACAAGGAGAGGCTGAAGCTTTTCAAGAAGACCGTCGATGTTCTTACACTCAGCGCTACCCCCATTCCGAGGACGCTCTACATGGCAACATCGGGTATCAAGGACCTGAGCGTCATCGACACGCCGCCTCTCGACAGGCAGGCCGTCAAAACAAGTGTTATAAAGTTCAACGACACCGTTGTGTCAAGGGGGATCAAAAGCGAGCTTGAACGGTCGGGCCAGGTCTTTTTCGTTCACAATTACATCCACAATATCGGGGTCGTTTACGACCATCTCGTGCGGATCGTCCCCGACGCTCGTATCGCAGTGGCCCATGGGCAAATGAGCGGAAAAAGGCTGGAAAAGATCATGATAGATTTCATCGAAAAACGTTACGATATCCTCCTTTCCACGAACATCATAGAATCCGGCCTCGACATATCGAACGTTAATACCATATTCATCAACAACGCCCATAAAATGGGCCTTGCCGACCTCTATCAACTCAGAGGAAGGGTGGGCAGGAGCACCAGGCAGGCCTATGCGTACCTTCTCGTCCCCGAACATGAGGACCTGACCCGTGATGCTATCCTGCGCCTCAAGATCATCGAGGAGATGACCGATCTGGGCAGCGGGTTCCACATTGCAAACTATGACCTCGAAATACGGGGTGCCGGGAACCTTGTCGGCAAAGAACAATCGGGCAACGTTAATCTCATCGGCTTCGAACTTTACTGTAATATGCTCGAAGAAACTATGAACAATCTTAAAAATAAGGAGGAGGCGCCGCAGGAAGAGGTCATCACCGAGATCAACATCCCCGTCAATGCCTTCATTCCCGACACATACATAGAAAACCCCACGCAAAAGCTCCTCATGTACAAACGCCTCTCCCGCATTCACCACGAAGATGAGGTCCGTGACATGGAAGGCGAGTTCAGGGACCGTTACGGCGCCCTGCCCCTGCCGCTTGCGAACCTTCTCGAGGTCATCTCTTTCAAATCCTTCCTCACCGGCCTGAATGTCCGCAAAATAGAAAAAAGCGGCAAACAGGCAGTGCTCCACGTGACGGAAAGGACCCCCATTGACATGAGGAAACTGCTGCGACTGGTCACGGATGCCAACCGCAGGATAAAACTCCTGCCCGATGGAAGGATAGTCTTTCAAACAGACCTCAATGAGGGGGAACTTATGAATTTCATAAGAAATATATTGATGGACATTGTCGCACTATGATATAAGTGTTCATCGTGGCTTAATTTTTTGTACCCGTTGAACGTCAAGCAGCTTTGACGAGCAGAATGACCATAGAAAAACGTTTGTATTTTTGATAAATCAAGAATGGTACGAGAGGTGGCGGATGAAAAATGTTGTGATCGGCTTGTGTTTGGCGCTTTGTCTTTTCGCGTGCGACAAAAAGGACAACGGCAAGGTCCTGGTTACTATCAATAACGATAAGATCACCTTGACAGAGTTCAACAAAGAACTCGATAAGATACCGATGAACATGAAAATGATGGTCGCATCTGAAAGCGGCAAAAAGAGCTACCTTGACAGGCTGATAATAAAAAAGCTCCTTCTTGCCGAGGCCGCAAAGAACAAGATCGAAAACGACAAAGACTTCCAGAACAAGGTCGCCGAACTCAAGGAGGGGCTCATAATAGAAACCCTTCTCAAGAAAAAACTGTCCAGCGACGCAAAAATGTCCGATGAAGAGATCAAAAAATATTATGAAGCGAACAAGGAAAAATTTAAAAAAGAACGGGAAATAAACACACGCCATATCCTTTTGAAATCGGAAGAAGAGGCAAAACAGGTAAAAGAGAAGCTCCAGGCAGGGGAAGATTTTGCCGAGCTCGCGAAAAGATATTCAATCGATCCAAATGCGAAAGTAACCGGCGGCGAGGTTGGATTTCACCCTAAGGGTACGCTCCTGCCAGAGTATGAAGCGGCGGCATTCAAGCTGACCAGGGTAGGTCAAACAAGCGGCATTGTGAAGACCCAGTTCGGTTATCACATCATCAGGTTGGAAGGCACCAAGCCCCCCGCGTATGTGTCTTTTGAAGAGGTAAAGGATTTCATAAAACAACAGCTCATGAAGGAAAGACAAAAAGAGATCGTGGAAAAATATATAGAGGAACTGAAGAAGAATTCGAAGATCACCATCAACGAAGAGCTGTTGAAAAGCGAAAAGTCCGCATCAGACGAAAAACCAGCGGCCAAAGATACCCCACAGGCAGAAAAGAAATCTGAGGCACCACAAAAAAAGGAAACGGTACCATCGAAAAAATGAAAACAATTACAAAAATCATCGCAACCATCATCATTCTTTTTGCAGCACTGGCCTTCGGGTCCAATGAGGCCCGAGCGGTTGTCATCGACCGGGTCATAGCCATCGTCAACGACGATATCATCACTCTCAAGGATTTCGAGGCCTTTGTCAAGATCGATAAACGGGCGACCTACACCTCCGTCGATGAGTACTTCAGGAATGAGCAGGTGAAAAACAGGCTCGATAACTTCATTGAGGGGATCCTCATCAAACAACAGGCAAAAAAGCTGAGGATCTTCGTCACCGAAAAAGATGTGGAAAGTTTCATTGAAGGCATCAAAAAACAGAACCTCATAACTGATATCGAGCTCAAAGAACAGTTGAAGAAAGACAACGTCACCTACGAGCAGTTTGCCGAGGGGATCAAGCTCAACATGCTCAGGAGCAGGGTCATAATGAGGGTCGTCTCAACGGAGATCAGTGTCACCGAGAACACCCTGAAAAGCTATTATGACAGCCACCAGGAGTTGTTCCGCGACGAGGAGTTCCATCTCCAGCAGATCTTTATCTCCGGTCAGCACAAGGATATCAAGGAACGGGCTGAAAAAGCCTACAAACAACTTACCTCGGGGACACCTTTCCCCGACGTTGCCCGCAATATCTCAGATGACCCTTCGGCAAAGCAGGGCGGGGATATAGGTTTCATCAAAAGAAGTGACCTTCTCCCCACTCTCAGGGATTCCCTTAACGACCTGACACCGGGGTCATTCACACCGGTCATCCCGACCCCTTACGGGCTGCATATCCTCAAACTCATAGAGGTAAAGAAGTCCGACATCCTTCCCTATGAAACGGTCAAGAAAGCCATTAACGAACATATGGTCATGGAGGAATCTAACAAGCGCTACCGGGACTATATTGACAAACTTAAAAAAACCTCCTACATCGAGGTTAAGATCTGAAGCGGATCGCGATATCAATGGGCGACCCCGCCGGCATAGGCGGTGAGATCATCCTGAAAGCCCTTGAGCACATAACAAAAAAAAGCATACCCCTTGTAATCGGAGATCTTAAGGTCCTCGAATCCCTCCGGTCTTCCTTGCCTTCCCTGCCCTCCTGTTCGTTCAAGGAGCCCGGGTCAGGTAAAAGGGGTGATGCGGAGTTCATAGACCTCGATCTTCTCGGCAGCATACAACCGGGCTCGTCGGACGGCCGCTGCGGCGAAGCATCGTACCGGTACATTATCGAGGCACTGAAGCTTGTTTTTACCGGTGAGGCATCGGCGCTTGTTACGTGCCCCATCAGCAAGGCCTCCCTGCGCCTTGCGGGTGTTCCCTTTCCCGGCCACACGGAATTGCTCGCCCGCATGGGCGGCGTTGACAACTATGTAATGATGATGGCAAACCCATCCATCAGGGTGAGCCTCGTAACGATCCATATCCCGCTCGCGGATGTGGTAAAACATGTGACTGCGCGAACTGTTTATAATTGCATCCGTGTCACCTGGCATTCGCTGCGCGATCTGTTCCATATATCGCAGCCTTCGGTGAAGGTCCTTGGCCTCAACCCTCATGCCGGTGAACAGGGGGTGATAGGCCATGAAGAGCGCTTGATCGAAGAGGCGATATTTTTAGCAAGGTCTACCGGCATGGATGTGACCGGCCCCTACCCGGCCGACTCTGTTTTCCATCGGGTTGATTGTGACGCTTATATCGCAATGTATCACGACCAGGGCCTTATCCCCGTGAAGACCATCAATTTTGAAAGGACCGTCAACGTCACGCTGGGACTCCCTTTTGTACGGACGTCTCCTGGCCACGGAACGGGCTTCGACATTGCCGGCAGAGGGATCGCAAACCCGTCAAGCCTCATCGAGGCATACAGAACGGCGGAGATGATGACCGGAGAATGACCGCCTTCCTGAACGGAATGGAGAGAAATCTTTTCACCTTGAAACCATGAAACTTTGAAACTTTGAAACCGTCCTTACAGTTCTTCCCCCGTCAGGATCTTATATATCTCCTTATACCTCTCCGAAGTCTTTTTCGCCACTTCCGGCGGCAGCTCCGGGCCGGGATATGTCTTTCCCCAATCGAGGGTGTTGAGATAGTCCCTGACGATCTGCTTGTCGTAACTGTCCTGGGACTTGCCCGGCTCATAGTCTTTCTTCGACCAGAAACGTGACGAATCAGGGGTGAGCACCTCGTCGACAAGAATGACCTCGCCGTCGATGACACCGAACTCGAATTTTGTGTCAGCAACAATGATACCACTCTCCTGCGCTATGTCACGCGCTTTTTCATAGATGGCGATGCTCGTATCGCGCAGTTGTTTCGCGTAGTCAGTTCCTATTATCCCGGCCGCCTCTTCAAGAGAGATATTGAGGTCATGGCCTTCATCGGCCTTCGTTGAAGGGGTAAATAAGGGCTTTTCTAGCTTTGACGATTCTTTGAGGCCATCGGGTGAGCCTGATGCCGCACACGGTCCCCGACTGCCTGTACTCATTCCACCCAGAACCCGCGAGGTACCCCCTGACAACGCACTCTATCGGCAGCACCTTCGCCTTTTTAACGAGCATGCTCCTGTCCTGAAGGACCGGGGCATATTGTTTCAGGGGCTCCGGGTACTTTTCCGCGTCTGTTTCAATTATATGGTTCCGAACAACGTCTTTCATCTTCCTGAACCAGAAAAGGGAGAGTTTGGTGAGCACCTTCCCCTTGTCCTCGATACCCGTGGGGAGCACGACGTCAAACGCCGACAACCTGTCCGTCGCCACTATGAGAAGCTGACCGCCGAGATCGTAAATATCCCGCACCTTTCCCCTCTTCGGTGCTTCCAAGCCCATAAAGTTTGTTTCCCGTATAATCTCCGTCATGTCCTTCCTCCATCATTCCTTTGAAAATTCACCCTTCGGCGCATTGCAGATGGGGCACATCCATGTATCGGGTAATTCCTCGAAGGGTGTCCCGGGATTGATCCCGTTGTCGGGATCGCCCTTTTCCGGATCATAGACATAACCGCATACGTTGCAGTGATATTTGGACGCTGACGCACCTTTTGGTTCCTGCGGCTCCTCCTTGACATAGGTGGGGGCAGTTTTTGGTGACTTGCCGCCCTTGACCTGATGATAATAGGCGTAGGTCATGGGCTCGGCATCACTTAAAACGTCACATTCAACGACCTTCCCGATGAAGATAGTGTGCGTCCCCACATCGGTCATGCTCAGCACCTCGCATTCCAGGAAACCGATCGTGTTCTCCGTGATAATGGGTGCGCCTGTTATACCTATCCTGTGCTGAACATCCTTGAACTTGTCAATATCCCTGCCCGACTTGAAACCAAACTGGCCGATAAGGGTCATGGGTGCTTCCTTCGAAAGGATCGACACGGTAAAGACCCTGCTTGATGCTATGTATTCATGGGTAAGGTTCTGTTTATTGATGCTTATCGCCATCGTCGGAGGATCGGAAGTGATCTGGAAGACCGTATTGGCGATCTGCCCGTTGATCTTACCGTCTTTTTCAGAGCTGATGATATATAAACCATAACAGATCTTCTGGATAGCCTTCGTGTTCATCTGTATTCCTCCTTTTTGTTTGTGATCGAATGGTGGTGATAAGAACAAAGCTCAATAAAATTCTTTCAGTGATGCTGCCAGTTTTTCCTTCAAAAGCTGGCGGTCCTGCGCCCGGTCGACAAGAGATCCTTGCCTGATGACGGGCACCCTGTCCTCGAAAGACGGACGATCGTTGCGGTAAATGACCCCTATGGGTATCCTGTCGCCCCACTCGAGGGCCTTCGAAAAGGCCGCCACCCTGTCTCTGGTGTCGTGGCCCTCTTCGATATGATAGACCCGTTTCGCGTACCATTCATAAGTGTTGACCTTGTTGAAGGTAACGCAGGGCTGAAGTATGTCGACAAGAGAAAAACCTTTGTGGCCCATCGCCTCTTTTATCAACCCTTTCAAATGTACGTGGTCCCCGGCGTACCCCCTGGCCACGAAACCGCAATCTAGAGCGACGGCGACGGCCATGGGATTGAATTGCCCCGAAAGTACACCAAAGGGCTGGTTCTTGGTCACCATACCCTCCATGCTGGTCGGTGACGCCTGCCCTTTTGTCAGGCCGTAGATCTGGTTGTCGTGGACAAAAAGCTTGATGCCGATATTGCGCCTGATGCTATGGACGAGGTGGTTACCGCCTTCGCCGTACATGTCCCCGTCCCCTCCAACGGCAATGACCAGCATCTCGTGATTGGCGAGCTTCACCCCCGTTGCGACCGGAAGGGCCCTGCCATGTAGCCCGTTGAAGGTGTTACAGCGAAGGTAATGGGGAAATTTACCTGCCTGACCTATACCGGACACAATGCAGAAGCGTTCCGGTTCGATGGCAAGCTCAACGAGCGCCTCCTTGAAGGCGCGCATTATGGCGAAGTTACCGCATCCCGGGCACCACGCGGGTACCTCGCCTTGATATTTTTCAAGTCCTTCCACGCAGTTCCTCCACGAGCTCCTCCACCATGAACTGCCTGCCGTCATATCGCAGGACCCTGTCCGTCACCTCGTGACCGGTTTCGGCTTTCAGCAATCGCGCGAACTGGCCGGTGGCATTATTTTCAATGCAAATGGTCCGACCGGCGCTTCGCAGGAGAGCGGGGTAGTCGAACTTTTCAATTCCGGGCAGCGGGTACAGTTCGCTGAAATGGAGCATGGCGATCTTTTTATGGGCCGACAGGGCCTCCATTGTCTCCCTCACGATGCCGTAAGTCGAACCCCATGAGATCAAAACTGTTTCGGGCGATTTATGACCCAGCAGCATGGGGGGCCCGATCTCTCTCCTGATATTGTCAAGCTTGAGAAAGAGCCTCTTCTCCACCATCTTCTTTCTCGTTTGCGCGTCTTCGATGATGTGCCCTGCCTCACTATGTTCGTCGCTGTCGGTAACGACAAGGTGCTTTGTCTTCCCCGGTATACCGAATGGAGAGACACCGTCCGGCGTAAGGGCGTGCCTCTTGTACTGCGCCATTTCATCAAGCTTTCCGCCTTCTGCCCGGTAATTGCTTACCACAAGGCCGTCGAGCGGTATCTCGTCCAGCGTCCACTGCGTATCAGCGAGATACTGGTCCGTCATGACAAAAACTGGGACCTGGTACTTCTGGGAAATATCGAAGGCCTTTGCAGTCAGGAAAATTGCCTGCACAGGGTCACCTGGCGTGAAAATGACCCTGGGGAACTCACCGTGGCCCGCGTGGAGTACGAAAGCAAGATCACCCTGTTCGGTCCGTGTCGGCAATCCCGTTGCAGGGCCCGGCCTCTGGGCGATGGCTATAACGATCGGGGTTTCCGTCATGGCGGCAAGGGAAAGGCCTTCCGTCATGAGGGCGAAGCCGCCGCCCGATGTTCCCGTCATAGACGGAACACCGGCAAAAGAAGCGCCCAGCGACATGTTTATGGCGGCGATCTCGTCTTCGGCCTGTTCAACGATAATCCCGTACTCTTTTGCAGCTCCGGCCACAAAAAGCATAATACCCGTGGAAGGTGTCATGGGATAGGCGGCGTAAAATTTACAACCAGCAGCGACGGCGCCGAAACCTATGGCCTCGTTGCCGCCCACAAGCATCTTCGGTTTGCCCGGCGGACGAATGGTGAAAGCACAGCGGCCGCAGTTCTGTGTTGCGTACTCATAACCCGCAATGGCGGCCTTCCTGTTGCTCTCCAGCGTTTCATCATCTTTTCTTTTCAATGTTGCCTTCAAGACATCGAAAAGAGGTTCCAGGGGGAAGCCGAGCATCCCGAGGACTGTGCCGATCGCGACAGTATTGGCAGCGATCCTGCCTGCGCCGGCCCTCGTAGCGAGTTCTGAAAAGGGTACATCAAGGAATAAGGGGCCCTGGTACTTCTCTTTCAATAACGATGAATCGTAAACGGCAATACCGTTCTCTGCCAGTTCTTTTTCGTGGGCCGCGATAGATTCCCCGTCGAAGGCCACAAGGACATCGACGGATGTCCGGGGGCAAAGACCGGCTCATCGGAGAGCCGTATCTGGTAAAAATTGTGCCCTCCCCGGACCCTTGATTCGTAGTCCTGATTGGTAAAAACATGATACCCCGAACGGGAGAACACCTTTGCGAGCACATCGCCGACGGTTTGTATCCCCTGTCCGGCCTCCCCGCCTATCTTTAAGGTATAATCCATGTCGTTTTCCTAGAACACCATTATAAAATGGCATACTACAAATATCAACTGGAGTCTCATCTAAAAGATTGGAAGAGACAGACAAACGTGGTATAAATGAGAGGATCATTCCAAAATAAATGAAAAAAACAAAAAAAGATACCCCCCAGCTTACCGAAGACCACGTCTTGAAGGTCCTTTCGGGCGCCAGGCGTCCTGTCAGCCTTGATGAGCTCGAGAACATCTTTAAACCGGGCAGGTCAAACCGCAAGGACCTGAAAAGGCTCCTTGGCGTCCTCATAGCCCAGGGCCGTGTTATCGAGCTAAAGAACAAGCGGTTCGGGATAACCAAGGAGATGAACCTGGTATCGGGTACTCTCTGGTGCACACGCAGCGGCAACGGTTTCGTCATACCCGATCTCGAGGGCAAAAAGGATGTTTTTGTGTCTGCAAACAACATGGGCAACGCTGTCCATGGCGACCGCGTGACCGCCAGGCTCGACCGCTATTACAAGGGCAAGCCGGAAGGAAAAATTATAAGGATAATTGAAAGAAAATCAAATAATATCATCGGCTTTACTAAATATTATAATAATAAACTTTATATAATACCTGAAGATACAAGATATAAAACAGAATACAATGTCAAAGGAACCGTAGACACCCATATGGGTGACGGCCGGCTCGTTGTCGCCGAAGTGACTGCCTTCCCCGGAGAAAAAGCCGAACCGGAATGCAGGATCACGAAGGTCCTCGGAGATCTCACCAGTGTTACCGCCATAGGTAAGTTCATTGAATACAAACACTCGCTGCCTCGCCGCTTCACCAGGGCCATTGAAGAAGATGCCCGAAACACGATCGGACAGGTCGGTCCTTCGGGAAGAGCGGACCTGAGGGGCCTTAAGTTCGTGACCATTGATGGTGAGCATGCGAAGGACTTTGACGATGCCGTCTGTGTTGAGCGAACGAAAGACGGCTTCACCCTCTATGTTGCCATTGCAGATGTCTCCCATTATGTACAGACCGGGTCTGCCCTGGACAAGGAGGCCTACGATCGCGGAACGAGTGTCTATTTTCCCGACAGGGTCCTCCCGATGCTGCCCAAAACCCTCTCGAACGGTATCTGCAGCCTCAATCCCCTCGAAGACCGCTACACCGTCACGGCAAAGCTCAGGTTCAACGGCAGCGGAGCGGTCACGGGATCATCTTTCCACAACTCCATCATCCGAAGCGCCATGCGCCTTACGTATAACGCCGTTGAAAAAGCCACCGTCGAGAACGACAAAAAGACACGCAGGAACCTTGGTGCCGTGCTTGGCGGGCTCACCGATATGGCGGAACTTGCGGGGCTCATCAGCGCCACGCGCGAAAAGAGAGGGAGTATCGATTTCGACCTTCCCGAACCTGAGGTCATTCTCGACATCAAGGGCGGGGTACGCCAGATCCTCCGGGCGCAGCGTCTCTTTTCGCACCGCATCATCGAGGAGTTCATGATCTCCGCAAACGAGTCGGTGGCGCGTTTTTTCGTCTCCAAAGATACTCCCGCACTTTTCAGGGTACATGAACCGCCCGAGAATGAAAAGTTGAAAGACTTCGAAAGGCTCCTTCAAGGCCTCGGTGTGGGATATAAAAGAATGGGGTCCCCGCGGGCCCTTCAGGATGTCCTTGGCAGCGTCAGCGGTACCAATTATGAGTTCATTGTCAACAGGGTCCTTTTGCGATCCATGAAACAGGCCCGTTATTTCGCTCACAACAGGGGCCACTACGGCCTTGCGTCTGAAAGCTACCTTCACTTCACCTCGCCTATCAGGCGCTACCCCGACCTTGTATGTCACAGGATCTTGAAGGGTATCCTCGCCGGGAACCAGCCCGTATACAGCGAAGAAGAACTTACGACAATGGCCGGCCACCTCTCCGACCGTGAACGTCTCGTCATGGAAGCGGAGCGCGATCTTGAAGACAGGATACGCATCCTCTACATGAAGGACAAGGTAGGAGAGGTCTTCGACGGTGTCGTTTCGCATGTCACGTCCTTTGGTCTCTTCGTTGAGCTTACGGAGGTGTTTGTTGAAGGCCTCGTGCTCATATCAAGCCTCGAGGACGACTACTATCAGTACCAGGAAGAACGTTTCAGGATCTTCGGGAGACGGACGAAAAAAAGTTACCGCATCGGCGACGCCGTCAGGATAAAGGTGGTGCTGGCCGATGTTGAATCCAAAAGGCTCCATTTTGTGATGGCATGACCCCTTTTCGCTTGAGAAACAGGCGATAAAAACCTTAATTAAATTTGACCTTTTGATGATAAAATAAGTAAACAAAAGAACGGGCCATGCAGGACAAATTGAAGATCGGGCGGCAACCCGCCGGAGTGTCAAAGAAGCGAAAAAAAACACCCGCCCCGGCAATAAGCAAAGACCGCAAACCGGCAGGAGACATCCCGCAGATCGGCTTTACCGACCTCTTCGATCTTTCCGAGATCCAGGCGCTTCAGGATAATTTCGCTGAAGCGATGGGGGTCGCGTCTGTCATAACAGACAACATGGGCAATGCCATCACGCATCCCACAGGTTTCAGCACAAGCCTCAATACTATCCCCAGGCTGGACGGCCTGTCATTCCTCAATTGCATGTGTCCTGCCATCATCGGGCCGCAGACCATGAATGAAAGCCCCCTTATTGAACAATGCTCCGAATGCGGTCTCCTCTATGGCATGGCAGCCATAAACGCAGGTGGTAAACGCATCGCGAACTGGATCGTCGGGCAGGTCATCGACGATGGTGCCGACATGGAAACCGTTCTCTCGGCAGCCCGGAATATGGGCATAGACCGCGAAGAATACCGCCGTGCCCTTGAAGGCGTTCCCCGTGTAACACGGGCAAGGTTCGAAAAGATATGCACCGCCATCGCGCTCATGGCGAGACAGCTATCGCTCCTTGCGATACAAAATATGCGGCAGACACGGGACATAACCGAACTCAGGCGCGTCGAAGAGGCGCTCAAGTCAAGCGAACTCCGCTACCGTCAGATGTTCAGCAACAGCCCCTTTCCATGCATCCTTTATGATTTTGAAACACTCGGCATCGTCGACGTCAACGATGCCTCCGTCAATTACTACGGTTACAGCCGCGAAGAATTCCTGTCCATGACCCTCAAGGAGATCCGCCCGCCGGAGGAGATACCGAAACTCCTGGAATACCTCGCAGGTCCGCGGCCTTACTTGCCCAAAGATCCCTGGCTGCATAAAAAAAAGGACGGCACCATTACCACCGTGGAGGTCATCGGCTACACCCTAGATTTCCCTGGAAAACAATACCGCGTCATCAATGTCATTGACATTACGGAGCGGAAAAAAACTGAAGAAAGGCTCCTTTTCACCCAGTTTGCCGTTGACCGGGCAGCCGCGATCATCCTTTGGATAGGCAAAGACTCCCGGATACTTTATGCCAATGACGAGGCCTACCGTTGCCTGGGATATACACGTGAAGAGTTCCTTTCGCTGAAGGTTCCGGACTTCGATCCCAACTTCTCCGCATCAACCTGGAAAAAACACTGGGAATCGGTAAAAAGAAAGGGCACGACCATTTTTGAATCGGTACAGAAAAGAAAGGATGGTTCTCTCTGCCCCGTCGAGATAAACGGCAATTATATGGAGTTCAATGGCGTTGGATATATCTGTTCAATATGCTTCGATATCACGGATAGGAAGAAAACGGAAGAGCTCCTTAATATGACGCGCTTCTCCGTTGACCAATCGTCCATACCGACCTTCTGGCTGAGCACCGACGGTAACGCGATCCATGTCAATAAAGCGGCATGCCGCAGCCTTGGTTACACGGAAGCAGAGATCATCGGTATGAACGTAACGGCATGGGATGAAGATTTTCCGCATTACCGGTGGAACGAGCCGGGCAAACGGTCAAAGTCGCAGCATTCCATGACGATGGAATCGATACATAGGAGAAAGGATGGCACCAGGTTTCCCGTTGAGCTCAATCTCAACTATATGGAATATGGCGGGAACGAATACATCTTCGCCTTCGCCCTCAATATCAGCGAAAGAAAACGGGCGGAAGAAGAAAGGGAAAAGCTTCAGGCACAACTTCTTCAATCCCAGAAAATGGAGGCCATCGGTCAACTCGCCGGAGGCGTGGCCCACGACTTCAACAATATCCTCACGGCGCTCATCGGCTACGGGAACCTCCTGGAAATGGAAATGCCCGAAGACGACCCGCTGCGCGCATATGTCGAGCAGATCCTCTATTCATCTGAAAAGGCAGCAAGCCTGACGCAAAGCCTCCTCGCTTTCAGCAGGAAGCAGACGATAAATCTCAAACATCACAATGTTAATGACATCATAAACGGCGTGGAAAAGCTTTTGAAGAGGCTCCTCTCCGAGGACATCGACCTCAGAATATCCAATGCTTCGAATGACGTTCCCATCCTTGCCGACAACACCCAGATCGACCAGGTCCTCATAAACCTGGCCACGAACGCCCGCGACGCGATGCCGGCAGGCGGGACTCTTTCCATCGAAGTCAAATGTATCAACCTTGATGACAATTTCATCAAGGTCCAGGGTTACGAAAAACCTGCACAGTACGCAATGATCTCAGTATCTGACACCGGGGTTGGCATGGATAAAAAAACACAGGAACGCATCTTCGAGCCATTCTTCACCACGAAAGAGGTCGGCAAGGGAACCGGCCTCGGCCTGTCGATCGTTTACGGGATCATACAACAACACAGCGGCTTTATTTCAACCTATTCCGAGGTAGGGGTTGGGACCACGTTTCACATCTACCTGCCGGCGATTGACGGTAAAGCTGAAAAAAAGAGGAAAAAACCTCCTGTTATCAAGAGCGGCTCCGGAACGATCCTTCTTGCCGAAGACAATCCCGAAGTGCGGCGTCTTGCCAGGGAAGTTCTCGTAAGAACAGGGTACAACGTTATCGAAGCCTCCGACGGCCAGGAGGCGCTCGACACCTTTATCACAAATCAGGACAGGGTGGATCTTATCATCGTCGATGTTGTCATGCCCAAACGAAACGGAAAGGAGGTATGCGACGCGATAAAGGCGATAAAACCGGACGTGAAGGTCCTTTTCACGAGCGGGTATACGCGGGACATCATACTCGATAAGGGCCTTTATGATACGGGCGTCAACTTCCTCGCCAAACCCCTTTCACCACATGAGCTGCTTCAAAAGATACGGGAACTTATGTCGCAGGGGCCACAGGGAGATAGTTAACAACTAAAAAATAAGGATGAGCATGACAAGGCTTATGGCCATTAGAACGCATATGACCGTCAGGCTTGCAAAGGAAACCTTGGAGAACGTCCCAAGGTTCTTTACGAAACTCATCAGGTAGGGGATGTCCAGCCCCGATGTTGTGGCGATCATCTTCACGGGTATGGCCAGCCTGATGATCGTTACGCTCATATAAATGACAAGAAGCGAAATAAGCCCCCAGACCGCGTAATCCATGACGGAAAGCACCGTATGCCTGGTGTCGCTCACCTGGAAAACGGGAACGGGATCGATAAATGACACGACAAGATAGAGCACAAGGAGAATGCCGGCAACAAGAATGGAGATGCCGAGCCTGGTCAGGTCTTTTGAAAGGTCAAGCAAAAGCTGATTCTCTTCCTTGCTGAACTCATAACCTTTGTCTGTATTTGGCTGGTCCATCTGTTTCTCCTCTTCTTCGTATTCTTAACCGTCAAAAAGATGGGGGACAAATCTGCTCAGATTGTTCGTTATCGGGTTCGTGTCCTCTCGTATGCCGATACCTGCCGGATCGGTCCCCACCACCCAGGACCCGATAACAGGGTAGTTGCCGGAAAAATTCGGTAACTGCAGATATTCCTGGTAGACCACTTCAGGTTTCCCGGCGCTGAACCTGTCGCCCACAACAATGTTCTCCCCTTCACGCGAAAAGTAGGGCTTCTCAACATATGTGACCGTGCCCTCCCGCGGCTCGAAATATGACGGGAGGAGGTTCTTGTGTCCCGGGTACATCTCCCAGAGGATGGGTAATATCGCCTTGTTACTCAATATCATTTTCCAGGCGGGTTCAAGAAGGGTAAGGTTCTTTTCCAGCAAATGGGCCGAAAAAGGCTCCCTGATGAGCCATTCCCACGGGTAGAGCTTGAACATGCAACGGATCCGGTTATTGTTGAGGTCCACAAAGTATTTATTGTCGTTATCATACCCCACGTCGTCAATGTATATGTGCTCCGTCTTCAGGCCTGCCTGTGTCGCAACGTCCCTCATGTACTCCGTTGTGGTGAGGTCTTCGAGACTGTCCCTGACCGACGACGTATAGAGGGTATCATACCCGGCGAATCGCCTGATCTTTCCTCCCAGGATATCCATGAGCTTCTCATGGATGGAATTGAACTGGTCTTTAGAGGGAAACATGTCCTGGAGCCAGTAGTACTGGACAACACTGGCCTCGAAAAGTGACGTCGGCGTATCCGCATTGAACTCGAGAAGTTTCGGCTCCGACCGTCCGTCCCACCACAGATCGAAACGCCCGTATATAGACGGTTCGGAATCACGCCACGACTGCCTCGCATACTCAAAAAAAGGCTCCGGAATCGCCAGTTTTCCGGAAAGGTTATTGCGCAGGACGTACTCGACAAGGTTCCTGCACATCCTGTAAAGTTCTTCCGTTACGGCCTCGAGGTGGTCTATCTGACCGGTGGTGAACTCATAAAAAACCGATTCATCCCAGTAGGGCAGGCCGTCGATCTCGTGAAAATAAAAACCGAGGCCTTCCACCTTCGACTGCCAATCTTCACGTATCCTGTCCAGTTTTATCCGCTGCATATGTTTTTTAAGAGGATGATGAATGCGCCGATGAGCCGAACCCGCCCCGCGTGACACCGACAGACTTGCCGCTCGAAAAAGAGGGGTTGTATGTACTGTTCCTGGCCTGTGAAGAACGATACCAGGGGCCGTAATAATAAGGCCTCATGCCGCTGGAGGTCTTTTCCTGCGTCACGGTGCACTTCGCCGGGTCTTTGTAATCTGCCACACAGTCATCCCAGCTGGCATACTTGTTTCGCATATCTTCCTTTTCGCACCCCAGGAAAAGTGCGCCCGTAAGTAGTACCAGTGTGATCGTTTTGGATCGTTTCATGGCCCTTTGGATTTGTTATGTAAATTATGGCGGAGGGAGTAGGATTCGAACCCACGGGGCGCTTGCACGCCCAACGGTTTTCAAGACCGCCGCTTTCGGCCGCTCAGCCATCCCTCCGGTATTGATAATTGTAAATGCTTCCGCTTCAAATGTAAACCCGCTACCATCGAATGAGGCTGCTTCCCCAGGTGAGCCCGCCGCCGAAGGCGGTGAGAAGGACCAACGTTTCTTTCTTGATCGTACCGTTACGGACCGCCTCGTCGAGGGCGATCGGCACCGTTGCCGAGGAGATGTTGCCGTACTTCTCTATGGTCATGTACACCTTCTCCAAAGGTACGGCCAGCTTCTTTGCCACAGCCTGGAGTATCCTGAGGTTTGCCTGATGGGGAATGATCACATCCACATCCTTGATGGTATAACCGCTGAATGCCGCCGCCTCTTCGCTTGCCTCGGCGAAACGGTTCACTGCCACCTTGAAGGATTTGTTAGCTTCTATCATTTTGAGAAAGTGGAGGCCTTTATCGACGCTCTCATACGAGATGGGGGTTGTCTTCGATCCTCCGCCGGGCATGAGGAGCGTGTCGCCGCTTGCCCCGTCGGTATGGATATGGGTTGACAAGATCTGTGCCCCGCCGTTTGTTTCCGTCACCACCGCCGCGCCTGCTCCATCACCCCAGAGGATGCAGCTCTCACGCTCTTTCCAGTTGACGACCCTGCTCATGATCTCCCCGGCAACCACGAGGACGGTCTTGTTGGCACCGGCCTTTATGAGCTTGTCCGCAACGTGAAGGGCAAAAAGAAAACCGGAGCATGCGGCAGTGATGTCAAAAGAAACGGCATTATCGCAGCCAAGCTTGGCCTCAAGCCAGTTTGACCCGGCCGGGCAATGGGTGTCGGGAGTAATGGTTGCCAGGATGATGAGGTCGATATCGGCCGCCTTTACACCGGCCATCTCCATGGCCCTCTCGCAGGCCACCTTGCAAAGGTCCGACGTGGCGTGTCCCTTGTCCGCGATCCTGCGCTCCTTGATGCCCGTTCGCGTGTATATCCATTCATCGGACGTATCGAGGAATTTCTCAATGTCAAAATTGGTCATGATGTGCTCGGGAAGATAGGAACCCGTCCCGACAATGGCGGTCTTTTTCATGGACGCTCCGTATTTTCTTAATTTCAGTTGTTAAATAGAACAGAAATATTGTCGTATTGTCAAGGGAAAAGCCGGGCTTCTCAAGCCTCGCCGCCAGGGGTCGTTCAGGGCTTAATTTCCTTGACATGTAATACGTATGTCTATAAAACTTGACTCACAATCTCCATGAAAACCGACCATATAGATACGCGGGGTTTCATCACCGTTCTGATCCTTGCCGTGCTCTGGGGACTAAACTATTCGGCAATAAAAATAACCAATACGGGTCTCTCCCCGATCTTCACGTCATTCCTTCGCTCTTCCACAGCCTCGATCCTTGGCATCGCCTATTGCCTGGTCATCCGTCAAACGCTGTATCATCGCGGCACGCTCCTCATACATGGCATCACGGTAGGGGTCCTCTTCGGCCTCGAATTTGCCTGCCTTTATCTGGGGATGCTCTTCACGGACTCTGCCAGGGCGGTGATCCTGATCTATCTTTCGCCCTTCGTTGTCGCCGCCGGCGCCCATATCTTCCTCGGCGAGCGTTTAAGCCCCCTCAAGTGGACCGGCCTCATCCTGGCCTTCATCGGCCTTGTCAGCGTCTTTTACGGCAAACCATCGAAATACACGCGCCTCATGTTCATCGGGGACATTCTGGAAATACTGGCGGCCTTCCTCTGGGGAGCTACCACGCTCTATATTAAAAAGCACCTCGCGGAAAAGATGCACCCCATAAACACCTTTTTGTACCAGCTCGTTTTTTCCGTTCCCGTCCTTCTCCTTTGTGCCTATTTCATTGAGGACCAATGGGTCAAGGGCCCGGTGGGCGCAATGGTTGCCTGGTCGCTTGTATTCCAGTCGGTCATCATTGCATTCGTTTCATACCTGGCATGGTTCAAGCTCATCCACGATTATCCCGTGGCAAAGCTTTCCGTCTTCACCTTTCTCACACCTGTCTTCGGCGTGGCATTCGGCGTTATCTTCCAGCGTGAGGAACTGACACACGGACTCATTGCCGGGCTTATCATGGTGAGCGCCGGTATATTCGTGATAAACTACAGAAAATGAAAAAACACAGGATCATCACCATAGCGGGTTTCATTATCAGCATCGTCCTCCTCTATTTTTCATTGCGGGGGATAGAATACCGGCAGCTTGCAGAAACGATAAAGAGCGCGGACATGCATTACGCCTTTCTGCCCGTCTGTTTCATATTTCTCTGCCTTACACTGTGTTCCTTCAGATGGTCGAAAATAGTGGGCGGCGATGTAAAGTTTCGTGACGCCCTCATCTCCCTTGTCATCGGTCTTTTCATCAACAATGTTCTCCCCGCCCGTATAGGCGAAGTGGCACGCGGCTACGCCTTATCAAAGCGAAGCGGGCTGCCTTTCACATATGCCTTTTCCACGGTCTTCGTTGACAGGGTCTTTGATCTCGTGGGCCTTCTTATCATCACCTTCGTGTTCTTCCCCAAGGAAAATCTTCCTCCATCGATCTCAAAAGCGCTGTATGTGCTCGTGTTTATCTTCGTGGTATGCGCTGCGCTTCTCCTTGCTGTAAGCAAAGAAGGGATCGCCTTGAAGATCACGGGGTTCATGGAGGGCTTCAAACGCCCCTTGCTCGACAAGCTTGCCCGCAGGATCCTCGAGATACAGGAGAACCTGCGGCGCATCCGCACCCCCGGGAAGATCCTTTTCTTCGTCGTTCTTTCAGTCGCAAACTGGCTCTCCATGAGCTGTGCCCTCTATTTTTCCCTGCGGACCTTCGGAGTTGCCATGCCATACGTCTATGCCCCTTTTGTCTGCGCCCTTTTGAACATGGGCCTTGTCATCCCCTCTTCACCCGGGTACATAGGTGTCTATCAGTTCCTTCTCGTCTATCTGCTCGCCATCTTCGGCATCCCTAAACACGTGGCCTTAGCCGTGTCCCTTTTCTTCCATGCCTCATGGTACATACCCTACAATATCCTGGGCTTTACATTTATCATCAAGGAACATCTGCATATCAAGGATATTCAGAAGATGGAGGAATGAGAAGATGGCTTGAACCGCTAGAACCGCTTAAGCTGCTTGAACGTAAAAACCTCTTGATCTATTATAACCTAATTATTTACTTCTTTGACGTTCGAGCTGTTCAGCCGCTTAAGCTGTTCAAGCGGTTTTCATGGATACTGGGGTATGCTTGAGAGTCCGGCCTTTTCATCGAGCCCCAGGGCTACGTTCATGTTCTGCACTGCCTGGCCTGATGCTCCTTTGACGAGATTGTCGATGGCGGAAATGATCACGATCCTGCCATCGCCCAAGACCTTGAGTCCGATATCGCAATAGTTCGAAAAGCGCACGAAGCGGGTATCGGGATAGATGTTCTCGTCCATTACACGGACAAAATCATCTCTCTTGTATGTTTCGCGGTACAGGTCAAGCATGTCGGCCGTTCCAGCCTGCTTCGCAAGCCTGCCGTAAACCGTCGTAAGGATACCCCTGCTCATGGGAACGAGGTGGGGAACGAAGGAGATCTTGAGGGGCGCATACTTGCTAACCTCTTTTTGTATCTCCGGTTCGTGCCGGTGGATCCCGACGTTGTATGCGCGAAAACCCTCCGATACCTCGCAGAAGAGACTTCCGACCTTCGCTTCACGGCCTGCACCGCTCACACCCGATTTTGAGTCGACAAAGATGTCTCCCTCCAGCATCCCGTTTTTGACCAGGGGGTAGAGGGCGAGGATCGCCGACGTGGGATAACATCCCGGGTTGCCTATGAGCTTCGCTCCCTTGATATTCTGCCGGTAAAGCTCGGGGAGGCCGAAAACTGCCTGCGGTATAAGCTCTTTGGCCGTGTGGGGGACATAAGCGCTCTCGTATACCGAGACATCCTCGAACCGGAAATCGGCGCTGAGGTCTACGATGAGGGCCTTACCGTCGAAAAGCTCCCGCACCTTCTCCATGGATGTCCCGTGGGGCAGACAGAGAAAATAGACATCACATGACCCCCGGTGATCCTTGTCTGTAGGTTGCAGTACCTCTTCGAAACGGCCCCTGAACAGCGGAAAGATGTCCGATATTTTGCGGCCCTTGTATGTATTGGACGTTATGAGGGTTATTTTTGCATCGGGATGGGTAAGGAGCAAGGACATCAGGACCACGCCTGTATAGCCCGTTGCTCCTACAATTCCGATATTGAACATGGGTCTATCTCTTTGAGAACTGGAAGCTGGCCCTTGCGCCTTTCTTACCGTATTTCTTCCGCTCCTTGGACCTCGGGTCCCTCGTGATAAGACCTTGCTTTTTCAAGGCAACCCTGAGACCTGCGTTCACTTCGAGAAGCGCCTTGGCGATACCGTGGCCCAGTGCCCACGCCTGCGCCGGGATCCCGCCGCCATATATACTCGCGACGACATCGAACTTTCCAACGTTTCCAGTCAGCAGAAAGGGCTTGTTTATCATTAACCGCAATTCCTCGAGAGGAAAATAATTTTCGATTGGCCTGCCGTTGATGATGAACTCACCGACCCCCTGTTTTATCCACACCCGTGCTACGGCGGTTTTTCTTTTACCTGTTGCGTAGTACCGTTTTTCAGGCAACTTGTACCTCCTTCAACGATATCTCCTTGGGCATCTGCGCCTTGTGAGGGTGTTCGTTCCCCCGGTAAACCTTCAGTTTCTTAAAGATCTTCCGGCCAAGGCTGTTCTTCGGGAGCATGCCCTTGACGGCCAGATATATGACCTCTTCCGGCTTCTTTTCGAGCATTGTCTTGGCATTCGTTACCCGTAATCCGCCGGGGTAATTGCTGTGTCTCTGATAGGTCTTCTGCATAAGCTTGGCGCCCGTTAGCTTCACCTTTTCCGCATTGACTATTATGACAAAGTCACCGGTATCGGAATGGGGGGTGAAGACCGGTTTGTTTTTGCCCCGCAGGATCGTTGCCACTCTGGCGGCAAGCCTTCCGAGGACAATACCATCGGCATTCATCACATACCAGTCGTTCGAAACTTCACCTTCTTTTGGAAAATATGTCTTCATAACCATTTTCACCCTTAAAAAAATTTGTCTAAATTAATACATTTAGCGTCCTAAGTCAAGCAATACTTTACGATTTACGCGTGTTTAAAGGGGTTTTAATGATCGCCGTTCCCTTGCCTGGCCTGAAAAAGGACAAGGCCGTCTTCGCCCTTTTTCTTCCCCTCGGACGCCTGAACGAGAACCCTGGCCAATGAGGTCCCGTCACATGCCTTTTCAACGGGACCGGCAAGGGCGGCTTCGGTCAGCAGGTATCCTCCCGGTGTTGCCAGCAGAAAGGCACACACCTCCTTCGTGTCCCCGAGCGTGCTGACAGGGGTAGCCCTGTCGAGATAGAACATGAGCGATGAGTTCCCAACCCCGTATATGGCGACCCTTCTGTCATCCAAACCCTGAACAAGGCTTCGCACTTCGCGTGCAAAAGGCTTAAGGGTCCGTTTCTTTTCCGCCATGACCGTGCCAACTGTAAATCCCCAAAAAAGAACACAGAAAAACAAGAGGGCAACCATGGCAGACCCAAGAGCGAACTTCTTTTTAAAAATGAAGAACAATGCCGCAGTTCCGACAACTGTCACAACGGGCCCGAGCACGACCTGCGACAAATGACGGTACTCATCGAATTTAAAATACCCGAAAACCATGGCCAGTCCCGCAAGCACCGGAAAAAAAGCCGTAACGATGAGGGCGGCCTTCATGACCGCGGAACCCTTCGCTTCCGGAGATGAAAAAAATCCGGCGAGGGAGCGCCCGGTGATCAGGGCAAAGGCCGGGACAAGGGGCAGGATGTAATAACTTCTTCTCGAACCGGATAGGGTAAAGAACATAAAAATGGCGATCGTGGAGGCGGCAAGCCAGCGCCTTCTCCAGTCCTTCTCCCAGGTGCTCATATATACCAGCGACGCGGCGGAGATGAGTGTCCATGGAAGCAAAAAGACCGGCAGGTGCTTAAAATACACGTAAAAAGGTTCGACGTGATCAAAGGGTTTAACGAACCTGAGGACATTTTCCCGCCACATGAGCAGGATAGCATCCCAGGAACCTGTCGCGATAACGGGCAGAAAAAGAAGGACAGCGAAAAGAAATATGCCGCATGAGGCCGCAAGTACACCCTTGAAGGAGAGTATCCAGCAAAAATGGTGAACGATCCTTTTTCGTGCCGCCCCGGCCCCATCCTGTTTTGCGTCACGCAAGAGGTTCGCGCAGCTTAAGGCGACGACCGTTGCCAGCGCCACCGCAGGGGCAAGCGGGCCCTTACAGAAGGAAGCCGCCGCCCCGATGAGGTAAAAAAGGAGATAACGGGGAAAGGACCTTTTTTCATCTTCCTTCGGCAGCACCCACAGCATGGACCATATAGCGACAAGGTTCAAGACCTCCGCCGAGGCGGTCCTCGACCAGAACCCGAACATCACCGTCGTCATGAGGACAAGACCGGCAAGAAAGCCTGAGACGCATCCAAAGAGGCCCCTGCCTATGGCGAAAACCAGCGCCACCGTCCCCACGCCGGCCAGGGCACCGGGGAATCGCGCGGATGCCTCCGTCACCCCCGAAATAAGGGAAAAAGGAATAATAGCCCAGTAACTGAGGAGCGGCTTGTCGAAATAAACGCTGCCATTGATGGTGGGAAGAAAATAATTGCCCCCCTGCATCATCTCCCGGGCAACAACAGCCCAGCGCCCCTCCGAGCCCCAAAGCGACCTCAACGACAGACCGGTACAGAAAAGAACGCCCGCGGCGGCAACGAGAATGGCAAGGGCGATATAGTCCCGGGAAGACCACTTCCGGTATGGCTTGAAGCTCGTGTCAATGTCCATAGATACGGCTAATATATGCGCCTCAACTTCGCAGAGTCAATAGAAAAAACAGGGAACAGGGGCCAGGATTCAGGGATCAGAGAAAAACAAAGACAGAAAACTAATGCTTTTGACTTTCTTTTTTTAATTCCTGACCCCTTGGCCCTGACCCCTGAGCCCTTCTTTATTATTTCCTGTAAGGGTAAGATTTATGCGGTTTGAACGCGGGGGAGATGACCCAGTGGTGTTTCGCACACAGAAGGATCGTGGCCCGGTGGATGGTATATTCACCAAAGGTATCGTTGATGCGGTCCATGGCCCCCCACAGGCGCTGCACACGGTCAAGTCCTTCGATCAGCGGCGTTGCCGGTACAACGGGCCTCAGGTTATAGACGGTAACACCAAGGAGCCTCACGGCATCTTTAAGCCTCACTGAATCCATGAGTCCTGCCGCCGCACCATAGATCGTACTGCCGTCCTGCGTAAAAAACCCTATGGTGACCCGCTTCGTACAGGTGGTGAAATCCGGATACCTCCAGGTCAGGGAGATGCCTTTCGCCGCCACCTTCTCGCGCCTCAGCCTCGCCGCCACCATCTCGGCAAGCTCCAGGATCCTCGCCCCGATCATTGCCCTGTCGCCGATGTTCTTTTCATATGTCATACTGTGGCCGATGGAACGGGGGGCATCGCGGCTGCCGCCGGCAGGAAAGGGTTCGAGGCCCCGGGAGATAAGAGAGAGGTAGTCCCCCCATATGCCGAACCTCCTGCGCAGGACGCCCACCGGGTACCGGGAAAGCTCACCGCAGGTCACGATACCGAGGCCGTTAAGGGCCAATTTCATCTTCCTGCCAATACCGGGGATGTCCTCCACGGGAAGGCCCTCGAGAAACCCCGGGACATCCTCCTTCCCCACCACCACCAGGCCGTCCGGCTTGCCGCTCTCACCGGCCATCTTCGCGATGAGCCTCGTCGTCCCCACCCCCACGGAACAGGTGATGGCAAAACGCCGGGCAATCTCTTCCTTGATCTCGCGGGCAACGGCAACAGGGGACGGAAAAAGGTCGAGGCTGCGGGTAAGGTCCATGTAAAATTCGTCAATGGAATGGATCACCACATCGGGGGTATACCTGAGAAGGATCCCGTGCACGCGCGTGCAGGTATCGACATATTTGCTGTTCCTTCCCTCCACTATGACAAGGGACGGAAGGATGGCCAGGGCCTCCCGTTTGGTCATGCCGGTTTTGATCCCCAACCGTTTCGCTTCGTAGGAGGAGGCGACGATAACGGTCCGCTTGCCGCTGCCGGCAACCGCTACCGGCTTCCCCTTGAGGTGCGGCCTCGACGCCTGTTCGACGGAGGCGAAGTAGGCGTCCATATCGATGTAAAGAACGGTCTTATCCATCGGTCTCTACCGCCTCGAGGAACCACATGAGCCTCTCCTGCCTGTATGAAAGTTCGTAGAGATCGCTCCCGTCGGTAACGACGAAACGGTGGACCACATCTTTTCCGTCCCGCTCGCACCATCGGTACGTCACCTTCTGCACCGGCAGTTTCCTTCCTTTCCACCGAAACCATCTGGGTTCGACCTTGTCCCCTTCCTCCCGGAACACGACGCCCACCCTGACCCGCTCTCCCACTTTTGTCACCATGCCCTATTATACCAAACTTATGTTTGGTGTCAAGGGTGAAGAAAGGTTGGAGGGCGGTTATTCGGCCTTGACGGCAGGTTGTTCTTTTTTACACTGGCAAAAGAGGCTTGCGGTAAATAATACGAAGGCGATCAAAAGAAGAATGATGTCACGGTAGTGATCGTGAAGGAACGCCGTATCGAGGGGCCACATATTTTCCAGGCGGCTCTTCTTCGCGGTATGGATAAAAATTATGAAGAACCCCGTTGCCCAGAAACGCATGAACCTCGATATCTCGTTGCGGGTGATCCTCTGGATCGAGAACCCCTTTACAACCTCCTTCATGCTCCTGATGGAATATGCATCGGGGAATATCTGGGGGACATCAAGGCTGTAACGCAAAAACTCGCTGTTATGGAGCGACGCGAGGGTGCTTTCCTCATTCCTGATCGTCGGCCCGTAGGACCAGTAAAAAAGGAAGGGGTAGATAAGCAGGAGATAGACATTGCCGCTCAAGAGGCAAAAGCTGGAGTCTATCAGGTAATTGGCCATGTAGTAAGGGTGGCGGACGATGCCGTAGGTCCCGGCCTGGCACAGGACCACGTTACGGATAAGCACGCCCTTTGTGACGTAATGAAAAAAACAGCCAAAGATCATAAGGAAACCTGACAGGACGAGCCGGACCCAGTCAAGGTTATAGAGCACGGCAGAGATCAGACAGACTACGATGATGATGTCGCGGAGATTGCTGCGGTTGATCAGGGGGCGGTGGCCTTCGATGTACCCGTTCCTTGCCCCGTTCTTTTCTCCGTTCATTCCTTCCTTCAACCCGTTATCAAGGTTTCTGCTTGCTGCAGCCCTCTTCTCCATATTGCTTTTTATGTTTGTGAATGATATCTTCTTGCTGTCCGATACGTATAACACGGGCTTGAAAATATTACAAGAAATAATAACTTAGGCGGTTTTCCATGAAAAAGTTCAACATTCTCGTTGCCGATCACATTGCAGAGGAAGGTCTCAAGATACTCGCGGCCGACAGGGACGTCGGGGTCGACGTGAAAGCGGGCATAAAAAATGACGAATTGAAGACGATCATAGGCAGCTATGACGCCATCATAACCCGAAGCGGCACGACGATCCCCGCAAGCCTCATAGAGGACCCGGGCAAACTCAAGATCATAGGGCGTGCCGGGGTCGGCGTCGATAATATCGACATTGAAGCGGCAAGCAAGAAGGGGCTAATCGTCCTCAACGCACCTACGGGCAACACCCTGGCCGCAACGGAGCTAACCCTGGGCATCATGCTCGCTGCGGCGCGCAAGATACCCCTTGCCAACGATTCCCTGAAAAAGGGCAAATGGGACAGAAAAAAATTCATGGGCATCGAGCTCTATAATAAAACACTGGGCATCATCGGGCTCGGCCGTATCGGAAGCAACGTGGCCATCCGCTCCAAGAGCTTCGGCATGAAGGTCATTGCCTACGACCCCTACATCAAGAAGAGCAAGGCAGACTCCCTCGGGGTCACCCTCTACGACAGCCTCGACGAGCTCCTCAAGGAAGTGGACGTCGTCACTTTCCACACACCGCTGACGAACAAGACAAAGAACATGATAACATCGGAAAAGATCGCCCTTATGAAGGACAATGTCATCTTCGTGAACTGCGCCCGTGGCGGCATCGTCAACGAGAACGATCTTTATGAGGCCTTGAGATCAGGCAAGGTCTTTGCGGCGGGCGTCGATGTCTTTGAAGAGGAACCGCCGGAGAGCAACCGGCTCCTGGAACTGGAGAACGCCTTTGCCACGCCGCACATCGGAGCAAATACGATGGAGGGCCAGGAGGCGGTCTCCGTCATTATCGCCGAGCAGGTCCTCAACGCGCTTCACGGACGGCCGTACCAGCACGCCGTCAACATTCCTTTCATAAAATCACTGCTCCCGGAGCACCTGCAGCTCTATTTCAACCTTACCGAAAAGATGGGCAAGCTTGCGGCACAGACCACCAAAGGCAGGCCCGAGAAGATCACCATCGTCATGGTGGGAAAGAACTTCGAGGAAGACCTTTGCGAGCGCAAGTTCGATGTCCCCTTCAGTTATCAGCCTTTCACCATCGCGGGGATAAAAGGCTTCCTGGAGGTCAGCCTGAAGGATTCCGTCACCCACATCAACGCGCCCTATTTCGCCAAGGACCGCAACATTATCGTTGAAGAAGCCAAGACGGACCAGTTCGACAAGTTCAACGACCTGATCATCTTCAGCCTCAAAACTGACATCGAAGAGGTCAGCATTGCCGGTACGGTCTTTCCCGACAAATTCGGCAGGATCGTCCTCCTTGACCGCTTCCATCTTGACGTTATCCCCGAAGGGACGTTCCTTCACTTCAGGATATTCGACCGTCCCGGCGTCATCGGCAAGGTCGGCACCATCCTCGGCGATCACAGCATTAACATAGCCAGTTTCAGCGTGTCCCGCCAGACCAGCGGAGAAGAGGTCGCCTTCGTGTCCGTTGACGACCCCATCGGCGAAAAGGTCCTCAAGGAGATACTCTCAATAGACGGCATGATAGAGGCGAAGGAAATATCCCTATGAGATAAAGACAGTTTCAAGGTTCCAGGTTTCAAAGTTTCAAGGTCAAATGCCCCTCCCCTGTATCGGCAGAGAACACGCAACCTGCGGCCGCCGTTTGCAGGTCCGGAACCGTTGGGCTTACAGGCTTTGCCGCCGCCCAGAAACATATTTCAAACCTCATAATTTTCTGGTATGCTTTAACTATGCCGAAAGATAAGAATAAAACAAAAAAAGACCCGAAAAAGCGCAAAAACATCATTCTCGAGATCAAGGACAGGAACAAGGACAAAGAGAAAAAAACAAAGAGCTTCACGTTCCTCTATTTTATCATAGCCATCATCGCCATCTTCATGATCCACAGTTACCTTTCCTTCCGGACAGAGATCAAGACGATCCCTTACAGCGAGTTCAAGGGGCTGGTCTCACTCAACAAGATCAGCGACCTCACCATTGACAACGAAAAGATACAGGGCACAATGGCCCAGGACGACGGGAAGAAGGTCAAGTTCATGACGAGCAGGGTCGAAGACCCCGACCTCGTCAAAGACCTCCAGAAAGGCAACGTTCGCTTTTCAGGCTCTTTCGAGAACAAGATCATCCGGGTCATCCTCGAATGGATCCTTCCCTTCGCCATCATCATCCTGATATGGAACCTCCTGATGCGAAAAATGGGCGGCGCTCCGTCAAGCGTCCTCAACTTCGGGAAAAGCAGGGGAAAGATCTATGGCGAGGATGAGATCAAGATCACCTTCGAGGACGTGGCCGGTGTTGACGAGGCCAAGGAGGAACTGCAGGAGATCATCGAATACCTGCGTTTTCCCCAGAAGTTCCTCGATCTCGGTGGAAAGATCCCCAAGGGCATCCTCCTTGTGGGGCCACCTGGGACTGGCAAGACGCTGCTCGCCAAGGCCGTTGCCGGGGAAGCGAAGGTACCCTTCTTCAGCCTGAGCGGGTCTGATTTTGTAGAAATGTTCGTCGGCGTTGGTGCTTCCCGTGTGCGGGACCTTTTTTCCCAGGCGCAGGAAAAGGCCCCCTGCATCATCTTCATCGACGAACTCGACGCCCTCGGTAAGGCACGGGGGATGAACCCGCTTTCATCCCATGACGAACGCGAACAGACCCTAAACCAGCTCCTCGCCGAGATGGACGGGTTCGACACCAAGACGGGGGTCATTATCGTCGGCGCAACCAACAGACCCGAGATACTCGATTCTGCGCTTCTGAGACCGGGGAGGTTCGACAGGCATGTCCTCGTCGACAGGCCCGATATAAAGGGACGCGAAGAGATCCTGAAGGTCCACATCCGTGAGGTAAAGCTCGCAAAGAACATCGATCTTTCCGTCATCGCCGCCAGAACACCCGGATTTGTCGGGGCGGACCTCGCAAACCTCATCAATGAAGGCGCCCTGCTTGCAGCGAGAAAGGGGAAAAGCTCCGTAACGATGGAGGAATTCGAAGAGGCCATAGACCGCGTTGTTGCCGGTCTTGAAAAAAGAAAGAGGGTAATGAGCAAAAAAGAAAAGGAGATCGTCGCCTATCACGAGACGGGCCATGCCCTCATGGCGGAATTCCTGGAATCGACCGACCCCGTCCATAAGATCTCCATCATTCCGAGAGGTATCGCCGCTCTCGGATACACCCTGCAGCTTCCCACCGAAGACAGGTACCTCATGACCAAAAAAGAGCTTATAGACCGCATGTGTGTCCTCATGGGCGGCAGGGTCGCCGAAGAGGTAATTTTCAATGAGATCTCGACGGGCGCCCAGAACGATCTGGCCCGGGCGACGGACATCGCGAGATCGATGGTGAAGGAATACGGCATGAGCGAGAAAATGGGCCACATGACCTTCGAGCATGACAGGAAACCCCTTTTTCTTGATATCAGTCCCAGCTTCGGCGGGAAAGATTACAGTGAGGAAACAGCTCGGGAAATAGACAATGAAGTGCGTGTGATCATAGAGCAATCCTATATGAAAGTAAAAAATACCCTTACGGAAAAACGCGGCCTTCTTGAACTGGTCGCCAGGACACTCCTTGAGAAGGAGTCCATCGACGGCGACGAGTTGAGGAAGATCTTAAAGGAGCACGGAGATGGAGACCACGACAACCAATCTGGAGAAAAAACAGATAGACCTGATTAAGGAATCGATCTGCTTCTACGAAAAGGCAAGGCAGTGCAAGTACCTTTTTCGTGAAGAACGGCTCTATTTTACAACCATAGAGGATTTTGTCGACGACCGGGGCAAGAGTTGCCTTTTCAGGTTGAAAGAGATGTGCCACGACCTTTTTCGCAATTCCAATGAGGCAAGCTACAAGGAAAAGCTTTACGATATCACTGTTGGCTACACCTTTCATGAGGCGATGAAACTCCGGGAGAACCTCTATCAGCTCGAATATTACCGTCCCCAATGCGACATAGCGCTTCAAAACTTGAGCGACCAGGAAAGAAAGATCGTAAATGAGATCGAGGTACTTGTAAAGAAGGCAAATATCCGTTTAAAGGAGGGTTTCAAGGAGATCGACGGCCTCAGCAACCAGCTTATCAGCCAGCTAAAGGACCTCATCTTCCTGTATAGAGGCAACTATCTCCTTCCCCGTTTTCTATTCGAGCAAGAAAAACCTCTTATCAGGATATACGGACGTAAAGGTTTTGCAGATATACTGCAGGCGGCATACGCTGACGGAAGGTCCCTTCTCATCTTTAAGACGGCCAGCAGCTACCTGGAAAGCGAATATTACGAAACCGCCCGGACCCTTTTTAAACGGATAACGAGAACCGAT
This sequence comes from uncultured delta proteobacterium, assembly GCA_963816115.1. Lineage (GTDB taxonomy): Bacteria > Desulfobacterota > Syntrophorhabdia > Syntrophorhabdales > Syntrophorhabdaceae > Delta-02. The sequence continues at coordinate 67,354 of CAWFIZ010000002.1, read as the reverse complement.
AACAAGAACGAAGCGGCCCTCTTCCTCTACTTGTACACATCGGCCCATTATTTCTATTTCAAAAACATGTTCACGAGGGCGCTCATGCTTGCCGAAAAGGCTCACGCCATGAAGATCGAGGACAATATAAAGGACATCTACGACCAGCCCTTGAGCGGGCTGATCTCCGACCTGTCCAAAGAGATCAAGAAAAAACGGAGATAACAAGAACAGCAGGAGGAAACGATGCCCATCTATGAATATACCTGCAAGAAATGCGGTAACGAGTTCGAGGTCATCGTGTTTGGCGATGATAAACCCCGATGCCCTGCCTGCGGGGCAAAAAACCCAAAAAAGAACATGTCCTCTTTCGGTTTCTCCGCGGGAAATAAATTCAAATCCTCAGGAAAATCAGGTTCTTCCTGTTCCGGTTGTTCCTCATCTGATTGCTCGAGTTGTTCATGACCATGGACAACCTGCGGTGGCCCTCTCCATGATAACAACCACGGCCGCCCCATAGATGGACCTCACGAGAAATATCTTAAAGCTCATCAGGAAAGAAGGGCTCATCGTTCCCGGGGACCGGGTCCTTCTTGGCCTCTCCGGCGGCATAGACTCGGCAACCCTCCTTTTTGTCCTTCTGGATATCCAAAAGGAGCTCCCCTTCGACCTGGCCGTTGCCCACATAAATCATCTCCTTCGAAAAAAAGAATCTGACAGGGACGAACAGTTTTCAAAGGACATGGCCGGGCAGCATGGCCTTCGCTTTTTCCTCAAAAGAGAGGATGCGAAAGGACACGCTTCGTCGAAAGGTCTTTCCACCCAGCACGCGGGGCGCGACATCCGCTACCTGTTCTTCAACGAGACGGCGGAAAGGGAAGGATACACAAAAATTGCCGTCGCGCATAACCTTGACGACCAGGTTGAAACCTTCCTGCTGCGCATTATCAAGGGCACGGGCATCCGCGGCCTATCCTCTATACCGATCGCTCGCGACAGGATCATCCGGCCGCTGCTTTATACGTACCGGTCCGAGATCTCCGCTTATACCGCCGCGAGAAAGGTCCCTTTTATCTGCGATTCTTCCAACGATAAGACCATCTATGAGCGCAACTACCTGCGTCACAGGATCATGCCCCTCATGGCGCAACTCAACCCTGCGTTCAAAGATAAGGTCGTCTCCCTGCTTACGGACTTAACTGAGGTCAATCGTTTTTTCGATGACAAAAAACGTCCCTTTCTCGAAAAGAACGTAAAAGAAAAGGCCGGTGAAACCGTTGCAAAGATCAGTGAATTGAAAGATCTGGATAGCGAAACGCTCTTTCGGGTCTTAAGTGATGTCATCACCTCCTTTACACCCCTTTTCATCCCCCTGAGGGAACACATAAAGCTGATCAAAAAGGTGATCGACTCTGAAAGGCCCAATCTGCGCCTTCTCCTTCCTTCATCCCTCTCGGTGAGAAAAAGCTACAACAAGCTTACATTCAGCACGCACCCGTCACGGGAGGCAACAATGGAAACATTCCCTATCCGGTCAGGAAGGAACACCATTGCCCCCCTTGGTATCGACCTTACATTGACTGTTCTAAAAGAACGTCCTTCTTCCTACACAAAGAGTGCCTCCAGCGCATATCTTGATCTCGACAGGATCGGCACGCTCACCCTGCGAACCTTCCGGCCGGGCGACAGGTTCTGCCCTCTCGGCATGGACAGGCCTGTCAAGTTGAAAGACTTTTTCATCTCCCGCAAGGTCCCGCTGGATGAACGAAAACAGGTCCCGCTGCTGCTTTCCGACGGAAATATCATCTGGGTCGCGGGACACCGGATAGATGAACGATACAAAATAGATGTGAACACGAAAAGGGTCCTCAAGGTGACCTTGAGGACCCTGAGGACTCAGGGTTAAGGGCTCAGGGTTCAGAGAGAAACAAAGACAGAAAACCAATGCTTTTGACTTTTTTCTAATTCCTGGGCCCTGAACCCTTCTTTTACTATCTTGTCAACCTATTTCAATTTATGATTGACAGCACCTTCTCTCATGGTGTAAAAGAGTATCCGCATATAGGCGCCTTCAGAGAGATCATTATAAAGCCATAAGGAGTTCTGACATGCTATCTAAAAAAGCCTCTTCACTCAAACCATCAGCGACACTGGCCATCGCAGCAAAGGAAAAAGCACTCAAGGCCCAGGGTATCGATATTGCCGGATTCGGTGCAGGCGAACCTGACTTTGATACACCTGCACATATAAAAGAGGCAGCGATCAAGGCCATCAATGACAATTTTACCCGCTACACGCCGGTTAACGGCATCGACCCCCTCAAAGATGCCATTATAGAAAAGTTCAAGCGCGACAACGATCTAACCTATAAGCGTGAAGAGATCATCGTCTCCTGCGGCGGCAAGCACGGCTTGTATAATCTCTTCCAGGCCCTCTTCCAGGAGGGGGACGAGGTCATCGTACCTATTCCTTTCTGGGTATCCTATCCCCCCATGATCGAACTTGCCGGGGCAAGACCGGTCCTCATGGAAACCCATGAGGAAGATGATTACCAGATAACCGCAGAACTCCTTAAAAAATATATAACCCCAAAAACAAAGGGGATCATTCTAAACTACCCTTCAAACCCGGTCGGTTCGGTCTTTTACCGTGAGAACCTCGAAGCCGTCGGCAAGCTGGCCGTTGAGCACAATTTCTTCATCATCTCCGACGAGATCTACGAAAAACTCGTCTATGATGACTACACCCATGTGAGCATCGCCTCCATGGACGGCGCTTTTAAAGAAAAGACCATTATATGCCACGGTGTTTCAAAGACCTATGCCATGACGGGGTGGCGAATTGGCTACTCTGCCGGGCCCGCCGAAATAGTAAAGGCAATGGGGAACATACAGAGCCAGAGCACCTCCAATCCTGCTTCAATATCGCAGATGGCCGCAGTGGCAGCACTTAACGGCAAACAGGACTTCATCTCCGCCATGGTGGCCGAGTTCAAGAAGAGGAAGGATTTCCTCGTGAAAAACTTAAGGAACATCGACGGCGTGACCTGCTACGATCCCAGGGGTGCATTTTACGTCTTCCCCAATTTCAATACCGTCATAGGAAAAAGATACAAAGACAGGGTAGTAGATTCATCGACAACGTTCACCGAAATACTGCTTGAGGAGTTCCATACCGCCGTCGTCCCGGGCGTCGAGTTCGGCAAGGAAGGTTATCTCAGGCTCTCTTTCGCCACATCAATGGATGTCATCGAAAAAGGCGTTGAAAGAATAAAAAAGGCCTTGGCAGAACTGAAATAACCCATGGTTTCTCTGGTTTCTATGGTTTGTTTGGTTTGAGAATCCTGCAACGCTGTAAACCAGAGAAACTACTTGTTTCTGTCTATCCCTGGCCGCTCCCCCGTTTCCACATACCTGAAATAATCCTCAATGATAGCGCGGTGATCGAAGGCGATGGTTTCCGGCAAAGTATCTCTTGCATAGACGGCGGCCATGCGGGCATCGTCCCTGCCCTTCAATGCCCCCGTTCCCCTTCCTATGAAAACAACCGATGCGGTGTGAAACCTTGGATCCCGGTCCGGCCTTGAATAGACATGGAACTGTTCGATGAGCCGCACGTCAAGCGATGTCTCTTCCTTCGCCTCCCTGACGACAGCCTGCTCAACGGATTCGCCAACATCGACGAACCCGCCGGGCAGCGCCCAACCCGGGGGCGGGTTCTTTCGCTCAATGAGAACGATCCCTTTTTTATAAAGAATGATAATATCAACGGTCAAAAGAGGGGTTTTTAACACGTGCTTCATGTCACCGCCTTATCCACATTATTTATCTTTTGATAAATATTTACAAACAAAACTTCCTGTGGTAATCATCATGCACATATGGGCTTTGACCTCATCATCGACAGCCATTCACACTGGGGGCCATCCATCTCGATGGGCATTGACGTCACCACGACCGAACTGCAGAGCCAACAAAAAGAAACCGGCATCGATTACGTTATTATCATACCCTTCCCTTCCACGGCAATCGAAAATAACTCCATCAATGTGCGGCTCCTCGATGAAACAAAGCGGGTCCGGAGCTTTTTCCCTTATCACTACATCAGGGAAAATTATGACACCGAAGGTTTCGATCCCGTTCCCGAAAACTATTTCGGTGGAAAATGGCACTGGATGCGCGGTATACAGGACGCGTCCTCCAATTACCGTGTCCTAGAAGACGGACGGTTGCCCGCACTCGTGGAAAAGATCAAAATGACCGGCAAGCCGGTCATTTTTGAAGAAGAACTGAGGTTCACAAAGAAATTTGTCGATCTGTTCCCGGATGTCACGCTCATTATACCTCACCTCGGCCTTCTCGGCGGCTATCCTTCCGACTTTCTCCGGGCCTTCAAAGATAACGGGAACGTCTATTTCGATACGGCGCTGGGTTCACGGGACACGATCTTCGAGTTTGTCCGTACCATAGGTCCCGAACGCGTTATCTTCGGTTCCGATGTTCCCTTCGGCACCATGCGAAGCGAACTGGCGAAGATAACAGACCTTTCTATCAGCGACCCGGACAAGGAACTTATCCTTTCGCTGAACATTATCAGGCTTGCGCGCCTTCCGTTATAAAGGATCATGAGGATACTTCATTATTTTTTGCAATAAAAATTGACAACATCTCAGCCGGCACAATAATATGATTAAAATCACATCATCAGATTAGGGGCACTGCCGGATGTAGTTATCAACACTACTTCAGCGGGGGGGTAATTATGAAGTTCGATAAAATGCTGGACGGGAACAAAGAGATCAAGAGACGCGATTTTCTGAAACTCACTTCAGCGGTTGGCGGTGCCATGTTACTCGGTAATGCCGGGAAGGTCTTCGCACAATCGAAGAAGAGGATCTCCATCGCAACGGGTGGTATTGGCGGTGTTTATTTTGTCATAGGCGGCGGTATTGCCGGCATCCTCACAAAATATGCAGGCGTTGAAGCGGCGGCTGAGGTTACAGCCGCTTCCGTTGACAACTGCAAGCTCATCGCCGCTAAAAAGTCTGACCTCGGGCTTATCATGGGTGATACCTGTTCTGATGCTTACAATGGCACAGGTATTTTTAAAGGAAGGGCGGTCCCCTTGCGGGTCCTTGCCATTCTTTATCCGAACCTGACGCACATTGTTACCCTTGAAGGTAAAGGCATAACGAAAGTTTCCGACCTTAAAGGCAAAAGGGTATCGACGGGTGCTCCCGGCAGCGGAACAGAAGTCATCGCGCTGCGCGTTATTGAGGCCGCAGGGATCAACCACAAAAATGATATTAAAAAAGACAGGCTTGGCGCATCCGAATCGGCGGGGGCATTGAAAGACGGAAAGATCGACGCTTACTTCTGGTCCGGCGGGGTCCCCACCGCTTCCGTTCTCGACCTTGCCGCGTCACCCGGCGTCAATATTGCCCTCCTCGGACACGAAGATCTCATTCCGAAAATGACCGCAAAATACGGTCAGATCTATTACAAATCTATTATCCCAAAAAAGATCTACACGGGAATGAAACAGGATACACCCGTATCGACCGTACCGAATGTCCTCGTCTGCCACAAAGACATGGATGGACAAATGGCATACAACATCCTCAAGGCTATCTTTGATCACCTGGAAGAGCTATCCGCGATCCACAAGGAAGCTCTTCATATCACATTGAAGGACGGGGCATCCTCAAAAGCCATACCATACCACGCGGGCGCGCAGAAATTCTTTAAGGAAAAAGGGTTCAACATGCCGGTTTAGGACGTTCGCGGGACCCATGGAATATAAAGAAAAGACAAACAAAAAGGCCAGCCCGGAAGGCTGGCCTTTTTTATTCGGTCTTTTTTTGTTATGCCATTTTTTCCATGGCGATGATCGCGGCACCAAGGGAACCAACGATCTGCGGCTCAACGTGGATCTTGAGCTGAGTGCCGAGGGCCGCTTCCAGGGCCTTCACCACTCCGATGTTCTTTGCTACACCGCCCGTCATGATGACATCGTTCTGGATACCGCCGAGCCTGTTGATGAGCCCCATGGTCCTGTCGGCGATTGCCTTGTGGATACCGTAAAGGATATCTTCAAGTTCTTCGCCCTCGCTGACGAGGGATATCACCTCGGATTCGGCAAATACCGTACAAATACTGCTGATGGTAAGTTCTTTCTTGTGTTTCAGTGACATATCGCCGATCCTGTCGAGTTCGACGTTGAGCGCCTTTGCCATCACTTCAACGAACCGTCCGGTCCCGGCTGCGCATTTATCGTTCATTTCGAACTCAACCACGCGGCCTTTGTCATCTATCCTGATGACCTTTGTATCCTGGCCGCCGATATCAATGATCGTTCTCGCCTGCGGAAAAAGATGATTGACACCTTTCGCTATGCAGGTAATTTCAGTGACCGCCTGTTTCGCGAAGGCCGCTCTTTTCCTGCCACAGCCGGTCGCTACGCTATAGGAAACATCTGAAGGGCTCTTGCCCGGATAGGCAAGTACTTTCTCGAGTGCCATCTCTGCCGTTTTCTTAGAATCCGCACCTGTCTGAAGGATCGTATAACCCAGGATCCCTTTGTCTTTATCAAGAAGCAGCGCTTCTGTTGTGATGGAACCTATGTCTATGCCGGCAACTAACATACGCTTCTCTCCCCTATTTTTTATTCAATTGCTACTCAATAGTAGCAATAACTGTATCCGCTTCCACTTCCTGACCGGCCTGAACAAAGACCTCTTTGATGGTGCCTGTCGCCGGTGAAGCGATGGGCATTTCCATCTTCATTGCCTCGAGGATTGCGATCTGGTCATCTTCATTGACACTGTCCCCGACCTTCACGTCTACCTTCACTATCTTTCCAACCATTGGGCATGTTACTTCTGTAGCCATAAAATTTCCTCCTTCAAGATTGACTATTCACTACTTTCTGTAACCCAGGGCAAACTGGGCAATGATCATCTTCTGGACATTCGATGTTCCTTCAACTATCTGATAAGACTTGGCGTCTCTCAGGTACCTTTCAACGGGATACTCGGAGGAGAACCCGTAGGAACCGAAGATCTTCACGGCTTCTGAAGCGCAGAAGTTCGCTGATTCACCGGCGTAGTATTTCGCCATCGAGGTCTCGAGGGTGTTGTTCATGCCCTGGTCCTTCTGCCATGCGGCCTTCAGCACGAGGAGCTTTGACGCTTCGTGCTCTACGGACATTCTGCCGATCTGTTCCTGGACCATCTGGAACTGTCCGATAGGCTGGCCGAACTGCTCTCTCTCGTTGGCGTACTTGCAGGCCTCATCGATACAGCTCTGGGCCACGCCGACCGCCCTTGATGCCGAGCTCAATCTCGTGAAGTTGAGCATGGTCATACAAATGGCGAAACCCTGGCCAAGCTTCCCGACGAGGGCGCTTTTCGGGATCTTCGCATCTTCGAAAAATATCTCACCCGTGGGAGCGCAGTGGAGGCCGAGCTTCGTGGTGATAGCCCTCTGAGTGATGCCGGGGGTCTTGAAATCAACGAAAAATGCTGACATGCCTTTGTGTTTTGCCGCCTTGTCGGTCATCGCGTAAACAACTCCGCAATCACAGTAAGGAACGCCTGAGATCCATGTCTTTGAGCCGTTGAGGATAAAACCGTCGTCCACTTCGGTGGCGGTCGTTTTCATGCTGGCAACGTCGGACCCTGAATTCGGCTCCGTGATGGCGAAACAGCTGCCGCTCGTTCCGGCTATCATGCCCGGCAGGTACTTTTCTTTAAGCTCATCGCTGGCAAACTTGATAAGGACGTTCTGCGGCCCGTTCATCTGGAGGTTGAAGGGAAGGCCCCATGAAGGGCTGATCCTTGCCACTTCCATTGCCATGAGTGTGGCTGCCATGTTGCCCTCTTCCAGTCCCAATCCACCGAACTTCTCGGGTGCAAGACAGGCGAACATACCCTGATCGCCCATTTTCTTCAGGACCTCGGGGCGGTACTTGTGTTCTTTCTCGTCCTCTTCCATGGTAGGTTTAATATTTTTCACTGCAAAATCGTAAGCCATTTTACGCATTGATTCGAGTTCATCGGAAATCTTGAAATCCATATTTTACTCTCCTTTCATTACGATATTATGATGCAATATTGTGAAACAATTAACAAACCTATCTTAGCAAAAGCACTTTTCGCCTGTCAAGCTAATTTTGTGAAAACGGTGGGCGTTTACCAATGATTTATGATGGTTAACTACAAATGGACCGATCCTGGCGTAAATGTTTGTTTTTACAGAAACAACTGCATCGCTTCTTGCGCAAGACATAATGCTTCTATATAATTATCATGCCAATTGAACCCAGGGGAAATTGCATGATAATTAATTGTACGGGGCATATTGCCAATGACTTTTACGTGACCGGCTTTCCGTGGTCGCCGGCATATATGCTTGACTGTTCCACGCCGGTCCTTTTCGAGGCCGGGTTCTACTGCATGGGCCCGCTCTATGAAAGGGACATCAAGGGGATCCTCGGCGACAGGCAACCGGGTTTTCTTTTCCTCACCCACGTCCATTATGATCACTGCGGGGCCACGGCCTATCTGAAAAAGGTCTTCCCCGGTATGAAGATCTGCGCCTCGAAAAGGGCCAAAGAGATCCTTTCGCGCCCCAATGCCGTCGGCCTGATGACCTCTTTGAGCCGTGATGCCGTCTCTCTTGTCGCATCCATCCCCGGCATCGATGCGGGTGCGCTTCTCCGTTCGCCTTTCGAGGCCTTTGATATCGATATCGCCTTCGATGATGAAGAGATCTTTACGGTCGATCCTTCGCTCATTATACAAGTAATGTTTACACCCGGTCATACAAGGGACATGCTCAGCTACTACATACCCGGGCGCAGGATCCTCATCGCCACCGAGTCGGCGGGATGCCGCGGGCAAACGGGACAGATCGTCAGCGAGTTCCTCGTTGATTTCGACGCCTATATAGCCTCCCTCAAACGCCTCGCCTCCCTGGACGTGGATATCTTCTGTCAGGGCCATCATTTCGTTTACACCGGCACAGACGTGAAGGATTTCTTTGATGCCTCACTGATGGCGGCACTCAATTTCAAAAACCGCGTCCTGGAGCTGCTCGCCATGGAGAACAACTGCGTGGAAACGGTCGTCAGGCTGATCAAGAAAGAGGAATACGATACCAACCCCGGGCCAAAGCAACCTGAAGGGGCATACCTTTTGAACTTGAAGACCCGCGTGGCCCACCTCGCGGGAAAAACATGACAGGCGTTTGCACTTCATATGCCCCATAACCCGCAATACCATTACCTTTAACCGACAAAAACAGTTGACACGTTATGCATAATAATAGTTATATATATTGCCATGTGAATTTTTTAATTTTTTCAAAAACCAAATATATAGGAGGGGCTGTATGGATATAAAGACAATCGGAGTTTTGGGCGCCGGCGTTATGGGTAACGGCATTGCCCAGGTAGCCTCAATGGCAGGATACAACGTCATCCTGAGGGACATCGAAGACAGATTCGTCGAAGGCGGTATCAAGAACATCGACAAGTTCCTTGCCAAGACCGTCGAAAAAGGCAAAATGTCAGCAGACGACAAGAATGCCATCATGGGCAGGATCAAAGGCACGACCGACATGGGGGCCATGAAGGACGCCGACTTCGTCGTCGAGGTAGTTGTAGAAGTAATGGACATCAAGAAGAAGGTCTTTGCCGAACTTGACGAGATCACAAAACCCGATGTCATCCTTTCCTCGAACACCTCATCCATGTCGCTTACCGAGATGGCGACGGCTACGAAGAAGACCCGACAAGGTTGTCGGCATGCACTTCTTCAACCCCGTCCCGCTCATGAAGCTCGTGGAAGTCATTCGCGGCATCCAGACAAGCGATGCAACCGTTGCAGCCACACTGGACCTCACGAGGAAATTCGGAAAAGAACCCGTTGAAGTTAAAGTTGACATCCCCGGGTTCCTCGTCAACAGGCTCATGGTTCCCCACTTCATCGAAGCCATTAAGCTCTGGGAACAGGGTATCGCTTCCAAAGAAGATATAGACAAAGCCGCAAAGCTCGGTCTCAATTATCCCATGGGGCCTTTCGAACTGATGGACCTCACCGGTCTCGATATCAACCTTCACGTGCAGCAGTATTTCTATGACAACCTGCCGAAGGAATTGAAATGGGATCCCCCGCTGACCCTCAAGAACCTGGTAAAAGCCGGCGTTACTGGGCCGCAAGAGCGGAAAAGGCTGGTACGATTACTCGAAATAAGACACCAGAGAATAAAGGAGGGCTCCCATGGCCTACGAAACGATTATCGTTGAAAAAGAAGCACCGATCGGGATCATCAAGCTGAACAGGCCGCCCGTGAACCCTTTAAGTGTCCAATCCTATCATGATCTGTACGACGCGATCGTCGATCTTGAAAAAGACGATTCCATCGGCGCGATCATCATTACCGGTCATGGCGACAAGGCCTTCGGGGCCGGTCTAGATGTTAAGGACGTCATGGGCAAATCCGCGGTGGAAACACTCGATTTCCTCTGGACAGCACCGAGAAAGACCTTCGACAAACTGACCTCCATCGGGAAACCGACGATTGCCGCTGTTTTTGGCCTTGCCCTTGGCGGCGGCTGTGAAGTCGCCATCTGCTGCGACCTCCGGATAGCATCCGAAGACGCGGTCTTCGGTGTCCCCGAGATCAATCTCGGTATCATGCCGGGTTCCGGCGCTACCCAGCGCCTTCCCAGGCTTGTCGGCCTCCCCAAGGCAAAAGAAATGCTTTTCTTCGGCGATAATGTCAACGCCCAGGAGGCATACCGTGTCGGCCTCGTCAACAAAGTGGTACCGAAAGAAAACCTGATGGAAGAAGCAAAGAAAATGGCCCTCAAGCTTGCCGCGAAACCGAAAGCGGCCCTCGCCCTTATCAAGAAATGCGTCGATACGGGCATGGACACCGACATCGCGACAGGGCTTACCCTTGAAATGGATTCCTTTTCCATCGCCTTTACATCCGAGGACGGACGCGAAGGGATCAATGCCTTCGTGGAAAAAAGAAAACCGAATTACAAGGGGAAATAAACGTCATACGTTCAAAGCGCGTTACGGCATCGAAGAGAAGGAAGTCGCACATAAGTTTGACCGGCGCACGGCCCGTTTCAAGAACAAATACTTGACAGGGTCTTAAAGGGCGCCTTGATTTAACTAAATATTTAGGAGGAGGTAGCTTCATGAAGACTTATTCAAACGTGTATATCCCTTACAACGGCTACTATTCAACCCCATTCTGCCCGCTGGCAGGGAAGCATGCAGAACGAGAACTCCATTGAACTCGGAGCAAAAACTGCAAGAAGATGGTTCCTGGAAAAGAAAAAGATCGATCCAAGCGTCATCGATTATCTCTATTTCGGAATCTGCTATTGCCCACAATCACCTGTTCTACAGCCATAACTGGGCAGCAGGTATGCTGACGGACAACAAGAAGAACGTGCCCGGCCTCATGATCAACCAGGCCTGTACCACCTCGACCACCATTCTGAATCTGCTGGCCAAGGACATCGAACTGGGTGTTTACGATGTGGGTTTCGGTCTCATGGCAGACCGCGCTCCAACGGCCCGCACACCATCTGGCCGAACCCGATGGGCCCGGGTGGCGAAGTGATGCACGAGAACTGGATGATGGACAACTTCAACAGCGATCCCAACGTCTACACCGCCCACAAAGATGGTCGGGACCGCTGAAAACGTCGCCAAACTCGAAGGGTTCACCAAAGAGCAGTCAGACGCAGTAGTCCTTCGGCGTTACGAGCAGTACATGATGTCACAGGCAAATGACCGCGAATTCCAGAAGAAATACATGTTCCCCGCAGAAGTAAAGATCTCGAAAAAGAAAACCATACTTGTCGAACTCGACGAAGGCGTGACGCATACGACAGCCGAAGGCCTCGCAAAGCTCGGCCCTGCGGAAAAAGGCGGCATCCACAGTTTCGGCGCACAGACATTCCCGGCAGACGGGAACGTCGGTTTCATCGTAACGACAACGCGAAAAAGCGAAAGAACTGAGCGCTGATCCAAAGGTCGAGATCCAGCTCGTTTCCTACGGCTACTCCAGGGTAGACCCCGGCTTCATGGCCGCGGCACCGGTACCGGCAGCTCAGATGGCACTTGCCAACGCAGGCCTCAAGATCACCGACATGAAGGCCATTAAGAGCCACAACCCCTTTACCACCAATGACCTCAACTTCGCCAAGAAGATGGGCATCGACGTCATGTTCATGAACAACTACGGTTCATCTCTGATCTACGGACATCCTCAGGCCCCGACAGCCGGCAGGATCATTGCCGAGATGCTCGAAGAGATGGTTCTCATCGGCGGCGGCTACTGTCTCTGGACAGGTTGCGCAGCCGGCGACACCGGCGCCTCCATGATCTTCAAGGTTGGCTAAAATCTACAGGTAAGAATTGACCACTCAGAACTGCTCCTCGTAAATGAGGGGCAGTTCTTTTTTTGCAGGCACGGGATCGAAAAAAAGACAAAAACAACTTACTTTGCCTTCGACTTTCTCTGACCCCTGGGCCCTGACCCTGGGCCCCAATATAGTTGTTTCCCGAAGAAACAAAATAGTGTAAAATCATTTTCAATATGCTCAAAATATTTATCTCCTTCGCCATATTCTTAGCGTTGGCCCTCTCCCTCAGTAACGCGCTCGCAAAAGAGTTCGTCGTCAAGAAGATCATCGATGGCAACACCATCGAACTTGATTCGGGAGAGATCGTCAAATACATCGGTACGCAGGCCCCCGAGCTCAACAGGAAGGAAGGCGGGTCCGAATTTTACGCTAAAGAGGCCGCGCGCTTCAACAAAAAGCTTGTCTTCATGAAAAAGGTAAGGCTCGAATTCGACGAGCAGAAAAAGGACCCTCAGGGACGTATACTCGCTTATGTCTACGTTAAGAAAACCCTCATCAACACAGAGCTCATAAAGAACGGCTGCGCAAAAGCGCATATCGTGGAACCGAACACAAAGTACAAAGAGGTCCTCCTTGGCGCGGAAAAGAAAGCTATAGACGCCGACAAGGGCATCTGGCAGGAAAAGAAAAAAGATACTGAAAAATTCTACGTCGGCAACAAGCGAGCACAATCTTTCCACAGGCCATCATGCAAGGGAGTTGAAAAAATACCTGGGAAGAGTAAGATCGTTTTTCGTAACAGGAGCGATGCCATTAAGATAGGTTATATACCATGTAAGGTCTGCAAGCCATGAACGAAGAATATCTTAAATACTGGGGGCTAACGCAGCATCCTTTTCTGCTCGCACCGGACGGAAAGATGATGTGCGTGACAGGCCAGTATTTTGAGTGCTTCGAGAGACTCAAATATGCGATCAGCACAAACAAAGGAGGGCTGCTCATCGCCTCCGAAGATGCAGGTCTGGGAAAAACAACGATCCTCTTAAAGCTCATCGATGACATGAAAGAGGAGCACGGCAGGAACTTCCGCTATGCTTATATTGATCACCCTACCCTCACGGCGGACCAGATGATCGGCCAGATAACGGGTCTTATCACCGGCCAGATGCCCGCCGAAGACAAGCTGAAGAACCTGACGACCCTCAAAGAAGCCCTTATCGAAACCAAAAAAGAAGGTGGAAAGAGCATCATCGTCATCGATGAAGGACAGATGCTCTGTGACGCCAGGGACGTCCTTCAGGAGTTGAGGGTGCTCATCAATCTCACCCATAACAATGAATACCTGCACACCTTCATCTTCTCAGGTCAAAAGGCACTCTGGGACACCCTCCAGGAAATGCCGGAATTCTGGCAAAGACTGCCTGTTCGATATTACTTCACGCCGCTACGCTATGAGGAAACACGTGAACTGGTAAGATATCGCCTCAACAAGGCGGGCCTCGACGTAGCGCGGGAGATCTTTACCGAAGACGCCATCGAGATCATCCATAAGTATTCAAAGGGTCTTCCGCGTACCATCATGGCCGTCTCTGACCTGTCGCTCCTCAACGGTTACAGCGATAAAACACGAAAAATAGGTTTCAAAGAGGTTTCCAGGGCCATCAATGCCATGAGCGGCCGGGGAGAGAGCCTTCCATATGTAGTGACAGAAAAAAAAGAGGAAACAAAGGAACCATCCGCAAGGTCAATGACGGAAACGGCACAGGTGATCGTGAACAGGGCCGTTTCAAATCCCTTTGAATACGTCACACATAACGTGAAGCAAACATATTTTGATCAATATTTCGGCCAATATATCAAGCCCGTGGTATTGACACTGCTCATTATGTTCTTTATCTTTATCGGGGCCGCAGGATACCGTCTTTTATCTTCACCGAAACAAGCCGAAAACACTGTCATCATTAAAGAGGTTGAAAAAACTGAACAACTAAAAAAACAACCGGTGACCGAAAACCCGCAAAAAGAGATCCCTGTCGAAAAACCGGAAGTTCCATTGCAGAATCAAACTGCCGCACAAAACACCCCTGCCTCTGAACAAAACACTGAAAAAGACGTGATCTCCGCCTTCAAAGAGGAAATGAAGAACAAGAAGGAACGTACCCCCGAACGCGTCGCCGTGGTAAAGGTCGATGCCGCCAATATACGCAGCGCACCCGATATCGGATCCCCGCGCATCCTCACCATCGTCCGTGGCGAGATACTCCCCGTCATAGAAGAGAGAACCGACCTGAAGGGTATGAAGTGGTACAAGGTTGTCCTCTACAGCAACCGGACAGGCTGGATCGCCTCGATAGTGGCGAATGTAACAACAAAATAAAGACAGTTTCAAAGTTCATTGTTTGTGAAACGTTTCAATGTTAAAAAAGATTGCGTGATGCTTTTCCCTTTGCACCTCACGATTTATAAAACTTTGAAACATTCAAACGCTGAAACTTTGAAGCCGTCTTTATCCCCTGAGCACTCTCTTGTCCCCCTTCCTGATCGTTACTTTGGCCTGGTCGAGGTATTCGAGCAGCGGTATGAGATATTTTCTGGACAGGTTAAGTTCGGTCTTGAGATCGGTTGGGGCCATCTCGTTATGACGATGAAGAAAATCGATCACCTTTTCCCTGAGGTCGTTTATAACGTTGCGGTGAAAATACATATCCTTCGTAACTTTGACAACAGTCCCTCCGAAAACAAGTCGATCAAGGAGGTCCTTCAGGTCCTTTTCGCTGACACCGACGGTAACCGACATTTCTTTCGTGTAAGGCGGGGTAAAACCGGCGGCGAGAAGAACATCGAGGACAAGGCCCTCCTTCTTGCCGGTTTCTCCTGCACCCTTTGAATGATCGCATGAGAGCACCCTGTCTTTTTCGACAACTATCAGGCCTTCACCTGCGCATTCGTCAAGTGCGGCCTGAAAGACCGGTACATCCGTCACGGGAAGGCGCATCCGCAGTTCTTCCTTCGGGATACCCACCTTCAACGGGTTGATCTTATGATATTCTCCGATAAAGGCAAGGAGCTTTTCCCTGTATTCCCTGAAACATTCCATGTGGATATAGGTCTTTCCGAATGCTTTGATGACATTATCACTCTGCAATGTGGAACCGATCTTTTCGGTGGAAACCCTGTCTTTACCGATAAGGGCCGCGAGGGCATGATGCTTGATCCCTTTAAAGCTGCTTTTGAAGATGTGGTATCCGGCCTTCTCAAGATCGCTCCCTTCGTGGAGGAGATGATAGATCCTGTCCAGGCCCTCACTTTTCCTTTTGTGGCGGGACGGCATGATATCGAGGACAACACCGCCGCCCACCGTCTGGATCGCGTAGGGGCCACGAAGGATGAACCGGTCACCGGGGAGCACAACTATGGGTTGTTTGAAAACGAACTGGACAAACAGCTCCTGACCCGGCTCGATATGGTCCCTGTCAAGAAGCACCAAACGTGCCTCCTCCTGCGTTGTCGCGATATGGAAGCGCAATATGCTGTCGTGCCGGATGGGATTTAAGGGAAGTTTGAGAAGCCTTAAGGAGGCATCGATCCGCGATGAGAACAAGAGCGTTTCCGGTCTCGCCACCATACCCCCTCTTTCAACCTCCTGCCTGTCCAGCCCCTGGAGGTTCAGGGCGATCCTCTGCCCGGCGGTCGCTTCCTTCACGTCGTCATGGTATGCCTGGATATTTCGCACCTTCGCATGCTTCGCGAAGGGGAAGATCTCCACTTCCTCTCCCACGCCGAGCGACCCGGATATACAGGTACCGGTCACTATGGTCCCCAAACCTTTGAGGGAAAAAACCCTGTCCACGGGTACCCGGAATATACCCTCCCTTGATCTCTCTTCTATTCCGGCAGAAAGGTCGATCAATATCTCCCTGAGGGCATCGAGATTTTCCCCGGTCACCGCAGATACCGCCACGACGGGGGCATTTTCGAGGGCCCTGCCCTTTAAGAACTCCCTGATGTCCTCTTCAACAAGTTGGACCATCTCTTCATCGACAAGGTCCTTTTTTGTTATGACCACAATACCGCTTGTCAACCCGAGTATCTCGCACACGTCCATGTGCTCGCGGGTCTGCGGCATGACCCCTTCATCGGCGGCCACGACGAGCATGACCGTGTCGATCCCCCAGGCCCCCGCCACCATGTGACGAACGAACTTTTCATGACCGGGCACGTCAACGATGCCGGCGAGAAGGTCATCCCCCAGGCGCCAGTGGGCGAAACCAAGCTCGGTGGTAATGCCCCGCTCCTTTTCTTCCTTGAGGCGATCGCAATCGATACCCGTCAGGGCCCTGACAAGGGTCGTCTTGCCGTGGTCGATATGACCGGCCGTCCCGATGACTATCCTTTTCATGATCGTTTAATATAGCATGAAAGAAAGAGACAGGAAATAAAAACAGGTGATAGGTGATGGGTTACAGGTTATAGAAAAGGCAAAAAAGATGAATTTTTCCCATCACCTATCACCTATAGCCCATGACCTGTCTTTTATCATTTGACTTGACCCTCACCTTTATGATTTATAAAAGAATGGAAAAGATAAAGACCATATACAGCCCCGTTTTCCTTACTGATTATCCTACGGTGGATTGCGAGAATCCCGACAGGATAGAGTTCATACATTCGAAGATCAAGGACCTGGCTGAATTTATTGAGCCTGTCCCCTGCACGCTATCCGATCTTGCTCTCTGTCACAGTGAAGGACTTGTCAGATCCGTCTCGCGCAACAAAGATGTTTTCGACACAGCTTCTCTCGCCGCAGGGGGTGCCATAATGGCCGCGGAGATCGCGCTTCGTGAACCTTCCTTTGCCCTTATCAGGCCGCCCGGGCATCATGCCGGCCATGATTTCAACGGCGGTTTTTGCTTTTTTAACAACATGGCTGTCGCCCTCAAGAATCTCCTGGCCCACGGCACGATCGAAAGTGCCCTCATAGTGGACATCGACCTCCATTACGGGAACGGCACATACGACATTGTCCGGTCCGAACCCCGGATCACATTTCGGAACATAGACGCCCACTCCAGGGAGTCCTTTTTCACATATCTTGATGAAGCGTTGTCAGACGCCGCCGGTTACGACATCCTAGGATGCTCCGTGGGTTTTGACACTTACGTCCGGGACTGGGGAGGGCTCCTGAATACCGAGGATTACCACAGGATCGGTCATTCGATGGTATCGGCAAACCGCCGCCTCTTTTCGATCCTCGAAGGCGGGTATTACATAGCCGACCTCGGCATCAACACCCACTCCTTCCTGAAGGGTATCCTGGAAGCTTGTTCATAGCGTCGGTCATTGCCTTCATCGCAGGCATATACATCGAAGCTGTCCATCCCTTTCGTTTTGCGCACATTTTAATACCCCTTGTTTCAGCAATTGTCATTCTCCCTTTCGTATTGAAGAACAAGAACGGTATCCGGTTGTCCGGCCCCCTGTTCTTCCTGGCCTTCTTTCTGGCGGGTATGTTGAGGATAGCCGTCGCTCTCATGTATCAACCCGCCCTCCCGGTCACAGGCGAAGCAACGCTTTACCGGGGAGTTGTCATCGAATCATCAAAGACCGTCAAGGTCGTCCGCATTGAAGACCCCCGGCACGTATCGGGTATACGGGCCATCATTCGGGCCGATCAACCCCTCGGCATCGGTGACAGTATCACTGTCTTCGGGCCCTTGCGGGAATTGGCCCTTACCTTTAAGAACCCTTACTCCATCTCATGGAAATGGATGAAACGACTGGAAGGAACGTTCTGCGAGATCCGGGGGGAAATATTGTCGGTATCAGCCGGCAAACGTCCCGTCGACACATGGAGGCGATATCTCGCGGACAAGATCGATGCGAGCGGGACGGCCCGCAGTGGCATAATCAAGGCACTCACCATAGGCGATACAACGGGCCTTGACGATCAAATAAAAACCCTCTTCCTTGAGACCGGTACGTCCCACATCCTCTCAATATCCGGTTCTCACCTGGGCGTCCTTACGGCCTTCTTTTTCTTCGTGGCACGGTTTCTTTTCCGAAGATCATCACGGATGCGATCAAGCGGTGACGATCGAAGATATGCCGCGCTTCTCACGATCCCGTTTACTGTCGGTTTCATGCTGACAGCCGGTTCCAGCCTTCCCACTATAAGGGCGACGATCATGATAACCGTTTACATGCTGGCGCTTTTCTTCGAACGCAGCAGGCACATCGGGAACACCCTGTTCCTGAGCGCCCTCATCATACTCGTTATCTACCCCCATTCACTTTTCTCGCCCGCATTTCAACTGACATTCGTAAGTGTCCTCTTCATAATTCTCTTCACCGGGGTTGTTCAACCCGCGATCGGCAGATTGCACCTTCTTGTAAGGTGGCCCCTGTCATTAATGATCGTGACGCTGGCGGCCATGTTGGGAACATTACCTGTCGTCCTTTATCATTTCCATGGCATAAACCCCCTGGCGGCCCTTCACAATCTCATCGCCGTGCCCCTCATGTGCCTGATCGCCACACCCCTTGCACTTCTCGGCCTGTTCACGCCATTTGGCGAATACCTGCTGCGCCTGGCAGGTGACATTATCGGCCTTGCTGTCAACATTTTGCGCAGCATCAATTGGGGATACCTCTATCCGGCCATCAGGCCGAGCCTTCCGGAAGCGGTACTCTACGTGGCCACATTACTTTCCTTGCTTTTCATCAAGAAAAGGCTCGTCAGGTTCGCCCTCTTTGCCGTCGTGGTGCCTGTTGCCCTCGTCACGGTGTCCGTCGCCTGCCAGAAGCGATTTTTCAACAACGATCTGTGCGTCAACTACATCGACGTGGGCCTCGGTGACGCAATGCTTGTAGAGGCACCGGGCGGGATGAGGTTTCTTATCGATGGCGGGGGTTTTTATATGAGTGATTTCGATACGGGAAAGTCGGTCATCGCCCCCATCCTGCTGTCGAAAAAGATCAGGACCCTCGATCAAGTGATAAATACCCATCCACACGAAGACCATCTGGGCGGGCTCATACACATCCTGAGGCACTTCAGGGTCAACGGGTTCGCCTCGGGAGGGCCGATAGAGGAACGGCCGCAATACCGGCGGCTTGCGGAAATTCTGAAAGAAAGGGGCATACCTGCGGCGTGTCTTGCGCGCGGCGACTCGCTCACGCTTGATGGCGGTCTTGCCCTTAGCGTTCTCCACCCTCAGCAAGGCATCTTCATCGATGATCTGAACGACAGTTCCCTCGTCCTGAAAATGACCTTCGCTGAAAAGAGCTTTCTTTTCACCGGCGACATCGGGGAGGACACAGAGAGGTCGCTTGTCCTTTCAGGCGCCCCTCTTCGGTCATCCGTTCTGAAGGTACCGCACCATGGCAGCCGCCATTCGAGCAACATCCATTTTATCAGGGCCGTGCAGCCCCAGGTGGCCGTGCTGAGTGTCGGCCCGGGTATAAAGGGGATACCATCCGATGAGGCCATCGAACGATACCGCGCCCTGTCCGTACCACTTTACCGTACAGACCGCGACGGCTTCATCAGGATCTGCACCGATGGAAAGGAACTGAAGGTGGAAAGATAAATGCAAATACAGGGTTCAGGGGCCCTATTCTTTGCATTTCTCATATATCACCCCATACCTCACACCCTTAGTGCTGACAATACAGCTTGAAAAATGTCCGTGTACCATGATCTCCTTTAAAATAAGCGCACCTTGAAGGATGATGTCCTCCCTGCCCCGTTCCATTCCCTTCACTGTTCTTCTCTTTTCGCTGGTCAAAGCGGAAAGCTCGGCCATGAGCCCCTCCAGTTGCTGGAGCTCTACATGAAAACCATGGATCCTCTCTTTGTCATATTCTTCAAGGCCGATCATAATGGAGGCAATGTTCGTCACCGTGCCTCCCGTACCGATAAGGGTGCCCCCGCCATGATACGCGACCTTACAAAGATTTTCCTTTATATGTGAAGCGGCCCGGTCCATTTCTTCCTTGATAGGCGGGTCGTGCGTTATGAACGCGTCGGTGAGCTTGACGCTTCCCGTCGGCAATGAAACATATCCGGAAAATTCTTTTTCGCTCCCGCTTATAACCTCCGTGCTCCCTCCCCCGATATCAACGATCGCCATATTGCCGCTCCGCACCCGCCAGTCATCACGCACGGAAAGATATGTATAATAAGCTTCCTGTTCAGGGCTTATGATCTCGACGTCAAACCCGAAGGCCTCTTTGGCGGCATCGAGGAATTCTTTGCTGTTCGAGGCCTCCCTGAGGGCTGCCGTACCGACACAGAAGAGCTTTGCAACATTGCAGGATACCGTTATATCGACATATCGTCTCATGGCATCCAGGGTCCGGGACATTGCGGGCATGCTCAGTCTGCCGGAATTTGCCAGGCCTTCACCAAGTCTCACGATAGTTGACATGTCGAGGATGTCACGAAAACCCTTTTCCTCTTCCACGATGAGCAGGAGGGCCGTATTTGTTCCGATATCAATGGCGGCATATTTCATTTGACAACCTCACGGCAAAACACATAAGATAGCAACCATGGATCCCGGCAGCGGCCTGTCAATGATAAACGTAAACGGGCTCGTAGCCTTTATATCGGGCCTGCTGTCGTTCTTCACGCCTTGCATACTGCCCCTTGTTCCCTCCTATCTTATCTACATCGGCGGCATCACGTTCGATGACGCGGGCCAGCTCATAAAGGAACAGAGGAAGAAGGTCTTTTTCCATTCCCTGTCCTTCATTTTCGGTTTTTCCTTTGTCTTTGTAACCCTTGGTTTATCCACGTCGCTCCTTGGCACCTTCTTCACCCAGTTCCATGCTTACATCATAAGGCTTGGAGGGATCATTCTCATCGTGCTGGGCCTGTTCTATCTCGATATCATAAAGATACCTTTCTTCAACCGCCAGTATGTTATGCAGCTCGAAAGAAGGCCTATCGGCCTTGTGGGTTCATTCATCGTCGGCATCACCTTTTCCCTCGGCTGGACACCCTGTGTCGGCCCCGCTCTTTCTTCGATCCTCATCATGGCCTCTATGACAAAAAAAGTGTCCCACGGGGCCTATCTTCTCGCCATGTACTCGCTGGGGCTTGCCATACCCTTTCTCATCTCGTCGCTTATCTTCGACAAACTGCTCGCACTGCTGAAGCGATACGGTTTCATTACCAGATATGTCGTCAAGGTGCTCGGGGCCATGCTAATCATTTTCGGCCTGCTCCTGGTCACTTCATACTACAACGTGATAAATCTCTGGGTCAACAGCCTTCTATCCTCTGTCCCCTGACGGTAAGGCTTGGTATCGGTTTATTTGGTTTGTCTGGTTTATTTGGTTTTTATATAACCAAAGAAACAATAGAAACTAAAGAAACTGTTAAAACCGTTTCTCTGGTTTGTGCGGACTGGAATGGGAATTTAAAAATCAAATTCCTGGAACTCGCTCTGGAACCGTTCCTTGAATTTCTTGATGACCCTGCTCTCGATCTGCCGTGCCCTCTCCCGCGAGATCTTGAATTGCTCACCGATCTCCTGCAGCGTGAGCGGCTCTTCGGACAGGATCCTGTTCTCGAAAATAAAGACCTCTTTTTCGTTAAGGTCTTTTTTGAACTCCTTCACCCTCGACGCAAGGATGTCTCTTTTTTCCTTGTCGGCCACTATCTCTTCGACGTCGTCCCCGCTTTTGATCATGTCCATTATGGTATCATCGCTTTCATCATGGATGGGGGATTCAAGGGACACGTCAGTAAAGGCAAGCCGTTTTTGCATTTCCTCGATCTCATTCTCCTTGACATCAAGGTTCTTGGCCAAAAGCGCCGGCGCCGGGAATATTCCCGCCGCCTCCAGTTTCTGCTTTTCTTTATTTAGACGGTAGAAAAGCTTCCTCTGACTTTGCGTCGTTCCCACCTTCACGAGGCTCCAGGAGTCCATTATGTATTTGAGGATGTAGGCCCGGATCCAGAAAGAAGCATAGGTGGAGAATTTTGTTCCCTTGTATGGATTGAACTTCTTAACGGCATGGAGGAGGCCGACGTTGCCCTCCTGAATAAGGTCGAGGATATTGAGATAGGTATTGTAATATTCCAGGGAGATCTTCACAACCAGCTTCAGGTTCGACATGGCGAGCTTATGCGCGGCTTCCCTGTCCTTGTCCTCATGGACCCTTCTTGCCACTTCGAACTCTTCTTCACGGGAAAGGACGCTGTAGTGCGATACCTCGGAAAGATATTTTCTTAAGGGATCGAAGGGAGTAGGAAGAGAAGCTTCTTCGGTCCGTTCACGGACTATCTGTGTCTCGAGGAGCTTGTCATCGTCCATAAGATACCTGTTCTATCACCCTCTCCTTATCTGTATCAGTTGGCCGACGATGCTGACAGCTATCTCCTGCGGTGTTTCGGCATGGATGGAAAGACCGATCGGCGCGTATACCCTGGAGATCGCACCTTCATCAAAACCGTGCTGCCTCATTGCGTCGAATACCATCTTCACCTTTCTTCTGCTTCCGATCATTCCAACGTATCTTGTCTTTTCGGCGAGCGTCGCCCTCAATACGTCGGCGTCATGGGAATGGCCCCTCGTGACGATGACGACAAACTCACTCCCGGTGAAGGGCAGAGATGAGAAGGCCCCGGCAAAGTCCCTGACCACGATCTCATCGGCATCGGGAAAGCGCTCATAGTTCGCGAAATCTTCCCTGTCATCGATGACAACGATATAAAAATCGACCATCTTGGCCATCTTCACGATGTACTGCGAAACGTGACCGGCGCCGAATATATAGAGAGGGACACGGGGGACAACCGGTTCCACGATCAATGCCCCGTCTGTTGTAACGACAGGGCTTTTTCCGGCAATAAACCGTAAGTATTGTTCTGCCCCGGCCTCATCGATGGGGTCTCCCGTGATATCGAGGGTATCTTCAATAAGCGTCTTCATGAAAACATCACGGCCGAGTCCCGTTACGACAACACCTTTCCTGCCTGTGTCCTCCATCTGCGCAAGACGGCCATATAATTCCGATATCTGTCCGTTACAGGCTCAAGCATGACATCCACGTTCCCGCCGCAGATCATCCCTTCGTCCTCGATCGCCTTCGCGTCCATCCTCATATGAAAAATAGACCGCTGTTTCCCTGTCCTTCCCGGCAACTGCCTCCTTGAGCACTTCATGTTCCAGGGCCCCTCCGCCGATCGTTCCGTAAGAGCTGCCGTCCCCGGTCACGAACATCTTTGCCCCGACATCCCTCGGTGCCGAACCGGTCCGCGCTATGACCGTCGCAAGAGTGCCGCCGTTGCCGGCATCAAGGTGGTCTTTTATGATCTGGAAAATATTCATAGATCTTCCTTATATTTTAATATCACGTTTTTTCATTTCATGGTATTCATGGAACAGCGCCTCCAGGACACCCCCTCCGATGGCGCGCGCCTTGTCTGAAACGGTGTAACAATATTCCCTATTAGCCCTGGGATCGACATCGCCCACCTTCTCGTTCATTTCCACGTCTATCTCACGGATAAGGCCCCGGAGCAACCCGTCGAAGGGTGCGTGGACCGGCTCGTCTCCCACATAAAGAACCAGCTCGCCCTTCCCGACGGGATCGCCGATCCTGTGTATGTGCTTCACCACTCCGGTGCAAGGTGCACGCAGTACCCTCTCTTTTCCGACACCTTTCATATCACCCGGTGTACCCGTATAAGGCTCCGCGGTGCCATCATAGATGACCCGTCCGAGATCGTGGCCCCGGTTGCTCTCCACAACGGCATGAACATCGCGGGGCGCCACAAAATCAGGCCCGACGCCAATGACAAAAGGCGCCTCAGCCTTTGTCGTTCCCAGGTTCCTCTTGGCCATGATCGCATCGATGACCACATCAGGAGAAAGGATCCCGATCGTCTTCCACCCGGGGTCGACGATGACGGCAATGCGGCCGGCTCGCCCAGGCCCTCTTGATCGAAGCGACGTCGCCAACGAGTTCAGCCGCCACATCTTCAACCTTTGCGGAGCCGCCATAGACTGCCTCACAAAAAGAAACAAACCTTCTTACACACAGGGGCCTCTCGATCTCCAGCATGGCGATATGTTCAACTCCCGCCCGATAAAGCCTGTGGGCGATACCGGAGGCCATCTCGCCGGCACCTTTTACTATCACCGACAGACCCTTAAGATCCTTCTTTATTTCCGACACCTTTTTGTACCTCTCTCTCCCTTGCTTACGGCCCTTTTCCAAAATAGCATGCAGGGTAGTGGCACTCATCGCACTGCATGCACATACCTCCGTAGGCAAGCCGTGCCACGTCGCCTTTCCTTATCGTTTCGCCTGCAAGGATCCTCACAAGCATGATATCCAGCGCGGTGTAACGATTATAATAGACACACGCCGGTGCACCGAGAACATACGCCTTTCCAAGACGTGCCACAAGGAACATGGCGCCAGGGAAGATGGGTGTCCCGTAAAAAATGGTCTTCGCTCCTGTTGCCTCTATCCCTTCTTTCGTCACGTCATCGGGATCCACGGAAAGACCGGCAGTTGTTATGACCACATCGGCGCCTTTCGCCACAAGTTCCAGGATGGCCTTTTTGATCATGCCGATATCGTCTGTGACTATCTTCTTACCGATAATGTCAGCGCCGTAACTTTCGATCTTCCTGTCAACGATGCTCGAGCTGTCCGGCACCCTTCCGTCATAGACCTCGCTGCCTGTAACAACGACACCTATGGAGATCTTTTTGAACGGCGCAATACGTATCACGCGCCTGCCGCTCCAGGCTTTTTCGAAGCGTGCAAGGGCCTTCTCATCGATGTAAAGTGGTATGATCCGGGAGGCCGCGACGATATCGCCGGCCTTCACGGGATAGCGGTTCGGCAGGGCGCTCACCAGAATGTCCTTCGCGCGGTTCATTGCGTACAGGGCCTCGCTGTCAACTTTGAAAAGCCCGTTCACCGCGCTTTTGATAGCAACCTTACCTTCCTTCGGTTGCATCATCTCCATATGCCGGCCGCTTAGCAGCCATGCTATCCTTGTCCCCGCCTCATCTTCATGAACACCTTCGATGACGTCATCGAAGACATAAAGGTGCCTTTTACCAAGATCGAGCAGCTTGCCGATGTCCTCTTTCCCGATGACCTTTCCCTTCCGAAAGGCCACGTCTTTCTTCTTTCCGGGAATGATCTCCGTTATATCATGGGCAAGTATACTGCCCAATGCCTCTTCAACCTTCACTTTTTTCAACTTTGTATCCTCGTTCTTTCAGGATTTCGATGTCTTCAAGGGTATCGATATCGAAAAGGACGCCTTCATCACCCTCTATAAATAACACATCTGACGCATGTTTTTCTATAACTTCCCGGAGCCCCTTATCTCCTACGAGGCACCCCATCTCTGCCTCGTAGGGCGTGAAGCTCATAAGCACGGGATGGCCTTTCAACCCTTCAAACACGGGCACTATGATCCCGCCCCCAGTCTCGTGGTACTTATCGAGCATGGCATGCAAAAGTTCCTTTTTTACAAAAGGCTTGTCCCCGAGATGGAAGAAGACCGCCCCTGCGCCCTTCACAGACGACAATGCCGCCCTTATGGAGCTGGACATCCCTTTAAGGTGGTCCTCGTTATGGACGATCCTCACGGGAAGCCCTTTCAGTGCTTCAGTAACACCAGACGTATCGGGTCCGGTCACGACGACCACTTCACCCAGGGCCGCTTCGACGAAGGGGCGAACGGTCCTGCGGATGACCATTTCCCCGTCTATCCTCACGGTGAGCTTGCTAAAACCGAGTCTCCTTGAAGCGCCGGCCGCAAGAATGACAGAACATATCGTGTCCATATTAGATGATCAACCTTCCGGCAGGGCCTTGTTGAGGCCCTCCACAAGCCTGTCAACGTCGACACCGTGGACCGCGGCGCCTTGCTCGATATTCTCGAAGAGAGCCGCCCGGCATCCGATACAACCCAGACCGAACTGCTCGAAGACCTTTATCGTTTCGGGGTATTTCATCACGACCTCTTCAATGGGCATCCTTTTGTCGATCATCCTTTTTCCTTCTTCGAGCACCGCTCAAAGCTTCCCTGTTTTCATGCTTTTTTTAAAAAACCTCTGCCGAAAAGATGAAAATGTCAATGTCTTTCGCCTTCCACGCGTCTTTCGGCAGGCCGGCCTTGAAGCAGGTATATTCGAGAAAAGCGGTCCTGTCCCATTTCTGCTCGGTGGCAACCTGGGGAAGCAAAAGACCGGAATGGGTGCCCTTCTCGATATAGAGACCGTGGAGGCCGACTTCGATCTCACTGATATCGTCGATCTTTTTCATCGGTGTCAGCACCGAGATCTCAATATCGACATCGTGCCATTCATCTTTATTTACGGGGTCAAACCTCGGATCGTGAAAGGCGGCCTGGACCGCCATATCTTTCACCGTTTCATGCAGCGGCAGGTAGCCTCTTATGTATCCTATGCACCCCCTGAGCGCCCCCCGGTTCTTGATGGTCACAAAAGCGCCGCATTTTTCCTTCAGTTGTTCGGTCAGTTCGATGGGATCGTTGTCCTTCCCGAACAGGATGCCCTCGATGGCTTCCCTCGCAAGTTTTTTAAGCCGCTGCTTTTCTTCCTGTGAAAGACCCATATACCCTCATCCTTTGAAAAAAATGGCCGATACATATCCGACAACTCCACTTTTGTCGCCGGACACATCACCCGAATTTGCGTATTTCAGCACCGTGCTTCTATCGGCCCCGAGTTGTTTTGAGGCCATCATGGTGGTGATCATGGGGCCTGCCCCGCATGCCTGTACCTTCTCGGAGACGGCGTCTCTCACCATACCGGAGATATCGAAATTCTTCAGATGATCGACGGCGATGCTGTCGATCTTATTGGCCGTCGCGTAAGGGTAGTAATGGGAAAGGTCCGTGCTCCCCACGATGAGAAAGCTCCTGGAAGAGCCTTTGATGACCTGTTCAAGCGATATCGCAACCTTTTCATATAAGGCTGTATCCTGGGGGGCTCCCATCAGCAAGGGAACAAGGCGAAAATCTCTGAACACACATTGCAGGAACGGCAGCTGCACCTCTAAAGAATGCTCGCCTCGATGGACATCCCTGTTGATGGTGAAAACACCGCTGGAGGCGATCAGCTCCCCTACCGTCTCTTCATCTATCTCGATGTGTCCAAGAGGCGTTTTGAAACTACCTGTATCCCATAGCGCTACGCCTTCGAAATACGACCTGTGACTGGGAGCGATGACGATCACTGTATCGCATCGCTGGCGGGAAACGGCCTTATATGCATATGCCGCCACCTGTCCCGAATAGACATAACCGGCATGAGGTGAAACAACGCCGTAGGCCTCTTCGGCAAACGGCTCAACATCGGCCTCTTCGAGATAAAGCCCGATATCCCGCCTGAGAATGCCATGGTTGTCGGGATAGAACATCCCGCTCACGGAAGGCTCGCGTACGTTTGACATATTTCCCGCCTCTATTGATTTCATTATATCACATTTGACCATTATGAGAAAAGGGCGGCTTTTTTCTCAATGAAAGTCTGGTCTTGTGATATAATAGATGCTGTGTCCGTCGCAAACATTCTTCTATGGAAAAATATCTTTTGCCGATCGTCCGCAAGATACTATTTTCTCATCACCATCCTGTTTTGCGTGGGCCACTTATTTATTAACGGACCTGTCATGGCATCGGATAAGATGATCATCGGGAACGAGGAAGAGGTTTTGGTCGAGCCATATGGGATAAAGGTCCCGGCCCGTATTGACACCGGTGCGGCAACAACATCGCTGGACGCAAGGAACATAAAGGTAGCGGGAAATACGGTCACTTTCAACATACCTGAAAAATATGGCGGCACGCGGATCAGCCTTCCCATTATCACCTGGAAATATATACACACCACGCGATCACGCGACAGGCGGCCTGTTGTGGAAATGGACCTGTGTATCGCTTCAAAGAGAATAAGGGCGCGGGTAAACCTGAATGACCGTTCACGCATGAATTATCCCATGATAATCGGCAGGAACATCCTTGCCGGTCATTTCGTTGTTGATGTTTCAAGATCAAGGACCGCTGTGCCTGAGTGCTGCGGCGAAGAAAAAGATCAATGAGACGTCCTGCGCTTGTCACCTCGATAGCACTCATGATCATATCGATAATTATCGTCGCCTACAAGGTCTTTTCGCTGGGCTACCCCCTTCTGCCCGCAACCCCCGGCTATGTCTGGAACTTCAAATTTGACGGTGTGCTCCATGGAAGCGCCGGCAAGGACACGCTCTTCCTTCTCTCCCTGCCATCAGAGCAACACGGACAGATCATCATCGAAGAGTCCATCGGTTCCGGCAGACTGAGTTTCAGCCTCCTCAAGGAATATGACAACCGTGTCGGTGTGTGGTCCGGAAAAACCGACGAGAACGGAGAATACATCTCTTACAGGGCAACCGTCCTTTTCCAGCACAAGGGGGCTACGATCCCAAGGCCGCCTCCACCAGGACCCTATCCTCAGAATGTCACAGTTGAGGACCGGGCGCTCATTGGCGAGATGACAAAGGAATGGCTCCAGTTGAACACGCCTTTGAGGCTTCAGACCATCCTTCGTTTCCTGAAAAGGTTCAGCGAAGGCAAGACTCACTATGACAATCCCCCGAAACCTGACGAGGTGCTTCGGAAATATGACGATCCGACGAGGCTCCTTTCGCTCCTTGCTGCCGTCAACATTCCTGCCAGGACCGTTGAAGGACTCGGGCTGAGCGAAGGGGCCACCAGCAGAACATCGCTCTGGGTCGAGGCCTGGACCGGCCAACGCTGGGAGCATGTCGATCCCATGAAGATGGAGATAGTTCGCGAAAGTTCTTTTTTCATGCCCCTCAGTTCAGGAGGAATGGCTGCCGCCAGGATCTCCGGCGGGGAACTATCGAACAGGCGCTTTGATCTCAACCGCAATATCATGAGCCGCTGGCGCATCTTTTTCGAGCGTATCAACCGGTCGGACCGCTTCCTCGACCGTTGGTCCCTGTTTCGCATTCCGCCGCAATTTCAACAGACCTTCAGGATACTCCTTCTCATCCCCCTGGGCGCCCTCCTCATCAGCATACTTCGTAATATCGTCGGTATCCAGACATTCGGTATTTTCATGCCCGTCCTTATGGCGCTTGCTTTCAGGAGCACCGGTCTTTTCTACGGCCTGGCGATGTTTGCGGCGATCATACTTGTCGGCTACGTGGTGCGACGGTACCTGAACAGGCTTAGGCTCTTGCTTATCCCGAGAATGTCCGTACTGGTCACGCTGGTCATCTTCTGTTTTACAATTCTCGCGCTCATCGGGAACAGGTTTGGCCTCAGGGAGTTCATAGCCGTGGGCCTCCTTCCCTTCGTCATTCTCACCATGACGATCGAACGCTTTTATGTCGTCGTTGAAGAACACGGTATAATGACAGCCCTTCAAACGTCCCTTGGGAGCGCAGTCGTTTCCGTGATCACCTATCTCATCATAATGTGGGAACCTTTGCAGATAACCTTTTTCGTCTATCCCGAGCTGTTGCTCTTTGTCATGGCCCTGCAGGTCCTGATAGGCCGGTATACCGGCTACAGGTTATCCGAACTCATCAGGTTCAAGTCCTTCACGGGTGAGAGCCGATGATACTGCAACGCTTCAGGGAACTGCGGGAGGCCGGCGTGCTTGGTATGAACAACCGTAACGCCGGGATCATCATGAACTTCAACCCCCGCTCTCTCTTTCCCCTTGTCGATAACAAGATCATCACTAAAAAGCTCGCCGACGAGCACAACATCCCGACACCAGCGCTCTATGGAATTATAAAGAAACATGGCGACATAAAAGAGTTCGGCTCCATCACGGAAGGCAGGGATTCCTTCGTGGTAAAACCCGCCAGAGGGTCCGGCGGCAGCGGTATAGTCCTCGTGAAAGAAAGAAATGACGAGGTGTTTTTAACACAAAGCGGGAAAAAACTGACCAGGACCCAGCTGCTTCATCATATAACCGATATCCTGTCGGGGATCTTCTCTCTCCAGGGACAGGACGATAACGCCATCATCGAATCCCTTATCAACCCCGACGATGTCTTCGCTTCCGTAACGTTCCAGGGTGTACCTGACATCAGGATCATCGCATATCGCGGCGTACCGGTTATGGCCATGGTGCGCCTGCCCACCAGCTCATCGGATGGTAAGGCAAACCTTCACCTTGGCGCAATAGGCGCAGGCATTGAACTGAGAAGCGGCCTGACGACAACAGCCGTTCACAGGTCGTCTGTCGTGACAGAACATCCGGACACGGGCGCTCCGGTGGGCGGCATTGAGGTGCCGCACTGGGAAGAGATGCTGCTCATGGCGGCCCGTTCGCTGGAAATGACGGGTCTTGCCTACGTCGGGGCCGACATGGTGCTTGACCGCGACGCAGGGCCGCTGCTTCTCGAACTCAACGCCCGCCCCGGCCTCGCCATTCAAATGGCGAACAGGGCCGGACTCTTAAAACGTATCTCCAGTGTGAACCTGGCGCTTGACCACGTCTTCGCGACACCCGAGAGCAGGGTAGAATGGGCGCAAAAAAACCTTTAAAAACCGTTCTATGTTCAAAGTTCTAGGTTCAACAGCCCGCTAAATATAGAACTGCCTTGAAACTGTCTCTACTTGAAGGTTATCATCTCCGTTCGCGTTACCGTGACCTGTGTTGAGACCCTGGGTGCATTGAGAAGGTGCCATACTGTATACTGTTCAGGATAGAGGTCTTCAGCCGAAAGGCCGTCGACGGGCAGGATAACCCGGAAACCCCGCAGGGCCGCTCCGCTTGCCGTGTAAAGGACCGCGCCGTGCGCCGCGGTTCCCGTGACTATGACTGTCTTGATGTTGCGCCCTTTCAATATCTTCTCAAGGTCTGTCCCCAGGAATTTGTCAGGGCCTGATGTGACAGCCGGTTCGCCGGTCTTTGGGGCAAGCGCGGGCGGGATATCGCCGGGAGAAGAACCGGCCGTAAGACTGTACACCACTGCCACCCCGCTGCCGCGTGCCTTTTCAGTAAGCCTGGAGACGGCCGGAATTGAGGCAATGCATCGAGGGCGCTTTTCATTGTTGCAGACCTGCTTGTTGAAATCAAGCAGCAGTAGCGCCGTCGAAGCCTTCTCAAGCACGACCGGCTTCATCTCCGGCGCGGGCGGGACCTTGACATCCTTCCAGGCCTCGATGACCGTTTCACTCAAAAGTGTGGTAGCACTGATAAACATAAGGCATATCACGGAAAGGACCGACAATAAAACCTTTAGGGATCTTTTGCTTTTCATGGCCTGTCTCCTTTGCGCCGGTTTTGATGACCGGCAATTATGATCTTTATTTTTTGCCGGAAAGGATATCCTGAACGGCCTCGCCAACCTTGGCCGGATCTTTTACAACAGTAATGCCGGCCTCCTCAAGGGCACGTATCTTTTCGGTTGCCGTGCCTTTTCCTTCGGAGATGATGGCGCCGGCGTGGCCCATCCTCCTGCCTGCCGGAGCGGTTATGCCGGCAATGAAGGCGACAACCGGTTTCGTCATATGACTTCGGAAATACTCCGCGGCATCTTCCTCCGCACTGCCGCCGATCTCGCCTATGATCACAACGGCCCGAGTGCCCTCGTCCCGCTCGAACATGGCGAGTATATCTGCGAAGGCAAGCCCTATGATGGGATCACCGCCGATCCCCACGCAGGTCGACTGCCCGATCCCTATCTTCGTGAGCTGGTCCACCACTTCATACGTAAGGGTGCCACTGCGCGAGGCGATACCCACCTGCCCCGGCATATGGATGTACCCTGCCATGACACCGATCTTGCAAGCACCGGGCGATATGACACCGGGCGTATTGGGACCGATGAGTTTCACGTCCTTGCCCTTCATATATTGCCTGACAGCGATCATGTCGAGGGTGGGTATCCCTTCCGTGAGGCAGACTACCGTTCTTATCCCGGCGTCTATGGTCTCCATGACGGCATCTGCAGCAAAAGCCGGGGGCACGAATATGGCCGAGGCACCGGCACCGGTCGCCGCTGCGGCATCTCTCACGGTATTAAAGATGGGAATGCCATCGAACGACCGTCCCGCCTTTCCCGGAGTCACTCCGGCAACGACCTTCGTCCCATAGGTAACCATCTGGCCCGTATGGAACACCCCTTCCTTACCGGTTATTCCCTGGACAATGACCCGCGTGTCGCTGTCTATGAGTATGCTCATAATAAATAATGACCAATTTACCAATAACCAATGACCAAACAAAAGGAACAGCAAGAGCGGTTGGAATTTGATTATTGGTTATTCTCCTTTCTGTTCCCTGTTCCCTGTTCCCTGCCTTTTTTACTATCTCCCCCACCTTCCGCGCCGCATCTTTCAGTCCCGACGCCACGGTAAAGGACAGCCCCGATCCGGCAAGTATCTTTCTGCCCTCTTCCACGTTCGTCCCTTCAAGGCGGACAACGATGGGCATTTCAATGACCAGTTCGCGGGCCGCGTCGACCACCCCCTGGGCCAATGTATCGCAGCGCAATATCCCTCCGAAGATATTAATAAAGATCATCTTCACGTCTTTATCATACAAAAGGATCCTGAATCCTTCCTTTACCATCTGCGACGTCGCTCCGCCGCCTACATCGAGAAAATTGGCCGGCTCTGCTCCGACAAGTTTAATGAGGTCCATCGTCGCCATGGCAAGCCCGGCGCCGTTGACCATGCAGCCGACACTCCCTCTCAGCTTGATGTAGCTGAGGTTGTGTTTCGCTGCTTCCACCTCGAGAGGATTTTCCTGCCCTATGTCTCTGAGGCCCGCTATCTCGGGATGCCGGAAAAGTGCATTATCGTCAAAGGTGATCTTCGCATCAAGTGCGACAATGTCCCCCTCTTTCGTGATGACAAGGGGGTTTATTTCCGCGAGAGAGCAGTCCTTTTCGATAAAGAGCCTGTAAAGACCAATGATCGTCGCCATCATTGGCCGCGCCAGCTGCTGATCGAGACCGAGATCGTAGAATACGCGGTTTACCTGGAAAGACCGAAGCCCCACGGAAGGATCGATGGCCTCGGTGATCACCCTGCCCGGCTGCTCAAGTGAAAGTCTTTCTATCTCTTTGCCACCCTCAGCACTGGCAAGTATCACCGGGCAGGCCTTCTGCCTGTCGATAACGATTCCCAGATATATTTCTCTGTCTACACGCAGGGCTTCTTCGACAAGGAGGGTCTGGACGGGCTTGCCTTCCTCTCCCGTTTGAGCGGTAACGAGTACTTTCGCCAGCATTTCCGACGACAACCGTGCAACACCTTCGACGTCGGACGCCACCTTGATGCCGCCGGCCTTGCCACGGCCTCCGGCGTGGACCTGCGCCTTGAGCACAAATGGCCCCTCGCCTATCTTTCGGGCAACCTGGAGCGCTTCTTCGCGGGTTTTTGCTATCTGTCCCCTGGGCACGGGGATGCCATAGTCCTGAAAAAGCTTTTTTGCCTGGTACTCATGTATCTTCATCTTCAAGCTCGGAGGGTGCTTCGGGAAAGGTCAGGCCTTTTATTTTCTGTGCAGCTTTCATACCTGCCTGGAGGGCATCGCGGTTCAGTTTCTCCGTACCCTTGGGGACCCTGGCCAGGACTGCCGTTTCTATGGCCTTTGGCGACACGGCCGGGGTCAGCCTGGCAATGGCCCCCAGACCAACAATGTTTGCCACCATTTCCCGTTTGAACTTCTCACGGGCGATGCGGGTAAAGGGTATCTGATAAGCCCTGGGCACGGGGATCTGCCTCACAAGGGTCGAATCAACGATCAAAATGCCCCCGGGTTTAAGGTCCATGTAGTAGTCGTCACAGGATCTCTGGGTCATGGCAAAGAGAAGGTCGAGCTGCATTGCCTTCGGGTAATCGATCTCGCTATCGCTCACGACAACCTCGGCCTTGCTCGAACCGCCACGCGCCTCAGGGCCGTAGCTCTGGGTCTGGGCGACGTATTTCCCGTCATAGATGCCTATCGCCTCGGCAAGTATGATACCCATAAGGATGATCCCCTGGCCGCCTGAACCGCTCAGCCGTATATCGTAGCGAAAGCCCATGCTATTCTTTCTCCATGCCCTTGGACCAGCGCCTGACCTTCTCGTATTCGTCCTGGTAAGCCGGAAGGTCCCTGTCCACAAGGACACCGATCTTGAACTTGCCCTTCAGCTCCTCTTCCTTCATCTGCGCCGCTTTTTCAACGGCCACCGCGTGGTCCCGCTGCCACTGCATCATCTCGACGGCACTGCCCATCCCGTTGAGCCTTCCGAACTGTGTGTGGCAGTGTGATATTACCTCCACAACGGAGAACCCCACCTTGTGGAAGGCCTTTTCCATGAGACTTTCGAGGAGCTTGGCGTGATAGACCGTCCCGCGTCCCACAAAGACCGCGCCTGCCGTCACGGCAAGCTCGGATATGCTGAAGGAATGCTCAACGTTGGAATAGACGGTTGTCGTCGATCTCATCCCGTAGGGTGTCGTCGGAGAGTACTGACCGCCCGTCATGCCGTACACGCTGTTATTGACA
Source organism: uncultured delta proteobacterium (assembly GCA_963816115.1). Lineage (GTDB taxonomy): Bacteria > Desulfobacterota > Syntrophorhabdia > Syntrophorhabdales > Syntrophorhabdaceae > Delta-02. Next base: position 32,444 of record CAWFIZ010000002.1, on the reverse strand, counting down.
ATGATCGCCGTAAGGTCTATATTGCGCCGTGCCGCGTGGATGAAATGGTTCCCGCCGATGGCAACGGCATCGCCGTCCCCCATGACAACTATCACCTTGAGGTCGGGCCTGGCAAGCTTGACCCCGGTAGCGAAGGTGAGGGCCCTTCCGTGGGTCGTATGGAGGGTATTGAAATCAACGTAAACGGAAAGCCGGCCCGTGCAGCCAATGCCTGAGACAAGAACGATCTCGTCCTTATTGTACCCGGTGTGGTCAATGGCCCTTATGAGGGCGCCGAGCATGATACCTATACCGCAACCGGGGCACCACACGTGGGGAAACTTCTTGTCGTGGCGCAGATAATTGTGGATCAATTTAGTTACCTCAGCCATCAGGACACCTCCTTGATCCGGCCGATTATCTCCTGGGGCGTTATGATCGATCCGTCAACCCTGTTGATGGTAAACACCTTGGCATCACCTTTATTTACCCGCTTCACCTCCCGTGATATCTGCCCCATATTCATCTCCGGGACGATGACGATCTTCGCCTGCCTGAGTACCTTCTCCACCTGGCTCCTCATGAACGGCCAGAGCGTGTTCAGCTTGAGCATGCCCGCCTTAATACCTCTCTCGCGACAGTCAACGACCGCCCGTTTTGCTGAGCGGGCAACGCACCCGTAGGCAATGACGGCCACGTCTGCGTCATCTGTTTTGAAGAACTCGCCGATCTGCAGGTCGGCAAAATTCTGGCTCAATTTCCTGAAAAGCCTCCGGATAAAAGGATCTATCTCGTCGGGACGGGAGGTTGGAAAACCGTGTACGTCATGAGTGAGACCGGTTACATGGTAGCGGTACCCTTCTCCGAAATTCGCCATGGGCGGGACCCCTCGCGGGGTATCTTCGAAGGGGATATACCACTCCGGGGGGACCGTAGGCTTCACCCGGTTAAAGATCTCCATGTCCTCATCGTCCGGCATGGCGATCTTTTCACGCATATGGGCCACAACCTCATCAATGAGGAGGATGACGGGTATACGGTATTTTTCTGAATAATTGAAGGCCTTGATCGTGAGATCAAAACATTCACGGACCGTTGAGGGACAAAGGACAATGATGGGGTGGTCTCCATGAGTTCCCCAACGGGCCTGCATGACGTCACCCTGTGAAGGCGATGTTGGAAGGCCCGTGCTCGGCCCGCCCCTCATGGCGTTCACGATGACACACGGGACCTCCGCAATTATGGCGAAACCGAGGTTCTCCTGCATGAGGGAAAAACCGGGACCGCTCGTGGCCGTCATTGATTTCACACCGGCAAGGGACGCGCCGATCACCGCACCGAGGCTGGCGATCTCGTCCTCCATCTGTATAAAGGTGCCGTCAACCCGGGGGAGCCTTACAGACAGCTGTTCGGAGACCTCCGTGGCAGGGGTTATGGGATACCCTGCAAAAAAACGGCATCCCGCGCGAAGGGCGCCCTCTACAACTGCCTCATTCCCCTGCAGCAGCAGTTCCTTCCGGACCCTCTTTTTTAAAGGACTCCCTTGCCTTTCTCGCTTCATCTTTCTCCTGTTCCACGGTAATGGCGAAATCGGGACAGCGTATCTCGCACCAACCGCAATTGAGGCATTTTTCAGGGTTTCTCACATAGGGATAACCGGCCTCATCGAGCGCAATGACCCCCGCCGGGCAGAAAGCTGCGCAGATGCCGCAGGCCTTGCACCAGGCTTTGTAGATGTCAACTTTTGGCGTTGCTTTTTTCTTACGCGACTCGGCCATGGGAATGCAATAAAACAATTACAAGCTAAAATGAGCCAATACTCTTGTCAAGCACTAAAAAAACCCGGCTACCTCATGTTCGGAGGCACCACCGATTGAAGACCGGAGTTCTTTATCATCTCTTTGTAATGCCTGAACGCTGATTCTATCTCTCCCTTTAATCCAGGCGGCAGGGCCTTTCCTTTTAAGAAATCCTTCTGAAGGTTCGACAGGGTCAGATTGATACATTCGGATATGGCAAGGACGAACAGCTCCGTACCCACCGCATCGTCGAGACGAATTTTGCCGGAATCATACGCGAATTGCCCTTCGAAGGGATCGAGAAAATGATACAATTCCGATTTGTCGACACAGATCTGCATGAAGCTTCTCTGGAAGGTCCCCTTGCTCACGGCATCGTCCACAAATTGTTCCGTTTTAGAGAGAATGCGTTGAAGAGAGGACAGGAACTCGCCCCGGCTATTTTCCGTTGCATCATCGAACTTCTGGTTTTCGGCGGGCGCCTCTTCATTCACGGGTTTTGACTCTTCCTTCATTTCAATCGCAGGTTCCTTCGCGGCCGCAGGCTCTTTGGGGGGTTTTCTTGGTTCGAGAGTAAACTCCTTCGGGCCCCCGGGTTCCTTGAGGGGCTTTTTTTGCTCAGGCGCGGCTTCTTTTGCGGAGGCGGTGCGACCGCCGCCGTTTGCAACAATGTTTGTCCCCTGAGATGGATCAGATAATCTTTGGCTGCGATACACATTGAATACAGCACCATTCTTTACGGTTTCATCAAGGGCTGATGCAACGGTCTCTCCTTCGAAAAGCCGCGGCTCTTCCGATTCAGAAACAACCCTCAAACCGACAATTCCACCGTCCCTGAAAGAAAGGGTGCCAAGCTGCTTTCTGTCCTTGCTGAAGATCTCAATATAGCCGGTATGCTTTTCATTGGCAAGCTTGCCGACAAACTGGTCCATGCGTATAAAATCCGTGCTGAGATCCTGAAAAAGGAGCTCCGAATTGAGGGGGCCCGTTGCCAGTTCAACCTCTGCGGTTGTCAGCTCAAACACATGGAGGACCCCATGAGGTTGTTTGGCAAGGGTAAAAAGCTCCTGGAGGGCCTTATCCCCGATCATTGCCGGCGGATCTGAATCAACCCCAAGGACCGCGTTCACGACCTGTCCGGAGGCAACAAAGAACACCCCTTTCTTATCGACCGTTTCGACCTCGACGACACCGGAAAAGCCGTTCGCTTTCAAGGTTGACAGGAGCTGCGGCACATCGGTATACTCCGCAGAAAGGTTCTGATGGATCGTTTTTCCTTGTGGGTATATCATATTTACCTCCGCTTCTGCAGCCTTTCGATCGCCGACCTTACGCTTGTCTGCATCCTTTCGATCGATTGTGCAAGGACCGCTATTTCACCGCTTCCCTTCACGTCGACGGTAGCCTTCAGGTCACCCATGCTGATCTTGTCGGCAACCTCCGATAAATGGCGGATCGGGCCTATGACCGAGGAAGAATATATGTAAATGACGGCGAGCAATACAAAGAGGACAACGACCAGAATGATCAGGATAAGGCCAAACCTCTTGTTGTACTGGGCCGTATATGTCTTCTGGAGCTGCGCCATTTTCAACGTAATGGCCTGGGCGGGTTTCGAGAACTCATCGATATAGGTCGTTGACGCGACGAAAAGATTTGTGCCTTTGACGGGAACACAGAACATATATTTTTTACGTATGCTGCCGTTCGGCTCTTTCCAGTTGTAGTACCCGCCGATCGGATTCCCGCTCAAGCTCGCTTCGAAGATCTTCCAGAACTCGGGGAGTTTTGTGGAGAGTTCGCGCATGTTCATCCCGACTATTTTAGGCTGACTGTGTAAGTGGGTTACGGCCTGACTATCATATACGGCGGTATATCCTGTCTCACCAACCTTTTGCACGGCTATTTCTTTCAGAGACGGGTCGTTGCGCTGCTTTTCTATGGGTTGTCTTTGTTTTGCAGGGATTGACCGGAAATAGATCGAAAGCTGATTCGCCACGTCCTCCCCTTTTTGCCGGATGAGCTGCACACCAAGCTTGTTCAGAGAGTCCGTGGACTCTTTCAAGCTCGCCGCTCCCAGTTCGTTCATGCTGTTAGACCAGATGCCCCTGATGCTCGTAAATTTGAATGCACCAAAATCGACGTTCAAGAAAAGTACACATCCCAAAAAGGCAAACGCCAGAAGGATAGGAACAAAAATTCCCACTACCAGCCTGAACAACAACCCCGTGGTTACCTTATTCTCACTTGCCATGGAAACCCCCTCCCAATTATGATTTATTTCTGTTTATGAGCAAGAAACTCCGTCATGGACCGCGTGAACAGAGCCCTTTTTGACTTATCGGTTATCTCTTCGCCTATTGACTGCACGAAGGGTGTAAGCCGGTCCTCGGGAAAGGCATCCCTGGATTCGCCGAAGTCGGCAAGTTTGTCGTCTATAATGATTGTGGCTATTGGCCCCATGACCTTTCTCAACTCGGTCTCGATGACGGGGAAGAAATTCCCGTTCACGGTCCTTTTGATCTGGATCGACTGTTCCAGTTTATTCTCTGAGGCCATCTCAAGAAGGCCATCGCTGACCATCTGGCACAGGGCCTTCGATATCTCGTACAACGGCCATTGAAGCGTCTCGGCAATTTCAGATACCGACCTTGTGCCGTTGCACAGGGCAAGGATCTTCCACTGGCTCGCGTGAACGCTCTTGTCCTCGGGGCCTCCGTTCAAGGGGATACGAAAAATAACGTTTGGCGAAGGAACGAATTCACGTATCGCGTTCCATTCGTTCTCGCGATTCGTCCAGATCATGAAGAGCTGCTCGGTGGGCATGTACACCGTCTGTTCGTCCGTGGAAGCCTCCCAGTCAAATGTGGCACGGCCCGAATTCCACTCCATCATGGCGAGCACGGCATCTTCTCCGATCAGATCGCCAGTCCTTGCATGAACAATGTTTGTGCCTTCTATGTACAGCTCTCCTGTCTCGTTTCCCTTGATCTGGATCATACCGGATTTCTTTCTGTCCAATAAGGGTTTGATCAGGTCAAACAGTCTTGTCTTTGTGAGGTCTCCAATGAAATCGTTAGGCATAAGCGTCTCCTTCCATGTAGATTTTAAGAATACGTTGCCACCTTACCATTCACATTGACGGATCCTTTCATCTTTCAGATCCCTCAACTCCGTATGATCTGATAATAAGAAAGCAGCATGTACCGTTAAACAAACCACCTTTACTCACCAATTTCCTAATTTCCTCCAAGGCCCCTCGAGCGACAAGGATACACGGCGGAACCGAAGCAGACCCGCCCGCCTGTTACTTTTCTATTAAAATCTTTTACATGTGCAACAAGTTTCTTTCCTTATACCACAAATAATTTTGAAAGCAAAAAATATTTTGAGCCCCCGGATTTCTTTATTCTTAAAGGCTCAGGTTATCACAACACTGATCAGCCTCACCTCAAAATAGGTGCTCGCGACCGATATCGGCTCTGCCTTTGCCGACCTCGCGACCCGAAGGACCGCCGCATACCTTCCGGGTTCATAGGTTGCCGTGGAAAATGTAAAGACCCCTTCAAAGGTATTCCCTTTAAAATGGGCCTTGGGCGCCTTAAAGACCTGCCTGGTCTCGCACGAAACAGGATCAACGATTGTCAGGCTTACGGCCAGGTTTGACATGCCTTCGCCGGTGCCACTGCTTACCACCGCGTAAGAGATCGTCTCGGACAACCCTTTATATATCAGCTCTGGCTGGGCCGTTATAGTACCGCTGATTTCGCTGATCGTTTCCGGTCCAGGACCGCCGGCCTTACCCTGTGTGTCCGTGGTGCCCCCCCGGGCAGCATGGTCTTCTTCGCCGGTATCGGGAATCGGATCGGCGATAACCTCGGGGCCATCGGCTCTCTTGTCCTCCTCGCCTGCGGACAGATCGTGCGTCCTTGGCGGTGCCTCTTCTATCATAAAACCGGCCCAGGCTTCACTTACCTGTTTTCGATCTTCATAAGCAATGAGATGGGCCCTATGATCGCCGGCGTTGGTAGCAACTATCTTGAAAACAAGATCCTCGATCTTTTTCTCCTCGCCGGCGGAGAGCGCAATACCGGTTATGGCAGATTCTTCCAGGAGTACTCCCTGGCCGTCTTCGATCAGAACCTTCACATCCAGTGTCTTAACGCGTCCGCCGAGGTTCTTAATTGTCCCGACTATCGTGACATCATCGTTTGTCTTGTAAACAGGCCGGCCAGTTGTAATGGCAGACACAAAGGCCGAGTCTATGACGTGTATGCTTGAAGGGCCGAATTCTTTTTTGACGGATTTTCCTTCGCTGTCCGAATATACAATGTCGAGACCGCTGCTGACCTGCCTGTCCTCACCGGCGACCGGGTCCTTGACGAGAACGTCAAAAAAGACCTCTTCACGCTGACCTATAAGGATCTTTTCAAACCCCCACTCGATAACTGTCGTGTTATCCTCTGTGATCATATTATCGGGCTGTCTTGAGAAAGAACCCTTATCCACCGCAACGTTCGCATTGCCTATGGTATCTATGAGCCGTATGTCCTTGATCGGATCAACGGAAACTGTCGAATAGTATATGGGGGTTGAGAAATATCTCGTGGCAAGGTCCTTACCTTCACCGGTCCATATCCAATTGGCATTCAGGTCGATGCCGAAGCGGGTTGACCAAGGGCCGAGACCGTTCTTGCAGACCGCCGTGACCTTCTCCTGTTTTACACCGAAAGAACCGCTATATACATCCCAGCAGTCTTCACCCGTTAATAACCGCTGGGTACCGTTCATAAAATGGAAATTCTTGTCGTTGACGGCAAAATCACCGATAAACGCGGCTACCGGCCCCGTAGAATCTGTGCTTTTCACGTGGAGATAATTGGTAACGCCCGGGACCAGGGCGGCATTTACCGAATAAACCGAGGACCAGCCCCTGCCCTGTCCTATCAGGTTGCCCTCCGCAAATTCATCCTGGCTGATATAAAAATAGAAAGAATCGTTTGCTGCAAGGTTCGCTGAGACCGACAAAGAGGTGAAAGAAGAGATCCGCATTACCTTATCGGCATATGATGGTATCATCCAGATGTTGCGGCCGTCGAAGACACCGCCGGCGAAGGCGTTCACGCCCTTGCTGAAACCGGCGGGCCATTTATCGTACTCGGTTGTGTCTGCCGTGTCCTTATCGATCCTGATGACCCTGTCGGCATTGAGCGGTACCATCCATACCGAGTTCCCGTCGAAGATGCCGCCGGCGAAGGCATATTCGGTCTTTCCCATGCCTTCGGGCCTTTGATGGCAACCGGTCATCTCACCTGTTGCCGTGTCGATCCTTACGACACGGTCGGCATAGTATGGTATCATCCAGATGTTGCGGCCGTCGAAGACACCGCCGGCGAAGGCATATTCAACCATTTTCGATCCTTCGGGCCATTCTTTATATCCAGTCATCTCACCGGTTGCCGTGTCTATCCTCACGACACGGTCGGCGTTGGCGGGGACCATCCAGATGCTCTGGCCGTCGAAGATGCCGCCGGCGAAGGCGTACCCGCCCTTTTTAAACCCGGCGGGCCACTGGTTGTATCCCGTCATCTCACCTGTTACCGTGTCTATCCTCACGACACGGTCGGCATACGACGGGACCATCCATACGCTCTGGCCGTCGAAGATGCCGCCGGCGAAGGCATGGCCTCCCTTGACGAACCCGGCGGGCCACTGGTTGTATCCCGTCATCTCACCCGTTGCCGTGTCTATCCTCACGACACGGTCGGCGTTGGCGGGGACCATCCAGATGCTCTGGCCGTCGAAGATGCCGCCGGCGAAGGCAAGGTTCCCTTTGCGAAACCCTTTCGGCCACTGGTTGTAACCGGTCATTACCCCGGTATCCCTATCGATCCTTACCATGCTGTCGGCGTTGGCGGGGACCATCCATACGCTCTGGCCGTCGAAGATGCCCCCGGCGAAGGCAAGAACGCTCTTATAAAACCCTTTCGGCCACTGGTTGTAACCGGTCATTATTATATTTTCTTCAAGCGGATCAGGTGCTATGCGGCCGCTATAACCGAACCCATCTTGATTGAATATAGGCGGCGAAATCTTGTTGATCACGGCCTGTTTGTCAAACGACAATAGCGGTTTGCCATCCATAGACGTGACATCGCCCGCAACGTAACTCAGCATGACCGCCTGGTACTGGTCGAGTGGTGAACCAAGAGAGATATTGATCTTTGTGATGTCCGACCCGTTCAAGGTAACCCCGGCAACAGGTATGACGGTCTTGTCAACGGCAACGACAAACTGGTCCTGTTTGCCGGATGGATCGGTCATGGCCTTATCGAACGCAACAATGATCCTGTCGCCCGCCGTATTTGTCATAGCCGACAGGACAACGGGGTTGGTCACAATGCCTGTGCCCTCAAGGCGGATGCCCATCCTGACCTGTTTATCGCCATCAGGGGTGACTACCGCTGGTTCGAGTGTCTTTTTGACCTCGATCTGCATCGTTGAGCTGACGCGAACCGTCGCCTGCGCGTGAGCATACACTATTTCATCCCCGGACAGGATCTCAGTCTCCACGAGATACTGTCCGCATTGATCGAAGGTGTGCGTAAAATTGGGCAGGTCCAGAACCATGAGAGGTTCCGACATAGCCAGCTTGAAATCCATCAAGCCATTGTGGATCGAATTGCCTTCCGTGTCCTTTATCATGTACCTGGCCGCCAAAGACGCATCAACGTTCGACCTGTTATTGAAGGAGACCGTTAGGACAATGTTCCTTGTCTCGTTGATGTCCAGGTGCAACGGGTTGACCGACAGCTGCGTTCCATCTATCGACACGGTGGGTACGATGTCAATGGCAACCTTCTTTTCATCCAGGATATCTCCGCTCGAGGCGTCGGCTATGGAAAGTTCTATACCGTAAGTACCCGGCCGGTGCCTTTCGGTGTTCCATAGGAGCACTGCGGTCTCGGAGCAGGAGGGCGGAAGCTGGGGGAACGATCCGGTCCCTGGTGACGCCGAACCAATTACAAGGGCATTGTTGTCCGTGATCCGTGAACTGATCTGCAGGTTTACTGCCGTGTCACTTTTATTTGAGATCTCCGAACTTATCGTTACAACATCATGCGCACGGTATTCTTTCTTATCGGTATCGATGGACGCAGCCGTTACCGTTACCGTCCTTGCTGTGGGTTGTTGCGACACGCCGGCAAAGGCCTTTTCGCTGGACGTGCCTGAGGTCCCGCGGGACGACGCTGCGCTGACCCGTGGCTTATCGGGCTCACTTGTGGATACAGGCGCTTCAGTTGCGAACGATGAACCCGATTTACGTCTGGTGACGAGGGAAACCTTTGTTGTTCTTTCCTCTCTTTGAGGTGCCTCTGCTTTGACGGCGGTGCCTTTCTCCTTTGTTTCCCGTGTGATCTCATCCACTTTGGTAACGTCTGACGCAGGATCGTCCCGGACCAAAGAGTCTTCATCCGGTTCTTCAAGAGAAAGCTTTTTGTCCGCGCCTGCATCGGTGTCTGCAAGTCCCCGAGTATCCTCTACGGGCGCGGCGGCGGCACCTTCCGCGGAACCATGGGGTTGATCTGCCAGATCACCACCGATCTCGACCGTATGATCATCCGTTTTGTCCTGCGGCAAAAGGACCGGCTTCGCCTCAATACAAGAGAAAGCCCGAAGCGCGAGGGCCGTTGAAGAAGGATCATCATTCCATGAACCGTTGCTAAATTGCGATGAAACAAGATAATTTGTCGCGTTCCCGAGGATTATCGGATCGCTTATGACGCTTGCCAACGCGATATAGGCGTTGGCCGTTTCCAGAACCGTCGAAAGTTTTGAGCCGAATCCGCCGTCGGCATTCTGTTTGGACATGAGATAACCGGCGGCCCTGTTTATGGTGTTATCGATCTCCTCTGTCTGGGGATATTGCTGGAGCGTGAGTATTACCGTTGCCGTTGCGTTTACGTCGCTTTCCTCGTTCCGGGCAGTTCCCCACCCGCCATCGCTGTTCTGAGAGGTCAGGAGATAGTTCAGGGTTGTATTGACCGTGGCCTGGTCGGATGAATTGACCGCCCTGAGGGTTTCGGCCGCTGACGCGCCGCCATGAGGATCTTTTCGTGAAATGTCCTTCATGATACGGTTGACCACCCTGCTTTATTGAAACGGTCGTGATGTATTGATGTGATGATCCTGTTCAGGATAGAATTCGGGCGGTTCTTTTGAGTGGCGGCCTTGTTCTGCTTTACATCAAACGAAAAAAGCACCTGACCTCACACTATCATAAAAATTAATTCTTCGATGTGCTGCCACATCGAATCAAATAACTCAATGAAGGGGTCATATCTGTTTTCACCAAGAAGTCGCCGGTTCCCCCCAACAAATCTTAAAAAAACATATTTTTGTGAATAATTATTATATTAACAAGGAAGGAAAGTGTCAAGGTAAATGTTATTCAATGTAATATCATTCAGGAATCTAATCTACCAACTGAAAAAACGTGCGTCAGCACTGCCCCGGTGAATCTATGACGATCGTTACGGGACCGTCGTTTACGAGCATAACATCCATATGCGCCTGGAACACACCCGTTTCTACGTCGCTCCACCCTGCGTTTTGATCTTTCCACGAATGCCTCGAAGACGGACCTTGCTTTACCGGAATCCATGGCGCTGCTAAATGAAGGGCGCCTGCCCTTTGAGCAATCGCCATAGAGCGTGAACTGCGAAACGACAAGGAGTGCGCCTCCCACATCGAGCAAGGATTCGTCGAACTTCCCGTCTTCCCTTTCAAATATCCTGAGGTTGGCGATCTTCTCCACCATCCAATCGGTCTCCTTTTCAGTGTCATCTTTAGCGATTCCGAGAAGGACGAGAAGACCCCTTTCTATCTCGCCAGCGCAGATACCCTCTACTGTTACCGAAGCTTTTTTAACACGTTGGATAACAGCCCTCATGTAATACCTCCGTTCTATAATAATAACTATAGGTAATTATGGATATAACACAATAAAAAAGCCCCGTCGAGCGGGGCCTTTTCTCTAATCTATTGTATCGAGGTGCCTTCCATCATGAAGCACCCGCTTTCTCTATTTTTCCTGCGCCTCTTTTTCACGCTTTGCGGCCTCGACTATCTTTTCGGCGATCTGGCCGGGGACCTCTTCGTAGTGGGAATATTCCATGGTGAAGGTCCCTCTCCCGCCGGTCATGGACCTCAGGTCGGGGGCATATCTGAGTACCTCTGCCATGGGTACCACCGCCTTGACGACCTGGTTGCTGCCTTTTGTCTCGACGCCCATGATCTTGCCCCTGCGGGAATTCATATCGCCCATGATATCACCCATGTTCTCGTCGGGCACGATGACCTCCATCTTCATGATGGGTTCAAGGAGCGCCGGTTTGCACATTTCGAGACCTTTCTTGAAACCCATAGAGGCGGCGATCTTGAAGGCCATTTCCGACGAATCGACATCATGGTACGATCCATCATAGAGGGTGACCTTGAAATCCACAACGGGGTATCCTGCGAGAATGCCCTGACCCATGGCCTCCACGATACCCTTTTCAACGGCCGGTATGTACTGCCTCGGGATGGAGCCGCCGACGATCTTGTCAACGAACTCAAAACCCTCACCGCGCGGTTTGGGTGCCAGTTCGAGCCAGGTATCACCGTACTGGCCTTTACCACCGGACTGCTTCTTATATTTGCCCTGGATCTTGGTCGTTCCCTTGATCGTTTCCTTATAGGGGACCTTGGGTTCTCTCAACTCCACTTCAACACCGAATTTCCGTTTCATTCTGTCAATGATGACTTCTATGTGGACCTGTCCCATACCGGACAGGAGGAACTCCTTCGTCTGTTCGTCACGGGAATACTTAATGGTCTGGTCTTCCTCGATAAGCCTCGCCAGGGAGGTGTTGAGCTTGTCCTCGTCTCCTTTGGCCTTCGGCTGCAATGAGAAAGAAATGACAGGGTTAGCGACCGTGACACCTTCATACCGGATGGGAGATTTTTCATCGCAGAGGGTATCGCCTGTCTGGGCTTCTCTGAGCTTGGCCACGACAGCGATATCACCGGCGCTCGCAAAGCCTGCGGGTTTCTGTTTCTTTCCCACGAGGTAAAAGATCTGGCCGATCCGTTCCTTCTCTTCCTTAATAACGTTGAGTGCCGTCATATCAGGATGGACCTCTCCGGAATAGACCCTGAAAAGGGTCAGCTTGCCGGCAAAGGGGTCGGTAATGGTCTTGAACACAAAGGCGCTGAAGGGTTGGTTCGCCGATGTCTCGCGTACCATCTTCTCGCCCGTTTTGGGATTGATGCCTTCCACCTCTTTTTTAAACGTGGGGGGCGGAAAAAGTTTCACGATGTTGTCAAGGAGGGTGCTGATGCCTATATTCATGCCCGCTGAACCACAGAACACGGGAACGATCTTGTCGCTAAAAATGCCTGCCTTCAGGCACTTCTCGATCTCCTCGGGTTTTATCTCATCCCCGTTCAGGTAACGTTCCATAACCTCGTCGTCCATCTCTACGGCTGTTTCTATCAGTTTTTCACGGTACTTCTGGACCAGATCGAATTGCTCTTTCGGTATTTCCACTGTATCGAAACCGCCCGAGAGATCTTTCTTAAAGATACAGGCCTTCATTGAAAGCAGGTCGACAACCCCCTGGAAGTTCTCCTCCTGGCCTATGGGTACCTGTATAACAAGGCATGTCTTGTCGGTGAAGTTCTTTTGAATATCCTCGACGGTCCTCAAGAAATCGGCCCGTTCCCTGTCCATCTTATTGATGAATATGCCTGTTGTTACGGAAAATTCCCTGGCATAGTGCCAAACCTTTTCCGTTTGGACCTTCACTCCCGAAACAGCGCTTACCACGATGACGGCGCCGTCTACGACCCGCATACACAGCTTTGCGTCGGAGATAAAATTATCATCACCGGGAGTGTCAAGGAGGTTGATCTTGTTCTTTCCCCAATCGAAGCATGCGAGAGCGGCCGAAATGGTGATCTTCCGCTCCACCTCCTCCGGTTCATAATCCATCAAAGACGTACCTTCGTCTACACTGCCGAGCCTGTTGTTCTCTCCAGCGAGAAAGAGCATGGCATCGACGATCGAAGTTTTACCCTCTCCTCCATGGGAAAAAATACCAATATTCCGGATCGCATCAGGCTCGTACTTTTTCATGTAAGCTCCTTTCAGGATACAAAAATCGTTTAAAATCCAGTGAATTTAACATGGCTCTCTCTCAAAAATCAAGGATTGTCTTCAATCCCTTTGTCTTGACTCGTCATTTGTTTTATGTTTAAGTAATAATTTCAAATCAGAACGAGGATAACAGGATGAAAAGAACATACCAGCCTCACAACAAAAGCAGGAAAAGAACGCACGGGTTTCTTGTGCGAATGAGAACCGCTTCAGGTCGGGAAGTGATCAGGCGTAGACGGGCCAAAGGCAGAAAGAGCCTCTCCGTTTAGACCAACGCATATGAAGCTTGTAGGGGATCTGGCGGAAACCTCCCGGAACGACAACCGCCAGCAAAATAGACCTGATGATCTGCACCTTGACAAAACGAGAGAGACTCAAAAGGGGGGACTTCCGCGCGGCAGCATGGACAAAATGTTCAGAGACGGCCCATTTCGTCCTGCTTGCCAAAGACAATCGGTGCAGTATCAAGAGGTTTGCCGTCACTATACGTAAAAAAACGGGGGATGCAATAGTGCGCAACAGAGTGAGGCGGATCGTGAAAGAGTTTTTCCGCTTGCATAAAGACCTGTTCAGGGAAGATTCGGACAGCCTTATCAGGGTCAAGGGGCTGCCACAAAACCTCACTATGGGCGAAATAGGCCCGGAATTACAGGCCCTTTTGTCTTCAGGGAAGATGCGCACAAGCATCAGGTAATGAAAAAAATTATTATCTTTCTTGTGAAATTATACAGGGTAACTTTTTCTGTCTTTTTACCCGTACAATGCCGGTATTATCCGACCTGTTCCCAATACATGATCGAAGCTGTTGAGAAGAAGGGTACCTGGAAAGGTGTGCTCCTGGGGCTCAAAAGGATCCTGAAATGTAATCCTTTTTTCCCCGGCGGGTATGATCCGGTACCATAACGGAGGTAACAATATGGACAAACGCACCATCATCGTGATCGCGTTGACAATGGCAATGCTCTTTGTCTTCCAGACGTATTTCATGCCAAAGGAACCACAAAAACAACCGCAGGCACAAACCCAGCCTGCGCCCCAGGGTGAAGCACAAAAAACCGTTGAAGAAAAGGGCACGCCCGACAGCAAGACCTCCGGGACCCCCCCGCCTCCGGCCGCCTCACAGGCAACGGATAAAAAGCCCGTTAAAACGGTTTCCGTGGAAACCCCTTATCTGAACGTCACCCTGACCGATCTCGGCGGCGGCATCTCCAGTGTAAAGCTCAGGAAATACAAGGAAACCGTCAAAGGGCCGGACGAAAAGGAGATCATAGAAAATATAAAACCATACGTATATAATCCAACCGTCTTCCACAACAATGCCTTTGACAGGACCTATTTCAAGGCCGACAAGAACAGTCTCACCGTCAAGGACGGTCCCGCGTCGGTCACCATGACGGGAACCCTCGAAGACGGGACAAAGCTCAAAAAGACATACACCTTCCATCCCGACTCGTACACGGTCGACATCAATGTCGAGGTACAACTATCGAATGTTCAGGGACTGTACTCTGATTTTGCCATCATATCGGACAAAAATGAATCCAGTTATGTCTTTAAAGGCCCTTTCGTCTTTAACGGCAAAAGCTTGAACCAGATTGAAAAGATCGAAAAAACGCTCGATTTCAACAAGGATTATCAATATGCCGGGTTCGATGAAGGGTTCTTTGCCTTCATCTTTATCCCCACCGGGGACACAAAACCTGCGCTTTCTATCGGCAAGACCGATAAGAACATACCCTACATCCGCCTCTCCCCCGGGGCCGACAAGTTCTCCGGCAAGCTCTATTTCGGTCCGAAGAAAAGCGATGTCCTGGCCAGCCTCAATGTAAAGGCCGAAAAGGTGATCGATTTCGGATGGTTTGACATTATTGCCAAACCCCTTGTCTGGCTGCTCAACTTTTTTAACAAGTTCACACACAATTACGGGATCGACATCATCCTTCTGACCATCCTTATCAAGATCATTTTCCATCCCTTAAGCATCATGAGCTTTAAGAACATGCATAAGATGCAGGCGGTCCAACCCGAGATCAAAAAGCTGCAGGAAAAATACAAGAACGACAAGGCGAAGCTCAACCAGGAGCTCATGGGGATCTACAAGTCCCGTGGGGTCAACCCGATGAGCGGATGCCTCCCCATGCTTCCCCAGATACCTGTTTTCTTTGCCCTTTACAAGGCACTCTCCGGGGCCATTGAGCTTCGTCACGCCCCTTTCTTCTGGTGGATAAATGACCTCTCGGCGCCAGAAGACCTTTTCTCCTTCGCTGTCATGGGATACACCATACCCATAAGGATACTGCCGATCATAATGGGAGCGACCCAGGTCATTCAGCAAAAAATGACACCGACCAGCGCTGACCCGATGCAGCAAAAAATGATGATGTTCATGCCCATCGTTTTTACCTTCATCTTCTGGAGTTTTCCATCGGGCCTCGTACTCTACTGGCTCGTCTATAACGTAGCGTCCATAGCACAACAATATTACATCAACAAAAAGGCGCAGTAAGGAGGAGGGACCATGGACAAGCTCGAATTCGAAGGCAAGACATATGAAGAAGCCGTTAAAAAAGCCTCCCGGGAATTGAACGTTGAAGAAAAAGATCTTGATATCGATGTCAAGGAGGTCGATACAAAAGGCATTCTTGGCCTCCTGGGTACAAAAAAAATAAGGATAATTGTAAGGATAAAAGGAAGTGAAGAGCATAAAGCACAAACCATAGAAACCGTAAAACCATAGAAACCAAAGAAACCGGAGAAACCAAAGAAATCATAGAAACTAAAGAAACCGGAGAAACCCCTGAAGAATTCGGGAAAAAATTCCTCTATGACTTCGGCAAATATGTCGGCCTCGACTTCCAGGTCATGGTCACCGATGTAAGCGAAAAGATCGACCGGATACTTTTTCTCATCCAGTGTGACAACGGTGACGTACTTGTGGGCAAAGACGGCGAGATACTCGAGGCGCTCCAGTATATCCTCAGGCTCGCCGTAGCTAAAAAATTCAAACAAAACTTAAAAATATTAATAGACATAAATGGTTACAGAGAAAGAAGAAAAAAATCTTTAACTTTAATGGCTAAAAGATTGGCAGATAAGGTTAAAAAAACTGGAAGGAAGTTGAAAACAGATCCCTTGAACCCCTATGAACGAAGGATCATTCATACCCTCTTCAAGCACAATAAAGGTGTGACAACCAAGAGCGAAGGTGAAGGGCACATCAAAAAGGTGGTCATTTCCCCAACGGGGGATGCCCAGGGAAACGTCCGTGGTAACGTACGCGGCAGACGCTGATACCATATGCGCCGTATCGACACCCCCGGGAGAGGGTGGCATCAGCATAATACGGATCAGCGGGCCCAGGGCGCATAGCATCTTCAAAAAGATCTTCAGGCCAAAAAATAAAGGGGTGAAAAAATACCACCCCGGCAGGTTCTATCTTGGCTTCGTTGTCGACCCCGGGGATTCCCGCGAGATAGACGAGGCACTGGCGGTCACCATGGCGGCCCCCGGTACATATACCCGCGAGGATATCGCCGAGATACATTCCCACGGCGGATTTGCCGTCCAGAAAATGCTCCTTGACGTTATCGTCAAAGAAGGCGCCCGTCTTGCCGAACCCGGTGAGTTCACAAAAAGGGCATTCCTGAGCGGCAGATTGGACCTTCTTCAGGCCGAGTCCGTTCTTGATGTCATCAGAAGCGCCACCGACGAAGAACTTCGATATGCACTCTCCTATCTCAAGGGCAGCCTTTCAAAAAAGATGGGCTCTTTCAGGGAGGCCCTCAAGGGGTCTCTTGTGGCTGTCGAGGCATTGATCGATTTTCCCGATGAAGACCTCCATATCGACCTCTCCGGACACCTCAAGTCCCTTGAAAAGACACAAAAAGAGATCGACTCGCTCATCTGCTCCTATTATGAGGGAAAGGGGTTGAAGCAGGGATACGAGGTAGTGATAGCCGGCAGGACAAATGTGGGGAAATCAAGCCTCCTCAATGCCCTTCTACTGCAGGATCGGGCCATCGTCACAGACCTGCCGGGAACAACCCGTGACCTTATCGAAGAGGCGGTCTGCCTGGACGGGGTCAAGGTGAGGCTCATTGACACCGCCGGGATAGGAACACCGCAAAATATAGTGGAAAAAGAAGGCATCCGTCGTGTCAGGGAAAGGATATCGGAGGCTGATGTCATCATCTGGGTCATTGACGGATCACAACCTTACAAAGATGAAGATGAAGATGTCTATAATACTATTAACCTATATAATTATATAGTTGTGAAAAATAAGATAGATATTACTCAATTATTAGATAATAACTCCTTGATTTACAAAGGTATTAATGAGTGGATAGAAATATCAGCAAAAGAAAGTTCCGGTCTCGAAAATCTGAAATCAAAATTATTATCAATACTTACGAAGGGTAACCGTAAAAGCGCCCTGCTCATCACCACCGTACGGCACCGGGACATCCTCTCGAAGGTTTCAGGCAACACCACGGCTGCCATCGAAGGACTAAAGACGGGGGCCCACCCGGAACTTATTGCCTTTGAGCTAAGCGATGCACTGCACCACCTCGGCCAGATCACTGGGGAAACCTGCACCGAAGAGATCCTCAGCGACATCTTCAGCCAATTCTGTATCGGAAAGTGATAAAAAAAGGGTCGAGGGATCAGGACTTAGGGGTCAGAGAAAGAAACAGAAAAAAATATTCATCTTTCGGTTTTCTCTGAATCCTTAGCCCTTCTTTATTTATTTTTTTGTTCTCTCTAATTTTCCTGAAGGGGTTTTCTCCCAGCAGACATTTTCGTAAAGGACGCCCAGGACGGATTCCTGGACGAAGTAGGTCCACGGCTCACCATCGGTCCGGACTTCCGGTTTTTCTGTCTTCGTCGCTGCATCGTATTCTTTCGTGGCAATGATGCGGTATTTGCTCGATGAGCAATTGAGTTCGATCTGGCTCTTGACCTTTTCCGTCTCATCACCACTTTTGTTCTTTTCCGTTATTCTCTCCCAAACCCTGACAATGCGCTTTTCGAACCTCTCTATGGTGGCGGGGTCGAAATAATATCTTTGGGTCTCACCTTCAAAATAGAGCTTCCATGGCTGCGCCGGTGGCTGCGTTGACGCCGGTGGCTGCGTTGACGCCGGTGGCTGCTGCGTCTGCGCCAGGCACATGACCGAAACCCCGAGGATAAACAGCGCTATAACGAACCCCTGTAAGATAATTTGCCTTCTCTTCATGGTCACTCCTTGTGTGGTTGTGTACCCCATTATCTCCCTTTCCGGCCGCATTCGTCAATAAGGATAATTACGGCTGTCCTGTTCAGCGGCGGGAGGAGCTACGAAGGGGGCCGCGAAATCGTCAGCCGGGAAACGGCTCAAGGCAGAACTCATAAAGCTCATCCAAATGGGGAGGCATACCCGTGCCCCGCTTTCCCCCTTGCCGAGGGAGGTCCTGGCGTCAAAGCCTACCCATACCCCGGTGGCAACGTGCGGCGAATAACCGACGAACAATGCGTCGTAATAGTTGGTTGTCGTCCCGGTCTTGCCGGCCACGGGGTACCCGATCCCCGAGGCCCCTCTCGCCGTTCCGTATTGAACGGGGCCTTTGAGGAGAATGTTCATCATGGCGGCCACATTCTCGGGCAGTGCCCTTTCCTTCTGTACACCATTCTCTTCAAGTACGGTCCCGTCCTGATCGACGACCTTCCTGATAAAGATCGGCTTGATACGGCTTCCTCCGTTCGCGAAGGCCGCAAAACCCTTTACAAGCTCCAGAAGGGTGATGTTCGACGAACCAAGGGCGATGGATAGGTTGTCTTCTATGTTCGTCTCGATGCCAAGGTCCCTGATGGTCTCCTTGACGGGGGCAATGCCGATCTCTTCCAGGAGCCTCACCGTCGCGGCGTTCTTGGAATAGGCCACGGCATCGCGTATCGAGATCTCTCCCAAATACTTACCGTCGTAGTTCTTCGGCGTCCATGTCCTGCCCATGCCTATGGAATAGGTCTTTGGTTCATCAAGGAGCATCGAGTCGAGGGTAAACCCTTTTTTAAGGGCCGTCACGTAAATGAAGGGCTTGAAGGCGCTGCCGGCCTGGACCTTTGCCACGGTCGCCCTGTTGTACGGGCTTTTTTCAAAATCCCTGCCGCCCACGATGGCATATACATACCCGGAATTAACATCAAGGCTGACAAGCGCCCCTTCCACCTTCAGGCTCCGCATGGGCTCAAAAAGATGGGTCTTTTTCTTATCCACGCCCGTACAGAGGCCCTTCACCACATCACCGGGCTTGTAAGGGTAGGAATCCATCTTCAGGGTCCCCTTCTGCTCACCGGCATAAACAGAGTAACCCTCCTTGATCCTCTCGGAAACAAGAAGGTCATAGGTCTTTCCGCTTGTCACAGGGGTCAATTTGATGTCCCGCTCCTGTGCGCGCCTGAAATCATCCCATTTTCTGCGATCCACGCGGTAGATGACCGTGTATTCACCCTTTCTCCGCTCATATTGCGCAAGGCCCTTCTTGACGGCATCTTCCGCGAGCTTCTGCATCTGTTTGTCAACGGCGGCATATATCTTGAGGCCTTTCCTGGAGAACACGCCCTTGCCGTATTTCTCCTCAATATAGCGAAAGATGTGGTCCTTGTAATAGCTGTCGGAAAAGACACCGTTGTCTTCCCTGATGTGCACCTTCTCCTTCAACATGTTCTGTTTCGCTTTCTGGGTAATGAACTTTTTTTCCGCCATCTGCTCGATGACGTATTCCTGCCTTATCCTGGCGTTTCCGGGATGTCTCTTCGGTGTGTACCGTGAGGGGGCCTGGACAATTCCCGCGAGCAGGGCAGCTTCCGCCGGGGTTATCTCCCAGACATGCTTTCCGAAATACACCTGCGAGGCGGCCTCGACACCGTAAACGCCGTGGCCCATGTAGATATTGTTGAGATAGAGGTTCAGGATATCGTTCTTGTTCAGGTATTTTTCGAGCTTGTAAGCAAGGATCGCCTCCCGGACCTTTCTGCTCAGGCTCTTTTCGGGGCCAAGCACCAGCGATTTGATGACCTGCTGAGTTATGGTGCTTCCCCCCTGGGCCATCCTTCCATACATGATGTTCTTTACGAAGGCCCTCAGGATGCTCATGGGGTCCACACCGCCGTGTTTGAAAAAGTCGGCATCCTCGGCGGCAAGAAAGGCCTGTTTCACGTGTTTCGGGATCTTGTTGTAATGAACGAACACCCTGTTGTCGGGCACAAAAAGGTAGGTCAGCTGGTCCTGAACGTCGTAGACGCTGCTCACCGGCTTGTTCTTGAGATGCTTCAAAACAACGACGGTAGGTATGTCATTGATCACATAGAGGACAAAACCGGCCGCGAAGAACACCAGGGCAGCAATAAGGATGATCAGCAGGTATGTATAAGATCTTGAAGAGGATCTCTTTTTTTTCTTCAAAATACGATCGTGCCTTTTCTCACGTCATAGGTGCCCGAAACGGTAAGCCTGAGTTCGACTATCGAGGTGAAGGTCAAAAAGCCCATGGTCCAGAGCGGGTCGTCGAGGGTAGCTCCCCAGGGAACGCAGGATCTCATTAGTTCTTTGCAGGGCCGTCCCAAGTTCGTGAACCGGCAAAAGGGACATGGTGGCGCCGAAAGGCAGAGGCAGTGTGTGAAGTACGCGTCCGCCATCGACGATCACGATGCCCCCCTGCATACCAAGGACCGTATTGACGGCAAGCGCCATGTCGTCATCGTCGAACCCGTGGACGAGAAGACCGTGCGTCTCGTGGGCCACCGTGGACGCGATGCCCCCGGCCTTTGCCCCGAACCCGCGGACAAAACCCTGCCCCCACTGTTTGCGCTCCCTGCGCGTGTAAAGCACCTTGCGTACATCATTTTCACGATCGGGCATGATCACATTCCCCTGCCGCGGCAGGTCCATGTCGACCCTTTTTGTGACGGTCCGGTCGATGATGTCAATAACGGGGATGGCCTCACGACCGGGCCTCTCTATCAAAAAGTCCGCCGCGGTCACCCGCTCGAAGGCATATTGGTTGTATTCGGTACCCACATGCGGAATGGGCGACGGGGCCCTTTTGAGCACCCCGTTCTCGGCGGCGAGGGCGCCACGCTCAAAGACCTTGACGGGTGTCGGGTTTGATATGTCTTCCAGGAGCAGGATGTCTGCTATCCTTCCGGGCGCCAGGCTGCCGATATCGTGGTCGAGCCTGAAATACCTCGCCGGATTGAGCGTTGCCATCCTGATGGCGTCGCCCGGATCCAGACCGTAGCTGATCGAAGCCCGTATGACATGGTCCATGTATCCTTTACCTGTGAGATCGGCCGCAAAGATGCCGTCGGAAACGAGAATGACCGTGTCTTTCGGCAAACCCTTGATGGTGGGGCAAAGCTCCTTGAGATCGCTCCTGATGGAACTGTGACGGACCATCGTGTAGAGCCCGAGCCTTATGCGGTTCTTCAGGTCGGCCGGGCGGATCGATTCGTGGCATGATGTGATGCCGGCCGCAACAAGGGCGTTCAAGCGGTCATAAGACGCGCCGAGCGTATGTCCTTCGATATTCTTCCCCAGCGAACGCGCCAGCAGCATCCTCTCCAGTATCTCGTCCTCGTTCTTCAATATCCTCATGTACGGGGACAGTTCGCTGACAGAGGCGCATTCAGGGAAACGTGAGAAAAGGCTCCAGATATCGTAGAGGGAGAACATCTCTCCGCCCTCCACCTCCGGGTATGGCGGATATGTGGCGGGTACACCCCACAGGTATTTTATATTGAAATGCCCGGCCTTCCTCAAAACCTCCAGAAAACCCTTGAAACCGATGGAATTGATCATATCATGGGCATCTGAAAAGACCGTCGTCGCGCCCCTCGTGACAACCACATCGGAGAACGTTGCCGGATTATAGAAAAGGTCCGAGTGACCGTGGGCATCGATGTAACCGGGAACGGCCACAAGCCCCCCGGCATCGATAACTTCCGTGTTCGCGCCTATCTGTGCCTTCTTTTCTCCCACATAGGCGATCCAGCTGCCGTAAACCCATAGGTCGCCGGGAAAGATCTCACCTGTAAATACGTCGAAAACGGATGCGCCTTCGATAACAAGGTCGGGAGCCCGATCCGCGCTTGCAACAGCGACAAGCCCCTTCAGGTCCTGCAAGGTCTTTTCGATCATTTTCCTCTAATCCCGCTTCGTCATTTTTCTACAATTACGTTCAATGTAGCCCAAAAGCCCCTCTTTAATCAACTTTTTATAGGGCTCGGGATATAGGGCTCAGGGTTCAGAGACAAGATAATCATTCTTCTGAATCTTGATCCTCGGCCATGAGCCCTGCTTTTCTGACCCCTTGTCCCCTAATCCTGAACCCTATTCTCTTTTAAAGGTTTCCTTGCACTGCATCACGCTCACGAGGGCGATGATGCTGATCACGAAGTAGATCCAGAGCATCTGGCGGTAGGCAAAAAGAGGGTAGGACCCGGCGGTGTTACCAGCCCTGTCGAGGACGTATCCCATGAGCGGTTGAAAAATGATGGCACCGATAAAGGGGAAGAGATTGACGGTACCCATGGATGTCCCCGCTATCTCGGCAGGGAAGAGCTCCTTTATTGTAACTATCGCCAGGACACCCACGGAACTGATGGTGATACCCATAAAGAAGAAGAGCACATAGAGCGATACCACGCCCAGTCGTTCGAAGAAATAAAGCGCGCAGGCAAAGCACAGGACATTGAGCGCCGAGGACCACACGAGGATCTTCTTCCTGCTTTTGAGGGTCTTATCGGAGAGATGGCCGATGATGGGACTAACAAAGATCATGGCGAAGGCTATCATGGAAAGGATACTGCCGGCCGTGCTCTTGCTGAGCCCATAGACGTCGGTGAGGAACGGACCGGCCCAGAGCCCGAAGAACCCGAACAGCGCCCCTCCCCTCATAATGAACCAGATGGCGATGCTCCAGAAAGACCTGTTCCGCAGGATCACCCGCAAGTCCTGCAGCACGTTGCGCCGGGACTGAAAGACCGCCTCGCCCACCTCGACGATGGGTGGAAGGCCTTTTTTCTCAGGCGAATCCTCTACAAACCTCCATATAAAGAAAACAACGATGATGGAGAGAAACCCCACTATGATAACAGACGTCCTCCACCCGAAGGTCTCCGAGAGAACGGCAAGAGGCGTCGTCGCCGAATACCAGCCGATGCCGCCGACGGCCATCAGGGCGCCCGAGACCCTCGCCATCTGCGCGCCGTGGAACCAGAGGGCAAAGATCTTCATCGTCGATACGAAAACGGCCGAGAGGCCGAGCCCGACAAAGGCCCTGGCCACGACGGCAACACCGAAATACGGCGCCAGGCCGAAGCCTATCGCCCCGAGGGATGCGATCAGGCTGAAGAGGATAATGGTCTTCTTCGGCCCCCATGAATCGGATAGTACCCCAACGGGGACCTGCATCAGGGCGTAGGGATAAAAATACGCCGAAGCGAGCACGCCAAGGGCGGTGGCCGATATATTGAAACTGCTCACCAGGTCCTGGGCCACCACGGCAGGCGAAACACGATGAAAATAGACGATGAGGTATTGCAGGGCAAGAATAACAAAAAGGTACCACCTGTGACGGACCACTTAAAACGCTCCCCTGTATTGGAACAAACGAATAATAATTACAACAATACTTTGCAAGACATATGCTTTTTAAGTAAAATAGATAGATTTGTCAAGAACATGTGAAAAAAATGCAACGGCAGATGGGAAAACCATAAAGACGCTCCTTGATGTCGTGAAGGGCAAGGTCGCGCCCGATGCCGTTATCGTCAACGGAAAGATCGTCAATGTCTTTACCAATGCCATTGACGAGGACTGTGCCGTCGTCATCAAGGACGGCTACATAGCCTCCGTGGAAGATGCGGGGAAAGCTTCCTCCTACCGGCCCGGGAAGGTCATCGACGCGAAGGGCCTTTATCTGTGCCCCGGCTTCATCGACGCCCATACGCATATCGACAGCATATATCCCTTCTATGCCTTTGTCCCTTACTCGATCCGCGGCGGTACGACAACGGTCGTAACCGAGACAAGCGCTGTTGCCTGCGCGTGCGGCATGGAGGGAGTTGAGTCTTTCACGGAGAGCGCCAGCGGTTACCCGGTAAGGTGCTTTTTTCTCGCTCCCCCCTTACCCCGCCTTTTCCCGAAATGGAGGGCTCCAGGGGCTTAAGCCTTAAGGAGTTCGGGCGTTTCCTCAAGAGGGATGACGTGGTCGCCGTAGGCGAGGCATACTGGACACGCATCGTCGAAGGGGACGCGCGCATCCTCAAACAGGCGGAGCTTGCCCTGAAAGCGAACAAAAAGCTCGACGGCCATGCCGCCGGGGCCCGCAATAAGCGTCTTATAGAATACATCCTCACGGGGATCACCTCCTGCCATGAATCGATAACTGTCGCGGAGGTCCTGGAAAAGCTCCGTTTCGGCCTTTACGTCATGATACGCCAGGGTTTCGTGAGAAGAGAGCTCCCTGAGCTTTCAAAACTTAAAGACCTTGCCGTAGATACGAGAAGATTGATCCTCACCTCAGACGTTTTCGACGCCGTCATGCTCGAGGAGGAAGGTTATCTCGATTCCATCGTCCGCACCGCCATATCCTACGGCTTCAAACCCATCGAGGCCATCAAGATGGCCACCATCAACCCGGCAGACTATTACGGCCTGAGGCACCTCGGCGCCATTGCGCCGCTGCGCCGCGCCGACATATCGTTCCTTGGCAGTCTCGAGGACGTCAGCGTGGAGCGCGTCATGGCCGATGGGGAGATGGTCTTTGATGACGGGCGCTTCATCAAGGAGATCGCGCCCCACGAATACCCGGAAAAGATGCGCCACAGTGTGCCGGCAAGCAAGTGCAGCGCGGACGATCTCAGGATCGGTGCCGATGGGACGGACAGGGACATCAGGGTGATAAAGGTCCTCAACCAGACCATAACGGAAGAGATCACGTGGAAGCCCACCGTACGGAACGGTTACCTCGAAAAGGACTTAAGTCGCGACATCATACCCGTATCGGTCATCAACCGCTACAACAGCGCTCAACAGGGTAAAGGTTTTATCACCGGGACCGGCATCAAAAATGGCGCCATCGCCACAACGCTCATCTGGGACACGGGCAACATCCTCACCATCGGAAGCTCTGAAGAGGACATGGCAAAAGCTGTCAACAGGCTGATCGACATCCAGGGCGGCACCGTCATCGTCAGGGACGGCGCGGTCATCTTCGAGTTTCCCATGCCCGTTTACGGGACCATGCACATCGGCACTATCGAAGAGATCGCCGCTCAGACGAAAGAGATGGAACAAAAGGTCAGACAGATAGGCATCACGCTGGAGCGTCCCTTCCTTACCATCCAGACCATACCCTTCACGGGCCTCCCCTTCCTGCGCATCACCGATAAGGGCCTGGCAGACATCAAAACCCGCCGCCTCGTTTCTATTTTCGTGGATTAAGGGCCTAAGGCTTGTCTCTCGCCCGTTCGTCACTTCGTTCCTCACTAGAGCACGCAGGGCACGCCGAGGAAAACTGTGCGTCGCATGGCCGGAGAATACCGCCCATACGCCACAGTCCCAATCCCGTTCTGACACTTGTTCCAACGGGATGGAAAAGAAGATTTTATTTCGCCTGTCAAGGCGATCGGAGTGCGGACTGATCCCGGTAGTCTCCGGGATCTGGACGCGATCTTTTCAGGCTTACCCTGCGTTCCCTGCGGGCTTGAGCGGAACCCTGAAAGGGTGGAGCGGGCGAGAGACAGATTTTTATTTCTCTTTTCAGCTCTTCCCGGAGTTGCCCGAGAAGGAGATCTTGTGCTCCGTGCCTTTGACGAGGCGGGTGATGTTGTCCTTGTGGCGGATTATGACAAAGACGGCGATGACCGCTCCCAGTATTATGAACTCATATGGCGCTTTAACGAGGTACAGAGCGAGCGGGATGGCTATCGCACCCGCCAGCGAGGCAAGCGACACGTATCGCCAGATTATAAAAACGATAATAAAAACGATCAAGCCGCCGAGAACTGCCAGGGGGCCAAGGGCAATATACACACCGAGTGCCGTGGCGACACCCTTCCCTCCCCTGAACTTGAGAAAAACGGGAAAGAGATGCCCCAGGAAAACGGCAAACCCTACAATGGCAACGATATATTCCCACTCACCCATGTATACAGTCAGGGCAACAGGGATGTACCCCTTGGCGACGTCGCATATAAGGGTAACGATGCCGAGCGCCTTGCCGGCGGCGCGCATGACGTTCGTCGCGCCGATATTGCCGCTCCCGGTCTTCCTGGGATCGATGCCCTTCAATTTACCAATGATCACACCCACAGGTATGGAGCCCATGAGGTAAGCGAAAAGGACCAATGATACGGGGATCAGTATGTCGGGGATCACAAGGTTAGGATAATGTAAAAAACGGCTTTCTGTCAATCGGTCAGTTTGGTTTATGTTTGCTGGTTTATTAGATAACGCAAAGAAACTAAAGACAACCAGACGCCAAACTCTTTTCTCGCTCACTTCTTATTGACAATCCATGATGTTTGTTATTATAAAAGATGAATGCCTGGGTGGCGGAATAGGTAGACGCAAGGGACTTAAAATCCCTCGGAGCCTCGCTCTGTACGAGTTCGATTCTCGTCCCAGGCATTAATAATAAAGAGCCTACACGACATAGCGGTTACAACTCATGCAACAGCCAAAATAATAGTAATCATACAGCAATCAAAATAAATATCCCTCGAGTATATGGCCTCTTGCCTTTGATCGCGGATTACGGATAGAAACAAGACAAATTATGGTACCGCCGTTTCGAGTGTAAACCCCTTCTCACGGAACAGCCTCAGGCAGGCGGCCGTGACATCCGGGTCGTACTTCGAGCCGCTCCCTGCGGATATCTCCCCGAGGGCCTCATCAATGGGGAAGGCGTTGCGGTAGCTCCGTGGGTGGTCAGGTCCTCAAGGGCGTGGGCGACAGCGAGGATCCTCGCCTCGATGAGGATGGCCTCTCCCTTTATCCCGTTGGGGAAGCCCGAGCCGTCCCAGCACTCCCGGTGCTGGAGGACGATGTCGGCCAGCGGCCAGATGCACTCCATCTTCTTAAGGGTGTCATAGGCGGCCATGGGATAGGTCTGGTACATGGTCAATTTGACGCCCTCCAGGCGCCCGGCCTCCCCGAGGATATCGGCGGGTATGCTGACCATGCCGATGTCGTATATGGACGAGGCCAGGTCTATCGCCTCCACCCTGATATCCTCAAGGCCCATCTCCCGGGCGATGGCAGCCGCCAGTTTCGATACACGCTCGTGGTGGCCCGGGGCATAGGACACCCTCGATTCCACCGTCTCCGCGATGGCAGAGATGACGCCCTTCATGGACGCGTATATCCTTGCGTGGTCCTCACGCAGGTCGAGCTCTATGCCCTGCCTGTTCAGGGCCAGTTCGATGGTGATGTGGAGCTGCTTCTTCTCCACGGGCTTCAGGATGTACCCGGAGGGGCCGGTGAGGGCGGCACGCCCGAAGGTCCTGTCGTCGGCATAGGAGGTAAGGTACACCACCGGGGTGGAAGAGACGGCCGCTATCTTCTGCGCCGTCTCTATGCCGTCGAGCTTGCCCGAAAGGACGATGTCCATAAGCACCAGGTCGGGACGGGTCTCCTCGAGCTTCTTAAGGGCCTCCTCGCCGGAGTACGCCGTCGCTGCCACATCGTAGCCCAGGTCTTCGAGCTGCCTCGCCAGGCCCAGGGCGACGATCCTCTCGTCCTCGACAACCATGATCCTCCTTCTTTTCCATTTATCTACCCTTCCTTGCCCGCTGCGGGGAATGCAACGGTCCATGTCGTTCCGGCGTCAACCTGCATATCTATCGTGCCGCCCATCTGCCCCGCCAGGAGGTTAACCAGCTCCAGCCCCAAGGTCTTCGTGTTCCTGAAGTCCACATCCGCGGGAAAGCCCGTCCCGTTGTCCGAGACCGTGAGGACGAACCGGTCACCCAGCGCCTTCATGGTTATATGGGATGTCCAACGGTGATACCCCAACACCGTAGGACTGCCGCAGGCGGTCTGCCAGGTCCCCTATGAAGCCCCCGAGGTCGACCCTTGCCAGGTCCTCCGACTGGTAGAGCATGGTGTGGACCCTGGCCATGGTGCTTATCCGGTCCATGCTGTTACGGAGCACCTCCCGGCCTTCTCATCCTTCGAAGGTACGAGGACTGCAGGTCGAGGAGGCTCGAGATCACCTGGAGGTTGTTCTTGACACGGTGGTTTATCTCCTTCAGGAAGGTCTCCTTCTCAAGGAGGGATGACCTGATCTTCTCCTCCTCTTGCTTGCGCTCGGTGATGTCGCGGAAGAAACCCACAAGGTAATGCGTTGCTCCAATTGTAATGACGGTAGAATTTACATCGGCATAGAAGACCGACCCGTCTTTTCTGAATACCGGCAAACCCTCGGCAAGGGCTTTCTCCCTTTTTGCCTGTTTTTCAAACTCATCAAGAACATGGGGGATAGCCCCCGGCGGGTGGGACATCATAGACCGTAAGACCTTCGATCTCTTCCTTTGTGTAACCCAGCATGGAACATATGGAGTGTTCCCCCGAAGAAGTCTTTTGGTTACAGAATCAGCAAGAATGATGCCATCACCGGCGCTGTCAAAAATTGCCTTGAATTTCTCCTCGCTCTCCCGGAGTGCATCTTCCGCCTTCTTGCGGTCTGATTCCGGTCGTTCCAGTTCTTTGATTCTCTTTTTTAAGGCGGAGAGTTCTTCGATCAGTTCTGAATTTGTACTGGATGGATCTTTCATCTGACCCCAATGGTGATAAAAGAAACCAATATATATAAGAATATTAAAAATACTATAATGGATATGTAGTTGTGTCAACGCATATCCATGTGAAATATAGTTGCCTCAGCCAGTTAGATGCAGATTTGGTAATGCCATATATGCTTCATCGTCATTTTTGTACAATATCCTTACGAGGTTTAGAAAGATTCCCTATCTCGGTTCATTCATTACCGCTTGAAAGCTACTATGAAAGTTAAAAGGCTGTCTGTGTTTGTTGCAGGAAGAAGCAAATGAAATTCCCTACCCATCTTTTTCAAATCCATGCCGGTGTTAAAAACTTCCCGTTCCACAAGTCAAGCATACACCTCTTTTGCCCGGACTGGGGATTACGGGATGCAATAATGCAATAAGAACCCTGAAGCAAGGTTCTTAAAAAAGAACATGGAACAGTTTATTAGGGGCAAGACAAGAACTTCAACCCCCTTGGGCAACGGGGGCCAGAGGTGTTCAAAATGGGTTTCTTAATTTCTTAAGAACCCTGATCCTGATCTTATTTAAGCTCATTAGATTCCTTTCATCTAATTCAAGAATATCCTATCTTTCGTATCTGCTAACCGCCAAGTCCACCGGACGGTAACGGAGCATAGCGCAATGACTGTCCGGTGGAGTACCTTACTATATCGTATTTATTCAGACGGTATTATTCTCCTTTCATCATAGCCGCGATATCATCCTGCACTGTGCCGATGGGTTTTATATTGAATTTTTCCACCAATACCCCGGCTACGTTCGGTGAAAGGAACGCAGGCAGTGTGGGCCCCAGCCGGATACCTTTAACACCAAGGAAGAGAAGAGCAAGGAGGACAGCGACCGCCTTCTGTTCGTACCAGGCAATGTCGTAGGAGACCGGTAGTTCATTGATGTCGTTGAGCCCAAAAGCTTCTTTGAGTTTCAGGGCGATCACCGCCAGCGAGTATGAATCATTGCACTGACCCGCATCCAGAATACGGGGTATGCCACCGATATCACCAAGCGCGAGCTTGTTGTAACGGTATTTAGCACATCCGGCCGTGAGGATCACCGTATCTTTGGGTAAATTCTCGGCCACTTCGGTAAAATAACTTCGTGCTTTTTGCCGCCCGTCGCAACCGGCCATGACAACAAAGCGCTTGATCGCCCCTGACTTCACCGCGTCAATCACCTTGTCCGCCAGTGCAAGCACCTGGCTGTGTGCGAAACCACCCACGATCTTTCCGGACTCTATCTCTTCCGGTGAACCGCATGTTTTTGCAAGGGCAACCACGGGAGAAAAATCCTTTGTCCTGCCGTCCGGCCTGTCCGCGATGTGCTTGGCTCCAGGATAGCTGACCGTACCGGTGGTGAACAGTCTGTCCAAATAGGTGTTATCCTTTTTGATAGGGATCAGACAGTTGGTGGTGAGAACAACGGGGCCCTTGAAGGACTCGAATTCCTCGTTCTGGTGCCACCATGACCCGCCGTAATTACCGACAAAATGGGCATATTTTTTAAAGGCTGGATAACAGTTGGCCGGGAGCATTTCCCCGTGGGTGTAAACATCCACACCTGTTCCCTCGGTTTGCCTCAGCAATTCTTCCATGTCTTTCAAGTCGTGGCCGGAGATCAGGATCCCGGGGATTGTTTCTAACCCCGATGTTGACCTCCGTGATTTCAGGATTACCATAGGTGGTTGTATTGGCCTGATCCAGAAGGGCCATGGTATTCACGGCCATTTCCCCTGCCTTCATGACCATGGCAATCATCTCATCCGTTGAAAGGTCCCTGGTGGTGGATGCCAGGGCCTCCATGAGGAAACCGTAGATATCGTCCTTCTCATAACCAAGAATCGCGGCATGATCGGCATAAGCGGCGATTCCCTTGCAGCCGATGATGAGCAGTTCTCTGAGGGAGCGCACGTCTTCGTTCTGAGCGGCCGTAATGCCAACCTCGTCGGACAAGGCCTTAGCTACGATCTTTTCCTTGTCCTCCGAACTCCAGGTGGCACAATCAGGAAGGGCGCCGGACATTGCGTCTCCGACCTTGTCACTGAGTGTGTTTCGAACCTTGAAGCCTTCCTTGATCCGGTCGATAATCACATCATCATCCCAAGCCACGTTGGTAATGGTGGTAAAAGGGCTTTGCATATGAAGCGGGCGGCGTTTTTGTCCATAGCACCCTGTTCCTTTAGCTTTACCCCGTATACCGAGATTCCCTTGCATACAAATATGAGCAGGTCCTGAAGACCCGCGGTTTCCTCGGGTTTCCGCATACTCCCTTTACGGTGCAACCTTGGTTCTTCGCCGTTTCCTGACATTGAAAGCAAAACATTTTACCCCTCCTTTGTGTTCCAAAGATTCTGGTTTTTAAAGCATGGTGCCTTATCAGACCAGATTTAACTCTTTGTGTTTTTTTGCGATTGACTCAGCCAAATTGTCTAGTGCCGTATAATCATCCCGAGACGGCAGTCCCTTGCAGAGAATGGGCTCCAAAACCTCTACCTTAAGGTTGGGAATCATCCCTGCCAGTGTTTCTACGGTCTTTCCTCCCCATCCATAGGACCCTATAATGGAAAGAAATTTCGTCTTGGGCCTCAGGGCGTTTGTCAGGAATGTGGCATACGCGGCTAGGGGATGCGGACCGGCCAGGACGGTGGGCGTACCGACAACAATCGTTGCGGCGTCAACCAGGGCCATGGCAAGTTTGCCGATATCGGCCACGGTCAGGTTAAACAGTTCGACGTGAACACCATTTTTCACCAGGGCTGACACCAGACGATCGACCATCAGTTTTGTACTGGAATGCATGGACACATAGGGCAGAACCACCGTGTTTCTGGGTGGCCCGAGAATCCAATCCCGGTAGGCGTCCATGATCCATGAAGGCCGGCTATAAATTTGCCCGTGACCGGGGCGATCATTTGAATATCACAACCCTTGAGTTTTTCGATGTTTTTCTCGATAATGCTCCGGAAAGGCATCATGATCTCTGCAAAATAGCGTTTAGCTGCTTCATACACCCGCCCCTCGTCGGTCACGAAAAGATCGCTGGTGGCGATATGAGAACCGTAGAAATCACAACTGAAAAGAATGTGTTTCTCTTCCAGATAGGTCACCATGGTCTCCGGCCAATGCACCCAGGGAGTGTGAATGAACTTCAATGTCATGTCCCCTAGCGATATCGTCTCGCCATCAGCTACGGTGATAAAGACATCCTCGGGTATTTTGAGAAGATCGATGAGCATAGTTTTGGCCTTGAGGGTTGAGACCACCTTTGCCTGCGGATATTTTTCAAGGATTCGGGAATAGATCCTGAATGGTCCTGCTGCATGATGTGAGACGATGTAATCAATTTTGGGTAACGTATCAAGTTGCATCATCAGGGTATCAACCATGGGCGGATCAACCGTGTCAAGCAAAGCGGTTTTCTGGTTTCCCTCAAGAAGATAGGCGTTGTACGTGGTACCATCGGGAAGGGGGATGAGGGAATCGAAAAGGCGTCTGTCCCAGTCAACGACCCCCATCCAGTAAATGCGGTCTACTATTTTTCGCGCTAACATTGTGTCCTCCTTTTCAATCAGTATGTGGACATTTCAAAAAATTATTCAAAAAGTATAGAATCTTACCAATATCAGAATACCATAC
>CAWFIZ010000001.1:0-13538 GCA_963816115.1 uncultured delta proteobacterium | reverse complement strand
TTGAAATCGTCGAGGTGGGTCAGCATCTCCTCCTTGACATCGTCGAGGTATTTCACCACCTTTTCCAGCTGGGCGTATTTCTTCTGCATCGCGTCTATCATGGGGCCCACAAGGTCAAGGGCGACCATCCTGTCAAGGCGCACCACCATCTCCCTGACGATCTTCTCTGCCTCCCGCAGGATGCGGACCACGTCGTTGAGCTTTTCCTGAAAGAGGTGCCCCGTTTCTTCCAACTTTTTCCGGGTCTTTTCATCGAGGGCATCAAATTCCTCTTTGGCCATCATTTCCCCGCCTTCCTTGACAGGGACAATGAGGACGCCCGTGGGGGTCCGCTTGACTGTGAAACCCCGCTCTTTTGCCTCGGTGTCCAGGCGGGACAGGTACTCCGACTGTTTCTGCTGAAATTCATCAACTATCTTGCTCTTCTGGGTCTCGTACTCCTTTGATTCAAAGGCCTTCGGTATCTCGTGCTTCAGGATCTGGATCATCTCGTTCAGTTCTTTCTGGAAGACCGCTCCTTCGCCAGGCTCGAAAGACAGCGCTATGGAAGTGTCAGGGTCCTTGAAATTGTGAACATAGCACCAGTCGGCGGGAGCCTGCTCGCCGGCGGCCTTCTCTTTGAGCATATACATGACCGTTGACATCTTGCCGGTACCGCTCTCACCGATGGCGAAGATGTTGAAACCCGTACTGTCCATATTGAGGCCAAAATCGAGGGACTTCAGGGCCTTTTCCTGACCTATGGTCCTCGGGAATTCGACTATCGAGTCAGTCCTTGAAAAGGTGAAAGTGCCGGGGTCGCACTTCTTGTAGAGTTCTTCGGGGCCTAATTTCGTGATCACGGGGTACCTCCTGGTTTAGAACTTTCAACCCACTCATCATCTCATCCAGCTGCCGCCGGTTACGCAGAGCGTCTGGCCCGTCATGTACTCTCCTTCATCGGAGGCGAGAAAGAGCGCCGCATTGGCCACATCTTCAGGAGCGCCCTTTCGCGGGTATGGTATCTCGTCGAACATCCGGTCGATCTCTTCCTGCGGATAGATATGGGGAATGAACTCGTTGAAGATGAAGCTTGGCGCGATGGTGTTTGCTGTGATCCGGTAGGGGGCCACCTCCATGGCGAGGCATCTCGTGAATGCCATGACACCTGCCTTCGCCGCCGCGTAATGGGCGTGACCGCCGGCAAGTCCCCGAAAACCGGCCACGGATGTTACGCTTATGATACGGCCGCTACTTTGCTTCATCATGGCAGGGACCACCGCACGGCAACAGTAAAAGGTCCCTGTAAGGGACGTGGCAATGACAAGGTCCCAGACCTCGTCGGTCATTTCGGCAACCTGCGTCGGCCGGTTCGTTCCCGCGTTGTTGAAGAGGATATCTATGCGCCCGAATGCGTCGAGCGTTGCGTCAACGGTATTTTTCACATCCGCGGCGTTTGTCACATCGCACCTGAGTCCCAGGGTCTTCACCCCGCACTCCTCGGCGATCTCAACGGCTACCGCCCTGGCACGGTCTTCGTGCACGTCCGTGATCACAACGGCGGCGCCTTCCCTCGCCATGATACGGGCCGTAGTCTGTCCGATCCCGGCACCGGCGGCAGCAGTTAGCAGAGCAACTTTATCTTTGAGTCTCATCGTTCTTCTCTCCCTGGATAATGATACAAAATAGCCGCGGCACTCCTCAAGGTAAAATAAAGGACAGGACAGGGAACAGGGAAAGCATTGCTTGTGTGTATTAGAAAATCAACTTTAATTTCATTTTTTTGCGTTCAAGCGCCTCGAGCGGCTCAAGCTGTTCAATCGGTCCTTTCTTCTCTTTTCCCTGGTTCCCGCCTTACCTGTTCACTGTTCCTTCTCTTTATGATATGGTATAAATGCTCACAGCATAAAATACGAAAGACCGCTCCAAGGGGTTGACGTGCCGAAAAAGAAACGCCGCGTACGCAATATCGTCTTTCTCACCGCCGTCTCTTTCGCGATCTCCCTCGCCCTCTTCCTCTTCGATGTCCTGGCCCCTTACGAGAACAAGTCCTTCGATCTCTTCTCGCGATACTTGAATCCCGGACGTGCCTCCGACCGCATCGTCATCATCGAGATCGACCAGCAGTCGATCGACGCGTTAAGCGCCGAGAGCATCAACTGGCCCTGGCCGAGACAGGTCTATGCCCCCATAGTAGAGTTCACGTCCCTCGCCGACGCGGTCCTGATAGATATCCTCTACACGGAGCCATCCTCATACGGCCAGGAGGACGATATGATCTTCGGCGATGCGGTCGGGAAGGCATCGAACACCTATCTTCCCTTTTTTCTGTCACGGAACGAAAAAGCACTGTCGGCCGATGACATAGCCTACCTGAAACGCTTCGCCATGACCGGCGTCTCGCCGTCGAAGCTGACCTACAGGTCCGTGACTGCGCCCATCGACGTCATAAGGCGCCACGTGAAGGGGTCGGGGAACGTTGCCATCAGTCCCGACTCAGACGGCATATACCGAAGGATACCCCTCACGTTCACCCTCAGGGACATGACCCTCCCCAGCCTCGTCCTTTCCTACTTCACGTGCAAGGGCACCGTGAAGGTAAACGGTGACAGGCTCATGCTGGGCAAAACAGCCCTTCCCCTCATTGACGGGAAGCTCCTCCTTCGTTTCCCCCGCGGCAGGAACCTTTACACGGTCATCCCCGCCATTGACATCCTCAGCGCATACCGGGGTGGCAATGATCCGGGAAAAGTGCTGACAAGGGACTTTTTTAAAGGCAAGGTCGTTTTTCTGGGCATGACGGCGGCGGGCCTTTTCGACCTCAAGCCCACGCCCATTTCACCGATCTCGACTGGCGTCCATATCAATGCCACCCTCTTCGAGAACCTGGAGACGGGCACCTTCATGCGGCCCGTCAGCAGGCCCATCGTTATCCTTTTCATGCTCCTCATTTCCGTCTTTATCGTCATATTCGTCCTCACATACCACACGATAACCAGGAACCTCTCCGCATTTACAGCAAGCTTTATCGTCATTGTCTCTCTGGCGGCGCTGCTTTTTCGCGGGACCCATTACCTTCCGACGACATACCTGCTGGTATGCCTCATGACAAGCTTCATCCTCTCCGTCGCATTCAGCTACGCCTCGGAAGGCAGGGAGAGGCAGTTCATAAAGAGGACCTTCTCGCAGTACATGGACAAGACCATCGTGGAGTATGTGCTTCAGAACCCCGATATTGTCAAACCGGGAGGGAAAAAGGCCCGGGTCACGGTCCTTTTCGCAGACATTGCCGGGTTCACGACGATCTCGGAATGCAATTCTCCCGAGGACACGGCACTCATGCTCCACAGGGTGCTCAATGAGCTCACCGAGGTCGTCATTGACGAGAAGGGTGTCGTCGACAAGTACATCGGCGACTGCATCATGGCCTTCTGGGGCACGCCGCTCGCGACACCGAAAGACGGGATCAACGCGTGCCGCAGCGCGCTGAGGTTCATCGAGGCCATCGGGAAGATCAACGTCACCTTTCAGGACGAGTGCATCCCACCCGTTGCCATCCGGGTGGGGCTCCACACGGGAGACGTCATCGCCGGCAACATGGGCAGCGTCAGGCTCTTTGACTTCACCGTCGTCGGCGACACGGTGAACCTGGCGTCACGCCTGGAATCGGTCAACAAGGTGTTCGGCACGAACATCATCGCCAGTGGATCGACCCTTGCGGACACATACGACCTGTTCTTCACCCGGGAACTGGGCCCCATCGAGGTGAAAGGAAAATCGAAACCCATCGTCATCCATGAGGTGATCTGTGAGAGAAGCAACGTTGATCCATCCCTTCAGAGGAAGATCGATCTCTATAATGAGGCCTTTTCACTCTACGGGGAAGAGAAACTCAACGAGGCCGCAGAGCGGTTCGATTCCCTTCTCAAGGAGTTCCCCGATGACGGGCCCTCGATCTTCTATAAGGATCGCTGCGAGGTCCTTCGGGCAAGTTTTCCTTTGACAAAAAACTGGGATATTATTAAAATGACTGAAAAATGATGAGAAGAACCGTAATCATAGTTTTGGTGTTCCTGTTTGCTTCCACTGCCCTTCTGGCCGAGACGGTCACGGTCATCACAAAAGAGAACGCCATACGCGAAAGCTGCAAGTTCTTTGCCCCCGTCAAGGCTTACGTGAGATATAACGACCAGCTGGAGGTCCTCTCCACCCAGGGTGACTGGTACAGGGTCAAATACGGCCCGTCCATCGGCTGCATACACAAGACTGCCGTTGAGAAGAGAACGGCCTCATCGCCCGGCCTCTTCTCCAGGAAGGGCTCCGGGGTCAGCGAGAGCGAAGCGGCGCTCGCCGGTAAGGGATTCAACCCGCAGGTTGAAGCATCATACAAAAAACAACATCCCGAAATGAAGTTCTACCTTGTCGACAACATCGAGCGTTTCCCTGTGCCCGATCGCGAGGTCGCCATATTCATATCGAACGGAGGGTTGGTGCAGCCATGATGAAAAGACCGGCCGCATTGCTCTTTGCCGCCTTGCTGCTCTCCACGCTGGCCGGCTGTGAAACAATGGGCCTCGGCAATATCTCGCAGCACATAGGCACGGCAATGACCGTCGTGGATTCCACCTCGAAAGCAGCACGGCCTATCTCCGACGAAGAAGAGTATTACGTGGGCCGTGCCGTTGCCGCAAAGATCCTGGGTTCCTACCAGCTCTCCAATGACAGGGAACTCACCCTCTATGTGAACCTCATCGGAAAGACGGTCGCCCTTCATTCAGATAAGCCATTTACCCATGGCGGATATCATTTCGCCATCCTCGAAACGGATGAGATAAATGCCTTCGCCTGCCCCGGCGGGACCATCTTCATTACCCGGGGCATGATCAGGACGGCGACGAACGAGGACGAACTCGCCGCGGTTATCGCTCACGAAGTGGCGCACATCAGTAAGCGCGACGGTGTGGCCGCCATTAAGAGCGCGCGCTGGACACAGGCCCTGACCGTCATCGGTACCACGGCAGCCAAGAACTACAGCCCCGCGGAGATAGGGCAGCTCGTGAGCCTCTTCGAGGGCAGCATCGATGACGTCTTCAAGACACTCGTCGTCAACGGCTACAGCAGGTCACAGGAATACGCCGCCGATGAAGGTGCTCTGCAATTCATGGCAAAAAGCGGCTACAACCCGAAGGCGCTGGGCGACTTCCTGAAACGCCTTGCACAGAAGGGGAAATCCTCGGGCGGCGGCATCATGCAGACACACCCCGGCACCTCCGACAGGATAGAGAACATCGCTGGCAAGATACCTTCCGTCAGGATCGCCCCGAATGCCATCCAGGTCCGTACGGTAAGGTTCGGCAAGTTCGTTCGCTAAACCGGCCATTTGCAGGTCTTTTCCAAACATTTAAATACTACCCGAAGGAGCCCGGGCATGAAATATTTCCTTGTCATCGCCCTCATACTCATCCCGGTCGCCGTCTTCGGCGCAACGGCCCAGTGCCCGCGCTACAGCGTCTCCATGGAAGGCACGACGGTGAACATGGGCGTCAGCTATATGGAAAGGCTTCAGGCCCATAAGGTCGGCGGCGGGTCGGGCCACAACGGGCGATGGAAGGTCGACCTCTTCGAGCAGATCATCACCTACCCCTGGAGCCTGAATTTCCCCATCGCCACCGATGACGTCCACGACCTGGGTAACGGCATCAGGATGCGCTCCATATGCACAATAACGGGTAATGTTGTCAATTGCCGCAGTACATCGGAGAACATGTTCCTCGAGGTGATAAACAACCGGGTGAGGATGGAGAGAACTGCCCCCTGGCACGGCAAGGTCGCCGGCAACACGATGAGCTGGAAGTTCCATCTCGAGAACCCCAACGAACCCGTCCTGAGCGGTGTTATCGCCGAGGGCCCCAGGGACCCCATAGAGCTTACCATCATCGAACCCGGGGACAAGGGCCGTTATGTCTACAGCTCGCTGGACCCTCCCGTCCTCGAATTGAAGCTAAGCGTAAAAACCAAACCGGAACAGTACGCCGACTCCGTCGAATGGACGGTCCCGGAGATGGAGGGCGTCAAGCGCACGGTGCAGCAGGGAACTCTCAAGGGGAGGCAGCTCAACGTCCTCTACGAGAACATGCCGAAGGAGAACGACCAGTTCGGCAGGAAAAAGGTGACGGCAACCCTGAAGGTGGGTGCCTGCACCGCCGAGGAAACGCGGGAGGTCCGGTTCTTCTATCCCCGCGACTCAAAGAACAACCCCGAGGGCAAATATTACAACTGGTTCTATTACTGGAAGCAGACCCCGGCGGCGAAACCCTTCGGGCAGACCGTCAACATCGAGTTCGGCGGCACCCAGTTCGACGCCTGCAAGGACTTCCACGTGCCGGCCATGTTCAAGCCCGCCTACATGTATAAAACGATCCACATCTGCGACCTCACGGCAAAACTTGACAATAAGTTCACGCTCCGCTTTCCCAGGATAAAAAGGAGCGTTCCCGCGACGCACACCACGAAGACCTACGGGACGACGACACACATCGATACCTTTGCAGTGATCATGCGCCATGAGTTCATCCACTTCAACGCCTACCACACATGGCGTGAAGGCAAGACCCTTGAGCAAATGAACGCGGAAGACACGGATCAGGACGGCGTGCCCGACAGCCTCGAGCCCGGCATGGGCTTCACGGTCGGCGTATACCAGACATACTGGGGCAACGACCCTGACTGGAAGAGGATGGGCGGTGACGAAGAGATCCTCGCCTACGAATCGATGTACGATTATGCCAACGGCACCTACGATGCCTACGACTGGGGGAAACCCGGCAAAAATTGGCCGGAATGAAAGCAGGATATAGGGCTCAGGGCTCAGGGATCAGAGAAAAGATAGAGGACTCAATATATATTGTTTTTCTCTGGCCCCTGGATCCTGAGCCCTGCTTTTCTGACCCCTTTCTTCTTTCCCATTGAAAAATCCGCACCGGCGCAATAGACTAATAGACCAAAAGACAAAGAGGTCAAGGAAACCCTGAAAGTGGAGAAACCCGTAGACAATAAATACCCATCGGTGCTCAGCGCATCGGAGGCGCAGCGCATAGGAATGGTGAAAGAGATATTCTCCACCATCACGAGGAAATACGATTTTCTAAACCACCTTTTGAGCCTGCGCCGAGATATCGCATGGCGCCGCTTCACCGTCAAAAAGATGCGTTTTTTGAACACGAAGCGGTTCCTTGACGTGGCCTGCGGAACGGCAGACCTCTCTATCGACGCCGCACGGAAGCACGGTAACGTCAGCGTGACCGGCATTGACTTCGTCTTCGAAATGCTCGATCTGGGAAAGAACAAGGTTGAGAAGAAAGGCCTTTCTCCGCGCGTTACCCTGATGCAGGCCGACGCCCTGGGCCTTCCCTTTCACGATGGCTCCTTCGATGTTGTCGCCGTTGCCTTCGGCATCCGCAATATCCCGGACCGAGAAGGGGCCCTGCGGGAAATGCTCCGCGTCACCTCTCCAGGAGGCTCTGTCATGGTCCTTGAAATGACCTTTATCCAAAACCGGCTCTTTAAGTTCATTTACAATGTCTACCTGAATCATATCCTCCCTCGCATGGCAAAAAGGTTCTCGTCCAATCCCGCGGCCTATCATTACCTTGCCGATTCGATAATGAACTTTCCTTCACCCGATGTTTTCTCGACCATGATGGAAAATGCAGGGATGACAGACGTCAGGAAATATCCCCTCACTTTCGGTGTCACCTACCTGCATGTGGGGACAAAACCAGGGTGAAAAGAATTTGTTCTTCTCTGGATCCTGAACCCCTTTTGATCCCTGTTCCCTTGACATTTCCCTGACGGGCCTCTAGAATGAACCTATCGACCTCACAATTCAGGACAAAGAAAAATGAGCGGGGAGGGTTGTATGTTTCAAAAACAAAAACCATTATCGGTTCTGTTCGTAATTGCGTTTATCACGGCGGCCTTTACCTTGACGGGTTATGCCCAGCAACAGCCGCAGAAGCCGCTGGCACCACAGTCTGCAGTAATAAATGATACGGTTGCCCCTCTCCCGAAAGTGGGGGCAGCACTGTACGCCCATCCCGTGTCTTATACGGGAAAATGTCCGGCGGTCATCACCTTCAAAGGGCACATAGCCGTCAATAAGCCGGCAACCATCCAATACACGTTCATCCGCAGCGACGGCGCCACGACACCTATAGAAACGATAACGTTCGAAAAGGCAGGCGCAAAGAACGTTTCCACAATATGGAAGCTCGGGGGACACGACCTTACCACCTACAGCGGGTGGCAGGCGATCAAGATCATTTCGCCCGGCCCAAAAGAATCCAAGAAGGCAAGTTTCTCGATGAAATGCACCGCCCCGGGGCAAACACCACCCCACAGGCACAGCCCGGCCAACAGGGGCAGCTGCCGGATCTCGCCATCGAGGAGATAACCCTCAACGAAAATTGCTTCGTTGTCGTCAGGGTGAAAAATAACGGGCCTGGCATGGTTCCCGACGAAGTGTGGGACACTCATAAACCTGAAAGTTCAAGTGTTTACCTCATGGTGAACGGGAAAAAATGGGGCGGTGAGACCATCTGGCATTTCGACGCCGTAAAAGCGCTCAAGGCCTCAGGCGGAGAGGCCACCATGACAAGCAAATATAAGTTGACAGGCGCTGCGACGATCACCGCGCTTATCGATCACACTCAGCAGGTAAAAGAAACGAACAAAGCGAACAATAAGGCCACGAAGAAATTGATATGCAAGGCCGGAACACCACAATCGGGCACAACGCCGGCGCTGGGAAAAGAGGACTGCGTCTCTTTCAACCCGGCGACGACAACGGTTTCCCAAATCCAGGGCATCTGGAAGGTTGGCGATGGCAGCCATTGGCTCTTCGATTTCGGCGCGAGAAAGGACGAGGCGGATAAAACACTCGCCATCATTAAAAATTACAATATGGACCGGTCCTGTTTCGTCGGTCGCCCGCAACCGTCTTTCAGTTACATGCTCATCTCCGGGGCACCCCCGGTGGGCCCCTTTGCCGGGGAAGACTGTGTGCCTTTCAATCCGGCCGCAATCTCGGTGCAGCAGATAAAGGGTGACTGGAAGATCGTCGAGGGATCTTCATGGCTGTTCAGTTTCGGCCCCAATAAAGCCGAGGCGGACCAGACCCTTGCGATCATCAAGAAATATGGATTCACTCGCTCCTGCTTTGTAGGAAGGCCGGGCCCTAGCTTTACTTATATGAGAAAATAACGGAAAGCATAGAAAAGGCCCGGCGGTTGGGCACCGCCGGGCCTGAGTGTGTCCCGGGTATTAACGGGTCATTGCCGCCCAGTGCGGCGGAATCTTCCCGTTGCACTCATTCCCGCTTCCCCTGCACACCTCAACCCCCTGCTCCATGGTGCATTTCCACCGGCAGGACCTTCCCTTTGTCGCCTTCTCGGTGTAAACCCCTCCGGTCTTTCCCGTCGGCGCCGGTCGCTTACAGATAGTGGCTCCGCTTGCGTCTTTTGTGCAGTTGAACTGGACGGATTTCGGCTGGACCTTCAATGGGGCCTCGATCTTGCCCGCAGGTGTCGGCGGCGCCGCCTGCGTGCTCACTGCGTATGCTACCAGCAACGAACAAACAAAAAAAGCCAGACAAAGAAAACGCATTGCTTTCATGATGCCCTCCTTATTAAAAAATATAGGTGATCACACATACCTCACCTTTGCATGGCACTGGCTCCTGTCATCTTCGCTCATAGCAGCCCCACGGCTGCATGAGCACCTTACGGCAACTCATTTCGCTGACATCGCAGCACCTGGGCTCGCCCACTGTTTTGCCGTTGCCACAACGCTGCGAATTTCCACCGGACATGTAGCAGCAGTAATACCCCTGCGCATCACAATGGGCAAGGTGGCTGTCCGCCTGGTACGTGCCCGAGATACAGACGGGCTTTCCTCGGTACGTATAGCCCTCGATATTGCGTATCTGGGTACAATTCGGGGGCTGGCTTGGCGAGCCGTCACCGCCTCCTCCTCCTGACGCGGCAACGGTCAAGGGTTTCACGTTGCTTGTATAATACCCGACCCCTCCCGATCTGGCCGTACACTCCACCATGAGCTGGTACTGGCCCACCGGAACGTTAGGCGGTACCGTTGCACGCAACGTGTGGTTCGCCCAGCTGACAACGGCAAGATAGACCGGCTGGTTGTTCCGCACGATGATGACACCTCTCGGACCCTTTTGCTGACCGAATATCCCCTGCATTTCGATCGTTTCCCCAGGGTTCACCGCACTCTTGCTGACAGTGTTGATCTGTGCCCCGCAGGGCGCGCGGAGATTGCGCTCAATATAATTGTTATTCTCGTTGATCTCCGCGATCTTCTTATTGGGATCGATCACCATGCCAAACGTGAGTTGAGGATAAGTGATAGGATTAGGCCACTGGAAATGGATCTGCTGGAGGACCGTCTGGCCGGGATTGATACTCAGGCCCGACAGGGTCACGGTCCTGTCCGCCGTAAATCCTCCGCCCAGGGAATACATGGCGACATAACGGACCTCCGCGTTACCCCGGAATGGCTGGGGGCCGTTGTTCCTGACATGGAACTTGAGGCGCATGTTGCTCCATACAAATTCAAGGTCCGCTATCTCAAGGTCCGACGTTGCCGCAGCCTGCAAGCCCGGTACTGCACCTGTCTGCTGGCCCTGTTGCACCTGGGGCTGCACTTTCGGCTGTGCTGCCTCGACCTTTGGTTGGGTGGTCTGGAGGCCTGTAGCACCCCCTGCGGCGGGGGCGATGGAAAAACCGCTGTCGCCCTGGTCCTGGTAGCGCCCATCGGCCGTTCGTATCCGCACGGCATAGCCGGCACCCGAGGCGGGGGTTTCCACCTGTCCGTTCTGGAACCTGCCGACAACCCAGCTCCAGCCGACAGTCCCTCCCGGCCCGGCATCGATATTTGTAGCTATTACCCCCTTCTGCGTATACCCGTAAAAAAGGTACAGGTTGATCTTGGTGCCGGCAGGCAGTCCACTCGCCGTCCACGTAATGTAGCGCTGCTCACCGATAACCCAGTTCTGCCCTCCGTTCGGCGCTATGATCCTTATCGATTGTGCCTGCGCAAGCGAAAAAACGCACAGGCACAATGCCATAACACAAAAAGCGGATATAAAATATCGTTTCATGACATGCCCCCGCTTTTCCTATTTTTTGACGATCTCAACACGACGGTTCTTCGCCTTGCCTTCCTCGGTGCGGTTGTCGGCAACCGGCTTCTCCTGGCCCCAGCCGACGGCGCTCAGGCGCTTTTTGTCGACCCCTGCGGCCGTCAGGGCATTGACAACGGATTGGGCTCGTTCCAGGGACAAATTCTTGTTCTTTGCCGGTGTTCCCGTTCTGTCAGTGTGTCCTTCGATGCTCACCTTAAGCCCAAGGTTCTCCTTCAACAATTTCACTATCTGGTCGACGACAGTTTTTGATTCCGCCTTGATCGTCGCCTTGTTGGTATCAAAGTTGATATAGAGCGCGAT
Organism: uncultured delta proteobacterium; assembly: GCA_963816115.1. Lineage (GTDB taxonomy): Bacteria > Desulfobacterota > Syntrophorhabdia > Syntrophorhabdales > Syntrophorhabdaceae > Delta-02. The sequence goes on along the minus strand of CAWFIZ010000001.1, from coordinate 2,035 downwards.
AAAGCCATCTTTGTTCAGGGCGTCCAGCATGGTGTTAGCCGTTATGTCCTGTTCCATGCCTTTCTTTTCTACGATGGTCAGGGTGTAGCTCTCGCCGTGGTTCACGGGATGAACGTCGACCCAGGTTTCTTTGCCATCCTTTTTTATGCTGAGGTAGACATTGAAGGTGCTATTAAACTCCGTTCTGCCGCCGATCTTCGCAACGGCGTTCTCAAAATTTCTCTTGATCTGAACTTCTGAGGGGGCCTTGATGCCCTCTTTGATCTCGTAGGAAATGTAGGTCTTTTTTCCTTCAACAACAAACTCTTTCTCGCCGGCGACATAGAACTCATGCTGGTCGAAATCCTTCGTCTTGCACTCTCTGATGAAATAATTCGGCATCCGGGTAAAGAGCGGGTGGTCCTTGCACCCGGCCTCGTCCTTCTGGGCCGACGAAGCATGGCCGCACCACAGACCTGGCAACAAAAGCGCGGTACAGATGACGATAGCAAAGAACAGCGAAGGTTTTTTCATCCCGGGCCTCCTTTTTGGTGGTCAGAACGATACCGGACTATTTTGCCACGGAGATTATGTAGGTCCTGTCAGGCCCTTCCACCATGCCCGGTCCGATGTATGGCCGCTGTATCTTCGCCCAGAGCTTGGAGGTCCCGAGGTCCCTGGCACCGTCGAAAATGAAAAAGGCATCCTTGAGGACATTGCCTGAGGGGAGCTTTTCTACCTTTCCTGCCTTGCGGCCCGGCATTTTGTACTCTGTGCCGTTCTTGACGTAGAACTCCTTTACCTTTTCAAAAGAGTCGTCAGTCACGTAGACCTTTGCTTTCGATGACGTTTTAGCCGCTTTAGCCATATCTTCCTGCTTCTTCGTCTCCTGTTCGTCCAGCTTCGCGCCCGGGTAGACCTTGAACTCCGCCGCGCTGACCCCGGCGACAAACACGAAAGTTACAAGGGCACACAATAACACTACAAAATATTTCATGACCGCCTCCTTTTAAGGTTTTTCAATGAAATGAATATGCATCCGTTGGGATCGAACCATTTTTAATATGCCCGTTTGTAATGTGGATAAGGAGATTATATCAACGAGTAAAGATTATGTAAAATTTTTTTTATGACGCAAACAATTACGCACGGGAAACAACAACAAGACAGCACGATTGACACGTTTACCGTAAAGTGATATAAGCCTTATAAATATGCGTCCAACCGAACACTCCGGTGGCCGTTTTTTCATGACCACCCATCGCATCGAGAGCCTGTCAGACTGTATCTTCGCCTTTTCCATGACCCTTCTCGTGATGAATTTCTCCTTTCCAGACGCAAGCCGCGTTATGGACTCGGGCCAGGTAATGCGTATCCTCTTAAAAGAGATCTCGATGTTCGACCCGTTATATACTTACCTTCATCCTCCTGGCCATATTCTGGACCATACAACATCAGCAATTTCACTACATCAAACGTACAGACCGCCGGTTCCTCTGGATCCAGATAGTGATCCTCTTGTTCATCGTCACCGTACCATTCACTGCCGCCTGGATGTCTGCTTACCACCACCTCCAGGTCACCAATATCCTCTTCGACCTCAACCTCTTTATCCTGGGGCTGCTCTTCGTCCTGAGCTGGCTTTACGCGACACTCGGCCGCAAACTCGTGGACGGGAACATTGAGGAACATATCATTCGGAGCGGCATACTGAGATCGCTCCTCACATCCACGGTGTCCCTCATTGCCATCTCGATCTCATTCTTTCATCCGAGCTGGAGCAATTATGCATATGTCCTTATCCCGGCCCTTGCCTTCCTGAAGCCTTTCCGGATGAGATGACGGTCATAAGCGGCCTACCTGGTTTTTTCCAGGACCTCAAATATGCTTCTTCCGCCCTACGGGAGAACCGCCTCAATTCCTCCTTCTAAAAGGGATGCATTTGCAGTTTATTGTCGTAACAAGAAAACGCAACCGGTATGTTTGATCTCCTCTAGACATGATAGAAATTGCTGCCGTCACCGATTTATTGACAAACTCAGATCGTATCGTTTGT